>NZ_JBEXNA010000004.1:0-804339 GCF_040610875.1 Kribbella sp. NPDC003505 | reverse complement strand
ATCCGGTATTAGACCCCGTTTCCGAGGCTTATCCCAAAGTTGAGGGTAGGTTGCTCACGTGTTACTCACCCGTTCGCCGCTCGTGTACCCCCGAAAGGGCCTTACCGCTCGACTTGCATGTGTTAAGCACGCCGCCAGCGTTCGTCCTGAGCCAGGATCAAACTCTCCGTTGAAATCTATATGTCAACCACGACGAACCGCGGAAAACAGACTACTTTGAGTAGATCCTTCGAATCAGAAACAAATCAAACTGACTTTGAATCATTGTTTCAAAGGAATCCGACACAGAACAACAGACAAACCCAACACCCAAAATCTCAGAAAGACCAGGGGCAGGAGAGTCATCCAATGCCTGTGTACGGGGTTAATGCATCTTTCGGCATTGACTTTCGGCGCGCTGTTGAGTTCTCAAGAATCGGACGCACACCGCGCTTCTCACTTTCGTTCGAAGCCCCGGGGCAACCCGCCAAACTTTACTGTTCCGCTTCGAGCCGGTCAAATCGGCCCTCCTCGAACCAGCCTCCCTACACGACCCAGCACCCGAAACCCGCCCAGGCGTGTTTCGGCTTCCGAGACCTTCAGGGAGTTTGTCGGAGGGCCGGCCGCTTCCGCGTCCCGCGCCTCGCTCCAACAAGAAGAACACTACTGGCATTCGCGGTTCAAATGCCAATCGGGGTCCCCGTTGCTCTGGTCACGCCGCTCCGCACGGCCGGAGCGCCAGTCCGCCGCCGGCTTCACGACGAAGGGCATCCCGTGCCCCGCAAGTACGCCAGCGACTGCAACTCCCCATCGGTCGGCAGATCAGGGTGCTTGACCTCAGCCGGGTACTCGGGAGCATCGGTACGCCGAGGCTGCCGCGAACGCGCGACGGCGAGTGGCCCCGCACAGTTGGGCGCCACTGGAAGTGACGGGCCGGCGGCCGGGTTGGGTAGGTGCACGCAGGATGCTGGATTCGGCCACGCCACCCAACGGTTGCCCGCCGAAAGCCGCTCGCCCAGCAGTCACTCGCGAGCGCCGACTCGCAGATCGCCGACGGCACTCCGGCGAGAGCCCGAAACTCTCCGGCGCCGGCCGGGAACAGCTGCACCGCACTAAGCAGAGGTGGGTTGGAGTGCGCCGAGCATGTGCGCTGAGTGCGGCGACGAAGACGGCGGCTGCGAAGCAGGCGCGCTGACAAGCGCAGCGATGATGCACGCGGCTCGGAGCACGCGTGGGCTGATCACCTGCAGCGTTCACCCCTCGCAACAGCCGGAAGGCCGGTCGAGCGGTTGCTCGGCCGGCCTTCGCGGGGATGCTGCGCGGTTACTGCGGGGTTACTTGGTACCGAAGACCTGGAGTTCGGTCATGTCGGTGAACTGGCAGCCGCCGAAGGCGCCTGCGGGGCAGTTGTTCTGGAAGTCCGGGACCTGCGGGCTGAGCATCCAGAAGCGGACGTACTGGACGCCGGTGGTGTTGCCGGTCGGCGTGACCAGGTTGTACTTGCCGCGGTTGGTGGCGTCGAACGTGCCCTCCGCCGCGGTCGCCCAGGTGGTGCCGTCGGCCGAGGTCTCGATCCGGTACTGACCGGTCGAGGCGCTGCCCGGGTCGCCACAGGTGTTGGACGGGTCGACGTTGAACGCGCTGACCGTGACCGATGCCGGCAGCTTGATGTCGACGAACTTCGGGATCATCTGGTTGGTCGGGGTGCCGTTGTCGTCACCGGTGGTGCTGCCCCAGCCGGTGCCCTGGGCGTTGTCGATTGCACCGCCCGGGCCGCAGTTGTAGGCGCTGAAGTCCGGTCCGTTGAACTTGACGACCGAGCCGCCGCCGGATGCGGCCGCCCAGTTGCGGCGCGGCGCGAAGTTCGCCTTCACACCCGCCATGACCTTGACCGACTGGACGATCAGCTCATAGCCCGGAGCCGACACGACGATCTTCGGGTAGGTGCCCGGAGCGACGTTGCTGATCGAGTAGTTGCCGTTGGCGTCGGTCGTGCCGGCGTAGTCACCCGCATAGCCCGAGGAGTGACCGCCGACGTAGACCAGCGCGCCGACCACCGGTGCGCCGGTGTCCTTGTCGGTCACCTTGCCGCTGAGCGTGGTGGTGGCGCCTGTCGGCGGCTTGTGGAAGTCCTCGGCCGGGAAGGCGTCGCCGCCGTCCACGACACCGGCGTACCAGCCCATGCCGCGGTTGGCGAAGACGGTCCAGATGACGTCGGCGTTCTTGCCGCCGCTGGCGACCAGGTCGGCCTGGACGATCGCGTTGCGCATGTCGAGCATCGTCGGGTCGTTCGGCGACAGCTCCATCGCGCGGGTGATGATGCTCATCGCGTAGCTACGGCCGAAACGCTCGCGCAGGTCCCACAGGGTCTGTGCCCAGACCTCGCCGGAGGCGTGGACCTCGGGCGTGCCGCCGATGGTCGGGAAGTCGGCGTAGGTGTAGCCGCCCTTCGAACCGTCGGGCTGGACGCAGTTCGGGCTGACCGCCTTCACCCGGCAGTCGATCGCCTGGGTGCGGAACAGCTCGCCGTGCGAGACGTACTTGCCCTCGAGGACCTCGCCCGCAGCGGTGGTGTCCTTCTCCAGGCCGTGCGAGACCAGGTAGTCCATCGCGTAGAAGTCGCTCCACGCCTCGCCCATCGAGCCGGCCTGGATGCTGTTCAGCGTGGAGTTCCCGGTGGCGTCCACCACAAGGCGGTTCGACAGACCGTGGGTGTACTCGTGGTACAGGATGCTGGCGTCGTTGGCGCCGCTGGCCGGGACCCACGGGTCCTGCTCGTCGGTCGCGCCCGGCTGGTGCCACAGGTACATCTGCATGGTCGGCGGGGTGCCGTCCGGCGGGGTCGACATGTTCGCGTTGTCGATGTGGTTGGCGTCGGGGCCGCCGTTCGCGGCGGTGGCCGCGCCGTCCAGCGCGTTCAGCAGCACCGGGTCGCCGCCCGCGGCGTCGAACGAACCGGCCGCCGGGGTGAAGCTGATCGGCGCCTTCGCCAGCCAGTCGTGGAAGTTGCTGGCCAGGTAGAACGCGTTGGTGACGTCCTGGTTCATGTTCGTCTTCCAGGAGTCCGGCTTCGCCGGGTCCCAGGTGCAGATGTACGACGTGGAGCAGAACGAGGACGCGCTCTGGAACGGGGTCAGCTTGTACTCGGCGCCGGTCTTGGTGCCGGGCACCTTGACCGTCTCGCCGCCGTTCGGCTGGTTGTCGTCGTTGACGTCCGCCCAGGCCGCGACCGACGTACCGTCGAGGAGGGTCTTCGCGTTCTTGGGCAGCCACTTGTTGTAGATCAGGTTCTCGACCCGCTGGGTGCCGCCCTTGGGCGCGCCCGGGTAGTTGTCCTGGACCAGCGCGTCGCCGTTGCCCTCGCTGACCAGGTCCTTGCGGTACAGGGTGGCGCCGGTCTGGGCATCGACGACGTGGCTGTAGATCTTGGTGCCGCCGGAGTTGGTGTAGGTCAGCCAGCCCTTGCGCAGACCGTCGGCGGTGTGGAACCACACCTGCTTCGCGGTGTCGCCGTTGCTGAACTTCGTGCTGACACCGGACGTGCTCGCGGTCGCGGACTTCGCGCTGCCGCCGACGTCCTTGACCGCGGCGCTGCGCGCGCCCTCGGCCGAGACCTTCGGCGTGGCCGCGGCGGACCGGGACTGCGCGGCGGTGGTCAGGCCGGAGACCGGCGAGCCCATCACAGAGATCAACTGGCCGTTCTTGGTGACGTTGGCCTTGAGGCCGTTGCCGAACACCTCGACGCCGTCCACGACCTGGGTCCAGAAGATGTGGTGAGTGCCGAGGTCGTCGACGTAGTCCTTGCGCAGCTTCAGCGTGCCGAGGTCGGCGTCGGAGAGCTTGAAGACCTCCGGGTGGGCCTTCACGTAGCCGAGGGCAACGTCCGTGGCCTTCTTGGCGCTCTTACCGGTGAGGAACCCGTTCAGCTTGGTGACCTGGGCCGGGGTGCCGGTGTTCGGGTCGACCTCGACGACACCCTGGGCGCCGAGCGAGTCGCGGAACTTCTTCGCGGCCGCGGTCTCCTTGCCCTCGACCTTGGCGGAACGGGCATAGGTGGTGCGGGCGTTCGGCGTCCGGGCGTCGTAGTTGCCCTTCCGCTCCTTGCCGGCGTCCTGCTTCTCGGTCTGCGCGGGCTGCTTGCCCTCGGCACCGGCCGTCTGTGCGGCGTCCGCCCCAGCGGCGGTCATCGCCAGCACAGTGGCGGCGGCGGAGACGGCGGAGACTGCCAGGAGCCCCCGCCCTCTGCGTGATGTTGTCACAGCAAATCTCCATGGAGTTCGTGTCTGCGGGTCGCCCTCCACGACCCGTCCCGGGGGCTGACCTTAATTCCGAGGGAGGTTCCGGGGAAGGGAAATCTCCGGATTGACGTGGAGTCGAGGGTTGTCCTTCGTGCTCGGAACAGTACCGTTAGTGATCGGGCCATTGCACGTAGCCACGGCCCGATCACCGACAGTGCTTGTCAGAAGGCTCCGGCGCCGTTCGGCGTACCGAGGCCGGTCGGGCCGTCCCAGCCGGTGCGGGCGTTGCACCACTGGGTCGTCGGGCACGAGCCGTTGCTGCCGCTGGTCACGTCGAACAGCGAGCCCGGGTTGGCGTACGGCAACGCGTTCGCGTACCCGGCCGTGTTGCCGGACAGCGCGTAGACCGCCGCGATGATCGGCGCCGC
Organism: Kribbella sp. NPDC003505; assembly: GCF_040610875.1. NCBI lineage: Bacteria > Bacillati > Actinomycetota > Actinomycetes > Propionibacteriales > Kribbellaceae > Kribbella > Kribbella sp. NPDC003505. Next base: position 799,694 of record NZ_JBEXNA010000004.1, on the reverse strand, counting down.
CTCACTCGTCCCGCCGAACTGCGCCCAGGTCGACGTCGTCTTGCTGGTCGGGTAGTAGATCGCCATCCCGCCCTTGGACGGGTCGGAGGCGGCGGACACATCGGCCATCGCGCGCTTCGAGCACCCGGTGTCGAACGACGCCGCGGCGCTCAAAGCCGTGTTGTACGACGAGCAGCCCGACCCTGCGCCGCTCCACACGGACTCGCTCCAGCCGCGAGAGTTGCTGGCGGCAACCAACGACGTACCGCCGACGGCCGTGGTGTACGACGAGGACGCCGGGTAGCTGCCGCCCTGGTAGCCGTTGTCACCCGTCGACGCGGTGACCGCGATGCCCGGGTGGTTGTAGTAGCTGCCGTACGTCGCGTCGGAGGCGTCGCCGCCGCCGTAGCTGTTGGAGATGGCAACGACACCCGGCTGCTTGGACGCGGTCACGACCGCGGTGCCGAGGTCGGCGAAGCTCGCGGACTTGGCCTGGACGACGACGATCTTCGCGTCCGGCGCCGCCGCGGACACCGCGTCGACGTCGAGCGCCTGCTCACCGGCCCAGCCGACGTTGAACCGCGGCAACGACGTACCGCCGTTCTGGTCGATGATCCGCAGGCAGCCGTTGGCCGTCGTACACGCCGACAGGCCGAACTGCGACCGGTAGACACCGAGGTCGCGCTCCAGGTTCGGGTAGCCGTACGCGTCGACGATGGCGACCGTCCGGCCGCCCGCGCTCAGGCCGTTCAGCTTGTACGCGTCCCGCAGGCCGCTCGGCGTCAGACCGGTCGACGGCGGTGTGGTGGACGCGGGCGCGACACCCTTGTCGTTCACCAGCTTGATCGCGTCGCAGACCGCGGTGTGCGCGGCCGTGGTCGCCGAGCAGACCTTCGCGGCGTGCTTCCCGGCGGTGTAGGGGGTGGGGGCCGCTGCGGCTCCCGATGCGGTCAGTCCGACGACGGCGAGTGCACCGGCGCTCAGGGCGGACACGAGAATCCCTTGCCTCAACTGGACTCCTCGAGTTACGGCAGGCCTCCGCGTCGCGGTCCCGTGCGGCCGGTGGGCGGAGGCCGGCGTGATTGGGGTGATCGCATCGTGCGCCCGCCGGACCCGCGGATGCCAGCGATCGGACCGCTGACAAATGTCATGGGCGGATCCATGACACCCGCCCCGGCCGACCCCGTTTTCGCGCTTGATCGCGGGCCCCGCGACCCTCCGCGCCGCAGTGAAGGTTTCCCCGTGAGTTTCCCGGCGCCCGACCCTTGACACCGTTTCGCCGGGCAGGACTATGCTCCGGAGAAATCGATTTCCCGCGAGAGAGGTCCGCTCATGGATCACCCCCCGCTCAGTCGGCGACGGTTCCTCCAAGCGACCGGAGGTACGGCGCTCGCCGCCTCGGTGGCCGCCTGCGGAGGTGGCGGCAGCGGGGGCGGCGGCTCGTCCACCAAGGAGCTGTCGTTCGTCTACATGGGCACGGCCGAGCAGCAGGCGACCTGGAACAAGCTGTTCGCGAAGTTCACCGAGCAGCACCCGGAGATCAAGCTCAAGGCCGAGGGCATCCCGCTGTCGAACTGGGGCGACTTCTTCAACAAGCTCTCCACCCGGATCGCCGGCGGCCAGGTGCCGGACGTCATCCAGATCGCCACCGAGGGCCAGCGGCTGTTCGCGTCCAAGGGCCTGCTCGCGCCGCTCGACGACTACATCAAGAAGGACCAGTCGACGATCGACGAGTACTACGGCGACATGGACCCGAACCTGATCGAGTGGGACAAGAAGTACGCGTCCACCGACGGCAAGACGTACTACCTGCCGGGCGAGTTCAACACGATGTGCATGTGGTACTCGAAGGAGCTGTTCGCGAAGGCCGGCGTACCGGAGCCGACCGCGCAGTGGACCTGGGACGACTTCCGGCACGCGTGCGAGCAGATCAAGTCGAAGACCGGCGCCTTCGGGTACGCCGCCGGGCCGGAGTACTTCGCGGCGATCATGCCGTGGCTGCTCACGAACGGGACCAGCAGCTTCAGCGAGGACTGGTCGACGCCGACGTACGACGACCCGAAGGTGATCGAGGCGGCGGAGTTCAACCGGAAGCTGGTGGCCGACAAGCTGTCGCCGGCGCCCGGCGGCACGTTCGACGCGACCACCGCGGCGGCCCAGGGCAAGCTGGCGATGTTCGGCGGCGGCCGTTGGCCGATCATCAGCATCCGGAACCTGAAAGCGACCGCGAAGATGGGCATCGTGCCGTGGCCCACGAAGGTCGGGCAGGGGTCGCCGGTCGGCTGGAACGGCTACCCGATCCTGAAGGCGTCGAAGAAGAAGGACGACGCCTGGACGTTCATCAAGTTCCTGATCTCCACGGAGGGCTCGTCGACGTTCGCCCAGCTCGGCGGCACCATCGTCCCGGCGCGCAAGTCGATCGCGAACAGCCAGTCGTTCCTCACCGACGCGCCGAAGGGCACCGAGTACCTGTACCAGGCGCTCAGCTACGCGACCCCGATCCCGTCGCCGGACAAGGGCGCCGCGATCCAGCGGGCGATCGAGGACGGCTGGAAGCAGGCCCTGACCGGCAACGCCGCGCCGGCCGACGCGCTCGGCAAGGCGCAGACCACGCTGGAGGGATTGGTCTGAAACCCCACCTGAAGCCGCAGCGTCGCGACTGGCTGCCGGGCTACCTGTTCATCAGCCCGGCAGTCCTCTTGTTCGTGGTCTTCGTCGCACTCCCCCTGGTAGCCGCGTTCGGCCTCAGCCTGTTCCACTGGGACCTACTGAGTACGCCGGAGTTCGCCGGCCTGGACAACTTCCGGCAACTGGTGTCGGACTCAGCGACCGTCCGCGCGATGCTCAACACGTTCGTCTTCGCACTCGCGTCCGTGGTCACGCACATCGGGTTCGGGATGCTGCTCGCGCTCGGCGTCCACCGGACGATGACGCGCGGGACCAAGTACTTCGTCCGAACGGCGTATTTCTTCCCGTTCCTGGTCTCGTGGGCGGCGGTCGCGCTGATCTGGAAGTACGTCCTGGACCCGGCCTTCGGGCCGGCGAACTACTACCTCTCGTCGACGACGAACTGGCTGGCGTCGCCGACCTGGGCGCTGCCGACGCTGATCGTGGTCGACTGGTGGCACACGATCGGGTACACGTTCATCATCCTGCTGGCCGGCCTGCAGACCGTGCCGGGGCAGCTGCTCGAGGCCGCCCGGGTGGACGGCGCGAACGCGTGGTGGCGGTTCTGGGGCGTGACGCTGCCGGTGATGTCGCCGACGATCTTCTTCGCAGCAGTGATCACCTTCATCGGCGCGTTCCAGATCTTCGACCCGATGGTGATCATGACCCAGGGCGGCCCGGACGGCGCGACCCGCAGCATCGTGCAGTACACCTACGAGAAGGGCTTCCAGTCCTTCGAGGTCGGATACGCCGCGGCGCTGTCGCTCGTGCTGTTCGTGGTGATCATGGTCGTCACCGGCCTGCAGTTCCGCCTGTCGCGCCGGTGGGTGCACCAGTGAAGGGGAAGCTGCTCGACCTCGTGCTGGTGCTCGGCAGCGTGGTGATGATCGCGCCGCTGCTGTGGCTGGTCGTGAACGCGCTGTCGGAGCCGATCGACGCGTTCCAGTTGCCGCCGCGGTGGATTCCGCGGCCGCCGACGCTGCAGAACTTCGAGCAGGTGCCGGACCTGATCCCGTTCGCACAGATGGCGTGGAACAGTCTGCAGATCGCGGTGCTCACGACAGCCGGTGCGTTGCTAACCAGCGCGCTGGCGGCGTACGCGTTCAACCGGCTGCGGTTCCCGGGGCGGGACCAGATCTTCTCGGTGCTGCTGGCCGCGCTGGTGGTGCCGGTCCAGCTCACCGTCGTACCGATCTTCATCATGATGCGCTGGCTGCATCTCGTGGACACGACGGTGGCGATCTGGTTGCCGGCGCTGGTGAACGTGTTCGGGATCTTCTTCCTGCGCCAGTACATCGCCTCGATCCCGCGCGAACTGGACGAGGCAGCCATCATGGACGGCGCCGGGCACTTCTGGATCCTGTTCCGCGTCATCCTGCCGCTGGCCCGCCCCGGCCTCACCGCGCTCGGCATCTTCGTGTTCGAGGCGTCGTGGAACAACTTCTTCTGGCCGTACATCTTCCTGTCGTCCCCGGAGAAGATGACCCTTCCGGTCGGCCTGGTCTCACTGCAGGGCGCGGTCGGCGGCGGGCCGGCCGTCGTACTGTTCGCCGCCATCACCCTGGTCGTCCTGCCGATCCTCGTGCTGTTCCTGATCTTCCAGCGGTCCTTCATCGCCTCGATCGCGTCGACGGGCCTGCGCGCATGACCTACCTGCCTCGGGCATTGAAGGCTTTGTGGCACGAGCTCCCGGTCCTGGTTTCCGCGGGAGTCCTGGTCTGCGTGAGCTCCGGCCTCGTCGTCCTCGTCAGCCCCGGCCTGTCCCCGATCAGCCTTCTGCTCGGCGCCGTGCTGATCGGACCGACGTGGGCAGCCGTGACCGCGACGACCGACTCGATCGTCCGGGACGATCGCGGGGGCGTCCTGCTCCTACTCCAGCACCTCAAGCGCCACGCCCTGGCCGGCGTCGAGGTCGCCTGCGTGCCAGCCGTCATCGCCGCGCTGGCGTTGCTGAACTGGCAGCTCAGTACCAGCGCGGTCTTCGCGATCCCGCTGGCTGTCAGCGGTTGCGCGAGTGTGCTCGCCCTGGTCGGCTCCTGTCACGCCTTCAGCCTGCGCGTGAGCATGGGCCTGCGCGGTAAGACGCTCTGGCTCACGGCGCTGCACCTGGCTGCACGAGCCCCGCTTGTGCCCCTCGGCGTACTCGCACTGGCCTTTGTCGCCTTGCTCCTCGGCACCTCCGTGACCGCATCCCTATTACTACTCGCCCCCGGCCCGGTGGCGTTGTTCGCCTCCGCCGGTACATGGACGGAGAAACATGCACTACACCGGTGACAACCTTCGGCACTTCGCCCTCCCGCTGGGAGGTCTCGGCACCGGCACCGTCGCGCTGGCCGGTAACGGTGCGCTGCGGCAGTGGCAGCTGCACAACATCGGCAATCACGAGGGCCACGTGCCGGACAGCTTCTTCGCGCTCCGCCTGTCCCGCGTGGAACCCCCACTGGATGCGATCCGCCTCCTCCAGGGTCCACCGTCCGAGCCCACGAACACCCCGCTCGTCACCGACGACGTAGTCCCGGCTGCGGAGCGCCGCCTGCAGGACGTCCTGCAGCCCATCGGCCCGACCAAGGTCACCGCGACGTATCCACAGGCACATGTGGACTACGAGACGGAGCTGCCGATCGAGCTCGGCCTGGACGTGTTCAACCCGCTGGTGCCGTCCGACGCCGCGGCCAGCTCGCAGCCCGTCGTCGGGTTTACGTTCACGCTGCACAACCCGGGCGAGATCGCCATCCACGGCAAACTGGCCGGCGCGCTGCAAAACTCGGTCGGCTGGGACGGCGTCACACCCATCGACGGGGTGGCGAACAGCGGGTACGGCGGTAACACGAACCGCGTCCGGCACGCAGGCAACTGGACCTACCTGGTGCTCGAGAACGCCACGCTGCCCGTCGACCACCTCGGATCGGGGCAACTGGTGCTTGCCGCTGACAGCCCGGGACTGGTGTGTGCGCAGTGGACTCGGCCTGAGGAGTTTGTTGCCTTTCTCAATGGGCCGGTGTCCCCGGTCAGCGGGGCGAGTGCACCTGGGAGCACCTGGAACGGTGGGCTTGCTGTCCCGTTCAATCTGGAGCCGGGTGAGACGACACAGGTCCGGTTCCTGATCGCGTGGCACTTCCCGAACCGATATGTCGACTTCAACCAGTTCGGCCCGCACCCGGAGTACGGTCACAGTCGCTTCTGGCTGGGCAACGCATACACCCGTCGTACGCCGGACGCCGTCGCCGCGGCTGACTCCTTCATCGCCAACTGGTCCGAGCTGCACGCGCAGACCACAGCGTGGACCGACGCGTTCGAGTCGAGCAGCCTGCCCGGCGAGACGGGCCCACGGCTCGCTGCGCTCGTGGCCGACGTACGGAGTCCAACTGTTTTCCAGACCGCGGCCGGCGACGTACTGGGCTTCGAAGGCGTGCTCGGGGCGTCCACGGCAATGTGGGGTGGCCGGTACGGCGGCTCCTGTCCACTCAACTGCACACATGTGTGGAACTACGAGCAGACGCTCTCCCGCCTCTTCCCGTCGCTCGAGCAGAACATGCGTGACACGGAGTACGACGTCATGCAGGCGCCTGAGGGGTACATCCCGCACCGGGTCCGCGCACCGCTCTATATGAAGCAGCTGTGGGACGTGGTGATCGGCGGCCCGGAAGAGCCCGCTCTGGACGGCATGCTCGGCGCCGTACTCAAGACGTACCGCGAGGTGCGCCAAGGAGCCGGTCTGGACTGGCTGCGCAGTCGCTGGCCCAATGTCGTACGCCTGCTCGATCACATCCACGGCAAGCGGCTGCAGGACGGCGTACTGCGTGGCATCCAGCCCAGCACGCACGACATCGACCTGTGTGGCGTCAACTCGTTCATGGGCACGCTGTGGCTGGCCGCGCTGCGTGCCGCGGAGGAGATGGCAGTGCTGCTCGGCGAGGACGCCGAGGAGTACCGCAGCCTGTTCGACGCGGGCAGCGCGTCGTACGACGAGCTGCTGTTCACCGGCGAGTACTACCGGCAGATCCTGGACGCGGAAGAGACGCGGGACTTCCAGTGGGGCGACGGCTGCCTGGCGGACCAGCTGATCGGGCAGTGGTGGGCACACCAGCTCGACCTCGGCTACCTGCTGCCGGAGGACCACGTCCGTACGGCGCTGCGCAATGTCGTCCGGCACAACCTGCGGACCGGGTTCCACGACTTCGAGCACCCGTACCGCGTCTTCGCCGACGGCGACGACACCGGCCTCCTGATGTGCACCTGGCCGCACGGCGGTCGCCCCGACGTACCCACGCGGTACTGCGACGAGGTCTGGACCGGCTCGGAGTACCAGGTCGCCGCGCACTGCCTCTACGAAGGCCTCGCCGACGAGGGCATGGCCATCCTGCAGGGCCTCTGGGCCAGGTACGACGGCTCCCGCCGCAACCCGTTCAACCCCATCGAATGCGGCGACCACTACATCCGCAACGCGGCCGGCTGGTCCGTCCTGGAAGCCCTCACCGGCTACCGCTTCAACGCGCTCACCAAGACAGTCACGTTCGCCCCGCAGGCCGCAGCCCGCTCCGGCGAACACTGGAAGGTCCCGTTCGTCACCAACACCGGCTGGGGAACCGCCAGCTCCACCTCAGACACCCTCACGCTGGACTGCCATGCAGGCCACCTGGATCTCCAAGCCGTCACAGTCGAAGGCACCACCTACCAGATCACGCCCGGAAACCCCGTGGTCATCACAACAACCTGACCCCTACCGTCAAAGGCATGTCCCTTGTCGAACGCGCCCAGGCGCTGCAAGCCGAGGCCCAGGCCCTGTACCACCGCCTGGACCTCGGCACAGCCTTCCCATGGCAGCCGGTCCTGATCGGCAGCGCCCTGTCCGGCCTGATGGTCGACCGGGACCTCGACGTCATGTTCGACGCCCCCGACGCGACCAACGCAACCATCCTGAAGGGCCTGGTCACCCTCGACCGCGTCATTGAGATGCGCAGTGTCGACTTCAGGGACGAGCGGGACGACAGGCGTCCGACCCCGGCCGTCACCGACGAGCGCTTCTACGTCGTACTGCATACCGACACTTGGAAGATCGACCTGACCTTCTGGCTACACGTGGTCGATCGGCCGCATGTAGCTGAGGCGCTACAACTGCAGGCGGCCACGGACGAGCAGCGACTGGAGATCCTGCGACGGAAGGCCGCGGACAGCGAGCGGGACAGCTCTGCGATCTACGCGGCCGTACTGAGCGAATGAGGGAGTGCCGGCCGTCCGGCAACGCCACCGGACGGTCGGCACTCGTTCAGAGGAGTCCCAGTTCTGCGGACTCTTGGTCGGTGAAGAGGCGGGGGCGGATCAGGAAGCGGATGCCTTCGGGGGCCTCCACCGAGAAGCCGCTGCCTCGGCCTTTCACCACGTCGACCGTGAGCTGGGTGTGCTTCCAGTACTCGTACTGGTTCGCGGACATCCAGAAGCCGATCGGCTTCTCCACGCCGTCGACGACCAGGTCACCAAGATGCACGTCCGCCGACCCCGTACGAAATTCCCCGTCCGGGTAGCACATCGGCGCGCTGCCGTCGCAGCAGCCACCGGACTGGTGGAACATCAGCGGACCGTGCATCCCGGTCAGGCGGCGCAACCACTGCGCCGCCTCGTCGGTGAGCAGCACCTTCGCCACCACGGGCTCAGAAGAACCCGAGCTTCGAAGGGCTGTAGCTGACCAGCAGGTTCTTGGTCTGCTGATAGTGGTCGAGCATCATCTTGTGGTTCTCGCGGCCGATGCCGGAGTTCTTGTACCCGCCGAACGCCGCGTGCGCCGGGTACGCGTGGTAGTTGTTCGTCCAGACCCGCCCGGCTTGGATCTCCCGGCCGGCCCGGTACGCCGTGTTGATGTCGCGCGACCAGACCCCCGCTCCGAGGCCGTACAGCGTGTCGTTGGCGATCTTCATCGCGTCGGCGTAGTCGTCGAACCTGGTCACCGCGACGACCGGGCCGAAGATCTCCTCCTGGAAGATCCGCATCTTGTTGTCGCCCTCGAAGACCGTCGGCTGGATGTAGTACCCACCGGCCAGGTCCCCGCCGAGCTCCGCGGGACCGCCGCCGGTGAGCACCCGGGCGCCCTCTTCCTTGCCGATCCCGATGTAGGCGAGGATCTTCTCGTACTGGTCGTTGCTCGCCTGGGCGCCCATCATCGTGTCGGTGTCGAGCGGGTTGCCGAGCTTGATCGCCTGGGTCCGGGCCACCGCGTGGCCCAGGAAGCCGTCGTAGATCGACGACTGGATCAGCGCCCGCGACGGGCAGGTGCAGACCTCGCCCTGGTTCAGCGCGAACATCGTGAAGCCCTCGAGCGCCTTGTCGTAGAAGTCGTCCCGGGTGGACGCGACGTCGGCGAAGAACACGTTCGGGCTCTTGCCGCCGAGCTCGAGCGTCACCGGGATGATGTTCTCGGACGCGTACTGCATGATCAGCCGCCCGGTCGTGGTCTCACCAGTGAACGCGACCTTGGCCACTCTGTTGCTCGAGGCAAGCGGTTTGCCGGCCTCGACGCCGAACCCGTTGACGATGTTCACCACGCCCGGCGGCAGCAGGTCGTGGATCAGCTCCATCAGCACGTGGATGGAGGCCGGGGTCTGCTCGGCCGGCTTCAGGACGACGGCGTTGCCGGCCGCCAGCGCGGGCGCCAGCTTCCAGACCGCCATCAGGATCGGGAAGTTCCACGGGATGATCTGCGCGACGACGCCGAGCGGCTCGTGGAAGTGGTAGGCGATCGTGTCGTCGTCGATCACCGACACCGAGCCCTCCTGGGCCCGCAGCGCGCCGGCGAAGTACCGGAAGTGGTCGATCGCCAGCGGCAGGTCGGCGGCCAGCGTCTCGCGGACGGCCTTGCCGTTGTCCCAGCTCTCGGCGACCGCGAGCAGTTCGAGGTTCGCCTCGATCCGGTCGGCGATCTTGTTCAGGATGTTCGCCCGCTCGGCCGGCGATGTCCGGCCCCAGCCCGGCGCGGCGCCGTGCGCGGCGTCCAGTGCGGCCTCGACGTCCTCCGCCGTACCGCGGGCGATCTCGGTGAAGGGCGCACCGGTGACGGGCGTCGGATTCTCGAAGTACCCGCCCTTGACCGGCGGCACCCATTCGCCGCCGATGTAGTGCTCGTAGCGCGATTTGTACGTGACCGGGCTGCCATCCTGCCCAGGAGCTGCGAAGATCGTCATGGGTCCTCCTTCGGAACCGACGTTGGACGGGACACTAGGCACCGGCACGTTGCACGGACGTTGCACCGCGGAGTGAGGCTGGATGGACGCACCGGAGCAGGCCCGCCGGCTGAGCGGGCTGTACGACGAGGTGCTCGGCGGCGGCCGGGCCGCGGCCGACCCGCGCCCACTGGTCGCCGCGTCCTGGGAACGCTCACTGGCCGCGGCCGTCGACCCCGAGCTCGACGCGCCGCCGATGATCCTCGACGAGGGCGCCGTCGCTGAGTTGCGCGCCGACCATCCGCTGCGCGCCGTGCTGCCGGTGCTGCGGCAGACGCTGACGACGATCGCCGACGAGGCGTCGCACATCATGATCGTCACCGACGCCCAGGGGATGATCCTGTGGCGCGAGGGCGCATCCGACGTCAAGCGGACGGCCGACCGGATCGCGCTGTCGGAGGGCGCGGTGTGGTCGGAGGACCAGATCGGCACCAACGGCATGGGGACGGCGCTCGCGGTCGGCGAGCCGGTCCAGATCCACTCGGCCGAACACCTGGTCCGCCGGATCCACGAATGGACGTGTGCGGCCGCGCCGGTCCATGACCCCGACACCGGCAGACTGCTCGGCGCGGTCGACGTCTCCGGTCCGCTGCGTACGGTGCACCCCGCGATGGTCGCGCTGGTGACCGCGGCCGCCCAGCTCGCCGAGGGCCAGTTGAGAGTCCGGATGGCCGCGGCCGACGAGATGCTGCGGGCTCGCAACATGCGGCACCTGATGGCGCTCGGCGACGCGCCCGGCGCATTGCTGACCCCGACCGGCCGCGTCCTCGCCGTCCAGCCGCTCGAATGGTTGCCCGACCGCCTCGTCGTACCGGAAGGCGCCGACCGGATCGACCTCGGCGACGGGCGCGAGGGCCTGGTCGAGCGACTCGACGAGGGCTACCTGCTGCGCATGCCCGGTACGCCGGTGCGCCGTGCGCGACCGTCCCTGCGGTTGAAGCTGCTCGGCTCGGGCCAGCCGATCGCGGTCGTCGGCGGCCGCGAGATCGCGCTGACGTTGCGGCGCGCCGAAGTCCTCGCACTGTTGTTACTGCAGCCGACCGGGCTGACCGCCGAGCAGCTGATGCTCCAGCTGTACGGCGACGAGGGCAACCCGACTACGGTCCGCGCCGAGATGCACCGGCTGCGGAACCTCCTCGGCGGCGGCGTCCTCGACACCAAGCCGTACCGCATCGTCGCGGACGTCAGCAGCGACGTCACCGAGGTCCAGAAGGCCCTGCGTCACGGTGACCTCGAGCAGGCGGTCGCGTCGTACGCCGGCCCACTGCTCGCCCGCTCCGAGGCCCCGGCACTGCGCGCCGAACGCGACGAGCTCGACGCCACCCTCCGCCGCGCCGTCCTCGACACCGGCGACCCCGAACTCCTCTGGAAGTTCGCCCAGACGCCGACGGGCGCCGAGGACCTCGAGGTGTTCGAGACCCTCGACACCGCACTGCCTGCGGACGACCCCCGCCGCCCGGCGGTCACGGCCCGACTGGCGCGTCTCGTCGATTGAGCGGACACCCACCGCTCACCAACCTCCGCCGACGGCCCTCGGTGATGTCCGGGTGAGCGTGAGCCTGCCCGGACACCGCCGGTTGGTGAGTGACTGGGGTCCGGGCTCACTCGCGGCCGACGAGGATCCACAGGTAGTCGCGGTTCTTGGTCGGGAACGTGGCCGTCCGGTTGCTGATCTCCTTGGTCTTCTTGCAGTCGCTGGTCGTGTACTTCCAGCGCACGACCTGCACCCGCCAGGACTGCTTGAGCTGGTGCAGCCGGCGGACCTTCCCGGCCGGCACCTCCGCCGTGTACGACCAGCTGTCGGTCACCGAGTGGGACTTGCCCACGGTCTTGGAGTACTTGTTCTGGATCTCCGCGATCACCAGCGGGATGCTCACCCCGAGATCGCCGGACCAGGACGAGTTCGACTCCGACGTCGCGGTCTTCTGGTAGGTGATCCGGCCCGGCCCCTCCATCCAGTCGCTGTACAGGTTCGTCCCGACGTACACCTCGTGACCGCCGCGGGTGTACCAGTTGACGGTGTTCGTGTCGCATGTGGCCGCGGCCGCCGTACCGGCAGGCACCACCAGACCGGTCGCGACCAGCACTCCAGCAGCGATTCCCCGACGAAGACGCATCGTTCTCTCCCACCGAAACCGATTGACAGGTACTGCGGTTGCAGTGGTTGGAAACTTACGAAGTGACCTATGATGACGGCAAGAAGTCTTCTGTAACGCTGTGTATCGGTTTGGTGACAGGCCAATTGGTGGCGTGACGAGCCCTACACAGACATGACTGACGAGTAACCAACCAATAACATCGCTGGTATGCAGATCCTCGCCATCGTCGTCTCGCTCGCGGTGACCCTGGTCGCCGTCGCGCTGTTCGGCAAGACGATCGGGCACATGGTGTCCGTCATCAAGCTCGGTCAGCCCGCCGGCCGGACCGACGAGCCGGGCAAACGGACCGTCACCCTGGCCAAGGAAACCCTCGGCCACACCCGGATGCTGCAGTGGAGTCACATCGGGGTGATGCACTGGTTCGTCGCGTTCGGGTTCATCGGGCTGTTCCTGACCCTGGTGACAGCGTTCGGCCAGCTCTTCGACCCGCATTGGGCCCTGCCGATCATCGGGCACTGGTTCGTGTTCGAGTGGGTCAGCGAGGCGCTCACCTGGACGGGTCTGGTGTCGATCGTCGGGCTGATCCTGATCCGCCTGCGGCACCTGCCGAAGGGTGCCGAGGGTCGCTACTCCCGGTTCTACGGTTCGACGTCGTGGCAGGCGTACTACGTCGAGTACACGATCCTCGGCGTGCTGGTCTGCATCCTGCTGCTCCGCGGCCTGGAGTACGAGCTGAGCGGCGCCTCGAAGTTCCACTTCCCGATGACGTACTTCATCGGCACCGGGCTGTTCGGCGGACTGAGCGAGCAGGGTCTGGAGAACGCGGTCTACCTGGTCGCGATGATCAAGATCCTGATCTCGTTCGCCTGGATGATCACGATCTCGCTGAACGCCACGATGGGTGTCGCCTGGCACCGGTTCACGGCCTGGCCGAACATCTGGTTCAAGCGCAAGCCCGACGGCGGTACGGCGCTGGGCGCGCTGCAGCCGATCATGGTCAACGGCGCCCCGATCGACTTCGAGAACATCGACGAGCTCGACGAGGACGCGGCGCTCGGCGTCGGCAAGGTCGAGGACTTCACCTGGAAGGGCCTGCTCGACTTCACCACCTGTACCGAGTGCGGGCGGTGCCAGTCGCAGTGCCCGGCCTGGAACACCGACAAGCCGCTGTCGCCGAAGCTCGTCATGATGAATTTGCGCGAGCACGCGTACGCCAAGGCGCCGTACCTGCTGGCGTCCTCGGACGAGGAGCGCAAGTCGCTGCCGGAGCTGGTGCTCGCCGAGCAGGACAAGCCGTTGGTCGGGCCCGCGGACGTCGCGGTCATCGACGAGGAGGCGCTGTGGGCCTGCACCTCGTGCGGTGCGTGCGTCCAGCAGTGCCCGGTCGACATCGAGCACGTCGACGCGATCATGGACATGCGCCGGTACCAGGTGCTGATCGAGTCGTCGTTCCCGTCCGAGCTCAACGGGCTGTTCAAGGGCCTGGAGAACAAGGGCAACCCGTGGAACATGAACCCGTCCGGCCGGATGGACTGGGCCAAGGACCTGCCGTTCGAGGTCAAGCAGGTCGGTGCCGACGTCGAGTCGCTGGACGAGGTCGACTACCTGTTCTGGGTCGGGTGCGCGGGTGCGTTCGAGGACCGTGCGAAGAAGACCACGCAGGCGGTCGCCGAGCTGCTGAACATCGCCGGCGTCTCGTTCGCCGTGCTGGGCGACGGCGAGACCTGCACCGGTGACCCGGCGCGGCGGTCCGGCAACGAGTTCGTCTTCCAGCAGCTGGCGATGCAGAACGCCGAGGTCTTCAAGGAGACCAAGGTCCGCAAGGTCGTCTCTACCTGTGCGCACTGCTTCAACACCTTGAAGAACGAGTACTCGCAGCTCGGCGTCGAGCTCGACGTCATCCACCACACGCAGCTGCTGAACCGACTGGTCCGCGACGGCAAGCTGACGCCGGTCGCGCCGACCGACAGCTCTCTCAACGGCCAGAAGATCACCTACCACGACCCGTGCTACCTCGGTCGCCACAACCAGGTGTACGACGCACCGCGCGAGCTGCTCGACATCATCCCGGGCGCGGAGTACGCCGAGATGCCGCGGAACCGGACGAAGTCGTTCTGCTGCGGCGCGGGCGGCGCGCGGATGTGGATGGAGGAGAAGCTCGGCACCCGCATCAACCTGAACCGCACGACCGAGGCGGTCGAGACCGGCGCCGACAAGATCGCCACCGGCTGCCCGTTCTGCCGGGTGATGCTGTCCGACGGCCTCACCGCGAAGCAGGCCGACGGCTCGGCCCGCGAGTCGGTCGAGGTCCAGGATGTCGCGCAGCTGCTGCTCGCCTCTGTAAAGCGTTCGGAAAGCTGATCTGCAACTAGCTGCAAACCCCTTCCTTCCCAGGTGGTCCAGACCATAAGATCCACCGTCTGCATCCCCTGGGGAGGAAAACGCATCATGAAGTTCCGTGCCGCCGTCGCCACCGCGGCCGCCGTACCGCTGGCTCTCGGCCTCGCCGCCTGCGGCAACGACCAGCCCGAGGCCACCGGCTACAAGCCGAGCACGCCGGCGTCCACGCCGACCGCCGGGAAGCCGGCTGCCGACAACACCGCCAAGCCCGCGACGGTCGCCCGTCTCAACCGCGTGACGTTCGTCCCGGCGATGACGAGGGCGATCGCCAAGCAGAAGTCGTGGCACACCACCGGCACGATGACCGTCAACGGCACGCCCGCGATGACGATGGACGGCTACCAGACGACGGACCCGGTCGCGATGTCCATGGAGATGAGCGGCGCGGCCCTCGAGGGCAAGACCGGCAAGGTCATCGTGGTCAAGGGCACCGCGTACGTGTCGATGCCCGGGCTGACGCCGGCCGGGAAGTTCGTGAAGTTCAAGTCCGGCCTGAACAGCCAGCTCTCCGAGCTGGTCGAAGGCGGCGACCCGACCAAGATCTACAAGTCCTTCAGCTCCAGCATGGTCAACGTCAAGTACGTCGGCGTCCAGACGGTGCTGGGACAGAAGCTCGACCGGTACGACGTGACCGTCAACACCGCGAAGGCACTCGCCGCGCAGGGCAAGAAGGTGCCCGAGGGCGTCCCGTCGACGCTGACCTACTCGATGTTCATGGACAAGGCGCACCTGATCCGCCGCATGAGCTTCGAGATGGGCCCGGTGGAGATGGTGATGGACATGACCAGCTACAACAAGCCGGTGGACATCACGGCGCCGCCGGCGAGCAAGATCGTTTCGCAGTAACGGCCGGAATCGGTCATTCTCCCACCCTAGTGTGTGAACTTCTCGTAATCTCCCGTTACGGATGTGATCACCTCGGGATGATCGGGTGGGTGGGTGCCGATGCCGACAACACGACGCAACTTCCTCACCGTCAGCGGAGCAGCGGCGGCGCTCGCGCTGGGCGGCAGTCTTCCGGAGATCCGGAGCGCTGTCGCGGGATGGACGGGCCGGCCGGACCGGCGGGATCCGTTCACGCTCGGTGTCGCGTCCGGCGATCCGTTGCCGGACGCGGTGGTGATCTGGACCCGGCTGGCCCCCGATCCACTCGCGCCGTTCGGCGGGATGGACCGGCGGCCGGTCGAAGTGCAGTGGCAGGTCGCGGCCGACGAGCAGTTCCACCGGATCGTCCGCGCGGGCACGGCCCGGACCGGACCCGAGTCGAGCCATTCGGTGCACGTCGACGTCCGCGGCCTGCAGCCGTGGCGCCACTACTGGTACCGCTTCCGCGTGAACGGGCAGCTCAGTCCGGTCGGCCGGACCAAGACGGCACCGGCGTACGACGCCGTCGTTCCTGAACTGTCGCTGGCCTTCGCGTCCTGCCAGGCTTGGTGGGAGGGCTGGTACACGGCGTACGCCGACATGGCCCGGCGCGACCACGACGTGGTGTTCTTCCTCGGCGACTACATCTACGAGTTCGGCATCGACCGCGGCATCCGGCCGCACTCGAACGAGCCGCACATCACCCAGCAGACCGTGACGCTGGACGAGTACCGGCAGCGGTACGCGGCGTACAAGCTGGATCCCGACCTGCAGAGCGCGCACGCGAAGGCGCCGTGGATCGTGACGCTCGACGACCACGAGGTGGTCGACAACTGGGCCGACGAGGCGCATCCGAGCGCGCCGCCCGCGCAGTTCCGGGTCCGCCGCGCCAACGCGTTCCGCGCGTACTGGGAACACATGCCGCTGCGGCTCGCGCAACTGCCCAAGGGTCCGGACATGCAGCTGTACCGGCGGTTCAGGTACGGGCGGCTCGCCGAGTTCAGCGTGCTCGACACCCGCCAGTACCGGTCCGACCAGGCGTACGGCGACGGCACGAAGGCGCCCGGTCCGGAGACGGAGGACCCGGCGCGCACGATCACCGGTGACGCGCAGGAGAAGTGGCTGCTCGACGGCTGGGCCGCGTCGCAGACCCGATGGAACGTGCTGGCGCATCAGACCGCCATCGCGCGGCTGGACACGAAGGACGGTCCCGACGTGCTGGTCCCGATGGACACCTGGGACGGGTACGAGGCATCCCGGAACCGGATCCTCGGCGGCGCGGTCGAGCGGAAGGTCCGCAACCTGGTCTCGATCGCCGGCGACCTGCACCGCAGCGTGGCGTCCGACCTGAAGCTCGACTTCGACGATCCGGGGTCGGCGACGGTCGGCGCCGAGTTCGTCGGTACGTCCATCACCTCCGGGATGGACGGTCAGGACCTCGATGCCGGTGGCGCGACGTTGCTGCGGGAGAACCCGCACCTGAAGTTCGGCAACTTCCAGCGCGGGTACGTCAGCTGCAGCGTCACACCGCAGCGGTGGATCTCCGACTACCGCGTCGTCGACAAGGTGTCCGTCCAGGGCGGCACCGTGAGCACACGCGCCGAACTCCTCGTCGAGGATGGCCGCCCCGGCATCGCGGAGGTGCAGCAATGAGGATCCCCCGACAGACCGTCGTCGCGGCCGGCACGCTGGTCGCCGCCGCCCTGCTCGGCTCCAGCTCGATGCCTTCGGCAACTTCCGACGTGGCGATCGGCGTCACGCCGGAGACACTGAACGTGGTCGGCCTGCCGTGCTTCCCGGGTCTGCTGAACCTGACGATGACCAACACCGGGACCCAGGACCGGTATGCCGACCTGACGCTCGAGCCGACCGGTCCGCTGCAGCTGTCCCGCACGCTGTTCTCGTCCTGGCTGCCCGCGGTCGACCCCGACCAGCCGGTGTCCGCGCCGGTCGAGGTCCGCGTCCCGCGGGACACCGCGCCCGGGAGCTACACGATCGACGTAGAGGTCGACCAGTCGCGGGTGAGCGTCCCGGTGACGGTCGACCCGCTGCCGCCGAAGGGCCCGGGCGACAACCTCGCGCTCGGCGAACAGGCGACCGCCTCGTCCACGCACGGCAACTTCACCCTCTGCGGCGCCGTCGACGGCGACAAGGACTCCGAACACTGGGACACGCTGACCGGCTGGAACGACGGCACCCGCGCCGCCTTCCCCGACACGTACGACGTGGCCCTGTCCGCGCCCGCGACCGTCAACCGGGTTGAGCTGTACACGCTCGACTCGGCGAAATACCCGGCCCGTCTGAACGGCCTGCGCGACTGGGACGTGCAGGCCCACGTTTCCGGCGCCTGGCAGACCGTGGCCCAGGTCCGCGGCAACACGGCCGGCCACGTCACGTCGACGTTCACCCCCGTCCAGGCCGACGCCGTCCGCATCCTGTGCCTCGACGGCAACGACCACACCTACTCCCGCATCGTCGAACTGGAGGTCTACGGCAGCTGACTACTGTTTCGGCATGAGCTGGACAGAGGATGAGTATGTCGAGTACCTCGCCGGCGAGCGCCGACGGTTCGCCTGGACGATGCACCGGTACGGCGAGCTGACACCCATCGAGGCGGAGAACGCCGCGCTGGAGCGCTACCCGTACGAGTCGCCGCACACGCCGTACCGCGGTCTGATCTTTCACGACGAGGCATGGCAGTGGGCATTGCTGGAGATTTACGGAGAGGACTACCCCCGCACGCATCCGGAATTGGTCACGCCACCGGCCGAGTACGGAGCACTCGACTGAGAGTATTGCCATTCAACCGTTTGATGCATTGGGCATCGATCCCAGCCCGAAGTGCCGAAGAATTCGCTCGGCCACCGCGTGCGGAGCGAGGGCGGTCGTGTCGATCGAACACTCGTCCAGGTCCGCGGCTTCGAGCCGTGCGGCGATCTCGTCCCAACGCTTCAGGTGCCAGTCCAGCGCCGGTTGCTGACTCGCGCTGTAGCGCCCGCGCAACCGCCGACGGGTCACGTGGGCATCGGCCGTGAGCCGAACTGGGCGAACCGGACACCCGACCGCCGCTTCGTAACGGTCGCGGGCAGCTTCGGTCGAGATCACTCCGCACATCACCAACTGCCGCGGACCCGCCGTCCGGTACCTCTTCCAGACCGCGGCGATGTTGTCCGCCTCGAGCAGAGCGTTGTCCTGCTCCGCAGGCGGCCAGGACCGGTGGAACCAGTCGACATCCATCAGGCTGAACGGCCTGCCCGCCTGCGCGAGCAGATCACCGACATGCTCCAGGGTGGCCGATTTGCCGACCCCGTATCCGCCGTTCAGAAAGATCGCGTATTCGGACCGCGCCACCTCGAACACTCCCTGCACCGTCCTGACGTGACAAACCCCGCAGGCCGGGTCCGGTCTGCGGGGTCTGGTGGAGCGGGTGACGGGAATCGAACCCGCACTGTCAGCTTGGGAATCGCACAAGATCGGCTGTGAATGGGCCTCTACGCCAGTTCGACGCGCTCTCGCGTAGCCTTGCTTGGCCCTGGGTGACACCACCTTATGGCCCGTGGGTGGCCCGGTCCCTCGCCAGCGGGGAATCGCGACCGGCGGCTGGACGCTTGATCTCGAACAGGAAGCTGTCACGGCCTGCCGCGTCAGGTCGGGTTCCCACGCGAACCGCACCGACTTTCTCAAGCGCTCGTTGAGAACGCCGGTTGTCTGGGCCGACGAGGAACACGACCCGCTCAACGAAGCGGAACGCGTGTTCCAGCATGAGGGCCTTGAGCTGCCTGTTGGCCTGTCCGCCCCAATACGACCTGGCAAGGAACGTCCACCCGATCTCGACCTCGCTGCGTCGCTGATCGTAACCGTGGAATCGGGACGACCCGATGATGTCGCCTCCAGCGGACGTGACCGCCAGGGCGCCGCCGGACGCGAGGGACTCCGCGAAGAACCGGGTGAAGAGGTTGCGCCGGTACCGGTCCCTGACGGGATGCTGCTCCCAGATGAGGGGGTCTCGAGCTACCTGATAGAGAGCGTCGAAATCCGTCGAACGCAGGGGCCTGACGCCGAGGAGATCCCCAAGGAGCACGGGCTGTAGATCGAACGGCATGATCGAGTGTAACGGCGGGCCTGCCAGCCTGGGGGATGCTCCTATGGATCGTCAAGTGGTGGTCAGGACGTAGTAGAGCTCGCGGGCGATGAGTCGTTTGAGGCAGCGGATGGTGTCTTTTTTTGGAGAGTCCTTCGGTGGTTCTGCGGTTCATGTAGGCGCGGGTTCTGGGGTCCCAGCGGAGTCGGCAGATGACGATGCGGTGGATGGCGGCGTTGGCTTGGCGGTCGCCGCCGCGGTTGAGGCGGTGGCGGTGGGTTCGCCCCGACGAGGCGGGGATGGGTGCGACGCCGCAGAGCATCGCGAAGGCTGCTTCGGAGCGGATGCGTTGGGGGTTTTGGCCGGCGGTGACCAGGAGTTGTCCGGCGACGTCGGTGCCGACTCCGTTGAGTTCGAGCAGGCGGGGGTTGATCGCCTCGACCAGCGGGGTGATGAGGGTGTCGAGTTCGGTGATCTGTTCGGTGAGTTGGTTGTGGTGGCGGGCCAGGCTGCGCAGCGCGGTTTTGGCTGCCTGGCATGGCTGGCCGATCCGGGCTGCGTCTGGGCGTAGCGCGGCGCAGGTGGCGATGAGTTCAGGTGTGGGCAGGTCGCGTAGTTGATCGCGGAGTGGTTCGGGTGCGGTGACGATGAGGGTTTTGATGCGGCGGACGCAGTCGGCGCGGTGGCTGATCGCGCAGCGGCGCGCGACGCGCAGGTTGCGGAGTGCTTCGACGTTACCGGTGCGGTTCTTGGGTGTTCCTGCACGTGTGCCGGAGGCCGCCGCGCGGGCGGCTGCTTCGGCGTCGATCGGGTCGGACTTGCCGGCTGAGCGGCGGGTTTTGCGGTCTGGGCGGTCGACATCGATCACGGTCATGCCTTGGCCGGTGAGGTAGCTGGTGAGGCCGTTCCCGTAGGCGCCGGTTCCCTCGACCCCGATCCGCTGGACCGTCCCGAACGCCTGCAGCCAGGCCAGCAGCTCCTGGTAGCCGGCCGCGGTGGCGGGAAAGGTTCGGTGGTCCAGGAGCCGGCCGACGGGATCGATCACCGCCGCGGTGTGGGTGTCACGGTGGGTGTCGACCCCGCCGAACACGCCGTACTGGAGACCGGTTCCTGTTCGTGTCATGGTGGACATTGCCGTCCTCTCGCTAGGGCTAGGGCGGCACGCACCAGCCGAGGCAAGCGGGACAGAACAGTGATGGGTGCCTGCTGGCACAGGCTCCTATGAAGTCACCAACAACCCTCTGGCCCGGTGAGTGCACGTGAGCCCCGCAAGCAGGCGACCGACGAATCCCGTTCAAGACCCTAAGTCAGTTAGGCGACGAGTCAGGACGACCGCTGCGGGGCTCACCCACATCATCCTCACTGTTAGAAGAAGATCGCGGATGGCTGGTCGGGTGATGTCTCCTCTGATCAGCCCGTCTGCCGATGTCGGGCAGCGTCGGCCTTAGCGGGCGGCGTTGGCTGTACGGATGGCTGTACCGGGTGGAGGGCGGAACTACAAGGTCGGTGATGCGCCGCATACTTTTACTGTCCTCCATATCGATCGGCCGTCAACGCCAGCGGAGGAGCAGGGGGTGAGCCGTGAAGTCAACACGCCGGTGGAGCCAGACTCCCGTCTGCCTCCTGTTGCTAACGGCGATAACGGCGTGCGACTGGCGGCAGTCCGGCGCCGCAAACGAGATACCCAGCCCGCCCGGTACTCGCCTGAACGCCCCGGACGGAGAGATCGCCGTCATCGTGTGGCTACCCGACGGGCACATCTACTTCCACGGGACGCCTAACCTCGATACCCCGTACCGCCTCATGCGCATCGCACCCGGCCAAGCCGCGGAACCTGTCGACCTGCCGCAGGTGCCCGGTTGCCGGCGCACCGACTACCTGCTACCGCACCGGCTGCCAGACGGTCGCCTCGGCCTGGCCCGCAAGTGCATCACCGACGACTCGGAATCCACCGGGTTCACCCTGATCGCGTACGACCCGGCCAGCGGACGCATCGAGGATCTGGCCCCCCTCGGCAAGCGCCTACCCACCGGTGTCAGTCGGCGCCGGGACCTGGACAGCGGCTACCTGTCCCACGGCTCTGGCATCTGCGACGGGTTCGCCCCGATCACGCGGCGTGGCATCGGCGACCTACCCGGCCCGGTCACCCTCGACGGGCACACCTGGCGGCTGGACGAAATCTTCCGCCAGAAGGGGTCGGACAGCTGCCGAGACCAGGGCCGCGCCGGCTGGGCGGTGCTCTCCCCAGACAACCGACAGCTCATCTTCGCAGCCGCCCCAGACGCCCAAGGCGACAGTGGACAGAGCCGAACCGACGCCCCGTCGCAGATCTATCGACAGGACCTGCCCAACGGCCCGCCCCGCAAGCTGGCCTCCGGCTTCACCGCGCTCCTTGGCATGGAGATTTCTCCCGATGGCCGAAGCTTGGCAGTTGCCGGCGGCCGCAGCCGCGAGCGGGGGGTCTGGCTGATCGACCTCAGCTCTGGGTCGATGCGCAAGGTCGCGGACGGGCCGCTGAAGTATCCCAGCTTCTCCCCGGACGGCGGCCGCCTCGCCCTTGTGTTCTCCCCTGACCTGGAAATGGCGCAACTGCGGGTGCTCGACGTCCCGAAGTAAGACGCCTCCTTCCAAAGCGGCACACAGCCTCATGGCTGCTTCGCCGGATGGCTGGTCAGAGGGCATCACCCCGGTCAGCGTGGCTGCCATTGTCGGGCAGCGGCGGCGCCAGCGGCGCGGCTCGCACCTGGGAGAAACCGCGGATCTCCTCGTCGGGCAGTCGTACACCAACCAGCCTGGTGCCCGGCGAGGTGATCCGCCCCGGCTGATCTCTGAGGAGGGCCGGGGTCGCGGAGTTCGCCCGGATCAACACCTACGCCGCCGCCGGCATCGGCGTCGCCGCACAGTCCGCCTACCACGCCCTTGCCGTGTGGTCGGCACAACCGGCCACCGGGCGCACCATGTGGCAACCGGTCCTCGCCGCCGTCGTCGGGGCGCTCCCGCCCGCCGTCGCCGGCCTGGCCGTGCACATGCGCGCCCTCATCCGCCGCGAATCACGCCCCACCAAGGCGACCCCGGCCACCCCGGCTCCGCTCACCGCCAACCCAACGCCCGCCCCCGTCGCCGCCGCCCCGACCCCCACCGACGTTCCGGCGGAAACCGCGCCGGCCCCGGCCACCTCGGTCGCGCCCGCCGTCGTGCCGGTCCCCGCTTCCGCGTTCGCCCGCCGCAACGGCACCCCGCTGACTCGGGAGGTGACTCGATGACCGACCACCTGCTATCCGGCCTGCTTTTCGCCGTTCGCCTCGGCCTGTTCGCCTGGGATCAGTACCGGCTCTACGTCGCCCGCTACGAGCTGGCCGCGCTGCAACGCGCCGCCCTCCGCGATCCGCTCACCGGGCTCGCCAACCGCGCCGGCCTCGCCGCCGGCTGGGACCAGCTCGCGCCGCTGCGGCCGTGGGTGGTGGTGGTCGACCTGGACGGCTTCAAGCCGGTCAACGACACCCACGGCCATGCCGCCGGGGACCTGGTGCTGACCGCTGTTGCTTCCCGGCTCCGCACCGTTCACGGCATCGCGGCCCGGCTCGGTGGGGATGAGTTCGCCGCCCTGCTGCTCGACCCGAACCCGGCCGCGGCTGCCCGCGAGCTCGCCGCCGCCATCGCCGCCCCCGTCCGCCTGCCCTCCGGCGTCTCGGTGTCGGTGACCGCGAGCATTGGGATCGCCCCCGCCAGTCCCGCTGGCCTCGCCGCCGCCCTGGCCGACGCCGACGCCGCGATGTACCGGGCCAAGACCACCAGGGCCGGCGTCGTCGCCTTCGACCCGCTGCGCGATGACCACGCCACCGCTGACCCCCGCCCCGCTCTCCGGGTCCGCGACCTGGCCCCGTCGCTGGGGGTGGGCCGATGACGACGACTCCGACGCTGCCCGGCCTCGCCCCCGCCCCTCTGGCGGGTCCGAGGCCGGGCTCCCGGGCCGCCCGGATGCTGATGCCTCGCTCCGTCGACGTCGTGGCCGACCTTGCGGCGGACTACGGCGTCTGCACCCGTCCCGTCTCGCTACGCCGCACGGACCTTGACTCGGGGCAGACCGAGGTGATCGACCTGCCGTGCGGCGCTACGCAGGAGGCCAAGTGCCCGGCCTGCGCCACCCGTGCTCGCCGGCTGCGGCAGCAGCAGATCCGCGAGGGTTGGCACCGCGACGACGAACCCGACCCCGGACCCCTGCCGGCCACCGACGCGCAGCGCGGCCTGATCGTCGCCCGCGCTCACCTGGAGTTCGCCCGCGATGAAGCCGCCCGGGCGTCGCAGTGGGATCAGGTCGGGGACCTGGACGACGCGATCGCGGAACTGGAAGAACAGGTCACCACGGAAGGGCTCCGGGGTCGGCCGGCTCCGCCGCATGCGAGTGAGGACCAGGAGGACGGTGACGGCAAGCGGCGGGTGCGCTCGACCAAGCGGCGGCAGGACGCCCCGGACCTTCCGCGTCTCCCGGTGGAGAACCGGACCGTGGGCCGCACGTTCGAGGGGCATGGCGGGCAGGCGTTTCGGCCGTCGATGTTCCTGACCCTCACGCTCGGCTCCTACGGCCGCGTCCACTCCGATGGGACGCCGGTCGACCCGGACGCCTACGACTACCGTCGCGCGGCCTGGGACGCGGTGCACTTCCCCCGGCTGCTCGACCGGTTCTGGCAGAACCTGCGCCGTGCCGTGGGTTGGAACGTCCAGTACGCCGGGGCGGTGGAACCGCAACGCCGGTTGGCTCCGCATGCGCACTTCGCGATCCGGGGCACCATCCCCCGGGCACTGATCCGGCAGGTCGCCGCCGCCACCTACCACCAGGTGTGGTGGCCCCCCGCCACCGAGCTGGTCTACGAACCGGGAAGGGCGCCGCAGTGGGACGCCGACGCGGGCGGCTACACCGACCCGGACACCGGCGAGCTGCTGCCGTCGTGGGATGACGCCCTGGACCTGGTCGACGCCGACCCCGACACCGAACCCGTGCATGTCGTCCGCTTCGGTGTCCAGGTCGACGCCAAGGGCGTCCTCGCCGGCACCAAGGACGCAGACCGGTGCGTCGGCTACATCACCAAGTACCTCACCAAGCAGGCCGCCGACTGCCACGACGTCACCACCGGCCGGCAACGCGCCCACCTGGAACGGCTCTGGCAGGAACTACGGCACACGCCGTGCTCGGAGCGGTGCGCCAACTGGCTGCTCTACGGCGTCCACCCAAGAAGGCCCGCCCGGGACTCAAGCCGGGCAACTGCAAGAACAAGGTCCACAAACGGGAAACCCTCGGCATCCGCGGCCGACGCGTCCTCATCTCCCGGCCGTGGTCCGGCAAGACACTGGCCGACCACCGCGCCGATCGGCGCGAGTGGGTCAAAGCACTGCTCGGCGTGACCACCGACGCCGACACCGCCCCGGCCGGCTCCGACACCGTCCGGCACGCGTGGGAACTCGCGAAGCCCACCGACCCCGACGTGCCACCCCTCGGTCACCGGGTCCTGCGGGCGATCTCTGAACGCATCCAATGGCGGGCACAGCTCGACGCCGCCAGACGGGCCGCCGACCCGCCCGATGTTTCGGCAACTGACTGCAAGCCCACACAG
Source organism: Kribbella sp. NPDC003505 (assembly GCF_040610875.1). Taxonomy (NCBI): domain Bacteria; kingdom Bacillati; phylum Actinomycetota; class Actinomycetes; order Propionibacteriales; family Kribbellaceae; genus Kribbella; species Kribbella sp. NPDC003505. The sequence continues at coordinate 774,784 of NZ_JBEXNA010000004.1, read as the reverse complement.
AACGGGGAGGCATGACGGTGGTGGACGAGGTCCTGACGGTAGAGGAAGCCGCGGGCCGGATGAAGATGAGCGTCCGCTACGTGCGCCGGCTGGTCGCGCAGCGACGCATCGCCTTCCACAAGGTCGGCCGCAGCGTGCGCCTCAAGGCTTCGGACGTGGACGCCCACGTCAACGCGGGCAGGGTGGAACCGCTCACCGCGTCCGAGGTGTGGTCTGGCCTGCGGAGCGTGGCCTGATGACGGCACGTCGACGGTTCGGCAGCATCCGGAAGCGGGAGTCGGGCCGATACCAGGTCCGCTATCCGGGACCGGATGGGCGCCAGCGGACCGCCCCGGACACCTTCGCCCGCAAGTCAGACGCGGACCGGTACCTGTCGATGGTCGAAGCGCAGATGACTCGCGGGGAGTGGATCGATCCTGAGCGGGCGCGGGTCACGCTGGGCGACTACGCCGAGCGGTGGATCGCGCAGCGCCCTGGCCTGCGTCCTCGGACAGTGGCCCTGTACCAGTGGCTACTCGGCAAGCACATCTCGCCGTACCTGGGCGGGGTGGAGCTGAGCCGGTTGGATACGCCGATGATCCGCGAGTGGCGGGCGAGACTGCTCGGCAACGGCGTCTCGGAGACGATGGCCGCCAAGGCGTACCGGCTGCTGCGGGCCGTGCTGATGACGGCGGTCAACGAGGACGAGTTGCTGCGAAAGAACCCGTGCCGGATTCTGGGTGCGGACCAGGAGAAGCCGGCGGAGCGACCGGTGCTCACGCTCGCCCAGGTGCTCAAGCTCGCCGAGCTGGTGGACGAGCGGTACCGCGCCCTGGTCCTGGTGACCACCTTCGCCTGCCTGCGGTGGGGCGAGGTGTCCGCGCTGCAACGGCAGGATGTCGACGCCGACGCCGGGGTGGTCCGCGTTCGTCAGACCTTCACGGAGGTGCGTGGGGTCGGGATGGTTCTCGGTCCGCCGAAGTCGCGGGCTGGTCGGCGGGCCGTTTCAGTGCCGGCGGCAATCCTGCCGGCGCTGCGCGAGCACTTGGCGGCGTTCGTCGATGACACCCGGAAGCGTTGGTGTTCACGACTCCGTCCGGCCGGCCGATCTGGCGCGGCAACCTCAACAAGGTCATCGGCTGGCCGGCGGCGGTCGGCAAGCTCAACGTGCCGGGTCTGCACTTTCACGACCTACGGCACACGGGCAACACGATCGCGGCGCGGACGGGCGCGAGCACTCGGGAACTGATGGCCCGGATGGGTCACGACTCGGCGCAAGCGGCCATGATCTACCAGCACGCCACCTCAGAGGCGGATCGGGCTATCGCCCAGGCGGTGAGCGACGCGGTGAAGGCCGAGCGCAAGAAGGCCAAGAAGCCGGCGGCGGCTGCCTCGGACAAGGGCAAGGCAAGAAGACGGGCAAGAGGCGTGGCTAGTGGCCCGTGGATGGCCCGCCGGCCGCTGCTGGCCGCAGCAACGCCGAAGGCCCTGGCCGGGACTCTCGTCCTGACCAGGGCCTTTCGCCTGGAGCGGGTGACGGGAATCGAACCCGCACTGTCAGCTTGGGAATCACTCCGCCTACCCGCCTGACGACGTGGCCAAGCCTGGCACAACCGGCCCGCTCCGGCCTGGACTACCCCCACCCGGCCCCCTGTAATGGCACGTGAATGGCACGAGACGCGTGCGCTGACGCCCTTGGCGTGCCGCAGCCGCTATGCCCAGAATCTGCGCGACACTGGGACCATGCCCCGCGAGGACCGCAGTAGCCGCCGCGGTAGGTCCGCTGCAGCCGCCATGCTGATCGCGGGCATCGCATCGCCGGCCAGCGGCTGGAGTGCGCCACCAAGCGCGGTTCAGGCCGGGTTGTTGCTCCTCACCTTCGCCGCGTTGCTCGGTTCGTCTGTGGCCCACGAGCGGCCCGCGCAGATTCAAAAAAAACGAACTGCGAGTTTCTGAAACCGGCCGACCGACTGTGAGAGTGTGAGGACGGTCAGCATTGCTAGTGGCTGCTCGGTCCCCTGCCAGTCGCCGGTTCATCGCCAAGGGACATCCAGGTCCACGGGCCGTCGAGCCCTTCCCGCAGATAGATACGATCCGGCTCATCCATTTCCGATGGGTAGCGCTGCATCACTGCCTCGACAAGGTTCTGGGCGTCGGTGGAGTGCGCAAGATCTGCGGCCATCGTCAGCACTTCAAAGTACGGACCGGGAAGGCCAGCGACGATCAACTGTCCGCGGTCCAGCAGGATGGATAGCGTCTGATCTCGTTCGGACAAGCGTCGCCGGTCGAGATGGGCTCCGCCCAGTTTGTTCGCGACGTAGTGGAGTAGGTCCTGTCGCTTGATCTTGTTCGACGCGATCTGGATGCACGTCGAGCGCTTGTAGGCAGTCAGCTTGTATGTTCGTCTGACGCTGTGCCGAATCCGAAGATCGTCCCAGGCAGTCGACCCGAAGGCTTCCCGTCCTTTGTGTTCTGCGGCCGGCACGATGACCATCGACAATCCCGCGTGACGTGCTCGACTCGGGCTCGAGCCGCCCGCGTATGCGTAGTGAATCCACATCGGGTCGGGTACGTCCCTGACCATTGGTTCCGGATCCATAGCGCGCAAGCTCGGTTCGCCCTCGTTGCCCATCAGCCTCCACGCCGTGCTGTAGTCGCCGTGCAGCAAGAGTCGCCTGAGGACCGTCGCGATGAGCCGCACGTCAGTCCGTGTCACCTGATCCTGAACCGGTCGCGCCAGGAACCTAAGGTCCTCTGCAACAACAGTCACGAGATCGATGTCGTGTTCCGTGAGCTCGGGTTGGCTGGATTGCTTGCCCATAGCGATGTAGTACACGACCTGGCTCGGCACGGCCAGCGGAATAGTGCGGCTCTCGCCCGAGTTCCATGTGGCCAACACTCAGCCTAAGTACCTCCGCCAGGAACGCGGGGAGGTACAAGGACGTACAGACCTTCGGACCGCGCCCACACCTGCCCCGTCCCCCTGATAGCCGCCAGCCCAGGGCAGGGCGTCGTGGGTCAAGAGTCGGCTTGCCGATCCCGCAGGGACGCCGCAGGCGCTCTTGACGCACGACGGTCTGCCCGGACAATCGAGCGACCAGGGGGACGGGGCCAACTCGCCGGCCTTAGCCGGAGTCGCACAGCTCGGGCCTGGATGATCGGAGGAACACTTCAGGATCGAATCGGACGCAGATGGTGCGTGCGGGTTGAGGGCGTCGGCCGGCAGGCCGTAAGCCCGGCCCGCGCTGCGCGCCGCTTGCGGCGCGCCTTGATTTCTAAGAGGTCAACTCGGCAGCAGCGACGACTGGCGGCGAACCTGCGTCGGCCGGACCGCAGCGAAGGTTACCGATCCTGTTGAGGCTCCCTCGCTGTCCTTGGCTGTGGCGGCTCGATGCCCGCGTCAAGTAGCACTCGGCGGTCGTCGTCCGCCATGAAGCGCCATGGGTCGCCCGACATGTGGACCTCCCCGGTACGTGGTGCCGGGAGATCGAGACCGACGAGCGGGGAGTCTTGCGGGTGATGGAACAGCATCCGCCTGGCGCTGTTGACAGTGCACGAGTTGCTGTACAGCGCGATGGCCGCGACGCCAGCCTGCCGCCTGTCTTGAGATTGCCCCGCCAGTTCGGGCGGAAGCTTCCCGCGTAGGTGCATTGAGAGCGCGTACCTGCGCGTGAGCGGTACGTGGATCGAATCAGCGTTCTCGATCCCGGTTCCCATGCCCATCGCGGTCAGGTCATCATTCGGCACGACGCACACAGGATGGTCGCATGTGGCCAAGCTCTTCCGCTCGAAGGTGGTGAGTATCCACCACCGATTCAGCAAGCTCTCTGTTACTCGCGGCAACATCTTGGCGAGGTGCTGGATGTGATGGTTCGGATGCGCTTCGACTTCGAGCGGATTCTCAAAAAGACCGATCCATTCGCGGGTCACCGACTCTTCATCGTGCGGTTCGCCGAGATCCCGGAGAGCCTCTCGGAGTCTTCGGCGGCCACCCACAATCAACTCCATCTGCAACATGTCAGTGCCGAGCTGACTCATGGAGGCGCGATTCCCGCTGCCGCGTAGAAGCTGAAGAGCGATCCATCCGGCGACGTGCTCACGAGCCTCGGGAGTGAGAGGCCACACTCCTTCCGACAGCTCACGCCAAGCCTCCGAGGCTACTGACTCGATGCCCCCGAACGCCGTCTCGGCCGCGTCGGTCGGCTGCCCGTCGTGTCCGATAGCCGTGTAGAACCGAGTCCGAACTGTCGCCCTTTCGATGCTCTGATTGAATCTCCGATCTCCGGGCAGCATCACGGTGGTGACCTGGTCGGCTTCGTCGGCGAAATAGCGCAAATAGAACTTCGACACGACATGATGTCTCTTCGCCTGGTCCGCCAAGGCTCCTCCTCTGCCCGCGCCACCTGCCATCAAGGCTAGAGGGTCCAGCCGAAAGCACGCCGTATTCGGTGCGTGCTTGCGCTCATCACTGGCCCCGATCCCCTGAACTGGAGCGCGGCGACCCCGGCTGTGAGGAGGTCAGCCGGGGTCGCTTGGTGGAGAGCGGGACGGGCGCGGATGCAGGGGTCAGCACGCCAGCCCCGCCGATTAGGTGGTGATTCTCTGCCGAGGCTCGATCTAACGCCGCTCCAGCTGGCGGTAGCTGCGGGTCGACATGCGCGGCGTGATCGGGCCGCGGGCTAAGTACGCCTCTACGCACCATGGAAATATCTGGCCGACGTGGCGCGGGTCGTACCCGTTGAGCCAGACACCGTTCCGCCGGTCGACGGCCGTGGCTTGCCAAGCCCACCGCCGCAACTGCCGGTCACGGACGTTCCGCCGCTTAGTCATCGAGCCACTCCGCCCCAATGTCGTCGCGGTGGTAGCCCTGGTGGTGGCCCAGCCGACACAGGCGCTTGGTCATCGGGTTCCGACCCTCGCACGGGTCCCGCGGCGAACTTCGCAGCTCCGGCCACCCGAGTTCACTCTGCTTGCCGGGCTTCTGGCTCTCCCCCGACCACTCGACGCCGTCACCTACCGCCGACTCGACCATCGCTGTGTCAGCCCCTTCTGCCACTGGTACCTTCGTTCTGTGGTGTTGACTCGCCGCACCGCCCAGATAACAACAAGTAATTCGGGCCGGGTGAGGCAGAAATGGGGCATCCAGTGAGGCAGGTGCGACGGCTATCCCTGGCTCAGCGCCGAAAGTCTGTCGGGCTGAGCCAAGACGGGCTCGCCCACGCGCTCGGCGTCGAGCGGTCGACCATCGTCCGCTGGGAAGCCGGCCGGACTGATCCACAGGCGTGGGTACGCCCAGAACTGGCGCGGGCGCTGAAGCTATCTGTGGAGCAGCTAGACGATCTGCTTCACGCGGACACCGGCAGCCCTGACGCGGTGGACCGGAGGGCCTTCGCAGGCCTGGCAACAGCCCTCGCTCTTGCGCCTCTTGCCCGGGCGCGAACGGGTAGTCAGATCGGCGCAACACAGATACGTCAGCTCCGGCAGCGGACGGCTCGTCTGCGTCGACTGGACGACCATCTCGGAGGCATGGACACCTACGAGATCTATACGTCCGAGATGGATGCAACGGCCAAGCTCATCAAGACGGCCAGCTATAGCAGCGCGACGGCCCGAGCGCTAACCGGCGTGTACGCCGAACAAGCTCAGATGGCCGGATGGGCCGCCTTCGATGCCGGCCGCTACGTTGAATCGCGTCGGCACTACAAGGCAGCCTTGTCCGCAGCGAAGGAATCTGGGGACTCCGGCTTGGAAGGCAACTCCCTGGCGTTCATGGCCTACGAGAAGGCCGACACCGAGACCGCCGCCCAGTCGACACGCGTCGCGGGCACTCGGACGACACCTCGGGTTCGCGCCCTGCTCCACGAGCGGCTTGCCTGGACTTACGCCGTCAGTGGGCAGGTATCGGCCACGGCACAGACACTCGATGCCGCCGTAGCGGCGGTCAACGAACCGTCACACTTCCCGGAGCCGGATTGGGTGTTCTGGGTTGATCCGCTGGAGATCGACATCATGGCAGGCCGCTGCTACACGGAACTCGGCCGGCCGGCCCGCGCAGTTCCGTTGCTGGACGACGCTCTGTCGCGGTACGACGACACGCACTCTCGCGACAAGGCGCTCTACAGCACCTGGCTTGCTCATGCGCTGATGGACGCCGACGATCCCGAGCGGGCCGCATACGTAACCGAGCACGCTATCGACCTCGCGTCAGGTGTCGGCTCGGTTCGTCCCGGCGAGCGATTGCGAGGCGTTCTCAGTCGCCTGTCCCGATACGGCGGACCTGAGGTCGCGGCGGTACTCGAACGCGCCCGCGGCTAGCCCTTCGTCGTCCGGTCAAGCCAGTCCAGGTAGCCTGCCGAGCCTGCGGTGATCGGCACCGCGCTCACTTCGGGATTGCCCCAAGAATGGCTCTCCAACAGGTGAGCCTCAAGCTCGGCGTACCGATGCTGAGTGGTCTTCAGTAAGACCTGCCACTCCTCACCTTCACCGTACTGACCCTCATGCCAGAAGACGGAGACGACTGGGCCCACAACCTGGGCTCCCGCCGCGAGGCCAGCGCCTACTGCCGTACCCGCGAGCTGGACCGCTTCGTCACGAGTCGCCGTCGCCGTCGAGACCTGCAAGTAGCCAGACATGCAGCAAAGTCTAGGTGGGATGACAAGCCGGCACCCTGGGCATCGTGTGCCAGGTCGTCGACGTGCCGTGATTGGGCCGAGCCAGCCGGTGGTGGCGCTGTTGTTGGTCGCCGGCAGCGGAGTCACTCGCCCTATCCTCCACAGGATCAAGGCTGTGACGCTGCCGCAGAAGGTGGCCCGAACATCATCGTTAGATTCTCTAAATCAATTGTTTCATTCACGGACGACCGCCGCCACAACGCGCTTCCCCAGTGACGTACCGGCATCGATCGCCTACTATGCGGGAATGCCCAGGGAGGGGACGCAGAAGGCGGGGTTCGACGGCACCGACTTCACGAAACGGTGGCTTGAAAGCACCACGTGGGTTGAGTTGCCATTCGACGCGTACGACAACGAAGTGTTTTGCACGCCCGAAATTCTTGACGGGACTGTTCAAGGATTCGATCTCTTCGGGTACATTCACACCAAACCCAAGAGAACTCCGCTCTATGTCGAGTCGAAGAACGTAAACACCACGGGCGGCAGTCAAGCCGCAGATTTCATTGAGTTCTTGGCCAATGCCTATAGCGTCACCGCTCAACACCTGCGGAAACACAAGGCCGATCCGCGATGCGAATTCATGTTCGTGACGCGACAACCCTTCAATATTGGCAACTGGTCCAGCCATCTTGAGCCATCGAGTATCAAGACTGCCCTGGGGAAGCATCCCGAGAAGCTCGGCGATCAAGAGATCGATGATGATCTGGTAAAGACCGTGTCAGACCGGCTCTGGCTGCTTGTCGTCCATGAGCGCCAGGAACGATTAATGCTTACGGGCAGTGAGATTAGCCTGATTGAGTCATTGTTGAAGCGGAAGGTTAAGGAGCAATGACGCTTGGGGTGGAGCAGGTTTCTGCAGAAATAGCCAATGCCTTGAGTCAGCCGGTACCGGATGACCTGGTCCGCGCTGTCAAGAGTGTGGTCAGGCGAGAACTGGAGGAACTCAGTCCGGATGCTAGCGTGACTCCCACTGAGTATTACAACCACTCCTATATTCCGGACATGGTCGTGGAATGGGGAGGCGGATCGGGGCCACGTCGAAAGCGTGAGATCTTCATCAGGCAATCTCTGCGTAGCTACTCGATTCAAAGAGACCTTGATGTGTTGTCGGATCGTGAGCCGGTTGTACTTGGCCTAGCGAATGCTCGCGATGAGGACGAGCGAGTTGACGCGACGGTCGTACGGGAAGCGATGCCGGAGCATGCCCGGACGCTCGTCACCGAAGTGAACACCATGGCCGCCATGACCGCGGAGCCTGCGCCCGTCGACAGCAGCTCCCCGGATATCGCAGCCCCCCTGATGCGCCTGATTCGCACGAACGTCATCGAGGGAGGTCGGGGGTTCCTGGGGAGCGATCAGGTACGAGTGCTGAACTCTGAGTTCAGAACGGCAGACGCAGAAGAGGTTCCGGGCGAAGATGCCCCCTCTTTTGAGCAGACCATATCCGAGCTGTTCGCGGAGGATTCCGCGACGCGGATCTACCGCACTGCCGATCTATTGCGGCGCGGACTACTCCAGACGACCGACCTGGACATTACGTCAGGCCGCTTCTCTCCAGCCGAGCTCCGCATCATTGTTCCTTTCCTATTGAAGCATCCACAGACCACATATGACGAACTATTCTGGCGTCAGGTCGGATCGATGATGACCTTTGAAGATCTCCTCAGCCTGAGCGAGGAATTGCACGAGGTCGATCTGACTCGACTAGTTCGCCCGAACGCGGTTGCCTGGGAAGCTCGTCGGATGCAGTTGTCGCTGGACGCGGAATACGAGGAAGAAGCTGAAGGAGGCTGGTGGGTTTCAAAGCAGCAACTTTTGCTTGGATTCACTTCAGGATATAGAGTGTCATTGTCCCATGACGCGAGAAAGCTGAAGGGACGAGACGGTGGGTCCGCCGCCAGATGGAACGACATCTCAAGCGTGGTCGACAGATACATCCTTGAGTCAATCAGACTGCAAGGCGTTTCACGGACAATCTCTGTCAGCGCAGAGAATTCCAATAACGTGAAACGTGATGTCGATCAAATTCAGCAAACAATTGACGATCAGTTTCATGTTACAGAATTGACGCTCAGGCCGCTTCGATCTCTGAATGAAGCGAGCACAATCGTGAATTTCATGGCCTGGACGGCCACATCCGAAGGCGGCGAGTCAGTCCAGAACCTAACCGATGTGGGACTGTCTCTCCTAGGACACCGCAGGCCGGTCGATCAAAGCGAACTCTTATTGCCGCGGCTCGATGCAGACGAGGGAGAGCCGGAGGCGTAACGCGCCGCCATCCTGACGCCTGAGGAAGCAGCCTGGATTGTCGACCGCTGGAACAGTGCCCCCGACGGATAATCGGCGAGGTCCAGCGTGCGGACATGCTTGAAGCCGTTGTGGAGGTAGTAGTTGTGGAGGCCGGTGTTGTCGGTCCACACATCGATGCGTAGCCAGTGGAGGCCGAGGCGGTGGGCTCGGTGGCAGGCCCAGTCCATGATTTCGGTGCCTAGGCCGGCGTGCTTGCGGCGGACGATGAGGCGGTGCATGTACATCGCCGGGTCGGCCTGCTCCTCCGGGGTCCAGAGACGCGGGTCCGAGAAGGTGTCGAGAGCAAGGGTGGCCATGGTGGCTTCGTTCTCGTCGCGGACCATCCAGGTTTCGCCGGCCTCGATGCTGCCGAGGATTCGGCGGTTCTGCTCCTCGGGGTTGGGCCACGCGACGGCCCATTGATCGATGCCACGTTGAGCGAGCCATTCGCTGGCCTCGGTGCGCAGGGCCAGAATGACGCCCAGGTCGTCAGCGTCGGCTCGCTCGATGATCATGCTTCGGCACCCTCTTGCGCCAGGTACGCGCGTACGTCGCCAAGTTCGTAGATGACCCGGTTTCGGTCGCTGGCAAAGGTCGTCAACGTCAGGCGAAGCGGGCGCTTGTCGCTATAGGTCGTACGCGCATAGACGATGACCGGCGTACCCGAGCCGAGCTGGAGCTTGCGCGCCTCGTCGGGCGTCGGCATCCGCGCGGTGATCTCGTCGCGGTAGCCGATCTCCTCGTGACCGACCTTGGCCATCGCTCGAATCGCACCACCGGCGATGTCGTTCGGCACGACTAGGCCGGCCTGCTGGGCGATGTCCATGGGGTAGTAGCTGACCTGGATGCTTAGAGGCTGGTTGTCGGCGTACCGGACGAAGCCGCGGGACACGAGCGCGTCACCTTCGGCGACCTGGAGCCGGTTGGAGAAGTCGGGGCCGGCCACTTCGAGACTCATCGCGAAGTCGCGATACTCGGCATGCCGGCCCTGCTCGGCCATCTCGGATTGGAAGGCGTCCGCCTGGTCGCTCGCGCGGCGATCGCGGGTCTCGGCCCAGGTGGCGTGATAGTCGGCCATGATCCGCTCGCGCACGATGGTGCCTCGCCCCGGCGTGCTGGTCACCATGCCCTCGTTCTGGAGCATGCCGAGCGCTAGCCGGACGGTGTTTCGCGACACGTCATGGGCGGCCATGAGGTCTTGCTCGGTCGGCACTCGCTCGCCGGCCTTGATCTTGCCCGTGCGGATCTGCTCGCGCAGCTCGGCTGCGATGCGCTGGTAGAGCGGTGCTGACTGTGCCATTCGAGGGAACCTCCTGGTTCGTACCAACCAATGGTCCCATCTTCCTTGACTTCGCGCCAACCCCAGGGTAAAGATTGGTCTCGTACCAAACGTTGGTACGAATCCAATGAAGGGATCAGAACCATCATGGGTATGCCGAGAAGGATCGTCATCGAGTTCGGCGACACGTTCCCCCACGGTCTGTTCGCGGTCTCCGAGGTGACTGCGGCTCGGGACTTCGAGAAGTCCACCAAGACCAACCCCGTTCAGACGATCGACGAGGACTCCGGCCTTCCGGTCTGGACCCTCGACGTGATGGACGGCGACCCGGAGGCCCGCAAGGCAGACCGGACGTTCACGATCCGAATCATCACCAAGGTTCAGCCGGTCCTCCCGCCGGCGCTGCCGGGCCTGCCGTTCACGGCGATCGAGCTGCAGGGCATGACCGCCGCCCCGTGGGTCGACACCCGAAGCTGCTCGGCTCCGGACGAGGGCCGTTCCCACCGCTGCCGGGCGCGGCAGGGCTGGAGCTTCCGGTGCATGGGCATCCGCGCGCCGAAGAACATGCCAGGCTCCGGCGCGACCGAGCAGAAGGCGGCCTGACCCATGAGCGTCGCGGAGAGCGTCGACTCCAGCCAGTTCCTGGCCTACCAGAACGGGCGCGCGGCCTTCCTGCTGAGCGAGCTGCTGACGGGCGAGCCGAGCAAGTTCGTTCGCTTCGAGGCGCGGACCTGGCTCAACCAGCATCAGGCCTGGCTGTCCGACTCGGACGAGGAGGGCGACGACTGGGAGGACAGCTACGAAGACGACGAGGCGGACGAGGCCCCTGCTGATCGGGAGGTCAACAGGGTCCTCTACTCGGAGGGGTGGTTGTGATGACCCCGTGGCGCGACGCCGAACCCGGGGAGGTCTGCACCTGTGGGCGGCAGGCGCGGGAGGTCTTCGTCCGCGCGGACGGCGACGAGATCGGCTACTGCGGCATCGCGGACGGCGGCGACAAGGACGGTCCATGTCCGTTCTGCGGCTTGCGCCGACACTCGCCGGGTCCGTGCCCGAGGTACACCCTGCGTCCGCCGGTGACCCGTGATGACTCGCGACCGAACGGCGGCTGATCGATATGGCGAGGATCAAGGGCAAGGAGGTCGGGACGGGTCCGGTGAACTTCCGGGCCCCCTCGGTCGCCATCCGGCTCAAGTGGGTGGTGATCTGGTACTGCCTGCGTGCGATGATCCGCGCGGCGGGCTGGCTGGTTCGGCACCCGCTGTTCGTCATCGTGCCGTTGCTCGGGCTCAAGGCGTATCAGCTCTGGACCGGCGGCGATGCCTAGTTGGTCATTGCGACTGCGGCTGTACCGGCTACCGGCCTGGCAGGTTGGCGGTGGCGGTGGCCCGACTCGTTCGCGCAGCGGATCGTTTGGCGGCTGCGTGGCTCACGGCGACGCTTCATGGAGTACCGAACCCGTTGGGACGCAACGATGCGGGCCCTCAACCTCACAGTCCGGATGGACGATCGGACGTACGTACCTCGGATCATCAAGGTTCGGTCGTCCGGCACGGTCGATCAGGTGACAGTCCGGCTGTTGCCGGGCCAGATCCTGACCGACTACGCCGAGCAGTCCGAGCGGTTGGCGCGCACCTTCGGCGCTGAGGACTGCCGCGTGCGTTCCGCGGCCTCGATGATCCCAGCGTGGTGGCCGGGCGGTGCTGAGGGCTGGATGGCTCGTCTGTTCGCGTGGGCGTTGCCTCGCCGGTCAGATCGACTGGTGCTGTGGTTCCTGACCAACGATCCGCTACGCGAGGTCGTCGCCCCGATCCCCGCGACTGATCCGCCGAACCTCCAGGCGCTCGACGTGGCGCGTCGTGAGGACGGCCTGATGTTCCGGCTTCGGCTGCTCTACACGCATCTGCTGGTGGCCGGCGCGACCGGTGCGGGCAAGGGCTCGGTGTTGTGGTCGATCATCGCCGCGCTCGCTCCGGGCATCCGTTCAGGGCTGGTGCAACTGTGGGTCCTCGACCCCAAGGGCGGCATGGAGCTCGCACTTGGCCGGCGGTTGTTCCACCGATTCTGCTACGGCTCCGATCCGGCGATGGACGGCGCTAGCGATGCGGAGTACGAGGAAGCATTCGCGACCCTGCTTGAAGACCTGGTGGCGATCATGCGTCGGCGGCAGGGCAAGCTCCGCGGCTTGTCTCGCCTCCTCAAGCCAAGTCGTGACGAGCCGTTCATCGTTCTGATCGCGGACGAGCTGGCGTCGCTGACGGCGTACGTCACTGACCCGGCCATGAAGAAGCGGATTGCCAAGGCCTTCTCGCTGCTGCTGTCGCAGGGCCGTGCAGTAGGCATCACCGTGGTTGGCGCTCTGCAGGACCCTCGCAAGGAAGTACTTCCGTTCCGGGACCTCTTCCCCACTCGGCTGGCGCTGCGGATGGCAGAGGCCGAGCAGGTTCGGCTGGTCCTCGCTGACGGTGCACGCGAACGGGGCGCGCGCTGCGACCAGATCCCCGAGACCCTGCCCGGCGTCGGATACGTCGCCGTCGACGGTGAGACCGAGCCCATTCGAGTCAGGTTCTCCCACATCACCGACGAGGACATTGCCGACCTCGTCAACACCTACGCGCCGGATCTGATCGGCGCCAGCGAACGCATCTCGACACCGGAAGGGGTAGCAGCATGACCGCACGACGGCAGGTCCCCGGTCAGCTCGTCCTCCCGTTGGTTCCCGGACTGTCCAAGAAGTCGCGAGCCTCGCTCGTTCAGCGGATTGACGTTCGCTGGCAGGACAAGGCGTACTGCGCGGGTTACCTCGACACGGACGACTTCTACCCCGAGGACGAGACTCGGCGCGGCGTTCGTCGTACGACGGACCCCAAGGAACTCTGCGCCTTCTGCCCGGTCGTCCGGTCCTGCCTGTCTGCTGCAATCGTCGCCGACGAACAGGGCGTGTGGGGCCGCACGACGGAGGCTGAGCGGGATGCCATCCGGGAAGAGCTTGCCTTTGGCACCGATGTTGATCGTGCGCTGAGTGTCGTCCTCGACGGCCCGGCCGCGCTCTGGAGGGCAGCGGCATGAACCTCACCGCACAGACCACCCTCGACCGGTTCCCACTGGACGTTGTCCGGGACCTGGCCGTGACCAACGGCGTCTGCGTACGACCGGTGCTCAACAGGGTGTTCGACACACAGACCGGCACCGACCGAGTGGTCGGGGTGTCGTGCGGTTCCACGCTGGTCAGCAAGTGCCCTCCCTGCGCCGAGGCGAACCGTCGTCTCCGTATGCAGCAGTGCCGCGAGGGCTGGCACCGCGACACCGAACCCGAAGCGCCGGCGGACTCGGATGACGTACCCGACGACGAACCCACTGCGGACGACGACGCGGAATCCACTCGCCGTGTCCGGTCGACCCGTCGACGCCAGGACGCCGCCGAGCTACCCAAGGTCGAGATGGACAAGCGCACGGTCGGCGCGACGTTCACGGCTCCGAACGGCAAGACCTACCGGCCGTCGATGTTCATCACGCTCACGCTTGGCTCGTACGGCGCGACGCACCGGCTACCGCACCATGTACCGGGCAAAGGCATGGTGCCGTGTGAGTGCGGTGTGGCCCACGGCCGGACCTCGCCGCTGCTCTCGACCCCGGTCGAGTCCGACACGTACAACTACCGCCGAGCGGCCCTGGACGCGTTGCACTTCCCGAAGCTGGTCGACCGCTTCATACAGAACCTTCGCCGGTGCGCGGGTTACAAGGCGCAGTACTTCGCGGTGGTCGAGCCGCAGAAGCGTCTAGCGCCACATCTGCACGCCGCCGTCCGGGGCACCGTCGCCCGTGACACAGTCCGCGCGGTCGCCAAAGCGACGTACCACCAAGTGTGGTGGCCGAGTCATCAGCGCCCCGCATACGGCTGTGCCTCGAACCCGGACATGCCCGTCTGGGACGAGATGGCCGGCGCATTCGTGGACCCGTCGACCGGTGCTCTGCTCCCGACCTGGGATCAGGCTTTGGATGACCTCGACGCGGACCCGGCTGCCCAGCCTGCGCACGTCGTACGTCTCGGCTCGCAGATCGATTACCAAGGCATCATTGCCGACTCCGACGCCAAGGTCGGCAAGGCTGTCGGCTATCTGACCAAGTACCTCGGCAAGGCGATCGGCGAGACCTACGGCGACGACCGGGACGACCTCCACCCGGCCCAGCTCGCTCACATGAACAAGCTGCACGCCCACGTCCGGATCCTGCCCTGCTCGCCCGAGTGCGCCAACTGGCTCCGGTACGGCGTCACCCCGAAAGACGCAGACGGCCACGTCGTACCCGGCGAATGCCCCTCCAAGGCGCACGACCGCGAACACCTCGGCCTCGGCGGTCGACGCGTCCTCGTCTCGCGCCAATGGACCGGCAAGACCCTCACCGAACACCGCGCCGACCGCTCCGAAGTCATCCGCCAAACCCTCGCGGCCGCCGGCGTCGAGATGGAAGACCAGAACGCACTAGCCACTCAAACCGACGACACCGAGGCACCTCGGTTCATCTGGCAACCCATCCGACCGGGCGAAGAACGCGGCCCGCGTCGCATCCCGACGCATAAGGAAGTACTCGCCGAGGCCATCGCCACGCGCATCCGGTGGCGCACGCAGTACGAGCAAGCGAAGCAACGCACCAGCCCACCCGGCGATCCGCCGGACCACAGCGGTTCGGCAACTGATGACGCATCCGCCGCAACCGCGGCCTAGGAATCTGGGGAGAGTCACATGGCATCGAACGATCTCTACACGGTCGAAGAGGCGGCCCAGCGAATGAGGCTGAGCGCTCGCCAGGTTCGCCGACTCGTCGCTGAGCGGCAGATCGGCTTTCACAAGCTGGGTCGGTCGGTTCGGCTCACGGACGAAGACGTGGTGACCTACATCGCGTCGAACCGGGTCGAGCCGATGACCGCGGCTGACGTGTGGGCTGGATTGCGGAAGGTGGCCTGAGATGGCGAACAAAGAAGGTCACCGGCGGTTCGGCAATGTTCGCAAGCTCAAGTCCGGCCGGTATCAGGCTCGGTACCCCGGACCTGACGGGAAGCTTCGGCCGGCACCGCGCACCTTTCCCGACGAGAAGTCGGCGGCGCGATACCTGGTCTTGGTCGAGGCCGAGATGCTCAAGGGCGAATGGACAGATCCGGAGCGGGCGAAGATCAAGCTCGGTGACTACGCAGACCGATGGATCGACCAGCGTCCGAACCTGCGGCCCCGGACTCTGCAGCTCTACCGCTGGACGCTCAAGAAGCACGTACGCCCGTACCTCGGCGACGTACCACTCGGCACCCTCAGCCCGCCCATCGTTCGTGAGTGGCGATCGAAGCTCCTGGCGGAGGGAGTGTCCGTTGGGATGGTCGCCAAGGCCTACCGTCTTCTCCGGGCGGTGCTGTGGACGGCTGTTCGCGAGGACGAGATTCTGAAGGCCAACCCGTGCCGCATTCCAGGAGCGGACAAAGAGAGTGCCCCCGAGCGACCGCATCTATCGCTCGCTCAGGTCAATCGCTTGATGCAAACCATGCCTGCGCGCTATCGCGTGATGATCTTGCTGGCGGCGATGGCAAGTCTGCGCTTCGGTGAGATCACCGCGTTGCAGCGAAGGGACATCGACCTCGACGCGGCGGAGGTTCGAGTCAGGCAGCAGTACCTCGAAGTTAGAGGAGAGGGCCTGACGCTCGGGCCGCCCAAGTCGAGAGCTGGCGTCCGCACCCTGTCGATCCCTGTTGCGCTCGTCGCGTTGCTCCGGGAGCACCTGGAGCTGTACTGCGGGTCGGCTGAGGATGCCCTCGTGTTCTCACTCGAATCCGGGCTGCCCATCCGCCGGAGTAGCTTCAACAAGCTGACTGCGTGGAAGAAGTCGACGACCAAGATCGGCATGCCTGACCTGCACTTTCATGACCTGCGGCACACGGGCAACATGCTGGCGGCGGCGAGCAAGGTCACGACCAAGGACCTGATGGCGCGGATGGGGCACGACTCGATGGAGGCAGCACTCATCTACCAGCACGCGAGCCGGGAAGCTGACAAGTCGATCGCTGCGCATCTGAATGCCCAGCTCGAAGGGCTGACCCCGGGCGGGAAGAAGAAGGCCAAGAAGAAGGGTGCCAAGGCAACCAAGCTGAAGGGCGTCCGGGCGATCGAGGGCAGGTCGACGGCGGATGATCAAACGATCGTTGGTCAGGAGCGCACTCAAGATCCAGCGGTCGGCCCGGAGGATCGAGAGGGAGATGACGGTGCCGCCGGCGTCCTGGTGGGAGTCGGCTAATGGCGCGTTAATGGCACGGCCACCCGGCCCGAGCTGGGGGCAAACGGAAGCCCAGGTCAGGGACTACCCCTCTGACCTGGGCTTTTGTCATGTCTTTACCTCGGAGCGGGTGACGGGAATCGAACCCGCACTGTCAGCTTGGGAAGCTGATGTTCTGCCATTGAACTACACCCGCGCGGCCAGTCTCCCGGCAGCGGAGACGAGCATAGCCGATCCGGGGGCCCGCAACCACGTGGGGTCCGCGCGCCGGGCCGTAGATCGGCCCCGGTCGGCGTCCCGCGGGCCGCTCGCCGGGCACCCCGCCGCCACTGCCGGCGGGTCCGGTTGCTGCGGTGTCAGCGGCCCGGGGCCGAACTTGGTGCCGGATGCATCGAAAAGGGGGTTACGGACGGTTTGCACCGGAGGTTCTTGGGGAGTTTTCCACAAAGGGCACGCTCAGGACTGGGCAGGGTCGTCATCTTCTGGCAGATTAGAACGCGTTGCCGGGGGCAACATTCAACGCAACGTGAGGATGCGGTCCTGGACCGGGCGACATGGTTGCGGGGCAACTGGAATGAAGGGGTGAACGGTGGCAACAGACACTACTGACGCGGTGGACAACCTGGAGAAGGAACTCGTCACGTTGGCACGGCGGCTGCGCGGTCTGCAGCGGACGCTGTCCAACGAGGCGCATCCGGACCTGGAGCCGGCGCAGTACGCGTTGCTGAACCACGTGGAGGAGCTGGCGCCGGTGCGGATGGCCGACCTGGTGGCAGCGCTCGAGGTGGACAAGGGACCGGTCAGCCGGGCGTGCGCGCGACTCGAGGAGGAGGGCCTGCTGAAGCGGGCCGCCGACAAGTCGGACGCGCGTGCGACTCTGCTGACCCTGACCGCGGCCGGAAAGCGCAAGCTGACGGCGGCCCGGAAGAAGCGGCACAAGGTGATCGAGGACCTGCTCAAGGACTGGTCCCCGGCGCAGGTCAAGACCTTCGCCACCCAGGTGTCGAAGTTCAACAAGCTGGCCAACTGACAATAGTTGCCTCAGGCCCACGGTCTGGTGGTGTGCTCCCGCCGGGGAGCTGAGGGCTCCGGACGACTCACCACCAGGCACGGGGAAGCACTGCGGCCGCGGCCTCCGGTGCTGCGCGGATGTGCGGCGCGCTGCTAACGTGCGACCGTGCTGCTCTCCGACCGTGACATCTTGGCCGAGCTCGACGCGAAGCGGGTCCAGCTGGACCCGTTCGAAGCTGCGATGGTGCAGCCGTCGAGCGTCGACGTACGGCTGGACCGGTTCTTCCGGGTCTTCGAGAACCACAAGTACCCGCATATCGACCCGTCCGAGGAACAGCCCGACCTGACCCGGCTCGTCGAGCCCGAGGGGGACGAGCCGTTCATCCTGCATCCCGGTGAGTTCGTCCTGGGATCGACGTACGAGCTCGTGACGCTCCCGGATGACGTCGCCGCCCGCCTCGAGGGCAAGTCGTCGCTCGGCCGACTCGGCCTGCTGACCCACTCCACGGCCGGCTTCATCGACCCCGGCTTCTCCGGCCACGTCACGCTCGAGCTCTCGAACGTCGCCACGCTGCCGATCAAGCTCTGGCCCGGGATGAAGATCGGCCAGCTGTGCTTCTTCCGGCTGTCCTCCCCCGCCGAGCACCCGTACGGCTCGGCCAAGTACGGCTCGCGCTACCAGGGCCAGCGCGGCCCGACTCCGTCCCGCTCCTTCAAAAACTTCCACCGCACCGACGTCTGACCAACGAAAAGGGCCCCGGAATCGGCGGGGCCCTTCGTTTCAGGTAGGTCAGGCGCTCGGCTTCAGGTAGACGAGGACCGCCCGCAAGTCGCTGGAGCCGAAGCCGCTGCCCTGCGGCAGCTGTGTATAAACGCCACCGTACGGCGACACCGCGCCCGGCGATCCCAGCTTGCCGTCGTAGAGGCTCATGTCACTCCCGCCGGCGGACTTCTGGTCAGACGGCGTGCCACTGGCCGTCGAGGAGTTGCCGTCCGAAGGGGAGTCGCTGCTCGAAGGAGTCTCGTCGGCCGACGGGCTGCCGCTCGGGGTGCCTGACGGGGACGCGCCCGGCAGGTCCTCGCCGGTCTTGGCGTCCATCAGTACCGCCTGCTTCTCGGTCTGCACGTACACGACGCCGTGGTACGCCGCGGTCACGCGGGGCACGACACGCTCTCCGGACTCGGTGGTCCAGCCCCAGGTCTTCTTGCCGGTGCTGTCGTCGAGTCCGAAGATCTCGTGCTGGCCGCTGGGCGCACTGTCCCTGCAGACGATCGAGCTCGCGTGGTCCCAGGTGCAGTCGTAGCCACCACCTTCCGGTAGCCCTGGCACCGACTTCACCACGGTGCCGGTCGACAGATCGACCGAGTAGAGCGAGCCGACATCCTTCATGGTGTTCCTCGAGTACAGCGTGCCGTAGAAGAACGCGTGCTTGGCGCCACCGGTGAGCGGCTCCACATCGCCCTGCTTCAGCGGGATCTGCTTCGTGACCTTGCCGCTCGCGCCGTCGACCAGCACGACGCCGGCGTCATTCGCGTTCTCCTTGCTCTCGGCCTTGGCACCCGCGAGCACGCCGCCGTGGACGGCGCCCGGCAGGACGCCTGGCACGACAGTGGATTTCTTCGTCGTGGGGTCCGCGTAGACCGTCGCGAAGCGCGTCTTCACGATCAGTCTGTCGCTGGCGCTCACGCCGATGGCGACCTGGCCGGTCTCCGGGTCGTACTGCACGTTCTTCAGCTCCGGATTGCCGAAGCTTCCGTCCACCGTGCTCACCGGCGTGGACACCTCCGCGAGCTTCTGGCCGGTCGCGACGTCGATCCACTGGACCAGCACCAAGCCCTGCGGCTTCTGGGTGCCATTGCCCTTGTCGGCTTCCGCGTAGGCCATCACCGCGACGTCCTTGCCGTCGACCTTCACCGCCATCGGCTTGGACGCGTCGTTGACCGTGGTGGTGTCGGCGGCGGTCGACTTGACCTCCCAGGCCGTGCTCGGGTCGACGACGTCGCGGCCGGTAACACCCCGGTAGTTGGCGACCAGGGCGACCTGGCCGACCATGCCGGGCATCGCCTCGTCGAACATGGCCCGTCCCTCCCAGTCGGGCACCGGGTACGCCGCGGAGGCAGTGAAGGCCATCGGCGGGTCGAACGTCGGGAAGGCCGGGGCGGACGGCGTGGGCGAGGAGGTGGAGGTGCCGCCGTTGTTCTCGGAGCCCGAGTCGGACTTCTTGTCGTCGCCGCCGCAGCCGGCCAGCAGGATCAGAGCAGCGGTGACAGCTGTGGTTGCCACCAGCGGACGCAACATCGTTGGTATCTCTCCCCATGTCGACCCAGAATGATCGACTGAACGCTAGCAGTGTTCACGGGTCGGCCCGGGGAGTTATCCACAGGCGTTGCACCAACCTGCAACCGCTAGGAGCGGCGTGGCGCTCCGACGAGGCCGAGGCGTTCCAGTACGGCGTAGACGGTACTGACCGCGCCGTTCAGCGGCACGCCGTTCATCGGACGATCGAGAGCCCGGTCCCGCGGTGGCGGGGCTGCGGCTCGGTCAGCGGCCGGGTGGCCGGCTCCAGCCGGTCGGCCAGGGTGTGCAGCATGGTCGCCAGCCGCGTCCGCGCGCTGACCCGGGGCTCGCCGTTGTACCGCAGGGCCCGTGCTTCGATCCTCCGGATCTGGTCCTCGACGCGGTAACGGGCAACTTCCTGCTGTTCGCTCAACATGATCGTGCTCCCTTCGCTCGGTCCCCGTGCTGTGGTTTCTGGCAATGCTTCGCCCAGGTCCCGCCCCCAGTGGCGGGACCTCGAACGACTTCATGAAGGCAACGAACCCGGCCGGGCCGATTCGACAGGACCGGCCGGGGCGGTCAGACCTTGACGACGGTGATGTCGCCGGAGACCGTGCGGGCGCGCAGCATCAGGGCGCGCTCTCCCTCGGCCGGCTTCTGGCCGGGCTCGAGGTCGCACCGGATCCGCCCGGTGACGGTCTTCAGGTCCAGGTACGTCGGGAGTCCGTCCGGGACCCCGATCTGGACGTCGCCGCGGGCCGTCTCGGCCTGGACGCTCGGTCCGTCGGCGATCTCGACCTTGACGTCGCCGGAACCGGAGGTGGCGACCGAGTGGTCGCGGATCCGCTCGATGGTGATGTCCCCCGAGCCGACCTTGACGGAGGTGGGACCGGCGGCGTCGCCGATCGTGACGTCGCCGGAGCCGGTGCTCAGGCCGAGCGCGTCGCCGGCCTCCTCGATGTCGATCGAGCCGGAGCCGGTGCCGGCGCGGACGGCGCCGACGGCGGTCCCGATCTTGACGTCACCGCTGCCGGTGTTGACGCCCAGCTCCTTCTCGACCCGGGTCAGCCGGACGTCGCCGGAACCGGTCGCGAGCCGTGCGGAGCCGAGCGGCACATCGGCG
Organism: Kribbella sp. NPDC003505; assembly: GCF_040610875.1. Taxonomy (NCBI): domain Bacteria; kingdom Bacillati; phylum Actinomycetota; class Actinomycetes; order Propionibacteriales; family Kribbellaceae; genus Kribbella; species Kribbella sp. NPDC003505. The sequence goes on along the minus strand of NZ_JBEXNA010000004.1, from coordinate 753,899 downwards.
GTGATGTCGCCGGAGCCGGTCTTGACCCGGGCGTCGAGCACCGCGGAGGTGGCGATCCGGACCTGGATCTCGGGGCCCCGGCGGACGTTGCGCGGGCCTTCGACGATCAGTTCGCCGTCGACGACCTCGACGGTGACGTCCTCCTCCGGCCCGCTGTTGACGTCGACCGTCACCGCGGTGCCCTTGACGTCGGCATTGCCGGAGATCTCCACCAGGCCGGAGCCGATCTCGATCCGGATCCGCTCGATCCGGTCGTTCTCGTCGTCGGTGAGTTGCTGGCTGAAGCCGTTCATTCCGCCCATCCCGTCAGTCGCTGGCCCGGCCCGTGTCCGCCACGGCGGCGTTCCTTGTCCTCGCGTCGCCGGTCCTTGTCCTCCCGGCGGCGGTCCCGGTCGTCACGGCGCCGGTCGCGCTCCCAGCGGCCCCGGTCCGGGCCGAAGACGCCTTCCTCGCCGAACGGGCCGTTCGGGCCGAACACGCCGTTCGGTCCGAAGACACCGTCGGGGCCGAGCGGTCCGTTCGGACCCAGCGGGCCCTCCGGGCCGAACACCGGTCCGCGCGGCGGGCGCGGCGGCCGGGGCGGGCGCGGACCGCCGCGGCGACGCTCGCTGAGCTCGGTCATCACGGTGCGCATCAGCCACGCGTTCGAGGAGATGCCCTCGGCGTTGGCGGCCTCGTCCACCTTGTTCTTGATCGACATCGGCAGCCGCAGCGTGATCCGCGCGGTCGGCTCGTCGGCGTCGAACACGAACTGCTCGTCCGCCTCGGCGTCGGTCTCGTCGTCGATGTCTTCGTCGGTCTCGTCCGGACCGGTCAGCTGGCTGGGAGCCGGCGTGACCACGAACTCCGGGCGGCCGCCGGCCATCCGGAGCTCGACCGAGCCCGGGGACAGCTCGCGGCTGATCTCCCCGGCGGCGTCGGACAGGGCTGAGATGAGGGCCAGGCGGCCCGCGTCATCCAGCGTGGCCCCGAGGCGTTGGGCCACGGAGCGGGTTTGCTCGTCGGCCAGGGCGGTGGCGTTCTCGACGCTTCGCCGGACCGACTCGAGGTAGTGGTCAAGTTCCATGACAGCAAGCATGACGTCATGATGACGTCACAGTCAACCCCTACTGATGTCATGGTGGCGGCAAGGGCACAATGTGGTGCAGTCACCGACAGGAGGAAACGTGTCCAGAGGAGTACTGATCACCGGTGCGTCCAGGGGTGTCGGCGCGGCCGCCGCGCGGGCGTTCGCGGCGGCCGGCGACCGGGTCGTGCTGCACTGCCGGGGCGCGGTCGACCGCGCCGAGGAGCTTCGCGCCGGACTGCCCGGCGAGGGCCACGCGGTGATCGCCGCGGACCTCGGCGACGCGTCCGCAATCCCTTCACTGGTTGCGGATTCGGCCACCGCACTCGGTCGCGTCGACGTGCTGGTGAACAACGCCGCCATGTTCGTCGACGAGCCGGTCGCGGGCTCTCGGCGGGTCGGTCACCCGCTGGCGGACACGTCGTACGACGAGTGGGTCGCGACCTGGCGCCGTACCCTCGCCGTCAACCTCGAGGGCGCGGCGCACGTGACCTGGTGCGTGGCGCGGCAGATGCTCGACCAGGATCCCGCGGACGGCGTACGGCGGGGCGCGATCGTCAACGTCGGCTCCCGGGGCGCGTACCGCGGCGAGCCCGACGTGCCGGCGTACGGTGCCTCGAAGGCCGGACTGCACTCGCTCGGGCAGTCGTTGGCGGCATCGCTGGCGCCACATGACATCACCGTGACGTCAATCGCGCCCGGGTTCATCGCGACCGATATGACCGAGAGCTTCCTCGCGGGTCCCGGCGGGGACGCGATCCGGGCCCAGAGCCCGTTCAACCGGGTCGCGACCGCCGAGGAGGTCGGGAACGCGATCTACTGGCTCGCCTCAGCCGACGCGAACTGGGCCAGCGGCGCGGTCCTCGACTTCAACGGCGCGTCGTACCTGCACTGAGCTGACCACGACCGCGGCGACCGTCCAGACCGCGGCGAGAACGCCCATCGCGAAGACGTCGCCGTCCTCCTCCCCGAAAAGCAGGATCAGGGAGAGGTTGACGGCGGCGTGTCCGGCGGCGACGACGAGATTGGTACGGCGCGCCTCGCGCAGGACCGCACCGAGCACCACCGACAGCGCGGTCGCCATCACGACGAACAGCCCCATGTACACGAGCCCGTGCGCGAAGCCCCCGATGTGCCACAAGCCCCACAGCACTCCGACGACCAGCGAGGAACGCAGGACCGAGAACCGGGTCTGCAGGTAGGGCTGCAGAGCGCACTCCGCCCGGCCGCGACGGCCGCCGGCGTCAACCGCGCGTCGATCCTGGTGGTACGGCGGAACAGCAGGAACATCACGCCGACGCCGCCGAGTCCGGCGCGAACTGGACCAGCTGGATCAGCTCAGGACTCGGGCCGGCCGCTGTCTGCAGCGCGTTCAGGATCCCGCTGAAGACCATCGTGACCAGGTAGAAGACCAGGACGCGCAGAAACACCGTCACTCCTGAGATAAGGGCCGATCATCAGGTCGAGCTGCTCGGTCAGGAACTCGGTCAGCGAGCCCCAGCCGTTCACGGCCCAGACCTGGAGCGCGCCGTTGAAACAGACAAGCGTGTGCCGGGCCAGCGCCGGGACGTCGGTGTCCGCTCGGAGCTCACCGACCTCCACCGCTGCGGTGTAGAGCGTGTCGCAGCTGTCGACGATCGCGGCCGAGTGCGCCAGCGCGTGCTGCCGGAACTCCGGGTCGGCGACGTCGAGCTGGACGAAGCCGAGGCCGTTGCCGAGCTCCTCGCGGTGCTTGATGTGCGCGACGGCCGACAGCGCGAAGTCCCGCAGCGTGGCGAGTGGCGAGGCGTTCCGGCCGGCGGCCTCCTCGGCCGCGAGCTTGACCATCAGCGGCGATCGGGCGGCGGACGCGAGCAGCAGACCGCGCTTGGACCCGAAGCGCTGCATCAGTGTCGGCGGCGCCAGACCGACGCGGGCGCCGACGGCCGCGAGGGTCAGTTTCAGCGGCCCGAGCTCGGCCAGGACCTGGCGGGTGGCGTCCAGGATCGTGTCGTCGCTCACCAGCCGCGGCCGGGCCAAGTCACCGCCTCTGAGTTTGTGAACAGCCATTCGCTAATACACGAGATCGTAACAGTTCCTTGTTGGATCAGTTAGTCAGTGACAACGGGTGAGCTTCCGGACACCGCTTTTCGGCGCAGGACGAGGGGTCCGGACCCGCGATCCCGCCGTCCGGCCCATCCGTCCGTGGCCGGGCTCGTCGTACCAACGGGAGCCTCATTCATGCGCATCGCCCGCATCACCCTGGGTCTACTGCTGTCACTGTCCGGCCTGGTGGCCGCCGTCGCCGGAGCATTCGCGGCGTTCTGGCTGGTCGGCCCGGACAACACGATCTCCACGCCCGGCCGTGAGCTCACCAGCCGGGGCCTCGCGGTCGTCACCGCCCCGGCCCTCCTCGACCGGCACGGTCCGACGCTGCACGTGAGCGCGTCGGGCGACAAGCCGCTGTTCGTCGGCGTCGGGCGCGACCTGGACGTCCGCGACTACCTCTCGGGGGCCGCGCACACCCAGCTGGTCCGCTTCGACCCGCCGGGTACGTTCGGCACACAGGAGGTGCGCGGTGCATCCGCGAAGCTGACGCCGCCGGGCGAGCTCGACTGGTGGGTCGCGCAGTCCGCGGCCGGGTCGCAGTCGGTCAACTGGCCGATCCAGGACGGGCTGTACGACGTCGTCGTGATGAACGCGGACGGTACGCCGGCGGTCGGCGGGCAGATCACATTCGGGATCGAGGTGCACCGGCTGTTCGGGATCTGCCTGCTCGTGCTCGGCGCGGGTGTTCTGGTGCTGGCGCTCGGTCTGACGCTGATGCTGCGCCGCCGGCGGGTGGTGGTCGCGGACACGATCGAGATCCCCGTGATCAAGAGCGACCGGATCCCGGTGCTGGTGTCGACGGCTCCGGTCGCGCGGGAGAACACGCCCGCCTACCGCGTCTCCCCGTTCGCACCCGACCGCGTCAGCCCGTTCGCACCCTCCGCCGACGAGCCGACCCCGACCCCGGCGGAGCCGGCAGCGGTCAAGGCAGCCATCGAGTCAGCATCCCAGTCGGCCGCAACCGCAGCTGCCGAGGCGGGACTGGCCGGCGCGGCAACAGTCGGCGCAATGGTCGACGCGGCGACGGGTGCCGCGGCACCAGCCGCGTCGACGGCCGGTCCGGTGGCGGGGCGGGCTGCGGCTGGTCGGGGGGCGCCTGTTCGTCCGGTGGCTGCTCGGGCGGCTCAGGGGCGGCCGGCTGTGCCTGCGGCGCCGATGTTCATGTCCGCGGCGGCGGTTGCTCGGGCGAAGGCGCCGGTGCTGATCGGAGCCGGCGCCGCGCAGCAGTACGCGGAGCCCGCGCGCCCGACGTACAACGAACCGGCCGAGGAGCCCACTGCGCGCCCCGCGTACAAAGAAGCGGTTGAGGAGGCGGGTGACGAGGTTGCCTCGGAGCCTGTTCCGTTGGCGGTCTCGCCGGAGTTCGTGAAGAGCGACGAGGCGGTCCGGCGGACGGCGGCGCTGCTGGCCAGCGGGGCGCTGTTGCTGACGGCGACGAGTTGCAGCCTCGTCCCGCCGAAGAACACGCTGACCGCGGCGGACTCCCGTCCGGCCGTCACGCTCGCCGACGCGCAGGCCGTGGTCCAGCGGTACAACCAGCTCAACAACCAGGCGAACCGGACCCGCGACGCCAAGCTGGCCGCGACGATCGAGGGCAACCCGACCCTCGCGCAGACCCAGGCGGGTTTCCTGATCGGCCGGAAGCTCGACGCCGCGGGCAAGGAGGTGTCGAAGCCGTTCAGCTACACCGACCCGGAGATCGGCGCGCCGCAGTTCACGTCGTACCCGATGCGGTTCGTGGTCAGCTCGGGCGTCTCGGACGCGCCCGACAATCGTCAGCTCGGCGTCTGGCAGCGCGCGAGTGCCGGCAGCCCGTGGCTGCTGACGCACTCGGTCTACCCGCCGAAGGCGGTCGAGCTGCCGGCCGTCGACGGGCTGCGCACCCCACAGGGCGCCGACCTCGAGCAACTGCAGGGACAGCCCGAGGCGGTGGCGAAGGACCTCGCGGCGTACCTCAGCGGCGGCAAGAACGCGCCGCAGTCGAAGCTGTTCACGCCGTCGCCGGCCCTGACCCAGATGCTCGACCTGCGCGGGAAGTCGAAGGCCGCGGACACCGCGGAGCCGTACATCGCGAGCGTCACCGACACGTTCGCACCGTCAGGCAAGCCCCTCACCTTCATCACCGCGTCCGGCGACGCGCTGGTGTTCCTGTCGCTGACCGAGCAGTACCTACAGCGCGTAGAGCCGGGTTCGAACGCGTACTGGACCAGCGGCGAGGCCACCGCGTTCAGCAGCATGGTCAAGTACACGCAGACGCTGCACCAGGACTATCTGCACCAGGTCGCGCTCGTGATCCCGGTCAAGTCGAGCGGCGACGCCGTACAGGTCCTGTCGATCGACCCTCAGCTGGTCGGGGCCGGCGGCGCGTGAGGCGAGAGCAGCCACCGCCACCGTGGCTGCTCCGTCACCGCACACGCAGCCGCGAGCAGGCTGACGACGATCGCGACGACCGTCGGCCAAGCGAACCACGCAGCCACCACGGCAGCGACCAGTTGCAGCAGGACCAGCAGAACTGTGACGGCACCGGGAACCGGTACGACGACGTGCGGCTTGTCACCAGGTGTCTGAAAGATCGTCGGCAAGCCGATCAGCAGCACGACCGAGCCGATCGCCAGCGGGACGGAGTGCGGGGCGAGCGCCCAGGGCGCGGCGACCCAGGCGATCAACTCAGTGGTGAAGCGGAGGACCGAGGCCACCCGGCTGTCGGGCGCACTCGGGCCGGCGGATGGCGGGGCTGGGGTCACGAGGGAACGATCGCACGGCAGACCCGGTTCCTGACAACTCAGCGGTAAGCGGTTGCTGAAGAATAGTTCCGGCTGGTTGACTGCGGTGGTTAGGTTTTCCCATCCGCCCGGGAGTACCAGTGGATCTCACCCGCCGCCGCCTGCTGTCCTTCGTCCCCGCGACCGCCCTGCTGACCGCGGTCAACCCGGCCCCGGCCGCCCACGCCACCCGGGGCGCGACGACCGCCGACCCCGGCCAGCTGCTGGCCAACGCGATCGCGATCTACGCCGGGACGTCCGCGTCGAACGCGCGTCCCGAGGTGGCCGCGAAGCTGACCGCGATGGACAACACCGCCCGGACCTGGCTGTCCGCGCTCGACCGCGCCGGCACCGGCGAGCTGTTCGCCGGCCTCCCGCTCGGCACCAGCGACCCGAACCTGAGCGCGTCGTACCAGCACCTGTACGAGATGGCCCTCGCGTACCGGCGCCCCGGACCCACCTCGGACCTGCAGGGCAACGAGCAGCTCCGGGCGCGGATCGCCGAGAAGCTGGTCTGGCTGCACGACAGCTACTACGGCGACCAGTCGAAGGGGTACTACGGCAACTGGTTCACCTGGGAGATCGGCATCTCGACGTACGTGTCGAAAACGCTCGCGCTGATCAGCGCCCCGGCGGACCTGGTCACCCGGTACGTCACCTCGATGGACGCGTACCTGCGCAACGGCAAGGACGGCGACGTCGACCTCGACTCGCGCTTCCACACCGGCGCCAACCTCGTCGACATCACCGCGAACCGCGTCCTCCAGGGCGCCCTGCTGAACGACGACGCGCGGATCCGGAAGGCGCTGCAGGACCAGTTCACGGTGTTCGCGACCGTCGACCCGTACAACCTGCAGCACGGCGTCACCGACGGGTACTACGCCGACGGCTCGTTCATCCAGCACGCGTCGGTCGCCTATACGGGCTCGTACGGAAAAGGCCTGCTCAGCAGGGTGGTGCAGACCATCAAGGTGCTGGCCGGCACGGAGTACGCGCAGAGCGACGACCTGGTCGGCGTGGTGCAGGGCTGGGTCGAGCACGGGTTCGCGCCGCTGATCTTCGAGGGCTGGATGATGGAGATCGTCAAGGGCCGCGCCGTCTCCCGGACCGGGACCGGGTACGACGACGTCGCGGTGATCGTGGAGGCCATCGTCGACCTCGCCGACTACGCGACCGCGGCGGATTCCGCCCGGCTGAAGGCGTTCGCCAAGTTCACCGCGCGGCCGACGATCAACGTGAACAGCTTCGCGTCGCCGGTCAGCATCGCGCGGTTCGCGGACCTCAAGGCGGACGCGTCGATCGCGCCGGCGGATCTCAACCCGGCGGAGCTGAGTACGGCGTTCAACGCGATGGACCGTACCGTGCACCGGCGGCCGGGGTACGCGTTCGCGCTGGCGCGAAACTCGTCGCGGATCAGCAAGTACGAGTACATGAGCGGCGAGAACCTGATGCCCTGGTTCCAGGGCGACGGCGCGCACTACCTGTACCTCGCCGGTCAGGACCAGACGCAGGCCTTCGGCATCGACTACTTCACCACCGTGTCGCCGTACGCGCTGGGCGGCGTGACGGCGCCGGTCGAGACGCGGAAGTCGATCCCGGAGTTGTACGGGACGGCGTACTACGACAACGCCGCGGCGGGCTTCACGGCCTCGTCGGAGTCGCAGAACACCTACGTCTACTTCCCGGTCGGGACCAACGCGTACTCCGGCGGCGCGACGCTCGACGCGTACGGCGCGGCCGGATGGGTGCAGTCCGACGATTTCGCGTATGCGTCGCGCGAGACGCTGCCGGACGACTTCGTCACGTACCGGAACGCGTCGGCCACCAAGTCGTGGTTCCTGCTCGACGACGAGATCGTCGTCCTCGCGGCCGGTGTCGGCGACGAGACCCGCCCGGTCACCACGACCCTCGACACCCGCATCGCCGCGCCCACCGCGCCGGTGACGATCACCGGCACACGCCATGACGGCACGCCGTGGACAGGCACCGGCGCCGTCACGCCCCGCTGGCTCCGCTACACCAACGGCTCAGCCTCAGTGGGCTACCACTTCCTGCAGCCGGCCGAACTCTCGGTGGATCTGCAGGCAGTCACGCGGAGCCGCCGGGTGGTACGGACGTCCAACCCGGACAGCGCTGTCAGCAAACAGGTCTTCGCCCTCACCGCGGCCCAACCAGCGGACTCCAAGCGCACCCTCGCCTACGCATTGGTGCCCAACGCAACAGAATCGGCGATGAAGTCCTACCAGCACGGCCGCCTGACCCTGCTCGCCAACACCCCCAGGCTCCAGGCGGTCCACCACCTGGGCCTGCAACTCACCGCCGCCAACGCCTTCGGCCCGGGCATCCACAACCTTCCCGGGCTCAGCATCGACGGTCCGGCCTCGCTGCTCGTTCGCCGTCAGGCGTCAGGCGTGGAGGTTGCCGTGTCCGATCCGACGACGGAGCGCGACACGATCACGATCAACCTGCGTGCGCAGTATCTGAAGCCCGCAGCCGCCGTCGACGGCGTTCAGGTGACGCGCACGATCACCGGGACGAGGCTGACCTTCAGCACGCGGCACACGTTCGGACGCAGTCTCACGATCCGGCTTCTTCCAGCCTGGTGATCAGGGTTCGCAAGGTGCTGAGCGTCGTCCGGAGCTCGTCGAGGTCGACGGACGTCGCGAGCTCGGAGGTCCACGGATGCTGGGCGACCGCGATCTGGCGGATCGCCCAGTAGCCGGCCTCGGTGCAGGCGAGGAGTTTGGCGCGCCGGTGCGCCGGATTCGGGCGGTACTCCGCGAGACCGCGCTCGACCAGCAGGTCCGCGATCCGCTGCACGCCCTGGCGGCTGACGCCCATGATCCGGCCGACGTCGGCGACCGACCGCGGTTCGTCCAGGACGCCGCCGAGCACCTGCCACCACGCTGCCGTCAGGCCGCCGTGCGCGGCCAGTCCCTGCGCGGCCTCCATCAGCCGGGCGTTCAGCCGGAAGGTGGCCAGCACGACATCGGTCAGGACCGCACCACCCTCCGACTGCGGCCCGGGCTTCGGCCATTCCTCCCGCGGTGGAACAGTCATCCCACCAGGGTGGCGTACGCGGCGGGGTCGGCGCGGTGGAACACGCCTTCGTACGCCTCCCGCTTGCGCTCGTCGGCGAGCCCGAGCTGCTCCAGCACGGCCCGCGTGAACTGCACCGGCGAGTCCGGCCCCGCCGTGATCACGTTGCCGTCGGCGACCGCCCGCGCGTCGACGTACCGCTCGGTGCCCTGGTAGCCGGTCGCCTGCAAGTACTCCTTGGCCGCGCTGGTGTGCTTCCGCTCGTCGAGCAGCCCCGCCCGGGCGAGCCCGGCCGTCGCGCCGCAGATCGCCGCAACCGGTACGCCGGCGTCGAGGAACTGCCCCGCGAGCTTCGTGAACGCCTCGCCGCCACCGACATCCCACTGCCCCGACCCCGCGAGCACCAGCAGATCGCCCGCGTCCGGCACCACGTCCGCGATCGTCACATCCGGCACGACCCGCAGCCCACCCATCGTCACCACCGGCTCGAGCGACTCTCCCACCGTCACCACAGTCCAAGGCACCCCGGTGAACCGCCCGGTCCGCAACTCCACGACCAGGTGCCCGATCTCCCAGTCCGCCAACGTCTCGTACACCGCTACATACGCCGTCTTCATAGACAACATACTGTCATCACGACAGCATGTTGTCAACGGTCACATCGTCAGGCTGGGGCGTCGACCGCCAGGCCGGCCGTCCGCGCCGCATCCGCCAGGCGTTTGTCGTAGGTGACGTGCGCGAGCTGGGGACGGACGACTGGGTCGGGTTGTGGCCGTTGGTGCGGGGTTTCGGGACGGAGTTCGACGAACAGACGAGTCGGGGGTACTTCGAGGAGCTGGTGGGTGATCCGCGCTGGGTGGCCTTGGGGTACGACGACGGCGGGCTGATCGGGTACGCCGTCGTGCAGGACTACGGCACGCACCTGCGGGCGGGACGGCGGCACCACGGGCGGTTGCACGACTTGTACGTCCTGCCGGAGCGGCGGCGGACTGGAGTCGGGCGAGCCTTGCTGGACGCGGTGGCGCAGTGGGCGTCGACCCGGGTGCGGCATCTGGAGTGGCAGGCGCATCACGAGCGTGCGGCACCGTTCTACGAGCGGCTGGGACACCGCGGGCAACCGTGCCCGCAGCCGGACTACCCGACCTTCGAGATCGAGTTCACGCGGTAGCCGCGCAGGAGGCCCACGCCGGCGAGGGTGGTCGTAGCAGCGGCGAGCGCCAGCGCGTGACGAACTGGGAGCGTCGCGAGGAGGTTTGTGGAGCCGATCAGGGGCACGGTCTGGGCCAGGGAGAGCAGGGACTGCAGTCGGGTCAGGTGCGACGCCGGTGTGCTGCGGACGAAGAGCGGGGCGAGGTGTGACGTGAAGAGGCCGATGCCTACGCCTTGGATGAGGGCCGCGCCGACCGCGACCGGGACGGAAGACGCGAGGGCGAGATCTGCGATCCCGAGCGCGGCGAGCAGGCAACCGAGGCCGCCGGTCAGCTCGGCGCGCTCGAAGGTCCCGAAGCGCCCGACCAGGATCGTCACGAGCAATCCACCTGCGACGTTCGCCGCCACGACGAGACCCGCCTGACCGGCCGCCCACCCGTGCGAACGGGCGAGCAGCGGGACACACAAGGACGTGACCGGGAGAACGAAGGCCGCGACCAGGGCGACGACCGCGAGGATCGTCCGCAGCACGGGATCGCCGACGGCCACCCGGAGTCCGTCGACGGCATCGCGGACCACCGATGGCCGATCGCGCCGCGGCGTCACGTCGTACGGCGGCCTGAGCGCCAGCAGTACGGCGAACTGGACGGCGAAGGTCAGCCCGTCGAGCAGCAACGCCCCGACCAGCCCGATCGTCGCGACGAGCAGGCCGCTGAGCGGTCCGCCGGCGAGCGTGACGAGCTGCGTGGCCGACGTTCGCAAAGCCATTGCCCGAGGCAACTGATCGTCGGCGACGAAGAGCCGCGGCAGAACGCCGGCCGCCGGTAACGCGAACGCGTCCACGGTGCCGACCACGACCGCCGTCGTCACCAGCAGCCCGGCCGACATCCCGCGCAGCTCGACCAAGACAGCGAGCAGAACGCAGCACGTGCCGACGATCGCGGTGCAGGCGAGCAGGAGCCGGCGCGGGCCGATCCGGTCGCCGAGGACACCGCCGAGCAGCAGAAACACGGCGCGCGGCAGGGTGAATCCGGTCAACACCAGGGCGGCGACGTGCGCGCCGATCCCCGTCGCGGCCCATCCGAGCGCGAAGAACAGCGCCGCGTCACCGAGGACCGAGAGAGTGGAGCCTGCCAGCCAGCCGTAGTACGGCCGGTTCACCCGTCGAGCCGGACGGGCATGACGAGGGTGGTGAACGTGCCTTGGTCGGCCGATCGTACGACGACCGGTCGGGCCGGCTCGCAGATCTCGAGCAGGACGTCCGGCCCGACACTCGCCTCGAGGGCAGCCGCCAGCAGGCTCGCGGTGAACCCCACCCGCACCGCCCCGGACCCGATCGCGTCGAGCTTCACCTCGTCACCGATCCGCAGGCTCTCCTGGTCGAGGTCGACGGTGACGACATGCCGCCCGGCGAGCGCCGCCAGCAGCGCGGCCCGATCCACCACGACGCGGCACACCGGCGGCGTCAGCCCGTCCAGGATCTGCTCGTACGCCGGATACTCCGCCTCCACCGCGGTCAACGAGCGCGACTCGTCGCCCCGGACGAGCACCAGCCCGCCGTTCACCTCCACCCGCACCGCGTCCCCCGCCGCGGCCCACCGACTCACCGCGGCCAGCTCGTCCGCCCGCACGAGCACCCGAGCCGTCGTCCCGCCGAACTCCAGGGGCCGTGCGGTCCGCACCGCCAGCCGGTACCGGTCCGTCGCCACGAACGTGACTTCCTCGGGCGCGAGCTGGATCTGCACACAGTCCAGCCCGGCGTGCTCGTCCGTGGTGGCCGCCGCGGACACCACCTGCCGGATCGCGCTGGCCAGCTCGGGACCACCCAGTACGGCGGTCGTCCGCTCTGCCAGGAGCTGAGTGAGGAGGCGTGTGCCGGCTTCGCGGGTCGCGGTGGACCTCGCCTCCAGCGTGCGGAGGTGGGCGCGCACCAGCTCGGCGACGTCCGCCGCCGCGGCGTCCAGGGCGAGCCGGACATCGGGGAGCGGCAGGTCGATCTCGCGGAGGTCGCGGAGCAGGCGGGCACGGTCCGCCTGCGACCTGTCGTAGTACCGGTAGCCGTTCGTCGCGTCGACCTCGGCGGGTGGGAGCAGACCGCAGTCGTCGTAGAACCGCAGCGCACTCGGCGCCAGTCCTACGAGCCGCGCGAACTCACTGATCGTCAGCCTCATGGGCCCGACCCTCACCCCTGCACCAACTCGAAGGTCAACTCCGGAGCCGGCCCCAGAGGCTGAGCGTCTTGCCGAAGCGCTCGCCACGGATCCAGTCGTAGATGCCCCGGGCGACCCGTTCGGGCGAGACGTCGCCGCGCACGGAGCGCGGCACCCGGATGCGGAGCTCGGCGGCGTCGGCGAGGGCGTCGGCGATCTGGTCCTCGGCCCAGCCGCGCAGCGCGAGGCGTTTGCGGCGGATGGCGTCCGGGCAGTCGAGGTGCAGCCAGCGCCCCTCGGGCAGCTCCGTCGGCAGCGCCGGCGTCAGCAGCAGCACGGGAATCCCGGAGCGCCGGATCAACTCGGTGATCCGCAGCCACAGCCCGTTGTACGCAGGCCAGATCGGGGCCGCGGTCGGGCTCGCGATGTCGATCCCGAGCAGCCGGCCGTTGTCGTCCAGCAGCTCGTCCATGTCCATCACGACCAGGTTCCCCGGACTCAGCCGGACCAGCTCGGGCACGACCGTCGACTTCCCTGACCCGGGCGCCCCGGTCACCACGAACAACCTCGTCACAGACCTAGTGTGCGGTCATTCCACCAGCAAGCGCACGGGAGGTCGTGCCGCGGCCGAAATCACCGGCAGTCCGCCCGGCCCGGGAGTGACCGAGCCGAGGATGCTGGAGTGCCGGGCGCCGGTGCAGCTCGGGACCGTTCCGCCCAGGCCGTGCACGGTCAGGAACCCAAGTACGGCGAACGCGTACGCCTCCTTCGCCGCCGACGGCATGCCCAGCTCGTCGGTGGTCCGGACCGGAACGTCCAGCTCGTCGGCGAGCAGATGCATCAGCACCGGGTTCCGGATCCCGCCACCGGATGCGACCACCTCGGTCCCGCCGTACCGCCGGACCGCGTCGGCCACCGTCCGTGCCGTCAGCGTGGTGACCGTCGCGACGAGGTCCTCCGCCGGGATCACCGGCAGCCCTTCCATCGCCCGCGCCACGTACGCGAGGTTGAACAGCTCCTTGCCCGTCGACTTCGGCGCCGGCCGCGCGTAGTACGGATCGGCGAGCAACCGCGCGAGCAGCTCCTCGTGGACCTGCCCTCGCGCCGCCATCACCCCGTCCGCGTCGAACGGCTGCCCGGTCAGCTCGGTCACGACCGCGTCGATCAGCGCGTTCGCCGGGCCGGTGTCGAACGCGACCGGTTCGCCGTGCACGACAGTGATGTTGGCGATCCCGCCGAGATTCAGCGCCACCGGTACGCCGGGACGCCCGCGCAGCCACAGCACATCGATGATGCTCACCAGCGGCGCGCCCTGTCCGCCGGCCGCCACGTCCCGCGCGCGCAGGTCCGACACCACAGGGAGGCCGGTCGCCTCCGCGATCCACGCAGGCTGCCCGAGCTGCAACGTCCCGCGCACCGCACCGCTGTCGACCCAGTGGAACATCGTCTGCCCGTGCGACACGACCAGATCCGCGGATCCGCCGCACAGCTGCTCGACCGCCTGCCGCGCGACCGCCGCGAACGCCTGCCCGATCCCGGTGTCCAGCCGGCAGACGTCCGCCATCGAGGTCGGCGCCGGCGGCAGCGCGGCGGCGACCGCGGCGCGGAGCTCGTCCGGGTACGGCTGGCTGAGCATCCCCAGCGGCGTCAGGACCAGGTCGTCCCCCTTCAGCCGCAGGTCCGCGGCAGCGGCGTCGATCGCGTCGTACGACGTCCCCGACATCAGCCCGATCACTCGCATGTCAGTCCCGCAACTCCCGTCGGTGGTCGTCCCCGCGCAACGTGAGCAATGCGATCACACTCACCGCACAGGTGACCACCACGTACCAGGCCGGGATGTCCACGTTCTTGGTTCGCTTGATCAACTCGGTGATGATCAGGCCGGCCGAGCCCGAGAAGACCGCGTTCGACAGCGAGTACGCCAGTCCGAGCCCGGTGTAGCGCGCCCGGGTCGGGAACATCTCCGCCAGCATCGCCGGCCCCGGTCCCGCCATCAGGCCGACGACGAGGCCCGCCACGAACACCGCGATCCCCTTCGCGGCGTTGCCCGACCCCTTGTCCTGCAGCAGGTTCATCAACGGGAACGCCAGGACGACGACCAGCGCCGCGCCGGCCACCATCACCGGCCGCCGCCCGATCCGGTCGCTCAGCCACCCGGCCGGGATGATCGAGACCGCGAACCCGGTGTTCGCGAGCACCGTCGCGACCAGCGCTTGCTGGAACGTCGCGTTCAGCGTCGCCTGCAGGTACGACGGCATCACCACAAGGAACGTGTAGCCGGCCGCGGACCAGCCCATCAGCCGCCCGATGCCGAGCGCGATCGCCTTGGCCACCTCACCGGACGACGCCGGCCGCGGCTGCTCCTGGACGCGCTCGAAGCTCGGCGTCTCGTCGAGTTTGAGCCGCAACCACAACGCCACCAGACCGAGCGGCAGCGCCAGCAGGAACGGCACCCGCCAGCCCCAGTCCGACAACGCCTGCTTGCTCAACGTGGTGGCGAGGATCGCCGCGAGGCCGGCGCCCGCGAGCAGGCCGAGCGCGACGGTGAACGACTGCCAGGCGCCGTACAGGCCGCGCTTCGTCCGGGGCGCGAACTCGGTCATGATCGACACCGCGCCGCCGAACTCGCCACCCGCCGACAATCCCTGCAGGGCCCGTACGAGCGTCAGCAACCACGGTGCGGCCGCGCCGACGGTCGCGTAGGTCGGAAGCAGTCCGATCAGCGTGGTCGACAGCGTCATCAGCAGCAGGACGAGGATCAGCGTCGGACGCCGCCCGATCCGGTCGCCGACCCGGCCGAACACGGCGGCCCCGATCGGCCGGAAGAAGAACGCCAGCGCGAACGACGCGTACGTCTTGATCAGGCTCTCCGCGTCACTGGTCGCCGTACTGCTGAAGAAGTTCGCGGCGATCACGGTGGCGAAGAAGCCGTACGCCCCGAACTCGTACCACTCGACGAAGTTCCCGACCGTCCCGGCCACCAGCGACCGCCGGGTCCTGACCTCGGCAGCGACACTCATCGGATCCCTCTTTCGTAACTTTCTCCCACCCGCCGCCAACATCTTCGTCTATCACTGACCAACGCGCGACCCCGGGTGACAGACCCTTGACACAACGTCGGCGCGGGATCGATGATTTGGCATCCGCTAAACCGGTTTATCTCACCGGTTCAGCGCCCGCCCATCTGTGACGAGGAGTCGATCAGCTCATGAAGCGAAGGACCCTGTTGTCAGCCCTGGCCGCCGGGACCGCCGCGGCCGCCACCGGCGCCGCACTGCCCGCGGAGGCCACGGCGGCCGCCGCGCAGCGCCGCCCCCGGGCCAAGACCGGCCCGGTCACCGTCGCGTACATCGAGGTCAACGACCACAGCATGCTGAACGCCGGCAAGTACACGCTGGCCAACAGCGGCGCGCAGGTGATCGACGTCGCGGTGATCTTCGCCGCGAACATCAACTACGACGGCACCAGCGCGTACCTGCACTTCAACGACCAGGTGACGAACGTGCTGAATAACGTCGCCACGCAGGTCCGCCCGCTGCAGCAGAAGGGCATCAAGGTCCTGCTCTCGATCCTCGGCAACCACCAGGGCGCCGGGTTCGCGAACTTCCCCGACCAGGCCTCCGCCGACGCGTTCGCGCAACAGCTCGCCGACGCCGTCAACCAGTACGGCCTGGACGGCATCGACTTCGACGACGAGTACGCCGAGTACGGCAACAACGACACCGGCCAGCCGAACGACTTCTCGTTCGTCTACCTGGTCCAGGCGCTCCGCGCGAAGCTCCCGAACAAGCTCATCACGCTCTACGACATCGGCCCGGCGTCCGACCGCCTGACCTACAACGGCCAGAGCATCGCGAACACCTTCGACTACGCCTGGAACCCGTACTACGGCACCTGGTCGGTGCCGAGCGGCCCGACCGACAAGGCGCGGCTGTCTCCCGCGGCCGTTTCGTACACCGCGACCAGCTCGTCGACCGCCGCGAGCCTGGCTCAGCGGACCGTCAACGAGGGCTATGGCGTGTTCCTCACCTACAACCTGACCGAGGCGAACACCGCGTCGTACATGACCGCCTTCACCCAGAAGCTGTACGGCAGCGCGACGGTCTACAACCCGTAGCAGCAACGGGATGGCCGACCCTCACAGGTCGGCCATCCCGTTCCGTCACTTGCTGAGACCGCCGCCCTTGCCCTTGCGGTTGTCCGCGGCGGCCTGCACACGGCCCTCCAGCACCTCCGGCGAATCAGCCCGGCCCGCGCCCCTCGTGACACTGGCCGCGGCGGCCGTCTGGCCGTTCGTCCGGAGCCGGTCGATGACCTTCGCGGCGCGATCCTGATCCCTCAGCGCCTTGTCGCCTGGGTCTACACCTCGTACACCCAGCCCGGCTGCCAATTGACGCCGTCGGCAACCAATTGCTCCAGCGGCGCACGGCTCCCGAACAGGTGCTCGAGGGACCAGCGGTTCGCCGAGTGCGCGACCACGAGCACCACCCGGTCGTCGTACCAACGCTTGAGGTCGGCAACGAACGAACGGGTCAGCTCGAGCACGTCGCCATAGGACTGTCCGTCCGGAAACGGCGTCGCGACACGCTCGACCCTCGGCTCGAGTGCGTCCCGCGGAGCACCGTTCAGTGCGCCGTAGTTGCACTCCCGCAACCGCCAGTCCAGGAAGTGACGCACGCCGAGTCCGGCCAGTTCCACGGTTTCCACGGCCCGTCGCAGGTCCGAGCTGAACACCACGTCGACGTCCCGCCGCCGCTCACCGAGCTCCCGCGCCTGCTGCCGCCCGGCGGCGGACAATTCACCCGGCAGCCAGCCGGTAGCGATCCCGCTCTCGTTGTCGACCGTGGTCGCGTGCGTCTCGTAAATCAGCTTCATAGCTCACAGTCAATCTCTCTTGGAGCTCGTTACCGGCGGGTATATACTCAAGTTACTGACGAGTAAATCCAGTGGGGAGTCTCCGTGAGCGAGCGCAGCGAGCGAACAAATATGTACAGCAGCCCTGTGGCTTACGCCGGAGCCGAGCGGAGCGAGGTGGAGGCGTGAGCCACTACAAGTCGAATCTGCGGGACATCGAGTTCAACCTGCTCGAGGTCCTGGGCCGGGGCGACGTGCTCGGTCAGGGCCCGTACGCCGAGATGGACGTCGACACCGCCCGCGAGGTGCTCGCGGAGGTGGATCGGCTCGCCAAGCGCGAGCTGGCCGAGTCCTTCGCGGAGGCCGACCGGAATCCGCCGGTCTTCGACCCCGAGGCCCACGAGGTCCGGATGCCGGAGGCGTTCAAGAAGAGCTACCACGCCTATATGGACGCCGAGTGGTTCAAGCTCGAGCTGCCGGCCGAGCTGGGCGGCCAGCCGACCCCGCCGTCGCTGCGTTGGGCCGCCGCCGAGCTGGTGCTGGGCGCCAACCCGCCGGTCCACATGTATGCCGCCGGGCCGAACTTCGCACACGTGCTGTGGCGCAACGGCACCGAGCGGGACCAGAAGATCGCGCACCACATGATCGAGCGCGGCTGGGGCGCCACCATGGTGCTGACCGAGCCGGACGCCGGTTCCGACGTCGGCGCCGGCCGGACCAAGGCCACGCTGCAGGACGACGGTTCCTGGCACATCGAGGGCGTGAAGCGCTTCATCACCTCGGGCGAGCACGACATGACCGAGAACATCGTCCACTTGGTCCTCGCCCGTCCGCAGGGCATCGAGGGCGTCGGCGGCCCGGGCACGAAGGGCCTCAGCCTGTTCGTGGTCCCGAAGCACCACTTCGACCTCGAGACCGGTGAGCTGACCGGCGAGCGCAACGGCGCCTTCGTCACGAACGTCGAGAAGAAGATGGGCATCAAGGTGTCCACGACCTGCGAGGTCACCTTCGGCGACAGTAACCTCGGCGGCCCGGCCAAGGGCTGGCTGCTCGGCGAGGTGCACGACGGTATCGCGCAGATGTTCCAGGTGATCGAGTACGCGCGGATGATGGTCGGCACCAAGGCGATCGCGACGCTGTCCACCGGCTACCTGAACGCGCTGGAGTACGCGAAGGAGCGGGTGCAGGGCGCCGACCTGACGCACCCGGCCAAGGACGCGCCGCGGGTCACGATCACCCACCACCCCGACGTACGGCGTTCGCTGATGACGCAGAAGGCGTACGCCGAGGCGCTGCGGGCGCTCGTGCTGTTCACCGCGACGTACCAGGACCGGGCCGAGCAGGCGCGGTACGCCGGCGAGCACGACGACCTGGCCGAGCGCGTCAACGACCTGCTGCTGCCGCTGGTCAAGGGCTACGGCTCGGAGAAGTCCTGGACGCTGCTCGGCACCGAGTCGCTGCAGACGTTCGGCGGCTCCGGCTTCCTGCAGGACTACCCGATCGAGCAGTACGTGCGGGACGCGAAGATCGACACCCTCTACGAGGGCACGACCGCGATCCAGGGCCAGGACCTGTTCTTCCGCAAGATCATCAAGGACCAGGGCAAGGCGCTCGGCCACCTGGCCGAGCAGGTGCAGGCGTTCGTCGCCTCCGAGGCGGGCAACGGCAGGCTGAAGGAGGAGCGCGGACTGCTCGCGCAGGGTCTCGAGGACACCCAGAAGATCCTGGGCATCATGGGGCAGGCCCTGATGGCCGCCAACCCGCAGGCCGAGAACGGCGACCCGCGGAACGTCTACAAGGTCGGGCTGAACACCTCCCGGCTGCTGTTCGTCCTCGGCGACGTGGTCTGCTCGTGGCTGATGCTCCGTCAGGCCGAGGTCGCGCTGGAGAAGCTGGGCGGCGAGCTGTCCCCTGCCGACCAGGACTTCTACGCCGGCAAGCTGGCCGCGGCCCAGTGGTTCGTGCGGTCGACGATGCCGTCGGTGCGCGCCGAGCGGGTCAAGGCCGAGCTCACCGACCTCGACGTGATGGACCTGCCCGAGTCGGCGTTCTGAACCCAGAGGTCGCGCGGGACCTCTTGACTCCTCCGGCTCGGCCACTTGCGCGGGTCGAGCCGGAGGTTCGGGGCCGTCGGCAAACACCGCGGCGGAGCCGGGGCATGAAATCGGCTGATCTGCCCCAGGTTGCCCCACGATCTGCCCTGTTGCGGAGCGTGTGGGTGTAGCAACGTTTCTGCCCTGAAACACCGTGACCCTGGCTCGGTCTCCCCTGTCCGGGCCAGGGTCGCGCCAACTCCTCCGGGGTGGAACCAGCCGATGTCGCCTTGCGTCCGTGTGAATGTGTTCAGCCCCGGTCGTCGTACGCTGTCCGCGATGCCCGTCCGATTCCTCACCGCCCTGCTCGCGGCACTCGCGTTCCTCCCGGCCCTTCCCGCCGCTGCGGAGACGCCGGAGCCGCCCGACCGGATCGCCGCCGTGTGGCGCACCGATCACCTGGCCGTCGACGAGCGGCTGCGGGCGGCGATCCCCGCGACCGAGCTGGACCGGATCCGGTCCGCGATGCGCACCGCCGGGGTTCCCGTGTACGTCGCGATCGTGCCGCGGACGCCGTCACTGCAGAAGATCAGGTACGACCTGCCGACCCTGCTGCACGCGCGCGTCGGGGCCCCTGGGCTGTACGTGGTGGCGGTCGTGGACGGCGACTACTGGTCG
Organism: Kribbella sp. NPDC003505; assembly: GCF_040610875.1. Classification (NCBI taxonomy): domain Bacteria; kingdom Bacillati; phylum Actinomycetota; class Actinomycetes; order Propionibacteriales; family Kribbellaceae; genus Kribbella; species Kribbella sp. NPDC003505. The sequence goes on along the minus strand of NZ_JBEXNA010000004.1, from coordinate 734,080 downwards.
ACGAACGCGGAGCTGTACCGGCAGGCCGGGCTGCGCGGGCGGGATCTGACCAGCGTCCGCGGCGACGACAAGCAGCGCCTCGACATCGTCTCGGACCGTCCGGCGCCGCAGATCGTCCGTACCATCCAGCAGGCGTCGACCGCATTCGACGGCCGCGCCCTACCCGCGGTCCCGGCGGCCGATCTGGAGCCGGAGCGCCCGCACCGCGGCCTCTCGGTGACCGACAAGTCGGACCGGGCCGTGTACGTCGGGCTCGGCGTCGGCGGGCTGCTCGGGTTGGTGCTGACACTGGTGACCGGGCTGCGGCGCCGCGGTGGATCCAAGCCGACGCGCACGGCCCGGCCGGTCGACGCGCGCGAGGTGGAGCTGCGGGCGGACGGGAAGATCACGCAGGCCGAGCGAGCCCTCGCGCGGCTGGACCGGCGCCGCAACAAGACGACGCAGCAACTGGACCGGCGCGACGACGCGTACCGCCGGCTCGACGCGGCCCGGGCGCTGCGCGCGGACACGACCGACGACGTCCTGGCCGCGGCCGGTGCGCTCGTGCTGGCCCGGCAGGCCGAGCGGATCGCGTCCGGCGCGGCCCTCGAGCCGCCGTGCTTCTTCGACCCGACGCACGCCCCCGGCACGGCGAAGGTCGACTGGTCGGACGAGGTCGAGGTACCCGCGTGCCAGCCGTGTGCGAGCGCCGTACGGCGGGGGAAGACGCCGCGCGGCCTGCAGGTGCCGGCCAGGTCGGGACTGCTCGGGCACGACCGCAAGCAGGTGCCGCACTGGACGCTCGACCCGGAGGACAGCCCGATGGTCGCGACCGGCTTCGGCGCGTTGTCCGACGACCTGGCCGAGCGGATCACGGCCCGGAAGGAGGATGAGGTCCGATGAGGCGACTCCTCCTGTTGCTGGTGGCAACTGTCTGGCTGCTGACCGGGACCGCCTCGGCGGCCACGCCGGCGGACCCGCGGATCACCGCCGCGGTCGCGGCCTGGGCGACGCAACCGTTGTACGTCGACCCGGACTACGGCTCGGTCGCCGACCGCACCGAGACGCTGCAGGTGATCTCGGGCGCGAAGGTGCCGGTGTTCGTGGCCGTCGTACCGTTCGGCGAGTGGTTCCCGGAGCAAGGCGACATCCCGATGCTGGCCGGCCGGATGGCGGCCGCGAACGGCAAGCCGGGGCTGTACGTCGTCATGGACGGCGACCGGTCGTACGGCGCCGCGCACCAGCTCGGCGTGTATGCGCCGAGCTGGACCTACGCGGAGCGGGACGAGTCGCTGAGCAAACAGCTCTCGGAGTACCTCGACGGGGTGCGTGAGTCGAAGTACAGCACGCCCAAGCCGGCCCGGACGGCACCGCTGCCGCCCGAACCGGAACGGACGTACCCGAAAGAGAAGTTCACCGTCGGCAAGGCGATCGGCAACGGCCTCGGCGGCCTCGTCCTCGGCCTGATGGGCGGCGGCATCCTCGGTGGATTCGTACTGATCGTCGCGGCGCTCACCCGCCCGCGACGACGGGAAGGACGCGCGTGAGAACCCGGTTCCTGCTGACGATGGTGGCGGCGGCGCTGACCCTGCTGGTCGCGGCTCCGGCCGAGGCCGGCCCGACGGGGACCCCCGCGGAGCGGGCGCGGGAGATCGCGACCGCGCTGCGCAAGGACCCGCTGTACATCGACCCGGCGTACAAGACCGCGCTGCCCGCCAATCTGCAGGTGGACGTGCGGGCGAAGGCGAAGGCACTCGGGTACCCGGTGTACACGATGGTGCTGCCGCTGACGCCGAGCGACGAGTTCCAGGGCGAGGAGAGCACCGTGCTCACCCTCGTGATGGACGCGCTGCGGCAGCCGGGGCTGTACGTCGTGGTCGACGGCGGCAGCCGGTTCCCGTGGTACGAAGTGCGGGACGTGTCGCAGGTCAGCGAGGAGAAGCTGCAGGCGGCGCGGAAGCGCGCCCTCGACGACGAGGGGTACGACGCCGGGCCGACCGAGGTGCTGGCCCGGATGTACGAACTGCTCGCCCAGCCGGGGATCCCGAAGACCTCGCAGCGGCCGGGCAGCAGTACGCCGTCGCGCCGCGACTACGGCGAGCCGGGTGGCCACGGCTGGATCGTCGCGGTGTCGATCGTCGGCGGTCTCGTCGTCCTGATCGGGCTCGGTCTCGTGATCGGGCGGACCCGGGGTTCGGGGCCGGGGCGGCGGCAGAATACGTTCCAGATCCCGCCGCACGTGGCCGCGACGGTGGCGGCCGAGCGGCGTCGGCGACTCACCCGGGAAACGGACGCGGAGCTCACCGCGCTCGGTTCGGAGCTGGCAGCGCTGCCGACGACCGAAGGCGCCGGGCTGGCGCACCAGCAGGCCGCGCTCGACGGTCACGCCGCTGCTGCGCGGGTTCTCGACTCGTCGCCCGACCTCGTCGACCTCGTCGGTGCCATGGTGCTGCTCGACAAAGCGCGGCGGGAGTACGACGCTGCCGTCGCGGCCGCGGCCGGCCGGCGTGTGGACGCCGTACCGGACCTGTGTGCCTTCAACCCGCTGCACGGCCGGGCGTCCGGTCGGCCGACCAAGGTGGAGTCCGACGGGACGACGCTCACGCTGCCGCTGTGCGCCGAGTGCCGGCAGGCGTTGAAGCGCCACTCGGCGCCGGCGTCGCTGCCCGGTAAGGACGGGCCGTACTGGCACGACGACTCGCTCTGGGCCCGGACCTTCTTCGGCACCACCGGCGACGACCTGGCCGGGGCCGTGTCGCGCGGCGAGCTGCATCGGTGAGAGGGCTTCCCTGAGGGCGGTTCAGGGACGCGTCGGGGGATCTGCCGGATCCTGGGGCCGGACGCCGGAGCCTACTGTCGTTGCGACAACGTGGGTGGGCTCGAGAAGAGGCGGACGATGGCGGAGAACAAACAGCTCGGAGTGATCCTGCTGGTAGCGGCGGCCGGGCTGGCGTTCTGGCAGTTCGGGGACCGGGACTCCGACGACACGCACCGGATCGACGACAAGATCTCCACCGTCCAGCTGGCCGCCGGCAGCGCCGACGTCACGATCAACGTGTCCGACGACGACACGACGTCGGTGCAGGAGAAGCGCAAGTTCTGGTTCTTCAGGCACGGCGACGCGTACTCGGTGAAGGACGGCGTCCTGAAGCTCGACGGCGACTGCGGCTGGCAGTGCACCGCCGACTTCGAGGTGACCGTGCCGCGCGGCACCAAGGTCACCGGCGAGAACGGCAGCGGCGACATCCAGATCGCCGGCGTGGCCGGGGTCGACGCGAAATCCCGCTCCGGCAAGGTCGAGCTGAGCGACGTCCAGGGCGACGTCACCCTCGACGTGACGTCCGGCGACGTCTCGGTCCAGGACCTGACCGGCAAACTCGACGTCAAGGCCAACTCCGGCGACATCGAGGCGTCCGGCTTGAAGGGCGGCGCGGTGAACGTGGAAACCACGTCCGGCGACATCGAACTGGCCCTCACCGAGTCCGCCGACGTGCACGCCAAGGGCACCAGCGGCGACATCGAGATCAGCGCTCCGAGCGGCGACTACAAGGTCACCACCGAATCCAGGCACGGCGACGTCGAGAACAACCTGGGCAACAGCTCCACCGCCTCCCACACCCTCACCGCCACCACCACCTCAGGCGACATCGAACTCCGCGCCGGCTGAGCAGGCTCCCGCCTGCGCGCATCGGCTGAGCAAGCCCCACGCCTGCTTCGCCGGAACCTATTTCGTCGCTCCGCTCCTCAGCGCGCCGCTCCGCACGCTCCGACCCCGGCCTAGCACCGGAACACAAGCTCCCGGCTACCGCCGGGGGGTTCCGGCTAACGCCGGGTGCGTCCGGCTGGCGCCGGGGGAGCTGGCTGGCGCCGGGCTGCTACCGGCAACCCTCCATGTCAACCGGCAACCGGCGCGCCTGCTCACGGTGCGGGCCGAGCCGGCGCCGCGCGGCGCGACGGGAAGCCCCGGGACCTGAGACAAGCAACGGTGACCGGAGACAGGTAATACCAGGTCCCCACCCACCACGTCTTGTCTCACCCCCAGCAGCTTTGACAACACCCCGCCGCCCCTAACCGAACGGCGTTGGGGTTAACCCCTGGTGTTGGGGGTTCTCCCCTCGCAGAGCAACGGAGAACCCCCAACACGAGGGGATAACCGCTCGGATGCTGATGCGTACGCGGGCTCGTGCTTTCTTCCGCGCGCAAGTGACCTACCGCATGCGGATACCCACGACCCCTCACCGATACCTACGTGCACTCGTGCGTGCCTGCTGCCGCGTGGGCGGTTCCGCGACGGATCCACCGCTCGCGCCGTGCTTCGGCGACGGTGGTTACTCCGTGATGTCGCGGTGGTGTTCTTCGACGACGCGGTATTCCTCTTCCACCGCGGGGTCGATGGCGTTGGTTTCTACGCGGCGGCGGCGGTTGGTGATGTAGAAGGACAGCAGGATGCCTGCCAGGCCGGCGAGCAGCAGGATGTAGCCGACGACCTGCAGGTTCACGGCGTCCCAGGTGTCGCGGACGGCGAACGCCAACACGGCGCCGACCACCATCAAGAAGATCCCCACACCGATGCTCATCAGAGAGCCTCCCAGCGAGTAGCCCTTACTCCTTCGACGGTACCCGCTACCAAACGCAGTCTCACGCACTCGCGCCGGAAAGAACCAGTTCGATTCTGGTCGGGCCGTCGGGGGTGACGCGGATCGGCACTCCCCAGTCCTGCCGGTGCATGTGGCAGGCGGGGAACTCCACCTCGGCGGAGTCGTCGCAGGACGCCGCCTGGACAGCCACGTGGAGGACCCCGGACCCGGCGTGCGGGTCGATGACGAGGCGCCGTACGAGGTCGGTGGTGTCGCCGGCGCCCTCGCGCAGCAGGTTGTCAGGCGTGGAGGACACCAGCAGCCGCGTCGACGGGCCGTAGCGGTCGTCGAGCTTCTGGCCGGGCGGTGGGTTGAAGACGACCTCGAGTGTGACCTCTCCGGCGGCCACATCCATCGGCGGGCGCTGCGTCCGCGTGCTGAATTCGTCCGCAGTAGCCGAAGCGCCCAGCGGCACGCGTGTCAGGCGATGCGCCGCCGACTCGACGACCAGCAGTTCGTTGCCCACGACAACAGCACCGCTCGGCTCGGCGAGGCCTGTCGCCATGGTCTCGACGGTCTCGGTCCGCGGGTCATAGCGACGTACGGCGCCGTTGTACGTGTCCGCGATCGCCACCGACCCGTCCGGCAGCACGGTCACGCCGAGCGGATGCTGCAGCAGGGCCTCACTCGCCTTGCCGTCGCGCAGCCCGAAGTCGAACAGACCGGTGCCGACCGCGGTGTGGACCTCGGTGTCGATCCAGCGCAGCGCGGAGATCTCGGAATCGGCCAGCCACAGCCGATCGCCGTCCGCGGCGAGCCCGCTCGTCTGCGCGAACCACGCCTCCTCGAGCGGGCCGTCCTTCAGCCCTTCGTTCGTCGTGCCCGCCGCCACCGCGGTCGCCCCGGTGAACGGATCGAACGTCCACAGCTGATGCACGCCGGCCATCGCGATCCACACCTTGCCGCCCCACCAGGCGACGTCCCACGGCGAGCTCAGTACGTCGGTCCCGTCGCCGTCCATCCACTGCTTACCGGTGCCGACCAGCGTGCGCACCTGACCGTCGGCCAGCGACACCCCGCGCAGCGCGTGGTTGACCGTGTCCGCGACCACGACGTCGTACCCGACCTGACCGGCCACGTCCGCCGGAAGCACCACGAGCCCGTTCGGCTCGGAGAAGCTCGCCTCGCCGGCCGCGCCGTCCGCAAAGCCGCGGTGCCCCGTTCCGATCCGCCGTACGACGGTGGTGGCGTCGGCGGCGAGCTCGACGATGCTGTGGTTTCCGGCGTCCGCCACCAGGAACCCGTTGTCCAGCGCAACGGCCTTCGCCGGGAAGCGGAGGTCGGTCGGCTCGGGCGTCGGCGCGACGTACGGCGACTGGCCGCGGGTGAGCGTGCCGGCCTGCTCGTGCTCGACGACCAACTCGGCCAGCAGCGCGTCCAGGGCGTGCGCGTGCCCTTCACCGGAGTACTGCGCGACGATGTACCCGTTCGGGTCCACCAGCACCAGCGTCGGCCAGGCCCGCGCGGTGTAGTTCTGCCAAGTGATCAGCTCCGGGTCGTCCAGCACCGGGTGGCCGACCTCGTACCGCTCGACGGCGGCCCGGACCGCCGCCTCCTCACCCTCGTGCGCGAACTTCGGCGAATGCACACCCACGATCACCAGCGCGTCGCCGTACTTGTCCTCCAACGGCCGCAACTCGTCGAGGACGTGCAGGCAGTTGATACAGCAGAACGTCCAGAAGTCGAGCAACAAAAAGCGCCCTCGGAAGTCCGCGAGCGACAGCTCCCGCCCACCCGTGTTCAACCAGCCACGACCCCGCAACTCCGGCGCACGCACATGCATCTCCCCATTGTCCGTCGCGGCTCAACCGGCCCGACCGGCGGGTCAGCGCGGCAGGATCAGGGTGTCGGTGAGGAGTTTGGCGGTCTTTCGGAGGGTTGCCGGGGAGGACGACAGGTCGGTGGCGAGGGTGTACGGGGTGAGGGTCTCGCCGGGGCCGACCAGGCGGTGGCGGTGGGCGAGGAGCCAGACGATGGCGCGGGGCCAGGTGGAGAGGCGGGCCTTGGCCAGCAAGTCGGGGGCGTCGCGGACCAGGCGCTCGGCGATGTCGAAAGCGTCCGGCGCATACGACGTGCCGAGGGTTTCGCCGGCCATCAGCCAGGCGTGCGGCGCCAGGACCGAGAGGGTTGCGGCCTGGTGGTTGTCCAGGCCGCGGAGGTCGGGCTGGGGCGGGGAGCCCAGGCCGGCCAGGGCTCGGTAAGCGTCTTCCAGGTCGTTGGTCGCGTCGTCGAGGAAGACCCGCTCGCCCGGCTTCGAGCCGACCGGGTCGATCAGCGCGGCAGCCTCGAGAGCGGGCTGCCAGACGTCGACGGCGTCGACCGCCTCGTCGACCGCGTCGAGGGGCAGGTGGGTCCGGTCGCCGGCGAACTCGAGCCAGGCCTTCACCACCACCGGTACCGCGTCGAAGTAGGTGCTGTCGGCAAGCACCTTGCGCGGCAGCCAGTGCGCGAGGAAGAGCTCGACCAGGACGGCGCTGACCCGCAGCGGGCCGCCGACGGTGCTGTCGACCGCGTGGTCGATCCACAGCCGGGCGATGTCGCCGGCGTCGTCCGGCAGCTCCACGGCGAACCGCGAGTCGAGGAAGTCCTCGACCAGCTGGTCACGCTGCCGCGGCGTCAGCAGCGGGCGCACTGGCGGCCGGACCGGGCGCTCCGGGATCTGCGTCAAGCGGTTGACCAGCAGGCCGGTGAAGAACTCGAAGTCCTCACTGACCGGCGGGTCGTCGAAGTCGCGGGTCTCGCCGAGCGCCTGCAGGATGATGCCGGCCGCGATCGGCGCGCGGACGGTCCGGATCGTCACCCGGCCGCCGCGCTCGTAGGCCTCCAGGACGCGGTCGACCGGCGGGCCGACGAAGACGTCCTTGATGATCGCGCCGAGATTGTTGTCGATGAACACCACCACGGTGTGCGGATGCTGCTCGTCGTCGTAGTCGAGCACGACGCTCAGCCCGTCACCGGTGATGTCCTCGGACACGATCGCGCTGGTCAGTCGGAAGCCGGCGATCCGGGTCACCCACTCGGGCACCTCGTCCTGGGTCCGCAGCCGGGAGACGTGGGCTCGTTGCAGCGGCAGCCGCCCGGCCGGGCCGACCGTCCGCGCGAGGCTGGTGAGCAGGACGAACGACTCGAGGTCACGGCGCTCGCCGAGCACCCGGGCCGCGTCGGCCCAGAAGAACCGCTCCACCTCGCCGATCTCGTCCGGGCGCCCGGCCGGCCACAGCTGGTCGGCCAGCATCGCCGCCGAACGCGCCACCGACGCCTCGGCGATCACCGGGTGCAGCGCGCTCGGCGCCGCTGCGAGGTCGAGGGTCAGCGTTTCCAGCAGCGTCTCCAGCACGGCGACGCTCGGCGTGGTGTCGACGTCGACACCCGCCGGGGGCACGTGCGGCTCGCCGGGGTCGGAGCCGACGAGCCGCAGATGGCTGCGCCGTCCGTCCCGTCCGCTCGGAGACTTGGTCACCTCCGTGAGATTACCGCCCGGTCCCGCTCCCCCGCAGTCCCGTCCGCGCGCCCTGTGGATAACCGCCTGCCGACACGACGGAGGGGTTGCGCACCGAACGTTCCGGTGCGCAACCCCTCAGGTCGGTGTGTCAGCCCTTCAGGGCACCGGCCATCAGACCGCCGATGAACCAGCGGCCCAGCACGATGTAAACGAGCAGCGTCGGGAACGACGTGATCAGGGCGCCGGCCATGCTGGCCGCGTAGTCGACCTTCTGCCCGCCGGCCAGGGCGGCCAGGCCCAGCGTCACCGGGCCGTTCTGCTGGGTGGTGAGGAACAGCGCGAACAGGAAGTCGTTCCAGACCGAGGTGAACTGCCAGATCAGCGTCACCACGAACCCGGAGATCGAGATCGGCAGGATGATCCGGGCGTAGGTCTGGAGCAACCCGGCGCCGTCCACCCGGGCCGACTCGATGATCTCGTTCGGTACGACGGTGGCGTAGTAGTTCCGGAAGATCAGCGTGCAGATCGGGATGCCGTAGATGCAGTGCGCGATGATCAGCGTCGGGATACCCCGGGTGACGTCCAGTTCGGTGAACGTCGTCCGCAGCGGCAGCATCACCGCCTGGTAGGGGATGAACATCCCGAACAGGATGAACGCGAACACGATGTTCGCGCCCGGGAACCGCCAGCGGGCCAGCACGAACCCGTTCACGGACCCGATCATCGACGAGATGATCGCGGCCGGGATCGCCAGCGACAGCGACCGGACCATGTACGGCTGCAGCACGTCCCAGGACTTGCGCCACGGCTCCAGCGTCCAGATCTCCGGCAGGTTCCACTGCGCGGCGGCCGTGGTGTCGGCGGACGTCTTGAAGCTGCCGACCACCACGACGTACACCGGGATCAGCACGAAGAGCAGGAACAGCAGCAGGATGACGTACTTGATCGTCCGGCTCAGCCGGGTCGTCCCGTCGGAGCCGGCCCGTGGCTTGTGGCGGATCGCGCTCGCGGTGGTGCCGGTGGCGGCCTCGACGGCGGTCATTCGTTGCTCTCCTGCCGGACGGTGTACGCGACGTACGGGATGACGAGGACGGCGACGACCGCGAGCATCACGATCGCGATCGCGGCCGCCTTGGCCTGGTCGCCGCGCAGGAGGGTGTTCCACATCAGGATCGAGGGCACCTCGGTACGGAACTGGTTCGGCCCGGTGATCGCGTAGATCAGGTCGAACAGCTTCAGCGACATGTGCCCGAGGATGATCAGCGCCGACAAGGCGATCGGCGACAGCTGCGGGAACAGCACGTGCCGGTACAGCTTGAACTCCGAGGCGCCGTCGACCCGGGCTGCCTCGCGCAGCTCCGGCGGGATCCCCCGGAAACCGGCCAGGAACAGCGCCATGATGTACCCGGACAGCTGCCAGACCGCCGGGAGGGCGATGGCCGCCATCGTCGTCCACCTGCTACCGGCGGTCCACCACGAATTCTCCAGGAAATTGAGTTGGAGGATATGGAACAGCCGGTTCAGTCCGCGCGCGTCGTCACCCTGGGACGGGTTCAGCAACCAGCCCCAGACCACACCCGAGGCGATCATCGAGATCGCCATCGGGAACAGGAAGATCGACCGGAACACTCCCTCGCCGGTGACGCCCTTCTCCAGCAGGAGCGCCCAGATCAGGCCGAAGACCAGCGTGCCCACGATGAACAGCACCGTGAGCACGCCGAGGTTCTTCAGCGAGTTGAGGAACCGGTCCTCGTGGAACAGGTTCGTGTAGTTCTCGAACCCGACGTAGTCGACCGTGCCGCCTCTACGCGCGGTGTGCCGATCGGTCAACGAGGTGTTGAACGTCCACGCGATCAGCCCGTACACGAAGTACCCGAGCAGCAGCACCGTCGGCAGTAGCACGAGGGCTCCGGGACCCCACGTGCGAATTCTTCCGTGCATGCTCAGCTCACCGCCCGAGAACCGGTCCGCAACTCGTTGCGCATCAGCTCGTCTTCATCGCGTTGCCGAGCGCCGTCTGCAGCTTTGCGACATCCGGGCTGCCGCTGAACTGGCTGAGCGCGGACAGGATGTCGTTGTTCTGTCCCGCCGTGCAGGCCGCACCGTGGGCACAGGACGGCACGATCTTGTCCTGCTTCCAGTCGGCCATCGCGCTCTGCTGGTACTTCGGGTAGTCCGCCGGGTTGGCGTCCGAGCGGGCCGGGATCGAGCCCTTCTTGGTGTTGAACGCCTTCTGGCCCTCGGCCGAGCCGGTGACCTTCAGCCAGCACTTCGCGCCGTCCGGGTTCTGTCCGTTGGTCGGCAGGGTGAAGGAGTCGGCGAGGAACTGGAAGTTGCCGGCGGTGCCCGGTGCCGGCCAGTAGGTGTACGCCGTGTCCGGGACCTTGTCGGCGAGCTGCTGCGCGGCGACCCAGTCACCCATCAGCGTGTAGCCGGCCTGACCCTTGTTCACGTAGCCCAGCGCGTCCGCCCAGTCGATCGCCTCGCGGTCGCTGTTGCTGAAGGTGAGCAGCGTCTTGTACTTGTTCAGCGCCGCGGTCACGTCGCCACCGGCCCAGTCGGTCTTGCCGTCCCACAGGCCCTTGAACTTGTCCGGGCCGAGCTCGGCGAGCAGCACGGCCTCGACCAGCATCTCCTGGGCGAAACCCTTCGAGAGGCCCAGCGGCGCCTTCACGCCGGCGGCCTTCAGCTTGTTCAGGTCGGCGATCCACGCGTCCACGGAGGCCGGGGCCTTGGTGGCGTCGATGTTCGCCTTCTTCAGCACCGTCGGGTTGGCCCAGACCACGTTCGCCCGGTGGATGTTCGCCGGGATCGAGTAGATCTTGCCGTCCACGGTCAGGTTGTCGAGCAGGTTCTGCGGGAACGCCTTGTCGAGCCCGAAGTCCTTGTACAACTGGCTGACGTCGTCGACCTGGCCGGCGTTGATGTAGTCCTTCAGCTCCGCACCGGCGTGCGCCTGGAACGTCGACGGCGGCTTGCCTGCCTGCAGATCGTTCGCCAGCACCTGCTTCGCGTTCGCACCGGCGCCGCCGGCCACCGCCGAGTTCACGAACTTGTAGTCCTTGCAGTCGGTGTTGAACACCGAGACCAGGCCGTCCAGACCGGCCTTCTCACCACCGTCGGCCCACCAGGTGAAGACGGTGACGTCCTTGTTCGCCGACGAGTTGCCGTCACCGCTGCTGTTGTCGCTGTTCCCGCAGGCGCTCACCGCGAGAAGACCCGCCGCGCCCACCAGCGCCAGGGTCTTGCTCAGACCACCACGCATGATTCACTCTCCGATCAGTTGATGGAGCCGCCTGTGACAACGATGCCCCCTTGACGGCCCAACTGTGGTCACGCGGCAGCCCGGGTGTCAACGTTCCGCGCAGGCGCGTTGCGCAGCCGTGACCCCGTGCACCTTGACAGTGTGAGAGCGCGCACATTGCTGCCCCGCGTGGGTACTGCGCGCAGCCGCGTTGCGCAAAAGGTCAGGGTCGGAGCAGCACCTTGATCGCGCGCCGTTCGTGCATCGCGGCGTACCCGTCGACGACGTCGCTCAGCGGGATCTGGGAGTCGAACACCTTGCCGGGGTCGATCTCCCCGGCGAGTACGTCGGCCATCAGGTCCGGCAGGTACGCCCGGCACGGCGCGGCGCCGCCGTTCAGGCCGACGTTGCGACTGAACATCGTCCCGATCGGCACCTCGACGCCGTGCGGGACGCCGACGAACCCGACCGTGGCCCCGGCTCGCGCGACGTCGAAGGCGGTCGTCATCGACTGCTTCGTGCCGACACACTCCAGGACGGCGTCGGCGCCGACCCCCTTGGTCAGCTCGAGGACGGCGTCCCGGGCCGCGTCGCCGCGCTCGGAAATGATGTCCGTGGCACCGAATTCCTTCGCCAAGTTCTGGCGCGGCTCATGCCGCGACAGGGCAACGACCCGCTCCGCGCCCATCCGCGCGGCCGCGAGCACCCCGCAGAGCCCGACCGCGCCGTCGCCCACGACGACGACCGTGTCGCCGGCCTTCACCCGCGCCGAGCGGGCCGCGTGCCATCCGGTGCCCATGACATCGGACAGCGTCAGCAGCGACGGAACCAGTGAGTCGTCGGGCATCTCGGGCGTCGCGACCAGCGTGCCGTCGGCGTACGGGAGCTTCACGTACTCGCCCTGGCCGCCGTCGGCCTTGGCGCTGCCGTAGCCCACCAGGTTCTGGCAGGCGGTCTGGTAGCCGGCCAGGCAGTGCGGACAGGTGCCGTCGCTGACCACGAACGGAGCCACCACGAAGTCGCCCGGCTTGACCGTGCGGACCTCGGACCCGACCTCCTCGACGATGCCGACGAACTCGTGCCCGATCGGCCGCGGCTGCTTGACCGGATTCTCGCCCCGGTAGGGCCACAGGTCGGACCCGCAGATGCACGAGGCAACGACCTTGACGACGGCATCGCCCGGCCCGTCGATCGTCGGATCCGGGCGATCTTCCAGCCGTACGTCGAATGCTCCGTGAATCACCGTGGCTCGCATGGAGCCCACAGTAGATCAGGCCGGAACGGGGACCTTCTCGACCCGCTTGGCACTCCAGGCCAGCCACACGCAGGCGGCGGCGAGCAGCACACCGTGACCGATCCGCAGGGCGGGCGGTCCGAAGAACTGCGGCAGGAACAGCCCGAATCCGACCGCGAACAGGATCGCCGGCACCGTCTTCAGACGCACCGCCAGCACGATCGCGCCCGCCGCCATGGTCAGCAGTCCGGCGCCGAACATCGTCATGGCAACCGGGTTGTAGCGCACGGACTCGGCCAGGTCGAGGATGTTCGGCTGGTTGGCCATTGCGTGCAGGCCGAAGTTCTCCGCCCCGTAATACGGCAGTGTGAGACCGGCGCCGATCCAGAACACGATCGCCGCCGTGCGGTCGAGCTGCAGCAACGCGACCGCGACCAGGATGAACCCGATCATCGCGCACAGGTGCGCGACGACCCAGGCGGTGGAGCCCATCGCGGCCGCGGCGCCGGACGTGGTCGTCTCGTCCTCCCACGGGCGAAGGGCGGGGTAGAGCAGGAACAGCACACCTGCGACGGAGAGCGGAATCCTCATGAGTCTTTCCTCAGGCTGGCGAGATACATCTGGACGATTTGGTCGTAGGTCTCGTCGAGGTCCTCGGGCAGACCGAAGCCACCCGCGGACTCGACGGACGCGAAGCCGTGCACGAGCACCCGCAGCCGCCGGGTCGCATGCACCGCCGCCGGGCCCTCCAGCCCGTAACCGCGCAGCGTGGCGTACATGACGCCGACCAGTTTCTTGCCCGCGGCCTCCTGCACCGGATCGTGCAGCGGGTCCATCGGCATCGCGGCGTACCGCTTCGGATGCGCGGCGACGTAGCCGCGATAGGCGTGCATCAGCGCGGTGACGGCCTCGTCACCGCCCATGCCCAGGACGGCGGCGGTGAACTGCTCGGTCATGTCCTCCAGCACCCGGACCCCGACGAGTGCCTTCAGTTCGCCGAGGTTCGTCACGTGCTTGTACAGCGACGGCGTGGCGACCCCGCAGCCCTGTGCGACGGCGGCGAGCGTGAGGCCCTCCGGCCCGTGCTCGTCGACGATGCCCAGGGCCACCTCGACCACGGCAGCAGGCGTCAGCGACCGTTTAATGACCATAGCCCATAGGCTAATGCCATTAGCCAACCGTCGTCAACAGGGTCAGATCGTCACGTACCGTCCACGGCGGTGGACCAGGGCCGGCACGTCGTCCGCGGCGAACTCCACGTGGGCGATCTCGAGCTGCACCTGCAGGCCCCAGCCCACCTCCGGCGGGTCCTGGTTCACCAGCGTGCAGCCGGCCCAGGTGGTGACGCCGACCGGCGCGGGCCCCCAGGCGGTGTCCGTCCAGTCGGCCAGCCGGAACGGCCCGCCCGGTGCGGGGGCCACGAACCCGAAGGCGTCGGCCAACTGGCGGTGCGGTTCGCCGAGCAGCGACACCACCGCGGTTCTTGCCTCGCGCAACGTTTCCCACAGGTCGGAGTCCGGGTCGAGCAGTCCGATCACGTACCCGGGCTCGCCGTCCGCGACCAGCATCGACGACACGGTGAGCCCGGCGCGCTTCCCGTCGTACGCCGTCGTCCACAGGCCGACCGGCGACGCCAGCCGCCCCCGCAACCGCCGTACCGGACTCCGCTCCGACTCGGGCGGCAGGAACGGGTGGTCACCGTGGATCGTCACGGAGCCACGGTAACGCGTTCTCCGAGGCCGAACCGGTCGATCGGGTGCAGGGTAAGGCCGCTGGAGCCGAGGACTGTTCGGACCGCGCCGTTGTCGTCGAACTCGAAGCGGTAGGACTCGCCGTACGAGCCGTAGCCGGTGCCGCCGGTGACGCGGAGGGCGTCGCCGTCCGCCTCGAGCGGCTGCGGATCGTCGGCCGGGTTCGCCCCGGACGGGTCGGTCGCGTAGAGCCGGCCGCCGATCAGCACGAAGTCGGTGACGCCCCAGAGGTTCGCGAAGCGGCCGGTGAAGCGCTGCAGGTCGGCGGCGTCGCCGCGGTCCTTGGAGTCGGCGAGGTCGAGGAGCCGGAAGAGGCCTTCCGCCAGCTGCGCCGCGGGCCCGTCGATCGCGTTCGTCAGCACCGACACGACGATCCGCTGCTCGGGGTCGACGAGGGTCCTGGTGATGTGGCCCGGATACCCGCCGCCGTGACCGAACACGTCCCGCTCGCCGACCTTCGTCACCGACAGACCGAGGCCGTACCGCGCCTTCTCGTCGGACCCGGTCGTCCACAGCGGGTGCTGCATCTCGCGCTTCGACTTGTCCGACAGCAGCCGGTCGTCGCCGGGCAGGTGCGCGGAGAAGTAGGTCACCAGGTCCCGCGCGTTGCCGAAGAACCCCGTCGCCGAGGCCAGCGCCCGGGTGTCGACATGCTCGATCGGAACGCGCTGGTCGGCGTACGACAACGCGCTGTACCCGGCGGCGTACTCGGCCAGCCGGGACGGGTCCAGCTCCGGGCCGAGGCCCGCCAGCCCGAGCTTGCCGACGATCGCGCTCTGGACGTAGGCGTTGTACGACGTACCGCTCGCGGCCTCGATCACGAGACCGAGCAGGCCGTAGCCGATGTTCGAGTACTTGAAGCGGTCGTTCTCCGGGATCACGGCCGACGACGCCTGCCGCAGTACGTCGAGCAGCTGGTCGCGGTCCGGGAAGCTCCGGGACAGCTGCCACCAGTCGGCGTCCAGGCCGTCGCGCGTGACACCGCCCGCGTGCGCGAGCAGCTCCCGGACCGTCCGCTGGCCGAGCGGCGTACCGACGATCTCGGTGACGTGCTGCTCCGCCTTGTCGTCCAGCCGCAGCCGGCCCTGTTCGACCAGTTGCAGCACGGCCGTCCCGGTGAACGTCTTGGAGTGCGACGCGATCCGGAACAGGTGCTGCTCGGTCAGCGGTACGTCGTTCTCCACGTCGGCGAGACCGTACGCGCCGGAGAACGCGACGGCGTCTCCGGCGTACACCGCGGCCTGGACCCCAGGGACCCGCTGGTAGTGCTGGTTGAACGCCAGCCAGCTGTCGTAGTAGGCGAGCACCTCGGTCAAGCTCTGGGTCACGACGGTCTCCTGGACGGATCGGCGGATGGAGATCAGAACGGCGGTTCAGTCATACCTTCCGCCTCAGGGTCAGCTCAACGACGCTTCGCCAGCAACTCGAGCACCGCGAGTCCCGCGAAGCGGAGGGCCAACCCGGCGACCAGCAGGGCGAGGGTCGTGCCTGATCATCCCGCGAGGCGATCACCCAACGTGGCGGCGTGACTGAATGACGCGGAACCGTCCCGCGACGTAGGCGCCGTCGGTGTAGGTCGCGTTCGCGGCCGGGTTCGCGCCGGTGCCGTGGAAGTCGCTGAAGGCGGCCGACTGGTTCACGAAGACCTGGCCGGTGAGGTTCTCCGAGAGGGCGACACCGGCGTCGAGCGCGGCCTCGCGGGCCTCCTCGAGAACCTTCTCGTCGGTCGAGTAGATCCCGGCCGTCATCGCGCCGTCCTCGGTGACGGTCGAGCGGAACACGTCGATCGACTGCGCGGTGTCGGCGGTCTTGACCAGGAAGGACACCGGACCGAAGCACTCGCGGGAGTACACCTCGGCGTCCTTGGCGTCGATCGCGACGAGCAGCGGCGTCCGGACGACCGCATCCGGGAAGGCCGGGTGCTCGATCGCGCGGGACGCCAGCACGACGTCGCCGTACTCGTCGGCGAGCTCGAGGCGGCTGATCACGGCCTGGTTGACGATGCCGCCGAGGATCTCGACCGCGCGGGCGTCGTCGCCGAGCAGCTTGGAGATCGCCGTCGCGATCCCGGCGCCGACCTCCTCGAAGGACTTGTGGCCCTCGTCGGTCTCGATCCCGCCGGCCGGGACGAACAGGTTCTGGGTGGTGGTGCACATCTGCCCGGAGTACAGGCTCAGGGTGAAGGCGAGGTTGTTGCAGAGTGCCTTGAAGGAGTCGGTGGAGTCGATGACGACCGCGTTCACGCCGGCCTTCTCGGTGAACACCGTCGCCTGGGTGGCGTTCTGCTCCAGCCATTCGCCGAACTCGCTGCCGCCGGTGAAGTCGATCAGCTTCACCTCGGGCCGGGTCGCCAGCGGCTTGGCCAGGCCGTCACCGGCCCGCTCGGCGGCCAGGGTGACCAGGTTCGGGTCGAAGCCGGCCTCGGCCAGCACCTCGCGGCACACGTCGACGGTGATCGCCAGCGGCAGCACGGCCAGCGGATGCGGCTTCACGACCACCGCGTTGCCGGTGACGAGGGACGCGAACAGGCCGGGCCACGAGTTCCAGGTCGGGAACGTGTTGCAGCCGATCACCAGCGCGACACCGCGGCCGGTGACTGTGAACGTCTTCTCCATCCGGATCGGGTCGCCCTTGGCAGGCTTCTCCCAGGTCGCGGTGGCCGGGTAGCGGCTCATCTCCTCGTACGCGTACGCGACCGCCTCCAGCGCGCGGTCCAGCGCGTGCGCGCCGCCAGCCTGGAATGCCATCACGAATGCCTGACCACTGGTGTGCTGCACCGCGTTGGCCAGCTCGAACACCCGCTTGTGCAGCCGGTCGAGGATCTCCAGCGTGACTCCGGTCCGCCCGTCGATCCCGGCCCGGCGCCAGTCCGCGAGACCCTGCTGCGCAGCGGTCAGCAGTTCGTCCAGGCCGTCCTCGACCATCCGGGGGTACGAGACGTCCATGCTGATGCCGTACGGCGACTGCTCGGTCACGACCGTGCCGCGCGCGCCGGGGATGTCGAGCGCGTACGTCGTCCCCAGGTGGGCCTCGAAGGCCGCCTTGCCGTCGGCCGCCGCGGTCTCGCCGTACACGCGGGGGCTGGGCGACTCCGGGAACGCGGAGTGGTACCCGCGGTCGTGGATCGCCTTCAGCGCGCCGTTCAGGCGGTCGCGATGGGTTGAGAGCAGGTCGGTGGTCATGGCTGCGATGTTACAGTCGTTGACGCGATTCGGACACCGGTGTCACAAGGCTCTTCTCGATTGGGCGGCGTATGGACGACTTGGCGGCGCGCGTGGCCGCGGCGATGTGGGCGGAGGACACGGCCAGCGCCGGGCTGGGGATGCGCCTGGTCGCGGTCGGCGAGGGCACCGCGCGGCTCGAGATGACGGTCCGCGAGGACATGGTCAACGGGCACGGGATCGCGCATGGTGGATTCGTGTTCACGCTGGCCGACTCGGCGTTCGCGTTCGCCTGCAACTCCCGCAACCGGGTGACGGTCGCGCAGGCCTGCGACATCGTGTTCGTGGCCCCGGCCCGCCGCGGCGACCTGCTGGTCGCCGACGCCCGGGAGCGCACCGCGTTCGGCCGGAACGGGATCTACGACATCACCGTCACCCGCGGCGACGAGGTGATCGCCGAGTTCCGCGGCCGCAGCCGCCAACTGTCCGGAACGATCCTTTCGGAGGAAGCAAATGAGTCGTGAGGCCTTTCTCGTCGACGGCGTCCGGACGCCGATCGGACGGTACGGCGGCGCGCTGTCGGCGGTCCGCCCCGACGACCTGGCGGCGCACGCGATCTCGTCGCTGCTGAACCGGACCGCGCTCGACCCCGCACTGATCGACGACGTGATCCTCGGCTGCGCGAACCAGGCCGGCGAGGACAACCGCAACGTCGCGCGGATGGCGGTGCTGCTCGCCGGGCTGCCGGACTCGGTCCCGGGCACGACGATCAACCGGCTCTGCGGATCGGGCCTGGACGCGGTCGCGGCCGCCGCCCGGTCGATCATTGCCGGGGACAACGAGATCGTGGTGGCCGGCGGGGTGGAGTCGATGTCGCGGGCGCCGTTCGTGATGCCGAAGGCGACGACCGCGTTCTCGCGGCAGGCCGAGGTGTTCGACACCACGATCGGGTGGCGCTTCGTGAACCCGGCGCTCAAGGCGCAATACGGGATCGACTCGATGCCGGAGACGGCCGAGAACGTCGCGGCCGAGTTCGGGATCAGTCGTGCGGACCAGGATCTCTTCGCCCTGCGGTCGCAGCAGCGGGCCGCCAAGGCGCAGGCCAACGGGCGGCTTGCCGAGGAGATCGTCGCGGTCGACGTGCCGGGGAAGCGGGGTGCGGTGACCGTTGTCGATGTCGATGAGCATCCGCGGGAGACCTCGCTCGAAGCTCTGGCCGGTCTGAAGACTCCGTTCCGATCGCCTGGGACTGTGACGGCCGGGAATGCTTCGGGGGTGAACGACGGGGCGGCGGCTTTGCTGGTGATGAGCGGGGAGGCCGTGGAGGAGCACGGGGTCACGCCGATTGCCCGTGTGGTGGGGACGGCGGCGGCCGGCGTACCGCCTCGGATCATGGGGATCGGGCCGGCGCCCGCGACGCGGAAGGTGCTCGATCGCACCGGCGTCGCGCTGTCGGATGTCGAGGTGATCGAGCTGAACGAGGCCTTCGCGTCGCAGTCGCTCGCCGTACTGCGGGAGCTCGGCCTTCCCGACGACGCCGACCACGTCAACCCGAACGGCGGCGCGATCGCCCTGGGCCACCCGCTCGGGATGTCCGGCGCCCGCCTCGCCCTCACCGCGGCCCTGGAGCGACCTCACCCGCCTGCTCCCCGGCACCGCGCGCCCCGGCCTGCGCCGGATGGAGAAGATCACCGGCCGCACCGACGACATGATGATCGTCCGCGGTGTGAACGTCTTCCCCACCCAGATCGAGGAGCAGATCCTCCTGGTCGAAGGCCTCACCCCGCACTACCTCTGCGTCCTGACCCGCCCCCACCGCCTCGACGAACTCACGGTCCAGGTGGAAGCGGCCCCCGACCTCACCGACCGCACCACCGCCGCCACAGCCCTCGCTCGCCGCATCAAGGATCGAGTAGGGGTCACCGCCGCCGTCGAGGTCGTCGACCCGCACGCCCTCGAACGCTCCCTGGGCAAGGCCAAGCGCATCCGGGACGACCGCCACTAGCGGCGGGTCAGCCGAGCATCCCCGCAAGCCGACCTTGAGCCCTCACCGACCATTCCGGGCCGCCGTAAATGGTTGGTCGGTGCACAAAGTCCAGCGGTACGGTGCGCACATATGACTCGAGTAGAACGGCCGCCGCTGACTGCGGACGAGCGCACACAGTTGATCGGATGGCTCGACCTGCAGCGGTCCTTCGTCCGGATGAAATGCACCGGGCTCAGCGCGGAAGATGCCCACCGCAAAGTCCTGCCGACCTCGCCGCTGATGACACCGGCCGGACTGGTCGCGCACCTGCGCTGGGTCGAGTACACCTGGTTCCAGATGGGGATCGCCGGCGTCCCGGACACCGGCCAGACGCCGTGGACCGAGGACGGGCACGTCGACGCGGAGATGTTCGTCGACGACGTACCGATCGCGCAGTTGCTGGACGAGTACGACGAGGAGTGCCGTCGCTCGAACGCCACCATCGCCGACCTCTCCCTCGACGTCGTCGAGCGCGGCCGCCCCGCGGAGGAGGCCGCGTCACTGCGGTTCGCGCTGTGCCACATGATCGAGGAGACCGCGCGGCACGTCGGCCACCTGGACATCATCCGGGAGCTGATCGACGGGGTGAAGGGCTACACCGAACCGGAGTGACGCAACCCGGTTACGCCCGCGCCGAGGGGTGGATAGGATGTCCGGCATCTGGCACGGGGTAGCGACAAGAGGTGTGATGAGGGAACCCTCCGTACGCCGTTATTCCGGGCGGTCAGTCGAGGAGTGGAAGGCCGCGCGCCGGGAACGGCTACTGGCCGCCGCGCTCGAACTCTTCGGGACCGAAGGATATCCGGCGACATCCGTGGAACGCCTGTGCACACAGGCGAAAGTGTCCACCCGGCACTTCTACCACGAGTTCCAGAACAAGGAGGCCGTGCTGCTCGCGGTGCACGCGCAGGTGATCGAGCTGGCGGTCCGGAGCACCGGCGACGCACTCCGCCGGACCGCGGACCGGCCCGTCCGAGAGCGGATCGCGGCGGCCGTCGACTCGTACCTGCGGACGATCATGAGCGACCTCCGGCGGGCCCGGATCTCGTTCGTCGAGGTGGTCGGCGCGAGCCCCGCAGTCGAGGAGCAGCGGATCGCGTTCCGCGACCTGCTGATCAGGAACGTCCGGGACCTCGGCGACACCGCGGTCGAGCGCGGCGAGATCAAGCGCAAGGACTTCCGGTTCCTCGCACTGGCATTCTTCGGCGCCGTCAACGCGGTCGTCCACGACTGGATGCTCACCGAGCCCCGGCCGCCGGAGCAGAAGGTCCAGAACTCACTGCGCGACCTCGCGGTTCAGCTCATCACTGCTTAGGGCCTAGTCGGTGTAACGCTTTCGCAGTTCGGCGATCGCGTCGGCGCGGGTCAGGGCGGCGCCGTCGCCGTACGCCGTCTCGTACTGTTCGTTGCCGAGGGCATCACGCAGGCCGTCGACGAGTCGCCGGACGTCGGCGTCGGGGATCGCGCGCGTGCCCTTCAGAGCAGCGGCGAGACCGAGAGCGCGAGCGGCCGCCGTCAGCTCGACGGTGCGGGTGCCGGCGGCCAGCACCAACGCGTCCACCGTGTTCTCGAGGACGCCCGCCACGACCGGCATGTCGTCCGTGGTGAGTGCCAGCTGGACCGCCTCGCGACCGCGCCTCAGCGCCCCCTCGATGTCGCCGGTCGACGCGTAGATCCGGCTCAGCTGCGAGAGCAGCGCGGCCTGACCGTGCGGTGCGACCCGCTCCGCAGCAATGTCGAGCATCGAATAGCCGCGCTCCGCGAGCTCCTTCGCCTCGTCGAAGCGGCCGGTGCGGTGCGCGAGTCGCGCGAGTCCCATCAGCGCCATCGACTGGCTGCCGCGCGAGCCGGTCTCCTCGGACAGCTGCATGGCACGCTCCAGATCGGCCCGCGCGTCGTCGTACTCGCCGAGCTCGATCCGGCTCATTGCGCTACTGCCGAGCAGTTGGGCAACGCCTTCCGTCGTACCGAGCTCCTCGACGAGCCGCAGCGCCTCGGTCAGCGACTCCAGCGCCTCGGCGTGCTCCCCGTGGCCGGCCTGGTAGCCCGCGAGGCCGCGCAGCGCCATCGACATACCGAACCGGTCGCCGAGCTCGCGGAAGCCGTCGAGCGCGACGGTCAGGTTGACCGCCATCTCCTCGATCTCGCCTTCGTTCTCGCGGAACATCGCGCCGCACATCACGCCCATGTTCCGGATCCAGGGATCCGGGTGCCGGCCGGCGGCCTCGAGCTCGGCGAAGCAGGTCGCCTTGTCCCGCCGGATCGCCGCCCACACCGCGTTGGTGAACAGGCCGATGCCGGAGTCGACGAGCATCCGGTGCCGACGGGTCATCCAGCGGACCGTCGCGAGTCCACGGATCATCTGCTGGAAGGACGTCGCCGGGTCCTCCTCGGTGGACATCCGGCCGAGCGCGAGCAGGTACAGCGCCTCGGCCCTGTCCAGCGGAACGGTCGGGCCGGGGACGGCGAGGGCGGCCTGCATCCAGCTCACCGCTTCGGCGGGGCGGCCGCTCATCGTCCAGTACTCACCGAGCACGGCGACCATCTGGACGGCGACCCGTGCCGAGCCGACGTCGATCGCCGTCCGCAGGGCGTCGAGCAGGTTCTCGTTGTCGGCGGTCAGGCGGGCAATCCACTCGATCTGCTCACCGGTCCGCAGCTTCGGTCGCGCCTGCCGCAGCATGCGGCTGAAGTAGGTCCGGTGCGCGTGGCGGAAGCGCTCGGACTCACCGGAGGCCTTCAGCTGCTCGGCGCCGTACGCACGGACCGTCTCCAGCATTCGATAGCGCACGGACCGCTCGTCTGCGGCCGCCTCGACCAGTGACTTGTCCACCAGGGACGCGAGCACCCCGAGCACGGACTCGGCGGGGATGCTCTCGTCGCTGCAGATCTGCTCCGCGGCCTCGAGCGTCGCACCGCCCGAGAACAGTGAGAGTCGCCGGGCGACGGCCTGCTCGTCCGGGTCCAGCAGGTCCCAGCTCCATTCCACTACCGCACGCAGGGTCTGGTGGCGCGGCAGGGCGGTCCGGGAGCCGCTGGTCAGGAGCCGGAACCGGTCCGCGAGCCGGTCCACGATCTGCGGCGGGGTCAGCGCCCGCAGCCGGGCCGCCGCGAGCTCGATCGCCAGCGGCATACCGTCCAGCCGCCGGCAGATCTCCGCGACCGCCTCCCGGTTGGCGTCGGTCAGCTGGAAGTCAGGACGTACGGCGCGGGCGCGGTCAACGAACAGCTGCACGGCCGGGTACTCGTCGGCGGCTGCGTCCTCCGGGGGCATCCCGAGGGGACCTACCGGATGCAGGTGCTCGCCGGGGATGCTCAGCGGCTCGCGACTGGTGGTCAGCACCCGTAGCCGCGGGCAGGACGCGAGGAGCGAGTCGACAAGTCCGGCGACCTCGTGAACCAGGTGCTCGCAGTTGTCGAAGACGAGCAGGATGCGCCGGTCACCGATGACCTCGACGAGTCGCAGGGTCGCTGCGCGGCTGGTCGGGATGTGCTTCGGCGCAAGGCGCGCCGGGGCCATGTCGACGTACTCGCTGGCACCCAGCGTGGACAGGACGGTGGGCGCCACATCAGCCGCGTCACCGAGCGGCGCAAGCTCTACGAACCAGATGCCATCGCCGGACTGGCCTACCAGCGAGCGCCCGGTCTCGGTGGCCAGTCTGGTCTTTCCGGCACCCCCTGGTCCGACCATTGTCACCAAGCGGGTCCCGTTGCTCAGCAGACGCGTCAGCTCGGCCACGTCCTCCCGGCGGCCGACAAAGCTGGTCAACGGAGCACGCAGGTTGCTGCGGGGCGCTACGGGCGCCGGCACGGCGGCGGTCTTCGCAGCCGGGTCTACTGCGTCGCCACGTAGTACAGAGACGTGGAGATCGCGCAGACGTGTGCCGGGGTCAGCGCCCAACTCGTCGGCCAGGGTGGTGCGAATACGTTCGTACGCCGCCAGGGCCTCCGCCTGGCGACCGTCGGCGTACAAGGAGCGGATCAGAAGCTCGTGGACGCGCTCGCGGAGCGGATGGGTGACAGCCAGATGCTCCAGGTCGCTGGTCAGGTCGCGGGCACGGCCGGAACTGACCGCAGCCTCGGCCAGGTCCTCCGACGCGGCCAGGCGCAGCTCCGCGAGCCGGTCCGCCTCGACCGCGGCGAACGGCAGGTCACGGAGGTCGGTCAGGGCGTCGCCGCGCCACAGCTTGTCGGCCTGGGTCAGGAGCGTGTGCGCCTGCTCCGGGTCGGACGTGAGCAGCGCGCGCCCTCGCCGTACCAGCTCTTCGAACTGGAGGGCGTCGACGCAGTCCGGTCCCAGCGTCAGGGTGTAGCCGGCGGGGCCGGACTGGACGGAGACGCTCGACTCGGTGGCCGGCAGACTCGCCCGCAGGCGCGACACGAGGGACTGCAGAGCGTTCGCGCTCGGGGCCTCGCTGCCCCACAGTCCGTCGACCAGGGTCTCGACGCTCACCGGCCGTCCGGCGCTCAACGCCAACCGCGCGAGCAGCCCGCGCAGGCGGACGCCGCGGATGTCGAGCGGAGTCCCATCGGCCGCCCACATCGCGAGAGGCCCAAGCACCGCTATGCGCACCCCACCAGCCTCGCACATCCAGCCGACCAAACACCCGTGCCTTTTGTCATCTGGCGGCTTAAGGTCGGGGGTCGTGACTGAAATCGCCGCGCAGACCCAGGTCGCGCTCTC
The DNA here is from genome assembly GCF_040610875.1 of Kribbella sp. NPDC003505. Taxonomy (NCBI): domain Bacteria; kingdom Bacillati; phylum Actinomycetota; class Actinomycetes; order Propionibacteriales; family Kribbellaceae; genus Kribbella; species Kribbella sp. NPDC003505. Next base: position 709,922 of record NZ_JBEXNA010000004.1, on the reverse strand, counting down.
CAGAATCGTCGCTGAACGTCAATCCAAGGGCAGGGTGCCGGGCGTGGTGGGCGCTGTTGCCCGCGCCGGTTCGCTGGCCTGGTCTGCCGGGATCGGATCGGCGGACTTGGACAAGCCCGGTGTTCCGCCGACCGCGGACACCCAGTTCCTGATCGCGTCGCAGAGCAAGACGCTGACCGCGGTGGCGATCATGGCGCTGCGCGACGAGGGCAAGCTCAGCCTCGACGACACGATCGAGAAGCTGATCCCGGACAGCACGCACGAGGGCATCACCGTGCGGCAGATGCTCAGCCACGCCAGCGGCATGCAGCGCGAGCCGGTCGGCGACGTGTGGGACCTGATGAAGTTCCCGTCCCGGGAGGAACTGGTGCCGGGCTGGAACGCGGCGGAGCGGATCGGCAAGCCGCACCACCGCTTCCACTACTCCAACCTGGTGTTCTCGCTGCTCGGCGAGATCGTCGCGCGGCTCGACGGCCGGTCCTGGTACGACGCGGTCAAGGCGCGGATCCTGGACCCGCTGGAGATGCGCCGGACCACGGTCGGGATGGACGGCGGGCCGGCGCAGACCGGGTACTACGTACCGCCGTGGTCCGACGTACCGGTGCGCGAGCCGTTGCTGGACATCGGCGCGATGGACGCCTGCGGCGGGCTGGCGTCGACCGCCGAGGACCTGGCGAAATGGGCCATGTTCGTCGCGAACCCGGTCGACGAGGTGCTGTCGAAGGACACCCTCGACGAGATGTGCCAGGTGCAGATCATGGCCGACGTGGACCGCTGGCAGCTCGCCTTCGGGCTCGGGTTCATGCTGCTGCGCCGCGGCGACCGGCTGTTCGTCGGCCACGACGGTGGCATGCCGGGCCACATCACCTCGACCTTCGTCGACCGCTCGTCCGGTACGGCGGGAATCGCGCTGTTCGGTTCCACGTCGTCGCCGGCGCCAAGCGCGCTGGCCACCGACCTGATCATCAAGGTCCTGGAGGACGACCCGCTGCCGCCGGAGGCCTGGGTCCCCGGCACCTCGGTCCCCGACGAGCTGTCCGGCGTCCTCGGCACCTGGTTCTCCGAGGGCTCGCCGTTCGTGTTCTCGGTGAAGCAGGGCGTCCTGGAGGCGAAATCCCCGGCCGCCGCCGAGTACCAGTCCCCCGCCGTCTTCGAGCGTCTGTCCGAGGACGTCTACCGCACCGTCTCCGGCCGCGAGACCGGCGAGCTGCTGCGGATCACCCGGGATCCGGCCGGCCATCCCACAAAGTTGCACTGGGCAACTTACCTCTGCACCCGTGAGCCGTTGTCCTTCGGCGAACTCAGCGACGTCTAGACCACGCAGAAGTCGTTGCCTTCAGGGTCTGCCATCCAGAGGTGGTCGAGCTCGGTCGAGTTGTCCATCAGGACTTCCCGGACCACGGTGGCGCCGACTTTGGTGAGGGTTTCCGCGGTGGCGCGAATGCGTTGCTCGCGGAGGTCTTGCGGCTCGGCACGGCCGCCGGCCACCTGGAGGTCGAGGTGCAGGCGGTTCTTGACCGTGCGCGGCTCGGGGACCTTGAGGAAGGAGATGGACGGCAGCACACCGTCGGGATCGGAGATCGAGGCGCCGTCGCCCCACTCCTCCTCGGGAACCTTCAGGTCAGTGAACCAGGCCTCCCAGGTGTCCCAGCCCGGCGGCGGATCCGACTCCGTGTAGCCGAGCGCCGTGCACCAGAAGCGCGCGACCAGCGCCGGATCGGCACAGTCGATGGTGAGCGTCCAGTTGGTCGTCATACGACCACTCTGGCGCTCACCACCGACATTCGCTGAGATCAGGTACGGCGATCAGGTACGGCGGCGATAGGCGCGGATCGCCAGCGGGGCGAAGAACGCGACCAGGCCGACCATCCAGGCCAGCGTGATCAGCAGCGGCTTCTCGATCGGGCCGCCGAGCATCAGGCCGCGCATCGTGTCGACCAGGTACTTGACCGGGTTGACCTTCACGAACGCCTGCAGGAAGCCGGGCAGCGTGTCGGTCTGGACGAACACGTTGCTGCCGAAGGTGAGCGGGAACATCACCAGGAACGCGACGCCCTGCACACCCTGGGCGGTCTTCAGCGACAGGCCGAGCCAAACCCAGATCCAGCACATCGACAGCGCGAAGGCCAGGACGACCACCAGCGCGAGGAGGCCGTACCCGACGCCGTTCTGGAACCGGAAGCCGAGCGCGAACCCGGTCCCCATCAGGATCACGATCGACAACGTGTACCGGACCGCGTCGCCGAGCACCGCGCCGACCAGCGGCGCCACGCGGGCGATCGGCAGCGACCGGAACCGGTCGAACACACCCTTCGCGAAGTCGTCGTTCAGCGCGACGCCGGTGCCCATCGTGGAGAACACGACCGTCTGCACCAGCAGACCGGGCAGCAGGAACGGCAGGTAGTCGCGCCAGCCGGCGCCCTGCGCGATCGCCCCGCCGAACACGAACAGGAACAGCACCAGGAAGATGATCGGCTGGAACGTCACGTCCGCCAGCGCTTCGGGGTTCTGCCGGATCCGTACGACGTTCCGCCAGGCCAGCGTCAGGCTCTGCTGCACCCAGGCGAACGGATTGGCGCGCCTGGCGACGTGCGCCGGCTCGAGTGTTGCGGTGGTCATCGGCCCACTCCTTCCAGGATCTTCTGCTCTTCGGCGGTGTGACCGGTCAGCGCCAGGAACACCTCGTCCAGGCTGGGCAGCCGCAGCGACAGCTCGGTCACCGCGATCCCCGCCTCGTCCAGCCGCCGTACGACGACCGGCATCGACGAGCCGTCCGTCACCGGCACGCTCACCAGCGCGTTGACGACGTCGACGGACGGCCGGGTGCCGACCGACTCGGCGACGATGGCCGCGACCCGCTCGAGATGCGCGGGCTCCGCCGGACGGACGTCCAGCGACTGCTTGCCTGCCTGCGCTTTCAGCTCGGCCGGCCGCCCGTTCGCGACCACGGTGCCCTTGTCGAACACCACGATCGAGTCGGCCAGTGCATCGGCCTCTTCCAGGTACTGCGTGGTGAGCAGGACCGTGGTCCCGTCGAGCACCAGGTTGCGGACCGTCTCCCAGACGCCGTTGCGGGCGTGCGGATCAAGACCGGTCGTGGGCTCGTCCAGGTACAGGATGCTCGGGTTTCCGACCAGGCTCGCGGCCAGGTCGAGCCGGCGGCGCATACCGCCGGAGTACGTCTTCGCGATCCGGTCACCGGCGTCGGTCAGCTCGAACCGCTCCAGCAGCTCGTCCGCCTTGGCGCGGGCCTGCGGCCGCGAGTACCCGAGCAGCCGGCCGATCATGATCAGGTTCCGGCGGCCGGACATGTCCTCGTCGACCGACGCGTACTGCCCGGTCAGGCCGATGATGCCGCGGACCTTGCCCGCGTCCCGGACGACGTCGTACCCGCCGACCGTGGCGTGACCGCCGTCCGGCCGGAGCAGGGTGCCGAGGATGCGGACCGCGGTCGTCTTGCCGGCGCCGTTCGGGCCGAGGACCCCGAGAACGGTGCCGGTCGGCACGCTCAGGTCGACGCCGGCAAGCGCGGTCGTATTGCCATATTTCTTGACCAAGCCGACCGCCTCGATGGCGACCTGGTTCGTTGTGGTCATCGGTTCCTCCCAGTGGACTCACTTCACTGGGATTACCGTGCCGCGGTGCTCTGGCACCGGCCTGGCACTCCGCTGTCAGGCCGCTGTCTCAGCCCTTCAGCGGGACGATCTGGTTGGCGAGGAGCGCCTGGTACGCCTCCGGGTTGTAGCGCGCCAGGTGACCGCGGGCCTTGCGCCGGTACTTGAGGATCTGCCGGGTGCCGATCGCCCACAGCACATACTGGAACGCAAGTGCGAACTTGAAGTCGTCGATCGACTGCGGGGCGCCACCGGACGACGCGTCGAGCAGGACGCCGACCATGCCGATGCAGATCAGCGTGGCGATGAAGCCGCCGGTGTTGACCATCCCGTTGGCCGCACCGAACCGTGTCGTCGGGTTGAAGGTCCGGGCGTAGTCGAGCCCGAGCATCGAGCCCGGTCCGCCGGCAGCTTGTACGACGATCAGCAGCAGGAGCACCGGCAGCGGAGCACGCCCCGGCCAGAGCAGTACGACGGTCCACATGACCACGGAGCCGGCGATCACCGCCAGCACGATCCAGGACCGGTAGAACGGGAACTTGGCGGCATACCGTCCGACCAAGGGTCCGTAGCAGAGGCCGGCCAGCACCGGAATGATCAGCATGGCCGCAGCGGTCGTCGGAGCGAGTCCTTGCCCCTGCACCAGGAACGGGAAGCCCCAGAGCAGGCCGAACGTGCTGCCGGAGAAGCTGGTGGTGAAGTGCGTCCACAGGCCGAGCCGCGTGCCCGGCTCCTTCCAGGCGCGGCGCAGGTTGCGCTTCACCTCGTGCAGCGGCTGCTTGGCGCGGCGGAGCGGCTCGTCGTACGGGGTGTTCTTGACGAGGAACAGGACGAGCAGTCCAGTCACCACGCTCAGCAGGCTCGCGGCGGCGAACGTCGGCGTCCAGCCGAAGGCATGGAAAGCAGCAGCCATCGGCACGGTCGACATGATCGCTCCGAGACCACCGAGCATTCCGGTCGCCTGCGACATCACCGGCTGGCGTAGCGCGGGGAACCACGACATGACCACACGCAGCACGCTGATGAAGACCAGGGCGTCACCCACGCCCAGTACTGCGCGTGCGGCGAGCGCGGCGGGGTACGAGTCGACCAGGCTGAAGGCTGACTGCGCTACGAAGAGCAGACCGGACGCAGCGATCAGCAGACGCTTGGAGCCGTACCGATCGAGCAGCACGCCCACCGGCACCTGCATCGCGGCGTACACCGTGAGCTGGACGACCGTGAAGCTGGCCAGGGCGGATGCGGAGATGTCGAAGCGCTCGGCGGCCTGCAGTCCGGCGACGCTCATCGAGCCGCGGTGCAGCACCGTCACGAGGTACGTCAGGACAGCAGTGGCCCACACCGCCCAGGCTCGCCGTCCGCCCAGGGGGAAGAGAAGTTCGGTCACCGAGTGCCCCGCAGATCTGTCGCGGCCTCGGCGATATGAGCGACGACGAGCTCGCGGAAGCGTTTGACGCTGTTGCCGCCGAGCGCGTCGATCATCTCCTGGTGCGCGCTGATCGACTTGTCCATCCGGGCCGGCTGCACCTCGATACCGGGCACGCCCATCCGGACCTGCCGGTCCCGCAGGCTGTTGTAGAGCTTGGCGAGGATCTGGTTGCCGGCGGCACCGACGATGGCCTCGTGGAACGCGCGGTCCGCCTCCAGGAAGCTCTTCGCGTCCCCGGTCCTGCGACAAGCGCGCATCTCGTCGACGCGCTGCGTCAGGGTCTCGATCAGCTGCTTGCGGCGCGGCCACACCTTGGCGGCGGCGTGCGTCTCGATCAGCTCGCGGGCCTCGAGGACGTCCTCGATCTCCTGCGGCAGCACCGGGAGGACGAGCGCGCCCTTCTTCGGGTACAGCTTGACGAGGCCGGACTCCTCCAGGCGCAGCAGCGCCTCGCGCACCGGCGTACGGGAGACGCCGACCGCCGTCGCGAGCTCACCCTCGGTGAGCAACTCGCCGCCGGGATACGCCCGGTCCAGGATCGCGGCCTTCACGTACGCATACACGCGCTCGGCCGCGGGGATCTTCTCCACCCCCGGCGCCGCCTCGACGACCACGCGAGCGATCTCCGCGGTCTCGTCACCCAACACCAACGCGTCCGGCGCCTGCACCGGCTCCCCGCTTGCCACTGAACTCCCACCCATACGACTCGTATCTGTGTTGCATCTATCTTACACACACAGGTAATCCACCGCGGCCGGCCGATATTCCCCAGCTTGTCCACGAGTTATCCACAGGCAGATCCACAGGATGTGGGCAACGGAGCGTCATGCAGGGTTTCCCTAGCGTTGTGGATGAACGACTCCGCCGATCGGCGATTCGTCCTAGAGTCTCGGGTTACCGGCCTGGGCCCGTCCGCCTGGGCGTTGCCCTGAGGAGGCACCTTGTCCCGAACGTCCCGTCCCCGCCGGCTGGCGGCCGGCCTGTCCGCCGCCGCGCTGGCGTGCGTGTCCCTGGCCGCCGCGACCGAAGCCACCGCCGCCACGGCCGGCGCCACCGCGGCCGGTCCGCTGATGAACTACGTGGTCAACACGAAGGCCACGCCGGGTCACGTCCGCAAGGCCGAGGACGCGGTCAAGGACGCCGGCGGCACCGTGCTGACGTCGTACCGGCAATTCGGTGTGGTCGTCGCGCAGTCGACCAACCCCAACTTCCGGACCGACATCCGCGCAACGCACAACGGGCGTGAGGTGCAGTCCGTCGGCGCCACCCGGACCGCCGCGGTCAGCGAAGGCCCCGGCGGGCTGAACGGCATCGACGACGCCGAGGCGACCCCCGTCCTCGACCCGCGCGAGGGCGAGCAGTGGGACATGGTCCAGATCAAGGCGGACCAGGCGCACGCGGTCACCGACGGTTCCCGGAGCGTCCTGGTCGGCATCAACGACAGCGGCGTCGACGACACCCACCCCGACCTCGCGCCGAACTTCGACGCCGCCGACTCGGTCAGCTGCGTGGACAACGGCGTGCCGGACACCACCACCGGCGCGTGGCGGCCGACGACCAGCTCGCACGGCACCCACGTCGCCGGCACGGTCGCGGCGGCCCGCAACGGCGTCGGCATCGTCGGCGTCGCGCCGGGCGTACGGATCGCGTCCGTCAAGGTCGTGAACGACGACGGCTTCATCTACCCCGAGTACTCGATCTGCGGGATCGTGTGGGCCGCGCAGCACAACATGGCCGTGACGAACCACAGCTACTTCATCGACCCGTTCGAGTTCTGGTGCAAGGACAACGGCGACCAGGGCGCCGTACAGGAAGCCGTCCGGCGCGCGTACGCGTGGGCGACCGACCAGGGCACGCTGTCGGTCGCGGCCGCCGGCAACTCGAACTACGACCTGTCCAACAAGACCACGGACAGCAACAGCCCGAACGACACGACCTCCGTCACGCGGACGATCAACAACGACTGCCTCGACATGCCGACCGAGCTGCCCGGCGTCATCACCGTCGCCAGCACCACTCAGGCCCGCGCGAAGAGCAGCTTCTCCAACTTCGGCCTGAACAAGATCGACGTCGCCGCCCCCGGCAGCTCGATCCTGTCCACCCTCCCCGGCAACCGCTACGGCCTCGCCAGCGGTACGTCGATGGCCTCGCCGCACGTCACCGGCGTCGCGGCCCTGATGAAGTCCACCCACCCGTGGTGGGGCCCGCGCGACATCGAACGAGCCCTCCACCACGAAGCCGACGACACTGCCTGCCCCACCACCCCCGACCCCCGCTGCACTGGCACCACCACCAACAACGCCTTCTACGGCGAAGGCATCACCGACGCCCTCGACGCCGTAACCCCCTGATCCGAGCGGGGGTCCCCCGCCCGGGACCCCCGCTCACACTTACCCCGCAGGTGGAATCAGCCCCACGCGCCGACTACGCACGACTCCTTCGTCGCCGCGCTGCGCGCTGCCGCCTGCCTTCTGCTCGCTGGCGCCCGCGGCACGGCTGGATGCTTCGTGAGGTGAATGTAGGTGGCGCCCCGGGGGGACCGCAGAGACTCAGGATCGTCCTAGCGATCGTGGCGGAGGCGGCGGGTCGACCACGCGTTGTGGGCCTCCGCGGTCGCGGGTGTACTTCTCGTAGTCCACGAAGTGGCGGCGTCGGCTGAGATAGTGCGGGTAATGCTCGAAGTGCCAGCGGCACCCTTCAATGAATTCTTGGTGGTCGTCCAAGCCGAGCCGCGTGCACAGGCGGGAGAACTCCTCCAGCCCCGCCAACATCTCGTGACACTCGGAGGCGGTGGCAGCATGTGGCCCGCCGAGAACGCCGGCCGGCAGTTCGTGCACCGCGTAGGTAAGCCAATCGCGGTCACGCCAGTAGCGATCGCGATCAGTCTCTGCGCTCACCGCCTGATCAGCCCGTGGTGATCAGGATGATGCCGGCGACTACTACGGCTGCGGCGGCGGCTCGTTTGGGGCCGAAGCGTTCGTGGAAGAAGAGGGCGCCGATGATGGCGCCGAAGATGATGCTGGTTTCGCGGAGGGCGGCGATGGCGGCTAGGGTGCCGCGGGTTTGGGCCCAGAGGACGAGGCCGTAGGCCGCCATCGAGACGACGCCGCCGGAGAGGCCGGAGAGGATCGCGGGGCGGGGCAGGTCGAAGGCGCGCGGGCCGCGCCAGGCCAGGACCGCGAGCGGGATCGCGAAGCCTTGCAGCATGAAGACCCAGCCCATGTAGGTCGCCACCGGCATCTTGTGGACGGCGACCCCGTCGACGACCGTGTACGACGCGATCATCAGCCCCGTGCCGATGGCCGCGAACAACGCCGGGACCTGACCACGCCCCGGCCGCCCGATGAAGACCAGCGCGATCAGACCTGCCGACACGAGGAGTACGCCGGCCAACTCCAGCACAGCCAGCGTTTGGTGCAGTACGACGATCGACACCACAGCCACGACCCACGGCGACGTACCGCGGGCCAACGGATACATCTGGCTGAACTGCCCCAGCTGGTACGACGCCAGCAGCCCACCCAGATACGCGACGTGCAACAACGCCGACGCGATGATGTATCCCCAAGTCCCGGCCGGCGGCAATCCCATCACCAGCACCGCGACGAGCCCGATCACCCCGGCCGCGAGCTCGAACAACGCCAGCCCGGCCACCCGATCCGGCGCCCCGTGAGCCATCGCGTTCCACGTCGCATGCAGAACCGCCGCCCCGAGCACCACCAGGATCACCAGCACCGCCCCACCTTCTCACCGGCCGGCGGACGAGGTCAGGTGGATTAGGCCCTGCGCGGTACCGAACGACAGGTAGTGCACTCGAATACGCCGTACACACAACCAGCCCTCACGCTCAGGTGCACTAGGTGCCGACCGAGCACGACCTGTCCGCCGGTACCGATGACAGCAGCCAAGGGCAAACCCTTCATCATGGCTGGGTGGAGATCTCGGCCGAGCATCGTCTGTATGACGCGGCGGCGCGTTGCCCCGCGGATCCGCACTGGGCCGACGCCGCACGTCCGATCGAAGCCGCCACGCAGGCGCTTGTGGACGGACTCGACTCGCCCGCCCTGGTGTCGCTGGTCGTCGAAGCCGAGAAGTTCCAGGTCTTCCTCCGCTTCCCGATCAAGGAGCCGGAGCGGCTTGCCGACGAGATACTGCGTACTCTTCGGCAGCCGCCCGGACGCTGGCGGGCAACGTTCCACTCGATGGTGGCCGGTCGCCGCGGCCGCCCGTCCATGGCCGGCCGGCGGTGGCGTTCAGAGGACGTCTGGTGACCACAGGCCGAGGTCGCGCAGGCTCTCAGCGGTTTCGGTGATGGTGGTTTCGACGTCGCGAGGCTGCCAGCCGAGGGCGCGGGCGCGGTCGTTGTGGATGATCGGGCGGGGCAGATCCGGCCCTGGCGCTTCTTCCACAGGAGTCGCGACGCCGAGGCTGCGGTGCAGTATCCGGGCGATCTCGAGGAAGCTGACCGTCGGACCGTTGGCGACGGCGAGGTAGCGGTTGCCTGCGGCGTCGGGTGCGGCCATCGCACGGACGTGCAGGTCGGCCACGTCGCGGACGTCGACCACGCCGAAGCGGGCCCGCGGGACGACGTCCAGTGACCCGTCGAGCATCATCTTGATCAGCTGGGTCGACGAGCGCAGGTCGGCGGTGAGCGTCGGTCCGAAGATGCCGGTCGGGTTGACGACGACCAGTTCGGTGGAACCGTCACGCATCAGGTCCCACGCGACGCGCTCGGCGATCGCCTTCGAGCGCGGGTACGGCGCGAGCCCCGGCGTCTCGGGATCCGTCCAGTCCGCCTCGGTGAATTCGGCCCCGGGCTTCGGCGTGTACCCGACCGCGGCGAACGAGGAGGTCAGCACGACCCGCCGCGCGCCGGCGTCCCGCGCCGCCCGCAGCACGCGCAGCGTCCCCTCGCGCGCCGGGACGATCAGCTCGTCCGGATCCTCGGGCTGGGCGACCGGGATCGGCGAGGCGACGTGATGGATCTCCGCACAGCCGTCGACCGCGGCCTTCCAGCCGTCGTCCGACATCAGGTCCGCCTCGACGAATTCCAGGCCCGCGTCGTCGGCGCCACCACGCCGTACGGCCGCCCGCACCGAGGTGGAGCGGGCCGCCGAGCGCACCGTCGTACGGACCGAGTGCCCGTCACGCAGGAGCCGCGCGATCAGGTGTGTCGCCAGGTATCCGGAACCACCCGTGACCAGGATCATCGCAGCTCACCCACCACGGGCACGAGCCGGCGGATCGCCTCGGCCTCAGCGGATTCGTCGCCGCGATCACGGGCGTCCCAGAGCTCGGCCTTCCCGCGCAGATACGCGAGCCGGACGCGCTGGGCCGCGATCTCGGCCTCGATCCGTTCCGCGTGCCGCAGCAGCAGATCGCGCTGCTCAGCCGCGGCCTCCCGCCCACGCGAGCGATTGGCAAGGTACGTCCGCATGTCCTCGATGCTGACGCCGGCCGCGCGCAGACAGGCCAGTGCTTCGAGCGTGTCGACGTCCGTACTGCGGTAGCGCCGATGCCCGCTGCTCTCGTCCCGGCCGATCGGGCCGACCAGCCCGACGTCCTCGTAGTACCGCAGCGTCGGCTCGCTCAGCCCGCTGCGGCGCGCGACCTCTTGGATGGTGAAGCTCGTCATGCCGTCCACGCTCACACACTTCAAGCGCTTGAGGTCAACACTCCTGGTCCCGCGTCCGCTGTGCCCGGCGTCACGTCCGTCGGCTGTCACAGGGATCGTGTGGCCGGCACCTCATGGTCGAAGGAAGGATCTAGAGAACGGATGGACATCATGAGCAAGGTCTGGTTCGTCACCGGTTCGTCGCGTGGCTTGGGGCGCAACTTCGTCGAGGCTGCGCTGTCCCGAGGCGACAAGGTGGCCGCGACAGCCCGGAACGTCGAAGGTCTCGAGAACCTGGTCGCCGCGTTCGGCGACGCTGTGCTCCCGCTGGAGCTGGACGTGACCGACAGGGACTCGGTGTTCGACGGCGTTCGGCGGGCTGTCGAACACTTCGGGCGGATCGATGTCGTCGTGAACAACGCCGGATATGCACAGATCGGCGCGATCGAAGAGCTGACCGAACAGGACCTCCGCGACCAGATGGAGACCAATCTGTTCGGTGCGGTCTGGGTCGTTCAGGCCGTGCTGCCGCACCTCCGCGCGCAGGGTGCGGGCCACATCGTCCAGTTGTCCTCGGCGGCCGGGATCGTCGCGATGCCGCTCGGCGGCGCGTACCACGCCTCCAAGTGGGCGCTGGAGGGACTCAACGAGGCCCTCGCGGGCGAGGTCGCGGACTTCGGTGTCAAGGTCACCGTGATCGAGCCGGCCGGGTACGCGACCCGCGACGGCAAGAACCCGAACCCGCTCGACAACGGGCACGTGGCCGAGCCCAACCCGGCGTACGACGGGCTCCGTCGGCGTCTCGGTCAGCTCGTGGGGAAGCAGCCGGCCGGGGATCCGGCCGCGGCGGCTCAGGCACTGCTCGAGCTCGTCGACGCCGACAACCCGCCGCTGCGGGTGCTCTTCGGGCAGGGCTTCTACCCGATGATCGAGCAGGCGTACGCCGACCGGCTGAAGACGTGGTCGGACTGGCAGGACTTCTCCGCCCGCGCCCACGCCCGCTGAACGCGGCGCCGCCGGCCTGGGGAGGATCCCGTCCCTGTTCGGGTAGAAGATCCTCCCCAGCTTCGCCGGTCGGGGTCAGAACATCAGTGCGCGGGCCGGGTCCTCGAGGATGCCGGCCACGTCGGCGAGGAAGGTGGAGCCCTTCTCGCCGTCGATCAGGCGGTGGTCGAACGACAGCGCGAGCGTCGTGATCCAGCGCGGGACGATCTCGTCGTCCACCACCCACGGCTGCTTGCGGACCGCGCCGAACGCGAGGATCGCGGCCTCGCCCGGGTTGATGATCGGCGTCCCGGCGTCGACGCCGAACACGCCCACGTTGGTGATCGTGAACGAGCCGCCGGCCTGGTCGGCCGGTTGGGTCTTGCCCTCGCGGGCGGTCGCGACCAGGTCGTTCAGCGCCCGGCACAGGTCCGGCAGGGTGAGCGCGTCGGCGCCCTTGATGTTCGGGACGATCAGGCCGCGCGGGGTGGCCGCGGCGATGCCGAGGTTGACCGCGCCCTTGTAGACGATCTCCTGGGCCTGTTCGTCCCAGGCCGCGTTGACGATCGGCGTACGGCGGGCCGCCAGCGTGACCGCCTTCGCGACGATCAGCAGTGGTGAGACCTTGAGGTCCCGGAACGCCTTGTCGCCCTTCAGTCGCTCGACCAGCTCCATGGTCGCGCTGACGTCGACGGTGATCCACTCGGTCACGTGCGGCGCGGTGAACGCGCTGGCGACCATCGCCTGCGCCATCACCTTCTGCACGCCCTTCACCGGTACGCGTGTGTCCTCGCGCCCGCTGACCACAGGCTCGTACGTCGAGGCAGCCGGCGCCTCGACCGGAGCCGCGGCGTGGGCCTCCACGTCCGCGCGGGTGATCACACCACCCGGCCCGGTCGGGGCAACCGCGGCCAGGTCGATCCCCAGGTCCTTGGCGAGCTTCCGCACCGGCGGCTTCGCCAGCACATGCACAGACCCGTTGCCCCCGGCAACCGGCGCCGGGGCAGGGACGGGGGCAGCCGGTGTGCTGGCGGCCGGCGCTGGGGCAACAGCAGCAGGTGCCGGCTGGACGGCCGGGGTCTGCGGCGCGGCGGGTGCGGCGGCAGGAGCGGCTGCGGGTTTGCGGGCTCGGCGTTTGGCTTCGGTGGTCTTGGGGCCGTAGCCGACCAGGACCGCCGTACGGCCGCCGGATTCCTCCGGTTCCGGGACCGACGGGACCATGTCGTCGGCCAGGGCCTCGGCGGCTTCGGCGGATTCGGTCTGCACGGAGATGATCGGCGTACCGACCGGGACCGTTTCGCCTTCCGGTACGAGGAGCTCGGCCACGACGCCCGCGAACGGGACCGGCAGCTCGACCAGCGACTTCGCGGTCTCGATCTCGACGATGGTGTCGTTGAGCTTGACCGTGTCGCCGGGCTTGACCTTCCAGCTGACGATCTCGGCTTCGACGAGTCCTTCGCCGACGTCGGGGAGACGGAACTGCTGGACGCCCATCAGTACCCCATCACCCGGTCGACGCCGTCCAGCACCCGGTCGAGGTCCGGCAGGTAGTCGTCCTCCATCCGCGACGGCGGGTACGGCGTGTCGTACCCTGTCACCCGGAGCACCGGCGCCTCGAGGTGGTAGAAGCACTCCTCGGTCACCCGCGCCGCGATCTCCGACCCGGGCCCGAACGAGTACGGAGCCTCGTGCACGACGACCGCCCGGCGCGTCTTCTTCACCGACGCGAAGATCGTCGCCAGGTCGAACGGCGCGATCGTCCGCAGGTCGATGACCTCCAGGTTGCGGCCGTCCTCGACCGCGGCCTCGGCCGCCTGCAGGCAGGTCTTCACCATCGGCCCGTAGCAGAGCAGCGTCGCGTCGGTGCCCTCGCGGACCACCTTGGCCTTGTGCAGCGGCAGCGCCGGCGGCACGGATTCGTCCAGCTCGGCCTTCTCGTGGTACCGGCGCTTCGGCTCGAAGAACACCACCGGGTCGTCGGACTCGATCGCCTGCTGGATCATCCAGTACGCGTCGACCGGGTCGCCGCAGGAGATCACCTTGAGCCCCGGCACGTGCGCGAACAGCGTCTCCGGCGACTCCGAGTGGTGCTCGACCGCGCCGATGCCGCCGCCGTACGGGATCCGGATGACGACCGGCATGATGATCTTGCCCATCGACCGGTAGTGCATCTTCGCGACCTGGTTGATGATCTGGTCGTACGCCGGGAACACGAACCCGTCGAACTGGATCTCACACACCGGCCGGTAGCCGCGCAGCGCCAGACCGACCGCGGTGCCGATGATGCCGGACTCGGCCAGCGGGGTGTCGATCACCCGGTCCTCGCCGAAATCCTTCTGCAGCCCTTCGGTCACCCGGAACACGCCGCCGAGCTTGCCGATGTCCTCGCCCATCACGACGACCTTCGGGTCCTTCTCCATCGAGGCCCGGAGCCCGGCGTTGATCGCCTTGCCGAGAGTGATCTTGGTCATCGCTCAGGCCTCGCCTTCGAACGAAGCGGCGTACGCGGCGAACTGCTCCCGCTGCTCGGCCAGTTGCGGCGTCTCGTCGACGTAGACGTTCTGGAAGAAGTCGGTGAGCACCGGGTCGGGCAGCGCGAGGCAGCCGGCCCGCAGTTCGGCCGCGACCTTGTCCGCCTCGGCGTCGACGTCGTCGAAGAAGTCGTTGCCGACACCGGCGTGCCGGGTCAGGTAGGCGTGCACGCGCTCGATCGGGTCCTTGAGCTTCCAGTGCTCGAGGTCCTCGTTCAGCCGGTACTTCGTCGGGTCGTCCGAGGTGGTGTGCGCGCCCATCCGGTACGTGTAGGCCTCGATCAGCGACGGCCCGCTGCCCTCGCGGGCGCGCTTCAGGGCCTGCTGCGTGACGGCGTACGTCGCGAGCACGTCGTTGCCGTCGACGCGGACGCCGGGGAAGCCGAAGCCGGCGGCGCGCTGGTACAGCGGGATCCGGGTCTGCCGGTCGATCGGCTCCGAGATCGCCCACTGGTTGTTCTGGCAGAAGAACACCACCGGCGCGTTGAACACCGAGGACCAGATGAACGCCTCGTTCACGTCGCCCTGGCTGCTGGCGCCGTCACCGAAGTACGCGATCGTGGCCTCGCCGTTGTCCGGGTCGCCGACCGCGTGGTCGCGCTGCTGGCCCATCGCGTACCCGGTCGCGTGCAGCGTCTGCGCGCCGATCACGATCGTGTACAGGTGGAAATTGTTGTCCTTGGGGTCCCACGCGCCCTGGTCGACGCCGCGGAACAGGCCGAGCAGGTTCAGCGGGTTGACGCCCTGGCAGAACGCGACGCCGTGCTCGCGGTACGTCGGGAAGACCATGTCCTTCTTGTTCAGTGCCCGGCCGGAGCCGATCTGGGCGGCCTCCTGGCCGAGCAGCGACGCCCACAGCCCGAGCTCACCCTGGCGTTGCAGGGCGGTCGCCTCGGCGTCGATCCGGCGGACCAGGACCATGTCCCGGTAGAAACCCTCGATCGCCTCGTCGTCCAGGTCGAACGAGTAGTCCGGGTGCTCGACGCGCTCGCCTTCGGGCGTCAGGAGCTGGACGAACTCGACCTCTTCGGAGGCCTGGGGCGGACTGACCGGCGCCTCGTGGGGCGCGAACACTTCCGGGGCAGGGCCCGGGACAGACTCACTCACATGCACTCCTCGGGTTCGAGCGCGGGATCGCCGCGACCGCAACGTTGCACGGGGACCGGCCTCTTCAGCCGGGTGAGGCTACGGCAGGTCCGCGTGGATCCAGGGTTGATGCACTGCTGGCAGTGGACCTCCTCACTGGTCTCACTCCCATCTTGCCGGACACCGTACCGACCGGGTGCCTGATCCGCTAACTGTCTGGACTCCGGCAGGTACGGCGGTACCGAAATCGGTCTCGCGGTGAGACACCAGTCCATCCACTGGTCCGGTCGGCACGCTCATATGACAGCGATCGAGCATCTCGACGAGAAGTGTCACAACTTGGTTGCGGCCCCTCGGCGTGGCGGGAAACCGCTGGCTACTGGCCGGATATCGCCTTGCGGGCACCGCACCCCAGCCGTAGCGTAAGCATCGTTCTTGCAAAACGCCCATGACACTTCGAGGAGTCGCACGATGGCCACATCCGCTCCGGCCAGAGTGGCCGAGACCGGTTCCCGGACGGCCTCGGGCGCGATGATCTGGACCGCGCTCGCCGTCGTCTACGTCGTCTGGGGCTCGACGTACCTGGCGATCCGCGTGGTGGTCGAGGCCGAGATCCCGCCGATGCTCGGGATGGCCGCCCGGTTCCTGACCGCGGCGCTGCTGCTGGCGACCGGGCTGGCCCTGAAGTCCGGCTGGCAGCGGCTGCGGATCACCCGCCGGGAGGCCGTCGGCGCGGCCACGGTCGGTGTCCTCCTGCTTGCCCTGGGCAACGGCGCGGTCGCGGTCGCGGAACAGACCGTGCCCTCCGGGCTCGCGGCGTTGCTGGTCGCGGCGATCCCGTTGTGGCTGATGCTGCTACGGGTCGGCGGCGGTGAGCGGCCGCGGGCGATGACGTGGGTCGGCGTACTGATCGGGTTCGGCGGGGCGGCCCTGCTCGCGTTGTCAGGTGGCAACACGAGCGCGAAGCCGCTCTCGGTGGCGATCCTGGTCGGCGGCACGATCTGCTGGGCGATCGGCTCGCGGTACGCGCCGCGCCTCGGACTGCCGCGGGACCCGCTGGTGACGGCGCTCTACGAGATGGTCTTCGGCGGTACGGCGATGGTGCTGCTCGCCGTACTGCGCGGCGAGCCGGGGCGGCTGCACCTCGACCGGATCCACGGGAGCGGGTGGATCGCGCTCGCGTACCTGGTGGTGTTCGGGTCGCTGCTCGCGTACACGGCGTACTCGTATCTGCTGGCGAACGCGCCGATCTCGCTGGTCGGCACCTATGCCTATGTGAACCCGGCGGTCGCGGTGTTCCTCGGCTGGCTGATCCTGAGCGAGACCCTGACCTGGCAGATCCTGCTCGGCGGCGCGGTGATCATCGTCGGCGTCGCACTCGTCGTCACCGCGGAGCGCCGGCGCCGGTAACGCGCCGGGCCCTCCGGGCCTCGCGGCCCGCGGACAAAGGAAAGACCCGGGCCCAAGGGACCCGGGTCTCCCACCGCTGCCGATGCGCGCGGCAGCGGGTCTGGCCGCCGGTCGCGCCCTGCCCCGAAAAAACACGGCACGAAACTCCGGCAATGCTTCCAACATATTCCGACGAATCGTGCTATTGCCAATTCGGCAGCCACCGAGCCCACCGAAACAATCTTTCCGATTCACCGGGCGTCCGTCACCCGCGCTGACTCAACGACGCACCCGGATCGTGGTTACGGGTCCTTTCGTTTCAACTTCCGCTCACTCTCCCGGCCGCTCCACTAGCAGCAAGTTGCCTGGTCAGCAGCGGGTTTCGCTGTCCCGTCAGGGAACTCATCACCGCGCGGCTATGTACTCCGGCGCCGCCGAAATAGTTGACAAAAAAGTTTGTAACCGGGGCTGCCAGGTGTCGTTACCACTAAGACGAATCCGTCAAAACCCGAAAGGAAACCTGGCATAATGCAGGTAACTCGTAAGATCGTCGCCGCCGCGGCAGTGGCGACCGTTGCCACCCTCGGCCTGGCCACCGTCGTGAGCGCCAACGTTCTCGACGACGCGCAGCAGAAGGCTCAGGTCACGGGCCTGGCCGACGCGGTCTCCTCGGCCAGCAAGGGCTACGACGAGGGCCACGCTCGCTGGTGGGGCATGCACAAGGACGGCTCGCTGGTCGCCATCGACCGCAACGACCTCGGTGCGTTCCAGGCCTGCCACAACCTCGGTTCCGCCACCGGCGTCGGCGGCAACGTGCCGGCGGACAACATCACCGGCATCATCGGCTGGGGCAACGACGGCAACAGCGTGACCGCCGTCAAGACCTGCGAGCAGGACAACGAGCAGAACCGCAAGTGGTACAAGGCTGACGGCAACGGTGTCGTCTCCGTGAGCGACAACAAGCTCGGCCCGTGGCAGGTCTGCCACAACGAGATCTCGGGCACCGGCATCGGCGGCAACGTGCCGCTGACGAACCCGACCGGCATCCTGGGTCTGGACAACGACGGCAACTCCGTCGACTCGCTCAAGACCTGCGAGCAGAGCAACGAGCAGAACAACTGACCCTCCCTGGTCAGTGATGCAGGACCCGAAAGAGCCACCTCGGTGGGGTGACTGATTCGGAGCAACACCGCGGCGCCGGGAGCAAGCCTCACTCCTCCCGGCGCCGCTTCTTCGTCTCTGGCCGCACTCAGAGTTTGCGGAGGTCGACGCAGGAGCCGTTGGGGAGGTCCCGGGTGAGCAGGGACCAGATGCCGGTCGCCGCCGCCTCGGGGGTGGTCAGGGCGCCGGTGCGTTCGAGCTCGAGGAAGCGGCTCACGGCCGGGAAGACGGTCTCGTCGGTCGCGCGGATCTCGGACTGCATGGCGGTGTCGACAACGCCCGGCGCCACGGCGATGACACGGCAGCCGCCGGCGGGCTGTTCCTGACCGACGGTGCGGACCCAGTGCTCCACTGCTGCTTTGCCCGCGTTGTACGACGACCAACCGGCGTACGCCGAGGTCGCGGCACCCGAGGAGAGCATGATCAGGTGGCGCTCGCAGGTGAGGTGCGCAGACGCGCGGAGGAACGCGGCGCCGAGGACCTGCGGCGCGGCCGAGTTCAGCAGGACGGCCCGGTTGTAGGCCCCCGGATCCGCGGCGGCCGCCGGGCCGATGGGCGTGATCGTGCCGGCGTTGTGGATGAAAACCACGCGCTCGCCGTCGTACGCCGCCAGCTCCTCGGCGAACTGCGCCGCGATCCGCGACCAGTCGGCGGGATCCGCGAGATCGGCCTTGAAATGCTCGGCCGGGCCCCCGCTACGGGAGACGTCGATGATCCGGGCGTCCGGGAAAGGCGCCGCGGCGGCCAGCGCGGCACCGATCCCGGCGGAAGCCCCGGAGATCCAGACGAGACTACTCAACGGTCACGCGCGCCAGGCGCGGGCGACCTGCAGGAACAGATCGTTGGCCTCGCGTTCGCCGATGGTGACGCGGACGCCTTCGCCGGGGAACGGGCGGACCGAGACCCCCTCGGCCTGGACCGCCTCGGCGAATCTGACCGTGTCCTCGCCCAGGTCGAGCCAGACGAAGTTCGTCTCCGACTCCGGCACGTCCCAGCCGGCGGCCCGGAGCGCGGCCATGACCCGCTGCCGCTCCTCGACCAGGGCGTCGACGCGCTCCAGCAACTCGTCCTCGACACCGAGGGACGCGATCGCGGCCGCCTGGGCCACGTAGCTGACGCCGAACGGGAGCGCGCACTTCCGGATCGCGGCGACGACGTCCGGGTGACCGATCGCGTACCCGACCCGGAACCCGGCCAGCCCGTACGCCTTCGAGAACGTCCGCAGGACGAGCACGTTCGGCCGGTCGCGGTACAGCTCGACGCCGTCCACGACGTCGGTCTCCCGGACGAATTCGCGGTACGCCTCGTCGATCACGACCAGCACGTTCGACGGTACGGCGTCGAGGAACGCGACCAGCTCGTCGCGACGTACCACCGGGCCGGTCGGGTTGTTCGGCGTACAGACCAGCACGACCTTGGTGCGGTCGGTGATCGCGGCCTCCATCGCCTTGAAGTCGTGGCGGGCCTCGGCGGTCAGCGGGACCTTGACCGATGTCGCGCCGGTCAGCTGCACCGCGATCGGGTACGCCTCGAACGAGCGCCAGGCGTAGATCACCTCGTCACCGTCGGCGACCGTCGCCTGCAGCAGGTGGTACAGCAGCGCGACCGATCCGGTCCCGACCGCGAGATCGCTCACCGGTACGCCGAACCGCGCGGACAGCGCCTCGAGCAGCTCGACCGCGCCCATGTCCGGGTACCGGTTCATGTGCGCCGCGGCCTCGGTCGCGGCGGCGAGCACCCCGGGCAGCGGCGGGTACGGGTTCTCGTTGCTGGACAGCTTGTACGTCGGACGGCCGTCGGAGCGCTCCGGCGGACGGCCGGGCTTGTAAGCCGCGACGTCGTCCAGACAGGCGCGAAAGCGAACCTCGTTGTCAGGGGTCATGCCCGCAGGTTAGTCCTTACCGATTCGGAGAACCACCCTGTCCGGAGCGACCTGCCGCGGGGGTTTGACTCCGGGTACGCCGAGCCTCAAACTGACTGATTGTCGGACAATCAGGGGATCTGGCGATCAGGTCTCAACGGTCGTGGGAGGGTGTTCATGGCACAGCCGCTGGAGTGGGGTCGTCGGTATCTGATGGTTCGGCCGGACCACTTCCGGATCGACTACGTGATCAACCCGTACATGTCGACGCACGACCAGCCGGACCCGGCGCTGGCGCTCAAGCAGTGGGAGTCGCTGCGACAGGCGATTGTGGACGCCGGCGGCGAGGTCGAGGTGCTCGAGCAGCGCGAGGACTCGCCGGACATGGTGTACGCGATGAACCTCGGGCTGACGTCCGCGGACGGGCGCGCGATGCTCTCGCACATGCGGTTCGAGCCGCGCCGGAAGGAGTCGCTGAGCGCGGCCGACTGGTTCACCGGGAACGGGTTCCGGCTCGAGCGGACCGGCGGTGAGGGCGTCGGGGCGCACTTCGAATCCGGCGACGCGTTCGTGTTCGGCGACAGCCTGGTCGTCGGGTACGGACCGCGGACCGAGGTCGAGGCGCTCAAGCAACTGGCGACCGAGTGGAACATCCGGGTGCGCGGGCTGCGGATCGCGCACGAGGGGATGTACCACCTGGACCTGCCGTTCTGCCCGGTCGACAGCACGCACGCGATGGTCTACCCGCCGGCGTTCGACGCCGCGAGTCAGGCCGAGTTGTCCGGGATCGTCCCGGACCCGATCGTGCTGACCGACGAGGAGGCGTTCGCGTTCAGCGGGAACTCGATCGTGGTCGGCGAGACGATCATCATGCCGGCCTGCTCACCACGGCTGCACGAGATCTTCACCGGGCTCGGGTTGCGCGTCGTCGTGCTGGACCTGTCCGAGTTCCACAAGGGCGGCGGCTCGGCCCGCTGCCTCACCAACCCGCTCGACTTCCCGCTCACCCCCATCACCACCTCAGGCGGCGAACTCATCCTCCCCGCCTGACGACGCCAGTGCTCGCCCCCTGTCCTTCCGCTTCGAGGGTATCCGGATCGAGCCCGATGGCCTGCGGGTTTTCCACAGGTTCACTTGGGTCGTTAGGTGGCTGTGCGCGTCAGTGGGGTACTACGTGCTGGTGATCCGTCCGGCCTAGCCCGGCCGATGTCCCGCTCTTTCCGCTCGACGACCAGGTCCGGGCGTCGAGTCGTGGCGAAAGGCTGGGCGGCGGTTCGCCGAGTCGTGGAAAACGGCTGGGCGAATACAGCCGAAACTCACGACTCGGCGAGCCGAAGCCAGGCCGGGGCTGGAGCCGAAGCCGGGCCGGGCGCCGAAGCCGGGCCCGGGCCGAAGCCACGCCGGGGCCGAAGCCAGGCCGGGCGCCGAAGCCACGCCGGGGCCGAAGCCACGCCGGGGCCGAAGCCCAGGCCGGGCGCCGAAGCCAGGCCAGGGCCGGGAGCCGAAGCCGGGGCCGAAGCCCAGGCCGGGGCCGAAGCCAGGCCCGGGCCGGGAGTCGAAGCCAGGCCCGGGCCGGGAGTCGAAGCCAGGCCGGGGCCGGAGCCAGGGCTGGGGCGACGTCGGAGTCGTCGCGGGGGGGCGGGGGGCTATTTGTCGGTCTTCCAGATGATGTCGAGGGTGTTGGGGTCCCAGCCGTAGCCCTTGATCCACTGGAGGGCCTTGGTCTTGGCTTCGGGGGTCCAGGTCTCGATGACGATGGAGATCGCCTCGGGGTTGTTCGGGTCGGACTTGGACTTGGTGTAAGTGGCCTGGAAGCCGGGGCCGATGTACGGCAGCTGGCCGAGGATCGGGTACTTCTCCTTGAGGCGCTGCTGGATCTGGTCGTACTTGCGGCCGGCTTCGGCCTCGAGTTCGCGCTCCTGCTCGGGGTTGTTCTTCGTCCACTCCCGGCCCTCGGCGCTGTTGGCGTACAGGTACATCTTGTAGGTGAGCGGGTCGCTTCCGGACGTGAACTTCTCGGTGTAGCTCTGGAAGCCGCGTCGCGAGCCCACCAGGGTGTGCTCGCCTTCCTTGATCTTGACCTCGCCGTTCGCCGGGATCTGGTGACCGTCGAGCGTCAGGGTGAGGTCGTTCGGGATCGACGTCACGCTCAGCGTCGTCTTCGATCCGCCGCCGCGGAACAGCACGACGCCGCCGATCACGATCAGCACGACGGCCAGCGCCACGACGCCGATCATGAAGGGCCGCCGGTTCTCCTCCAGCATCCGATGCTCCTGTCCTTGCTCAGCTCGCCGGTTGTGGCGCGTTCTTCAGCCGGTAGACCGTGAAGTTGCCGGAGCCTCCGCCGACGTCGTACAGGTAACCCGCCTGCGGCACGTGACCGTGGAGCGAGGCCGATGCGGCGTTGTAGCCGCCGCCCTCCTTGCCCCACGGACCCACGAACAGGTAGGTGTGGCCGGGCCCGTTCAGGATGTCGCCCGGCTTCATGCCGCCCGGGGGCTCGCCGTGCCACCAGTCGTACTTGCCGGAGCCTTGCAGATATGTCCTCTGGACATCGGTTCCGACATTCGGGTAGTCCTTGTCGGCGCCGCTCATGTGCATCACGGTCGCGACGAACCGGCCGCAGTCACTGTACGGGTCTTCGCCGCTGGAGCCGTCGTTGTACTTCTCCATCGCGTCGACGTACTCCTTCTTCGCAATGCTCGCGTCGACACCGTTGTGGCCGTCCTCCGGCCAGGCGAGGTTCTTCGCGACCTCGGCGATGTTGCCGCTGCCGGCGCCGCAACCGCCCCCGGTGCTGGCTGCCGCGTCTCCACCCCCGGCGGGTGCCGAGCCGGCGAACTGGTCGAACACGTGCCGCGCGTTCGCCTTGCGCTCGGCGTACCGCTCGTGGTTCGGGTTCTCACTGCCGGCGAACCGCTCGAACATGTGCCCGAACTGGTACGCGGCGTCCTCGACCGAGGTTGCTCCCTTGATCGCCCGCCCGGCGGCCCCTTCCGCGAGCGGCGGGTCGCCGTTGAGCTGTTTGACCAGGAACTCCAGCTGGTAGCCCAGCGAGGCGATCTTCTCGTCCGGGACACCAGCGTCCCGGGACGGGTTGATCATCTTGCCGGCCGGTGTCCACTGCACGATGCCCCAGCCGAGCGAGGAGTTGACCACCGCGTTCGGCATGCTGACGGTGCCCGGGCTCGTGCCCTGCAGGCGGGCCGGCTCGACGCTCGACTCGCTGATCATGTTCCCGACGATGCCCGCGGCCTGCTCCTTGGAGTAGCCGTTCTGGACGAAGAAGTTGAACGCCTTCTGCTGGTTGTTGGCTCCGGAGAGGTTGCCGTCGACGCAGCTGCAGCCGCCGCCCTTCGAGGTGTCGATCTCGAACAGGTTCTCTTCCGGCTTCGGGACGATCGACCATTTGTTGTTGTTCTCCTGGTCGGCCCACATCTCCCAATGCAGGTGCGCGCCGGCGAGCCCGACCGGAGCCCCCTGGCCGTCCGTCCCCTCGTTGCCGACGCCGGCCGTGCCGATCACGTCGCCGCGCTTGACCTGGGCGCCGTTGGCGACGCTCACGGTCTTCAGGTACTTGTACCGCGTCTCGACGCTCTCGAGGGTGACGGTGTCCCCGTTCTTCGAGGCCATCCGGATCCGGACCTCGTGCGCCGAGGCCGCGACGACGTTGCCGTCGTGCGACGCGTAGACCTTGGCGTCCTCGTCGACCTTGAAGTCGTAGCCCTGGTGGAAGATGGTCCACTCGCCGTCGATCTGGTGCCGATCGGTCGGCCAGCCCATCATGGGTTCGTCCTGGGCGTGCTGGGCGCACTGCGCCTCGGCCGAGTCCAGCCCGCCGAGAACGCTGAGCAGCATCAGCAGGACGATGACCAACGGCAGCAACAACACCAGCCCGATCGCACCGAGGAGCTGAGCCGGACTGATCTTTCCCACGCTCTGCTCCTCGCTGCTCCGAGTGGCTCCCCGCGCCGGTCCGCGGGAAGGGGCGGCCACTAGAGGGAAATGCTGCCCGAAAACCGGGTCATGATGTCGGAAGTTATCCACAGGCAGGTGTCCGGGGCCGGGTCGGGCGCGACAACGCGCCGGGTGTGGACGAGAATCTCGGTATGTACGAACGGCTGCGGGTGGACCGCTCGACCACGGTGGACCGGGTGGTCGACGCGCTGCGGGCCGCCCTGTTCGCCGGTGACCTGCAGCCGGGGACGCCGCTGCGCGAGCAGCCGCTCGCCGAGGCGCTCGGGGTTGCCCGGAGCACCATTCGCGAGGCGATGACCATGCTGGTCACCGAGGGACTCGCGGTCCGGGAGCCGAACAAGGGGGTCAGCGTCGCGATCCTGCACCCCGCGGCGGTGGCCGACATCTGCCGCGCCCGGTTCGTGCTCGAGTCCGCCGGGATCCGAGCCTGGTACGACGCCGACGAGGCGGCCCGGGAGCGGGTCCGGGAGGCGATGCGGGTGTTCGCCGCGACCGCCAAGGACGGCGCGGACCCGGAGGCGATGACCGAGACCCACCTGGCCATCCACCGCAGCCTGGTCGCGCTGACCGGCAGCGAGCGGCTGATCGCGACCGCCGACTCGATCACCGGTGAGGCCAGGCTCGCACTGGCCCGGGTGGACGCGCTGCGGCAGGACGCGCGCCAGCAGGTCGCGTCCCACCGCAAGCTCGTCCGGCTGCTCGAGCGTGGCGAGCTCGACGAGTGCGTCGAGGAGCTCCGCCATCACCTCGCCGGCGCCGAGGAATCGCTGCTCGAAGCCATCGCGATGCCCCCGGGCTGATCCCCCATTTGGCTGGCTGACCCATCAAGTGAGGGGTTCTACACCTCTGTTCAGGGTGTAGAACCCCTCATTTGCCTGGCGAGCCAGGCAAATTGGCTGGCTAGCCAGGCAAATGGGAGGGGGTGAGGCCGTCGGCTGTCACGTCGTACATGTTCGAGCCGACTCGGAGGCCGGTCAGGCGGGCGTCCGGGTCGAGTGCTGCGACCTGCGGGCTGGCGGTCACCGTGCCGTCCAGGGCGACCTCGATGCCGAAGATGCCCTCCAGCACCAGGCTGACCCAGGCGCCGGACGACGAGCAGGACCAGTCGATCAGGTACGGGAACTGCGGCGGCGACTTCCGTGCCCCGCCGGCCATCACCGGCTGCGCCTCCTCGACGAAGTGCGCCTGCCCGCACGGCCCCTGGTTCGCCGTCCGGGCGAGACCTGGCAGCCAGTCCAGCAGTACGTCACCCCGCCCGAGCGCGAACAGTGCGCGCCCAGCATCCGCCGGCCACGCCGGGTACGCCCCGTTCCACTGGTGGTCCGGCCGGACACTGAACGCGGCGTCGGCGTCGTACGGCGACAGCGCGCGCATCCAAGTCGGCGTCTGAAGCTCCCGCTGGAAGAACGAGACCATCTCGGCGCACTGCGACTCGGACAGGTCGTCGGGGATCGTCGTACCGACGATGTTGAAGTCGTAGCAGTGCCGGACCGGGACGAGCGACCCGTCGGGCTGCCGTGCGTGCCAGAAGCCCTTGCCCTCGACGTACAGCTCGTTGACGTGGCCGGCCTGCGCGGAGGCCTCCTTGCGCAGCAGAGCGGCACGGTCCGCGTCACCCGAGCGGTCCGCGATCTCCGCGGCGACCCGCATGCACCACACGTTGGCCGCGTTGAAGCTCGCCACCTCGTGCACGTAGCTGCTGACACACTCCAGCAGGTTGTCGATGCCGCCGTAGTCGGCCAGCGCATGGTCGCCGCGCAGCCCGCGCCAGGCGGTGGCCCACTCGTGCACATGGTCGCCGACCGTCTTCGGCCCGACCGTCGCGTCGAGGAACGCGTCGTCCCCGGTGAAGCGCACATAGTCGCGCACCAGCCGGGTCATGGCGAAGTCGTTGACCGAGTACCAGTAGCCGACCGGTCCTCCGGTCAGCCACTCGGTGCCGAAATGCTTGTGCGTGTCCAGGTCGATCCAGTGCTCGATGTGCTTGCGCATGGGCGCCGGGTCGAGCAGGGCATGCGTGAGCGAAGACAGGCTGTAGTCCCAGATGAACGTCGTGGTCTGCCAGTACCGCGGCATCAACGTGTCGTACGTCCGGCCGAGCACGCTGGCCGGGTTGTCACGCCGGAACCAGATGACCCCGAGCACACCCCACCAGTACAGCTTCCGCAGCGCCTCGTTCGACGTCTCCAGCACCGGCAGCGAGCCGCTGAACCCGTCGCTGGACGGGTCGAAGGCGTCCGCGATCGCCACGTCCCACATGCTCTCCGCGACCGAGATCACCGCAGGTACGTCGGCCACGCAGACGTCGAAGTGCTCCGTCGCCTCCTCCAGCGACCCGGCCAGCACATGCACGTACGACAGCCGGCCGTGCCCACGCTCGTCCAGCACGACAGTTGCCTCGAGCACGGACCTGTCCACGGTGCCGGGCACATCAAGACCTTGCACACTGACAGCAGATCCGGACTCGCCGCTGCCGACAACCCGATTGTCGACAACCGACAGCGTGTTCACCTCGGACGGCGGCTCCGGGCGCAACCAGCCGGCGGACGAGCGCGTCGCGGTGCTGGCCAGCGAGAACCCCAGCTGGACTGACCGTCCCGGTGTGCCCGAGATGTCCAGCTGGACGACCACGGCCGTGCGGCCGGGGGCGCAGGCGGTCGTGGTGCGCAGGTCGAGGCCGTCGACCGAGGTGGAGCGCACGACGCAATCCGGGCGCCACACCACCTCGACCGTGCCGCCGTACGAGCAGGCCAGCCGACCGTCGACGTACAGCTGTCCGGTGATGGTGTCGCCGTGCGAGTACGGCGGGAAGTTCACGCTCCGGATGGCCATCACGTCGTGGTCGACCTGTGCCGTGCCCAGGAAGTTCGTCAGCCCGGGCGGGTTGAACATGTCGTCGTAGGTGTGGGTGAGGACGTCGCTGGCCAAGTCGGCGCTGCGCGGGATCATGGGGCCTCCCGGTCTGGACTGAGGAGTGGAGGGAGCGAAGCGACTGGAACGACGAGGGAAGACCGGGAGTTACAGCCCCATGATCCGCCGAGCGGCAGCGAGGCATTCAATACAGTCATGAAGGATCGGCCCAATCGGTGTTCGGTAGCAGGGGGTACCAGTCCGGGCGGGCCGGATCGCGGTCGTACGGGTACGGGCCGAGCTCGCGGAACAGCTCGGCGTACTCGGCCAGCTTGTCGCGGTCCAGCTCCACGCCCAGGCCGGGCGCGTCCGGGACCGCGATCGCGCCGTCGGCGTACGCGAGCTTGCCGCCGGCAATGATGTCGTCGCGCAGGTGGTGGTAGTGCGCGTCCGCGGCGAACGACAGGTTCGGGACGACGGCGCCGAGGTGCAGCATCGTCGCGAGCTGGATGCCGAGCTCGCCGGAGGAGTGCACGGCGACCCCGAGCTGGAACGTTTCGCAGACGCCGGCCGCCTTGACGCACGGCCGGATGCCGCCCCAGAACGTCGTGTCCAGCAGGATCACGTCGACCGCGGGGTCGCGGACGTTGGCGGCCAACTGCTCGAAGTTCACCACCACGGTGTTGGTGGCGAGCGGGATCGGCGTCTTCTCGCGGACCCG
Source organism: Kribbella sp. NPDC003505 (assembly GCF_040610875.1). NCBI lineage: Bacteria > Bacillati > Actinomycetota > Actinomycetes > Propionibacteriales > Kribbellaceae > Kribbella > Kribbella sp. NPDC003505. The sequence goes on along the minus strand of NZ_JBEXNA010000004.1, from coordinate 682,704 downwards.
GCGCATCCCGTTCAGGCCCCAGGTCGGGTCCTCGAGGTAGTCGTTGTCGAGGTCCTCGATGCCGCGGGCGAACCGGATCGCCTCCTCGACGCCGAACGCCCCGTTCGGGTCGAACCGCACCCGGTGCCCCGGGAAGGCCTCGGCCAGCGCCCGGAAGCACTCACGCTCGTAGTCCGGCGGAAACACCCCGCCCTTCAGCTTGTGCACGCTGAACCCGTGCGCGTCGACCAATGAGCGGGCATGGGCGACCAGCTGGTCCGGCGTACGGATCTCACCGGTGCCGTCGTCCGCGGCGTGCCGGAAGAACAAGTAGCTCGCGAACGGCACGCGCTCGCGGACCTTTCCGCCGAGCAGGGCGTGCACCGGGACGCCGAGCTCGCGGCCCTGCAGGTCCAGACAGGCGAACTCGATGGCCGCCAGCAACTGGGTCCGGTTGTTGTAGAGGCTCGCGGTCGGGTTGGCGAGCATCCAGCGCAGCGCCTCGGTGCGGGCCGGGTCGTGGCCGACCAGGTACTCCTTCAGCCCGGTGACCGCGGCCTCGGCGCTCTGCCCGCCGCCGCCCATCTCACCGAGACCGATCAGGCCGTTGTCGGCCTCGACCTCCACCACGGTCCGTACGAAGCGTCCCCAGTGCGCTCCGTTGCTGTGCCGCAGCGGCGCCTCCAACGGCATCGTCACCGTGGTCGCGCGGACGTCGACGATCCTCACTTCGCGTCCTCCGGCAGTACGACGGCCAGCCCGGCGGTCAACCCGCCGTCGACCTTCACGTCGGCTCCCGTCACGAACGAGGCCGCGGGCGAGGACAGGAAGTAGATGACCTCGGCAACTTCTCCCTGTGTCGCGACCCGTCCGAGCGGATGCGACCGGCCCCATTCGGCGATCACCTCGTCGGTCGGCCGACCGCCGCTGAACTGCGCGGCCGAGGTGCGCAGCATCGGAGTGTCGACCGAGCCCGGGCAGACCGCGTTCACGCGGATCCCGTCCGGGGCGTGGTCGACCGCCATCGCCCGGACGAGGCTGAGCAGGGCGCCCTTTCCCATGCTGTACGCCGCGACGCTCGTCTGCGCCGCATAGGCCTGCACGGATGCGACCACCACAACACTCCCGCCCCGCGGCAGGTGCGGCACGAACGCCTGGCAGGCGAAGAACACGCCACCGACGTTCACGGCCATCACCTCGTCGTACACGTCGAAGGGCGTGTCGACGACGGTTCCGTAGCGTTGGACGCCCGCCGCACACACCAGCACGTCGATCGCGCCGATCTCCTCCGCGACGGCGGCGAGCGCGGACCGGTCCGCAACATCCACCTGCACGCCAGTGACCTGGTCACCGACAGCTGAGATGTCGCGGTCGAGCACGACGACCCGGTCACCGGCGGCCAGGAACCGTTCCACGGCACCTCGTCCGATGCCGGCGGCGCCGCCGGTTACGACGACTGTGCGGCTACTCATATATGTCCTCCGAAAATCAGAACTGACCGAGGGCGAGGCCCCGGGAGAAGAAGCGTTGAGCGGCGAGGAAGAGGATGACGGTGGGCAGCGAGACGAGCAGGCCGCCGGCCAGCACGGTCGGCAGCGCCGCGCCGCCGTACGTGCTCTGCAGGCCGGTCAGCGCCGGCATGATCGGCCGCACCGACTCCGACTGGCTCAGGGTCAGGCCGAGCAGCAGGTCGTTCCAGACGAAGGTCGCCTGCAGGATGAAGATCGCGGCCAGCGCCGACCCGGCCATCGGCAGGTAGATGCTGCGGAAGATCCGGAACAGCCCGCCGCCGTCGACCACCGCGGCCTCGAACACGCTGCGCGCGATGCCGGTGAAGAAGTTCCGCATCACGAACGCCGAGAACGGCACGCTGATCGCGGTGTACACGACGATCATCCCGGTCCGGGTGTCGTACAGCCCCGAGTTCGCGTACCCGGAGAACAGCGGCATCAGGATCATCTGCAGCGGGAAGATCGTCCCGCCGAAGATGAAAACGAACCAACCGAAGCCGTGCTTCAGCCGCAGGACGACGATCGCGTAGCCGGCCGCCGCACCGATCAGCACCGCGAGCACCGGCGCGACCACGCTGTACATCGTGGTCGCCACCAGCGTGTCGCCGAGCGCCGCCTTGCTCCACGCGTCCCCGAAGTTCGTGAACAACGAGAAGCCGGCCGGTTTCCACACGGTCTTGGCGTCGTACCCGTCGACGGACTTGGACGCGTTGACGATCAGCAGGTAGACCGGCGCCAGCCAGATCAGCCCGAGGAGGACCAGGAACCCCGTCTTAACCTTGCTCACGGGCGTCCCCCAACTGGTAACGCAGATAGAGGACCGAGGCCGCGAAGGTGACCAGGCTCAGGAACAGCGCGATCGCCGCGCCCTGGCCGTAGTCGTTCAGCACGAACGTCTCCTTGTACATCGACAGCGCGAGGGTCTCCGAGGACGTACCCGGACCGCCCTGCGTCATCACCCAGACCACGTCGAAGGTCTTCAGGCTGCCGACGATCGACAGTCCGATGACGACTGTGGTGATGGCTCTGAGCTGTGGCCACAAGTGATGCCGGAAGAGCTTGAAGCCGTCGGCTCCGTCCAGGCGCGCGGCCTCCAGCGGCTCCGTCGGGATGGACTGGAGGCCGACCACGAACAGGAGGGCGTTGACGCCGGCGGCCTGCCAGGTCGTTGCCACGATCATCATCAGGGTGTTGCCGGGGCCGGACTGCAGCCAACCGGTGTGAGCACCAGGGAGCCCGAAGAAGCCGAGTGCCTGGCCCAGTGCGCCGTCCGGCTGCAGTACGAAGCCCCAGATGACGCCGACGGCCACACCGGAGATCGCGTACGGCAGCAGGAACGGCAGCCGCAGCCAGGTGCCCCACTTGTGGCCATAGGTAAGTACAGCCACAAGCAGCCCTAGTACGACCGGCAGGGTGATCATGCCCGCGACCCACAGCAACGTGTTGACGAGTGCCCCGATCAGGTCGGGGTCACTGAACATCGCCTTGTAGTTGGCCAGTCCGGACCACACCGGCGAGGCCAGACCGTCGTAGTCGGTGAAGCTGACGTACGTCGTCCAGAGGAACGGCAAGTAGAGCAGCAGCGCGACCACGCCCGCGGCCGGGAGCCCGAACAGCGGTGCCATTCGGGCTCCGGTCCGCGCGGCGCGGGTGGCGTTCAGCCGTCGGGTCTCCACCGGCCGCTCGGTGACAGCAGTCACTTCTGCTTGGCCCAGTACGCGTCCGCCTCGGCCTGGATCTTCTGCAGGCCCGGCATCGGGTCACCCGGCTTGGTCACGAACGCGCCGAACACCTCGAGCGCCTTGTTCGCGACCGGGACCGGTGTCGCCTCAAACCAGCGGTTGATCAGGCGGTACCCGGTGACGTCCTTGTTCAGCTGGGCCAGCCCCGGGTCCTTGACCTCGGCCTTCGGGTTGAACGACAGGTCGCCGCGGGAGTTCGCCCACGCGGTCTGCGCCTGCGGCGTGACCCACCAGTCGGTCCACTTCTTGACGGTCGACGCGTGGTCCGACGCCGCGGCCGAGCAGACCGGGCCGGTCTCGAAGATCATCGAGGTCTTCGGCAGGTCGGGGTTCACGTTCGGGATCACGAAGAAGTCGTAGTCGGTCCCGGCCTTCATCTTCAGCGTGTTCAGGTTGCCGCTGAACCAGGTGCCGAAGTTGATCATCGCGACGTCGCCGTTCTTCAGTTGCGCCTGCGGCTCGGTCTTCGCGCCCGGGTCGCTGAAGTACCCGGCGTCGATCATCTTCTTCCACTCGTTCATCACCTCGACCACACCCGGGTCGGTGTACTTCGCCTTGCCGGCGGCGAGGTTGTCGTACAGGTCCGGGTCCTTGCCGGCCAGCAGCGTCTCGAACCACACGAACGAGAACAGGATGTTGGTCTGGTAGAACGGCTTCACACCGGCGGCCTTGACCTTGTCGGCCACCTGCGTCAGCTCGGTCCAGGTCTTCGGGGTCTGGGTGATCCCGGCCTTCTTGAAGACGGCCTTGTTGTAGTACATCACCCAGTAGCCGGCGTTCAGCGGGACGCAGTACTGCTTGTCGCCGAACGTGAAGTACTGCTTCAGCTGCTCCGGGATGTTGCCGTCGGCAATCGCCTTGGTCCACTGGTCGGTGGTCTCGGCGACGAGCTTCTGGTCCACCAGGTCCTGGAGCTCCTTGCCGGTGTGCCAGGTGAACAGGTCCGCCTTCTCCTTGGTCCGGAACGAGGACCGGATGAACGCGGTGTAGGTGTTCGAGTCGGAGTACCCGACCGGCTCCATACCGACGCCGACGTCCTTCTTGCTGGCCGCGCCGACCTGGGTGAACGCGTCCTTCCACCCGCCCTTGTCGTTGTAGAACTTGAGCGAGTCGACCGGCTTGTCCTCACCCTTCTTCGGGGCAGCGGCCCCGCCGCCTCCACAGGCGGACAGCGCGAGCGCGCCGGCGATCACCAGAGCCGCCAGCGCCTTGCGGTTGTTGCGTTGCATGTGATGCGTCCTTCCAGCTCAGGGATGCTGAAAACGTTCGTTGATGACGGCCAGTACGCCGTCGAGGTGCTCTCGGGTGAGGAGTTCGGCCAGGTCGGCGTCACCGGAGCGGACCGCGTCGTAGATCGCGCGGTGCTCGTCGAGGTCGGCCTGGCGGTCACCGTGGATGTGCAGGATCTCCAGCTGCTCCCGGGCGTTCACGACCGTGACCGACTCGACCACTTCGGCCAGGGTCGAGTTCCCGGAGGCCTGCGCCAGTGAGCGGTGGAAGTCCATGTTCACCTCGGCCAACTGCGCGTGGTCGCCGGAAGCGATCAGCTCGGCCGCACTCTCCAAGTCCTTGGCCATCTGCTCCAGTGCGGCCTCACCACGGGTCTGTGCCGCCAGCGCGGCAACAGGTGGCTCGATGAGGGCACGGGCCTGTAGCAGCTCCACCAGCCGGTCCGGACTCGGCGCCAGCGCCAGCGGGTTCGCCAGCACCAGCCGGCCGACGTTCGGCCCGACGTACACGCCGGACCCGTGCCGGAGCTCCACTGCTCCGGTCGCCTCCAGTCGGCGCAGCGCCTCCCGGACCGTCGGTACGGCGACCTTGAACCGCTCCGCCAGCGACCGCACCGCCTCGAACTGGTCACCCGGCGCCAGCTTCCGCTCCGCGATCAGCGCGAGCATCGACGTCGCCAGGTCGTCCAGCAGACTGCGCCGTACGACGCCTCCGGTGGCGCTCATCCGGCCGCCGCCAGCGTGACCGAAACGAAGCGCGGGCGGTAGATGCTCACGTCGCCGTACAGCTCGTCGCTGACCAGGCTGTTGACGTTGTAGCTCACCAGCAGCGACGTACCGCGCCGCAGGTCGGGGTGGTCGTGGGAGTTGTACGTGATGATGTTCCCGCCCGTCTCCGGGGTCTGGTACAGCTCGACCGGCTTCACCCACGGACCGGTCGGCGAGCAGGAGAAGTACCCGACGACGCGCTTGCTGAACAGCTCGTTGGTGTCGTGCGTGACCAGCAGATAGCCGTCGCTCCAACGGGTCACACTGTGCTCGTTCGCGACGCCTTGCAGCACTCGGGCCGAGGCGGTCTCGTCGGCCGACCAGCCCGACCCGGTCCAGTACTCCCACGGCTTCGCGGTCAGGTCGTCGCCGCGGACCCGGGCGACGTGCTGGTACTTCGAGGCGCCCAGGTCCTCGACGCCGTAGACGTAGGTGTAGCCGCTGTCGCGGAGCAGCCAGCCGGACCACTGCACGTTCGCACCGGACGGGATCGGCGTGAGGCTCTTCAGCTTGTACGTCGTGCTGTCGAACCGGGCCAGATAGTTGCTGGCCCAGCGCCAGTCCCACTGCCCGGTCCCGGTCTTCTCGAAGCGCAGCGCGACCACGTCGAGGTCACGGCCGGCGTGGCTGGTCTGCGCGGCGCCGAACCAGTACCAGCCGTTGGCCGGCGGCGGGACGAGCGCGGTGGGGCTGGTCGCCGTACCGCCGGTGACCGTCTTCAGTTTCGTGTCCTGCTGGATCACGAACGAGTTGTTGATGAACGGCGCGGTCATCGGACGGCTGCCGTCTGCGTTCACCGGGCCGAGGAACGTGTCGGAGAAGACCCACGCCGTACGCCCGCCGGGCAGCGGCACGGAGTAGGTGCTGTCCGCACCCGTCCAGCCCTTCCCGGTGTCGCTGTACGCGTTGAGGAGGCCTTCGGGCGCCGCGTGCGGCGATGCCTGAGCGGTCCAGTTGGTACTGACAGCGCTGCAGCTCGACGGGGCTGCGGCTGCCGGGACAGCGAGGCCCGCTGCCGTGAGTGACAACGCGACTACCGCGATCAGTGGACGGGACATGAAAATGATCAGATCACTTGGTCATTTTCGGTGTCAAGAGTCAGGGACGGATCAGGGCGCGTGCCGGGAGTGTTGCTACCGCGTGGATGGGAGGATCGACGGCATGAAGAACTTGATCATCAGGCTGCTCGCCAACGCGATCGCGCTGGGCGTGGCGACCTGGCTCGTGTCCGGGATCACGCTCGAGGGCGCGACCACCGGCCGGCGGGTGCTCACACTGCTGATCGTCGCCGCGATCTTCGGCGTCGTGAACGCGATCGTGAAGCCAGTCGTGAAGCTGCTGTCACTGCCGCTGCTGATCCTCACCCTCGGCCTGCTGACCTTCGTGATCAACGCCGTGATGCTGTGGCTGACGTCCTGGATCACCGGGAAGCTCGACGTTCAGTTCCACGTCGACGGGTTCTGGTCGGCACTGTGGGGCGCGCTGATCATCAGCATCGTCGGCATGCTCCTCAACGTCGTGCTGCCGGACAAGGCCGAAGTCCACTAGTGCGCGTCGAGATCGTCTGCACCGGGAACATCTGCCGCTCACCGATGGGCGCGGTGGTGCTGCGCGCCAAGCTCGCCGAGGCTGGTCTCGACGACGTCGAGGTGACCAGCTCGGGCACCGGCGGCTGGCACGTCGGCGACCGGATGGACCCGCGCGCCGCGGCCGCGCTCCGGCGCCGCGGGTACGACGGCAGCGCGCACCGGGCCCGTCAGTTCGACCGGTCGGGGTCGCCCGACCTGATCCTCGCGATGGACACGGGCCACCTCGACACGCTCACCCGGTACGGCGCCACGGCGCAGCTGTTCGCCCGCGACGACGTACCGGATCCGTACTACGGCGAGGACGACGGCTTCGACGAGGTCCTCGCACAGATCGAGAAGGCGGCCGACCAGTGGGTCGACCGCCTCCGCGCTCAGCTCTGACCAATCCCTGCTTTGAGGGCGACGAACCAGTCGACGGCCGGGTCGAAGGCCTTGCCGCCGGCGATCCGCGGGAACTCGATCGCGCGCAGCTCGTCGCCGCGCTCCTCGTCGTGGCCGACGACGCCGGACTCACCGCGCAGCGCGGCGTCGACGGCGTAGTCGGTGCACTCCTTGATCAGCGCCAGGTCGCGGTCGTTGGCCGCGGCCGAGCGGCTGAAGTAGCCGCTCTTCTGCACCATCGTCTTCTCCGCGCCGATCCGCTCCGCGAACTGCTTCGCGAACCAGGCCCCCGGGTTGATGGTGTCGAGCTTCACGTGCCCGAACGGGTCCCGGCCGACCTCCTCGCCGCGCGCCTCCAGCTCGGCCACGATCGACTCCACGCCGGCGCCCTCGGACAGGAAGATGTTGACGCAGTCCTCCTCGTCCATCACCTTGCGCAGCCGCTCGGCCTCGGCGTCCAGGTCGATCGTTGCCTCCGGCACGTACACGGCGTCGACGTCCCAGCCGCCCTTGCGCAGGCCGATGCCCGGGTTCCACTCCTGCTCGTCGACCCACTGCTGGTAGGCCTGCGCCGTGGCCGCGGTCAGCCAGCCGCAGTTGCGCCCCATCACCTCGTGGACGATCAGCATCCGCGGGTTCGAGCTGTGCTCGGCGATGATGTTGCGGGCGAACAGCGCGCCCTGCTCGGCGGCGGTCCAGGCGCCCAGGCTCTGCCGGATCGGGACCACGTCGTTGTCGATGGTCTTCGGCAGCCCGACCACGGTCAGGTTGTAGTCGTGCTCCTGCAGGTACGCCGCGAGGTCGGCGGCGGTGGTGTTGGTGTCGTCACCGCCGATGGTGTGCAGGACGTCGACGCCGTCCGCGACCAGCCGCTCGGCCGCGACCTGCAGCGCGTTCTGCCCGTCCTGGATCAGGCCGCGCTTCACCAGGTCCGCGGTGTTGGTCAGCTTGACCCGGCTGTTCCCGATCGGGCTGCCGCCGAACTTGTGCAGCAGCGCCGCCTTCTCCCGCACCTCCGGCGTCACTTCGAGAAACTGACCGCTGAGCAGGCCGTGGTACCCGTTCAGGTAGGCGATGATCTCCACGTCGGGCGCTACCTCGGTGTAGCGCTCGATCAGCCCGCCGACGGCGGACGACAGGCAGGGCGCGAGCCCGCCGGCGGTGAGCAGGGCAACTCTGCGGACAGCCATGGTCCAGGGTCCTTCCGAAGCGTGTGAAGTCGGCACCAGACTAGTGATGCAGACCACTCTCGACGGTGGTTGGGGCTCACCCTGCGGACAGCGGCACGCTCCGCGGCGGCACCGGGGTGGAGACGATGAACGAGCTGGTCGTCTGCCCGTGCGGCAGGAACTTGTCCAGCACCTCCTCGAGCGCGGCGATCTCGGCGACCTGGACGCGCATCAGGAAGCAGTCCTCGCCGGAGATCCGGTGGCATTCGACGACCTCCGGGACACGGCCCGCGAGCTCGATGATCTTCGGGATCTGGTTCGGGCCCGGACGCAGCCGCACCCAGGCGGCGACCGGTCGGCCGAGCGCGGCCGGGTCGATGTCGAGCCGGTAGCCGCGGATAACGCCGGACTCCTCCAGCCGCGCCACCCGCTCGCGCACCGTCGGCGTGGACACCCCGAGCCGCCGGGCGAGCTCGGTGGTCCGCAGCCGGGGATCGGCGGTCAACTCGTCCAGAATTCTGGTATTGAGCTCATCCAGCATCTGGCTTCTCGTTTGGGTAAGCACAACCGCCTCCTGGGCTCCGAATCGTCATGGATGGCCGCAGACTTCGTTCCTACTGTAGTGAGCGTGACAACAGTTGCCGAAGCCCCGCCGCGAATCGGTCTCGCGGCCGGTGCTGCCGCCGCCACCGTCGTGCTGTGGGCGTCGTCGTTCGTCGCCATCCGGCACGTCGGCACCCAGATCTCCGCCGGCCCGCTCTCGCTGGCCCGGCTCGGCCTGGGCAGCGTCTTCCTCGGGGCCTTGCTGGTCAAGCGGCAGCAGCCCGCCGTACAGCGCTGGCCGGTGCGCCGCGACTGGTTGCCGCTGATCGCGTGCGGCGTTCTGTGGTTCGGCGTCTACAACCTGGCCCTCAACGAGGCCGAGCGCCGGCTCGACGCCGGTACGGCGGCCATGCTCGTCCACATCGCCCCGCTGCTGATCGCAGTGCTCGCCGGACTGGGTCTGGGCGAGGGGTTCCCGCGGCAGTTGGTGATCGGAGGCCTGGTCGCGTTCGCCGGCATCGTCGTCATCGGTACGTCGACCTCCAGCGGCCGCGCCGAGACGTGGGGTGTGGTGCTGTGCGTGGTCGCCGCCATCTCGTACGCCGTCGGCGTGGTGACGCAGAAGCCGCTGCTCAGCCGTCTGCCCGCCGCTGAGGTCACCTGGCTCGCCTGCACGATCGGCGCGGTCGTCTGTCTGCCGTTCGCGCCGACCCTGGTCGAGGAGGTCCGGGCTGCCGACGCGGCGACCATCTGGTGGGTCGTGTACCTGGCAGCGTTCCCGACCGCGCTCGGCTTCACCACGTGGGCCTTCGCCCTCCGCCGTACGAGTGCCGGACAGATGGGCGTCACCGTCTACGCCGTACCGGTTGTCGCGATCGTCCTGGCCTGGCTGTCGCTGGGCGAGGCTCCCACCGCACTGGCCCTCGCCGGCGGCGCACTGTGCCTGGCCGGCGTGGCCATCTCCAGGAGGACAGCATGAAGTTCGGTGTGTTCGTTCCGCAGGGCTGGCGGATGGACCTGGTCGAACTGGCGGACCCGGTCGAGCAGTGGGAGGCAATGACCGCGGTGGCCAAGGCGGCCGACGCAGGCCCCTGGGACTCGATCTGGCTCTTCGACCACTTCCACACCGTCCCGGAGCCCGCCCGCGAGACCGTCTTCGAGATGTGGACGACCACAGCCGCCCTGGCCCGGGACACATCGCGGGTCAACCTGGGCCAGCTGGTGGGCTGCAACGGGTACCGCAACCCTGCCCTGCTCGCCAAGATGGCGGCCACCGTGGACGTGGCCAGTCACGGCCGGATGTACGCGGGACTCGGGGCGGGCTGGTCGGAGCACGAGTGGAAGGCGTACGGCTACCCCTGGACGAGCCAGAAGGAGCGGATGGGCTCGTTCACCGAGTCGGTCGAGCTGCTGCACCGGCTGTGGACCGAGGACGACGTGGTCTTTCACGGGCAGTACCACTCCGTCGACAAGCCGTACGTCGTCCCGCGGCGCCGCCCCAAGCTCTGGATCGGCGGCGGCGGTGAGCGGGTCACCCTGCGGCTGGTGGCGAAGTACGGCGATGCCTGCAACTTCGGGACCGGAAGGGTCGACGTCATCCAACGGAAGCTGGCGATTCTCCGCAAGCACTGCGACGAGGTCGGCCGCGACTACGACGAGATCATCAAGTCCACCAGCCTGAACGTGTTTCCGGTCGAGGCGGCTGCTGACCCTGTGGCCGCGACAGCCAGGGCCCGAGGGCGGTACAGCCTGGAGGAGTTCCTGGAGATCGGCTCTGGCGGGACGTCACATGTGCTGGCGGAGATCGTCACGACGAAGCAGCTGAGCGAGCACGTCGAGCGGCTGGCGGAGGCCGGTATCGACTACGTGATCTCGTACATTCCCGGCGTCGCCTACGACCACGAGCCGCTACAGCGGTTCGCCGAGGAGGTCGTTCCGCAGTTCGGCTAGCCGCTGGTGGATCCCGTCGTACGCCGTGGCGTCCGGGAGGAGGCGCTTCGGGACCTTCGTGACCACGCTGTAGTTGGCATCGACCACGTTGGCGAGTGGGACCTCGCTGACCTGGCTGAGCAGCTGGTACGCGTCCAGCTTGTCCAGCCCGTACAGCTCGCCGAGCCAGCGCACCATGTCGACCTGACCGGCGCGCCACGCGTCCTCGAGCGGCCGGCTCGAGCCGACGACGGACAGGTAGTCGTCACTCTCCAACCGCGGCCAGACCGGTCCGGGCGTCTTGAGCAGATCCACGATCAGGACGACATTCATCGCGCCCTCGACCGCGGTGCCGCAGGACTCGCCCTCACCCTGCCGGTAGTGACCGTCACCGACCGAGAACAGCGCGCCTTCGACGTTCACGTTCAGGTAGCAGGTGGTCCCGGAGCGCATCTCCGGCGTGTCCATGTTCCCGCCGAACGTGTCCGGCACCAGCGCCGAGCGGACCTCACCGCCCGCCGGGGCCACCCCGACGGTGCCGAGCATCGGCTCGAGCGGCAGCGCGACCTCCAGATCACTGCCCTGCGCCTGGAAGCCGACCGTCCGGCGAGCGCTGTCCACCTCGTAGATCCAGGTCCGCTCCGGCAGCGGGTCCTGCAGCGTCGCGGTCCGGTCCGTGCTGGTCAGGCCGCCGAAGAACGGGATCGTCGCGGACGCGCCCCAGCTCCGCGCCGGGGTCAGCTCGACGAAGTGCAGGACGAGCGTGTCGCCCGGCTCGGCGCCCTCGACGTAGAACGGCCCGGTCTGCGGGTTCACGAACGGCATCGTCAGCGAGGCGCTGGCGAGGTCCGTCGTACTGCGGAGACTGCCCGCGAAGGCGTCCTCGGTCCACAGGCGCAGAGCGGTACCGGGCCGCACCCGGCGTACCGGAGGCACCCCGCCGAACGTCCAGGCGAAGTCGGCGGGCTCAGGTGTGAATTCGACAATGTCCACGTCTGGCAACCTATTGGTGAGGATCAGCGGGTTCTCAGGCGATTCTCACAGAAGCGACCTACTCTCGGTCACGGAACTTCGAGTGGAGCGGGGCAGACGATGCGGGTACTGGTGGTGGACGACGACCGGGCGGTCCGGGACTCGCTGCGCCGTTCGCTGGAGTTCAACGACTTCGAGGTGGTGACCGCGTCCGACGGCGCCGAGGCGCTCGCGGTGATCGGCAACGTCGAGCCGGACGTCGTCGTGATGGACGTGATGATGCCGCGGCTGGACGGGCTGGAGACCACCAAGGCCTTGCGGGCCGCGGGCAACAACGTGCCGATCCTGGTGCTCACCGCGCGGGACGCGGTCGCGGACCGGGTGGACGGCCTGGACGCCGGCGGCGACGACTACCTGACCAAGCCGTTCGCGCTGGAGGAGTTGCTGGCCCGGCTGCGCGCGCTGCTGCGCCGCAGCACCACGCCGGGCGAGGGCGGCCAGCGCGGCGAGGTGTTGCAGTACGCCGATCTCGTGGTCGACGTCGACGCGCACGAGGTGCACCGCGGCGAGGTGCCGATCCAGCTCACCCGCACCGAGTTCTCGCTGCTCGAGCTGCTGATCCGCAACCCGCGCCGGGTGCTGGAGCGTGCGGTCATCCTGGACGCGGTCTGGGGCTACGACTTCCCCACCACGGCGAACTCCCTCGAGGTCTACATCGGCTACCTGCGCCGCAAGACCGAGGTCGACGGCCTGCCCCGCCTGATCCACACCGTCCGCGGTATCGGGTATGTGCTGAGAGACACCCCGCCGTGAGCCAGCAACACCCCGAGGGCTTTCCGTCGTACACCGACCGGCCGCCACCGCAACCCGCACCACCTGTTGCCAAGAGCAATGGAAACCGCGTGGCGGCGACCGCCGCCCGCACCCAGAGCTGGTGGAACGAGACACTCCACAAGCTGACCCTGCACGCCCGCGTGACTCTGCTCGCGGCGGTTGCGGTCGGCCTGGCGGTGGCGATCGTCAGCGTCGCTGCGTACGTCACGGTACGTCAGCAGATGTACCAGAACCTGGACGACAGCCTGATCCAGCGCGCCAGCCAGGCCTCCCAGAAGGGCGTCCTGACCAACCTCTACAACCTGCAGAACGCCTCGGCCGACGCCTTGGGTCTGAGCGACATCCGCGTCGGCGTCCTGAGCGCCGACGGCCAGAAGTGGGCGCCACGGAACAGTCCGCTCCCGCCGATGGGGCCGGACGAGCTGCAGATCGCCCAGAACCAGGGCAACGAGGCCAGTCTGCGCACTGTCGGTCTACGCAACGGCGGCTCCCACTTCCGGGTGGTTGCCGTGCCGGCCCGCTACTGTCCCGCCAACGCACCCTGCGACGAGGAGCCCGGGCTGTACCAGCCGGGTGCCCTGGTCGTCGCGCAGTCGCTGGGAGCGATCGACCAGACACTGCACAACCTGGGCATCGTGCTGTGGGCGTTCGGGTTGATCGGCGTCATCGGCGCCGCGCTTGCGGGCAACGCGGTGGCGCGGTCCGGTCTGCGGCCACTGGCGCGGCTGACGGGCGCGGCGGAGCACGTCGCGCGCACCGAGGACCTGAAACCGATCCCGGTCGCCGGGACCGACGAGATCTCCCGGCTGGCGATGGCGTTCAACGCGATGCTCGGCGCGCTTGCACAGTCCCGCGACCGGCAGCGCCGGCTGGTCGGTGACGCGGGCCACGAGCTGCGTACGCCGCTCACCAGCGTCCGGACGAACCTGGATCTGCTCGCGCAGGCCGACAAGCGCGGCGGCCTTCGCCCCGAGGACCGGCGGCAACTGCTGGACGACGTACGCGCCCAGATGGACGAGCTGACCACACTGATCGGCGACCTGACCGAGCTGGCCCGCGACACCCCGCAGGTGCGGAACGCGGAGCTGATCGAGCTGTCCAACGTGGTCGAGGACGCGGTCATCAAGGTCCGGCGGCGTGCGCCCGGACTGGAGTGGGACGTCCAGCTCACGCCGTTCCCGGTGTGGGGTGACGAGCGGCTGCTCGGGCGCGCGGTCACGAACCTGCTCGACAACGCCGCGAAGTACAGCGTTCCCGAAGGTGCGGCGCAGCACAGCGACGGGCAGCCCGTCGGGCATGTCACGGTCCGGCTCGTGGACGGCGTACTGACGGTCACCGACTCCGGGCCGGGGATCGCCGAGGCGGACCTGCCGCACGTGTTCGACCGGTTCTACCGGTCCAGCGAGGCGCGCAGCCGCCCCGGCTCCGGGCTGGGCCTGGCGATCGTGAAGCACGCGGCCGAGCAGCACGGCGGGATGATCTACGCACGGAACGTGCCAGGGGCCGGCGCCCAGTTCACGCTGTGGCTGCCGCACGCGGCGACCCAGACCCGCTGATGTGGCCGTGGTGTGCGGGCGCGAGTCCCTTGGTCAGCCTTCTTCGTCCGCCGCGTTGAGCTCGGCGTTGATCCGCAGCGCTTCGGCCAGCTGATCTTCCAAGACGATGATCCGGCAGGCGGCCTCCAGCGACGTTCCGTTGTCGACCAGCTCGCGAGCGCGGGCGGCCAGGCGGAGCTGGTACCGGGAATAGCGGCGATGTCCACCCTCGGAGCGCTGCGGGGTGATCAGTTTCGCCTCGTCCAGACTGCGCAGGAACCCAGGGGTGGCGCCGAGCAACTCGGCGGCCCGCCCCATCGTGTAGGCGGGAAAGTTCTCGTCGTCGAGGTTGGTCGCTGGTGTTTCGGGGTCTTCTGACATCGTCTGCTCCGCTGGCCGGCCTGGGGTCATCGCACCTCCGTGTCGAGGGCCCCGGTGCCGAAGCACCGGGGCCCTGGGGTCGGATTGTCACCATCTGCTGACCCTTGAGTCAGCCTCTACTTCCGCGGTCCGCCGTGCAGGCCGGACTCCGCTGGGATCGCACTGTGTGTAACCGAGAACCACCTTCCAATCACGATGGGACTGCGGTACCCGCCCGGCGAAACGCAGCCATGGCGGGCGATCCTGATGACGTAATCCACTCCTCTTCTTCAGTGTTCCGACTGCTTACTGCTTACTGCACCGGCCGATTACTGCGACTGCCACATCACTTGGTACTGCACTGCGAATTCCTCGGCCGGGTCCTGCTGATACTGCGCGTACTGCCTGGGCGGTCTGTGGCCGCCCGCGTCAGCTTCTTTGTTCTCTCTTGGCAACACCAGAGACTCTAGCCAGTCGATCGACGAATGTCTACTTTCGCCAGCACAGGTTTTCGTACGCGATGAGTTAAGAGTTTCGGCGCGGCGGGTCTTCTTCAGAGGATCTTCATGGAGTTCTTCGGTCACTCCGAGCGGATCTTCAGGGCCCTCTCAGGTCCGGCCGGGACAGTATTGCCATGACCGAGAACCAGCCGCAGCAGCCGCAGAACCAGCCCGGCCACGACGTACAGGGACCGCAGGGGCCGGAGCGGACGCAGCAGCTGCCGATGTACGGGCAGCATCAGCAGCAGCAGTTCGCGCCGCAGGGCGGGCAGCCGCGGCTGGACTCGGGGCCGCAGGGGCAGCGGCC
Source organism: Kribbella sp. NPDC003505 (assembly GCF_040610875.1). NCBI lineage: Bacteria > Bacillati > Actinomycetota > Actinomycetes > Propionibacteriales > Kribbellaceae > Kribbella > Kribbella sp. NPDC003505. The sequence continues at coordinate 667,356 of NZ_JBEXNA010000004.1, read as the reverse complement.
GGGACAGTACTCCACAGGTGGGAGTGCGTATCCGCAGTTCGGCGCACCGGGGACGCATCAGGGGACGTCTCCGGGCCCGAACTGGCCCCTCGGCCCGCAGCAGGCCACGGCCACCGCGCCGAAGCCGAAGCGCCGGGCCGGTCTGGCCGTGGTGGCGCTGACCGCGCTGCTGGTCGGCACCGCAGGCGGTGTCGGCGGCGCGGCCGTCTACTCGGCCACCACCGACCACACCGCGAACACCCCGTCCGTGACCGCCCCGCTGAACGGCAACCAGGCGGCACCCGCGTCGGCGCCCGACGGCTCCGTGCAGAGCGCCGCCTCGAAGGTCCTGCCGAGCGTGGTGAAGATCGCGGTCGCGACCCAGCAGGGTCAGGCGACCGGGTCCGGCATCGTGATCAGCAAGGACGGGCTGATCGTCACGAACAACCACGTCGTGTCCGGCGCCGGGCAGGGCGCCCAGCTCAGCGTGATCCTGAACGACGGCCGGACCGTGTCGGCCACGGTCAAGGGCACCGACCCTCTCACCGACCTGGCGGTTATCCAGGCGAACGCCACCGGTCTCACGCCGGCCACCCTCGGTCAGAGCGGGAAGCTCGCCGTTGGGCAGGGCGTGGTCGCGATCGGCTCGCCGTTCGGCCTGGAGGCGACCGTGACCAGCGGGATCGTCTCGGCGCTGAACCGGCCGGTGACGTCCGGCGACGAGCAACAGGACAGCACGACAGTCTTCCCAGCAATCCAGACGGACGCCGCGATCAACCCGGGCAACTCCGGCGGCGCCCTCATCGACCTCGCCGGCCAGGTGGTCGGTATCAACAGCGCGATCAAGACCGCCGGCGGATCGGGACAATCCGAGGGCGGGAACATCGGCCTGGGGTTCGCCATCCCGATCGACCAGGCCAAGCCGATCATCGACGAGCTGGTGGCCAAGGGCAAGGCCACGCATGCGCGGCTCGGTGTGACGGTCGGCGACGCGCAGTCCTCCGACGGGCTCACGAACGGAGCACGCCTCGGCGAGGTTACGTCCGGCGGTGCGGCGGACAAGGCCGGTCTGCAGTCGGGTGATGTGGTGACCGCTGTAGACGGCAAGGCGATCGCGTCAGGGGACGCGTTGGTCGCCGCAGTCCGTTCGCACCGCCCGGGCGATGAAGTGAAACTCTCCATCACCCGCAACGGCAAACCCCAGACCGTCAACGCCACCCTCGGCTCCGACAACGGGAACCCCACCGGCTGACCAACCGTCCAACCAAGACCGGACTGCGCCGCCCACCGAGCGGCGCAGTCCGCTTGTCGCGGTCGCTCAGGTCGCCGACAGGAAGTCCCGCAGAGCGCGCCTGGTCTCGGTGGGCTGCTCGGAATGCGGACTGTGACCTGCGTGGTCGATGATCCGAAGGCGCGCATGCGGTATGCCCGCCGCGAGTTCCTCCTGACACTCCGGCGGAAACACGAAGTCGTCACGCCCGGACATGACCAGCGTCGGCACCGCGATCTCGCCGAGCCGGTCCATGACGGTCCAGTCCTTCAGCAGGTGGCGACCGGCGAAGATGTGCGCCTCCGGCCGCACCTTTCCACGCCACCCGCCGTCCGCCAGGTCGCGGGCCACCCCCAGCACGGGATTCCGGGAGTAGTACGCGGAGCCGATGCTCGTCAGGATCCGGTAGTACTCGCTGCGCTCGAAGTCACCGGTGAACCAGCGCCGCACCAATTGCGCCTTCTCCGCGCTGTAGCCGCGCTTCTCCATGACCTCGGCCGCGTTCTGCCGCGCCCAGTGAGCATCGCCACCGGTGTCCAGCAGTATCAGGTGCGAGAGCTTGCCGGGGAAGCGCAGCGCGTACTCGAGCGCCACATGACCGCCGAAGGAATGGCCGAGAACCGCCCACTGCTCGAAGCCGAGTTTCTCCCGCAACGCGTCCGCATCCGCGGTCAGGTTGTCCCAGGTCATGGACGACACCGGAACGCCGACCGAGCGCCCGTTGCAGCGGTGATCGTAGAGGATCATCGTGAACTGGTCGGCACAGCGCCGCAACGGCGCCAACGTCCAGTGATCTGCGCTGGGTCCGCCGTGCATCAGCACCACCGGATGCCCCTGCCCGACGATCTCGGCGTACAGCGACACGTCCCGGATCGGGAATCTCCCGGACACCGCCCAGCGACCGCTTGCCGTCGTCATCGCCATCGTCTCCCTTCACTCCGGTCTTCCGTGCGCGTCGATCCGGCCCGGCGCCATGGACGATGTCATCGTCACCTCGATGTGAAACGTCGCATTCAGCGACCGGTCGCGCTGGGGTCATCGGACCCCGGATGCACGGGCCGAACGGCTCTGTCTCAGGGTCGCGGCACGCTGCCGACGCTTGTTGCAGGGTGGGACTGACTCGTCCACGCAACGGTGAGCCGCAACTCGAAGGGCAGAAGGGGTATTACTGGACCTCGTGGAGATCCATCGGGCGGACGATCGGTTCCGCACCCTCGACAGCTGGCTGGACTCGCGGCATTCGTTCTCGTTCGGCGCGCATTACGATCCGGCGAACGTGGGGTTCGGGTTTCTGGTGGCGCACAATGACGAGACGGTCGCTGCGGGCACCGGGTTCGAGGAGCATCCGCATCAGGATCTGGAGATCGTGACCTGGGTACTGCGGGGTGCTCTGGCGCACCGGGACTCGCAGGGAAACAGCGGGAGTGTGCATCCGGGGCTGGCGCAGCGGATGAGTGCCGGTAGCGGGATCCGGCACTCCGAGTGGAACGACGGCGCCGAGCCCGTGCACTACGTGCAGATGTGGGTCCGGCCCGACCGGCTCGATCTTCCGCCGTCGTACGAGCAGGCGGAGCTCGATCTGACGACGGGTGAACTGATCCCGGTGGCCTCAGGTCTCGCCAAGCACTCCTCGGACACCGCGATCCACATCAACCAGCCCGCGGCTGGGATGTCCGTCGCGCGGCTCGGCCCGGGCGGGGCGATCGAGCTGCCCGCAGCGCCCTACCTGCACCTCTTCGTCGCGGCAGGTGCGGCGACCCTTGAAAGCGCCGGCGAGTTGGGCACCGGGGACGCCGTACGGTTCACCGGCTCCGACGGCGAACGCGTCACCGCGGCCCCCACCGGAGCCGAACTCCTCCTCTGGGAAATGCACAACTAGCGACCACCAGCCCGCCCGCCCCGCCCAGAGGCCGACTTTGTGCACCACATCCGCGTTTCTCGGCACCCGCCGTACGGATCCGGTGCACACAGTGCGCGAAGGCGGGGCGCGCGGGGGCTAGGTGGCGCCGGTGAGGTCGAGCCAGCGCGCGACCTCGGGAGACGACGCCTCCGTCGTGCGGAGGCCGATGTACCCGTCCGGGCGTACGGCGATCAGGCCGCGACCGTCACAGTCCAGCAGCCGATGCACGTGGATCGAGGCATCGGTCACTGCGACCGTCGGCGCATCACGGAGCAGGAGGAGATGCGTCCCGGGGCACGCCGTGAGGGTCTGCAGCCGAGTGCGCCCCCCAGCGACGGTGACGGGTAAGTCAGGCAACCGGTCACCGACGCGGAGCGGCAGCGACTCGGGCCGGCCGTCGTCGATCGACAGCCGGCTGGTCGGATACCCGACGCGGAACTGTGCGAGGACGCGGAAGCCCGCGGCCGTCAGGTGCCGCCGGCGCAGAACGGTGGGCAGCACCAACGGCGCGCCGACCGGCAGCACCACGGTGCGGAGCAGCGACGCCACCGGATCCAGACCGGATTCGGCCCAGAAGACGAGGTTCGTCCAGGCAGTCGTGGCCCGCGCGACGGGCCGGCGCTCGAGCTCGTACGAGTCGAGCAGCGTCTGCGGATCTGTGGCTTGTGCGACCCGGGCCAGCTTCCAGCCGAGGTTGATCGCGTCCTGGATCCCCGTGTTCATCCCCTGCCCGCCGGCCGGGGAGTGGACATGCGCGGCATCGCCGGCGAGGAACACCCGGTCGTGGCGGTAGCGATCGGCCAGCCGGTGGCGCATCGGCACCACCTCCGACCAGGCAACCCGGTTGACCCGCGTCTGCAGCCGGGCCGCGTCGAGCATCTCTTGCACGTCCCGCGGCGATATCGGGCCACCACCGACCGGCCTGGTCGCCAGCAGCCGCCACGCCGCCTGATCGCCGTGCGGGAACAGAAAAATCAGGCCGGCGCGAGTGGTCGACACGTGCGCGGTGTCCGTACCGAGGCTGCCGTCCAGCTCCAGATCGGCCTGCACGATCTCCCGGTCGTAGACTCCGCCGCTCGTCCCGATACCAACCGCCTGGCGAACTGTGCTGTCGGCACCGTCACACCCGACCAGATAGTCACAAGTCGCCTCGCCACGCCCACGCAACTGCACCTGCACACCGCTCCTCCGCGCCGACCTGAGAGACGCGAGCTCGACTCCCCGCTCGATCGGGACGCCCCGGCTCTCCAGCGCGGTCGCGAGAACCGACTCGACCCGAGCCTGAGGGAGCAGCGTCAGGTGCGGGTACGCCGTGTCCGGCACCGCGAGCTCCGCGATCCGCACCGGGAGCACACGCCCGCGCAGGTGGAGCCGTACGGTCGGCGCGCTGTCGGCGTACCTCAGCAGGGAGTCGACAACGCCGAGCGGACGCAGTACCTCGAGCGATCGCGCGTGCAGCATCATCGCCCGCGAGGGCCTGGCCGCTTCGGTACGCCGGTCGATGACGCGGACCGCGGCACCCAGCGCGTGGGCCTGCAGCGCAAGAGCGAGGCCGGTCGGCCCCGCGCCCACCACCAGGACACGTGTCACCAGGACTCCTGCGGCCGCCACCACTGGTCGGGGGCTGCAGGGCCGTCGACGCAGGTCGGGTCGGCGAGCACGTCGTCGCGCCGGAGGCCTGGCAGCACTCGGTGGTGGATCGAGTCGAGTTCGGAGACGAGGGCGAGCGGCCACCAGAGGGCGCGGACGTACGCGTCGGCCTGGTCGGGGCCGTCCCAGTCGTACAGGCCGCGGTACACGCCGGACTCGTCAGCCGCGAACCAGAGCTTCGACACGAAGCCTGGGAAACCGGCGAACAACGGGGTGTTCAGCCAGCTCTCGGCGCGGAACAGCCGGTGTCCGACTCCTCTGACGCGCCGCAGCCGGAACTGGACGATCAACACGCACGGGTTCAGCGGCGCCGCCGGCAGCTCCATCACCGTCTCGCGGTAGATGGACGCCGTCGACCCGTCGGCGAACCGCACCCGCCGACCGACCTGACCGCGCGGGAAGCGGATGCGTCTGCGGGCAAACTGTACGGCGGTCCGCCCCGCGCAGGCCGCCAACCGCGGCAGGGCCGCGCGCAATCGCAAATGCTCCACGTCACCACCGTCGCGCGGCGGCGGTCGCCCGGTTACGACACAAGGTCCCGACCGACCAGGGACCTTGGTACTAGTCGGTTTGTTCGCTCATCGTCCAGACGTGGCGCAGGGACTGGCCGGCGACGCCTTCGGGGTTCTGGGCGAAGCCTTCGACGAACTGACTCATGTGCTGCTGCCAGCGCTGGTCGACCGGGTCGTCCTTGAGCTGCGCGACGGCGGCCTCGAAATCGTCGGAGACGACCAGGTGGAACAGGTCGCGGCCACTGCGCCAGATCGACCAGTCGCTGATCCCGGCGGCGCGCATCACCGTGATCAGTTCCGGCCAGACGCGGGCGTGCTCGATCTCGTAGGCCTCTTCGGTACCGGGAAGCAGGCGGCTGTGCAGAGCAAGGCGGGTCACAAAGGAGCAGAATACGCTCGGTACGGCGACCGTGGAACGCGGTTCCAGAATCCGGCCGGGCCGATACGCACAGCGTCTCGGTCCCGATTCGGCCGCCGTCTGGCGCCAACTCCCGAGCGGGTGCGCGCGTCGTAGTTGGGTGAGTTGAGTAGTTTCGCCCTCGTGGCCAGGAGCCACACGCCGAAGACTGTGCCCGGTGTCCATCCGTCGTCGTGCGAGAGTTGGGAACGTGAAGCGAACCACTGCCATCGTCTGCCTGAGTAGTCTGCTGATCACCGCTGGTTGTTCGGACAGCAAGTCCGGCGGCGGGAAGTCCGGGAGCGACGAGCAGCAGGCGTCCGGCGCGGTCATCAAGCAGTTCGCCGACGCCTGGGTGAAGGCCTGGGCCCCGGACGGCAAGCCGGACGCCGCCGGTGCGCTCACCGACAACCCGACGGTGTTCGGCAAGCGGCTCGACGACGTCGACACCGCACTGGTCGCGAGCACCGTCACGGTGACCCCGCAGGGCGACCCGAAGTGCACCGACGGCACGAGCTGCACCCAGGAGCTCGCCGTCGAGGCGCAGCTGCGCGGGATCGGCGCGATGAAGTGGACCAGTACGGCGACCGCGGTGAAGACCGGCGACGCGTGGAAGATCAAGGCGTCGGGCGACACGATCTACCCGGGGCTGGGCGACAGCAACTACCTGAAGCGGGTCCGCGCGCTGCCGGCCCGGGCCTCGATCCTGGACCGCAACGGCGTCGCCCTGACCGCGAACCGGCCGGTCGTGATCGTCGGTGTCGCGTCGGGCAGCAAGGCGACGGCAGCGACGTACGCCGCGTTCACGAAGTACCTGGACGTGGACGGCGCGAAGCTCGCCGCGCGGGCGAAGGCGGCGCCGGCCGGGCAGTTCGTCGACGCGATCACGATCCGCGCCGAGGAGTGGGAGGCGCTGCGGCCGACGATGAGCAAGCTGCCCGGCGTGCTCACCATGGGCGGTACGCAGTCGCTGCCGCCGACCGCGACGTTCGCCCGCTCGATCATCGGCACCATGAAGACGGCGAACGAGGACACGCTGAAGAACGCCGGGCCGACCGCGTCGGCGCAGGACCAGGTCGGCACCACCGGCCTGCAGTACGCGTTCCAGCAGCAGCTCGCCGGGACGCCGGGCGGCACGGTCGCGCTGCGGGACGGCAAGACCAAGCTGACGATCAAGACGGTCTTCACCCAGAAGGGCACCGCCGGCAAGCCGGTGAAGACCACGCTGGACACGAACCTGCAGAAGGCCGCCGAGGCCGCGCTGGCGACCAGCAAGCTGCCCGCGTCGCTGGTCGCGGTCCAGGCCTCGACCGGCCAGATCCTGGCCGCGGCGAACGGCCCGCAGGTGGCGAGCTACAACCGCGCCTTCCAGGGCCGGTACGCGCCGGGCTCGACGTTCAAGATCGTGACCTCGGCCGCGCTGCTGGGCAGTGGTGAGACCGCGGCGACGCCGTTGCCGTGCACAGACACGATCAACGTGTTCGGCAAGACGTTCAAGAACTACGACGCGCTCGCGGCGTACGGCAACGGCACCATGCAGACGGCGTTCAACAAGTCCTGCAACACCGCGTTCATCTCGCAGCACGCCCGGCTGCCGAAGGACGGGATGACGAAGGCCGCCGCGATGTTCGGTATCGGGCGGGACCTGAACCTGTCGCTCTCGGCGTACGGCGGCCAGGTCCCGGCGCCGAAGGACGACGTCGAGGAGGCCGCGTCGATGATCGGTCAGGGCACGGTCACCGCCAGCCCGCTGGCGATCGCGCTGGTCGCCGCGACGGTCGATCACGGTACGGCCATGAAGCCGGTGCTCGTGCCGGGCAAGGACGCCGCCGGCGCGGCCGCCTCTCCGTTGCCAGCAGCAACTGTTGCGGCGCTGCGGACGTTCATGCGGACCACGGTCACCGGCGGCACCGCCAGCGTGCTCGCCGGGAACGGCGCGGTCGCCGCCAAGACCGGTACGGCCGAGGTCGTGGTGAAGGGCAAGGTCACCACCAACGCCTGGATGGCGGGCTACCGCGGCGACGTCGCGTTCGCGGTGATCGTCGAGGGCGGCGAGTCCGGCTCACACACCGCCGGGCCGATCCTGAAGACGTTCCTGTCGAGCTTCAAGTAGGAAGTTGCTGAGAGTTGGCTGAGAGGGCGGGCTGACGGGGATTTCGTCACTTACCGTTGCCGGATGGAGAGCCTGATCTGTCCCAAGTGCCGGGGCGCGATGCGGACGTACGAGCGCAGCGGCATCACCGTCGACCAGTGCGGTGAGTGCCGCGGCATCTTCCTCGACCGGGGTGAGCTCGAGCACCTGGTGGACGCCGAGCTGCGGTTCAACGCACCGCAGGAGCCGCGACGCGAGGAGAAGCGCTACGAGGAGCAGCGCTACGACGACAAGCGCCGTTACGACGACCGGCGCGACGACCGCCGGTACGACGACGACCGGCGCTACGACCCGCGGTACGGGAACCAGCACCAGTACAAGAAAAAGAAGAAGTCGTTCCTCGAGGAGCTCTTCGACTGAGAGGGCATCTGGGAACCCTGCGCCCTCCAATTACCGACGGCCGACGACGGTGCCCTGGGCGATCGCGCACAGGGTGCCGTCGCCGTTCTCGTCGAGGGTGACGAGCTCACAGGTGCACGCGGCTTGCCGGCTGCCCGCGTGCACGACCCGGGCCTCGGCCCGCAGTACGACGCCCTGTGCCGGGCGGAGATAGCTGATCGTGAAGCCACCGGTCAGCACGTCCGGGCCGAGCGCGGATCCGCCGGCGAAGGTGATCGCGTTGTCGGCCGCGTAGCTGAGCACGCCTCCGTGCAGGAACCCGTTCTGCTGGCGGAGCTCGTCACGGATCGTGAGCTCGAGAGTCGCCGCGCCCGCGCCGAACGCGGTGAGCCGCGTCCCCAGCAGCACGCTGAACGGCTGTTCGGCGAGCACCTTCTCCGCCAGTTCGAAAGTCAGCTCCATAGCTTCAAGCTAACCGACCTAAGGTGAGCACGTGACGACATCTCCGGTGCTCCTGCGCCCAATCACCGACGACGAGTACCCGAGCTGGATGGAGCGCGCCGCGGCGTCGTTCGCGGCCGGTGTCGGACCGGCCCGCAGCCTGACGCCGGACGAGGCGCTCGCCGTCGCGTACGAGCAGACCGAGCAACTGCTGCCCGAAGGCCCGGCCACCGATCAGCAACTGATCTGGATCGCGGTCGCCGGCGACGAGCCGGTGGGCAGCCTGTGGATCAGCACCAAGGCGAAGGTGCCGTTCATCTACGGCATCGAGGTGGATCACGCGCACCGCGGCAAGGGGTACGGCCGGGCCATCATGCTCGCCGCCGAGGAGGAGTGCCGGCGGCTCGGATACACGCAACTGGACCTGAACGTCTTCGGGGACAACAACACCGCGATCGCTCTGTACGACTCGCTCGGCTACGCGGTCATCTCACAGCAGATGCGCAAGGACCTCTGAAAAAGCCGCTGGACGGCGCTTTCCGGGACGGCTTACCGTGGTCGGTGGCAGCCGCACGTCGGAAGGACCCACAGGGAGCGATGTCGACACCTCGTCGAGATAACGGTTGATTTGACGTCGACCCGCGCGATCGCACCGGATCGCGGAGCCGGGACGGACCTCGGAGTCCACCCGGCCGATCTCACTCGCCGAAGTGCTCGTCCTGCGCTCTGCGCGTTTGCGCGTTGACGCTGCCCGGTCCGTCGTTTACCGACTCCTGTGGAAAGCGGTGCATTACGTGACGCCTGTTATCGCGGCACACGATCTGACCAAGACCTACACCTTTCATCAGCAGCGCGCTGGGCTCGGCGGTGCGCTGAAGAGCCTGGTGAAACGCAAGTACGAGACCCGGCTCGCCGTCGACCGGGTGACGTTCTCCATCGGACAGGGCGAGGTCGTCGGCCTGCTCGGCCCGAACGGCGCAGGCAAGACGACCACGCTGAAGATGCTGTCCGGCCTGCTGTACACGACCTCCGGCGACCTGCAGGTGCTCGGCCACACGCCGTCGGACCGCAAGCACGACTACCTGCGCCGGATCGCGCTCGTCATGGGCCAGAAGACCATGCTGTGGTGGGACGTCCCGGCCATGGAGAGCCTGCTGCTGCACAAGGACATGTACGGCCTGTCCACCGCCGAGTTCGACCGCAACGTCGCGGAACTCGCCGAGCTGCTCGAGGTCGAGCACCTGCTGAACGTGCAAGTCCGCAAGACCTCGCTGGGCGAACGCATGAAGCTGGAGCTGATGGCCGCACTCGTCCACGGCCCGGAGATCCTGTTCCTGGACGAGCCGACGATCGGCCTGGACGTGGTCGCGAAGGCCAGGGTCCGGTCGTTCCTCGCCGACGTGAACCGCGTCCGCGGTACGACGATCCTGATCACCAGCCACGACATGGACGACATCGAGGCGCTCTGCTCGCGGGTGATGATCATCGACCACGGCCGGCTGCAGTTCGACGGCGGGCTCGACGAGCTCGTTCGTACGGCGCGTCCGCGCAAGCTCGTCCGGGCGACGTACGCGACGACCGTCGACGCCGTGCGGCTGAGCGGGCTGGACGGCGTGACCGCGGTCGAGGTGTCCGGGCAGCAGGTCGCGCTCGAGGCGGATCGGGAGCAGGCCGGTGCGGTGATGGAGCACCTGACCCGGCTCGGCCCGCTGGTCGACCTCGACGTGTCCGACGCGGACATCGAGGACATCATGCGCGACCTCTTCCTGCGCCGCAGCACGCTGGGAGACGTGTCATGAGCACGCTGGTGCGCAACCTCCGCGTCGTACGCCGGATGACCGCGGCGGACATCGCCCAGCAGTCCGTGTACCGCGGCGCGTGGATCATCTTCATGCTGGCGAACATCACGATGCCGATCATCTCGCTGCTGATCTGGCGGACGGCGCTCGCGAGCGGAGCCCAACTGCCGGTCGACGAGCGCTACATCACGACGTACTTCGTGCTGCTCGGCTTCGTCACGATGGCGACGTCGTCGTGGATGGCGGGGTTCCTCGCCCAGGACATCCGGCTCGGGAAGCTGTCCAGCTGGATGGTCCGGCCGGCGTCGTTGCTGACCGGGTTCGTCGCGAACAACCTGTCGGAGAAGTTCCTGAAGCTGTTCGCGCTGATGCCGATGATCGGCATCGTGTGGTGGATCTTCCGCGACTCGATGAACATCCCGGCCGGCCCGGGACGCTGGGCGCTGTTCGCGATCAGCATCCTGCTCGGGGCGATGCTGGTGTTCACGATCGACATCCTGATCGCGTCGCTGGCGTTCTGGATGGACGACGTGAGCGCGCTCGTGCAGGCCCGGGTGATCGTCGCGAGCGTGCTGTCCGGCGCCGTCGTTCCGCTGGCGCTGATGCCGTCGTGGTCGACGGGCTTCGTCGACCACCAGCCGTTCCGGTACACGGTGTCGTTCCCGGTCGAGATCGTCGCGGGTCAGCTGACCGGGCACGAACTGCTGGTGGGACTGGGGATCCAGCTCGGGTACGTCGTGGTGTTCGCGGCGATCGCCCGGCTGGTGTGGTCCGCGGGCATCCGCGCGTACTCGGCGGTGGGCGCATGAGCACGCTGGACCGGACCTGGTGGCACAAGCAGTGGCGGCATCTTCGGCTGTGGCGGCGGTTCTTCGCGCAGGCGGTGGTGCGGGAAACACATTTCCGTGCGCACTTCCTGACCACGCTGCTCGTCGGCCTCGTGCAGCTCGGGCTCGGCATCGTGCCGACCTTGCTGCTGTTCGGGTTCACCAGCGAGGTGCACGGCTGGTCGCGGGCCGAGGTGATCGCGCTGGTCGGGGTGTTCCAGATCGTCACCGGGCTGCTGGCGACCTTCGTCGCGCCGAACCTGAACCGGATGACGACTTACCTGACCGAGGGCGAGCTGGACGGCGTGCTGCTCCGGCCGGTGTCGAGCCAGTTCTACCTGACCCTGCGGTGGATCAACGTCGCGGAGCTGACGAACGTTGCCAGCGGCATCGTTGTGCTGGTGATCGGGCTGGTGCAGGCGGACATCACGTTCGGCGCCGGTCAGGTCGTGCAGGCCGTCGTCCTGGTCGCCTGCGGTCTGGTGCTGCTGACCGCGGTCTGGTCGGCGATGTCGTTCCTGGCGTTCTGGCTGCAGTCGGTGAACCCGATCGGGTTCGTGTTCCTGAACCTGATGGAGGCCGGGCGGTATCCGCTGGTCTTCTTCCCGGTCGCGGTCCGGACGTTCCTCACGTTCGCCTTCCCGGTCGCGTTCGCGACGACGTTCCCGGTCCGGGCGCTCGCGGGAGATCTCGGATGGGGGCCGGTTGCTCTGGGTGTCGCGCTCGCGGTCGTGGCTCAGGGGCTGGTACGGCTGGTGTGGCGGCGCGGGCTGCTGACGTACTCCAGCGCGTCGAGCTGATGTGGTTACCTGTCAGCTATGAGCTGGTGGCTCCTGCACGTGGACATGGATCAGTTCATCGCTGCTGTCGAGATCCGGCGGCGGCCTGAACTCCGTGGCCTGCCGGTCGTGGTGGGCGGGTCCGGCGACCCGACCCAGCCTCGGCAGGTGGTCGCCACCGCGTCGTACGAGGCGCGGGCCTTCGGCGTACATTCCGGGATGCCGGTGCGGGCGGCGTACAAGAAGTGCCCCGAGGCGGTGTTCCTTCCATCCGACCCGGCCGCGTACGAGGCCGCGTCGACCGAGGTGATGGACACCCTGCGGTCCTTCCCCGTCGTCGTCGAGGTCTGGGGCTGGGACGAGTGCTTCGTCGGCGCCGAGACCGACGATCCGGAAGCGCTGGCGCTCGAACTGCGCGCCGCCGTCGCCGCGCGCACCGGGCTGACCTGCTCGGTCGGTATCGGCGACAACAAGACCCGCGCCAAACTCGCGACCGGCTTCGCCAAGCACGAACGCTCCCACGCCGAACCCTTCAAAGGCGCCGCGGGCGGCGCCGGCGTCTACCGCCTGACCGCGGACAACTGGCGGTCGGTGATGGACCACCGCCCGGTCCGCGACCTGTGGGGCATCGGCCCCCGGATGGAACGCAACCTCGCGGAACTCGCCATCACCACCGTCGCCGAACTCGCCGCCGCCGACCTCGACGTCCTGAAGAAGCGCTTCGGCCCCAAGATGGGCACCTGGTACGCCGCCCTGGGCCGCGGCCTGGGCGACACCCAGGTCACCGACGTACCCCGCGAACCCGTCTCCCGCAGCCACGAGGAGACCTTCACGACCGACCTGGTCGAACGAACCGACGTGGAGCGCGAACTCCGCCGCATCGCCACCGAAGTCACCCAGGAAGTCGTCGCCGAAGGCCGCACCATCCAACGCGTGTCCGTCAAGGTCCGCTTCATCAGCTTCTACACCCCCATCAAGAGCCGCAAACTCCCCGAACCCACCCAAGACCCCGAGGTCATCGCCACCACAGCCCTTACCCTCTTGGAGAAATTCGAACTCCGCCGCCCGATCCGACTGCTGGGCGTCCGCGTCGAGTTTGTTCCTGGCTCCACATCGTGAACCGCCCGCTCACTTTGCGTCAGCAAGTCACGCCCTGTAAGATCTGGAACATCAACACCGGCCCCGCTGTTGGCTTCATGCCAACAAGGGTCGGTTTTCATGTTCCGGGGGTAGCTTTTGCATGGCGGAGTACGCCAAACCGCACTTGACGCATCAACAGCAGCTGGCCCAGCTGGTCGATCGCGGCCTTTCCTGTCATGACGAAGCGGCCGCGATCGAACTGTTGAAGACAGTCGGGTACTACCGGCTGAGCGCGTACATCTACCCGTTTCGTGAATTGCTCCCATCCGGATCGGACAGGCACAGCTCTGGACCGCGCCGTTCCGACAGCATTCGGGACGGCATCAGCTTCGAACATATCGAGGCGTTATGGAGATTCGATCGGAAACTTCGGCTGGTCTGCCTCGACGCGATCGAGACTGTGGAGACCGGGCTCCGCAGTCGACTGGCCTACGTCCTCGGCCTTCGGGACCACCTCGGTCATGTCCACCGTGAGAGCCTCGACGCAGACGCGTGCTCCCGCCCGGTTGGGCCAGGCGGCCGGCACAGGGACCAGGATGCGTTCGAGCACTGGCTCACGAAGTACGAGGCCCTCGAGTACGAGGCGCGCAACGAGGACTACGTCGTCCATCACAAGCGGAAGTACGACGGTCACATGCCGATCTGGATCGCCGTCGAGTTCTTCGACTTCGGAGCCTTGAGCCGCCTGTTCGCTCTGCTGAACAAGCACGATCAGAACGCGATCGCAAAGGATGTCGGCGTCCGCGGCGGTCCGCTCCTGGCTGCCTGGCTGCGAGACGTGAACTACGTTCGGAACCTTTGCGCCCATCACTCGAGGTTCTGGAATCGGCAACCGACCTACAAACCTGGAAAGTTCAATCCTGCGCAGGTGGGCAGCGCTCTGGTCCACGCCGCTCAGATGGAGCCGCGTCACAAGATCTACGTCCACCTGGCCGTACTCGGATACCTGGTGCGAGGTCTCGATCCGCGCCAGAACTGGCCCCTGACGCTCCGCACGCTTATCAAGAAGTTCCCCAGCGTCCCTGACATCTCTCCGGAAAGGGACATGGGCTTCCCGCGCGGATGGTCGGATCTGCCGCTGTGGACGATGAAGTCCCCGTAGTATCCCGGCTGATCAGCCGCTCTTTCAGGTGAGCTCAGCCAGGACCTTCGCCATCGCGGTATAGCTCTCGCGTACTGCCGTGGGCCTGGCGAGGCGGTGCCGTTCGAGGCGGAGAGCCGCGAGGTGTCGCGCCTCGTAGATCGCCGCTCGCCAGGTGGCGGCAGGTGAGTGGTCCAGGTCGCCGTACGACTCCCAGAACGCCTTCCGCTCGTCGTCCTTCGCCTGCGCCATCCGGATCGTCCAGTCCGCCGCGGGATCACCGAACTCGGTCCGGTCGAAGTCGAGCACCCCCGAGATCAGCGGCTCGGGCGCGTCGGCGTCCAGCAGACAGTTCACCGTCCACAGGTCACCCGTCAACAACCGCGGCTCCTGCACCTCGTCCAGCGTCGCCCGCCCCCGCTCCGCGAGCGCGGCAGCCCGCCGTACGTCGGCGGCGTCAAGGCCTGCTCGTTGCAGGTCGTCCGCGATCTGCGTGAACGACCCGATGACGACTTCGCTCCAGGACGTGTGCGGCGGCCCGTCCACACGACCGAAGTAGGGCCCGCGGACGTCGTGCACGGTCCGCGCGATCGCCCCGAGCTGCCGGAAGAACGTCGTCCGCCCGGCCCGCGGATACCGCCCGAGCTGCTTCGGCGCCGGAACGCCCGGCAAACAGCTCTGGATCATCCAGTCCCGATCCACAACCTCGTGCGACCAATCCACAGCCAGCACCCGCGGCATCAGAGTCGCGATCCCCGCCAGCCAGGGCACGCTCGCGTACTCATTCCGCATCAACCACCGCTCAGACCCGAACTGCGCCCCGTCGGCCGGCGCGACGCGCAACACCACCGCCTCGTCCCACCCCGCGAGCTCGATCCGGTAGACGCTGTTGTACGCCCCGAACCCCAACTCAACAGCCCGCACCGGCACAACGCCCTCCCCGAACGCCCGCCGGCAAACCGCCTCGATCTCCGTCCCCGTCGGCCCACGCTGAAACGCCGCCGGCTCTCGCTCGGTAGCCTGGAATTCCATCTCCACCTCTTCACTTCGAGCCTCTTATATAACTTTATCCTGAGAAAGTTATATAGTGGAGTGCGTGAGCCAACTATCGGTCGGCTGGGAACGCTGCGACTGGAACGAACCCGAGATCCCCATGTCCCGTCGCGAGCGCGCCGTTGCCACGGGCTCGTACCTTGCGTCCGTCTCGCCGGAAATCTCCCGCATGGCCTTCGACATCCCGTCCGAGGTTGCCGCGGCGGCCGAGGACGCGTTGGTCGAGATCTCCCGGTTCGATGCGGAACTGGCCGCGTCACTCCCGCGAGCCGACGGTGAGCTCGCGCCGCTCGCAGTCGTCCTGCTCCGCACCGAGTCAGCGTCTTCCTCGCAGATCGAGGGCGTGACTGCCGGAGCGAAAGCGCTGGCCATTGCGGCCCTGAACCAGTCCTCGGGCCAGAACGCCAGAATGGTCGCCGCCAACGTCGAGGCCATGCAGAAGGCGATCGACATGGCCGACGACCTCAGCATTGATTCGATCCTGGCCGCACACCGCGCCTTGATGCACGACCAGGTCTACGCCCAACCCGGCCGGCTTCGGGACGCGCAGGTCTGGATCGGAGGCGGAGCGACGCCACACACCGCCACGTTCGTCCCACCCAGGCACGAGCGGGTGCCCGCGTTGATGGATGACCTGGTCGCCTTTTGCACACGTACTGACATCCCAGTCCTCAGCCAGGTGTCCATCGCGCACGCCCAGTTCGAAACCATCCACCCGTTCAACGACGGAAACGGCCGCACCGGCCGGACCCTGGTACACGCGATGCTGCGTCGATCCGGCGTGACGCGACGACTGACCGTCCCGGTATCGGCCGGGCTCCTCGTCGACACCGAGGCGTACTTCGCGGCGCTGGGCTCGTACCGCGATGGCGACCCAGCCCCGATCATCACGCAGTTCAGCCGCGCCTCGTTCGCTGCCGTTGGCAACGGCCGAAGACTGGTCGCCGACCTCACCGGGATCTTCGCCGAGTGGCAGGACACGCTGCCGTCGCGCAGGGGATCTGCCGCGCGGCGGCTCCTGCCACACCTACTCAGCCAGCCGGCAGTCACCGTCAGGCATGTCCAGCAGTACCTCAATGTCTCGCAGCCCGCTGCACAGCGCGCGATCGACCAGCTTGTCGAGGTCGCGATTCTGAAGCAGGTCTCGACCGGGAAGCGCGATCGTGCGTGGATTGCCCGCGACGTGATCAACGCCCTCGACAAGTTCGCAACCCGCGCCGGCCGCCGCGGCTGATACCTGCCCACGGGACACTCGAGTTCCGCCCCTGCCCGGTGGCACGAGCCGGGGGTTACCTCAGGTTGTAGATGCGGGTGGCAGTGCCCGCGAAGACGGCTTCCTGTTCGGTGGGTGAGAGGGCAGCCGTGAGTGTTTGGGCGGTTTCGATTACCTCGGCGTACGTCGCGGCCAGTAGGCAGACCGGCCAGTCGGAGCCGAACATGACGCGGTCGGGGCCGAAGGACTCCAGGACGACGTCGGCGTACGGCTGGAGGTCTGACGGTTTCCAGGTGGTCCACGGGGCCTCGGTGACCATGCCTGACAGTTTGCAGGTCACGTTGGGGAGGGACGCCAGCTCGCGAAGGTGCGAAGCCCAAGGGGACAGAGGCTCGCCGATGACGGGCTTGGAGATGTGGTCGACGACGAAGGTCAGCTCTGGCAGATTGCGCGCGGTTTGGATCGCGGCGGAAAGGTGCGGGGTTTGGGTGAGCAAGTCGTACGCAAGACCAGCCGAAGCAACAGCCGCCAAACCCCGCTGTACGTCGGGACGCAGCAACCAGTCGACGTCCGGCTCGTCATGGACCTGGTGCCGGATCGCCTTCAGATACGCGCCGTCGGGGCGCGCCAGCAGACCGTCCAGCACGTCCCCGATGTCGTCCGCGGTGAGGTCGACCCACCCCACCACGCCTGCCACCAGATCGTTGCCAGCGGCAAGCTCCAGGAGCTCGACGGTCTCCTCGACCAGGCCGACGGTCTGCACGAGCACCGTGGCCGACACGTCTGCCGCCGCGGCCAGCGGCGCCAGGTCTTCCAGGGAGAAGTTCCGCCGGATCGGATCCAGCTCCGGCCCGACCATCCACGACTGTTCCCGGACGGTCAGGTCCCAGACGTGGTGATGTGCGTCGACCCTGCTCATCGGCAGTCTCTCCTCATCCGACCCGGCGGTCGTCGATGGCGTCCTGGTTCCAGTCGATTCCGAGACCGGGGGTGTCCGGAGCGACCGCGTGCCCGTCGACGATATCCATCTCGGTCGACGTGATCGCCCGCAGTTGCGGAATGTGTTCGACGTACCGGCCGTTGGGCACGGCGGCCGTCAGGCTGACGTGCAGCTCCATCAGAAAATGCGGGCACACCGCCAGGTTGAACGTCTCCGCCAGGTGCGCGACCTTCAGCCACGGCGTGATGCCGCCGATCCGCGCCACGTCCACCTGGACGATCCCCGCGCCACCGGCCGCGACGTACTCCCGGAACTGCGACACGGAGTACAGCGACTCACCGACCGCGATCGGGATCGAGGTCCCCGCCGAGAGTCGCACGTGCCCGGTCACGTCGTCGGCCGGCAGCGGCTCCTCGAACCAGGACAGATCCACGGACTCGAAGGCAGCCGCTCGGCGGCGCGCCTCGGGGTACGTCATGGACTGGTTCGCGTCGACCATGATGTCCATCGCGGGTCCGACGGCGTCCCGGACGGCCCGCAGCCGCTCCAGGTCTTCGTGGACCCGCGGTTTCCCGACCTTGAGCTTCACCCCGGGCCAGCCCGCCTTCTGCGAGGCCAGCGCACCGGCGACCAGTTCATCGGTAGTCAGGTGCAACCAACCGCCTTCGGTGTCGTACAGCGGCACGCGCTGCCGATACCCGCCCGCCAGCCGCCACAGCGGCTCTCCGGCCCGCAGGCACCGCAGGTCCCAGAGTGCTGTGTCCACGGCGGCCAGTGCCAAGGACGTGATCGCTCCGACGGTCGTCGCGTGGGTGGACCAGAACAGGTCCGACCAGAGCGCCTCGACGTTGCGGGCGTCCGCGCCGGCCAGGCGGGGCAGCAGGTGGTCCCGGAGCAGCGCGAGTACGGCGGTGCCGCCGGTGCCGATCGTGTACGAGTAGCCGAGCCCGGTCAGCCCGTCCGCCGTGGTGAGCGAGACGAAGATCGTCTCCTGTTTGAGGAACGACTGAACGGCGTCGGTCCGGACGGTCTCGACCTCGAGGTCGACGAGATAGGCCTCGGCCCGGACAATCGCCGTACTCACATTGCCTCCCAGATCCTATAGGATATTGCGCATCCTGATGCTGCCGCTTCACACTGGACGCGTCAAGACGGTCTTCGAATCGGGCAGAATGCATTTCAGGGAGGAGCGAAGGTGACGGATGCGCATGTAGGTCTGGCCGGGCAGCTCACCCGCCTGCCCCAGCGTCAGGTGCTCAGCGACGACGTCTACGAGACGGTCAAGGGCCTGATCATGGACAGCGTGGTCGAGCCCGGGACCCGGTTGAACATCGATGCACTGACCCGTGAGCTGGGCATTTCGCAGACCCCGATCCGGGAATCGCTGGCCCGGCTGGAGTCCGACGGCCTGGTGATCAAGGAGCCGCTGCGCGGGTACCGGGTGTCGTCCCGGCTGACCCGCGCGGAGTTCGAGGACCTCTTCGAGTACCGGTTGCACATCGAGCCGTGGGCGGCCGGGCGCGCCGCCGAGCGATCCGGCACCGACGACCTGGCCCGGCTGAAGGCGGAGATGCTCAGCTACACCGACGTGCCGGACCGTCCGTCGTACGAGAGCTACCGGGCGATGGCCGCGCACGACCAGCGGTTCCACGACCTGGTGCTGGAGCTGTCCGGGAACGAAACGGCCCGGCTGTCCTTCCAGCGGACACACTGCCACCTGCACCTGTTCCGGCTGTACTACGGTGGCGGCATCGCGACGAAGGCGTTGCGAGAGCACAAGGCAGTGGTGACCGCCGTCCGCAAGGGCGATCCGGAGGAGGCGTCCGCGGCGATGCGGTCCCACATCGAGGCCTCCCGCGCCCGTCTGCGGCCCATGTTCGACGCCTCGACCAAGACTGACTGATCCAGGGAGACACCTGTGGAACTGCTCCGCCTCGGCGCGGTCGGCGAGGAGCGCCCGTACGTGCGCGCCGCCGACGGCACCGTTCACGACCTCACCCCCTTGACCGCTGACATCGACGGCGCGTTCCTGGCCGCCGACGGCGTCGCCCGGACCCGCGCCGCGCTCGAGGCCGGCGAGCTGCCGGTCGCCGAAACCGAGGGCCTGCGGGTCGGCGCCCCGGTCGCGCGGCCGGGCGCCGTCGTCTGCATCGGCCAGAACTACGCGGCGCACGCCGCCGAGTCCGGCGCCGAGCCGCCGAAGCAGCCGATCGTCTTCTTCAAGCACCCGAACACCGTCGTCGGTCCGTACGACGAGGTGCTGGTGCCGCGCGGCTCCGCGAAGACCGACTGGGAGGTCGAGCTCGCGGTGGTGATCGGCAAGCAGGCGCGCTACGTCGCGACCGACGAGGACGCGCTCGCGTGCATCGCCGGCTACACGGTGTCGAACGACGTGTCCGAGCGTGCGTTCCAGATCGAGGTCTCCGGCGGCCAGTGGTCGAAGGGCAAGTGCTGCGAGACGTTCAACCCGCTCGGCCCGGCGCTGGTACCGGCCGACGAGGTCGACCCGACCAACCTGAACCTGCGCTCCTGGGTGAACGGCGAGCCGCGCCAGGACTCGAACACCTCGGACATGATCTTCTCGGTGGCCGCGCTGATCCGCGACCTCTCGCAGTACATGGTGCTCAGCCCCGGCGACATCGTGAACACCGGTACGCCGGAGGGCGTGGCGCTGTCCGGCCGGTTCCCGTACCTGTCGCCGGGTGACGAGATGGAGATGGAGATCGAGGGTCTCGGCCGCCAGAAGCAGTCGCTCGGCAAGGCCTGACGACAAACTGTCCCCGGCCGGTCCTAGGGTCGGCCGGGTGACCTACCTGGACGACATCAGCAGCTCGTACGACAACGTCGCGGTCTCGTACGCCGAGCTCGTGGTGGACGGCGCCGACGGCGAGGAGGCGGCGTTCGACCTGCTCGCCAAGCTCGTCGCGGGGAGCGGACGGCCGGTGCTCGATGCCGGGTGCGGACCCGGCCGGACCAGCGCTCTACTGGCCGAGCGTGACCTGCGGGTCGTCGGGATCGACCTGTCGCCGGGCATGATCGAGGTCGCCCGCCGCGACCACCCGGAGCTCGACTTCCGGGTCGGTTCGATGACCGCGCTCGACCTCCCGGACGGCTCGGTCGCGGGCATCGTGTCGTGGTGGTCGATCATCCACCTGCCGCGCGACGTCGTGCCGCAGGCGTTCGCCGAGTTCCACCGGGTTCTGGCGCCCGGCGGCGTGCTGCTGCTCGGATTCCACGTCGGCACCGAGTCCACCCACAAGACCTCCGGATACGGCGGGCATCCGATGAACATCCACGTCCACCGATGGACGGCACCTGCTCTGACCGAGCTGGCGGTCGCCGCGGGCTTCACGCCGTACCCGTCGGAGCTTCCCGAGGACCGGTTGCTCTTCCGGAAAGTAGCCTCTGCGGCATGACTTCTCGCGTGCGAACGGTGACGTTCGATGCCCACGACCCGTATGAGCTCGCCGGTTTCTGGCTGCAGGTCCTGCGCGCCGAACGTCCCGACGACGACCAGCCCGGCGACCCGTACGCCTCCGTGCCCACCGACGGCCTCACGGTCCTGTTCGAGCAGAACAACGACGAGAAGTCGGTGAAGAACCGGGCCCACCTGGACCTCGAGCCGGACACCACCCGCGACGAGGAGGTCGCCTGGCTGCTCACTCTCGGTGCCACAATCGCCCACGACCGCCGCGAGGCCGACGGCACCGGCTGGGTCGTGATGCAGGACCCCGAAGGAAATGAGTTCTGCGTCCTCCGCAGCGCCGCCGAGCGCGCGGCAACCAGCTGACCGGCTCTACTCCGGGATCGACGGCGTCTCGCCGGAGAGGGTGAGGCGCCAGTCGTCGTCCCAGCCGTGGACGGTGACCTGGAAGCCGCCGTACTGCGCGGTGGCCCGGTGGTGACCGTTCTCCACCGGCGCCACGGTGGTCTGCCAGCCGCGCTCGGCCAGGGCGGCGACGGCCGCGGCGACCTGGCCGGCGGGGTCGACCACTGACGGATTGCCGTTCTCGACCGTGATCGAGCAGACGGTGTCCGGTCCGCTGCCGTCCGACATCACGCCCGGATCCACCGGCCCGACGTCATGGGCGACGATGCCCTCGAAGCCCGGTACGGCGGCCGCGGCGACCGTGAGCAGCTCGGCGCGGAGGAAGTCGCGGGCCTCGGTCAACGTCATCGTTCAGGTCCTTCCTGCTGCCGCGAACGCGGGGTTCCGTCGAGGACAGTCTTCCTCGACGGCGTCGACGCGACCGTTCGCAGCATCGCGAGTCCGTCGAACGCCTTCGAGATCGGCACCACCACCGGCGACTGCCCGAGCGTACGCAACGGCCCGGCCCAGGACATTCCCAGCATCCGGGTCTCCTCGGCAGGCGTCGTCCGGGCCGCGAGCGTCACCGCGCCCAGCTCGCCGCGGACGATCCGTCCGACGTTCTTCATCGACTCGCTGTTCTTCGCGAAGTAGGCCATGTGCCCGGTGATCTGCACCTGCTCGTTGTCGGTCTCGATCCGTACGGCGTCGGTGAACGACGCGGGATCGGGGCCGTGCTGTTCGGCGTACGACACGTAGTCGCCGCGCGATCGCGCCACCGCGAAGAACTCGGTACCGGGCGGCGTCAGCTGCGCCGCCGACGTGATGCTCGGGTCGACGCCGGGACTGCCGGTCAACAGGTACCGATGAGCGCGGGCGCCCTGCATCATCGCCCGGGTGACGACCTGCGCACCGTAGCTGTTCCCGATCAACGTGACCTTCGCGCCCGGCGATCGCACCGTCGCGAGCCCTTCCTGGAAGCGGCACAACAACGGCGCCGCCGCCCGGGCGCTCTCGGTGGACCTGCCCTGCGTCAGCCCGAGCGGTGCGTGATACCCGAGCCAGACGATCGTCGCCGTCCCCCGGCCGGCCTCCTCACCGATCTCCTTCGCCCGCACCGACTGCGCGCGCACGCGCTCCAGGTCGTTGTTCATCCCCGGCACCAGGACGGCGATGTTCTCGGCGGTCCGCAGATCGCCCTGGACCTCGATCATCCGGCCCTGACCCTCCGGGTCGACGAGCAGGAACTGCCGGGGAACCTCCACCTCGACACGATTGCCGTCGGCGTCGACGTCCAGGCGCTTCCCGGCCGGCTCGAGCATCTCGTTGAGCATCACCAGCCGCCGGCGCTGCGCGAGGGTCGCCTGCCGGTTCTCGACGAGTGTGTGCAACCGCTGCCGCGCGGCGACCAGGATCAGATGATTGGCGCGGTACCGCAGCTCGGGCGGCGCGCCCTCCAGCGGCCCGACCTGCTCCGGCCGGCTTTCCGCCAGGGCGATCGCCTGTTCGGCGGGCAGTGACCGGAAGAACGCATCCACTTCCGCGACCACCCGGTCGTCCGGCAGGTTCCGCACCCGGAGGAGCAGCGCATCGAGGTCCTCGGACATCCCTCACCTCACCAGACACGGCGACAAACGCTTGCCGGTGCATCCTAGGTGAGGCTGGAGGTCGTCTTACAGTTCGTCGACGTACGGTGTCTGGCCGGTGAACGTCAGGCGCCAGTCCGTGGTCCGGGCGGTGGCGGTGAGGTCGTAGCCCTGGCGGCGGGCGGTGAGTTCGTGGCGGCCTTCGCTGGGCTCGGACACGGTCACCTTCCAGCCGCGGGACTCCAGGGTCTCGGCGGCGAAGCCGATCTGGGCCTCGGGATCGGGGGCGGCGGTGGTCGGATCGCCGGTTTCGACGGTGATCGTGCAGACCGACTCGGGTCCGCTCTCGTCGGACAGCGCACCTTGGTCGACGGGGCCGACGTCCTGCGTCACCGTCGGCTTCTGGTCAGGGACGACAGTGGCCGCCACCGCGAGGAGTTCCGAGCGGAGGAAGTTGCGGGCTTCGGTCAGGGTCACGCTTCCGTGATACACCGTGCGGCCAAGGCTCGCGAGGACACGCCGCGTTTCGGCCGTCAAGAAACGACCGGTGTCTCCCCGGTGAACGTTATCCGCCAGTCCGTCGCCCAGGCGTGGACGGCGACGTCGAAGCCGTCGCGGCTGGCGACGACGCGATGGTGTCCGTCCTCCTCGGGTACGACGTCCGCGGTCCAGCCCCGCGCGCGAAGTGTCGCGGCCGCGGCGTCGACCGTCGCGGACGGGTCGGGCGCCTTCGGGTTGCCGGTCTCGACGGTGACCCGGCAGACCGTGGCGGTGCCGCGACCGTCGAACAGGACGCCGGGATTCACCGGCCCCGGGTCGTGCGTGACGACCGGACGCTGATCCGGTACGACGGCTGCCGCCACCGCGAGCAACTCGCTGCGCAGGAACTCCCGGTCGCTCGTCATCGCTGCTGCCCTCCCGAGCCTCGTGCCGCGCCGTTCGTCCGGTGCGCCGCGGTCTGCCCGGCTGCGGATCCGGCCGACTGCTTCGACGGCTTGGTGAGCGCCACGATTCCGTCGTACACCTTCGACGCCGCCCCCGCGACACCGTTCAGCGCACCGCCCCACGACGTACCGAGGAAGAGTTCGGTCTCGGTCGCCCGGCTGGTGTTCGTGGTGGTGATGTGCCCCAGATCGCCCCGAACCACGCGGCCGATGTTGCGCAGCGCTTCGCTGTTCGGCCGGTAGTACTCGTTGTGCCAGTGCACCGACACCGGGTCGTCGCCACCCCGCGGATCGGCGGTCGCCATTCGGATAGCGTCCGGGAAGGTCGCCGGATCGGGCCCGTGCCACTCCGAGTACGACACGTAGTCGCCCGGCGCGCGCTCGGTGTACAACCGGGTCGGCGGTTGCACGAAATCCGCGGCCTCGTCGACGTACTTCGCGATCCCCGGCGATCCCGTCATCACCAGCCGTTTCGGCCGGGCGCCCGCCATCACCGCCTGCGCGGCCACGTCCGTGCCGTACGAGTGCGCGACCAGCGTGACCTCGGCATCCTCCGCCTTCAGCTCGTCGAGTTCGGTCAGGAGCCCCGCGAGCCGCGGGCCGCCCTCGATCGCCGCGTCCTTGCTCGCCGCCTCCACCAGGCCCTGCGGCGAGTCGTAGTCCAGCCACACCACGACCGCCGTACCCGGGCCGGCTTCCTGCTTGATCAGGTCGCCGCGGTCCGACTGTCCGCGGAACGTGTCGAGGCTGTTCCCCATGCCGGGCACCAGCACCGCGACGTTCTGCGCCTGCTGGAGGTCGCCGAGCACCTCGACCGCACGCCCCTGACCGTCGGGGTCCACCGAGTAGAACTGCCGCGGCCGCTGCACCTCGATGACGTTGCCGTCGGCATCCAGCTCGGACACCGTGACCGGGGTGAGCAGCTCCTCGATCGTCGCCAGCCGCTTCTTGTCCGCATCGCTCGCGGTGTCGGCGTCGACCGCACTCTGCAGGCGATCGCGGGCGGCGACGAGCAGGGCATGATTCGCACGGAACCGCTCGGCAAGCTGGTCGGACTCAGCCATCATGACTCCCCGTGACTGCCGGTCACCTGGGCGTGTAACCGGGCCAACCGCAGTTTGTCAGCTCCAGGGGGCCAGCGAAAGTGACCAGTTGCCGGAGTGGTGCGAGAGGTTGACCGCCGCGAGCGGGCGTACGTCGACGTGGCGCAGGGACTCGGCCGGCGCGTCCACGACGTACAGGACGATCGCGCGGACGATCGCCGGGTGGACGACCGCGACCGCCGAGCCGTGCTCGCGGGCCGCGACGTCGCCCAGCCAGTCGGCGACCCGGGCGATCACGTCGTTCTCGGTTTCGCCGCCGGGTGTCGCGGTGTGCGGCCGGTCCAGCCACGCGGCGACGCCTGACGGATCGGACGCGAGCAGGTCCTCCAGCCCGCGTCCGGCCCAGTCGCCGTACTCGCGATCGCGCAACGCCGGCTCCACCACCGGGTCGAGCCCGAGCGCCGCGGCCGTGCGGACGGCGGCCCGCTCCGGACCGGCGTACGCCGCATCCGCGGACAGCTTCAACTCGCGCGCCGTCTCGACACTCGCCCGGTCCGGCTCGGCGTCACCACCGAGCACGAGTCCACGCAGCGCAGGCGTCAAGGCGTGCGCGACCAAGGTCAACCCCGTCACATCGCTACCTTTTCTCGGGCCGGCCGGCGGTCCACGGCGACCGCATACCCGAATCCGAGCAGGAGCCACAGCGTCGCCTGCGTACCGAGCGAGGCGAACCGGAACTGCCACAGCAGCGTAGCGGGGAACGACTCGGGAACCTCGTTGATCCGCGGCAGAATCAGGTACGCCGCCACCACGGTGGCGACCAGCCCGACGACACCACCCGCGAGCCGGGCCACCTCGCCGTACCGCGCCGCCCACCGGGACAGCGCGACACCGGCCCAGACCGCGAGCAGGCCGATCACCAGCGTCAGCAGATACGTGACGGTCCGCTTGGTGATCGTCTCCGGATCACCGACCGCGGGCGGGTTCGGCGGGTACTTGAGGAACGGGACGAGTACCACGCCGACGAAACCGGCCGCGGCGAGTCCGAGCGCGGCGTGCGCGTCGTTGCCGGTGCCGAGCTTGCGACGCAGCAGCGTGTACGCGACGGCGAACAGGCCGCCGAGCGCCACGCCGTACAAGCTGGTCGCGAGGAACAGGCCGGCCTTCTGGCCTTCACGGCTGACCAGCGGTTCTTCCTCGTGGTCGTCGCCGTGGTCATGGGCCTGGCCATGGTCATGGGAGTGCACGGCACCGGCCTCTTCGATCGCGATCGCCGCGTCGACACGCGACTCGCCCAGCACGTAGGCGAACGTTCCGGCCAGCAGGCCGGCGAAGAGTCCGACGATCAGTCCGCGCACCAGGAGCTGTCCGAAGGTGCGCATCTGATCTAGTGGCAGGGCACGCCGAGCAGATGCCGACCATCGTGCATCAGCTCGTGCAGGAACATCCCCGAACGAGACACCGCACCCTGGTCGAACCCGACCAGATACGCGAGCAGCACCATCAGGCCGACGCTGAGCAGCGCGACGGCGAGGAGCCTGGGAGAAAGAGCCGGTACGGCGACCGAGCGGGCAGGAGCTGCCATCTGAACTGAACCTCCTGGGGAAGTGCGCGTCCCCTTCGAAAGGCTGCGATGCCCGAGCGTCCTGACTTACGAGCCGAAACTCGATCACAGTGGCGCGGCCGCGCCGGATTCTCACCGGCTTCCCTCATGGCACCGCAGGTTGACCCTCGAACCGTAAGGTCCCCACCAACCCCCGGTCAACGCACCCCGGCGCGCCGGTGACCAATCCCACCTACGCACGCCCGCGCCACGAGCACGACCGCCCCACGCCCGCGGTACGACCGGTGCGTGTAGAGCCAGCCCACGCGCGGGACGCAGGTGCCTACTTCGGCGCCAGACTTGCGGGCCGGCGCCGGGTGATTGTGGCGTGACGTCGCCCGTCAGCGCAGCGCGCGGGAGCTCCGGGACGAAGTAGGCACCTGCGGAGTGCGCGTGGGCGGCCTATCCTGAGCGACATGCCGTCCGCTCATCATCTGGTCGCGTTTGCGATCACCGCGCTGATCATCATCGTCGTGCCGGGTCCCAGTGTGCTGTTCATCGTCGGTCGCGCCTTGGCGGTCGGGCGGCGGGAGGCCGTGCTGACGATGGTGGGGAACACGCTCGGCGCCGCGATTCTGCTCGGGGCGGTGTCGCTCGGGCTGGGGACGTTGATTGCGGCCAGTGCGGTCGCGCTCACGGTGGTGAAGCTGGCGGGTGCGGCGTACCTGATCTATCTCGGCGTGCAGGCGTTCCGCTCGCGGAAGTCGCTGGTCGAGGCGATGCGGGGGACGGCGAAGCCGAGTACGACGCGGCGGACGATCCGGCAGGGGTTCCTGGTCGGGGTGACGAACGCGAAGACGGCGGTGTTCTTCGCGGCAGTGCTGCCGCAGTTCGTGGACAAGGGCGCGGCTGCGCCGGCGTGGGCGCAGATCCTGGTGCTCGGGACGATCTTCATCCTGATCGCGCTCTGCTCGGACAGTGTCTGGGCGTTCGTGGCCGGTACGGCGCGGGAGTGGTTCGCGCGGTCGCCGCGCCGGCTCGAGCTGGTCGGCGGCACCGGCGGCCTGATGATCATCGGCCTCGGCGCCAGCATCGCGGTCACCGGCTCGAAGGAATAGCCGTACGCCGTCCCGCCGGAACGCCGAGCAGTGCGAGCAACGCCGGGAGACCGAACGCGACCAGGTACGCCGTCATCGCGGAATGCGGCTCGAGCGCCGCGAACAACGACCCGCCGATCGCGAGGATCGTTGCGGTCGACAACGAGTCACTGAGCTGCAGGGCCGAGCTGTTGGCGCCCTGCTCGTCCCGCTCGGAGTACTCCAGCACCAGTACGGACAGAGTCGGGAACACGGTCCCCATCCCGAGGCCGGTCAGACTCCAGCCGAGGATGCCAACCAGGACCGGTACGTGCGGGTCGAGCGTCAGCGCCGCGGTCACGATGCCGAGCAGGATCGCGAGCATGCCCGCCTGCAGGAAGACCGCGTGTGAGAACGGCTGGTTCGGCCGGCCGCGGTACCACGACGCAGCGCTCCAGCTCAGCGCGCTGACCGTCAGGACCAGTCCGGCGAGTGCCGGCGACAGGCCGCGTTCGCGGGTGAGCATCAACGGCAGGAACACCTCGGCACCGAACCCGGCCGCCGCGACCAGCCCGCGCAGCGCGACCACCGACGGCAGCCCGCGCCCGAAGGCGAAGGTCCCGGACGGCAGCAGCCGCGGACCGAACGCGATCACCCCGGCCAGACCGATCGCCAGCAGCGCCAGCTGTACGGCGCCCCTCTGCTGCCCGCCGTAGTGCAGCAGGCCGACACCCACCGCGGCCGCGATCGCCCACAGTGCCCGCTTGTCCCACAGCTTCCCCTGCCGTACGTCGTACGCGCTGCCGCGGGCGAGACCGGGACGCATCACGAGTGCGGCCGGGACCGCGATCGCCGGGACGGCCAGGAAGACGAGCCGCCAGTTGGTGTGTTCGACGATCAGCCCGGCGATCGCGGGCCCGACGAGCGACGGTACGACCCAACCGGTCGCGAACGCGGCGAAGATCCGCGGGCGGAGGCGCGCCGGGTACAGCTGCCCGACGACGACGTACAGCGCGACGGTGAGCAGGCCGGAGCCGAAGCCCTGGATGATCCGACCCGCGACCAGGATCTCCATCGAGGGTGCCAGGCCGGCGATCAGCAGTCCGGCCAGGAACCACGCCGTTCCGTGCCAGAGCGGCCGGGTCGGGCCTTTCAGGTCGCTCCAGGTGCCGGAGACGACCATCGCTACCACGCCGGAGGCGAGCGGTCCGCCGAACGCGAGCGCGTACAGGCTGAGGCCGTCCAGCTCCTGCGCGACGGTCGGCATCGCGGTCGCGACCGCCAGCGACTCGAACGCGACCAGGGTGATCAGCGCGACCATCCCGACGGTCAGGGCGCGGTACCGCGGTGCAAGGACGCCGCCGGTCTCAACGGCCGGCTCGGCAGTGATGGTCATGACGACGACCATCGCTGCTCAAGTGCACTTTAAGTCAACTAGAGAATCGCGGCGAGCACGAGCGCGAGGATCGGCGGCACGGCCTGGGTCGCGGCGGCGCGCAGCATCCGCCGGTCGGAGGCGAGCAGGACGATGCCGGCGCCGGCCATGCACGCGCACGCGAAGAGTGCGATGGCGTGCCCCTTGTCGCCGCCCCAGATCAGGCCGCCGAGCGCGCCGATCGCCAGGAACAGGTTGTAGAAGCCCTGGTTGAAGGCCCACGGCCGGGCCGCCTCCACCTCGGTGTCCTTCACCAGGAACCGGCGGTAGGTGCTGGGATTGCGGAACAGCACGCTCTCCAGGACGAACACGACCACGTGGAACACACCGGCCACGACCACGAAGACCTGCGCAGCGAAACTCATCCACGTCCTCGCTTCGCTGCGGGCGCGGATGAGGCACGAGACGCCCTGTGCTTGATGATGAATTCGCTTCGCTCATTCATGGCGGGAAAGTACCGCTACGCCCGCCAATCCGTGGCGAAGGCGCGCGCTGGGTTGGTCCGGAACACGGCGTCCGCGACGTCAGCGCCGAAGTACCGCGTGATCCGCGGCCTGAGGTGGGTCAGCAGGTACGGCATCCCCGGGCCCTCGGCGGTCGACCGGGCGCGCGCCGTGGTGGTGTCGCCGCCGAGCAGGAGGCGGTCCGCGTACCCGGCGTCGATCAGCGCGGCCAGGCAGTCGGTCAGCCGCGGATCGGTCGCGTTGTTGGCCCGTGACGGCCCGTCGAACGCCAGCCACGCGCCGCGCTCCGCCAGCTCGAGATGCACGCGATGATCGGGGAACCGGTTGAGATGCCCGAGGATCACCGCACCCGGATGGACGCCGAGCGTGTCGACGAGCAGATCGAGTACGGCGTCCGCGGCCGAGCCCAGCTCGTGGTGAACGGCGATCGGCGCGTTGGTCGCGTGCTGCGCCTCCGCCGCGGCTCGCAGCACGAGTTCGGCGTGCGCGTCGAGCACGTGGAAACCGCCGGCCACCTTGATCAGGCCGGCCCGGACCGCGGTGTCGCCGATCCCGTCGGTCAGCTCGCGGACGAAGATCTCGGCCAGCTGGTCGCGGACCTTGTCGACGTACCCGTCCGGGTAGTGCTCGCGGCGGTGCAGGCCGGTCGCGGCGACGATCGAAACCCCGGTCGCGGTGGAGATCCCGGGCAGGAGGCCGGCCCGGCGGTTCAGCCCGTGCGGCGTCCATTGCACGATCGCCTGGCCGCCGGCGTCCGCGAACGCGCGCACCTCGGCGATCGCCGCCGCCTCGTCGTCCAGCTCCTGGCCCGGGATCACGGCCGAGCGAAAGAACAGGTGGTCGTGCGAATCGGTCACGCCGAGCGCTTCCGGCACAAGGTCGTTCAGGACCGTACGGATCCGCATCATGGCCTCTCTGTCAGGTCACGGCACCAGCAGTGGAACCGTAACCCGACAGTCGGCTCGACCTCAGGCTGCCTGCTGACCGGCGGGGCGACGACGCCCACGGCGAGAAGACCGACGCCCTGGACCGGCCGCCCGGCCGTTCCCCGCCCGTGAGCCCGCAGAGTCCTTGGCCTGCGCACCCTTGGCGGACGCGCGCTGGGCCGACTCCGCCTTGCGCGACGGACGCCTGGCGGACTGCCGCGGAGCCGGCTCCTGCTTCGCCGGCGGTTCGACGTACGTGCGTTCGCCGGGCGCCAACTCGGACAGCAGCGCATCGCCGGCGGCCAGCTTGGTGACCGTGGGGGCGATGCCGGCCTTGCGGGTCAGGTCCCGGACGTCGCGGACCTGCTCGTCGGTCATCAGCGTGACGACCGTGCCCTCGGCGCCGGCGCGGGCAGTCCGGCCCGAGCGGTGCAGGTAGGCCTTGTGCTCGATCGGCGGGTCGGCGTGGATCACCAGCGTGACGCCGTCGACGTGGATCCCGCGCGCCGCGATGTCGGTCGCGACCAGGGTCCGCGCCGAACCGTCCGCGAACGCCTCGAGGTTGCGGGTGCGGGCGCCCTGGGACAGGTTGCCGTGCAGCTCGACAGCCGGGACGCCCTGGGCGATCAGCTTCTTCGTCAGCGCCTTGGCGCCGTACTTCGTCCTGGTGAACACCAGCGTGCGTCCGGGCGCCGCGGTCAGGTCGACGAGCACCGGCAGGCGCGTGTCGGGCTGCACGTGCAGGACGTGGTGCGTCATCCGCGCGACCGGCGACCGGGCCGAGTCCACACTGTGCGTGACCGGGTCGGTCATGAAGCGGCGGACGAGGACGTCGACGCCGGCGTCCAGCGTGGCGGAGAACAGCAGCCGCTGAGCTGTGGCCGGGGTGGCCTCGAGGATTCGGCGGACCGCGGGCAGGAACCCGAGATCGGCCATGTGGTCGGCCTCGTCGAGCACGGTGATCTCGACCGCGCCGAGCTTCGCGTGACCGGCCTGGACGTGGTCCTCGAGCCGTCCCGGGCAGGCAACGACGATGTCGGCGCCCTTGCGCAGGCCGTTGATCTGCGGGCCGTGGCCGACGCCGCCGAAGATCGTCATCGAGCGCAGGCCGAGGGTTTCGGCGAGCGGGCTGATCGAGGCCTGGATCTGGGTCGCGAGCTCGCGG
Source organism: Kribbella sp. NPDC003505 (assembly GCF_040610875.1). Classification (NCBI taxonomy): domain Bacteria; kingdom Bacillati; phylum Actinomycetota; class Actinomycetes; order Propionibacteriales; family Kribbellaceae; genus Kribbella; species Kribbella sp. NPDC003505. Next base: position 635,894 of record NZ_JBEXNA010000004.1, on the reverse strand, counting down.
GTCGGGGCCAGGATCAGCGCCCGCGGATGATTCGCGCGACGCTTCGTGTCACTGGCCGCGAGCCGTGCCAGGACCGGCAGGACGAACGCGTACGTCTTGCCGGAGCCGGTCCGGCCGCGACCGAGCACGTCCTTGCCGGCCAGCGAATCCGGCAATGTGGCGGCCTGGATCGGGAACGGCTTGGTCACACCGGCCGTGGCCAGGGCGGCGACCAGCCGGTCGGGGACGCCGAGCTCCGCGAACGTTCGGTTGTCAGGGGCAACCGTCACCTCATCGTTGCTGACAGCAACTTCGACGTGACGATCGGCTCCGGCGGACTGACTGCGGCCGGCGCTCGAACGGCGCCGGCGACGCGGTCGGGACTGCCCGTCGCGCGAGGTCTTCGCGGACCGGTCGCCGGAGGACTGCTGGGCTTGGTTGGGCGTGGTTGTAGACGTGGGGCGGCGGGCCGCCATAGAAGTACTCCAAAGATCGGGGGGTCGTCCTGCCCGGCGCGGCCGGGGGCCGCGGCGCGTGGTGGTCGACTGCTGGCGCACTGTAGTTGCGCTCACCGGCCCGAGGCAGAACTGGGCGGGCCGTCGGAACCAGTCTACGGCACCGACAGGCCGTTACTCGCGGGATGCTCCTCACACAGGCTAGGTTCGGCACGTGACGGAACAGTTCCGGGCGGCCCCACCCACGGTCGCCGACGAGCGTGCGCTCCTGCAGGGATTCCTCGACTTCCACCGCGGCACCCTGCTGTGGAAGCTCTCCGGGCTGACGGACGAACAACTCGTCCAGCGCGCCGTGGAGCCGGCCAGCCTGTCGCTGATCGGACTCGTGCGGCACCTGAGCGAGGTCGAGAAGTACTGGTTCCACCGCGCGCTGGCCGACCACGACTCGCCGCCGAAGTACTGGAGCGCCGAGTTCCCCGACGGCGACTTCGACCACGTCGATCCGGCGATCGTCGCGGAGGACCTCGAGGACTTCCGCCAGATCATCAAGACCTCGGACGCGCTGGCCGCGAACTACTCGCTGGACGACACGTTCCTGCGTCCGGGCCAGGAGCCGCTGCACTCGGTGCGCTACCTCTACCTGCACATGATCGAGGAGTACTCGCGCCACAACGGCCACGCGGACCTGCTCCGCCAGGCCATCGACGGCGCCACCGGCGAATAGCTAGGCCCTGTCTACGGCTTGATCGAGCGGATCAGGGCGACCACGTCGTTCGTGACGCCGCGGACGCCGGGGATGCGGGTCAGCCGCAGCAGGCGGTCCACCAGCGGGACCGCCCGGTCGACGAGGGCGCGCGTACGGCGGACGTCGTCGGTCTGGTCGTACACCCAGAACAGGACCACGCCCATCTGCAGGAGCCAAAGGAGCTCGGGCAGCTCGGACTTCAGGTCCGCCGGGAGCTTGAGATCGGACCCGTCGATCACCCGGCGGAACACGTCGATGCTCGCGTCCCGCGCCGGCCGTGACTCGTCGCTGAACGGCGACAGCGGGCTGCGCGGATCAGCCGCCGTCTTGAAGAACGTGCCGGCGAACTCGTGGTACGGCGCGGCCACGTCCAGCCAGGCTCGCAGTACGCCGGCCAGCCGTGGCACGAACGCCTGCTCCGCGGCGAGGATCGGCTCGACGACCTCGCGATGCTGGTCCTGCAGCAGGTCGTAGTACGCCTGCATCAGGTGGTCCTTGGAGCCGTAGTAGTAGTAAGCGTTCCCCACCGACACGCCCGCCTCGTTGGCGATCGCACGCATCGTGGTCTTCCCGTACCCCTGCTCCCGGAACAACCGCAATGCGGTCGACAGGATCAGCTCACGCGTCTGCTCGCCCTTCGCGGTCGCACTGTCCGTCACACCCGTCAGGGTAATCACCTCCACTCACCCGCCGCAGTCCAGCCGCCGCCTGCACGATCGCCCGCGCGACCGGCCGCATCGCCGGGCTCGCCAGCCGGACTGCGGTGTGCCTGTGCTCCCCCGTGGCCCACAGACACACGATCCAGGCGCGATCACCGATGTACACCGCGCCGTCGTCGGCGACCACCGTCACGTCCCGCAGCGTCGCCGCATGGTCGAGGGTCGGGTAGAGCGCCCGCGCGTCCGCCGACCCCGCCGCGACGAACCGCAGACGCACCACCCCACCGTGCCCGTCCGGCGCCGGCCGCTGCGCTGCCAGCCAGTCCTTGAACCGCCGGCACAGTCCGCAGCGGGCGTCGTACAGCACGGTGAGCTCACGCATTCTCGATGGGCCACATCTGCGGCTGGCCGCCGACGAACCCGGGACCCTGGAGGTTGTCGTTCGGCGGCACCGGCGGGCGGGTCATGCTGTCGATCCGGCTGCGCGTCCGGATCTTGTTGAAGATCCACACGTTCGTCAGGTGCACCACCCCGAGCACCAGCATCACGATCCCGAGCTTCACGCTGAGCTGCTCGAACACCCCGCTCGCGTCCAGCACCGGGTTCCGGCTGCGCAGGAACAGCGTCACGAACCCGAGGTTGATCAGGTAGAACCCGACCACCAGCAGCCGGTTCACCGCGTCCGCGAACTCCGCGTTGCCGTGGAACACGTCGACCAGGAAGATCCGCCCGTTCCGGCTCAGCGTGCGCGCCACCCAGATCGTCAGCGGCACCGCGATCAGCAGGTAGACCAGGTACGTCGTGACCGTCATGTCCATCGTTCTCCCCATTTCTTGAACATGTTCAAATTGTCGATGCCCTGACCGTACGCCGCTGTTTTGAACATGTTCAAGTCGAGTGTCACGTGATCTGGATCTCGCCCGGGGCGAGAATGGCCCGCATGACGACCTGGGTCTTCGAAGGAACCGTGCTGCCCTCCGGCGACACCGCCCGCCTGACGTTCGGACCGGACCCGGCGGGCGAGCAGCTGCCCGGCAGGTACGCCGTACCTGGCCTGGTCGACTCGCACTGCCACCTGACGATGGCCCCCGGCGCGAACGGGCCGGTCCTGCGCGGCGCGGACTACGCCGGCGAGCGACTCGACGAACTCGCCGGCGCCGGGGTGGGCGCGGTCCGCGACGTCGGCGGCAATCGGGACGTCACGCTCCAGCTCGCCCGGACCGCGGACGACGGCCGCCCACTCGTCCTCGCGGCCGGCCGGTTCCTCGCCCCGGACGGCTGCTACTTCCCCCAGGCGTACGAGCCGGTCGCGCCGGAGGATCTGCTCGCCGCGGTCGAGGCTGAGATCGCCGACGGCGCGACCTGGCTGAAGCTGGTCGGCGACTTCCCCGAGGTCGGCCCGGACGGCCCGATCCGCGGCAGCAAGGTGAGTCCGTCGTACGACGTCGAGCTGGTCGCCGCGATGGTCGAGCTGGCCCACGCCCGGAACGCCCGGGTCGCCGCACATGTGAACACCGACCACGTGAGCGAGCTGATCCGGGTCGGCATCGACTCGGTCGAGCACGGTACGGCGCTCACCGAGCGGGACCTGCAGGCGCTCGGCGCCCGCGGCGGCGCGTGGACGCCGACGCTGTGCGCCTCGGTCGGGCCGAGCCCGGACGAGACCCCCGAGCGCAAGGCCCGCCGCGAGGAGCGATCGGCGTACCTCGCGTCGATCCTCCCGCTGGCCGACCGGTACGGCGTCCGCGTGCTGACCGGATCCGACGTCGTCGGCACGGTCGCCGGCGAGATCGACCTGCTCGTCAAACACGGACTGACGGTCGAGCAGGCGCTCACGGCGGCCTCGACCGGCGCGCAGGACTTCCTCGGCCTGACCGGCGCCGGCAACCTCGTCACGTACGACGCCGACCCGCGCGAGCACCCCGGCGTACTGGCACGGCCCGCGGCCGTCGTCCTGAACGGCAGGCGGATCGGATGAAGGAGAAGGACCTCGACCGCTGGGTCGAGAAGTACCGGAAGGCGTGGGAGAGCAACGATCCGAAGGACATCGCCGCGCTCTGGACCGCGGACGCCGCCTGGTACCGGCGGCCGGACGAGGCGCCGGTGACCGGCCGGGAGGCGATCGTCGCGGCGTGGCTGGAGGTCTCCGACGCGCCGGGCGAGACGACCTTCGAGTACGAGGTGCTCGGCTTCGGGGACGGCGTCGGCTTCGTCCGCGGCTGGACGACGTACCTGACGAACCCGCCGGGCGAGTTCAGCAACCTCTGGGTGATCCGGCTGGAGAAGGACCGCGCGTTCGAGTTCACCGAGTGGTGGATGGAGAAGCCGCGCTGAGCTACGCTGCCGGTTAGGCGCTTCAGGGCGCCACCGGTCCGCGGGAAGGGCTCAGCCCACCTGAGAATCAAGGCGTAGTACCGCTTGACCTCCTTTCTCGCCTGACGATGCGGACAGCAGGCTCGTAGAGAGGAGGTCGGCGATGCCGACCCGGAATCTTCCGAACGACCCGCACCTCGACCACCTGCGCGGTCAGGCCAAGACCCTGCTCAGACAGGTCCGCGCCGGTGACAGCGCCGCTGTCGCACTGGCCACCGAGTTCCATCCCGTGCAGACGTTGGCGGACGCCCAACTGGTGATCGCGCGCAGCTACGGGTTCCCCAGCTGGCCGCGGATCGTGCGGCATCTGGAGCTGGTCGACCGCTACAGCCGCTCACCGCACCGGCAACCGGTCGGCGGCCCACTGGACACCCCCGCGGAGCGTGCCGACGAGTTCCTCCGGCTCGCGACACTGCACTACGGGGAGGACGATCCGGCCCGGCAACGGTCCGCCCGCGACCTTCTCGAGCGTTACCCGGAGATTGCCCAGAGCAACATCTATACGCAGGTGGTGGCCGGCGACCTGGACGGGATCGACTTCGCCCAGGCGGGCTCGGAAGGCGGACCCTACCGCTGGGAGCCGCTCCTCTACCTCACCTACAGCCGACTCGACGCACCGAACCAGGTCGAGATCGCCCGGCTCCTGCTCGAGCACGGCGCCGACCCGAACGCCGGGTACCTGTGGCAGGGCCTGCCGTCACCGTTCACCGCGCTCACCGGCGTCTTCGGCCGCGGTGAGGGCGACCAGCCGCCGCACCGGCATCGCGTCGAGTTGGCTCGGCTCCTGCTCGACGCCGGCGCCGACCCGAACGACAGCCAGACGATGTACAACTGCGGCCCCGGGTGTCCCCCGCCGTACGACGACGTACACCTGGAGCTGCTGCTGGAGTACGGGCTGGGGCGCGGCGACGGCGGTCCCTGGCACGCCCGGCTGACCGCCGCACACCCGACGCCGCGGCAACTGCTCGAGGACGAACTGGTCTTCGCGTCATGGGCCGGCCTGACCCACCGGGCCGAACTGGTACTTGCCCAGGGCACCGATCCGGAGGGCGTCGGCACCCGGCATCCGGTCTTCGGCGGACATCGACCGTACGAACTGGCCGCCGTCCAGGGGCATACCGAGATCGCCGACCTGCTCCGGGCGCGCGGCGCGGCGCCGCTGGACGAGATCCACGAGGTGTACGCCGCCGCGATGCGCGGTGAGCTGCCCGACGTCGATCCGGGGCTCGCCGCCCGCGCGGTGGCCCGGACACCGCAGCTGCCCGTTCGCGCCGCCGAGGTCGGTCGTACCGTGGCGATGGAACCGTTGCAGCGACTGGGGTACGACCTCAGCCGGATCTCCGGCGGTGCCGCACCGATCCACCGGGCCGCGCTCAACGGCCACCTGGAGACGGTCCGGAAACTGGTCGAACTCGGCGCCGACCCGACTCTGCGCGATCCGACCTACCACGGCGACGCTCTGAGCTGGGCCGAGCACAGTCACCAGCAATCGGTGATCGACTACCTCAGGGGCTTACGGCGAGGAACAGGAACGCGCTGAACACCGCGAGGTGAATGGCGCCCTGCAACAGCGTCGCCCGGCCGGTCGAAAGGGTGAACAGCCCGGTCACGACGGTCAACGCGAACAGCACCATCTCCTTGCCGCCGAGCCCGAGGACGAGCGGACCGCTCAGCCAGATCGACGCGACGGCGATCGCCGGGATGGTCAGGCCGATGCTGGCCAGCGCTGACCCGAGCGCCAGGTTGACGCTGGTCTGGAGACGGTTGCGCAGTGCGGCACGCACAGCGGCAACCGTCTCCGGCAGCAGGACGAGCAGCGCGATCACCACACCGACGACGGCCAGCGGCGCGCCGGCCGACTCCACAGCGGACTCCAGCCTCGGCGACACGGTCTTGGCCAGCCCGACCACCGAGATCAAGCAGACGAACAGCAACCCGAGGCTCAGCAGCGCGGTCTTCCCGCTCGGCGCGGCCGCGTGATGGTCCTCGTCCTCGTCGACCGCGCCGTCCGCCGCCACCGGCAGGAAGTAGTCACGATGCCGGATGGTCTGGATGAACACGAACACGCCGTACAGCACCAGCGACGTCACGCCCGCGAACGCCAGCTGCGCCGCGCTGAACCTCGGCCCCTCCGCGCTCGTCGTGAACGTCGGCAGCACCAGGCTCAGCGTCACCAGGGCGGTCGTCACCGACAGCGCGGAGTACGACGCCTGCACCCGGAACTCCTGCACGCGGTGCCGCAGCGAACCGACGACCAGCGCGAGCCCGAGGATCCCGTTGCAGGTGATCATGACCGCGGCGAACACCGTGTCACGGGCCAGTGACGCGGCCTTCTCGCCGCCGGACGCCATCAGCGTGACGATCAGCGCGACCTCGATGATCGTCACCGCGAGCGCGAGGATCAGCGTGCCGAACGGCTCCCCGACCCGGTGTGCGACGACCTCGGCGTGGTGCACGGCGGCGATCACCGCGGCGCCGAGACCGAGACAGACCAGGATCAGCAGGACCGCGCCAAGGTTGCGGTGCCAGGTCCCGATCAGGTCGACGAAGGCGAGCAGCGGCACGGCCAGGGTCCAGCGCGGCAGTCCTTGGGTCACGGAATTTCTCATCCTCAGACAGCCTATCGGGAATCCCCTTGGCATCCGGCGCGCCGCGGGTGATGCTTCTCCCAATATGACTGTTGACATCAGGGAAGCGACCGCCGAGGACTGGCCGGCCATCTGGCCGTTCTTCCGGGAGATCGTCACCGCGCGCGAGACGTACACCTACGATCCGGACCTCACCGAGGAGCAGGCCCGGGCGCTGTGGATGACGCCGTCCAGTTCGCCGCTGGCCCGGACGACGGTCGCGGTCGATGCCGACGGCACCGTTCTCGGCAGCGCCAACATGTACCCGAACCGCCCGGGTCCCGGCGCCCACGTCGCCAGTGCCAGCTTCATGGTCGACGGCAAGGCCCGCGGCAAGGGCGTCGGCCGGCTGCTCTGCGAGGACATGATCGCCTGGGCCGGCCGGTCCGGGTTCCGCTCGATCCAGTTCAACGCGGTCGTCGAGACGAACGAGCCCGCTGTCCACCTGTGGCAGTCCCTCGGCTTCCGGATCGCCGGCACCGTCCCGGAAGCCTTCGACCACCCCAAACTCGGCTACGTCGGCCTGCACGTCATGTACCGCCCGCTCCCATGACGAGGGCGCGCCGGATGTGGAAGGCGCTCGAGCCGTACCACGCGATCACCTACTTCGCGCCCGAGACGCGGAAGGCGACCGATGCGCTCGGGCTGAAGGGCGGGTGGATGAGCTACTTCGGTTGCCGCTCAGCGCCCCTCGGCGCCGTCGGGCCGGAGTTCGCGGCCGCGGTCTTCTACAACTTCCACCCTGCGATGGTCGCGCGCTCACTCCCGGACGCCTGGAGCTACGCCACGCCGGCCCAGCTTCTCGACGCCCGGCTGGCCGCGGTCGACGCCGCCGTACGACGGTTGTTCCCGGACGCGTCGTTCAACCGGGCGGCTGAGCTCGGGCGCCGCGCCGCCGAGCTCGCTCCGATCGCCGGGCGGCCGATCGGGGCCGCCAACGCGGCGCTGGACTGGCCGGACGAGCCGCACCTGGTGCTGTGGCAGGCGAGCACGATCCTGCGCGAATCACGCGGCGACGGGCACGTGGCGACCCTCGTCGCCGCCGGTCTCACTCCGTGTCAGGCCCTGGTGACGATCTCGGCGGCGGGCGGCCCCTCGAAGGAGGTCTTCCAGCTCAACCGCCGCTGGAGCGACGACGAGTGGGCGGCCGCCTCGGACGACCTCCGAAGCCGGGGACTGCTCGACGCCGACGGGGCTCTCACCGAACGCGGCCGGGCGCTGCGGCAGCAGGTCGAGGACACCACGGACTCGTTGGCCGACCAGGGGTGGCAGGCACTCGGCGACGAACTGGCCACCGAGCTGCACGACCTCGTCCGTCCGCTGAGCGCGATCCTGATGTCGGACGGCCTGATCCCCGCCGACAACCCGATGGCCCTGCGCTGGGACTGATCTCTACGAGGTCCGGAGGCCCGCGTCGGCCGCCCGGAGAACCGCGGCGGTGAGTGCGTCGAGGATGCCGGACTCGAGTTTCCAGTGCTGCCAGTAGAGCGGTACGTCGATGTACTTGCCCGGAGCGACCTCCACCAACCGGCCGGCCGCCAGCTCGGGGCCGGCCACCTGATCCTCGATCATTCCCCAGCCGAGCCCGATCCGGACCGCCTCGTGGAACGGCGCGGACGCCGGGATCGCGTGCGACGGCGGGTCCAGTCTGCGCCGGGTCACCTTGCGGACCAGCCGGTGCTGCAGGACGTCCTTCTCGTTGAACACCACCATCGGCGCCTCGGCCAGGGCCTCCGGCAGCGGCTTGCCGTGCAGCCAGCGTTCGGCGTAGTCCGGGGTGGCGAGCGGGAGGTAGCGCATCTTCCCGAGCCGGACGACGCGGCAGCCCTGGACCGGACGCGGATCCGCCGTCACCGCGGCCAGGACCGTCCCGTTGCGGAGGTACTGCGCCGAGTGTTCCTCGTCCTCCTGGTGGACCAGGAACCGGGCGTCGTGCGTCCGGGACAGGTCGAGCATCGCGGGCAGGAACCAGTTGTTCAGCGAGTCCGCGTTCACCGCGATCGGGATCCGCTGCGCGTCGATCGTGCCGCGGACGGCGGCGATCGCCTCCAGTTCGAGCAGCGAAACTTGGCGGGCTAGTCGCAGCAGCGCGGCGCCCGCCGCGGTCGCCCGGGCCGGCCGGCCGCGCATCACCACGACCCGGCCGAGCCGGCTCTCCAACGCCTTGATCCGTTGACTGACCGCGGACGGCGTGACGCGCAACCGCCGCGCTGCGGCGTCGAAGCTGCCCTCGTCGACAACGGCAACGAACGTCTCGAGCTGTGCGGAATCGAATTGCATGATGAAGCAATCCTAAAGGTACGTGAAAATCTTTAGCTGGTTTGAACCGAGTCAACTGCTTACGGTCGAAGACATGCCCCTCCTCGCCGGTTTCGCCACGGCACTGTCGCTGATCGTGGCGATCGGCGCCCAGAACGCGTTCGTCCTGCGCCAAGGACTCCGGCGCGAACACGTCCTTCCGGTGGTCCTGACCTGTGCGCTCTCGGACGCGTTGCTGATCTCCAGCGGCATCCTCGGCCTCGGCGCACTCCTCACCCGCAACCACCTGGCCCTCGACATCGCCAAGTTCGGCGGTGCCGCTTTCCTTTACGCGTATGCGTTCCTGGCCGCGAAACGCGCCCTCAGGCCCGGCTCGATCGCTCCCGCCGACCACGCCCCCGCCGCCCTGCGCAGCGTCGTACTGACGTGTCTGGCCTTCACCTACCTGAATCCACACGTCTACCTGGACACGGTCGTCCTGCTGGGCTCGCTGGCCAACCAGCGAGGCACCGACGGCCGGTGGCTCTACGGCCTCGGCGCCGTCACCGCCAGCTTCACCTGGTTCTTCTCCCTGGGCTTCTTCTCCCGCAAGCTCTCCGCCCTCTTCGCCCGCCCCCGGGCCTGGCAACTCCTCGACTCCACGATCGCCCTCCTGATGACCACGCTCGCCACCTGGATGCTCCTGTCCTGATCACACAATGGGGCGGTGGACGTGACTGTGCTGTGTGACGCGGTGGCGGTTTTCCCCGAAGAGGTTTCGACGGCATTGCCGGAGTGGGGCGAAGAGGCGGCTGCTTGGACGGAGCTGGTGATGCCGGGGAACGTTCGTGACGGTGGGTGGTTCCTGCATTTCCACAGCTATCTCGTGGTCGGGGACGCCGGGGTGGTGCTGGTTGATGCGGGTGTCGGACCGGCGGGAGGGGAAGCGGCTGAATGGCTGGGGGTCGCCGGCCGACTGCCCGGGTTGCTGGCGCAGGTCGGTGTCGAAGCGGCGGATGTGGATGCGGTCGTGTTGACGCATGTGCATCTAGATCACGTGGGGTGGGCGTCCGACGGGGTGCGGGCAGCGTTTCCCCGGGCGGAGTACGTCGTCCAGCGGGCCGAACTCGAGCACGTCCGCGGCGGATCGACGCACTCGAACCGGATCCGGCCGATCGAAGAGGCCGGCCAGCTGCGCGTGGTCGACGGCGAGGTCGCGCTGCGGGGTATGCGGCTGGTGCCGACTCCGGGCCACACGCCCGGGCATCAGTCGGTGGTGACTGAGCGGGCGATCCTCGGCGGTGACCTCCTGGTGCATCCGGCGCAGGCGCGGTGGCCGGAGCTGACCTACGTGTACGAGCGCGACCCGGCCGTCGCCGTGACGTCGCGCCGCGAGATCCTCGCGCTGGCAGCGGCAACGGGCGTGCCCATCGCCGCTGCCCACCCGCACGCACCGATGTCTGTCGATCCGGTGCGCGCCCTGCCCGTCCCGACCGCGGGCTACGACGTCTGCCCGCCACACAAGCTCTGACGGGCCATCTCGACAGGACGTGTCCGGCTGGAGGTAGTGCACCTGAGCGTAGATTCGCCCCCGCGTACAGCGTCTCAAGGGTGCACTACCTGTTCTTCGGTCCCGGCCTAGCGATAGCCGGTCGTGTCGGCGGGCTTGCCGGCGTTCTCGACCTCGACGATGTAGCGCCACGCGTCCGGCCGGCTGCCGTCGAGGTCGGTGAAGCCGTAGAGCCGGGCGAGCTCGCCGCTCGACGTGGACTTGCCGTTCCAGCGCCGTACGTCGGGGTCCGCCGCCAGGGCCGCCACCGCGCGGCCGACGTACGACGGGCTCTCGGAGATCGCGAAGTGCGGGATCCGCTCGGTCGCGTCCCGCCAGTTCTCCTCCCGGACGCCGAAGCCTTCGAGCATCGCCTCCGACCGCAGCCAGCCGGGTGTCAGCAGGACGGCGGTCGCCTCGTACTTGTCCAGCTCGTGCGCCAACGCGAACGCGACCCGGCTGACCGCGCCCTTCGCGACGTCGTAGAAGAACGAGACCCGGTAGTTGTCCGCGTTGTACTCGTCGGTGCCGTCGGTCATCTCGATCACCAGGCCACCGGGTGACCTGATCAGCAACGGCAGCGCGTAGTGGCTGGTGATCACATGCGTGTGCACGCCAAGCTGCAGCAACCGGAGACCGCCTTCGAGGTCGCTCTCCCAGACCGTCTTGTCCCACTCGGGCTCGCCGTGCTGGCCCCAGATGTCGTTCACCAGGATGTGCAGCGCGCCCTGCTCCCGCTCGATCCGCTCGACGAGCTCCCGGACCTGCACCGGATCCAGATGATCCACCGGTACGGCGATGCCGTGGCCGCCGGCCCGGTCGACGAGCTCCGCGGTCTCCTCGATCGTCTCGGGCCGGCCCATCTCCGACCGCCGCCCCCGGGTGCTCCGCCCGGTCACGTACACGGTCGCGCCGGCCGCACCGAGCTCGACCGCGATCCCCCGTCCGGCTGCCCGGGTCGCCCCGGCGACCAGCGCCACCTTCCCCGCCAACGGCTGCATGCCGCCCTCCTTATCCATACGTTGTATGATTATGTACCATACGGCGTATGGTTAACGACGGCAAGCGCTCCGGGCGGCCGCGCGCCGGGGAGGAGCGGCTGAGCCGGGAGGCGATCCTGACCGCCGCGCTGCGGATCGTCGACGACGACGGCATCGACGCGCTGACCATGCGGCGGCTCGCGGCCACGCTGAAGGTCAACCCGATGTCGCTGTACCACCACCTGCCGAACAAGGCCGCCGTCCTGGCCGGCCTGGCGGAGCTGGTGTTCGCCGGCCTGGAGCTCCCGGATCCGGGCGACACCGTGCCGTGGGACGAGCAACTGAAGGCGGCTGCCCGCGCCTACCGCGACGGTCTGCGGCAGCACCCCAATCTCGCGCTGCAGGTGCTGTCGGACACCTCCGCGGTGTCAGACGTCGTCGTGGTCACGATGGAGCCGTTCTATCGGGCCCTCGACCGCGCCGGTCTCGCGCCCCGCGAGGTCTTCGAGGCCGCCAACACCCTGATCGACTTCATCCACGGCTTCAGCCTCGGCGAGGCGTCCGTCCGCGCGGAGACCTTCGAACTCGCCCCCGACCTGCTCACCCGCGTCCGTGCGCTGCCCGCGGACAAGGCTCCGACCCTGACCCGGATCGTCACGGAGCTCGGCCCGGACGGACTCGCCTACGACTTCGACAGCGGATTCGAGTCGGGGCTGTCCACCTTGGTCGCCGGCCTCCGCCGGTAGCGCGAGATCGCGACCCCACCGAGGCACAGCAGGCCTCCGGCGTACGCCGGCAGCACCGGACTCTCACCGAGAAGCAGCCAGCCGAGGAAGATCGTGATCGGCGGCACGAGGTACGTCGTGGCGCCCATCCGGCCGGCCGTCGTCCGGGCGAGCGCGTAAGCCCAGGTGGTGAACGCGATGGCGGTCGGAAACGCACCGAGGAACACCACCCACCACACGGTGGACGGGCGCGCGCCGGACACCTCGCGCAGCAGTGTCGGCCCGAACGGCAGGCAGGCGACGGCGCCGATCACGCAGGACAACCAGGTCACCTCGAGCGCGGGCAGACGGCCCAGCAACGGCTTCTGCGCCACGACACCGATCGCATAGGCCGCCGCGGCCACCACGCAGAGCATCACGCCCCAGGCATCGGCGCCGCCGTGCGAGGAGGACAGGCCGATCACCACCACTCCGCCGAACGCGACCAGACTGCCGATCACCAGCTGCCGCGGGAATCCCTCACCCAGCACCATCCCGGCCAGCAGGGCGATCAGCAGCGGCCCGGTGTTCACCAGCATCGACGTGGTCCCGGCGTCGAGGTGCCGCTCGGCCGCGTTCAGCGCGACGTTGTAAACGCCGAACCAGAGCAGCCCGCACACCAGCAGGTACTTCCCATCGGACCGGGCCGGCCAACGCCGCGGCCGACTGAACACGAAGCTCCCCAGCAAGACGCTTCCGACCAGGAGGCGGCCGAGGGTCAGCGCACCGGCCGAGATCTCCTGCCCGACGTGGCGGATCGCCACGAACGCCGACGCCCACAACAGCACCGTGACCGCGGCTGCACCGGCAGCGGCGAGACCCTCTTTCCTCATGCTTGTAGAACGCTCTGTGTGTTCATGATGTGAAGCTAGGTGTCGGTCACTTCGGCGCTCGCCGAACTCCGCGGCGCCGGCAGCGTGAGCGGTACGACAAACGCCGTCAGCAGCACCGGGATCGTCAGCGCCGCCACAAGGACCGACATCGTGAACCACAGCGATCCGAGCGCGAATCCGCCGTACACCGCGATCGCGGAGACCTCCGCGAACAGGCCGGACACCGACGTCACGGTCGCCCGCGCCGGCCCCGTGATCGCGTCCTGCAACCGCGACTCGGCCACCACGATGACCAGCTGCATCACGCCGTACCCGAGCGCGATCGGCAGGAAGCCCCAGGCCGATCCGCTCAGCGCACCGGACGCGATCAGCACCGCCGTCGCCGCCATGCCCGTTGCCAAGGTTGCTGCTGGCAACTTGTAGGCCGGTCCGGCGAGTGCGCCGCCGATCGCCTGCGCGGCAACGGTTCCGGCGATCAGCAACGGGATCACGCCGGTCGCCGCTCCGGTCTCGCGGGCGAGCAGCGGGAAGTACTCGTCGAACGCCAGGAATCCGCCCAGCAGCGCGACCAGAAGAACCGCCCGCCGCACCAGTCGCCCCGTGAGCACCTCGGCCACACCGGACTTCACCATGGCCAGGTAAGCGGCGAACGCCGCCCGGACGCCTGGTTCGTCCGACTCCCGCGCGGCCTCGACCGCGCGCGCCTCGGGCAACGACCACGCGACGGCGGCCTGGGTCAGGCAGCTCAGCACGCTCACCACTCCGGCCAAGGCGTATCCGCCGAGGTCGAACAGCGGTGTCGCCAGCGCGGTCGCCGCCAGGTTCATCACGAACGACGCGGAACGCGCGCGGCCGAGGATCGTCGGGAAGTGCTCGGTCCGGTCCCGCGCCGCCAGCTCGTCGTACACGAACGCCTCGTAGGTCCCGGAGATCAGCGCGGACGACGTTCCCCAGAGCACGAAGCCGAGCGCGAAGCCGGCGTACGACGGCAGCGAGATCCACGCGGCGTACCCGACGGCGCTGAGCAGGGCGCCGAGAATCAGCAGCTTGCGCCGCGAATACGTGTCGGCCCAGGCGCCGGACGGCACCTCGAGCACGAACCCGGTCGCCGACCAGATGACGAACAGTGTCGAGATCTGGGCAGCCGACAGCCCGTGGTCGGCGAACAGCAGCTGATACAGCGGGTAGAGCGGGATGAAGTCCTGCAACGCCTCGAAGGCGATCATCCGGACCGACATTCCTCGGTCGGTACGGCGGTCAGTGCGTCAACGTGGAGGGCTCATGGATCCGACGATACGGCAAAAATGGCGCGCGGATCATCCGGATTGTCCGTCAGAGTAGAGCGATGGGAGACGTCAGCGAACGATTCTGGGCGAAGCTGCCAGCGGGCAGCCGGGATGCCCTCGTCGACGGGTTGAGCCAGTCCGAGCTGCAATCGGTCCTGCTGGACGTGACGCGCGAGCGCGCCGCCAAGGTGACGCCGGCCCGGCTCCTGCAGCGCTGGCAGCAGGACCGGTTCGTGCGGCCGTCCACCATCGATCCGCGGGAGCTGGTGAAGACCCAGCAGCGGCTGTGGGATCTGCTGCCGGAGAAGTTCGACGGCGTGCAGCTGTCCCCGATCACGCCGCTGGGCACGTGTTCGGCGATCGCGACCATCAACCAGCACCAGGTGGTCAGCACCATCCGCGGCACCGAGGTCGCCAGCGATCCGACCAACGAGCTGGCCCTCGAGGCCGCCGTACGGCGTCGTGCCGGGCAGGACCGCGTCCACCTGGCGACGTGTCAGCGGGTCGTCCGCGCGCAACCTTTCGACGGTCCGGGCATGTCGGCGCACTTCGAGCTGTTCGTGCTGGTGTCGAGCGCGCGGGACACCGGGTCGTGCCGGACCGAGGCGGAGCTGCTGATCGACCACCTGCGCTTCTGGCACGCCGTACTCGGCGAGAAGGCCGAGCTCACCTTCACGGCGTTCACGGAGTCCGCGCTGCGCGACCGGATCGAGGACACCGTCCGTCCTGCGCTCGGCGTCGCGTTCACCGAGGACGCCGGGCGGACCAAGAGCGCCGGCTATTACGCGGGCACCGCGCTCGGCATCGACCGCGGCGGCGAGGGCCTGGGCGACGGCGGGTTCACCACCTGGACCGCCGATCTGCTCGGCGACGCGAAGGAGCGCTGCCTGACGTCCTGCATCTCCACCGAGCGGCTGACCCTCATCGGAGCTTGAGCAGCCCCGCGTCGGTCGGGCGGAAGCCGCAGGCGTCCTCGTAGAAGGGTTTGAGGTGTGGCTCGTAGTCGACGTGCAGCCACTCGCACCCGGCCCGACGGGCCTCCTCGGCCGCGGTCAGCACGAGCTGCTTGCCGATGCCCTGCCGGCCGTGGTCGGGGTGAACGGCGGTGTCCAGCACGAACGCGTGCGATCCGCCGTCCCAGCACACCTGGACGAACCCGACCAGCTGATCGTTGCTGAAGGCTCCGACCCAGGTCAGCGCCCACCGCTCCAGCTGCGCGCCCCAGGGCTGCACGTTCACTGCGCTGTCGAACGCGGCCGCGTGCAGCGCGGACAATTCGCGATCGTCGACCGGGAACCGTACGACGTACCTCACAGCATCCCCACCGCCGCTTCCAGGCGAGCGTTCCACTCGACGGCCCAACCGTCCGGCAGATCCGACAGGCTCAGATACCCCTGGATTGCGACCGACGGGAGGACCGCGCTCAGGCCGTCCAGATCGCCGTACGCCGCCAGCGCCTCGTTCCACCTCGCCGGCTCCGCCGACGAAACCAGGAACCAGGCCAGATCGAGCACGCCGGGCGCCGCCGACACGTCCTCCCAGTCGAGCAGCGCGACAGTGCCGTCCGGTCCGGTCCGCAGGTTCGCCGCCGACGCGTCGCCGTGCACCAACGTCGGCTCACCCGCCCAAGCCACCTCGGCCTCCGCGTCGAGCACCCTGCCCACCATCCGCTCGCCGAACGCACGAACAGGGGCAGACAGGTCCGACCGCTTCGCCAACGCCGGCCACGTGCGGTCGTACAGCTCGGCCACCAACACATCCCCGGCGCCGGGCTGTCGTAGCCAGGCCCACTGGGTGTGTGCCCGGCCCCGCCACCGGTCGTGTAGTTCACGGAGGGTGCGGGCACCGGCTTCCGGCTCCGCGCCGGGCGTCCAGCCGGACAGATCCTCCAGCTCCAGGCGCGTTCCGTCCGGACCGGACTCGGCCTGGTAGCACTCGGGTACGCGCACGCCGACGACCGGCGCGATCTCCTGGTAGAACCGGACCTCGTTCTGGAACATGTTCAGGACGGCCGGGACCGAGCCCGGCGCAGCGGGC
Organism: Kribbella sp. NPDC003505; assembly: GCF_040610875.1. Classification (NCBI taxonomy): domain Bacteria; kingdom Bacillati; phylum Actinomycetota; class Actinomycetes; order Propionibacteriales; family Kribbellaceae; genus Kribbella; species Kribbella sp. NPDC003505. The sequence goes on along the minus strand of NZ_JBEXNA010000004.1, from coordinate 619,369 downwards.
TCCCGGCGCTTCACATAGTTCGGCACCAGATCAGGCTAGGGACCCCGGCCCGCCCGACGTGACTGATTTTTCTAGGCAACCAGCGTGTACGCCGTGGCCGGGGCGGAGTAGGCGCGCGGACCGGACGGGATGCGCTGCGCACCGCGATCCTCGACCCGGATCGCGGCGGTCTGCAGCCGAACCGGCAGCGTCTTCCGGACCGCGACGGCCAGGTCGAACTGCACCTCGGACAGCAGGTCGGACAGCTCCAGCCCCAGGGCCCGGCAGATCGCGGCGAGGATCTCCGAGGACGGCTCCTTGCGGCCGCGCTCGATCTCGGACAGGTACGGCACCGACACCTGGGCCAGCTCGGCGAGCTCACGCAGGGTGATTCCCCGCTCGTGCCGCAGCCGGCGGAACACGTTCCCGATCACCTGGCGTAGCAACACGTCTGGCCCTCCTCGCGTCCGGATCTCCTGTACCGAGTGTGCCACCCCCCGCGGTCCTCCCGCCCCGAATCTGCCCTGAGCAGACTTTCTGCCCTCCGCAGAATCCACTCTGTGCACGCACCAACCAGTCTCGAGGGCGGAAAGTGGTTGGTGGGTGCCCAAAGTGTGGTCAGGCGAGGGCCTCGGAGAGGTCGCTGGTGAGGTCCTCGGGGTCCTCTAGGCCGAGGCTCAGGCGGAGGAGGCCTGGTGACGGCTTGGCGTCGGGGGCTACGAGGCGGTGGGTCAGCGCGGCGGGGTGTTGGATCAGCGTGTCCACACCGCCTAGCGAGACGGCGTGGGTGATCAGCTTCAAGCGGCTCGCCACCTGGGACGCCGCTGCGTAACCGCCGCTGAGCGTGAAAGCGAGGACCGCGCCCGGGCCCGCCTGCTGGCGGCCGATCAAGCCGGACGGGTCGGTCAGTCCGGGATAGTGGACGCGCTCGACGGCGGGTTGCGCGGAGAGCCAGTCCGCGACCTTGATCGCGGTCGCCTGCTGCGCCCGTACTCGCACCGGCAGCGTCTGCAGTCCCCTGTGCAGTTCGTACGCCGCCAACGGGTGCAGCAGGCCACCTGTTACAGCGCGGACCTGCCGGAGCCGGCTGATCCACTCCACGCCGGCCGCGACGACGCCTCCCATGACGTCGCCGTGACCGCCGAGGTACTTGGTTGCCGAGTGCAACACCAGGCTCGCCCCGTGCCGGGCCGGCTGCTGCAGCACGGGTGTCGCGAAGGTGTTGTCCACCAGGACAGCTACGTCACCCGCGGCCGCGGCGACGGCCGCGATGTCGACGAGGTCGACGGTCGGGTTCGCCGGCGTCTCCACGATCACCAGCCCTGTGTCCGGCCGCACCGCGGCCGCAACGCCGGCCGGATCCACATACGTGACGGTTGTCCCCAGGAGGCCTGTGGATAACAAGTGGTCGCTGCCGCCGTACAGCGGGCGTACGGCGACCACGTGCGGGCGGCCCGCGGCGACGGTGGCGAGCAGGCACGCGGTGAGCGCGGCCATTCCCGAACCGAACGCAACAGCGCCGTCGGTCTGCTCGAGCTCGGCGAGCGCGTCCTCGAAGCGAGCGACGGTCGGGTTCCACAGGCGCTGGTAGACGAGGCTCCCGCCGTCAGGCCCGCGGCCCTCGGCGAGTTCGTCGTACGACGCTCCGCCGGCATCGACGCCGGGAAGCGGGTAGGTGGTGGACAGGTCGATCGGGGGGACGTGAACGCCGAGAGCGGCCAGGTCGTCGCGGCCGGCGTGCACCGACCGGGTGTCGAGCTGGGTCATCGCTGCCTCCTCACCGGGGTTGTGGAGGAGGATGGAATCTTCTGCGCACAAGCCGCAATAGTTCCGAAGAAAATTCGTCCACAGGGTCATCCACACGCTGTGGATTCTGTGGACGAGCTCTACAGTGGTGGCATGCCGAAGGATCGTCGGAGCCCGGGACCGGCGCCGCGGCCGGTGCCGGAAGGGCTCGACGAGATCGACCGGACGCTCGTCGGCCTGCTGGCCGCGGACGGCCGGATGCCGAACAACGCGCTCGCCGAGGCGGCCGGCATCGCGCCGTCGACCTGCCTGACCCGGGTGCGGTCGTTACGCGAGCGCGGCGTGATCCGCGGGTTCCACGCCGACGTGGACCTGGCCGCGCTGGGGCAGCCGCTGCAGGCGCTGATCGCGATCCGTATCGGGGCGCACTCCCGCGACGAGATCGACCGGTTCCGCGCGAAGGTGCCCGGCCTGCCGGGTGTGCTCTCGCTGTTCCATGTCAGCGGCGCCAACGACTATCTGTTGCACGTCAGCGCGGCGACCCCGGACGCGCTCCGGGAGTTCGTCCTCGACCACCTGACCGCCGACGCGGCGGTCAGTCACGCGGAGACGAGCCTGATCTTCGAACACGTCCGCGGAGGGTGAACCTTACCGGGGCTTCAGGCCCCAGGCCTCGGCGAGCAGCTGGAACGAGCGGCGGCGTTCGGCCGGGTTGTGGATGTTGGTGGTGATGATCAGCTCGTCGGCACCGGCGGCGTCGGCCCGGCGGCGGAGGTCGCCGGCCACCTGGTCAGGCGTGCCGACGGAGACCAGGCCGGCCCACTCCTCGACAGCAGCCTCTTCCGCCTCGGACCACGGGTAGGCCTCGGCCTCCTCCGGGGACGGGAGCGGACCCGGCCGGCCGGAGCGCAGGCGGAGCATGGACAGTGCGTTGGCGCGGGCGAGCTGCTGCGCGCGCTCCTCGGTCTCGGCGACGATCGCGGCCAGCGCCAGGATCGCGTGCGGGCCGCCGTCGTGCTCGAAGCGCTGGAAGTTCGTCTTGTACGCCGAGATCACGCCGGCCGGGTCGAGCGTCCCGAAGTGGCCCGCGTACGCGAACCCGGTGCCGAGCGCGGCGGCCGCGTGACCGCCGTACGTGCTGGAGCCGAGAATCCACACCGGCGGCAGCGGTACGTCGTCGGGCTGGGCGCTGATCGGCTCGAACGGATGCCCCGCCGGGAACCCTTCGGCGTACGCGCGGAGTTCGGCGTACTGCTCCGTGAAGTCGTCGGCGCCGAGCGCCTCGCGGCTGCGGCGCAACGCCAGTGCCGTGCGCTGGTCGGTGCCCGGCGCACGGCCGATGCCGAGGTCGATGCGGTCCGGGTACAGCCCGCCGAGGACGCGGAAGGTCTCGGCGACCTTGAGCGGCGAGTGGTTCGGCAGCATGATGCCGCCGGATCCGACCCGGATCGTCGACGTCGCCGCCGCGACCGCCGCGATCATCACCTCGGGGGTCGAGCTCGCGACGCTCGGGATGTTGTGGTGTTCCGCCAGCCAGTACCGGTGGTAGCCGGCCGCCTCCGCGGTGCGGGCCAGTTCCAGCGTCTCGTGCAACGCCTCCGACGGCCGCGTACCTGTCGGCACCGGCGAGAGGTCGAGCACGGACAGGGGCATCGCTTCAGCACTCACGTCCAACTGCCAACCGCGGCCCGCGGCCGCCTATTCCGGGTACGGCGTGTCCGCGCGGGCGTCGCGCAGGCAGCGGGCCCACCAGGCGAGCTGACGCAGCAGCGCGGCCGCGGCGGCGGAGGTGGTCGGGTCGAGGGGCTCGCCGTCCGCGGTGAAGTCCTCTTCGCGGAAGCCCAGGCTGTCGCGGATCGTGACCGCGTGCAGCTCACCGAAGACCAGCCGGAGCTGCTCGGCCGCCCGCAGCCCGCCCGAGCGTCCGCCGTACACCACGAAGCCGACCGGCTTGGCGTACCAGGGCCGGCGTACGGCGTCGATCGCGGTCTTCACGTCGCCCGGATAGGCGTGGTTGTACTCGGCGGTGACGATCAGCACCGCGTCCGCGTCGTCGATCCGCGCGGGTAGCTCGGTCAGCGGCAGCACGCTCAGGTCGATCAGGTCGAGCTTGAACTCGTCGGACCGGTCGACCTCCCGCACGAACCACCGCGTGACCGCCGTCCCGAACCGGCCCACCTGGAGATTGCGCGCCAGCACGACGAGCCGCAGCGGATGAACAGTCACGTCGAACGACGCTAATACCTCAACAAGACTTGAGGTCAAGCCGTCTCAGCCGGCAGTCCCGGAGCAGCACTTCAGGAAAAGCCGGTCACGGGATAAACTCAAGGATTTGTGGCTGCCGCCGGAGAATTCCAGAAATGCGGCCTGAAAACCAACGGGACGTATTTTAGCACAAGGGACAGGAATTGCCGAATCCAGTCGATGCCGAACAGGCACACCTGACCACTTTCTACGCCGCGCTCGACGCCGAGCGCGCGCGGACCGACGCGCGGACCGACGACGAGCAACTCGTCCGCACCCGCAACGCGCAGGCGCTGCACCAGCGCGACGGCCGGATCCGTGACCTCAAACTCCGGCAGGCGCGCCTGAACGCCGCCGAGGAGGGGCTGTACTTCGGCCGCCTGGACGCCGCCGACGGCGAGGTCCTGCACCTCGGCCGGATCGGCTTGCACGACGACGAGTACGAGCCGCTGCTGGTGGACTGGCGCGCCCCGGCCGCGCGGCCGTTCTACATCGCGACCGCGGTCGCGAACCACGGCATCGTCCGCCGCCGGCACATCCAGACCCGGCTGCGCCGCGTGATCGACGTCCAGGACGAGCAGCTCGACCTCGGCCGGGAGGCCGCCGACGCGTCCAAACCCGGCACCGGCGTGATCGGCGAGGCCGTGCTGATGAAGGCGCTGGAGGCTCGCCGGACCGGCCGGATGGAGTCGATCGTCCAGACCATCCAGGCCGACCAGGACCGGATCATCCGCTCGGAACTCCCCGGGATCCTCGTCGTCCAGGGCGGGCCGGGCACCGGGAAGACCGCCATCGCGCTGCACCGCGCGGCCTTTCTGCTGTACACCCACCGCGAACAACTGGAAAAGCGCGGAATTCTCGTCGTCGGGCCGAATGCGGCATTCCTGCGATTCATCGGCCAGGTGCTGCCGTCACTCGGTGAGGACGGCGTCCGGCTGGTCACGATCGCCGAGTTGTTCCCGGGACTGACCGCGACCCGGCCGGAGACGCCGGAAAGCGCGGAGGTCAAGGGCCGGACGGTGATGGCCGACGTGATCGCGCGGGCGGTCGCCGACCGGCAGTGGTTGCCGGAGCACCCGGTGCGGGTCTCGGTGGAGCGGACCGAGCTCACGCTCGACCCGGCCTTCGTCGGCGCCGCCCACGAGCGCGTGCGCAACCGCAACCTCACCCACAACCAGGCGCGACCCTTCGTGCTGAACGAGATCACCGACCACCTCACCAACCAGTACGCCGAGCTGATTGGCACCGACCCGCTCGACGGCGAGCAGCTCCTCGACGACTACGAGCTGTCCGAGCTGCGCAAGGAAGTCCTCTCCGAGCCCGCGGTGGTCGCGTTGCTGGAGCAGCTGTGGCCGTTGCTCAGCCCGCAGCGGCTGCTCGAGGACCTGTACGGCGACGAGGCCCGGCTCGCGTCGGCGGCGCCGCAGCTGTCGGAGCTCGAGCGCGAGCACCTGCTGCGGTACGGCGACGACTGGAGCCCGTCCGACGTACCGCTGCTGGACGAGGCGGCGGAGCTGCTCGGTGACGACGGGTCCGAGGCCGCGCGGGAGCGTGCGGCGCGGGCGCGGGCCGTTGCTTATGCACAAGGGGCGCTGGACGTGCTGTCCGGTTCGGGTTCGACGGACTGGGACGAGGACGACGAGGCCGAGATCCTGACCGCGAAGGACATTCTCGACGCCGAGGCGCTGGCCGAGCGCTACGAGGCGGGCGACGACCGGACGCTCGCCGACCGAGCCGCGGCGGACCGGCGGTGGACGTACGGTCACGTCATCGTCGACGAGGCGCAGGAGCTGTCGCCGATGGCGTGGCGGGCGATCGCGCGGCGGTGCCCTTTGCGGTCGATGACGGTAGTCGGCGACGTGGCGCAGACGAGCTCGATCGGCGGCGGTACGACGTGGTCGTCCGCGCTCGGCGAGACGTTCGGCGACCGGTGGCGGCTGGCCGAGCTGACGCTGAACTACCGCACCCCGGCCGAGGTGATGGAGCTCGCGCAGGCCGTCCTGCTGGCCGTCGATCCGTCGGCGCGGGCGCCGCGGTCGGTCCGCTCCACCGGCGTGCGGCCGTGGCACATCGACGTACCCGCGGCCGAGCAGGCGCTGTACGTGTACAAGATGGCGGCCGAGGAGACGGCGTACGGCGAGGTCGGCGTGATCACGTCGCGCAGCCGGCTCGAGCTGATCCAGGAGGCGGTCGACGGCCTGTCCGGCGTCACCGTCCTCACTGCCCGCGAAGCCAAGGGCCTGGAGTTCGACTCGGTCCTGGTCGTCGACCCCGACGGCATCGTGATCGAGTCGCCACGCGGCCTCCGCGACCTGTACGTCGCCCTCACGCGCTGCACACAACGCCTGGGTGTCGTCGGCGCGCTACCCGACGTACTCGAAGGCCTGCAGGCCTGGGAAAACCGCGGCTGAGGGGCCTGTTCGATACCGGTCTAGCGGCCTACGGTCGAAAGATGGACAAGCCGCTTCGGTGTCGACTCCACCTGCACAAGTGGAAGAACGAGCGCAATGACGAAGGGCAGCGCTACCAACGCTGTCTGGGGTGCGGCACGACCCGCGACAAGCTCACGCTGAACGACTTCGGCGCAGGTCAGTGAAAGCCCACGACGAGCACAGTCCCCGCTGAAGCATGGACAACAGAAAGTGACGAGGCTTCAATAGCTGGCGGGGGGAATCATGAATGGAGAACTGTATTCACACACGTCTTGGCATCGGCACAACGATCGCGGGAACGCGACCTTGGCAGCTCTCGGCGGAGTGGCTGTCGGCATCATCCTCGTCCTGTTGGCGTGGCTCGTCGTCCTGATGACGAAGGATGACCCGTCGCGCACGGCCGCCACACAGCCGACCACTCCGGCCGCAGCGGCGCCGGCTACATCCGCCCCGGCCCCGACAGTGACGAAGACTGTCGCACCACCACCGGCGGCCAAGAAGACGTCGAACTCCGCGCCGGCCGTCAGCGATGTCCGGTCACTGCCGGCCGGGCTGTTCTGCCGGGACCTGAACGCGAAGGGTTACAGCTACGTCGCCGCGGTGGACTACTGGCGACTGCACGGGCAGCCGGATCGCATGGACGCCGATCTCAACGGGATCCCGTGCGAGACCGTGTACTCCCGGAGCGCCGTCGCCGCGTACTGGAACGGGCGCGAGATCAGCGGAGTCACGTTCTGGTCCGCCGGGCTGTACTGCCGGGATCTCGTCGCGCGGGGCGCTTCGTACGGCGAGGCCGTTCGGTACTGGTGGTACTACGGGATGCCGGACCGGATGGATGCCGACAAGAACGGCATTCCGTGCGAAACGGTGTATCCCGCGGCGACGGTCAACGCGTTCTGGTACCCGTGAGGCGGCAAGCTTGGGCTGCCTTTCTGGTGGCGGTGGTGATCGTGGGCGGCGGCGGCCTGTTCGGGCTTTCGGCGGCGGGCGTCTTCGACAAGGCGCAATCCGGAGCACGGGACGCACCGCGCCCGGCACCACCGTCGACCCCACCATCGACCCCGGCATCGACCCCACCATCGACAACAGCCTCGACTGCGCCGCGAACTACGACCGCCGCACCGCGCGCACGACTGACGACCCCGTCGGCCCGGCCCAGTAGGCCGATGCGGCCGGATCCGGTGCACCGGTACGTGTTCCCCGTGGCCGGCTGCCGCGCGGATGCCTCGCAGACCCACCACGACTACCCGGCGTCGGACATCTTCGCGGATGCCGGGTGTCTCTTCGTCGCTCCGGTCGACGGACGGGTCGACGAGGTGACGCGGGTCGACTCGTGGAATCCGAAGACCAACCGGGGCGCCGACAGGGGAGGTTTGTCGGTGTCCGTGCTGGGTGTGGACGGTGTCCGGTACTACGGCTCACACCTCTCGGCGATTCAACGCGGGATCGCACCCGGCGTGACGGTGCGGGCCGGGCAGACTCTGGGGCGAACCGGTAAGACCGGAAGCGCCCGGGCCACGCCACCACACCTGCATTTCGGAATCAGTTGGCCGACCGGGCCCGGCGTCTGGTGGATCCGACGTGGAGCAGTCCTACCGCAGCAGTTCCTGAACAGCTGGCATCACGGCGGCCAGCTGTCGCCCGTCGCGATGGTCGCGGCGGCTCACCGGAAGTACGGCGTGGATCGCGGCTGCCGCTCGTACTGCTGACTTCAGCGGGCGCGGCCTTCGCAGAGGGCGGTGAGCGACTTCTCGATCCGGCGGTCGCGAGTCGCGTCGGTCTTCGCCGACGTGACCTGGAGGGTGTGCCACTGCCGGTTGCTGTAGCTGAGGGTGTCCCAGAAGGCTTTGGCTTCGGGATCCGCGGCCAGGGCGGTCGCCAGGGGTTCGGGGATTTCCAGCTCGCGCGGCGCGGTGTCGAGTTCGACCTCGACCTCCAGGACCTCGCCGGGGGTGACGCCGGCCTCGGTACGGCGGTCCGCGCTGAATCCGAGGAGGTAGCGGCCGCCCATCCGCGCGATCGACGTACGGAACGTGTAGCCGTTGACCGTGACGCTGACCTTCGGGCGGCCGCCGCCACCGAGCGACTCGACGACGCTGTCGGGCACCTCGAATCCGGCGGTGTTCTTCCCGGTGGCGAGCAGTTCGGCGGTGAACTTCATCCACCCATCATCCGAACCGGCCGGGTCATGTCGAGACCGGGCGGGCGACTCCGACGTACCGGCGTCAGCGTCAGGCGGAAGGGACGATCGTGATTCTGAACAGCATGTTGCTCGGCAGTACGGACGCCGAGCGGTTGAAGGCGTGGTACCGCGACGGGTTCCGGGCGGAGGTCGACGGCTACGGGAACCTCGACCTCGGCGGGTTCGGGCTGGTGATCGAGCAGCGCGACGACGTGGCGGCGAAGAACCCCGAGCCAGGGCGGCACATCGTGAACTTCGCGGTGGACGACATCGAGGCGGCGGCCGCGCACCTGCGGACCCTCGGCGTCGAATGGCTGGTGCCGCCGGAGGATCGCGGCATCGGCTGGTTCGCGACGCTGGTGGACCCGGACGGGAACTACGTGCAGCTCATCCAGATGAAGCCGGAGTACTACGCACAGAAGTGAAAAACGTTCGCACCGGATCTTGGGGATCCGGTGCGAACGGTTCTTCGTCTTTGTCAGGCGCATTTGCAGGGGAGAAAAGGCGGCAAGCGAGGGGCAGAGCGCCCACGCTCGCTTGCCGCCGAATCACCGGTGCCTTTGGTTGGTCGAGGTGAGGCGACTCGACCTGGCGACGTTCCGCGTGGGTTGTCTGGTGAGTTCGGAACGCGAAAGGCATCGGAGCCCAGTTTCAGGCGAGCACCGCTCAGCGGGGTGCTACGTCCCACATGCGCTCGCCGGGCAGGGGGTCGGGGAGCTTGTCGACGGTCGGCATCGGGTCGTTCGTGACCCGGAGACCGGCGAATCGACGGCTCATGGCGTCTGCATACCGCTCGGCCAACGCCGGCTCGGCGTTGTAGTCGGCGATCACGTGCTCACCGAACCAGACACGCACGCGTCGGCGCTCAACGGTCTGGGTGGCGGTGGCGGTTGTCACTGGTCCTCCTGGCTGTACTTCGAGGGTGGACGGCCTGGAAAACGCGGGCGAGCGCGGTGCCGGTGCGCCGTGTTGTGTTCACCGTCACGTCAGATCCAACGGCGGACGCAGAGCCGAGGTCACGCCCGAATTCGGATTTTCTGGCCGCCCGGCAAACTTTTTCGGACCCGCCGGGCCCCAATTCTTTCGCCCGTCTGTTCGATTACCCGAACGGGCCGCGCACGGATACGCCGCCGTCCAGCACGAGCTGCTGCCCGGTGACGTACGACGCCGCGTCGGACGCCAGGTAGACCACCGCCCGGGCCACCTCCTCGGACCGCCCGAACCGGCCGGCCGGGATCTCCTCGACGACCTCGGCCGCGACGTTCGCGTTGGCGACCGCGGTCGCGATCGCGCCGGCCGCGGCGACGTTCATCCGGACCCCGTCCCGCGCGTACTCCGCGGCGACCGTGCGGGCCAGGCTCAGGATGCCGGCCTTCATCACGCCGTACGCCGCCTGCGCGGGCGCGGCCATGAAGCCGGTGACGGACCCGACGCTGACGATCGCGCCGCCGGTGCCCTGGTCGAGGAACACGCGGAGCGCGGCCCGGACCGCGCGGGCGACGTACCGGAGGTTGACCTCGTAGATCGTGTCCCAGTCCTCGTCGGCCATCTCGTGCAGCTTGACCGCGGGCACGAAGGCGACCTGCCCGCCGACGACCGTGACCAGGACGTCGAGCCCGCCGAGCTTGTCCACCGCACCTGCGACCATCGCCTCGAGGTCGGTCGCCGAGCGGACGTCACCGGAGATCGGGTAGGCCGTGCCGCCGTGCGCCCGGACCGCCTGCGCGGCTTCCTCGGCGCGGGCCGGATCGAGGTCGGCGACCAGCACCGCGGCGCCTTCGTTGCCGAGGGCCTCGGTCGTCGCCCGGCCGATCCCGCCACCGCCGCCACCGATCACCAGGACACGTTTCCCGTTCAGCTGCATGGCCGGAGCGTAGATCAGGAACGTCGTGAGATTCACAGGGTTTCCTCAGGAAAGACACGCCGAAGCTGTCGGAACGGCTCCGTACGCTGGGAGACGTGACCATCGAAGACGCTGGAATCCGACCGCTGTCGAGGGGATCCGAGGAGGAAGAGCCACTGCCGGCGAATGCCCTCGTGGTGCCCGAGCGGGTGATCGGCGGCGTCGTCCCGTCACCTGTGCATCCGGGGCCGGCCGGGATCGCGGCCGTCCAGACCGAGCAGCTGATCAGCGATGTCAGCACCGCGCTCCGGCTGCTCGACGCGTTGGAGCGCGTCCGCGGTCACGCCCACCCGTTGATCATGGGCCTGCAGGAAGCAACCGGCATCAAGATGCCCGCCGCGCTCGTGCTGAGCGCCATCGCGAACGGCTGCACGACGATCGCCGAAGTCGCACAGCAGGTCGGCATCACCGCCGGCGAGGCCGAGCTGGCGATCGCCGACCTCGAAGCGCTCGGCATGGCCCGGACCGCTCCCGCCCTCGGCGTCACCTCGCTGGGTCAGGCGCGGCTCTCGCAGCTCGACGGTCTCACGGTCCGCGTGCTCGACGTGGTCACCGGCATCCTCGGCCCGACCGACGCGGCGCACCTGGCCCGTCTCCTGCACACCGTGGCCGACGGCCTCGAGTCCGCGTCGGTAGCTGCCGCCGTCAATCCCCAGCGGGTCCTGCACAACTAGCGTGGGGTTGTGTCGAGAACGGGCAGTCGGTATCGACGTCCCTGGTGTCGAGTGAGTCAGGAGGCATCAGATGTTGCAGGACAGCAAGGCGTTCAGTGGGTTCTCGGTGGATGACGTGCCGCGGGCCAAGGAGTTCTACAGCCGGACGCTGGGGCTCGGCGTCGACGAGGAGAACGGGATGTTGCGCCTGCGGGTCGCGGGCGGGAACCCGGTCCTCGTGTACCCGAAGCCGAATCACGTACCGGCGGAGTACACGACGCTCAACTTCCCGGTCGACGACGTCGAGGCGACGGTGCGTGAACTGATCGCGCGCGGCGTGACGTTCGAGAAGTACGGCGACGACCAGGACGAGCTCGGGATCTACCGAGGTCAGGGGCCGTTGATCGCCTGGTTCAAGGACCCGGCCGGCAACGTGCTCTCGGTCATTCAGGCGTGAGGCACGGGGTCGTCGTACTGACCTGAGCGGCCTTTGTAGCGCCGGCCGCTCACGTAGGGCCAGGGGTACGCAGTGCAGCCGTGCAGGCCGAGAGTCTGTTGCTGCATGACCGGTGCCGGCTGGCCGGGGCCCGGGCAGAGCTCGTGGCCGCGGCCGAGCCGGTGGCCGGTCTCGTGGTTGATCATGTACTGCCGGTACGTCGTCAGCGAGGCGCCGTACTTCGGGACGCCGTGCACCCACCGCGCGACGTTGAGCACGACCCGGTTCCCGATCCGGCAGCTGGTGTACCGGTCCGGCGCCGCGCCGCAGATCAGGTCTCGCGTCCCGGGCGTCACCAGCATCACGGTGAAGTCGGGATTCGCGCCGGGCCCGACCTGCTGGAACCGCCACAGCCCGTGTGACGCCCAGCCCTGGGCTCCGCCGTACGTCGCCCGCACGAACCGCGCGAGCGCGCCGCGATCGATCCCGGTGATACCGCCCTCGACCGCGATCTGGAACCGCAGCAGCGGGCCGCCGCGGCCGATCACCGCGGGATCCCCGGGCAGGACGGCGTACGACCCCGTCCCCGCGGCCGGGTACGTGATTACCTCCGCGGGGCGTACCGGAGGTCGTTGCGAGACCACAGATCGGGCCGGCTCGCGCTCAGGTTGCGGCGACTGGGCGGACGCCGGCACGACTCCGCGCTCCGGATACCCGTGCCGGGCGAATGGGCCGGCGGGCAGCTGGCACAGCGCCCCGAGCCCGGCCGCGATCGCGACCGCGAACCCAATCGTCCTGACAACACTGCGGCGGCGCATCCGGTGAGCTCCTCCCACCACGCCCCGGGCGGGCGTGTCCTCACTCTCTTCTTGCCACTGTGCCCCGAAACCCTTCTCCGTCCACGGGTGGAGGCCGGATTTCCACCTGCTGTTTCTGATACACCCGTGTTATTTTCGATCGAAGAAGCACACCTGTATCAAATAAGGAGCCTTCGATGAGACGCTGGACCGCAGGCCTCGCAACCCTGGTGACCGCCGTGACTCCCGCACTCACCGCCTGGGGTACGGCGCCCTGGCCGCGGCTGACCGCCGACGTGAACCGCGACGGATTGCTGACCCGCGCGGACGACGCCGGCAAGTCGACCTGGACCGACACCCGCGGTGCGATCTTCCTGCCCAACCTGGACGACGACGAGCGCCGCTGCACGGTCGGTCCGGCGGACCTCGACGCACCCGGCCGGACGGTCGACGACAAGCTCGCCGCCTGCAACGATGCCGCCGACAACCGGATCAACGGTCCGCGCGACGCGGCCGACCTCGCACCGCTGATGATCGATGCCCAACGCAACCTTTCGCACGACGCGACCGGAACCGTCACGGTCACCCCGGCGGACAAGGCCCGCGTGTTCGCGAACGGACGGCCCGCAGGCACAGTGAGCGCGAAGGATCTCCGGAACGGCGTGCGACTGCAGCTGGAAGGTCGCGACGTCGTCCGTGATCCGAAGCGGTGGGACGGCCGGATCACGGTCACGCTGTCCGTGACGGATCGCGGCCGCACCAGCACCGACCAGGTCGAGCTGCGAGTCGCACCGCTGATGCTGCAGAACGATCTCCAGCGCGCACAGACCGTCCTGGCCGGTCGGCCCGGCGACGGCAACGGCTGGTGGGGCGGCACCGCGCCGTACCAGGACGGCGTTCCGGGCGAGTGGGAGAAGTTCGCCTCCACGTTGCGGAAGGCAACCACTGTGCGGTTCGTCGACGGGACGCCACACGGCTGGAAGGACATGTGGTTGCAGGACACGTTCGAGCCCGCGACCGCGAGCATGCCGGCCGTCGGCGGCCCGCAGACGCTGCGGATCCTGATCCGTTCGGGCAACGTCTGGGACTTCGACGGCGTCGCGACCCCGCGCCCGGCCGGCCGGCTGCTCTACCGCGACCTGCGCGGACCGGACATCGGCATCGTCCAGGAGCTCGCCGCCAAGCCCTCCCCCGGTCTCGACGACCTGCTGAACATGGGCGGCAACATCGAGTCGCTCCCGCCGTACGTCGGGTCTCCGCACGGGCGGATCGTGTACGGGTCGGGTGCGCGGCGTCCCGACGCCGAGTTCATCACGATGGTGACGGGTCAGGGCTACCAGCCGCCGGTCGTCGTCGACACGTCCTGGCTGATGGTCGGGCACGCGGACGAGACGACGCACGTGGTCCGCGCGGACAACGCCCGCGGCTGGACGCTCGCGGTCGCGGACCCGCGGCTCGCCGCCCGGCTGCTGCGTGACGTGCAACGCCACGGCGGCGGCGGTCAGCGACTGTTCGCGGACACCAACGCGCGCCGCAAGCCGACGGTCGACGAACTGCTGAGCACCGGGTCGCCGGCCAACGAAGCCGCGGCCCGGCACATCGATGACCAACTGAAGATCCTGCTGACGGCGACCGGTCTGCGTGCGGACGAACTGGTCCGGCTGCCGGTGTTCTTCGACAAGGCGCCCGGCTACGGCCTGTTCAAGGCACTGACCCCGGGTCTGGTGAACGGGCTCTCGATCACCGATCGCCAGTTCGCCGCACCCGACCCGCACGGGCCGCGGCTGCACGGCCGGGACGTCTTCCGGCAGGCGGCGGAGCGTGCGCTCGGCCGCAACGGCGTGCGGGTGCACTGGGTCGAGGACTTCTTCTGGGCGCACCTCGGCGGCGGCGAGGTGCACTGCGCGACCAACGCACTCCGCGTCACACCTAGGCCCTGGTGGTCCGGAAGCGGAGCGTCGGGAAGCGCGACTCGCTGAAGCCGAGTCCGCGGTAGAGGTCGACACCGTCGTCGGTGGCGTGCAGCTCGACCTGGCCGACGCCGGTCTCGTCCTGGAACCACTCCATCAGCGCCGCGACGCAGGCCCGCGCGAGACCGCGACGGCGGAAGTCCGGGTGGGTGCTGACGTTGTAGAGGTGGCCGCGGAGGGTGGTGAGGTCGCGCGGGCCGGGCGGGTGCGCGTGCACGTTTCCCGCGGCGCCCGCGACCACACCGGCGCCCGGGTCGTCGACGACGTACGCCGCGAACGTGTCCGGCGAAGCGAGCTGTTCGGCGAACCAGTCCCGCGCCGTACGCCGCCAGGGTGCGTCCGGTCCGCCGACGTCGTTGCCCATCGCGGCCAGCATCAATCCGCGTAAGTGGACCAGCGACTCCGCATCGTCCGCCCCCGCTCGTCGAACCAGCGCCCGTCGTACTTGAATGTCGCTCACTCGATCGATCATGCCAACTTTTTGCCGCGTCACTGAATCGTAGAGGGCATGGCCCCGAGCAGAGCGTCGCGCGCGCGCCGGACCACCTCGCGTCGGCGCTCCGCGTTCGCGGCGCTGACGATCGCCGTGCTCGGGCTGCTGCTCCCCGGGACGGCTTACCTCGCCGCCCGCCGGACCAAGCTCGGTTCGATGCTGATCGTGCTGAGCCTCGCGCTGTACGGCGGCGCGGCGTACGTCGGGCTGCGGAAGCGCGACGCGGTGATCGGGTGGGCGCTCGACCCGGCGCTGCTGCTCTGGATGATCGTCGGTCTGGTCGCGGTCGCACTCACCTGGATCGTCGTCCTGGTCACGTCGTACAAGATGCTCCGCCCGCTCACCGCCGGACCGGGGTCCCGGCTGCTCGGGGCGCTCGTCGTGGGCGCGGTCTGCTTCGCGCTGACGGTCAGCTCGGCCACCGGCGCCCAGACCCTGATGGCGCAACGGGGCCTGGTGAAGAAGGTGTTCGGCGAGACGAAGAGCCAGACGCGGCCGACCATCGTCGCGAAGAAGGACATCTGGCAGCAGTTGCCGCGGCTGAACATCCTGCTGCTCGGGGCCGACGACGGCCCTGGCCGGGACGACACCCGGACCGACACGGTGATGGTCGCGAGCATCGACACCAAGACCGGCACCACCTCGCTGATCTCGCTGACCCGGAACTTCATGCGGATGCCGTTCCCGGCCGGCTCGAAGCTGCACGAGAAGTTCCCGAGCGGGTTCTGGGACCCGAACGGCGAGAAGGAGCAGTCCGAGTACTACCTGGACGCGATGTACCGCAACGTCCCGAAGCTGTGTCCGGACTGCCTCGGCCCGTCGGACAACAAGGGCGCGGACGTGCTCAAGCTGTCGGTCGGCGAGGCACTCGGGCTGCGGATCCACTACTACGTGCAGGTCAACCTGGCGGGATTCGCGCAACTGGTCGAGGCGCTCGGCGGGATCACGGTGAACATCAACTACCCGGTCCCGGTCGGCGGCAACGACGACAAGAAGATCCCGCCCAGCCGGTACCTGCAGCCCGGGGCGAACCGGAAGCTGAACGGGCCCGACGCGCTGTGGTTCGCGCGCGGTCGGTACGGCGTGGCGACGGCCGACCTCGCCCGCCAGGCGCGGCAGCGCTGCACGGTCAAGGCGATCGTCGAGCGCGCCACCCCGCAGAACGTGCTCACCAACTATCAGGCGATCGCGGCGGCCGGCGAGCAGCTGATCCGCACCGACATCCCGCAGGACCTGCTGGAGCCGCTCGTCGCCCTCGGCCAGCGGGTCAAGACCGCGAAGATCGCCAACATCGACCTGGACAAGAAGAAGAACTTCCCGAACGGCCGGAACCCGAACTACGAGGCGATGCGCGAGATCGTGGCCAACGCGCTGAACCCGGTCCGCCGCCCGTCGACGCCGGCGACACCGGCGACACCGACGACACCGCGCAAACCCAGCACGACCAGTCCGTCGACCGCGACGCAGCCGCGGACCACGCCGAAGCCCGACACCGGGGACCTGGCCGCAGAGTGCGCGTACGATCCGGGACCGCCCGGGTGATCAGGCGTAGCGGACGCCGAGGCCGCCGTCGACGGCCCAGTTGGCGCCAGTGACGAAGGCGGCCGCTCCGGAGGCGAGGAAGCAGACCACCTCGGCGACGTTCTCCGGCGTACCGATCCGGCCGAGCGGGTGCACGCCGAGCGCCTTCTCGCGTTCGCCGGGGATGGTGTCGAAGAACTCCTCGAGCAGGTCGGTGGAGATGTAGCCGGGGCTGACCGCGTTCACCCGGACGTCGTACTGCGCGACGTCGAGGGCGAGCGACCGGGTCATCCCGACCAGGCCGGACTTCGCCGCGGCGTACGGGAACATGCCGGCCGTGGTCAGCTTCGAGTGGATCGAGGCGATGTTGACGATCGAGCCGTGCCGGGCTTCGATCATCGGCGGCAGGACCTCGCGCGACATCAGGAACGCGCCCTTCAGGTCGACGTCGAACACGTCGTCCCATTCGGACACGGACATCGTGGCGGGGTCGGCGTACGAGTTCTTGCCGGCGTTGTTGACCAGCACGGTGACCGGCTTGCCGAGGTCGTCGGTCAGCTTGCCGACCGCCTGCCGCACCGACAGCTCGTCGGTGATGTCGCCGACCGCGGCGGCCACCGTCGCGCCGGTCTCGGCCAACTCCGCGGTGGTCGCGGTCAGTGCGTCGGCCAGGATGTCGACGAGCGCGACCGCGGCACCTTCCTCCGCCGCCTTCACCGCGACGGCACGCCCGATCCCGCGCGCCGCCCCCGTCACCAGCACCACTTCGTTCGCCAACCGACCGGTCACCAACGCCTCCTCGACTAGGGCTCGGGGACGACCCTAGTCGGAGCCGGCGACTACCCCCGCGGAGTGGTCAGGATGCAGAACTCGTTGCCGTCCGGGTCGGCCATCGGGATCGCGTCCGGGCCGTCCTGGCCGCTCGCGAGCCGGGTCGCGCCGAGGGCGACCAGCCGCTCGACCTCGGCGTCGACGTCACCGTCGGCGGGCACGGTGAGGTCGAAGTGCATCCGGTTCTTCGGCGCCTTCGGGCTGACCGGCGGTCCGCCCCAGGCGATCTTCGGTCCGCCGGCCGGCGCCTGGATCGCGGTCTCCTCGTCCTGGTCCCAGACCAGCGGCCAGTCGAGCGCCTTGCTCCAGAAGTACCCGACCGCCTGGGTGCCGTCCGAGGCCAGCTCGCCGAGGAACGCGGTGTTCGCGAGGAAGTTGTTGCCCGCCTCGATCACACAGAACTCGTTGCCTTCGGGATCGGCGAGGACGATATGTCCTTCTTCCGGCTGCTGCCCGATGTCGATGTGCTTGCCACCGAGCTCGACGGCGTGCGCCACCGTCTCCTGCTGTTGCTCAGGGGTCTGGCTGGTCAGGTGGAAGTGGATCTGATTCGGACGATCCTTCTCGAGGTCGCTCTGCAGGAATCGCAGCCGGAACGGTGTCTTGGCGTCGGGGAGCAGTTCGGTCGCGCCTGCTTGCTCCCACCCGAGCAGTCCGGCCCAGAAGCGCGCCAGCACGGCGGGATCCTTCGCATCGACGGACAGCGCATGAAGGTTGATGCTCATCGGATCTCCTCATCGGCCATGGCGTTTCACCGTAGGGCGGGGTGGATCGGCGCCGCAAAGCAATTAGCGGACCGACGCGGCGGCGACCCGTGCGTGGTGATCTGCCTCGGCTCGGGTCATCGGCTGCCGGAGCAGAACCAATTGGTGGTACAGCGGCGCGGTCGCGGTGAGCAGGAGTTGGTGTGCGTCCACCTCCGCGGCGAGCTCGCCGCGCTCGACCGCGCGCCGGACGACCACGGCGGTGCGCGCATAGCGGTCTTCCCAGAAGCGGGTGAGTGCCTCGGCCGCTTCCGCCGTACGGAACGAGGCGGCGATCACCGCCTGGGTGACGGACGGCCGGGCGGTCAGCGCGGCGTGCACCTCGCGGTTGACCTCGATCAGGTCACCTTCCAGCGAGCCTGTGTCGGCCGGCTCCCACGCGTCGTCGGCGCCGGCCCCGAGCAGGTCGACCAGCAGACCGGGCACGCTCTTCCACCGCCGGTACAAGGTCGTGCGGTGGACACCGGAACGCGCCGCGACCGCGTCGATCGTGAGCCCGTCGTACCCGTGCTCGGCCAGCTCGGACTCCACCGCCGCGAGCACCTCCGACCGCACCCGGGCGGTCCGCCCTCCCGGCCTGCTTGCGCGACCCGCATCGATCATGGCATGATCCTAACGCAACATCCGTCGCATTAGGGAGCAGCCAGTGATCTTCTGACCCGTCATCGACCTGAAGGAGAACGCCTGTGTCAGTCAGTGAAATCCCGGTCGACGGCGCCCCGTACGGCGTGGTCGCGGCCGGCGGTGAGGTGTGGACGACTCTTGTCCACACCGGCCGGGTCGTGACCGTCTCGGGCCGGGTCTTCGACCTCGACGCGCCCGGGTCCCGCCCGAGCGTGATCGTCGACGGCCCCGACGACGCCGTCTGGTTCACCCGCAACGGCGACGACCGGATCGGGCGGATCGGGTACGACGGCGCGGTGTCGGCGTTCGAGCTCGCCGGCGCGCCGTACGGACTGTGCGTCGGTCCTGACGACGCGCTGTGGTGCACGTTGATGAGCACCGACACGATCGGGCGGATCACAGTCGACGGCACCGTGTCGACGTACCCGATCGGTACGACGGGCGCGTTCCCCGGCATGATCACGACCTCCGCGGGCGATCTGTGGTTCACGCTCAACCAGGCGAACGCGATCGGCCGGATGACCACGACCGGCGAGGTGACCACCTATCCCCTGCCGACCGCCGCTGCCGGACCGGTCGGGATCAGTGCGGGACCCGACGGCGTCTGGTTCACCGAACTGCTCGCGAGCCAGGCGGGACGGGTCGGCGCGGACGGAAAGCTCGAGGAGTTCCCGCTGCCGGCCGATTCCAAGCCGCATGCCGCCGCCGCGACAGCGGACGGTGGGTGCTGGCTCACGCTGTGGGCCGCGGCCGAGCTGGTCCACCTCGATGCCGAGGGCAACCTCACGGAGCGGGTGGCGTTCGGCGCGGGCGCGGAGCCGCACGGTCTGTACGCCGACGGCTCGGTGTGGGTCGCGCTGGAGAAGGGTTCCCTGGCTCACATCCCGCCGAACGGGTGAGCAGGTTCACTCGGTGGAGGGAGGACGCGAGCGCCGGCCGGGGAGCACAGTGGTGAGGTGAGCACGGACGTGCAGGTACGGGGACCGCGGGTTCGTGACGTGATCGCGGTGGGCCGCCCGGCGTTCTGGGTGGTGTCGATCGTGCCTTATTACACGGGGATCCTGCTCGCGACGCACCGGCTGATCCCGCCGGTGGACGAGTGGCCGCGGCTGATCGTCGGGGCGGTCGTGATGGGCCCGCTGGTCTGGCTGGCGGTGCTCGCGGTCAACGACGCGTACGACCTGCCGAGCGATCGGCTCAACCCGCGCAAGACCAAGTCGCCGTTGCTCGACGGGCGGATCACGCTCCGGGCAGTGAAGCGGCTGGCCTTCGCGGCGGCGGTCGCCGCGGTCGGGCTGAGCCTGCACGTGGGCGTCGTGTTCGCGCTCGGTGTTCTGCTCGCGGTCCTCCTCGGCTACGCGTACTCCGTCCCGCCGGTCCGCCTCAAGACCCGCGCCGGCTTCGACGTCGCCGTGAACGCCCTGGCGCTGGGCGCGTTCGGGCCACTGGCCGGTTGGGCCGCGATCAACCCGGACCTGAGCGACTTCCCGTGGCTGATGGGTCTCCAGGGAACGCTTGCCGCGATCGGCCTGTACCTGCCGACGACGCTCGCCGACCTCGACGCGGACCGCGCCGCCGGATACCAGACCATCGCGGTCCGTTTCGGCGCGCGCACGACGTACCTGCTCGGGTACGGCGCCTGGGTCGCGGCGGCGGCCCTGTCCGTCATCCTCGCCGCGACCGGCACGATCATCCCGCGCAGCATGCTGCTGCTCGAGGTGGTGATGGTCCCGGTGCTGGTCGCGGCGTACGGCAAACTCATTGGCCCGCGCCAGTCCTTCAAGGGCATCATCGTCCTCGCCTCACTGTTCCTCTTTCCCTGCGGAACGTTCGCCCTCACCTACACCGGAGTCCTTTAGATGTATCCGGAGATCGAGCCCTACGACCACGGCCTGCTCGACGTCGGCGACGGCAATCGCGTGTACTGGGAGCTCTGCGGCAACCCTGACGGCAAGCCCGCGCTCGTGATTCACGGCGGTCCCGGATCCGGCGCCGGTGCCGGATGGCGGCGGTACTTCGATCCCGCGAAGTACAAGGCCGTCCTTGTCGACCAGCGCAACTGCGGCCGCAGTACGCCGGACGCGGCCGAGCCGGACGTCGATCTCAGCACCAACACCACCTGGCATCTGATCGCCGACTTCGAACAGCTGCGCCGGGAGCTCGGGATCCAGAAATGGCTGCTGCTCGGCGCATCGCACGGCGCGACCCTCGGCCTCGCGTACGCCGAAAAGCACCCGGAGGCGATCTCCGAGATCGTCCTGTTCAGCGTCACCAACACCTCGCGGCGCGAGGTCGAGTGGATCACCCGGGACATGGGCCGGATCTTCCCGGCGGAATGGGCGCGCTTCCGCGACGGCGTACCGGAGGACCAGCGGGACGGCAACCTTCCGCTCGCCTACAGCCGGCTGCTGCACGACCCCGACCCGGCCGTTCGCGCGAAAGCCGCCCGCGACTGGTGCGACTGGGAGGACACCCATGTCCGCACACATCCCGGCTGGCGACCGGACACGGCGTACGACGATCCCGTCTTCCGGCTGCGGTTCGCACGGCTGGTGACGCACTACTGGGGTCACGCCGCCTGGCTCGAGGAAGGCGTCCTCGTCCGGGAGGCGAGCCGGCTCGCCGGGATCCCGGGAGTGCTGATCCACGGCAAGCTCGACATCAGCGGGCCGCCGGACATCGCCTGGCAGATGGCGCAGGCCTGGCCGGACGCGGAGCTGCACCTGGTCGAGCAGGAGGGCCACGGCGCCGGAGGTTCCCGGACCCAGGACTTGATCCTGGAGGCGCTGGACCGGTTCGCTTTACGGTCCTGACCGCTTTCTCCGCTGCCCCGCTCTGCTCTACCTCGCCGTGCACGTGCACGTGCACGGCGGGCAAAGATTTGATCACTGATCTTTACAGCGATGGAGCGTCCGGGAACCCTTAGGTCGCATGACTCTGACCCGCCCGGAGCTCGAGACCGACTACACCCTCGGCCGGTCCGACATCGCGCACTTCCGCGAGCACGGCTTCGTGAAGCTGAAGAACGTGCTCAGCGCCGACACGATCGCGGAGTACGAGCCGGAGATCACCGGCAAGGTGATCGAGCTGAACACCCAGGACGTACCGCTGGAGGAGCGCGACACCTACGGCAAGGCGTTCCTGCAGGTGACGAACCTGTGGCAGGACAGCGAACGGGTGCTGGAATTCGTGTCCTCGCCGCGACTGGCGCGGATCGCGTCGCAACTACTCGGCGTACAGTCCGTCCGGCTGTACCACGACCAGGCGCTGTACAAGGAGTCCGGCGGCGGCGTCACCCCGTGGCACGCGGACCAGTACTACTGGCCGTTCGCGTCGGATCGGTGCGTGACGATCTGGATCCCGTTGCAGGAAACGCCGATGGAGATGGGGCCGCTGTCGTTCGCGGCCGGCAGTCACACGTTCGAGCACGGCCGGGACCTGCCGATCAGCGACGAGTCCGAGCGGGTGCTGCAGGAGGCACTGGCCGCGCAGAACTTCCCCGAGGTGTCCGAGCCGTACGAGCTCGGCGAGGTCAGCTACCACCTCGGCTGGACCTTCCACCACGCGCCGCCGAACACCACCGACGTCCCGCGCCGGGTGATGACGATCATCTACATGGACGCCGACATGCGGATCGCCGCACCGGCGAACAAGAACCAGGAGATCGATCTCGCGCACTGGATGCCCGGCGCGCAGCCCGGCGATCCCGTCACCTCCCCGCTGAACCCGATCCTGTACTGACCGGCCCCGAGCAGGCACCGCCCCCAAGCTCACACGTGTCTGTACCTATTGGTATGTACGATGCTGCCATGAACTCATCGATCAGCCGTGTCGTCGTGCTCGACCAGCACCTGCCCGAGGAGCTCCCGGTGCAGCGCATCGAGGTCCGCCGGATCACCATCGACCCGCACACCGCCCTCGGCGCGCACGTCCACAACGGCCCTGTGTTCGGCAACATCGTGTCCGGTTCGGCCGTCTACCAGCAGGCCGTGGACAGCGAGCCGCAGGTCCTGGGGCCCGGCGACGTGTTCTACGAGCCGGCCGTCGAGACCATCGCCCGCTTCGACACCGAGGACGAAGGCGTGACGTTCCTCGCCTACTTCCCGCTCACCGCCGGCCAGGACGCGACGCTGGACCTGATCGAGCAGTAGCAGGCGTGCACGCTCGACAGGACGTCTGCCCGATGACGGATCGGCCGACGGCTGTTCGCCGCCTGCATCGGCGGCGAGTGCGCGGACACGTCCTGTCGAGCTTGCTCACAGCGTTCGCTTCTGCGGATAGATCGTCTCGCCGCGGGACAGTTGCTTGACGTACAGCGCGATGCGCTTCGCGCGGGTTTCGGGGCGCTTCGCGTCGTTCACCCGGAACACGACGGCGAACCGGTTCGCGCTGGTCAGGATCTCGAACATCGCCTGCGCCTTCGGCTCCGCGGCCAGCGCCGCCGCGAGGTCCGGCGGCACCTCCTGGGCCCGCGACCCGTCGTACGCCTTCTCCCAGCGGCCGTCGGCCTTCGCGAGCTCGACCTGGGCGCGGCCGGCCGGGCGCATCCGCCCCTCGGTCTCCATCCGCGCGACCAGGTCGACGTTCCGCTTCGACCACAGGCTCCGCGGGCGGCGCGGCGTGTACCGCTGGATGAACGTGTGCTCGTCGCGGCCGCGGCGCTGCCCGTCGATCCACCCGTGGCACAAGGCCTCCTCGAGCGCCTCGTCGTAGCTGAGGCTCGTCGGCGTCGTCACGTTCTTCTTCGCGAGCACCAGCCAGACCCCGTCCGACGCTTCGTGATGTTCACGAAGCCAGTTCAGCCAGGCGGTGGCATCCGCGACGATCAGTTCCGGGGTCATGAGGCAGCCTCCTGGTAGCGCGCGGCCAACTGGGTCGCCGCGTCCTTCAACTCCTGCGGTCCGACGAACTCCAGATCGCACTCGAACATCCCGAACGTCGCGGCCAGCCCGGTCCACGACCAGGCGGTCAGGACGAGCCGGCAACTCGTCGGGGTGACCTCTTCGACGATCGCCCCGCGCCCGGCGTACTGCGCGATCAGCGACGCGGGCGCCTGCAGGATCGCCTCGCCGCGGCACGGGTTCTGGTCCTGCCCGTGAAACTTGGCCGAGATGTAGGTCGCCACGTCCGGCGCCGGCAGTTCCCGCGGCGTGAACCGCGGGCCGGTCGGCGTCCGCGGCGTCATCCGGTCCACCCGGAACGTCCGCCAGTCGTTGCGATCCAGATCCCAGCCGACGAGGTACCACCGCCCGCCCCACGTCACCAGGTGATGCGGCTCGACCTTCCGCGGCGGCACCCACTCGTCGGTGGCGGTGCCAGGCGCCGCGTAGTCGAACCGCAGCACCTCGTGCGCGCGGACCGCCGTACCGATCGCGATCAACTGCTCGGAGTCGACCGTCGTACGCCGGTTGGCGTAGCGATCGACCGTGGTGACCTGCAGGGCGTCGACGCGCTGCCGCAGTCGCGCCGGCATCACCTGACGAACCGTGGCCAGCGCGCGCAGCGCCCCCTCCTCGATCCCGGTGACCGTCGTCGTCGCGGTCTGCAGCGCCACCGCGACCGCGATCGCCTGATCGTCGTCGAACAGCAGCGGTGGCAGATCCGCGCCCGCGTCGAGGCGGTAGCCGCCGTCGGGCCCCTTGGTCGCGCGGACCGGATACCCGAGGTCGCGCAGCCGGTCCACGTCCCGGCGGACGGTCCGCGGACTGACTTCGAGGCGCTCGGCCAGCAGTTGGCCGGGCCAGTCGCGGCGCGCCTGCAGCAAGGAGAGCAGCGCGAGCAAGCGGGCTGAGGTCTCGGACATGACCTCAGATTGCCACGAGTAGCGGCCAGAACCTGTCCTCTTCCACTGGAAATGTGGGGGCCAGAGACCCAGACCGAAGGAGAGATCGTGATCAGCACCCGAGCGCTCACCCGGGACTTCGCGGTGAGCCGGACCGAGACCGTGCACGCCGTCCGCGGGATCAGCCTGGACGTCGAACCCGGCGAACTGGTCGCCGTCCTCGGCCCGAACGGCGCCGGCAAGACCACCACCCTGCGGATGCTCACCACCTTGATCACGCCCACCTCGGGCACCGCGACGGTCGCCGGGTACGACGTGACCGCGGATCCCGGCCAGGTCCGGCGCCGGATCGGGTACGTCGGCCAGGGCAACGGCGCGGGCCACGCGCAACGGGCCGGCGACGAACTGGTCGGGCAGGGCGTGATCTACGGGCTCGACCGCCGCACCGCCAGGCGGCGGGCCGGCGAACTGCTCGAAGCGCTCGAGCTGACCGACCTGGCCCGGCGCAAGGTGTCGGAACTGTCCGGCGGTCAGCGCCGGCGGCTCGATGTCGCGATGGGCCTGGTGCACGCGCCGTCGCTGCTGTTCCTCGACGAGCCGTCGACGGGTCTCGACCCGCAGAACCGGGCGAACCTGTGGGAGCACATCCTGCGGATGCGCGAGCAGTACGCGATGACGATCGTGCTCACCACGCACTACCTGGACGAGGCCGACTCGATGGCCGAGCGCGTGGTCGTCGTGGACCACGGCGAGGTGATCGCCGACGACACGGCCGACGGACTGAAGGGAAAGCTGGCCGGCGACCGGATCGCGCTGACCGTTGCTCCTAGCAACGTCAACGAGTTGCTGCCGATCGCGGAGAAGGTGCCCGGGGCCCGGGAAGTGGTCGCCGTCGGCGACGAGCTGAGCGTCCGGGTCGCGGACGGTCCGGCGGCGCTGCCCGAGCTGGTGGCGGCCGCGCAGCGTGCCGGCGTACCGATCGCGGCGGCGCAGGTGCACCGCCCGACCCTCGACGACGTGTTCCTCAATCTCACCGGCCGCAGCCTGCGTGAGGACTCGAACGGAAAGGCAGCCTGATGACCACCCTCACCCTCCCGGTGACCACCGCGCCGACGGTCCAGCCCTCGCGGAACCTGTTGCGCGACATCCGCATCGTGATGACCCGCGAGCTCAAGCCGGTGCTGCGGGATCCGTTCAGTCTGTTGTTCGGGATGATCCAGCCGCTGGTGTTCCTGGCCTTGTTCGGCCCGCTGCTGTCGGGTTCGATGGGCGGCACGTTCGGCGACGGCGTCTGGCAGTGGTTCGTCCCGTCGATCCTGGTGATGACCACCCTGTTCGGTACGTCGACCACCGGGGCGAACCTGCTGTTCGAGTTCCAGACCGGCGCCCACGAGCGGATGCTGGTCACACCCCTGTCCCGCTCCTCTTTGCTGATCGGCCGGGCGCTGAAGGAGATGGTGCCGCTGTTCGGGCAGGCGGTGATCGTGATCGCGGTGATGACGCCGGTCGCGTTCGACCTGCACGTCGGCGGTGCGCTGGTCGGGCTGGCGCTGCTCGCGGTGTTCGGCGTCGGACTCGGTTCCTTCAGCTACGCGCTGGCGATCGCGGTCCGCAAGCAGGACTGGATGTTCTGGGTGGTGCAGCAGACGTTCCTCTTCCCGCTGATGATCCTGTCCGGGATGCTGCTGCCGCTCGAGACCGGTCCCGGCTGGATGCGGGTCGCGTCGAAGTTCAACCCGCTGTCGTACCTCGTCGACGCCGAGCGGACGCTGTTCTCGGGCGACGTACTGTCCGGCGCGGTGCTGTGGGGCTGGGTCGCGGCGATCGTCACCGCGGTCCTCGGACTGACCGTCGGCATCCGCACCATGCTCCGCTCGGCCGATTGACCCAAATGAGTCAGTGGCCCGGCTGGGCCGTCCCCATCGAGGGAAATCACCTACGGTAGCGCTCAGATCACCCACCGCCCCCGAAGGAGATCTGATGAGGCCCCGCCCCGCCTTGTTCGCCGTACTGACATCTCTGGCCGCCGCCGCGCTCGCCACGTCGAGCGCGGTGGCTGCGCCGGTCCCTGCCGCCGACACCGCGAGCTCGGTGGTGGCGGCGACGGACACCGACGGCGACTCGCTCCCGGACACCTGGGAGACGAACGGGTACGACGCGAACGGTGACGGCATCGTCGACGTGAATCTGCCCGCGATGGGCGCGAACCCGAAGAAGAAGGACCTGTTCGTCGAGATGGACTACATGTCCGGCCGGCTCGCGACCACCGCCGCTCTCGACCGGATCGTCCAGGTCTTCGCCTCCGCCCCGGTCAGCAACCCGGACGGCAGCACCGGCGTCAAGATCCACCTCGACGCCGGCTCGGCCCGTGGCACGACGTACAACCTCGGCGGTGGCAACGAGGTCACCTACGACGCCGACCTGAACCCCTCGGCCACCCAGACCAACGCGATCAAGGCGGCCAACTTCGCGTCCGCGCGCAAGGCGGTCTTCCACTACATGATCTGGGGCGACAGCTACGACGGCGGCTGCAGCAGCGGTCAGGCCTTCAACATCCCGAACGACACGTTCATCGTCACGGTCGGTCCGAAGTGCAACTGGAACGCGACCGACGACATCAACGTCGGCACGTTCATCCACGAGCTCGGCCACAACATCGGCCTCAAGCACGGCGGCACCGACAACCTGAACTACAAGCCGAACTACCTGAGCGTGATGAACTACTCGTTCCAGCTCGGCGGTGTGCTCAAGGCCGACGGCACCAAGTACTGGGGCTACTCCAGCGTCCAGCCGACGTCGATCAACGAGGCCCGGCCGGACGAGACCGTCGGCCTCGGCAGCCTCGGCGCCGCCTACCGGACCAGCTGGAAGTGTCCGAACGGCTCGACCCGGACCACGGCCGGCGCGGCGAACCGGCCGATCGACTGGAACTGCGACGGCGACACCACCGACACCACGACGGCCGCCGACATCAACGGCGACAAGACCACGTCGATCCTGATCGCGCAGAACA
This sequence comes from Kribbella sp. NPDC003505, assembly GCF_040610875.1. Classification (NCBI taxonomy): domain Bacteria; kingdom Bacillati; phylum Actinomycetota; class Actinomycetes; order Propionibacteriales; family Kribbellaceae; genus Kribbella; species Kribbella sp. NPDC003505. The sequence goes on along the minus strand of NZ_JBEXNA010000004.1, from coordinate 591,999 downwards.
ACTGGGCGAACATCGTCTTCGGCGGCGGTGCGGTCGGCGGCGGATCCGCGCCGCTCGCGAAGACCTCCGCGCCGGAGCTGCAGGAGCTCACCCACGACGAGTGGACGAGGATGCAGCACCGCTGACCGGCAGGTCCGCCTCCTCGCACTCAGGTGGGCGGGGAGGCGGACCTGCAGCACTCATCAACTGCCCTCAGCCCGCCCGGCTGAGCGTGCGACCACGGCCGAAGCCTCAGTTGCTGAGTGCTGGGCGTCCGCGGATCATCCGCCCCAGACCCCGGTCTTCGCGGTTTCCCGGGCCCAGTCGGTGAAGTCGCGGGGCTTGCGGCCGAGAACCTGCTCGACTCCATCGGAGACGTACTCGGAGCGGTGGTTGCGGATCACGGCGAACAGGTCGCGGACCGCGTCGGCATCCTCCGGTGTGAGGCCTTGCTCGATCAGTTCGGCGACGTGCGCTGCCGGGTCGAGGTCGACGTATGAGATCGGGCGGCCGGTTGCCGCGGTGAGTTCGGCGGCGATCTCGGTCATCGTGAGGACGCGCGGGCCGGAGATCGCGATCGTCCGGCCGGCATACGACTCGTCGAGCAGCGCCGCCGTCATCACGTCGCCGACGTCGTTGGTGTCGATCCACGCCTCGCCGCCGGTACCGGCCGACAGCCGGATCTCGCCGGCCAGGACGTGGTAGCGCAGGAAGTCCTCGCTGAAGCCCTGCGCGAACCAGGCCGGCTGCACGATGGTCCAGTCGAGACCGCTCGCCCTCACCACACTCTCCAGCTCGAGCGAACCGTCGTACACGGCGAAGTCGCGGCCCGGGCTGCCGACGCCACGGCCCGACAGCAGGACGAGTCGCCGAAGCCCGCGGGCCTGCTCGACGAACTTGCCGGCCTGCGCCAGTCCGGTCGGTCCGACCGGCGGTGCCAGGTACGCCGTGTCCGCGCCCGCGAGTGTGCCCGCCCAGGTGCTCTCGTCGTACCAGTCGAACGGTTGCGCGCTCGAGCGGGACGCCGGCCGATACGGGACGCCCCGCGCGTCGAGCTGCGCCGCGACGCGACGGCCGGTCTTGCCTTTGCCACTGAGGATCAGAATCGGGTTCATGGCTCCAGTCCACCGGAGCCCGGTGAGACAAACCATCGTCGTACGGCGCAATTCGATGTTCGAAACGCTCAGGCTGTCGTAGGCTCCTCGTATGGACGTGCTCGACGAACTGCTGGCCGGGACCCGCGCGCAGGACGGAGTGTTCAACCTGACGATCCTCGACCTGCCCTGGTCCCTGGAGATCCGGGACGAAGCGCCGCTGGCGCTCGCGACCCTGGTCCGCGGTGCCGGCTGGCTGGCGCGCGACGGCCTCGAACCGCTGCGGATGGAACAGGGCGACGTCGCGATCGTCACCGGCCCGGAGCCGTACGTCGTCAGCGACAGCCTGAGTACCGCGCCGCAGCTGCGGATCCATCCCGGCGGCATCTGCGAACCGTTGCCTGGAGCCCCGATCGACTACTCGGCCCGGCTCGGCGTGCGGACGTACGGCGGCCGCAAGTCCGGTGAGGTCATGGTTGCCAGCGGCACCTATCAGGTCGCGGGCGACGTCAGCCGGCGGCTTGTCACCGCACTCCCGCCGGCCCTCGTCGTGCCGGCGGCCGATGTCGCGGGGTCGGTGATGGAGATGATTGCCAGCGAGATCCAGCGGGACGCGCCGGGGCAGCAGAGCGTCCTGGACCGGTGGCTCGACCTCGCGCTGATCACCACGTTGCGGGCCTGGTTCGCACGGCCGGACTCGCATGCGCCCGGGTGGTACCAGGCGCAGACCGATCCGGTCGCGGGTACGGCGTTGCGGTTGCTGCACGAGGACCCGGCGTACCCGTGGAACGTCACCGAGCTCGCGGACCGGGTCGGGATCTCGCGGGCGTCGCTGGCCCGGCGCTTCACCGCGGTCGTCGGCGAGGCGCCGATGAGCTACCTGACCGGCTGGCGGATCACGCTCGCCGCCGATCAGCTCCGGTCGACCCGGGACACCGTCGAGACGATCGCCCGCCGGGTCGGGTACGCCAACGCGTTCGCATTGAGCGTTGCGTTCAAGCGGGTCCGGGGAGTCACGCCGACCGCACACCGCCGAGCCGCGTGAAAGTTTCAACCGACGGGTTTCAACGATACGATTGAGGCTGATGGGTCATGAAGACATCCCGCTGAGCCTGGACGAACTGCGGCAGCTGAGCCTGTGGACCGCCGACTGCGCCGAGCAGTCACTGCCGCTCTACGAAGCCGCGGCGCCGGACGATCGGCGACCACGTGACGCGATCGAGGCCGTCCGCCTGTTCGGCGCCGGAGGGAAGCGAACGAAGGCGATCCGGACCGCCGCGTTCGCAGCGCTGAAGGCAGCCGGCGAGACGAACGACCCGGCCGCGGAAGCGGCCGCCCGGGCTACGGTCGGCGCGGCCGGTTCGGCCTACCTGCATCCGTTCGCGGCGGCCACGCAGGTGAAGCACATCGTCGCGTCCGCGCAGTACGCCGCCTACGCGCAGGAGTTGGCGACCGCCGATCCGTCGGCGGCCGATGCCGTCGTCCGGTGGGCGATCGAACGCGTTCCACCCGCGGTCCGCGACGTTCTCGCGCGCTACCCGCCCTGCACTCCCGGCCGCGGCAGGCTCGGCGACTTGCACCGTCGTCTGGAGGACGGCCTTCGCCGATAGCTCAGCACTGCGTAGCCATTACGGCGAAGGGCTCTCGAAGCGGCGGCGCCACTGTCCTGGCGAGCTGCCACTGTGCCGCCGGAATGCTGTGGCGAAGGCGAATTCGTTGCTATAGCCAACGTTTCGTGCGATCGTCGCCAGCGGCGCGCCGGTCCTGGTCAGGGCGTCTTCGGCGCGACTCATCCGCAACTCGGTGAGGTAGCGACCGGGAGACACGCCCACCAGGTCGCGGAAGGTGGCGGCGAACGACGCCCGGGACCTGCCGGCAAGCTGCGCCATCGTCTCGAGGGTCCAATCCGCCGCGGGATTCGCGTGCAGACTCTCGAGCACCTGACGTACCTCCGGATGCGACAGGGCCCGGAACCAGCCGGGTGCTTGCACGCTGGACTGCTCCCACCACGCGCTCAGTGTGTAGATCAGGTTGAGATCCAGCAGCCGGTCCAGGAGCGCCTGGTGACCCGGTGCATCGCGCTGCACCTCCGCCGCCAGCAGGTCGATGGCGGCCGCATGCGACGAATCCTGGTCGGTGGCCCGAACCAGCACCAGGTCCGGGAGCCCGTTCAGCAGGGAGGCCGCGACACTGCCGTCGAGCACGTACGCTCCGCACAACAGCATCGATGCGGCGCCGGGTCCGTGATCGGAGCCCTGCCGGCGTGCCTCGTCGATCGGGATCGCCGCGGTCCCCGGTGCGCTGCCGACGACGTACGAACGACCGGCAGTGACGAGGGCGACGTCCCGCGCACCGAGGTGCACCGGCGGCTGCCCCTCCCGCTCGAGCCAGCCCTCACCCTCGAGCAGCAGATGCGCGGTGAGTGGCCGACGACCCGCGAACCGCACACCCCACGGCTCGACCCGACGGAGGATGGAGAAGACCGCCCCTTGGGCGCGCGCTCGAGCGAGTTGATCGCTCAAGATGTCCATCCTTGGACGATAGCGAATGGATCTGAGCAGATCACACATTTCTCGTCCACAGAATCGTCCCTACTTTGGCGGTATGACACATCTGATCCTTGGCGGCAGCGGCAAGGTCGGCCGCCGGCTGACCCGACTTCTCGACCTCGCCGACCGTCCCGCGCGTCCCGCGAGCCGCGCAGCGGCCACCGTCTTCGACTGGCATGACGAGTCCACCTGGACCCCTGCTCTGGACGGCGTCACCAGCATGTTCGTGGTGGGCCCGGGTTCGGCCACCGACTGGAGCCCCCAGCTGACCCGGTTGCTCGACCTCGCGCATGACCTGGGGACCGAGCATGCCGTCCTGCTGTCGGCGCGGGCCGTGGAGTTCCTTCCTGACGGCGCGGTCGGGCGTGCGGAACAGGCGCTCCGCCGGGGACCGATTCCGTGGACCATCCTGCGCCCGTCGCATTTCGCGCAGAACTTCACCGAAGCGATGTTCGCCCCGGTCGACGGCCGCATCATCGCCCCGGCCGGCACCGGAGCCGAGCCGTTCATCGACGTGGCGGACGTCGCCGCCGTGGCCGCCGCGGTGATGACCAAGCGGGAGTACGACGGACGCGTGCTGGCGCTCTCCGGCCCGGAAGCAGTCACCTTCGAGGAGGCGGCGGACCAGCTCGCGCAGACGACTGGTGTGAGTGTCCGGTTCGAGGACGAGAGCGACGGTGACCACGTCGATCGCCTGCGCGCCGCCGGTACGCCGGAGATGTACATCCGGTGGCGGATGGCGATGCTCAACGCAATCAGGTCAGGCGCCGACTCGTACGTCTCCACGGGCGTGACCGACGTACTCCACCGCCCCGCAACCACCTTCGCCACCTGGGCCCAGCGAGAAGCAGCCCCCGCCGCGTCCCACTGAACCCACAACCTCCAGCCTCACTCGACCCGCCGCAGCACGGCGGTCATCAACCAAGACACCTCAGAGGAGCACATAGCAGTGAGCACTTCGACACCTTCGAAGACCGTCCTGGTCACCGGCGCCAGCAGCGGGATCGGCGAAGCCACAGCCCGGCGGCTGGCGAGCCTGGGCCACTCGGTCCTCATCGGCGCCCGACGCACCGACCGGCTGGCGTCGCTCGCCGAAGAACTCCGCAACGGCGGGGCGTCCGTGGCGTACCGGGAGCTGGACGTGACGAACCTGCAGTCGGTCCAGGCGTTCGCCGCCGCGGCAGTGGAGGAGTTCGGCCGGATCGACGTACTGGTCAACAACGCGGGGGTGATGCCGCTGTCACCACTTGCGGACCTGCGGGTCGCCGAGTGGGAGCAGATGATCGACGTCAACCTGCGCGGCGTCCTGTACGGAATCGCCGCGGTCCTGCCTCAGATGCGGCAGCAGGGTGGCGGGCACATCGTCAACGTGTCGTCGGTGTCCGGCCATCGCGTGGATCCGACGGCCGCCGTGTACAGCGCGACCAAGTTCGCCGTGGCAGCTCTGTCCGAGGGTCTCCGGCAGGAGAGCCGGGACATCCGTGTGACCGTCGTCAGCCCTGGCTTCACGCAGAGCGAGTTGACCGACCGAGGCGGGTCGGCCGAGGCCCAAGGTGCGTCTCGAGAGGCGGCAGCACAATTGGCCATCCCGGCGTCCGCGATCGCGGATGCTATTGCCTTCGCCGTAGACCAGCCGGCCGCCGTGGATGTCAACGAGCTGATCGTGCGGCCGACTGCGCAAGGCTGAGGTCAGGCGATCGTCGACTTCATGAACGCGAGCGCCTGCGGCCACGCCAGCCGGAACGCGTCCGCGTTCACGTCCTTGTCGTGCCGGGACTTGTCCGAGAACCCGTGGTCGGCGCCCGGGAAGTACTGCGTGAACGTCGCGCCGGCGGTTCGCGCCTGCAAGACGGTCTGCAGGGTCTCGAAGTCCGCGTTGGGTACGGCGGCGTCCGCGCTCGGGTAGCTCACCAGCACCGGCGCGGTGATCCCGGCCGACTCGGCGATCGCGTCGTACGTGTGGTGCGGCGGCCGGTCCGACGGCACCGTCGGGTGGAAGGCGACGACATTCGCCACCCGCTGGTCGCGCGCCGCGAGCAGGAAGGCGAAACGGCCGCCCAGACACCACCCGATCACGCCGACCTTGCTGCACCCGAGCTCGTCGAACAGGTAGTCCAGCAACGCGCTCTGCTCGCCGAGGGCGGTGTCGTCGTCCATCTCCCGCAGCATCCCGGAGAGCTCTTCCCGGGTGGCGTTGTCGGTGCTGCGCCCCTTGAACGGATCCCACGCCAGCGCCGTGATCCCTTCCCCGGCGAGCTCGTCGGCCCACGCCCGGACCTGTTCACCGATCCCGGTGATCATCGGCAGCAGCACCATGCCGACCCGGCCGACCCGCGCGAGATACGCGTCCTGCTCTCCTACCGTCACCGTCACACCCATGCGGGAATCGTCTCAGGTCAGCTCACGCCGACCGTCTGGTGGTCTACCTCGATGACGCCGACCACCCGGTCGACGTCGCGGCCGTACGGCTGGCCGATGTACTTCTGGGCGATCTGGTCGACGAGCTGCCAACCGGCGTCGCCGTCGATCCACTCGACGACGCGGCCGCGGACGATGACCGGCTCGTACGGGTTGTCGACCGGGGCGAGGGACAGCGCGACGCGCGGATCGTTGCGGAGGTTGCGCGCCTTCTGCGAGCCCGGACCGGTCAGGAAGATGATCTTCTCGCCGAGCGTGCTCACCCACAGCGGGATGGAATGCGGTGACCCGTCCGGCAGGACCGTGGCCAGGTGGGCGATGGACGTGCTCTCGACGGCGTTGCGTACGGCGGGCTTCAACATGGTTCTGCTCCTTCAGCGGACGATCTCGTAGTGGAGGTGGGTGACGCCGGGGGCCGGGACTGCCTCGATCAGGTTGAGCCGCACGTGCTCCGGCAGCTCCTGGAAGAACGGCCGGCCGCCGCCGAGCAGGACCGGCACCTGGTGCAGGACGATCTCGTCGACGAGCCCGGCCCGCAGCGCCGCGGTCGCGGCTCCGCCGCCCATCAGCCCGACATCCTTCCCGCCGGCCAGCTCACGGGCTGCGGCGATCGCGTCGTCGATGCTGTTCGCGAGGGTCTGCCGTTCGCTGATCTCCGCCACCGGACCGTGGCTCAGCACGACCAGCGAGGCCTTCGGATGCGGGCTGCCGCCGCCGAAGTGACCCGAGTCGTCGTACGTCTTGTGGCCGGCCACGACCGCGCCGACCCGGCCGGCGAGCGCGTCGAACACCCGGGCGCTCGGCGCGCTCAGTTTGAAGCCGTCGAACACCTGGCTCGGGGTGTCGCCGTCGAAGTACCAGTCGAACAGCATGGGCGCATCGCCGAGCCCGTGGTCCGGACCGGAGCCGCGTCCGGTGATGTAGCCGTCGACCGAGACCGCGAGAGCGCAGATCACCTTGCTCATCGTTTTCACCTTCCCTCTGGGTTCCTTGAAGGAACGCTAACATGCTGGCGTTCCTTTAGGGAACCCCAAACGCTAGACTGCTGTCATGCAGCGGACAGACTTCAGTGAGATGGCGTGCTCGATCGCGCGCACGCTGGACGTGATCGGCGAACCGTGGTCGCCGTTGATCCTGCGCGACATCTGGGTCGGGTTCTCCCGGTTCGAGCAGCTCCAGGCGGATCTCGGGATCTCCCGCAAGGTGCTGACCGAGCGGCTGAACCACCTGGTCGACCGCGGAGTGATCGAACGCCGGCCGTACGACCAGCGCCCGCGGTACGAGTACGTGCTGACCGGCAAGGGCCGGGAGCTGGTCGACGTCCTGATGGTGATGGTTGCCTGGGGCGACAAATGGCTCGCCGGCACGGCCGGGCCGCCGGTCCTCTACCGCCACCACGCGTGCGGCGAGATCAGCCACGTGGACCTCGTCTGCGCCCACTGCGGCAAGCCGATGCACGCGGACGACATCGACGTCCTGCCCGGGCCGGGCGCGGCGGCCTAGCCGCGACCCGAAATCTCGAGGCTAACCGCAGTACTGCCGGAACACCTCGAGGTTGTCGTCCACGCGGTTGATCCGCTCGAAACCCCAGGTGTCGACGCCGGGGCGGTCGACCTCGTGCACCACCCTGGCGGACAGGTCCCGGAGGCCGCGGGCGAGTAATGCGAACTCCAGGTGGTCGGGGTCGAGATCGTCCGCGCCGTACTCGTCGAGGAACTCCACGAGATGATCCCCGTCGGCCGCGACCCACACGTCGTACTCCCGCGGCCCGATGACGGCGTTCTCCCAGTCGAGGATCGCGGCCACCTCGCCCTGGTCGTCGATCAAGACATTCAACCCGTGGAAGTCCGTGTGGCAGACGACGTCGCGCACCGGCTCCAGCCGCGCCCGTACGTCGTCGAGCCGCGCGATCGCCGCCGCGACCTCGTCCGCGCGATCCGCGATCCACGGGTGCTGCAGGTATCCCGTCAGATCGCGGATGTGCGGCTCGGTGACGTCCGCGGCCGGCAGCGTCAGCCGCACCGGCGATTCGTGGACCTGCCGCAACGCACGAGCCACCACGCGCCAGTCGCCCCAGTCCGCCGTCCGCCCTTCGACATAAGGAAAGACCGCGTACGCCCGGTCATCGCTCGTCGCGAACAACTCCCCCTGCAGCGTCCGCAGCGGCTCGACCACAGGAAGCCCGAGAGCCTTCAACTGCTCGAGCCTCTCCAGCCCGACGGCGGGCTCACCAGGCTCCCATGCCTTCACGAACCATCGGCGGTCCGCCACCCACCCGTCGGTGGCGAACCCGCCGGCATGAGGCACCAACTCGGTGACGGTCAGCCCGTAGTCGCGTTCGAGATCCACCCCGGCATCAGATCACCTTTGCTGGGCGGCCAGCATCCGTAATACGGCGGCGTTCACCAGGATCAGGATCAGCGCGGAGAAGAGCAGCAGGGCGACCTCGGCCGGGAGGAGAGCGATGCCCAGGCCGATCGCGAGGACAGGGATCGCGAGTCCTGCGTACGCGATCAGGAAGAGGGCGGCCAGCACCTCGCCGCGGGACGACGGGTCGGCGAGTGCGGCGGCGGTCGCGACCGCGCCGCGGAAGACCAGCCCGACACCGGCACCGGCGACGACACCGCCGATGACGAACAGGTAGAGGTTCGGGATGAGCCCGCCCACCGCCACGCCGACCAGACCGGCCGACATGGCGACCAGGCCGAGGCGCAGCTGGGCCGGGCGAGGGAGACGCACGAAGACGACCTGGCTGGCGGCGCCCGCGATGAACACGGCGAACGTCACCACGCCGGCGAGCAGCCTCGACGTGTGGTGCAGGACGCCGGCCAGGAAGGTCGGCGCGAGCGACGTGAAGAGGCCGAAGATCGCGAACGCCGCGAAGGCTCCGATCGCGGACGCGAAGAAGAGCGGACGCGCCGACGAGGGCAGCGCCACCCGCTGCGGCCGGTACGCCGGACGCTCCTCCAGGCGCTCGACCGTCTCCGGCACCAGCGCGATCCCCACGGCGCTGATCAGCAGCAGCACCAGGAAGACCTCGTACGGACGCTGCAACGGCGACGACACGTACTGCGCCAGCAGACCACCGATGAGCGGCCCGAACGCCAGCCCGCCGAGGTTCACCATGCTCGAGATCAGCGCGGACCGGCTCGGGTCCTCACCGGGACGCGCGACCTGCCGCAGCTCGGACAGGTGCGCGGTCGCGGTCGCCGTCAGTACGCCGACCCCCACGCCGCAGACGAACCGCGCCACCAACAGACCGGGGACCTCCGGCCAGAGCAGGAAGATCGCCGCCGCCAACGCCTCCGCGAGAACCGCGAGCAGGGCGACCCGCCGCCGCCCGAGCCAGTCGCTCACGTGCCCGGCCAGATACAGCGACGCCATCACGCCGACCGCGTAGCTGGCGAAGATCACCGTGATCACGTACGTCGGGAAGCCGTCGCGCTGCTGGTAGATCGCGTAGAGCGGTGTCGGGATCGTCGAGAAGGCCATCGTGGTGAGGAAGGCCGCCGCGATCACCCAGAACCCTGGTGCGTGGGCGAACCGGATCCGTACGCCGGTCCGCGAAGACGTCATGGTGGACATGCTTCCAGCGTGCTCCGCGGCATCTATCGAGTCCAACGAAAGTTCTTGCACGCTCTTATCGCCAGCTCCGATAATTCGATGCTGTGGACAGTCGCCAGCTGGAGTACTTCGTCGCCGTCGCCGAGGAGCTGAGCTTCACTCGCGCCGCGCAGCGGTTGTTCACCGTGCAGTCCACGGTCTCCGCCGCCGTCCGGGCGCTCGAGACGGACCTGAGGACGACCTTGTTCGACCGCTCGACCCGGCGGGTGGTGCTCTCGACCGCGGGTCAGGCGTTGCTGCCCGAGGCAAAGGCCGCTCTGGAAGCGCTGGACCGGGCGCGGGCCGCCGTCGAGGAGGCGTCGTCGGGGCTCCGCGGCAGCATCCGGATCGGGACACTGGCCCGCTTGAGCCTGGTGAACATGGCCGAGCTGCTCGGCGCGTTCCACCGCAAGTATCCGCTGGTCGAGGTGCAGGTGGCGACGTCGCCGAGCGGGTCGACCGGCCTCGCCGACGACGTCCGGCACGGCCGGCTGGACGTCGCCCTGCTCGGCCTCCCGAAGCCCGAGCTCAGCGGCCTCGACGTCCGCGACATCGCGACGGTGCCGTTCGTGGCACTGGTGCCGTCGGCGCATCCGCTCGCCGGACGCACCGGCGTACGGCTGCCGGAGCTGGCCCAGGAGCGGTTCGTCGACATGCCGGCCGGGTTCGGGAACCGGAAGATGGTGGACCGGGCCTTCGACGCGATCGGGATGCCGCGCCGGATCCAGGTCGAGGTGCCGGAGCTGACCACGATCCCCGACTACGTCCGGGTCGGGCTCGGCGTCGGCGTCGTCCCCGACCTGGAACTGCCCGCCGCGCACGGCGTCGCCAAGCTCCCGATCGAGGGCACCGAGCTGACCTGGACCCTGTCCGTGGTCACGGCGGCCGGACGGCGGCCGAGCCGAGCAGTGACCGCCCTGCTCGAGCTGATCGGCGACTCGACCCGTCCCGAGGGTTCGTACTTCTAGGCGAGATTTACATCACTCGGGAATGTAAGGACGTCGGCGTCCGTTGCCACCAGTGCTTGGTGATGTATCACCAAGCAGACACCCAGGACCTGGGGGCCTTTGCTACGGATCGTCCGGCACGTTCCTGCCGGCGAAGGAGAGGAAGCGCGACATGGCAACTGTCTCGTTCAAGGGAGCCACCCGGGTCTACCCGGGCACCGACATCGCCGCGGTCGACAAGCTCGACCTGGACATCGAAGACGGCGAGTTCGTGGTGCTGGTCGGGCCGTCCGGCTCGGGGAAGTCGACGGCGCTGCGGATGCTGGCCGGGCTCGAAGAGGTGAACGAGGGAGCGATCTTCATCGGCGACCGCGACGTCACGAACGCCCCGCCGAAGGAACGCGACATCGCGATGGTGTTCCAGAACTATGCGCTGTACCCGCACATGTCGGTGGCCGACAACATGGGCTTCGCGCTGAAGATGCAGGGCGTCCACAAGGACGAGCGCGCCCGGCGCGTGCAGGAGGCCGCCAAGCTGCTCGGTCTGGAGGAGTACCTCGACCGCAAGCCGAAGGCGCTGTCCGGGGGCCAGCGGCAGCGGGTCGCGATGGGCCGCGCGATCGTCCGTAACCCGCAGGTCTTCCTGATGGACGAGCCGCTGTCGAACCTGGACGCCAAACTGCGGGTGCAGACCCGCACACAGATCGCGGAGCTGCAGCACCGGCTCGGGGTCACCACCGTCTACGTCACCCACGACCAGGTCGAGGCGATGACCATGGGCGACCGCGTCGCGGTCCTTCGCGATGGCGTGCTGCAGCAGGTGGACACCCCGCTGAATCTCTACGACCGGCCGCGGAACAAGTTCGTGGCCGGCTTCATCGGGTCGCCGGCGATGAACCTGATCACCGCCGAGATCACCGACGGCGGCGCCAGGATCGGCGACTACGTCGTACCGATCGCCCGCGACGTGCTGGCCAAGGCCGGCGACGACACGACGCTGACGCTCGGCATCCGGCCCGAGGCGTTCCACCTCGCCGACGACGGCCTGCCGGTGAAGGTCTCGGTGATCGAGGAACTCGGCTCGGACGCGTACCTGTACGGGACCGCCGAGCACACCAGCGACCAGATCATCGCCCGGATCGGCACCCGCCTGCACAACGACAAGGGCACCGTCGTCCACCTGGCGCCGGACCCCGACAAGCTGCACCTGTTCTCGACCTCCACGGAGGACCGCCTTGTAGTTTGACCCTGTGGGTCACTGGGAGAAGGACACACCAGGTGTGATGGAGCTGCCGTCGGGTCGGCTCGTCCGTGGACGCGGTCTGCGGCACGGCCCGGCGGCAGAGCCCTTCCCGACGTACGGCGTGTACCTGCTCGGCAAGGAACCGCCGGACGTGCCGTGGGAGACGCGGTGGATCAAGTGGCCGGACTTCCGGCTGCCCGTCGACCGCGCGCAGGCGCTGACGATCTTCCGCGAGGCGCTGGAGCGGTCCGGGACCGGCCGAGTGGAGTTCGCGTGCGGCGGCGGGCGCGGACGGACCGGAACGGCGCTCGCGTGTCTCGCCGTGCTCGACGGCGTGCCCGCTGACCAGGCCGTCGGCTACGTACGACAGCGCTTCGACAAGCACGCGGTCGAGACGCCGTGGCAGCGCAGGTACGTGCTAAATCTGTTGACCCGGAGCTGACCCATCGCGTTGGGTCGAGGCGTGACGATCGAGCGGAGCAACCCGGACGGACTCCATGCCACGCCTGGGTACCACCACGTGACGCGCGTCCAGGCGGACACGCTGGTCTACCTGGCCGGGCAGTGTCCCTTGCAGCCGTCCGGCGAACTGGCCGCGGGCGGGCTCGAAGGTCAGACCGCGCAGGTGATCACGAACATCCTCACCGCCCTGAAGTCCGCGGGCGCCACGCCCGAGGATGTCGTACGCACGGTGATCTACGTGGCCAGCCCGGAGCGCGAACAGCTGAGCGCCGTCTGGACCCAGCTCAACGCGTCACCGCTCGCGCCGGCCTTCACGACGGCAAGCACCCTGCTGGGCGTCGCCCAGCTCGGCTTCCCAGGACAGCTCGTCGAGATCGACGTGACCGCGGCGCTGTGATCGTTCCCGCCGGGGTCGTCGACTACGATCCCCGCTGGCCGCTCTGGTTCGACGAGATCCGCGCGCGGCTCGCGCCGTATGCCGACGGCTTCGTGGTCGAGCACGTCGGCAGCACCGCCGTACCCGGTCTGGCCGCGAAGCCGATCATCGACGTCGACGTCGTCGTCCCGTCCGCCGAGCTGGTGCCGAAGGCGATCGCCCGGCTGGAGGCGGCCGGCTACCGGCACGAGGGCGACCTGGGCATCGCCGGCCGAGAGGCCTTCGCGCTGCCGCCGGACGCTGTGCGCTACCACCACCTGTACGTCGTTGTCGACGGCAACGAGGCGCACCAGGATCACGTGCTGCTCCGCGACCACCTGCGGGCGAACGCGGCGGATCGGGAGCGGTACGCCGCGCGCAAGCGCGAGCTGGCACATCTGCTCATGACCGACCGCACCGCGTACGTCTCCGGCAAGGGCGCGCTGGTCGAGGAGCTGATTGCTAGAGCGTGTGGTTCGGGTGCAGGCGGCGGTACGGGTCGTAGCGGCGCCTGAGCTTGGCGAGGCGGCTGTAGTCGTCGTACGCCTCGGCGACCTCCGCTGCTGTCAGGTTCTCAAAGGTGAAGTTGAGGGCTCGGCCGACCGTGGACGCGCGCCAGGGTTCGAGGACTTCCCGGCCTGCGTCACCGGTGCCCGGCGTGAGCACGGTCAGCGAGTACGCCGCGTCGCGATGACCGACCGCGTTCGGGATCTTCGGTTGCCGCGCGAGAGCGCCGCCGAGGTGCCGGATGCCGATCACGTGCATCCGTGATGCCCCCGGCCCAGCGAGCCCGGGCAAGGTGTCGAGCGCGTCGAGGTCCTTGAGCAGCACGTTGCTGGAGCTGTAGCTGTCGGGGCGCTCCGGCTCGGCGAAGATCCGCCCGGAGTCGACGTACGGCAGCTCCCCCACGGTGTCCAGCAGCGGTTCGCCGACGGCCCGCAGCGGTTCGATCAGGTGCTCGCCGGCATCGCCGAGGATCGCGAGCTGCACCTGCCCGACGTACTTGCCGCGCAACGGCGCCGGCACCTGCGGGATGTCCGGCATCGGCAGGATCGCGATCGCCGACGTCACGTCCTCCGGTACGGTGCGGGTCCACTCCCGCCACACCTCCGGCACGATCGGGTGCTCGGCGAGGTCGAAGTACAAGCTGCCGCCGTACAGCGCCGGCACGTCGAAGAGGTCGATCTCGATCCCGGTCACGATCCCGAAGTTCCCGCCGCCGCCGCGCAACGCCCAGAACAGGTCGGGATCCTCCTCGGCGTCGCGCCGTACGCCGTCCGCGGTCACCACCTCGATCCGCCGGACATGATCCGCGGCGTACCCGAAGCGGCGGGCCATCAGCCCGAGCCCGCCGCCGAGCGTGTACGAGATCGCGCCGACGCCCGGCGCGCTGCCCGACAGCGGCGCGAGCCCGTACGGAGCGGTCGCGTCGAGCACGTCCCGCCAGGTCGCACCCGCCTCGATCCACGCGGTCCTGGCCTGCGCGTCGACCGTGACGCCGCTGAACCCACGGGTCGCGATCAGCAGACCGCCGTCGATCCCCCGGGTCAGACCGTGCCCGGACGCCTGCACGGCGATCCGCAGGTCGTGGTCGATCGCATACCGCACCGCCTCCTCGACCTCGGCCGCGCCTGTCACCGTGAACACCACGGCCGGTCGATGCGGGTCCCGCCGCTGGAAGCCGAGCCGCGCCTCGTCGTACCCCTTGCTCGTCGTCGTCACCATCATGCAGATCACGCTAGAAGGCCTTGCGGACACATCTTGTCCGCAAGGCATGATTTGTCGATGAGCGCTCGCAAGGAGATGCCCGGCCGGATGCTGCGGCTGCTGTCGCTGCTGCAGAGCCGTCGCGAGTGGTCCGGTCACGAGCTCGCCGACCGCCTCGGCGTCACCGAGCGAACGGTACGGCGCGACGTCGAGCGGCTGCGTGCCCTCGACTACCCCGTGACCGGCACGACCGGAACCGCGGGCGGCTACCGACTCGGCTCCGGGACGCACCTGCCGCCGCTGCAACTCGACGACGACGAGGCGATCGCGGTCGCGCTCGGGCTGGTCGGCGCGGCCGGCGGCGGTGTCAGCGGGATGGCGGAGAGCTCGATGAGCGCGCTGGCCAAGCTCGAACAGGTCCTGCCCGCGCGCCTCCGGCCAGAGCTCGCGGCGGTGAGCTCGGCCGCGGAGGCGATCCCGCGCCCCGGCGTACCGCAGGTCGATCCGGGCGTGCTCGCCGTCCTGGCGCGCTGCTGCCGCAACCACGAGATCGTCGCCTTCGACTACCACGGCCGGCAACGCGGTACGACGCGGCGTCGGGTGGAGCCGCATCAACTGCTGACGCTGTCGTGGCGCTGGTACCTGCTCGCGTTCGACCCTGCGCGTGACGACTGGCGGATCTTCCGCGCCGACCGGATCAGTTCGGTCACTCCGGCATTGCACCGCTTCACACCACGGGTGCTGGACGGACCGTCCTACCTGCTCGAGTCCTTCGTGTCGGCGCAGTACGAGCACACGGTCGAGCTGACGGTCGAGGCGCCGGCCGACGCGGTCACCTCGACCTTCGAAGGAGTCGTCCGCGGCATCGTCGAGCCGCTCGGCCCCTCGTCCTGCACGGTCCGCTTCAGCGCCGATACCCCGGCGCTGCTGCTGACCCAGGTCGCCGCGATCGCCGTGCTCGGCCCGTTCACGGTCGACCGGGCGACCCCGGAGACGTCCGCCCTGATCGCGTCGGCCGGCGAACGCCTCGTCCGGGCATTTGCGCTAGGCAACAATCAGGCCGATGCCGAGGGTGAGGACCCCGACGGCGAGTGACGCCGCGCCGAGCCACAGCACCCAGAGGAACTGGTTCGGTTCGGTGCGGTCCTTGCCGGCCGACGAGGCGAAGAAGCCGCCGGACATCAGGATCGCCGCGATCGGGATCGCCAGCCGCGCGACCCACAGCCAGAAGCCGCTCAGCCCGGTCTGGTCGACGTACAGCAGGCCGACCAGGCTGAGGATGACGAGCACGCCGGCGTGTGCGTGACCGGCCCGGGCGAACGACTTCTGGAATCCCGTCATCGGCACCTGGCCGCGGACGATCTTGGTCATGAAGTAGCCGCCGAACTGGATCGTCACGATCGTGAGCAGGATGACACCGGCGATGACGCGGGATGCGTCGGTCATGCGTAGACCTCTTCTCGGACAGGCGCGGTTGCGCGGGAGCTGCGCGCCACCCAGAGGGCGACGGCGAGATACAGGATCTGTTCGGGGATGCGCTGCCACAGCGGAGTCGCGGCGCCGCCGGCGAACGGCACATCGGCGATCGCGGCGTGGATGTTGGCGGGCAGCAGGCCGACGAACAGCGCGGCCAGCGCATAGCCGGCGGCCTTGCGGGTGGATGCGATCAGCAGGCCCACGGCGCCGAGCAGCTCGAGGACGCCGGTGAGGTAGACGAGCGCACCGGCGTACGGCAGGAACGGCGGGACCATCCGCACCATGTCGGCGTGGTTGGGCATCACCGTCACGCTCGCCGGGACGGAATGCGCACTGGCGGTCAGCACGAGCATCACCGCCAGCGCGTGCGCGGCGGCGACCGGCCAGGTGCTGAACCGCCGGACGCCGAGCGCGCCCAGGGCCCGGAACCCGAGGGTGCCCAGGATCAGTACGAGCGGGATCATCCGGCTCGCCTCCTTATGGATAGTGGAAGTATCCGCTTATGGATACTGATACTATCCATCACAGACAACAGGAAGGCAAGCGATGCGAATCGGGGAACTGAGCAAGGCCACCGGCGTCCCGGTGCCGACGATCAAGTACTACCTGCGCGAAGGCCTGCTGCCCGCCGGCGAACTCAGCAGCCCGAACCAGGCGTCGTACGGCGACGCGCACGCGCGCCGGCTCCGGCTGATCCGCGCGCTGATCGAGCTCGCACAGGTCCCGGTCGCCACCGTGAAGGAGATCCTGGAGTCACTCGA
Source organism: Kribbella sp. NPDC003505 (assembly GCF_040610875.1). Taxonomy (NCBI): domain Bacteria; kingdom Bacillati; phylum Actinomycetota; class Actinomycetes; order Propionibacteriales; family Kribbellaceae; genus Kribbella; species Kribbella sp. NPDC003505. The sequence goes on along the minus strand of NZ_JBEXNA010000004.1, from coordinate 575,345 downwards.
CTCCGACACCGAGCCGTTGCACGAGCAGATCGGTCGCGCGCATCGCGCGCTCACCCCCACCCGCCGGCTGTCCGCCACCGACGAGGCACGGGCCGCCGCGACGACCCAGGTCAGCGAGCTGATCGCCGCCCGCGGCTGGTCCGTCGAGGCGGACGCCCCCGCACTGGCCACACTCGTCGATACCGTCGCGGCCCTCCGCACACTCGGTCAGGAGGGGCTGGTCGCGCACCTCGACGACTACGCGGACGCGGTCGAGCGCTTCACCCGGATCGAGATCGAGGGCGTCACCAAGAACCCGACCCGCGACCAGCTCGCCGAATCGGTGGTGATCGGCACCATCCTCGGCGAGACCTTGATCGCATCCCTCCGCCTACTCGCACAGGAGTCCATCTCGGCGGACCTCTGGAAGAACCGCTAACAGTCGCCGAGCAGCCCCGGGAGCAGCTTGGTCAGCGCCTTCTGGAGCGCGCGGCGGTCGGTCTCGGTCAGCGGGTCGAAGACCAGCTGGCGAACCAGTTCGACGTGTCCCGGCGCGGCCTTCACGAGCTCCGCGTAGCCCTCGGGCGTGAGGATCGCGTTGGTGAAGCGGCCGTCCCCCGGATCGGGCTCGCGCCGCACCAGGCCGCGGTTCTCCAGCCGGCGCATCAGGTGCGACAGCCGGGAGAGCTCGGAGTTGGCGAGGATCGCGAGCTGACTGAGGCGCATGGTGTGGTCGGGCTGGTCGGACAGTCCGGCCAGGACGTAGTACTCCAGGAAGCTCAGGTTCGAGTCGCGCTGCAGTTGCTCGCCGAGCGCACCCGTGAGCAGCGCCATCATCAGCTGCAGCGTCTTCCAGGTCTCGAGCTCGTCGGCCGTCAGCCAGCGAGGCTCGGTCGCTTCGCTCCCCATGGGTGCAGCATAACCACCGACGCAATGACTTGAACGTTCATGCCAACCGGCCTATCGTGGGAGATGACATGAACATTCAAGTCAACCCTGTGAAGGAATCATGAGCGACCTGAAGATCGCGGTCATCCTCGGCAGCACTCGGCCCGGACGCAACGGCAAGGCGGTGGCCGACTGGGTGATGACCCAGGCCGAGCGCCGCAGCGGCGCGTCGTACGAGCTGATCGATCTGCTCGACTACCCGCTGCCGCACCTCGACGAGGCGATGCCGCCGTCGGCCGGGCAGTACGCCGGCGCGCACACGAAGGCGTGGGCCGAGAAGATCGCGGCGTACGACGGTTTCGTGTTCGTCACGCCGGAGTACAACCACTCCACGTCCGGCGTGCTGAAGAACGCGATCGACTACCTGTACGCCGAGTGGAACAACAAGGCCGCCGGCTTCGTGTCGTACGGCTCGCTCGGTGGGGCGCGGGCGATCGAGCACCTGCGCGCGATCAGCGCGGAGCTTCAGCTCGCCGACGTCCGGCAGCAGCTGTCGTTCTCGCTGTTCACCGACTTCGAGAATTTCTCGGTCTTCCGCCCGGGCCCGCAGTACGCCGACCAGGCCACCGTCCTGTTCGACCAGGTCGAGTCGTGGGCCGGCGCCCTCAAGCAGCTCCGCGCCGCCGAGCCGGTCGCCGCATGAACCTCACCGTCTGGATCGTCTCCGGGCTGCTGGCCGCGATGTTCCTGCTGTCCGGCGTGATGAAGGTGCCGGCCACCAAGGAGTCGCTGGCCGGCAATCCCCGGATGGGCTGGGCGGCCCCCTTCCCGATCGAGCTGATCAAGGTGATCGGCATCGCGGAGATCGCCGGCGCCGCAGGGCTCATCCTCCCGCGCGCGTTCGACACCGCCACCTGGCTCGTGCCCGCGGCGGCCATCGGCCTGGTCGTCGTCATGGCCGGCGCCATCATCACCCACGCCCGCCGCACCGAATGGTCCAGCGCGGCCGTGAACGCCGTGCTCCTCGCCCTCGCGCTGTTCGTCGCGATCGAACGCTTCTGAACCACTCAGCCGTCGTGGGCCATGTCCACGAAGCGTGAGTAGTGCCCCTGGAACGCCACCACCACGTCCGCGGTCGGCCCGTTCCGGTGCTTGGCGACGATGAAGTCCGCCTCACCGGGCCGGGTCGACTCAAGTTCGTAGGCATCTTCTGAAACCGGGGTCACGGGATCGCGGCTCCCTCCCCGGGTGTTTCGGGTAGGACCATAGCCCGCAGGTAGTCGCGGGTTGTGTCACTCATGCGCCCGTAGATGAATTGATCGGCCTGCCCATATACGAGACCCAGAGCCTGTCGCAGGTCCGGTACAGCGATTGGCCTTTGGAACGATGGATTCACGAGCATGAGTACGTACCGAGGAGAGATAGGCATGTACAGACACGACATCTCGTCGATCGACGCGTCTGTCCATCCCCGCACTGCGAGATCGGGATGGAACACGACGATCCCCTGATCAGGAACGAGAATGCCGTCGTCATCATCGCCCGACACACTCAACAATTGGAGGTTCCACCAAGCACAGCCCAGTAGGTGCCATCCACGGAGGAACGACCTGACGACGCGGAGTTGACTGTCCTGCGTTAGATCGCCACGGACGTCAAATTCCAGGCCACCAATTCGATCAGGTCGGCGGACGATCGTGTCATGCTCGTATTTACTCGCCGTTGCCGTGTGCCTCTGGCTAACTGCACCACCATGAGCCGACGGAGTGCTACCACTTCATCTTGCTGCAACTCCGTGGGCGATTGTCCTTCGACAAGCTTCTTCACCACTGCTGCAGCAGGAGTCTCCACCTCGCGCCCGAGCAATCTCTCGACAGTTTCGTCACCAAGGGAGTCTTTGTTGCAGTCCGCGCCTTGGGCTGCGGTACGGACTCCGACGTAGCTGAACCGGCGTGTTGTCTTATCGAACGAACCGACCTTGCCGGTGGCGTCATCTGCGAATCTCCGCAAGATGAACTGCGGCACGTAGTGATGCCGCGCTGGACGGGCGCTCGAGCTCACCCGTCGTGGGCCATGTCGACGAAGCGAGAGTAGTGGCCCTGGAAGGCCACGACCACGTCAGCGGTCGGCCCGTTCCGGTGCTTGGCCACAATGAAGTCAGCCTCGCCCGGGCGGGTCGACTCACGTTCGTAGGCGTCCTCGCGGTGCAACAGGATAACGACGTCGGCGTCCTGCTCCAGCGAGTTGTGGGTGGCAATACCTTCTGCGACGAAGTTGTGGGTGCCTAGGACCGTTGCGTCGTACACCTCTTGGTCACCGAGACTCTCGATCGAGGTGATGGTGTCCCAGAAGATGTCATTTGTGGCGAGGACTTCGAGGTCGGCGTCGTCGAGGATGTCGGCGACCTTGGCGAGGCGCTGCCGGCTGGGGGCGTGCTTCCACATCGTCGAGCCGGAGAACTTGGTACCCATGGCCGCCGCGAACTCGCGATGGGTGACCTGACGGTCGGCAAGCACCTGACGAACCTGCGACCAGACCTCCTGCGGAACAGTGTCGAGGTTCGTGTTCGCCTTGACGTGGCGGAGCGCCGACGCGACCTCCAACACCTTCAGCCCGCGAAGACCGTGTACGCCGATGCCGTCGCAGAACCGCAACTGGTTCTCGGCGCCGTAGATGTACAGGTGGTAACCGTCGCGGTAGCCCGCCTTCTTGACCGTCTTGATGCGGCTGAAGATGTTGTGGCGGAGGAGGAGGCGGGCCAGGTCATCGACGAGGCGGCGGCTGGTGCTGGCGTAGTAGATGCGCGCCTGGCCGACCTTCTCGTCCCAGCGAACCGATCCATCGGTCGCCCAGAGATGGCGGATGAAGTGGGCTACCTGCTCCTTCGGCAGGCCGAAGACACCGTCCGGGACGAACTTCTCGTGACTGCGCAATCCGAACAGTCCGAGGCCGTCGAGCCAGGCGGCGATCGGGTTCCGCTTGCCGCGTGCGAGTCGGTACGGCGCCGGCAGGCGGAGCGTGGTGACCCGGGCGGCGGCATACTCGTCGCGGACTGCCTTGATGCCGAAGCGCCGCTCAGCCGCCTCGGCAACCGCCGTCAGGTTGGCTTCGTCGATGCTCGCGTAGCGGATCGGCTGGCGCTTGACGAACGAGCCATCGCCGAGCAGGTGAGCGAGCAGCGTGAGCTCGTCCGCGTCCCACGGCTTGACGTCGAGCGGTGCGGGAACGTGTCTGAGCGAGCCCAGCCGGGCGCCCGGCGACAGCTCACCCAGCGGCTTCCATCCGTCGTACGTCAGGAACGGATGGTTCGCCGTGGCCTTGATCTCCCGGCCGGACGCCAGCTTCAACCGGAAGACCTCCTTCACCCCGCTCGGGAAGGCATGCGTCAACGTCCGCGGGACCAACTTGAGCCGGTCGTCGAGCGACCAGACCGGGATCTCACGGGCATTCGTCGCGAGCAGTTCGCCGAGCGAGATCTCCGCGCCGGTATCGGCCCGCATCAGCCGGGTGTCCGCGGTCAAGCAACCCGACTCGCGGAGGTCGGAGGCCATGGGGCGTTTGTCGGAGCGTTGTTCGGAGCCTCGGTTCAGCTGGCAGATGGCGACGACCGGGAGCTCGAGCTCCTTGGCGAGGAGTTTGATCGAGCGGGAGAACTCGGAGACCTCGAGCTGGCGGGACTCGACCTTCTTGCCCGACGTCATCAGCTGGAGGTAGTCGATGACGATCAGTTTGAGGTCGTGGCGCTGCTTGAGGCGGCGGGCCTTGGCGCGGATCTCCATCATCGTCAGGTTCGGCGAGTCGTCGATGAACAGCGGGGCCTCGGAGACCTCGCCCATCTTGCGGGCCAGCCGGGCCCAGTCCTCGTCGGTCATCTTGCCGTTGCGCATGTGGTGCAGCGGGACCTTCGCCTCCGCCGACAGCAGTCGCATGGTGATCTCGTTGCGGCTCATCTCCAGCGAGAAGATGCACGAGGTCAGGCCGTGCTTGATCGAGCAGGACCGGGCGAAGTCCAGGCCCAGGGTGGAGTTGTGGGTCGGGATCATCGTCTTGCCGGCCAGGTACAGATGGTCGGCGTTGTCGACCTCGACGCAGCGCACCGGCACGCTGTCGACCGGTTCCACCCACTCGAGCCGCCGCTCCCCCTCGCCGTGCAGCGCGGCCGGGAAGCCGTGGCCGGTGATCTGCCGCGGCGCCGACCCGGGAATCGGCGGTGTCAGCCCGGGACTCGCCGACATCGCCGTGAACAGGTCGGCGGTCGTGCAGACCACCGGGCGGCCGCCGTCCTCGACGCGCCACTGGTGCTCGGCGTCGGCGACGATCGTGCTGCCGTCGGAGAACGACAGCCGGAAACAGGGGCGGTCCACCATCACCTCGGTCGCCGCGACGACCGTGGTCGGCAGGCCGTTAGCGTCGAGCAACTGATCGCCCACCGCGACCTCGGCCATCGTCGTCCAGCCGGTCGGCGTCGGCAGCGGGGTGTCGAGCGCGAGCGCCTTCCCCATCGCGGGACGCGCGGCGACGATGATCATCTGGCCGGGGTGCAGGCCGTTGGTCAGCTCGTCCAGGTCGGTGAACCCGGTCGGCACGCCGACCATCGCGTCACCGCGGGAGTCGATCGCCTCGATCTCGTCGAGCGCGCCCTCCATGATGTCCTTCAGCGGGGCGTAGTCCTCGGCGGTCCGCTTCTCGGTGACCGAGTAGATCTCCGCCTGCGCCTCGTCGACGACGTCGTCGACCTCGCCCTCACCCGCATACCCGAGCTGGACGATCTTGGTGCCGGCCTCGACGAGGCGGCGCAGGATCGCCTTCTCCCGGACGATGTGCGCGTAGTAGCTGGCGTTGGCCGCGAGCGGGACGGACGCGACCAGGGTGTGCACATACGGCGCGCCGCCGATCCGGGTCATTTCACCGCGCTTGGTGAGCTCGGCCGCGACCGTGATCGCGTCGGCCGGCTCGCCCCGGGCATACAGATCGGTGATCGCGTCGAAGACGACCTCGTGCGCCGGCCGGTAGAAGTCCGTGCCGCGCAGGTTCTCGATCACGTCGGCGATCGCATCCTTGCTCAGCATCATCGCGCCGAGCACGCACTGCTCGGCCGCGAGATCCTGGGGAGGGGTGCGGTCGAAGCCCATCTCCGGCCGGCGCTCTTCGTGGCCGCCGTCCTGGCCCCCGCGGAACTCCGCCACGCTCACTTCGTCCGACCTCCTCGTCCCGCCGCTGCCCCAGCCGCCACCGGGCCGGGTTCGAACACCTGATCGAACCATAGCCACGGCCCACCGACAGTTTCCGGAGCTCCTCCTGACAGCGGCCTCGCGACCGTACGCCGGTCGTGTCGCCGATGGCCACTCGGTCGTCCACACCCCCTGTGGACGAATCGTGGATAACCCGGCTAGATGCTGTGCACAGGTTGGGCACAACCCTGTGGATATCTGCGGACAGGAACTCACAAGCAGCGCCTGACCTGCGGTTTCACCAGTGCACAACTGTGGAGGAGAAAAAGTCTGAGACGAATTTCCACAACCCCCGGCACGCCTGGGTACTCTCGCTGCGGTGAGACGTCGACGATGGGTGGGGGCACAGGACCGGGAGATCCTCCGGCTGGCCGTCCCGGCGTTCTTCGCGCTCGTCTCGGAGCCGCTGATGCTGCTCGCGGACTCCGCGATCGTCGGCCATCTCGGCACGCCGCAGCTGGCCGCACTGGGGGTCGCGGGCACGATCCTGCAGACGCTCGTCGGAATCTGCGTGTTCCTTGCCTACGGCACCACGTCCGCCGTCGCCCGGCGGATCGGGGCCGGCGACCACAAGGGCGCACTTGCCCAAGGCATCGACGGGCTCTGGCTGGCCTTGCTGCTCGGCGTCGTCCTCGCCCTCCTCGGGCTGGCGCTGGCCCCGCAGGCGGTCGGCGCCTTCGACCCGTCGCCTGAAGTGGCCGACCACGCCGTCACGTACCTGCGGATCTCCTGCTTCGGCATCCCCTCGATGCTGCTCCTGCTCGCCGCCACCGGCGTCCTGCGCGGGCTGCAGGACACCAAGACGCCGATGGTCGTCGCGATCACCGCCAACCTCGCCAACATCGGGCTGAACGTCCTGCTCGTCTACGGCCTGCGGCTGGACATCGCCGGCTCCGCCCTCGGTACGGCGCTCGCACAGACCGGAGCCGGAGTGGCACTGGTCGTGGTCGTGGTTCGCGGCGCGCGCCGCGACGGCGCCAAGCTCCGCCCGGACCGTCCTGGCATCCTGGCCTCCGCGCAGATGGGTGTACCGCTCATCGTCCGCAGGTTGACGCTCCGGGCGGCGATCATCCTGCTCACGTTCGTCGCCACGGCCCTCGGGACGACGTCCGTCGCGGCCCACCAGGTCGCGTTCACGCTGTGGTCGTTCCTCGCGCTCGCCCTGGACGCGATCGCGATCGCCGCGCAGGCGCTCACCGGCCGCGCGCTCGGCGCCGGTGACGTGGCGGGGACCCGCGCGATCACACGCCGGATGATGTGGTGGGGCCTGTTCTCAGGGCTGGTCGGCGGCCTCGCGCTGTGGGGGCTGCGCGATGTCTACGTCCCGTGGTTCACCAGCGACCCCGACGTACGCCGTACGCTCGCCGCCGTCCTGATCGTCTCCGCGGTGTGGCAGCCGATCAACGGCGTCGTGTTCGTCCTGGACGGCGTCCTGATCGGCGCCGGCGACGGCCGTTATCTCGCGCTGGCCGGGATCGTCGCGCTCGCGCTGTACGTCCCGCTCGCGCTCGCGGTGCTCTGGCTGGACGGCGGGATCGTCGCGCTGTGGTGGGCGTTCGGCGGGTACATGCTGCTGCGGTTCCTCACCCTGACCCTGCGCGAGCGGCGCGACGCCTGGCTGGTCACCGGAGCTACTCGCTGACCCTGCGGTGCGGCATCGTGGAAGCGGAGGAAAGGACCGGCATGCCAGACACTGACGACGACCAGTCCGTCGAGCTCGAACCCGATCAGCGGGTGCAGGGCGACGACGACACCGAGGCCGCGCGTGAGCGGCGTGCCGCCCAGGCCCGCACCGAGGCCGGCAGGCAGCCGACCCACGACCTCGCCGAGGAGGAAGCCGCGCGCGAGGACGAGGAGGACCTCCGCGAGCGTCGCGACCAGGAGGACGCGGAAGCGCGCGCCGAGCGGCTCGAGGAGCGCGCGGCCGCCGACGAGCGGACGCTGGAGGAGCGGCGCGACCGCGACGAGCTGCTCGACGAGGAGGCCGCCCGGGCCTTCCAGCTCGCCTACGCCGACGAGGACGCCCGCGACCGGTACCAGCAGTACGCCGCGAACGACGTACAGCGTGGCCTCAGCGACCGGGCACACGGCCGGCACCTGCTGGACGAGGCCGCCGTCCAGCGCGGCGAGATCGGGTCCGCGGAGCTCAGCGCGCAAGGACGCCGGTACCAGAACGCGGCGACCATCGAGGAACGCAAGGCCGTCCGCGACGACGGCATCGCCGACGCGTACGACGCCTCCGCGCGCGAGCGTCGCCGCGAAGCGCAGCCCAGCGCGAGCGAGGCCGTCCGCAAGCCGCCGGAGGACGCACCCGAGGCGCGGCTCCCCCAGGCCCGCCGCCACGTGCGCGGCCGCGGCAAGGTCCGCAACCAGCAGGGCAAGGTCGTGAAGCCGAACCGCGCGAGCGAGCCCGATCTCGAGATCTAGCTCCTCAGGCGGGTTTCGAGGGTTCCAGCTTCTGGGTGTGGATGATCAGCAGGTTCACCGCGACCACCACGACGAACCCGACGCCGAGCAGCGGGTGGCCAAGGCTCCACAGCGCGGCACCTGCGAGGCCGAACACGAGGACCTTCACGGTCCAGCGCGCAGCCGGCGTCGTCCGGGTCGCGGTCGGCGCCGCGAAGCGCCCCCAGCCGATCGCCGTCACGAGCGGTGACCCGACCGCGAGCAGCCAGCGGACGAGCGTCGTACCGCCGGCCTCCCAGCCCCACCAGGCGAAGAGGCCGAGGGCAACCAGCTCGGCGAGGAACGCCAACAGCAGGTTGCCCCACCTCCACATCGCCCTAAATCCCGCGAATGTTCGGCTGGCGCTGGTCGAAGAACAGGCCGGCCGGCGGCTCCTGGACCGGGAGCGGCGGGATCGGGTAGTCGGTGTGCGTGTTGTTCCGGCAGGCGGCGAACGGGCCGTCCGGGTCCAGCAGCGCCATCATGTGCGGGTCCGCGTGGTCACGCCACCAGACCGACATCCCGGTCGCCGGGTCCAGGCGCAGGTGTTCCCAGGCCCGCCAGATCGAGTCGAGCCGGCTGAGCGCCTCCGCGTGCCGGTACCACTCGGGGCACCAGACGAACTGCTGCCCGAGCCGGCGGGTGTAGAGGTAGATCAGCCTGTCCTCGACGAAGGCCGCGACGTGCGGGTAGAAGAGCTCCTGTTCACCATCCACCGCGGTTGTCCCCTTCGTTCTGCTCCCAGACCGGCCGCTCAGGACCGCGCTGCGGCAGAGATGCCTGCTGAGACGCCACCCAGGGGTTGTTGCTCACCGGGACGTTCGCTGCCGCTCCGGGATCGTACTTCGCCAGCGACGCCTTCACCGCACCGGCGTCCGGCCGGGTGAACCACGGGACGGTCTTCACCAGCGTGGCCGGGATCCCGGACGGGAACACGACCGCGCGGCCGGGCGGCATCGAGGCGAGGTCGGAGACCTCCATGATGTTGTGCCGCTGGACCTGCTGGCTGGTGCCGCGCTTGCCCTCGTTGTACGACACCGAGCTCGAGCTGATGTCGTAGTCGCCGATCATCTTGCTCAGATTCTCGAGGAAGGTCGCGTCCGCGGCGCCGCCGCCGTACACCCGGATGTTGGCCGAGCCCCACAGCTTCTGCATGCCGTGATCGCCCCAGCACTCCTGGCCCTGCGCCCAGGACTGCAGGATCGTCATCAGCACGATGCCGCGGGAGCCGAAGTGCGAGTACAGGTCGGGGAGGTTCTTCCACCGGCACACGTTCGCGGCCTCGTCGAGGACGCCGACCAGCGGGCTGGGCATCCGGCCCATCGGGCAGCCGCGGGCGTACTGCTCGGCGGCCTCCACGACGGCGACGGTCAGCGCGGTGACCAGCGGGCCCGCCGTACCGGCGCCTTCCTTGGACAGGCTGTACAGCGTGCCGCCGTTGCGGACGAACTCGTGCGGGTTGAACTGCGGGCGGTTGTCGTTCGGGCCGTTCGGGATGACCCAGCGGGTGACCTTGCGGTTCACCAGGAACTGGGCGCTCTGCTGGGCCGTGCCGTAGACACCCGCGCGCTGCTTGTCCGGCGCGTTGATGACACCGGACAGGGCGTCCGCGGACAACTGCAGACCCGGGGTGTTACGCAGGATCCGCTCGGGCTCGTCGTTCCGCTGGTCGGCCAGCCAGGTGTACACCTGGGTGATCGGCCGCTTGGCGACCGCGGCCGCGAGCAGCAGACCGGCCAGCAGGTCGGTGCCGGCGGCGTCGAAGAAGGCGTCGGTCTGCGCGCCCTGCTGGCGCTGCGAGGCGACGAAGTGCTCGGCGAGCTCACGCGCCTTGGTCTCGTCGGTGATGTAGGTCAGCGGGTTCCACCACCAGTTCGGCGGCTCCTCGCAGACCTCCTGCGGGTCGAACACCCACAGCGGGCCCTTCTCCGAGCGCGGCCCGCGGGTCGCGTCGACGATGTCCCGCTTGTTGGAGGTGGCGACGACGCAGCCGGGCGCGTCCAGGATCGCCGGCACCGCGCGCGACGTGGTCTTACCGGTTCGGGGACCCCAGATGTCGACGTGCATGTCTTCCCAGTTGCCGAACACCTCCAGGTTGTCCCGGACCGTCCGGCCGATCAGGATCCCGGGGCCCGCGTGCCCGGCGCCGAGCTGGTTCGCCTTCTCCTGGGCGCCTTCGCGGGTGAGCTTGTAGATCTCCGAGCGCTTCGACATCAGCTGCGCCTGGCGGTCCACCCGGCCGATCGAACGCTCCCGGTTGCGGAAGACCATCCAGCCGCCGGCGGCCAGGCCGAGCAGCACCACGACCTCGACGACCAGGATGCCGGTGGCCGCGCCGGACCACTCCAGGTTGCCCTTCGACAGGTCGACGATCGCGTCGAACGGGTTCCCCGGCGTCCGCGAGCCGTTGATCGCGGACGCGACCTTGAGCGCGATCCACATCGAGAAGACCACCAGCGCGACCACGCCGATGATCACGAAGATGAAGACGGCCTCGGGTGAGATGCCACCCGGACCGGTGCTCTTCCTGCCCTGCGCCATGACTCGTCAGCTCCCCACGCGGGTGGTCGGGTCGGGCGGCGGCAGCAGCATCGGGTCGTCCAGGCTGTACTCGCCGACGACCTCCTGGGTGCCGTCCGCTGCGACCTCCACCTTCTGCGGCTTACCGTCGTTGCCGGTCGTCCACAGCTTGTTGGTGTCGTTGATCTCGCGCTCGACGGAGGTGAGCCCGACGTGCACCGGGATCCCGGGCCGGCCACCGACCTTGATCAGGAAGTTGCCTCGGCCGGGCGGTGCGGCCTCCTTGCCGGTGGACGGGTCCCACGCGGGCGGGTCCTGCCAGCCGACGAGCATGTTCTGCTCCTCCATGGACATCGACACGACCTCGGTCAGGTTCTCCATCTCGGCGCGCGGCAGGCCGCCGCAGATGACCATGCCGGAACGTTCGACGAAACCCTTCGCCTTCATCCGGTCCTCGGGGTTCGGCAGCGCCAGCAGGTCGGACATGGTGTGCGAGATCATCGCCATGCCGACACCGCGCTGCCGGTTCAGCCGAGTCAGCGCGTCGACCCGGTCGACCAGGCCGCTGCCGGCCCGCAGCACCCGCCACAGCTCGTCGAGGATGACGAAGTAGTGCCGCCGCGGCTCCAGGCCGGCGTCGGCCAGCGCCTGCGACACCGCGACCGCGCCGAACCCGTACGACCAGCAGGCCAGCAGTACGGCGGCCTGCAGGCTGGTCTCGGAGTCGTCGACGTTGGACACGTCGAACACCACCGGACGGTCCATCTGCATCGGGTTGTCGGTCGGCGCGGAGAAGATCTCACCCAGCCGGCCACCGCCGACCAGACCGATCAGCGACGCCTCCAGGCCCTCGGTGATCTGCCGGTACCGGTCCAGGCTGCCGCGGTCCAGGGCGACGTTGCGGACCCGGTCCGGGGCGTCCTGGATGACCTGCAGCAGGTCCTTGAGCACGGGGGTGCCCTGGAACCGCTCGTCGAGCACCTTGAGCGCCTCGTCGAGGATGGTCTCCTCGCGGTCGTTCGGGTTCTGGTTGCGCATGATCGCGATCAGCGCCGAGACCATCGTCTGCCGGCGGCCGTGCGCGTCGGCCTGGATCGCCTCCCGGGCCTTGCCGGTGAGCCGGAGCGCGGCCTCCCGGGACTCGCCCGGGTCGAGCACGTTCAGGTGCCCGCGGCCGCGGCCGAGCTGGATGACCTGGCCGCCGAGGGCCTCGATCAGGTCCTTGTAGTCGGGCTTCAGGTCGCCGAGGACCAGCGGCATCACGCCGTACCCGGCCATGCCGAGCGCCATCCGCCGGGTGATCGTCGACTTGCCCAGACCCGGCTTGCCGAGGACGAACATCGACGGGTTCGAGATCAGCTTGGCCCGCATGAACCAGCTGATCGGGTCGCAGCACATGGTCGCGCCGGAGAGGATGTTCCGGCCGATCGGTACGCCGACCATCGGGCTGCCGGTGCCGGCCGAGAACGGCCACATCCCGCAGACCTGGACCGTCGTACCGCGCCATTCCTGCGGGGCCTGCAGGTAGGTCGAGTAGCCGGCCCCCATACCGGGCCAGCCACGGGGCATCGGCCGCCGCCCGCGGCGGCTCGGGTCGACCGGCTTCTTCTGCTTCTTGCTCACTGTGACCCCCCAGGTGTCACTGTGCGAAGTCTCATCATAGGGATTCCCGCAGCCCCGCCGGTACCGCGAGGTGGTTCTGGACGACGATGCCGAGCGGCAGCGCGGCGACGAACGCGGAGTCCTGCGAGCCGTACACCGGCCGGAGCAGAACGCGCGCGGTGGCGCCGAGGTTGTCGATCGCGGCGATCATGTCCGGGATCTGCTCGGCGGTCATCACGGTGCCGGTGACGGCCATGCCGAAGTTGACCAGGCCGGCGCCCCGCGCCTCTTCCTGCGCGGACCGTTCGGCGGCCCGCGCCTCGGCCAGGTTGCGTGCGGACGGACGGGCCGAGGCCGTGGCGCGGAACGACGCGTTGCGCTTGTCGGCCTCCACCATCCGGGCCGCCGTACCGGCGTCGAGCGGGCGGTAGAGCATCGTCACGCGCTTGCGGTCGATGTCGGGGTGCGGCGCGACCAGCTGCGACAGCACCGACGAGAACACCTCGCCGCGCGGAGCCTGCGACATCTGCCAGGTCACGGACCAGGCCGAGTCGTGCCGGTACTTGTCCCAGTACGACTGGGTGGCGGCCGGGCCGACGTCGGTCCACTGCAGCTCCGGCGGCATGCCCTGGGCACGCGCCTCGTCGATCAGGGCGGCGGACGCCGGGTCGTAGGCGATCCGGATCGCCTCGCACAGCTCCTGGGCGCTGACCGGCCGGGCAGCGCCCGCACCGGTCGCGTTCAGGCTCTGGGTCAGCGCGGGCAGCCGGGCCGCGAGCTCGCGGCCCATGTCGTCTTCCTTGCGCCGCTTGCCGCTCCGGTCGGTGCCCTTGAAGGTCAGCGCGACGCGGGCCGAGACCAGCGCCGAGCCCTCCGGGTAGGTCTGGACGACCTCGGTCAGCATGGCCCGGGCGATCGCCGGGGTGCCGTCCACCATGTTGTTGCCGACCTCGCGGCGCAGCCGGATGCCGGTGTCGGGCGCGCTCTCCACCGTCACCGACGCGGCGACGATGCCCGGCTCGTGGCCGAGGGAGGCCAGCCACTGGCCCCAGTGCGCCACCCAGACGTCGACCTGCTCCTCGTCGACGAGGGACGCGCCGTCGGGCTCGGCGTTGATGACGACCGTGAAATGCCGGGTGCTCGGGTAGTAGAGCAGGGCGAACGGACGTCCGTACGAATCCTGGTACTCGCTCAACTGGGAGGCGGCGGCCAGCCCGGGGAGCTGGAACTTGCCCCAGGCAGTCCGGCCGAGCGGTCCGGAGCGGTAAATGTTGTGCTTAGCCATCTTTGCTCGTTGCCATCCAATGTGCGTCGAGAGCCGTTGCAGCGTGGAGTACCCGTGCTTGTCCTTCGTGACCAGCAGGCCGAGCGCCGCACCCACGATCAGCAAGCTGATGAGGGCGGCCTTGAGGCCGCCCGCCATCGTGGCGATCACGACGAGCAGCAAGCCGCCCATCATGATGCCGGTGCCGAGCATGCCCAGGCCGGCGATACCCGCCGAGGCGGGCTTGCGCCAGTTGCCGTAGGTGCGAGGAGCGCGTCGTACGTTCTCAGCTGCTGCCACTTGGTCCGTCCGGTGGTGGTTGGTAGTTGTTGCGGTCGTCGTCGCGATAGTCGCGCGGTGCGCGGTCGCGCTCGCGGCTCAGGTCGCCGCCCCGGCCGCTGCCGGTGGGACCGCCGCCGTCACCACCGCCGCCGCCCCCGCCCTGGGAGCCTTGGGAGCCCTGGTCCATCTCGTCGTTGCCCATCGTCTCGGACGCGGCCGTCTGGGCGACCGCCTTGGTCGCGTCGACGCCGGCCTTGACCGCGACGACCGCGACCGCAGCCGGTCCGGCAGCAGCCGCCGCTCCACCACCGGCAGCCGCAGCTCCACCGCCGGCCGCCGCGCCGCCACCACCGGCTGCCGCGCCACCGGCCGCTCCGCCGCCGGCTCCACCGGCGGCACCTGCAGCACCGCCCTCGCCGCCGGCCGCCGCGCCTTGGGCACCGCCGCCTCCGCCGCCACCGCCGCCGCTCGGGGCCTGCTGTGACGCCCGTCCGACGTTCTGCGCACCGCTCGGGCCGTCACCGCCACCGCCACCGCCGTCGGCACCTTGGTCGGCCCCCTTGCTCACCATGTCGCCGACCTTGTCGGCACCGACCATCTTGGCCGCGATCATGCCGGCGCCGGCCGACCCCGCGGTCGCCCCGACCATCGGCACGATGAACCGCATCAGCGCCGGCATCGCGAACAGCGCGAGCACCAGCATCGTGAGGCCGGTGACCACGTTCATCACCATGCTGCCGATCTCTTCCGGGTTGCTGGCGTCGTAGTGCAGTGGGGCGCCGTTGTCCGAGACCAGCCGGATCGCCGTCGCGTAGACGATGGCCGCTACCGGCTTGTAGAGGATGAAGGCGAGCAGCCAGGAGATGATGCGTTTGAACCAGTTGCGGCCCATCTCGGTGTTCGTCGCGGCGGCCGCGATCGGCAGCACGCCGAGCAGCAGGACCAGCATGGCGCTGCGGACGACCATCAGCACGATCTGGATCAGGCTGGCGATCACGCACAGGATGCCGACCGCGATCATGATCCCGATCAGCACCGGCGAGCCGGCGATGCCGACGATCGCGGCGAATCCCAGGACCGCGCCCATCTTCTCGCCGAAGGCCTGCGAGTCGCCGGAGCCGATGTTCTGGCAGCCGTCGACCCAACCGGCGGTCTTCGAGTCGAGCGCGCTGCTGATGATGCAGCTGGAGAAGATGTCGCCGACGGTGATCAGCGCCTGGGCGACGGCGATCGAGAACGCCGCGGCGACGGCGAGCGTGATCAGCGAGCGGAGCAGCTCGCGGGCCGACTCGCCGCGCTGCGTCCAGGCCATCTGGATGGCGCCGACGATCAGCCCGATCGCGGCGATGAAGAGCGCGATGAACTGCGTGTGCTGCCAGATCCAGTCCACCGTGTCGTTGGCCGGCCTGCCCTGATCGTTGCCGACAGCAATGGTCGGTACGTAGACCCAGAAGGTGGCGATCGTGCTCATCAGGGTTCCGACCGCTGCGCCGATGGCTTTGAGAATTGGCTCGAACACGAACTTCATCACCAGTTCCATGACAGGGGCGAAGACGACCTCGAGGGCTTTCTTCATGAGGTCGATCGCCCAGTCGATCACATCGAGCGGAATCACGTCAGGATGTCCTCGGTGAGACGAATCGAAGAATGGCCGGCAGTGCGACGACTGCCACGATCATCAGCGTCACGCCCATGATGATCTTGAGGATGTGCGATGCGCCTTCGGAACCCATCAGACTGAACGCGGTGGCATAGATGATCGCGGCCACCGGTTTATAGATTATGAAGGAGGCCAGCCAGGCCAGGGCGCGCTTGAACCACATCATGCCCATCTCGGTGTTGGTCGCCGCCGCGGTCAGCGGAAGCACGCCGACCAGCAGCACGAGCATCCCGTACCGGACGATCATCAGCGCCAGCTGGATGATCGCCGTGATGACCATCAGGATGCCGACGAAGATGACCAGCAACCAGCCGAACGGCTCGTCCATCATGTCGATCAGGTTCTTCGCGTAGTTGTGGTCGTCCTTCTTCAGCGCCGCGTTGATGATCCACGACGAGAACCCGTCCGCGGCCGAGATCAGCGTGCCGGCGAACACCGTCGCCGACCCGGTCACCACGACCAGGGTGACCAGCGACTTCAGGATGTCCCTGGCCGGCTCGCCACGGTGTGAGATCGCCATCTGGACCGCGCCGACGATCACCGCCAGCGAGGCGATGAAGACCATGATGAAATTCGTGTGCTGCTGGATCCACACGGCCGGGGTGTTCTCGGCGATGTTCGGGGTCGGGATGTAGACCCAGAGCAGGCCGACGGCCTTCATGACCGCTTCGACGGCGTGGATGACAACCCTGGCGATCGCCTCCCAGATGAAGTCGAAGAACTTGCCGAAGGCCCATTCCAGCGCGGTCTTCAGGCCGTCCTTGAAGCAGTCGTCCCAGTCCCAGGGCCAGCCCGAGCATCCGAGGGTGATCATGCCGCACCACTGAACCTGACGTAGCCGCTGAGACTGGTCAGGATGTCCGGCTCGACCGAGCCGTTGAAGCTGCCGTCGGTCTGCAGCTCGACGTACCAGTCGCCGCGGTACCAGCGCATCGTGATCGGCATCGCGCCGTACGCCTTGCCGTTGAGATCGGCAACGATCTGGATGAGGGCGCGGGTCGCGTTCTGCGGGTAGTCGAGCACCTTGAAGCCGGCGAACTGGACGTCACCGGCGACCGTCGACGGCGTCTTGGCCGTCAGCTTGGCCTGCGCGATGGCCGCGTCCCGGCCCGGCCCCGGGTACACCCGGTTGTGCAGTGCGGCGACGCTGACCTCCGGGTTCTGGATCTGGCCGAGCAGGACCATCGCCGCGAGCACCGCACCCGTCGGCGAATGCGCGAAGCAGGAGCGCACGCCGTTCGGGCTGGTGGTCGCCGGCCCGCTCGCCGCCTGGATGGGGATCAGCATCTTCCCCTCGAACTGCCACGAGACCGAGAGCGGCGCGGCGACCCGGGGGATCTCCTGGCTCGGGTTCTTGGCGTGGCAGCCGCCGGTGGTGCTGGTGGGCGGTGGCGGAGTGTTCCGGGTGGTGCTCGGTACTTCGGTCGGCGACGCGGTCGGCGGCTCGGTGGGCTGTTCCTCGGTGGGCTGTCCGGTAGGAGCGAGCGTGCTCGGTGACTGGGTCGGGTCGGCCGACGGAGTCTCCGACCGGCCTCCCGCCAGGAACCACACCACCAGGCAGATCAGCACCGCTCCGATGACGATCGCGGACGCGATGAAGCCACGCTCCTCGAGGAAGCTGGTCTTTTCGCCGTCGGAATCGTCACCGGAGTCTGGGTTCCTACTGAACAGTCCCACCTACGATCAGCCTCCGAGCCACTCTCCGCGCGCCCGCGTCACTTCAGGGCGTCGACGAGGGCGGTCGCCGCACCGATGACGATGCAGGCCGCGAGGACCCAGCCGAGCCGGGCAGCGTGCTCGCCGCCCTCACCGCGACGCTGACCGATGGCCATCATGCCGCCGGCGATGATGATGCCGAGGGCACAGATCAGGTACGCGATCCACTTGACCCAGCCGAGGACCTTGTTCAGGCCGTCCGTGACCTCCGAAGGCGGCGGCTCGAGCGGCAGCGTGTTCGGGAGCTCGGTAACCAGGTGGAGCAACATCATTGTCTTGGTGCCTTTCAGTACGGGGCGGGATAGTCCGCTGGGTTTGACGCGCGAAGTGCGTAGATGGATTCAAGTACTTCGAAAACCTCGTCCGGCGTGTTGTCAGGCGTGGGAGCCTCCCCTCTGCGCCACTCCTCGATCCACGGGATGTCCCAGACTCTCGGAACCCCTCCGCCGACGATGTCGGCGAAGTCGTCGAGCACCCGGGGCAACCGGCCGGGGGCGTCCGCGATCAGCACCAGGCCGAGCACCGCGACCCCCTGGACGACCCCCGAGGCCCACTCGATCGCGGCTCGCTGCGCGGCGCGCAGGCCGGACCCGTGGGTCCGGGCAACCAGGATGACTGGTGTCGGCACCGGCGGCGGCGGGATCGGCCAGCGATGGTTGGCCGCCCGGGTGCCGGGGAGCAGGATCGACATCGTGGTCTCGCCGGCGCCGCCGTGGACTCCCACCCACCACAGCGTGTCGGCCGCCGGAATCGCGAACTTGGGCAGGCGCTGGTCCTCCGCGGGCGCCGGCACCCCGTGCTGGGGCGCGGACGGCCCCCGCGGGGTGATGTCCGGCTGAGGAGTCGGGCCCGGCGACGGCTGCTGCGGACCCGGAGACTGCTCTCGTGTCCACGGGTTCTGCGTCATGGCCCCTCCTCTCGCGGTGCGTCACAGGCTGTCGCCCACAGTATTCTCTCGCTTTCCGGGTGTACTTTCGTGACCCATCCACAGGCGAGGATGTTTCTACCCCCTTGTCGGGGTCAGTCGAGCCGCCGGGCTCGCGTGGTTTCTGCCTGCCCGGAATCCCTGGCATGCCTCGTGCGGGGGACATGCTAGAACGAGGACGACGTAACCGGTGGAGCGAGGGAGATCTGTGGCGGGAATGAGAGGTCATCGTGGCTGAGAAGATCCCGTCCTGGCCGAAGGTCACGATCCGGCTGTACGACGACCACAACGCCGAGGTGAAGATCGCCGGTCGCAGCCACCCGATCAACCACCACGATCCGCGGCAGGCGGCGCTCCAGCTCGTCAGCGAGCAGGCCGCCCAGCTCGGCCGCGCCGTGAAGGCGACCGCGGTCGAGGCCGACGGCGCCTCCTGGCCGCTGATCATCCACCCGGACGGCCAGGTGGAGGCGATCGAGACCGACCCCCGCAAGGGCAAGAAGCCGATCTGGCCGATCATCGTCGCGATGGCCGTGGCGGTCGTCCTGATCGCCGGTACGACGCTGTACATCACGGTCTTCAGCAAGCTCGGCGACGGCAAGCCGCAGGTGACCGAGTCGCCCAAGCTGCCCGAGCTGCCCGCACCGCCCGTGCACGCCGACGAGTTCCCCCCGAGGACCCAGCCGCTCGGCTACTCGACACACGCCGGCTGGACGGTCGACATCGCCAAGGACAGCACGCCGGCGATCAAGCCCGACGGCACCGAGGTCGCGATCCTGACCACCGACCAGAAGGTCGCCGTGTTCGACAGCAACGGCAAGGTGCTGTGGCAGGACAAGGTGCCGAAGGACGCCGAGAGCCCGACCTACACCACGATCGACGGCAAGCTCGTGCTGGCGCTCACCACGCCGACCACCCTGTACTACTGGGCGGGCGGCGGCGCCGAGGCGAAGACGATCGAGCTGCCGGACAGCGCCAAGGTGCAGTTCTTCGGCAAGTCGCCGCTGGTCATGCTGTCCGACGAGTCCGGGGCGATGGTGGTCTCGGGCGGCGTCCTCAAGACGGTTCCGGAGAAGCCGCGGAGCTCCACCATCCTGCTCGCCGAGGGCGACCGCACGCTGATGGCGCAGTACTACGGCCCGCTCTTCTGGGCCCAGCCGGACAAGGAGACGGTGGAGGTGAAGCTGCAGCCGCCGGGCGGCGCGGGCGCCATCATCCAGGTGGTCTCGGCCAGCCCCGACTACGTCCAGGCCCTGTGGACCAACGCCAAGAACCCGGAAGAGGTCATCCCGTCGGTGCACTCGTCGGCGAGCGGCAAGATGGTCGCGAGCTGCGGGTCGATCCGCAACGGCGACACCGACGGCTGGGACTGGGTGCCCGACCCGAACCGGAAGTTCGCCGCCTGGGGTGAGTGCCTCGTCAACTTCACGCTGACCAAGAACAACACCCGGATCCTGCCCGGCTTCCAGCCGCTGTCGGTCAGCGGGTCGATGCTCTTCGGCACGATCAGCAGCAAGCTGACCGCCGTGTCGCCGAACTGGAACACCTACCCGCAGAACGACGGCACCACGCGGCCGTGGGGTGTGGCCGGCAAGCGCGCCGTCGTCGTGTACAACTCCGTCCTCTACGCATTGGACCCGTCGAAATGAGCCGGCCTACGCGTCGCGCGGCGCGGATCGCGACCGCACTGGTTGCCATCGGCATGCTGTTGGCGCCGTCCCGGGCGCTCGCGGACAGCGTCGAGCCGGAGCCGGTCGACTGGCCCACGGTCGAGGCGCCGAGCAGCGGTGGACAGACGGTCGAGCCGCAGCCGGTGGAGTGGCCGGCCCCCGAGAAGCCCTGAGGCGCTGCTTCTCCGGAAACGACGAAGGCCCGCGTCCCCCGAACGGGGAACGCGGGCCTTGGTGCGTCGGTGCCGGAATCAGCCGGCCGCGACCTCGAGGCGGACCGTAGCGGCCACCTCCGGGTGCAGCTGGACGGCGACCTGGTGCTTGCCGGTGGTCTTGATCGGCGACGCGATCGCGATCGCGCGCTTCTCGACCAGCGGGCCTCCGGCGGACTTGATCGCCGCGGCGATGTCGGCCGGGGTCACCGAGCCGAACAGGCGGCCGGTGTCGCCGGCCTTGACGGCCAGGGTGACGGAGAGCTGCTCGAGCTGGTTCTTGACCTCGCTCGCGTGCTCCTTGCCCTGGATCGCCCGGGCGTCACGCGCCCGCTTGATCGTCTGGATCTGCTTCTCGGCGCCGCGGGTCCAGCCGATGGCCAGGCCGCGCGGGACCAGGTAGTTACGGCCGTAGCCGTCCTTGACCTCGACGATGTCGCCGGGGGCTCCGAGGCCCTCGACCTCCTGAGACAGGATGAGCTTCATGGTCCGCGCCTCCCTCAGCGAGCCGTGCTCGTGTACGGCAGCAGGGCCACCTCACGAGCGTTCTTGATAGCGGTGGCCACGTCGCGCTGGTGCTGCACGCAGTTCCCGGTCACCCGGCGGGCGCGGATCTTGCCGCGGTCCGAGATGAACTTGCGCAGCAGCGCGGTGTCCTTGTAATCGACGTACGTCGCCTTGTCCTTGCAGAAGCCGCAGACCTTCTTCTTCGGCTTCCGAATGATCTTGGCCATTGTGGTGCTCTCTTCCTATTTCCAGAGCCCGGCACGGGTGCCGGAATGGTCACTGACTGGATTGCGGGACGATCAGAACGGGGGCTCCTCCATCGAGCCGCCGCCCTGGCTGGCCCAGGGGTCGTTCTGCGGGGCGGACTGGCCGCCACCGCCCTGCGGGGTCGCCCAGGGGTCGTTCTGCTGGCCACCCTGGCCGCCGCCCTGGCCGCCGCCGTAGCCGCCGCCTTGGTTGCCGCCACCTTGGTAGCCGCCGCCACCCTGGTTGCCGCCGCCACCGAAACCGCCGCCGTCGGAGCGGGAGGTCTTGGAGATCTTCAGCGTCGCATACCGCATGCTGGCGCCGATCTCCTCGACGTCACACTCGAAGACGGTCCGCTTGTTCCCGTCGCGGTCGTCGTAGCTGCGCGCCTTCAGGCGCCCGGTCACGACCACCCGGGAACCACGGGTCAGGGACTCGGCAACGTTCTCGGCCACCTGGCGCCACACCGCGCACGAGATGAAGAGGGTTTCCCCGTCCTTCCACTCGTTGGATTGGCGGTCCAGCGTCCGCGGGGTGCACGCGACGGTGAAATTCGCCACCGCGGCGCCCGAGGGTGTGAACCGCAGTTCCGGATCACCCGTCAGGTTGCCGATCAGGGTGATGGGTGGTTCGCCTGCCATTGCCGTTCCTCCTGCTATCGGGTGTGACTGCGTCTGCAGCTAGTGGTATCGGCCGGAGCCGACAGTTCCGATGACTGCTGACGACCCCAGGCTCAGTGCTGGTCCGGCCGGATGACCTTCGTGCGCAGGATCGACTCGTTCAGCGTGAGCTGACGGTCGAGCTCCTTCACAACCGCCGGCTCGGCGGTCAGGTCGACGACGGCATAAATGCCTTCGGACTTCTTCTTCACGTCATAGGCAAGCTTGCGACGACCCCAGATGTCGAGCTTCTCGACCGTGCCACCTTCCTTGCGGACGATGTTCAGGTACTGGTCGATGGACGGCTCCACGGTGCGCTCATCGAGCTCCGGGTCGAGGATCACCATGACTTCGTAACGACGCATGCGCGAACTCCACCTCCTTCGGACTTGGCGGCCACGGTCTCTCCGTGGCAGGAGGGCGATGCGGTCTGCTCCGCGACGGCACTTGCCGCCGTCGCCAAGCAACGAGCCCGGTCGATGGACCGGGCCACATCCAAAAGAGTACCAGCGTTCGGACGGCCACTTGACCATATCCACAGGCCTGTTGCGATGACTCTCCGTCATCGCTGCGTGACCCGCAGAGCGGTACGCCGCAGCACGAGCAGCAGCAACGGTACGGCGAGAACGCACGAGATCACCGCCAACAACAGGTAGCCGCCGAGCGTGTAGAGCCACGGCGACGTGGCGGCGGCAAGCGCCGAGATCGCCCAGATGGACGACTCGACCTTGCTCTCGAACCGCGTGCCGAGCAGCCGGGCGCTCCCGCCCAGGTAGCAGAGATTCCACGCGTAGCCGAGCAGGAAGAGCGCCGGGGTGAAGGCCGGTCCGGACTGTGTGGTCAGGACGGCGGCAACGACCAGCAGGAGGAGACCGGTCAGCATCACGGGCCGCGGACCGGTCCGGTCGATCCACCAGCCGGTCAGCGGCGACAGGGCGAACATGCCGAGCGTGTGCGCAGACAGCATCACGCCGAGGAGCCCAAGTCCCTCGCCGTGGTTGTGCGTGTGCACAGGGACCGCCGACATCAGCGCGACCATCACCAGGTGCCCGGCAACCATCACGCCGGCGGCCAGGAGGACCGACGTACGCCGGGACCCCGCCGGCTCCTCGTGCTGCGGGTGTGCCGGCTGCTCGGCGATGTGGACGGTGCGGATGTACGTCGACGCGACCAGCGCGCCGAACACGGCCGCGACCGCGAGCATGAACGGGCCCGCGACCGCAGGCAGCCCCAGCCACGAAGCGAAGGACTGGGACGGCGCCATCAGGAACGGCCCGCCCGCGGCGCCCGCCGTACTGGCCCACACGACGGCACTCATCGCCGACGCCCGGCGCGCTTCGGGTACTGCCTCGCCTGCCGCGTACCTGGACAGCAGGCTCGCCGCATTCCCGGCGCCGAGCAGGAACATGCCGGCGACCAGCAGCCCGACCGGCGCGCCCACCGCGGCCACGACGGTCAGCGCCGCGCCGGCGACACCCACGCCGTACCCGAGGCGAAGGGCGTGGGCGCGGCCGAGGCGAGTGGTCCACCGGCCGACGGCGATCGCTCCGGCCGCGGTGCCCAGTACGCCGGCCGTGTTCGGGACACCGGCCAGGCTGGAGCCGAGCTCGTCGGCAGTCAGGATGGTGCTCACCGCGCTCGCGGCGACCATCGCCGCGTTCATCAGCGCGGCGGCGAGAACGACGGGAAGCAGCATGGCCACCACGGTAGGAAGGCGACTGGCCCGGCTGAAGACACGATGTAAGGCGTTCGGCCTTGCGGAGGGCCGACATCGAAGGTGTTCTGAGGTGATGACCTTTCAGGAGCGCGAACTGGACTCCACGGACTGGCAGATCCTGGCGGAGCTGCAGTCCGACGGGCGGCTGTCGTTCAACCAGCTCGGGAAGCGGGTCAACCTGTCGCCGCCCGCGGTCGCCGACCGGGTCCGGCGGCTGGAGGAGGCCGGCGTGATCACTGGCTACCGGGCCGACGTGGACCCGGCCAGGGCGGGGCAGCCGCTGTCGGCGTTCGTCCAGATGCGGTGCACGACGGGCCGCTGCCTACTCAAGACCACCCGGGCCGAGGACTTCCCCGAAGTGCTCGAGATCCACAAGCTGAGCGGCAACTCGTGCTCGATGCTGCGCGTCCGCGTGACCTCGATGGACCACCTCGAAGGGCTCTTCGAACGACTCGGCGAGCACGGCGAGATGAACACCCACATCGTGCTGTCCACGGAGTCCGAGGGCCGCCCGGTCCAACCGCCGGCCGCCGAGCACCGCACGGTGACACGGTCGGCCGGATGGGGTTCCTGAACTGTCGGCGCACGGTTCTAGGGTGGTGGGTATGACTGTGAAGCTCGGTGCGCACGTGGACCAGGAAGACCCGCTGGCCGAGGCGGCCGATCGAGGCGCCGACCTGGTGCAGTTCTTCCTGGGGAACCCGCAGGACTACAAGGCGCCCAAGCTCGCGTACGCCGACGGCGAGGAGGCGCTGAAGGAGCGCGCCGCCGCGGCGGGGGTCGACCTCTACGTGCACGCCCCCTACCGGCTGAACGTCGCGAACACGAACAACCGGATCCGGATCCCGAGCCGGAAGCTGCTGCAGCAGACGCTGGACAAGGCCGCCGAGATCGACGTCAAGGGCGTGATCGTGCACGGCGGGCACGTCGGCGACGAGGACGACCCGGAGGCCGGCTTCGACAACTGGCGCAAGTGCATCGAGCGCGCCGAGCTGCCGGTCCCGCTGCTGATCGAGAACACGGCCGGCGGTGAGAACGCGATGGCCCGCCAGCTGGACCGGATCGCGCGGCTCTGGGACGCGGTGCAGGCGTCCGGCAACGACCGGCTGGAAAACGTCGGCTTCTGCCTCGACACCTGCCACTTCCACGCGGCCGGCGAGGAGCTGCCGACGATCGTCGAGAAGGTGCTCGCGATCACCGGCCGGATCGATCTCGTGCACGCGAACGGCTCTCGCGACGAATTCGGCTCCGGCGCGGACCGGCACAGCAACTTCGAGGAGGGCCACATCGACCCGGCCGACATCGTCGCGGTCGTGCAGGCCGCCGGCGCCCCGGTCGTCGTCGAGACGCCGAATGCGGACAACGGCCAGAAGACCGACCTCGACTACCTGCGAGCGCATCTCACGGCGTAGGTGCCTCGGTCTTCTCCAGGCCGTAGAGCCAGTAGGTCACGGCCCACGGAAGCAGGACGGCGAGCGCCGGGGTGTTGTCGGTCGGCACGAGCAGGCCGCAGATCACGACGATCACCATGACCACCGTGCTGGCCTTGAACACGTCGAGCGGCCCGCGCAGGCGGGTCCGCAGCGTGAGGCGCTTGCGGGCGCAGGCGAAGTACGCCGTGGCGAGCGCGAGCAGGCCCAGCATCGCCACCACCGCACCGAGCCAGGCGAAGACGCTGTAGTGGCTGTCGGACCGGGCGATGCCCACGACCAGGAACACGCCGACCAGAACGGTCAGCCAAGCGCTGGTCCACATCAGCCGGTCGACCGTACGCTGCGCCTGCTCGGGATCCGGCTTCGGTTCGGCCTCGTCCTCGCGGTCCTCCTCACGCTCGGCTTCCGCCGCGGCTTCGGCAGCCGCGGCGGGCTCGGGCTCGGGGTCGGGGTGCGCCATGGCAGCGACGGTAGCGCAGAATGAGGTTATGCAGCCCTGGGCGGAGCGGTTTCCCGATCTGTTCGCACCGGGCTACTGGGAGTGGGGAGAGCTCGACGTCCGCTACACCGTCGAGGAGCCGCCGGACGAGCTGATCAGCAACGTCCACGTCGTCTGCCGGACCGTCGGCGGAATCGTTGTGTGCGCCAACGACCTGGGCTGGCGTTTCCTGCCGGGCGGGACCCGCGAGCCCGGCGAGTCGATCGAGGAGCTCGTCCGGCGTGAGCTGCTCGAGGAGGCCGGCGCCCGGCTGACCGGACCGCTCACCTGGCTCGGCGCCCATCGCGCCGACCATCGCCGCGAAACGCCCTACCGTCCGCACCTGCCGCACCCGGTCTCGTACTGGGCGAACTACGTCGCCGACGTCGTCGTCGAGCAGGAGCCGACCAACCCGGACGACGGCGAACAGGTGACCGAAGTGCTGGTGCTGCCGCCGGAGAAGGCCGCCGAGTACCTCGACGGTCAACCCGAAGAGGTGGGCTCGATCGTCAGACTGGCTCAGGCAAGGGGGCTGGTTTAGCCGCTCGCCACGGCAGCAGGAGGGCGCTCAGCGTGCAGCAGATGCCCGCGACCCACAGGGCGCCGCGCATCCCGACCAGCGTCGCGAGCACGCCGCCGAGCGCCATGAACGCGGGCTGCACGCACCGCGAGCTGATCGACCAGGACCCGACCACGCGCGCCATGAACCTGTCCTCGGTCACTTCCATGCGGTACGTCGCGAACGACGGGTTGAACGCCCCCGCTCCCACGAGCAGTCCGGTCTCCGCGACCGTGAGCAGCACGAACCCGGCCCACCCGTGCGGCGCCAGCGGGAACAGCAGGAGCCACGGCGCCCGCAGTACGCCGAAAGCCAGCAGCATCCAGTGCAGCCCGTGCTTCCGAGTCAGCCGCGGGGCCATCCGCGCACCGATGACGCCGCCGATGCAGGAGATACCGAGGAAGACGCCGTAGCTCCACGCCGACAGCCCCAGGTCGCGCAGCATGAAGACGGTCAGCAGCGGCGACGTCATCATCACCGGCCCACCGAACAGCTGCGAGTTCCAGAACAGGATGCGCAGCCCGCGATGCCGCAGGATGTAGCGCCAGCCCGCGGTGATGTCGCGCTTGCCTTCCCGCTTCACCGGCTCCGGCTCTGGTTGCTGGATCCGCCGGATGCCGAGCGCCGACCCGAGGAACGAGACCGCGTCGACCGCCAGTGTGACGGTTGCGCCGACCAGACCGACCAGCACACCGCCGAGCGCCGGCCCGACGCTCAGGGACACCCAGTTCGTCTGCTCGAAGCGGCTGTTCGCCTCGGCCCGTCCCTCGGCCGGGACGAGCGCCTTCAGATGCGCGCCACTCGCCGCCTGGAACGCGATCGTCCCGGCCGCCTGCAACACTCCCGCCACGCACAGGTGCGCATACGTCAGCACGCCGAACGCTGCGGCGACCGGCACCGAGACCAGCGCCGCGAACCGCACCAGGTCGGAGGCGATCATCACCGGCCGTTTCCGCCGCTGCTCGATGAAGTCCCCCATCGGCAACGCGAGCGCCGCACCGGCCACCGCGGACAGCGCGGCGAGCATCGAGACCTGGAAGGTGCTGGAGTCCAGAGCCAGCACGGCGACCAGCGGCAACGCGCCGAGGCCGACCGCCGATCCGAACGCACTGACCGTGAATGCAACCCACAACCGCCGGAAGTCTCGACCCAAAGACATCCCGCGATCGTAGGGACCGGCACCGACAGAATCAGCGCAGGTTGAGACCGCCGTCGAGCAGGATGACCTCACCGGTCAGGTAGCCGTTGTGGATAACCGCCGAGATCAGGTCGGCGACGTCCGCCGGCTGGGCGGCGCGGCGCATCGGGCTCGAGGTCTTCCACAGGTCCTGGGCCGCGGTCCACGACTCGGTGAGCGGCGTGTCGACGAGACCGGGTGCGACGGCGTTCACCCGGACGTCCGGTCCGAGCGCGGCGGCGAGCAACTTCGTCACGTGGTTGAGCGCCGCCTTCGACGCGGCGTACGCGATCGAGCTGCCCTTGGGCCGGACGCCCGCGTGGCTGGTCACGTTGACGATGCATCCGCCGGATTCGCGGAGCGCCGGGAGGGCCGCCGTACACAGCAGCCACGGCGCGATCAGGTTGACGTCGAGCAACCGCCGCCAGTCGTCGGCGGTCAACCCGTCGAGATCCGCGTGCGGCACCGGCCAGCTGATACCGGCGTTGTTCACGAGTACGTCGAGGCGTCCGTGCTCACGCACCACGTCCGGCACCAGCGCCTGAGCCGCGGCGTCGTCCGACAGATCAGCCTGGTGGTACGACCCGCCCAACTCCGCCGCCAACGCCTGCCCGGCAGCGCGGCTGGACCGCGAGTGCACCGCGACGGTCATCCCGTCCGCGGCGAGTCGCCGTACGGTCGCGGCTCCGATACCGGAGGCGGATCCGGTCACCAGAGCAACCTTCATGCGCCGTACCGCAGGCCGTCCATCAGCAGGTCGAGCAGCCGGCCTGCCTGGTCACGGTCGTCGGCCGCGGCACCGCCGACGCCGCCGATGCTGGCGAGCAGGTCCTTGGCCGAGATGTCCGAGCGGATCTGGCCGGCGGCCGCGCCGGCGTCGAGCAGCGGCTGGACCGCGCCGACGAGGAGCTCGAAGCTCTGGGCGTACGGGTTCGCGCCGGAGGCGAAGACCGCCCGCAGCGCGTCGGCCATGCCCCGCTTGCGGGCCATGTAGTCGATGAAGCGGTCCATCCACGCGCGCAGCGCCTGATCCGGCGGCAGCTTCGCGAGGAGCTCGGGAGACGCGTTGCAGACTGCTGCCAACTCGTTCCGGTAGGCGGCCTCGATCAGCAACTCACGGGTCGGGAAGTGCCGGTAGAGCGTGCCGATGCCGACGCCGGCGTCCTTCGCGATCCCCTCCAGCGTGGCCTCCAGGCCGCACTTCGTGAACGCGCGTCCCGCGGCCGCCACGATCTGGTCCCGGTTGCGCTGGGCGTCCGCGCGCAGCGGGCGCTCACTGGTACTCATCTCCCCTCCCTCCCTGGCCTCACAACCTAGCGGACTTGATAACCGGAGGCACCTCCGGTTAACTGGAATTACCGGAGGCTCCTCCGGTTACAGCGTAGCTCGTAGAACAGGACCGCACCTGATGAGCAGGATCACCACTCCTTTCACGCATGACTCCACCGCGGCCGAGGTCGTCGCCGGCGTCGACCTGACCGGTCGCCGGGCCGTCGTCACCGGCGGCGCTTCCGGGATCGGTGTCGAGACCGTCCGGGCTCTCGCCGCGGCGGGCGCCGAGGTCACCCTCGCCGTCCGCAACACCGCCGCCGGCGAACGGGTGGCGGCCCAGATCATCGAAACCACCGGCAACAACCACGTCTTCGTCGCGCCGATCGAACTCGCCGACCGCGCCTCGGTGCGCGCCTTCGCCGCCACCTGGGACGGGCCGCTGCACATCCTGGTGAACAACGCCGGTGTGATGGCCGAGCCGCTGACCCGGACACCGGAGGGCTGGGAGCACCAGTTCGCGACCAACCACCTCGGCCACTTCGGGCTCGCCCTCGGCCTGCACGGCGCACTCGCCGCGGCCGGCGACGCGCGGATCGTCTCGGTCAGTTCGAGCGCACATCTGCGCTCGGACGTGCACTTCGACGACATCCACTTCGAGAACCGTCCGTACGACGAGTGGGCGGCGTACGGCCAGTCGAAGACGGCGAACGTGCTGTTCGCGGTCGAGGCGGCCAAGCGCTGGGCGAGTGACGGGATCGTCGCCAACGCCCTGATGCCGGGCGGCATCCGGACACCTCTGCAGCGGCACGTCCCGGACGAGCTCCTCCAGCAGTGGGAGCACTTCCCGTGGAAGACGACCGAGCAGGGCGCCTCCACGTCGGTGCTGCTGGCCGCGTCCCCGCTGGTCGCCGGTGTCACCGGTAAGTACTTCGAGGACAACAACGAGGCCCTGCCGCACGCCGAAGGGCAGGAAGGCGGCGTCGCGGACTACGCCCTGGATCCGGAGTCGGCCACTCGGTTGTGGGACTTGTCAGAAAGCCTGCTCGTCGACTGAGCTCCGACCTTGAGCACGGATCAACCACTCCCCGCGACGGAATATGGTTGGTGGGTGCTCAAGGTGGCTTTGATCAGACACCGGCTCAGCTACGGTTCCCGGGGCTGGGCCGGTAACCTGACCGACCGTGAGTGACTTGAGCATCCGGACCATCTCGACGGACGAGCATGCGGCCTACATCGCGGCCCAGCCGTCGGCGAGCTTCCTGCAGACCCCGGGGTGGGCGGCGGTGAAGAGCGAGTGGAAGGCGGAGTCGCTCGGCTGGTACGAGCCAGGCACCCCCGGCACCCTGGTCGGCGTCGGGCTGGTGCTGTACCGGCAGATGCCGAAGGTGAAGCGGTACCTCGCCTACCTGCCCGAAGGCCCGGTGATCGACTGGGACGCGATCGACCTCGGCAGCTACCTGCGTCCGCTGGCGGCGCACCTGCAGGAGCGCGGCGCGTTCGGCATCCGGATGGGCCCGCCGGTGGCGGCCCGGCGGTGGACCGCGCAGACGATCAAGGACGCGATCGCCGGCGGGCAGCAGCCGCGGCTCGGCGACGTCCGGCCGGACGTGATCGAGCCGTCCGGCGCCACGGTCGTCGACAAGCTCCACAAGCTGGGCTGGAAAGCCCCTCGGATCGCGGAGGGGTTCGCGGCCGGGCAACCGCAGTACGTCTTCCAGGTGCCGCTGGCCGGCCGCACCGAGGACGATCTGCTCAAGGGCATGAACCAGCTCTGGCGGCGCAACATCAAGAAGGCCGCCAAGGCCGGCGTCGAGGTTTCGCAGGGCGGGACCGAGGACATCAAGGCGTTCCACGCGCTGTACGTCGAGACCGCGCAGCGCGACCACTTCACGCCGCGCCCGCTGCCGTACTTCGAGAAGATGTACGCCGCG
Source organism: Kribbella sp. NPDC003505 (assembly GCF_040610875.1). Lineage (NCBI taxonomy): Bacteria > Bacillati > Actinomycetota > Actinomycetes > Propionibacteriales > Kribbellaceae > Kribbella > Kribbella sp. NPDC003505. The sequence goes on along the minus strand of NZ_JBEXNA010000004.1, from coordinate 544,975 downwards.
ATGGCCAACCAGCCGGCCGATTGCTGTGACTTCCGGATCTACAACGCCCACCACGAGGGCGACCTGGTCGCGTCGACGATCTGGGTCCGGGTCGGCGGTCATTCCTGGTACTCCTACGGGGCCAGCTCGACCGCCAAACGCGACGTGCGCGGATCGAACGCGATCCAGTGGCGCATGATGACGGACGCGCTCGCGGCGGGCGCGTCCGTGTACGACCTACGGGGCATCACCGACACCTTGGACCCGAACGACCCGCACGTCGGGCTGATCCAGTTCAAGACCGGCACCGGCGGCGAGGCCGTCGAGTACGTCGGTGAGTGGGACCTGCCGTTGAACAAGGCGCTCTACACCGCATTCGACCTCTACATGAGACGGCGTTGACACCATGCCCCTAGTCCTGCACGTCGATTCCGATCGATGGCGTGAACACCTGCGTTCCACGTGGAACCCCGACATCGTCCCGGTCGCCAAGGGCAACGGGTACGGGTTCGGCAACCACCGGCTGTTCGCCGAAGCCCGCGCGCTCGGCGCCCGGACGGTCGCGGTCGGCACGTACTTCGAGGTCCCCGCGGACCCCCGCGAGGACGTCGTGGTGCTGTCGCCGTGGCGGCCGTTCCTCGAGGTGCCGCAAAGCAAGAACGTGATCCACACGGTCAGCCGGCTGGCCGACCTGGTCTCGATCCCGGCCGGCAGCCGGGTGCTGATCGAGGTGATGACCTCGATGCGCCGGCACGGTATCGGCGCCCGCGAACTGCGGCACACGATGCTGCTGAACGCGCTCGACCGGATCCGCTTCGAGGGCTGGTCGCTGCACTTCCCGATGGGCGCCGGCGGTACGTCGGCCAACCTCCGCGAGGCGCAGCAGCTCGCGAAGGCGGCGCTTGACGTCCGCAAGGGCACGCTGTGGGTGTCGCACGTACCGGCCCAGAAGCTCGCCGACATCGGTCCGGACGTGAAGCTCCGGATGGGCACCGGGCTGTGGCTCGGCGACCGCGGCGCGCTGTCGGTCAAGGCGACCGTGCTCGACGTGCACTCGGTCCGGCGCGGCGAGCGCGTCGGCTACCGGCAGCGCCGGGTGAGCGGCGACGGCCACATCCTGATCGTCTCCGGCGGTACGGCGCACGGCGTCGGCCTGGAAGCGCCGACCGCGGCGGCGACCGTGCGGCAGCGCGCGATCGCGATGGCCAAGGGCAGCCTGGACGCGGCCGGGATGGCCCTGTCGCCGTTCAGCATCGAGGGCAAGCAGCGCTGGTTCGCCGAACCGCCGCACATGCAGGCCAGCATGCTGTTCCTGCCGTCGTCGGTGGCCCCGCCCGCGGTTGGCGACGAGATCGACCTGGACGTCCGCTACACCACGACGACGTTCGACAAGGTGTCGATGGATTGACTTCAGGTCCACCTGAAGTTGCAGCGTGGACCGTATGAGGTTTCTGGAACGGATCGAGGAGGGGCCCGGTGCGGCGGCGCTGCGCGCGACGTCGTACCGGATGCTGGCGCTGAAACGCGGCGCGACCTGCGTCGACGTCGGCTGCGGGGCGGGGCACGCGGTCGCCGAGCTGGCGCGCAAGGGCCTGAAGGTGACCGGGGTCGATGCCGACCCCGAAGCGATCGAGGCGGCCCGGGAGCGGGCGCCCGGAGCGATGTTTCACGTGGCACATTCCGGCGAGCTGCCGCTCGAGAGCGAGTCGATGGACGGGTACCGCGCGCTGCGGCTGTTCCACCTGCTCGCGGATCCGGCCCCGACGATCGACGAGGCGCGTCGGGTGCTGCGTCCCGGCGGGCGGATCGTACTGGGCGGGCAGGACTACGGGTTCGTCCTGATCGACAGCTCCGATCAGGACTTGACCGATGTGATCCGCCTCGGCCTCGAGTCCCGTACGGTGTCGCCGCGCGCGACTCGTACGCTGCGTGACCTCCTGCTCGACGCCGGCTTCCACGACGTCGAGGTCGCCGTCCACACCGAGGTCGTCACCGACTACGAGCTGATGGCGCCGCAGCTGAGCGCAGCCGCCGGCGCCGCGGTCGAGAAGGCGCTGATCACCCAGGGCGACGCCGACACCTGGCTCGCCGAGCAATCCGATCGCGGCCGCCGCGACCGCTTCCTCGCCGTACTCCCGACGCTTCTTGTCGGCGCACGGCGTTAGCGTGTCGTGGATGAGCCATAAGTACGCGTTGAAGGGTGTCGTGCTGGACGCGCCGGACCCGCGGGAGCTCGGCGAGTTCTACAGCCGGCTGCTCGGCTGGGACCTGAATGCCCATGACGACACCTGGGTCACCGTCTGGAATCCGGACCTCCCGACCGGGTTGTCCATCCAGCTGGAGCCGAACTATCAGCCCCCAACCTGGCCCAGCGAGCAGAACGTCCAGCAGATGCAGCTGCACCTGGACATCCAGGTGGACGACCTGGAGTCGGCGCACGAGCGAGCCGTGGCCGCCGGGGCACGGCTGATGGAGTTCCAGCCGCAGCCCGACGTCCGGGTGTACGCCGACCCGGTCGGTCACATCTTCTGCTTCTTCACTGCTTGAGGTGGCCCTGCCAGCGCACGGTCGGGAGTAGGGCGGCCGGGTCGACGCGGTCCTTGTTGGCGGAGACGATGTCGAACATCGACTCGATCAGGGTCTCCGAGAGCAGGTGGGGCTGGAGGCCCAGGCCGACGAGGCCGGTGTGCTTCACGTTGTAGTAGTGCTCGGCCTGCTCGACGCGCGGGTTGTCCAGGTGCTCGACCTGTACCGGGCCCGGGAAGCACTCGGCGACCAGGTCGGCGAGCTGCGCCACCGAGTAGCTCTCGGTCATCTGGTTGAAGACCCGGAACTCACCGGCGTCCGCCGGATTCTCCACCGCGAGCCGGATGCACTCGACGGTGTCCCGGATGTCCAGGAAGCCGCGGGTCTGCCCGCCGCTGCCGTACACGGTCAGCGGCTCGCCGAGCACGGCCTGGATGCAGAACCGGTTGAGGACCGTGCCGAACACGGCGTCGTAGTCGAACCGGGTCGCCAGCCGCGCGTCCTGCACGGTCTGGTCGGTCTGCTGCCCGTACACCACACCCTGGTTGAGGTCGGTGACGCGCATCCCCCAGATCCGGCAGCCGAACTCGAGGTTGTGCGAGTCGTGCACCTTGCTCAGGTGGTAGAACGAGCCCGGCTTCTTCGGGTAGAGCATCCGGTCCTTGCGGCCGTTGTGCTCGACCTCCAGCCAGCCTTCCTCGATGTCGATGTTCGGCGTGCCGTACTCACCCATCGTCCCGAGCTTGACCAGGTGGATGTCCGGGTCGACCTCGGCGATCGCGTACATCAGGTTCAGCGTGCCGACCACGTTGTTGTGCTGGGTGTAGACGGCGTGCTCGCGGTCGATCATCGAGTACGGCGCGGCGCGCTGCTCGGCGAAGTGCACGATCGCGTCCGGCGCGAACTCGCGCACCACCCGGTAGACGAAATCCGCGTCGAGCAGATCGCCGACGTACGCCGGGATCCGCTTGCCGGACACCTCTTCCCAGGCTGCGACCCGGCTCTCGAGATCCTCGATCGGGACCAGACTCTGGACGCCCAGCTCGCGGTCGTACCCGCGACGGGCCATGTTGTCGAGCACGGCCGTGTCGTGGCCGCGGTCGGACAGGTGCAACGCGGTCGGCCACCCCAGGTAGCCGTCACCGCCAAGGACGAGTACGCGCACGGCTCGGCCGCCTTCCGTCAGGGAACGTCGTCACAGTCCTTCCTATCCCGAGTACCCACTCCAGTAACGTGACCGGCCCCACCTATTCGCTGGTAATCGCCTGAGAATTTCCTCCGCACTGCCGCCGGCCGGTGTGGAGGTGCAGAATAGACGGCGATGCGCGTTCTCACCAGGATCAGTTCTCGCCGCGGCAGATGGTTGCTGTGGGCGAAGTATTCGGCATCTTCCGTGGTGGCCACCGTGGTCAGCCAACTGGCGTTCGCTCTGTGTTACTGGTTCGGCACGGCGGCCATCGTCGCCACGCTGGTCGCCTGGCTGGCCGGCGCGGTCCCGAACTACGTGCTGAACCGCCGCTGGACCTGGGGCCGCAGCGGTCAGAAGTTGCCGTACACAATGATCGTGATCGGCTCCGCGGTCACGGCCGCCGTGGTCACCTCGGTGACCGATCACCTGGTGCAGCCGGTCGACTCACACGCGCTGAAGACGCTGCTCGTGACCGGTTCGTACTTCGGGACCTACGCGGTGCTGTTCATCGTGAAGTTCGTGCTGTTCGATCGCCTGGTGTTCGCCAAGAGCCCGCCTGCCGCCGCCGGCGCAGTACGTACTCCCGTAACCACGTCGTCGTCATGACCCGGCCGTAGTTCGCGCCGTACACGACCCCGGGGCCCTTCTTGCTGCTCCCGTCGCCGCGTCGGCGCATCGTCATCGGCAGCTCGACCACGCGGGCGCCGAGCGCGAGCGCCCCGAGCAGCAGCTCCGACGACTGGTACTGCGGCTCACGCAACGTGACAGCGGTCGCGAGCTCGGCCCGCATCGCGCGGAAGCCGAACGAGGTGTCGGTCAGCTTGCGCCGGGTCAGGATCGACGCGAGTACGGCGAACACGCGCACGCCGACCCATCGCAGCCGACTGTCCGCGTCCTCCGCTCCGAGCCGGCGCGATCCGGTGACGAAATCGGCCCGGTCGAGCAGGATCGGCTCCAGCAGCGTCTCCAGCTCGTCGTTGTCGTACTGACCGTCGGCGTCGGTCGTGACGATGTACTTCGCCCCGCCCTCCGCGGCCAGGTGGTACCCGAGCCGGAGCGCGGCGCCTTGGCCGCGGTTGCTCGGGGCAACACACACGGATGCCCCGTGCTCACGGGCGATCTCGGCGGTGTTGTCGGTGGCGCCGTCCACGACGACCAGGACGTCGACCGGCAGGCCGGCACAGGTTCGCGGCATATTGGTGAGGACGGGGCCGATGCCGCCGGCTTCGTTGTACGCCGCGATGACCACGACGACCGGTGCGAAGTCCGTGTGCTTGAACGCCTTTACGGCCTCGGAATCGACGGCGTCCGGATAGTCCGCCATCGCGGGTCGCGCCTGGTCCTTGCCGAGCAGGGCGCGGAGGCCTATGGCACCTGCCAGCGGGAAGAAGATCAGTCCTGGCAGCTGGTAGCGCCAGGAGAACTCGAACGCGGCTGAGCCGAGCAGCAGGATCACACCGGCCGCTGCCGGGAACAGTGCAGCCGCTCGGAGCTCTCTTGCACGTACGGCCGCAACAAGAGCGATCAGTACACACAGGGCGAGCAGTGTGCCGGACGTGTAGCCGCCGTGGAGTTGGTAGGCGCGCAGGATGACAGCAGGAGTGTGAGAGACGTGCGGCTCGGACCCTCCCCATTTCACTGCGGCCTTGGTGGTGTTGGGGTCTTTGAGGTTCGGGTAGGTGAGCTGGAACTGCCACCGGTCCAGCGGTACGTCGTTGGGCGAACTGGTGCGCGTCGGCGCGAACCCCTTCGCGAAGTCCTTCAGCGCCGCCCACGTGACGTCCAGCGGCTGGTGCTTGATCACCAGATGCGCGAACTCGGTCGCCAGTTGACGCTTCGTCGTCCCCGGCGGGAGCGGACCGGGCCAGTTCGGGTCGCCGTAGTGGTTGTGGGCGTACTTGTCGACCCCGAGACGCTGGCCGAGCGGTTCCTTCGGGCAGAACAACCGCGTGCCTTCGTCGAGCGGCAGCTTGTCGCAGTTGGCGACCGTGGCGGTCCGCCCGTACAGGATCTGGTTCTCGGCGCCGGTGAATCCCCAGCGGCCCGTTTCCGCGTGGTAGTAGCCGACGTACGCCGCGAAGACGACACCGAAGCCGGCCACGGCGGCAGCGGTGCGGCGTAGTCGCTTGCGCCCGGCCACCATCAGGTAGAGCACCACGGCGAGCAGCAGGACCATGCCGATCGCGCGGACCGTGAACGCGGCGCCCACGAGCACACCGACGACGGCTGCGCGCCGCCAGCCCGGTAGTTCCTTCTTGCCGAGGAGCAGCCAGAGGATCGCCACCAGGATCACGTCGAACGTGGTCTCGGCCATGATGTTCTGCTCGATCTGCACCTGGTACGCGTCGAGCAGGATCGGCGCGGCGGCGACCGCGGCCAGCCAGCGATAGACGGTGAGCCTCCGGGCGAGCGCGTAGATGGCGACGCCGAGGAGCAGTCCGGTGAGGTGCTGAACGATGACGACGAAGGTGAGCCCGCCGATGGAGACCAGCGGGCCGAGCACGAAGTCGTACCCGATGGGATTGAGCTGGTCCGGGCTCAGCTTGCCCATGTTCGTCAGGTATTGGACGGAGTCGGTGTAGACGATCGCGGGCGTGTAGGCGACAGTCGCGAGGACCCGCAGTACCAGACCGAGCGTGAGGAAGACGGCGAGCAGCCAGTGCTTCCTCACTGCTTTTCGAAGTACCGCCACGTCCGGGCCAGACCGTCTTCGAGCGAGACCGTCGGCTGGTAGCCGAGATCGTTGGCGACGTCCACGACCACCGCCGGCATCTCTCCCGCCGGAGCCTCGATGTGCTCGGCCGGCACCGGCCGGCCCGTGACCGCGCGGACCGTGTCGATCATCTCCAGCACCGACACCGAGCGCCCGGAGCCGATGATCGCGCGACCGTCGTACCTGGTGTCGAGCGCCCGCAGGACGCCGCTCACCACGTCGTCGATGAACACCAGGTCCCGCCGCTGCTGCCCGTCGCCGTACACCTTCACCCCGGTGCCGCTCAGCGCCGCCCGCATCATCCGCGGCACGAAGCTGTCCTTGTGCGACATCCCCGGGCCGTACACGTTGGTGAACCGCAGCGCGGCGGTCGCCATCCCGTAGCTCCCGGAGTACGCCGACAGCAACATCTCGCACGCCGCCTTCGTCGCGCCGTACGGCGTCAGCGGCCGCAGCGGCAGGTCGACGGTGATCACCGACGTACCGACGTTGCCCACGACCGCATTGGTCGACGCCAGCACGAACGCCTCGACCCCACTACCGCGGCTCAACTCCAGCAGCACCTGCGTGATCGTCACGTTCTGCGCGAACGTCTGCATCGGCGCATCCACCGACCGCAACACCGACGTCAACGCCGCCAGATGCACGACACTCGTTGGCCGCGTCTCGAACGCCGCGACACACGTCTCCTGCTCCGCCAGATCCCCCGTCACCACGTGCACCCCACCGTCCCAGGAAGCATCCGGCGGCTCCCGATCCACAGCAGTAACCGCCACCCCACGCCCCCGCAGGGCCCCCACCACAGCCCGCCCGATGAACCCCGAGGCCCCGGTGACCAGCACACGTTCGTCCATGCGCTTCAACCTACCTCCGGGGCGTCGATCCACCACCATGGATCGACAGTGCGCTACGAACTATTGACCCGCGGTGACATCGCTGGGCAGGATCGACCCGAACGCGGGCTGACAACCTTGTCATCGGGGCCGCGTACCCACACCGGTGGACGGGGCGTCCCGTGGTGCCGGCCGGATGTGCAAGGAGCGTGGATGGATCTCCGCCGCCCACTGGGGCTCGTCACGTCTCTCGCGCTGGTTGTGACAATGTCTGTTGCCATGACGCCAGCGCATGCCGCGTCGCCTGCTGCCTCCGAGCAGCCGGTGGTGAGCGGTTCGTCGTACTTCACCTCGTTCGAGCCCGGGCAACCGCAGCCGGGCTACACCGACACGGTCGAGACCGGTCCGGACGGGAAGCCGCGCACCGAGGGGGTGCGGGGGCCGACGCCGACCGGGATCGGTGGCAGCGAGATGGACAAGGTCACCAAGGTGACCGCGAACGGCGAGAACACCGGTGGCGGCGAGATCGCCACGAACGCCGCGGACGGTGACAAGTTCACCAAGTGGCTGGTGTTCCAGCCGACCGGCTGGCTGGTCTACCAGACCTCGGCCCCGGTGGTGATCAAGAAGTACGCGCTCACCTCGGCGAACGACGCCGACGGCCGCGACCCGCAGAACTGGACCGTGTCCGGGTCGAACGACGGCAGCACCTGGACCACGCTGGACACGCAGACCGGCCAGAACTTCGAGAACCGGTTCCAGACCAAGGAGTACAGCTTCGCCAACGACACGGCGTACACGTACTTCAAGCTGGACATCACGCTCAACCACGGCGAGAACATCGTCCAGCTCGCCGACTGGTACCTGTCGAACGGCGCGCCGCTGCCGCCGCCCGGTCCGGTCGCCGAGTCGCGGCTGGACTCCGGCCCGACCAGTGCCTACAACGCCCGCGCCCGCGTCGGCTTCACCGGCGTCAAGTCCTTCCGGTACGCCGGGCACCAGGACGCCGAGGGCCGCGGCTACACGTGGAACAAGATCTCCGACGTCGATCTGCAGGTGGGTAAGGACACCCGCCTGTCGTACAAGATCTTCCCGGAGCACGTCGAAGGCGACCTGAGCTACCCGAGCACGTACGCCGCGGTCGACCTCGCGTTCGACGACGGCACGTACCTCAGCGACCTGAAGGCCAAGGACCACCACGGCTTCGAGCTCAGTCCTCGCGGCCAGGGCGACTCGAAGGCGCTGTACACGAACCAGTGGAACAACGTCGAGGCCGATCTCGGCAAGGTGGCAGCCGGCAAGACCATCAAGCGAATCCTGGTCGGGTACGACAAGCCGACGGGGCCGGCCGACTTCCGTGGCTGGCTCGACGACATCCGGATCGCCGCCGCGATCAACCCGGACCGTGCGGCGCAGAAGACCGCGGCCAAGCACCCGTCGGACCTGGCGCTGACCACGCGCGGCACGAACGCCACGGGCGGTTTCTCGCGGGGCAACAACTTCCCTGCCACCGCCGTACCGCACGGTTTCAACTTCTGGACGCCGGTCACGAACGCCGGGTCGACCTCCTGGCTGTACGACTACGCCAAGGGCAACAACGAGGCCAACCGGCCGACCATGCAGGCGCTGTCAATCAGCCACGAGCCCAGCCCGTGGATGGGTGACCGGCAGACGTTCCAGGTGATGCCGTCGATCGCGGCGACGCCGACCGCGGACCGCAAGGCCCGTGCCTGGTCGTTCAGCCACGACAACGAGACCGCGCGTCCGTACTACTACGGCGTCACGTTCGACAACGGCAACGCGGCCGAGATCGCGCCGACCGACCACGCCGCGCTGCTGCGGTTCAGCTTCCCGGCCGGCAAGGCGTCGCTGGTCTTCGACAACGTGAACAACAACGGCGGCCTGACGCTCGATCCGGCGACCGGCGTGGTCACGGGGCACTCCGACGTCAAGAGCGGACTGTCCACGGGCGCCGGCCGGCTGTTCGTGTACGGCGTGGTCGACCAGAAGGTGCTTGCCTCAGGCAAGTTGTCGAACGGAGGTGGCGCGAACGTCGGCGGCTACTTCTCGTTCGACCCCAAGGTGACCCAGGTCCAGCTGCGACTCGCCACCTCGCTGATCGGCACCGAGCAGGCCCGGAAGAACCTGGAGCAGGAACTCCCGGCGGACTCCAAGTTCAGCAAGGTCAAGGACGCCGCACAGGCGCTCTGGGACAAGAAGCTCCACACGATCGAGGTCGAGGGCGCGACGGCCGACCAGCTGACCAGCCTGTACTCGAACCTCTACCGGCTGTTCCTCTACCCGAACAACGGCTCCGAGAACACCGGGACCGCCAAGGACCCGGTGATCAAGTACGCGTCGCCGACCTCGCCGAAGGTAGGCACCGACACCCCGACCACGACCGGCTCGAAGATCGTGGCCGGCCAGACGTACGTGAACAACGGCTTCTGGGACACGTACCGGACGGTGTGGCCGGCGTACTCGCTGTTCGCCCAGGACGAGGCGGCCGACCTGGTGAACGGGTTCGTCCAGCAGTACAAGGACGGCGGCTGGATCTCCCGCTGGTCCTCGCCCGGCTACGCGAACCTGATGGTCGGTACGTCGTCCGACGTCGCCTTCGCGGACGCGTACCTGAAGGGCATCAAGGGGATCGACGTCCGAGCGATGTACGACGCGGCGGTGAAGAACGCGTCCGTCGTGCCGCCGTCGCAGAACGTCGGCCGCAAGGGCATGGACCTGGCCACGTTCAACGGCTACACGGCCAACACCACCGGTGAGGGCTTCAGCTGGTCGATGGACGGCTACATCAACGACTTCGGCATCGCGAACCTGTCGAAGGCGCTGTACGACAAGGCCAAGAAGAACGACCCGCGCAAGCAGGAGTACCTGGACAACTACAAGTACTTCCTGAACCGGGCCCGCAACTACGTCACGCTCTACGACCCGACGGTCGGCTTCTTCCAGGGCAAGGGGCCGGACGGTGTCTGGGGCAACTCCCCGAGCACCTTCGACCCGCAGGACTGGGGCCACGACTACACCGAGACCAACGCCTGGAACATGGCCTTCTCGACGCCGCAGGACGGTGCCGGCCTGGCCGCGATCTACGGCGGGCGGGACGGTCTGGCGAAGAAGCTCGACGAGTTCTTCAGCACGCCGGAGGACGCGTTGCACACCGGCGGGTACGGCGGCACGATCCACGAGATGCTCGAGGCGCGTGACGTCCGGATGGGGCAGTACGGCCACAGCAACCAGCCGTCGCACCACATCACCTACATGTACGACGTGGCGGGGCAGCCGTGGAAGACGCAGGAGAAGGTCCGCGAGGTGCTGTCGCGGTTGTACCTCGGCTCGGAGATCGGGCAGGGGTACCCGGGTGACGAGGACAACGGCGAGATGTCGTCGTGGTTCCTGTTCAGCGCGCTCGGCTTCTACCCGCTGCAGGTCGGGTCGCCGTCGTACGCGATCGGCTCGCCGCTGTTCACCAAGGCGACGGTCCGGCTGGCCGGCGGCAAGAAGCTGGTGCTCAGCGCTCCGAACAACAGCTCGCGCAACGTCTACGTGAAGAGCGTCAAGGTCAACGGCAAGAACTGGACCTCGACCGCGCTGCCGCACGACCTGATCGCCGGCGGCGGCAAGATCGAGTTCGAGATGACCGACCAGCCGAGCAAGTGGGGCACCGGCCGTAACGACGCGCCGCCGTCGATCACCAAGCCGGGCGAGGACCCAATGACGTGGCGTGACTCGACGTCCGACACCGGCGCGGTGATCGGTGCGGGCAGCACGGACGTCTCCGCGCTGATCGACAACGACACGAAGACGCAGGTCACCCTGACCGGTGCACAGCCGACCGTCACGGTGGCCCTGCCACAGGGTCGTCCGGTCGGCATGTACACGCTGACGAGCGGTGCCACCGGTACGGCGCCGTCGGCGTGGACGCTCGAGGGATCGAACGACGGTACGACGTGGAGCACGGTGGACCGGCGTGCCGGCGAGGCCTGGGCCTGGACGTCGTACACCAGGTCCTTCAGCATCGCCTCGCCGAAGGCCTACACGCAGTACCGCCTGGTGCTCACGCCGGCAGCCGGCGCCGACGGCGTCACGCTGTCCGAGATCGAGCTGCTCGGCACGCTGAAGGGCATCGAGACCGGCACCCATCCGAGCGACAAGCGCGTCGCCGAGACGAAGCCGAGCCCGACACCCTCGCAGTCGATCGACCGCAACTACGGCTGACGTGACTGAGGGCGACGGCAGTTGCCATCGCCCTCGGTACGGTCACCGGCGGAGCCTGCCCCTGAGAGGTTCCGCCGGAAGGTGAAGGAGGGGTGGCGGTCCCCGCCCGGACTGCCACCCCTTCATCTGTATCGACGCTCGAACCCTGTCGAGGGTTGCCTCACCCGAGAACTGTCCATATGCCGGACAACGCCAGGAACCAGACCAGGTTCACGGCGAGCATCCCGACGGTCGCGGCGACCGCGAACACCCACCCGAGACCGGCCCGGAGCGCCAGCACCGGCAACGCCAGAGCCGTCGCCACACCCCCGAGTTGTACGGCGAGCGGCGCGCCGCCGTGCTCGACCGCACAGCTCACCCCGGTCGGCGGACACAGCGGGGCGCCGAACTGACGCATCAGCGCGTACGCGGCGCCTGCCAGCACGCCGACGAACACCGCCTGCAGCGCGACCCTGCCGATCGTCCGGGCTTCCATGGGATCACGGTAAGTACCCGGCAGGTTCAGGGCATGAGCAGAACTACTCAGCCGGACCAGCGGCCGGTGAAGAAGCCGGCCGCCCAGACCGCGGCGAGAGGTATCGCCACGGCCAGATACAGGCGGCCGATCCACGGTCTGCGTCTGGCGAGCACCGCGAGCCCGATCCACAGCGGCCACATGAGCAAGGTGGCCCGGGTGAGCGAGTAGATCCAGAACGAGGTACAGAAGGCGCCGATCGTGGCCGCGACCCAGGCGGCCTCACCCCAGGAGCGGCGCCAGAACAACCAGGCGAGCAGCACCAGCCCGATGAACAGCGCGACCAGCTCGGCCCGGAACATCCAGGTCCAGTCGCTGCGGTCGGGCGCGAAATGGCCCTTGCTCGCGGCCTCGAAAGTGTGCACCAGCGAGGTCCACGGCCAGGTGAACTCGCGCGCCCAACCCTTCTCCTGCGCCTCCTGCCAGGCGAACCAGGAGCCGTGGATCTGCTTCAGGTACGCCATGAAGCCGAGCACCGGTACGGCGGGCAGCGCCAGCCACGGCAGCGACAACCAGTCCCGCTTCTTCGACGTCAGGAACTCGACGAGCAGCGCGAAGATCAGGAAGAGCCCGGACACTCGCACCGTCGACGCCAGCGCGACGAAGATCGCGGCGCGCGCCCAGCGGCCCTGCCGCGCGGCCAGCCAGGCGGGGAACGCGAACGCGCAGAACAGCGCTTCGGTGTACCCGGCCGCCAGGAATACGCCGACCGGAGCGCAGTACCAGATCATCGCCGCGTTCGGGCCGAGGCCTTTCAGCTCCGGGAACTCGTACTGCGCCAGGCGCGCGAGGTACACGCCCGCGACGGCGCTGGCGACCGCGGACACCACGATGCCGGCGGCGACGTAGCCGATGCCCGTGTAGCTGACCAGCCGCACCAGCAGCGGGAAGCCGGGGAAGAACGCGGCCAGCGGCGCACCGGACGGCTCACCGTGGTTGTAGCCGAACTCGGCGACCGCCTTCAGGTGCCAGACGTCCCACTGCAGCCACGCCTTCCACACGTTCGGGTAGTCGCTGCCCCGGTTGAACAGCAGTGGCGCGGAGATCGACAGCACGAACAGCGCGATCCGGGTGACCAGCCACCACCCGAGCACTTCCCGGGTCATCGCCGTCGGCATCCACCGCTGCCACCCGACCCCGTCGACCCGGGCCCGCCGGGCCTGACCCGGCCGTGGCTCGTCGGCAGCCGAACGCTCAAACACGCCGGCACCGCCGCACACCACAGTCCACCCGAGTCACAGCCCTATCGTCCCCTATCCGGGATGCACCGGCCGGGGCCGGTGCACGGACGTTACTGACCGCCCGGTGTTCGTGGCGTATCGGTGGGTTGGGTCGGCCCACCGGTCGGCAGCGTCGGGATGACCGGGGTGGTCGTCGTCTGCGTCGGCTTGGTCTTCGTCGGCCTGCCCGTCGGCGTGTTCGGCGGCGGGGTGCTCGGCGGAGGAGTGCTCGGCGGCGTACTGGGCGGCGGAGTGCTCGGCGGAGGAGTGCTCGGCGGCGGCGTGTACGTCGGGGTCGACGTGTCCTTGATCTGGTCCTCGTCCGGCTCCGTGAACTCGGCCTCGGGCACGCCGTCGAGGGCGGACTGCATGAACGCCAGCCAGGTCTTCAGCGGCCAGTTGCCACCGAAGAAGGCCGGGTCGTCGCTGTACGGGTCGAGGTCCGACTCACCGGTGGCGCCGGCGCGGTACAGCACCGAGGTGGATTCCTGCGGTGTGTAGCCGGTCCACCACGAGGTCAGAGTCGCCGAGCCGTCCTTACAGCCGTCACAGGCGGCGTTCGCCTTGCGGTCCTCGACCGCGACACCACCGGCAGTGCCGGTCTTGCCGGCGACGGCGCGGTCGAGATCCTTCGCGCCCTCACCGGTGCCCTTCTCGACCACGTTCTGCAGAGCGAAGTTGACCAGGTTCGCGATCTCCGGCGTGAAGGCCTGCTTCTGCTGCTTCAGGACACTCGCCTCCGACCACAGCACCTTGCCGTCCGGGCCGCGGACTTCCTTGATCACGTGCAGCGGCGTGTACTTGCCCTCGGCAGCGAACGTCGCATACGCGTTCGCCATGTCGACCGGCGACGCGTACGCGTCCGGACCGAGCACCGTCGCCGGCGCCTGCCGGTCCTTCTCCAGCGTCTTCGTCGCCGGAATACCGGCCGCCTCGGCGGCGTCCACAACCTTGCTCGGGCCGTCGTCCATGGTCTTGTCGACCAGCTCGTAGAAGGCGGTGTTGATCGACTGCTCGGTCGCCTTCATCAGCGTGACGTCGCCGTAGTCGGTGTTCAGCTCGTTGCCGAACTTCTGGCCCTGGATCACGATCGGGCTGTCACCTTGATAGGTGTCCCAGAGCGACTTTCCTTCCTTCAGCGCCGCGGCCAGGGCGAACGGCTTGAAGGACGAACCCGGTCGCGCCTTCGTCGTCGCCCAGTTCAGCTGGCTCTTGAGGAAGTCAGGCCCCCCGTACATCGCCAGCAGTTGGCCAGTGCCCGGTTGCACCGCGGCCATCCCGACGTGCAGTCCGGCGTTCTTCTTCGGCTGCTCCTTGGCGGCGGCCAGCATCTTCTTCTGCTGGCCGTAGTTGAAGGTGGTCGTGACCTTCAGGCCGCCGCCGGTGATCTCGTCCTCGTCGAAGCCGCGCTGCGCCAGTTCCTTGCGGGCCATGTCGAGCAGGAAGCCGTTCGGCCCGGCGTACCGGCTGCTCTTCTTCTTCATCTTGCTCAGGTCGGGCAGCTTGGCGGCGTACTGCTTCTCCTTGGCCTCGCTGATCGTGCCCATCTGCTGCATGCCGTCGAGCACGTATTTGTACCGCTCGATGATCCGGGCCTTGGTTCGCGGATCCGAGTCGGTGACGTCGAACAGCGACGGGTTGTTCAGGATGGTCGCGAGCAGGGCTGCCTGCGGGACCGACAAGTTGGACGGTTCCTTGACACCGAAATAGGTGTCACCGGCAGCGGCGATACCGTACGCGCCCTGGCCGAAGTAGATCGTGTTGAGGTAACCCTCGAGGGTCTTGCTCTTGTCCTGCTGCCGGCCGAGCTTGGTCGCGATGAACAGTTCCCTGAACTTCCGGGAGACCGTGCGCTCCTGGGTCAGGTACATGATCTTCACGTACTGCTGCGTGATCGTCGAACCACCCTGGAGCTGCTCGCCGCGGGCGATGTTGACCGCGGCCCGCACCATGCCGCTCGGGGAGATGCCGGGGTTGGTCCAGAAGGTCCGGTCCTCGGCCGCGATCACCGAGTCCTGGACGTGCTTCGGGATCTGCGCCAGCGGCACCGTGTGCCGGTTCTGCTCGTAGAAGGTGCCCAGCGGGTTGCGGCCGTCGGCGTACGTCACCGTGGTGGTGTTGGTCGCGAACTCCTTGTTCGGGTCCGGGATCTTCGTGGTCTGGTAGACGACGAAGAACGCGGCGACCGAGCCGATGATGCCGAGGAAGACGAGTGCGGCCAGCCAGCCGAGCACCCGGACCGCCCAGTGTTTCTTCCGCCGGGGAGGCGGGGCGGCCTTTCTACGAGCTTCACTCACTGTGCAATCCTCGACGATCTCGCGGAAGTCATTGCCCCACAGACTACGGTGGGTGTGGTAATACGCCCGAATCCGCTCCGGATGGTAGCAAGCCGGTCCGGCGGGGCTCAAAGCCGATGCAAGCGGTTACCTCGTCACGTGCGGTGCGAGCAAGGTCACGGCGATCAGCGCCGCCGGGAAACAGGCCAGGAACAGCGTGAACGTGTAGCCCATGATGTCGCGCGCCTTGAGGCCGAGGATGGCGAGCGTCGGCAGCATCCAGAACGGTTGCAGCAGGTTCGCGCTCGCCTCGCCCAGGTCGTACACGACGACCATCCACCCGGCGTCGACGCGCAGCTCGTTCGCGGCCTGCAGCACGTACGGCGCCTCGATCACCCACTTGCTGCCGCCGCTCGGGACGAAGATGCCGAGGACACACGAGTAGATCGCGACCAGCGGCGGGAACAGGAACTGGTTGCTCGCCTGCACCAGCCAGCCGGCGAGGCGCGCGGAGATCCCGGTGTAGGCGATCATGCCGAAGACGCCGCCGTACAAGGGAAACTGGAGCAGTACGCCGGCCGCCGCGGGCGCGCCGTCGCGTACCGCACGCGCCATCCGCCACGGCCGCCAGTGCAGGAGCAGCGCGAGCAGGAACAGGATCAGGTTGACCGTGTTGAGGTCCAACGCGTTGAAGAAGCTCTTCCCGCTGAAGTAGCGCACCAGGTAGATCACGCCCAGCAGGACGATCAGCAGGCTGAACAGCGGCGAGTGCTCGAGCCAGTCGCCGGGCCTGCGCGTCTCCCGCCGTTGACCGTTGTAGGCCGAGCCGCGCCCGATGAGCGGCTTGAGCTCGATGCCGATCTGCTCGGCGGTCCGCGCGTTGCCCTCGCCCGGTGCGACGAACCACGCCATCGCGACGCCCACGACGTACACGATCAGCGTCGCCACCAGCGCCTGCCAGGTGAAGATCGTGTCGCTGAGGGGGATCAGCCCGCTGGCGTGACCGCCGGCCTTGATCACCTCCTGCACCGGCGGCGGGCTGCTGCTCGCACTCGCCACCTGCAAGGCCGCCGAGCCGGACAGCCCTTGCGCCCACACCGTCCCGAGCCCGAGGAACGCCATCGCACCGAGCGCGCGATAGTCCGCCTTCGGCACGTTGCGCGCGACCTCCCGCGCGAGGATCGCTGCGAAGATCAGGCTGAACGCCCAGTTCAGGTACGACGCCAGCATCGCGACCGCAGCGACGAACGCGACGGCGGACCGCGGCGTCTGCGGGAGCCGCGCCAGGCGGGTGATCAACCGCGCGACCGGTCCGCTGGTCGCCACGGCGTACCCGCCGATGATGATCATGGCCATCTGCAGCGTGAACGTGATCAGCGACCAGAACCCGATGCCCCAGGCGTCGACCAGTCCGAAGCCCTTGGTCGCGGCCGGGTCGTCGGGCCGCTTCAGCAGCGGCTCACCGGTGACGAGGCCGAACAACAGCACGACGAACGTGCCGACCAGGACGAAGCCGAACGCGTCCGGCAGCCACTTCTCGGTGAACGCGGTGAACCGCAGCGCCAGCCGGGCGAGCACCCCCTCGGCGGCGACGTCGGGCCTGGCGTGCTTCGCGTGACTGTCGGTCATTACCGTCCGCTCCCGAGCTATGACGCTGAGTGTCATTCGATTAACGCAGATCGGCGTCTGACGTAACAGGTTTCCCGGGTGCGCCGGGCGGGCGGGTGACAAAGGTCTTCTTTGTCAGGGGTTGTCCACAGGTGCCAGGTCTGCTTACAGTGGCGGCACGATGTATCGAGTCGATACATCAGGTCATGACAAACTGGACCGAGGGAGGTGGCTCATGGGAAACCGCAGTGGTGTCCTCGAGCTCGCCGTACTCGGTCTGCTGCACGAAGCGCCGATGCACGGTTACGAGCTCCGCAAGCGCGTCAACGCCCAGTTCGGGTGGGGACGCGTGCTGTCGTTCGGTTCGCTGTACCCGTGCCTGAAAGCGATGCTCCGCAACGGGCTGATCACGGCCGACCCCGGGACGCCGGAGTCGGGCCGGCGGCCCAAGATCGTGTACACGATCACCGCCGACGGCAAGGACTACTTCGCGCACGCGATGCACGAAGCCGGGCCGTCGGCCTGGGAGGACGACACGTTCGGCGTCCGCTTCTCGTTCTTCGGCCGGACCGACCCGGCCACCCGGTTGCGCATCCTCGAGGGCCGCAAGGCCCGGATGGAGGAGCGGCTGGCCAACTTCCGGGCGGCGATGAGCCGGACGGCGGAGCGGGTCGACGCCTACACCCTCGAGCTGCAACGGCACGGCCTGGAGTCGGCCGAGCGCGAGGTCCGCTGGCTGAACGAGCTGATCGACGGCGAGCGGCGGCAACAGCGGCCCCCTGACCAGCACCACCCGCCTACCCAAGGAGATTCCAGATGACCTCGATCCGCGTAGCGATCGTCGGCGTCGGCAACTGCGCCAGCTCGCTCGTCCAGGGCGTGCACTACTACCGCGACGCGAAGCCCGAGGAGCGCGTCCCCGGTCTGATGCACGTCCAGTTCGGCGACTACCACGTCCGGGACGTGGAGTTCGTGGCCGCGTTCGACGTCGACGGCAAGAAGGTCGGCCTGGACCTCGCCGACGCGATCGGCGCCAGCGAGAACAACACGATCAAGATCTGCGACGTGCCGCCGACCGGCATCACGGTGCAGCGTGGTCACACCCTCGACGGCCTCGGCAAGTACTACCGCGAGACCATCACCGAGTCGGACGCCGCGCCGGTCGACGTCGTGGCGGCGCTGCGTGAGGCGGCCGTCGACGTCCTGGTCTGCTACCTGCCGGTGGGTTCGGAGCAGGCCGCGAAGTTCTACGCGCAGTGCGCCATCGACGCCGGTGTCGCCTTCGTCAACGCGCTGCCGGTCTTCATCGCCGGCACCAAGGAGTGGGCGGACAAGTTCACCGCAGCCGGCCTGCCGATCGTCGGTGACGACATCAAGTCGCAGATCGGCGCCACCATCACGCACCGGGTGCTGACCAAGCTGTTCGAGGACCGCGGTGTGACCGTGGACCGCACGTACCAGCTGAACGTCGGCGGCAACATGGACTTCAAGAACATGCTCGAGCGCGAGCGGCTGGAGTCCAAGAAGATCAGCAAGACCCAGTCCGTCACCTCGCAGTTGCGCGACGAGATCGACGACCGCAACGTGCACATCGGCCCGTCGGACTACGTGGCCTGGTTGGACGACCGCAAGTGGGCGTTCATCCGCCTCGAGGGCCGCAACTTCGGCGACGTCCCGCTGTCCCTGGAGTACAAGCTCGAGGTCTGGGACTCGCCGAACTCGGCCGGCATCATCATCGACGCCATCCGCGCCGCGAAGATCGCCAAGGACCGCGGCATCGGCGGCCCGATCCTCTCCGCCTCGTCGTACTTCATGAAGTCCCCGCCGGAGCAGTACGCCGACGACGTCGCCCGCGAGCAGGTGGAGAAGTTCATCCGCGGCGAGATCGAGCGCTGAGGTTCCTCGCTAGATTGTGACGATGCGGCTCCACGTGGGATGTGCCCAATGGACACATCCCGCGTGGCCGCAGCCCGCCCGCGAGAAGCTGCGTTCGTACGCCTCGTGGTGCACCGCGGTGGAGAGCAACACCACGTTCTACGGGACGCCGTCGGTGTCGACGGTGGCGTCGTGGGCCGCGCAGACGCCGCCTGACTTCCGGTTCGTGGTGAAACTGCCGCAGGTCGTCACTCATGAGCGCCGGCTGACGAACGTCGACGCGGAGTTTCGCGCCTTCCTCGCGGCGATCGAGCCGCTCGGCCCGCGTAACCACGCGGTCTGGATCCAGCTCCCGGCCGCCTTCTCGCCGACAGACCTCGGCGCGCTCGCCGCCTTCCTGCACCAGGCGCCCCGCGACCACCGGTACGCCGTGGAGGTCCGGCACCGCGACTTCTTCGACGACCCCCGCGCCGCGGCGAACCTCGAACGTGTCCTGGCCCGCGCGAACGCGGAGTGGATCCCGTTCGACACCGGCACGCTGTTCGCCCGCCGCCCGACCAGCCTGGCCGAGCGCGACGCCTGGATGAAGAAGCCGCGCGTCGCCCGCCGGACCCGCGCGCTGACCGGCCACCCGATCGTCCGCTACATCGGTCGCGACTCCGTGGACGAGACCGTCGACGGCTGGGCGTACCTCGTCGAACTCGTCGTCGGCTGGCTGTCCGAAGGCCGCTCTCCGACGATCTTCCTGCACACGCCGGACAACGCCGAGTCGCTCAACCTCGCCCGCCGCTTCCACGCCACCGTCGCCGCAGCCGTACCCGACCTCGCCCCGCTCCCGGAGCCCGTCGCGAGCGAGCCGCCGACACTGTTCTGAACGTCATGCGTTTGACCTTCGCGCTCGGCCGATGACCCCCTTTCCCACATACCGGCACGGTGCTTGACTGACCGGTGGGGGGACCGGGATGCCGGTCCAGAGGCCGCGACATCGGGCCGCGGCCTTCCGTGGAAAGGGGGCCCCAGATGTCTGTGGCACAGACCGAATCCACGCTGCGCGATTACCTGGCGGCGCTGTTGAACGGCGGCGACTTCGCGTCGTTCTTCAGCGACGACATCGTGTGGACGACGATGGAGACCGGGGACGAGGTGCGTGGCCGGGAGGCCGTCCGCGACTTCATCCTCGCGATGCACACCCAGCTGTTCGACGCGTCACCGGAAGTCAGGAATGTCGCGTCCGGCGACGGCGTCGCGGCGCTGGAAGCCGTCTTCGTCGGAAAGCACACGGCCGAGTTCGCCGGCGTACCGGCGACAGGCACCACGGTCCGCCTGCCGTACACCGTCTTCTACGACGTGGACGGCGATCGCATCACGGCACTTCGGGCGTACTTCCCGATGTCAGCGCTGATCCACGAGCTGCAGGAGTCCGCACAGCAGTAGGCCCATCGGTACGCCGGGTGCCTGGGTTATCCACAGTTCCGAAATCCGCCGTGGATTCCGGGGCCGATCTCCGTATGTTCTCCGCCGACTTCACGACTCGGGAGGACATCTCATGCAACATCCGATCGGTACGCCGGCCACCTCGACGACCTCCGCACCACCCGACCTGCCAGCGGCCGGGCTCGCCCCGCGCGCCGAGCGGCAGGCCCGGGCCGACTGGCTCATCACCGAGCTCGCCCGCCTCGCGACCCAGGCCGACGATCCGGACCATCGCGCCCGCCTACGGCGCACAGCCGACTCTCTGGTCCGGCTCTCGATCGCGCTGCGCTCGTGACGACGACTCTGGCAGCCCACCCGACCTCGGTCCTCGAGCTACTGGCGGCGAGTGGAGACACAGCCCGCGAGCTCGCCGGCGCCGATCGGTCCGCGTGGAACGGGCACATCATCGAATCCTCCAGCGCGATGCTCGGCCTCGCCCATTGGGACGGCACCCTCTACCTCGACCGCGAGTCGATCGTCGACCCGCTCCGCCAGCTCTACGAACACGCCGGCACGACACGTCCGACACCGACCCTCGTCGCCTACCGCGAGTCCCTGGCAACGCTGCTCCACGAGCATGCCCACTTTCTCGGCCCGGAGGGCGCCACCCAGGAGGCGGCCCGCGAAGCCTTCACCAAACCGGGTAGCCGCCAACTGGAGGAAGGTGTCACGGAAGCCTGGGCCCAGGACCATCTCGACGACTTCCTCCGCCGGCTCGGCATCGACAAGGTTGCGCCAGGCATCGATTCCGTCCGGTCCACCGGCTACTACGCCGCCTTCGTCCCCGCCGTCCGCAAGATCACCACGGACCTCGACGCCCGCAACGCCCTCTCCTCCGGCGAAACCCTGGCGCTGCTCAACCGGCAGACCGCAGCCGGTCAGTTCCCCCTCCTCGTCGACCTCGTCCGCACGTCCCACGATCTGCCTGACACCGACACCGGCTCCCGCCTCGAAGCGATCCTCCGCTCCGGCCTCGCCCACCTCGACACCTATGAACTGGACCCACCCGGCGTCGCCGGCAAGCACTCCCTGGCAACCGCCACTCAGATCCTCACCGACCTCCGCCGCGAAACTCACGCCACCGACTCGGCCAGACACCTCGACGACTGCGCCCTCCCACCTCCCGCCCCGATCCGCAGTGCGCCGTCTCCCCACGAATCGGCTCTGTCCGGCCTCGCCGCCCCAACCCTCAGATATCCGGCAGCCACTCACCCGTCGCCCATCCGTCCACACCACGCGCACGGTCAGTTCGCTCAGCACCGAGAGGCCCCCGGCCGCCGGGATACTGAGGGGCATGGACTACGCAACGTACGACGCAGAGGAGCAGCGGCTCGTCGAGGCGGTGATGGCCAAGGAGATCCCCGAGGAGCGGCTGCCGATCGAAGTTGAGCGACTGCGGAGCCTGGTCCCGACGGTGGAGCCGGCGGCAGATCGGGAGCGTGCCGAGCGGAGCCTGTCCTCACTGGAGCACGTCCTGAACTACAAGGTCCCCCCGATGTCCGACGAGATGGCAGCAGCGCTCCAGGTGCAGTCGCGGGGTCTCGGCTCCACCGGCACCCCGGCGGAGCGCATCGAGCTTCTCCAGGCTGCCATCGCCGAGATCGGCCGGATCGCCAAGACCGTGGCAGGAGTCGAGGCAACCCGGATCCGCCGGCGACGACCAAGTATCCAAGGTGACCTGGGACGGCACGATCCTGTACCACCCGCAGGACGTCATCGAGCCGCTGCAGGACATGTTCGATCGTGCCTACCTGCAGCATGACGACGAGACACTCGACAGGTACCGCGAAGCTCTGCGCAACCTGTTCCACGAGAACATCCACCTGCTGGCCGGGCCAGGTACGTCGTTGGCTTTCCCGCTCGATGCGTACGAGGGCAGGGCGTACAAGGTCTTCGAGGAAGGAGTCACAGAACGGGCGACACAGAACGAGCTCGACAACTTCATCGACGAGCTCGGTCTCGAGCAGATCGCTCCCGGCATCAGGAGGCGGCAGAGCCTGCAGGCCTATGCGGCCTATACCCCTGCGGTCGACGCATTCAGTACCGCGGTCGGCGCGGACGTCGGCTTGGAGCCCTCCGAGGTCATCCAGCGAATAGCGGTGGTGAACACCGCTGAGAAGTTCAAGGTCGCCGCGGAGCTCCTGTACACGAAGCATCTGAGCCAACTGGTTCCGGAGACCGCGAGGGCCGACGCGATCAGCCGCATCGCCGAGGCCATGCACGGACCGTTCGCCGCTGTCTACGACTACGACAAGAACGACCCCTCGGACCTTCGCATGGCCGGTCTCGCGGGACGGAGCGCATTCCGGAACGCAACTGCGGAGATTCAGACGATCGCCGAGCACTGGGCCGGCAACCAGGACCTGCGCCGGGCACTTGACGCCGGTCTCGGCGCCACGATGACACCACATCGGACACCGGATCGGACACCACATCGGACACCGGATCGGACACCGGATCGGACACCGGATCGGACACCGGATCGGACACAGCACGGCAGCCGAGCTTCCGACGGCTCGGAGCCCAACAGTCCGCAGACCAAGGGCTTGCACTCCGAAGGCGCGCACTCCCAGGGCCCGCACTCCCAGGGCCCGCAGTCCGGCGGTCAGGGCTCTGACGGTCCGGCGCAGGGAGGCCAGGGCTCGAGTCGGCCGCCGAGCTGGAGCGCCGCGCCTGGCGGGCACCGACGGTCGGCGCCTGGACCTACCAGGTTGTCGCGGGACTGACGCAGTGCAACAAGGCTGGGCGAACATGCCCGAGGCACAGACACGACGCCGAGGCCGGGTACGGTGACTGGACGCCGGCAGGAGGCGCGGATGAAGAGCCCGCGACGAGAGGAGTATCGGTGGACCTGATTGCTGAGGGTGCCGAAAGGTTGGCCGAACTGGTCGAGGTCCGGCGGGTGCTCCATCGGGAGCCCGAGGTGGGATTGATCCTGCCTCGGACTCAGGCCGTCGTGATGGATGCTCTGGCGGGGTTGCCACTGGAAATCACCACGGGCACGGAGGTGACGTCGGTGGTGGCAGTGCTACGCGGCGCAGCACCGGGGCCGACCGTGTTGCTGCGCGGCGACATGGATGCGTTGCCGGTGGTGGAAGAGACCGGCCTCGAGTACGCCGCCGAGAACGGCAACATGCATGCCTGCGGCCACGATCTGCACACCGCGGGCCTGATCGGAGCGGCACGCTTGCTGAGCGAGCACCGAGATGAACTGCACGGGAACGTCGTCTTCATGTTCCAGCCGGGCGAGGAGGGTCTCGGCGGCGCGGGATACATGCTGCGCGAGGGTCTTCTGGAGGCAACCGGCGACAAGCCGATCGCGGCGTACGCGTTGCACGTCTGGTCGCAGGCACCGAAGGGAACGTTCCAGCTGCGGCCCGGAACGATCATGGCGAGCTCGAACCAGCTCCACATCACGGTGCGTGGGAAGGGCGGGCACGGGTCGATGCCGGATCGCACCGTGGACCCGGTGCCGGTGGTCGCGGAGATCGTGCTGGCGTTGCAGGCGTACACCACGCGGCGGGTGAACGTGTTCGACCCGGTGGTGATCACGGTGACGCAGCTGGAGGCGGGCGTCGCGATCAACGTCATCCCGAACACGGCCCGCCTCGGCGCCACCGTCCGCACGCTGTCCGACGCGATGCTGGAGCAGCTGACCCGCGAACTGCCGGCGTTGGCGGAGCAAATCGCGGCCGCGCACGGCTGCACGGTCGACGCGCGCCTCGACCCGCAGTACCCGGTGACGGTCAACGACGCCGGACGCACGGCGGAAACCACCGAGCTGCTCACCGACGTGTTCGGCGCGGACCGGGTGCAGCGTTTGGACAACCCCCTGATGGGCGCGGAGGACTTCTCGATGGTTCTCCGCGAGGTCCCAGGCACCTTCGCAATGGTCGGCGCCCGCCCCGACGACGTCACCCCCGAAGAAGCCCCCTCCAACCACTCCAGCCTCGTCCGCTTCGACGACGCGGTCCTCGCCGACACATCGGCCGCGCTGGCCCACCTGGCCACCCGTCACTTGATCCCTTCCTGACCCACACCATTCATCCCACCCAGCAACTGCACGCCGCTGGTCGGCGCCGGCTGTCATGATGATTTGCAAAATTCTTCAATTCGCTACATTCTGAAGCCGTCAGGGCGGACGCGGTGGAGGTGTTGTGGGCAGCAGTGAGTTCGCGAGTGATTTACGGCGGCGGGTGCGTGAGGCGCGCGAGGCGCTGGACGCGGCGAAGGCGGCTGGGGACTTCTACGCCGTGGATGTCCGCACCGGTGAACTCGAGAGTCTGCTGAGGCTGGCGGTCGAGCACGACGTCGATGTCGATGAAGGCGGGCTCGGGGCTGCGGGCGACTCCGGGCAGCGGCGATGACGGCGGGGGTTCCGCTGTATCAGGCGAAGGCTGAGTTCTTTCGGGTGTTGGGGCACCCGGTGCGGATCCGGGTGCTGGAGTTGCTCCAGGACCGGCCGCGGCCGGTGCGGGATCTGCTGGCCGAGATCGGGATCGAGCCGTCCAGCCTGTCCCAGCAACTGGCGGTGCTGCGCCGCTACGGCATCGTGACCTCGCACCGCGAGGCGTCGACGGTGATCTACGAGCTCGCCGGCGGAGACATCGCCGAGCTGCTGAGAATCGCACGCCGATTCCTGACCGAGATGCTCACCGGGCAAAGTGAACTCCTGGCCGAGCTACGCGAGGCCGAAGAGGCAACTCCGTGAGTCCGGTCTGGCAGCTTGTGCGGTCGTTGCTTCCAGGGAGGGAAGATCTGGCTGCGATGGTGCGGCAGCCGCGGCGTGATCTTGTTGCGGGGGTGACGGTGGCGATTGTCGCGCTTCCGTTGGCGCTTGGGTTCGGGATCTCGTCCGGGCTGGGGGCGGCTGCGGGTCTGACGACGGCCGTGGTGGCTGGGGCGGTGGCCGCTGCGTTTGGTGGGTCCGGTCTGCAGGTGTCGGGACCTACCGGCGCGATGACTGTTGTGCTGGTGCCGATCATGCATGCGCACGGCGCGAGCGGGGTGCTGACGGTTGGACTGATGGCCGGGCTGATCCTGGTCGGCCTGGCGATTGCCAAGGCCGGGCGCTACATGGCCTTCGTTCCCGCGTCGGTGGTCGAAGGGTTCACGCTCGGCATCGCGTGTGTCATCGGGTTGCAGCAGGTGCCGGCCGCGCTCGGTGTTGCGGCGCCGCATGGTGACCAGGTCGCCGTGGTGGCCGCTCGTGCGGTGGCCGCGTTCGCGGCACACCCGCACTGGGTGGCCGCCGCGATCGCGATCGGTGTCGCGGTGATCATTCTGGTCGGCGCCCGGATCCGGCCGACGGTTCCGTTGTCGGTCGTCGCGGTGGTGGCGGTAACGCTCATCGCCGAAGTCGCCGGTCTGGACGTCGCGCGGATCGGCAGCTTGCCGGACGGCCTTGCCGCACCGTCGCTGTCATTCGTCGATCTGTCGGCGCTCGGGTCACTCGCCGGGGCAGCGGTTGCAGTCGCGGCGCTGGCGGCGCTGGAATCACTGCTGTCGGCGGCGGTCGCCGACGGAATGGGCGTGAACCACAGACACGACCCGGACCGCGAACTGTTCGGCCAGGGACTGGCCAACCTGGCCGCACCACTGTTCGGGGGTGTACCCGCCACCGGCGCGATCGCCCGGACCGCGGTCAATGTCCGCTCCGGAGCAGGCTCGCGCTTGGCCGCGCTCGTCCACGCCGTGCTGCTCGCGGCGATCGTCTACACCGCGGCGCCGCTGGTCGCGCGGATCCCGCTCGCGGCGCTGGCCGGGGTGCTGCTGGCCACCGCGATTCGCATGGTCGAAGTCGGCTCGATCCGGGCAATGACGCGCGCGACACGATCCGATGCCGTCGTACTGGCTCTGACTGCTGTCGCGACCCTCGCCCTGGACCTGGTCAAGGCTGTCCTGCTCGGACTGGTCGCCGCCGGCGCGCTCGCGCTGCGGGCGGTCGCGCGCAGCGCCCGTCTGCGGAAGATGCCTCTCCACCCGGATCTGCCCGGTGACCATACTGTCGAGGAACGTGCCCTGCTGGACGAACACATCGTTGCCTACCGCATCGATGGGCCGCTGCTGTTCGCCGCGCACCGGTTTCTGCTCGAACTGTCCGAGGTCGCGCACGTCTCCGTCGTCATCTTGCGGATGTCAGCGGTCAGTGCGATCGACGCGAGCGGTGCGCTCGTGCTCAAAGACGCCATCGAGAAACTCCAGCGTCGCGGCATCACGGTTCTCATGTCCGGAATCCGCGCCGGCCACCACCGCACCCTGGACGCGCTTGAGGTGATCCACGACCTGAACGCGGCAGGCCGGGTCTTCGCCAGCACACCCGAGGCGATCCGGGCTGCCCGCTCACATCTCCACCACACCGGCGTCCTGCAGACCACCGGCACCTCAGACTCCCCGACGTCGCCCACCAACCCAGACACGCACCAAGCGCGCTGAGCCGCCGGGGCCACGGCAGGCGGTGGGCCGGAGTTTCATCGCGCCGGCCGGCAGGAGCATTGGCGGGTCGGCGGTCTGGGCGGTTTGTCGCTCTGGGGTCAGCCTCGCGGTGGTGGTTGTTACGGGGCCAAGTGGGTGTTGATGCGGTTGAGCAGGGTGAAGAGCTGGGCGCGTTCCTGGGTGGTCAGGGGTGCGGTGATGTGGGCGTTGACGGTTGTGAGGATGCGGTCCAGCTCCGCGAGGCGGTCGTGGCCGGTCGGCGTGAGGGTGATGACGTTGCGGCGTTTGTCGGCAGGGTCGGGGCTGCGGCGGATCCAGCCGCCGGCCTCGAGTTCGTTGAGGACCGCGACCAGGTCGCTCTTGTAGACGCGGGCCCGACCGGCGACGGCCGCCTGGCTCGCGGGGCCGAACTCGTCGAGGGCGGCCAGCACCACGAAGTGATCCTTGTGTGCGCCCACGGCGCGGAGCGCATCTGCGGCGACGCGTTGGGTCTGGCCCGCGGTCATCCCGAGCAGGCGTGACAGCTGCGCCTTGAGGCGCTCCGGCGTCTCGTCGCCGTGGTCGAAACGCAGCTCACCCGGCTCCATGCGAGCCAGCATACGCCGCTTGCGTTAGTCGGACTAACGATCTATATTCATTGGCACAGCCAACGTTAGACAGACTAACCATTCAGGAGTCCGCCATGACCGACCTGCAAGAACTCATCGACCGCACCGAACTGGCCGACCTGGTCGCCCGGCACAGCCTGTGGATCGACGAGCACCGGTACGACGAGAGCGACCGCCTTTTCACCCAAGATGTCGTCGTCAGATCCCGCCGCGGCGAGGCCAAGGGCGTCGAGGCGATCATCGCCATGGCGCGAGCGCGTCACGACGACTACGCCCACACCCTGCACAACAAGTCGAACCTCGTGATCGAGGTGGACGGCGACACCGCGACCGTCCGCGCGCACGACACCGCGGTCTACGTGCTCGACGACAACACCGAGGCGATCGCGGCCGCCGTCCACCTGTACAGCGCGCGCCGTACCGAGGAGGGCTGGCGCTTCGATGGGCTCGAGGTGCGCCCGGTCGCACTGACCGCAGCGCTCGAGCGTGCGCTCTAGGGACGAGGCCTGTGGCTGGTCGGCCCGCCAGAGGCCGACCAGCCACAGGGATCAGGAGGGCGAGATGCCGAGGGTGTAGACGCCGCGGCTGCCGTACGTCGAGTAGCCGGTGTTCAGCGGGTCGCCGTAGCCCACGTTGTCGATCCGCAGGTAGTACCTACCCGGCTGCAGGCTGCCGCTAACGCTCGCGCCGAGCCCGGTCGGCGTACCGGCGTCGCTCTGCCCGGATGCCGGGTCGTTCGAGGCAACGATGGCGCCGGCGCTGTCGAGCAGGTCCAGCTTGATGTCGAGGTTCCCGCCGCTCGGAGCCGGGCTCGCCGTCGCGGTGTAGTTGCCGGCGGCGCTGACATCGACGGCGTACACGTCGGTGTCGTTCTCGGCCGCGATGATTCCCGACGCCGGCGTACCGACGGCCAGCGCGGTGGCGTCACCGACGGTGTCACCGGCTTCGTCCGCACGCAGTGCGAGACCGTGCGAGCCGACGACCGCAAAGTCGTCTTCCTTGTTGTTCGCGTCGGCGTACTCCCCCTTGCTCCATTGGCTGATGCCGCGGTAGTACCCCACGCCCATGATCGGCGCCCAGGCGCCGTGGCCCTGGTAGTACCCGACGGTCGACGTCCCGTCGTGCGAGAGGCCCACGTTGTGGCCTGCCTCGTGCGACGCGGCCTCGGCGAGATTCTTCGCGCCGGTGCCGACGCCCTTCGTGAACACGAGCGCCGGCTGGTAGTAGTCGTGCTGGCTGGTGCTGTCGTACACGCCGACGTACGCGACCCCGCCGCAGCCACACCCGGACTGGTACCAGGTATCCGGATCGATCAACACCCGCGTTCCGTAGGCCAGGTCCGTCGCGCCCGATCGGTCGATCGCGGACTGCGGCGGCTCCTGCGTCGTCACGTCCACGTCGAACGGCGCGTAGTCCTCGGCGACACGAGCCCAGACCTCGTGGACGACGTCCTGCTCGGCGGTACTCCAACCGGCCGGGTCGCCATCGGTGTCGTACGCCGAGACGTTGACGGGGTCGATGCCCTTCGACGCGTTCCAGGCCGTTCCGGTGATCGTGTGACCGTCGAAGTCCAGGTAGATGACCCGGTTCGAGCCCGGCTTGCTGTGCAGTTCGAACGCCGGACCGGTCGCGCCCTCGGTCGCCGTACGAGCCCACCGCGGTGATGCCGAAGGAGCCTTCTGCGCGGCGGGCAGGCCGGGCTCGCGGAAGAACAGCTTGCTGTCGGCATCGAGCCACGCGGTCTTGTCGGTGGCAAGGATCTGCTGCAACTGGTCCGTCGGTACGCCGTTGTGCGCGGCAACCTCGGCGAGCCGCGACTGGACCTTTCCGAGCGCCGAGGTGCCGGCCAAGGATGTGGACAGCAACTGGTCCACGGGAGTCTGTTGCGCATCGGCCTGGGCGCCGAGTGCGACGGCCAGGCCTCCGAAAACGACAGCACCGGCACACGCGAGTGCGCCGGTACGGCGGATTCTGTTCACTACGGGTTCCTCCTCACGTCCCCCCGGGTGGGCGGATCCCCCCGAACAAGACCCCGGAGCCGTCGATCTCGGTGGGAACGGCGGCTCCGGGGTGGCCAGAGGGTGTCAGCCCGCGGTGACGCGGACGGTGTAGGCGCCGCGGCTGCCGTACGTCGAGTAGCCGGTGTTCAGCGGGTCGCCGTATCCGGTGTTCTCGATCCGCAGGTAGTAGCGGCCGGCGGCGACCTGGCGGTTGATGCTCGCGCTCAGCCCGGTCGGTGTCGCCGAGTTGGACTGCCCGGACGCCGGGTCCGCGGTGGCGACGACACCGCCCGACGAGTTCAGCAGTTGGAGCTTGATGTCCATATCCGCGCCGGACGCTGCCGCCGACGCGGCGAACGTGAACGTGCCGGCCGCGAGGTCGATCCGGAAGGTGTCGACGTCGGCGTCGTTGGCGTAGACGCCCTTCACGCTCGTGCCGAGCGTGAGCCCCGTCGCGTCACCGGTGCCGTTGCCGTGGTCGTCGGCCCGCAGCGCCAGCCCGTTCTGGCCGATCACCGCGAAGTCGTCTTCCTTGTTGTTGGCGCCGGAGTACTCGCCCTTGCTCCACTGGCTGATCGCCTTCGAGTAGCCGACGCCCATGATCGGCGCCCAGGCGCCGTGACCGGCGTAGTACCCGACGGACGATGTGCCGTCGTGCGAGAGGCCGACGTTGTGCCCTGCCTCGTGCGAGGCGGCCTCGGCGATGTTCTTCGCGCCGGTGCCGACGCCCTTGGTGAAGACCAGAGCGGGCTGGTAGTACGAGTGGTTACTGGTGTTGTCGTACACACCGACGTACGCGACGCCGCCGCACCCGCACCCCGACTGGTACCAGGTGGTCGGGTCGATCAGGACGCGCGTCCCGTACTGCTGGTCGGACGAACCGCTCCGCGTGATCGCGGACGCGGCCGGCTCCTGCGTGGTCACGTCGACGTCGAACGGCGCGTAGTCCTCGGCGATCCGGGCCCAGACGTCCCGGACGACGTCCTGCTCGGCCGTGCTCCAGTTGCTCGTGTTGCCGTCAGTGTCGTACGGCGTGACGTTGACGGTGGCCGGCTTGCCGCCGGTGTTCCACGCCGTACCGGTGATGGTGTGGCCGTCGAAGTCGAGGTAGATGACCCTGTTCGACCCCGGCTTGCTGTGCAGCTCGAAGGCCGGGCCGGTCGCACCGGCGACGGCGCGGGTCGCCCAGCGTGGCGACGGCGTGGCAGC
The DNA here is from genome assembly GCF_040610875.1 of Kribbella sp. NPDC003505. Classification (NCBI taxonomy): domain Bacteria; kingdom Bacillati; phylum Actinomycetota; class Actinomycetes; order Propionibacteriales; family Kribbellaceae; genus Kribbella; species Kribbella sp. NPDC003505. The sequence continues at coordinate 514,287 of NZ_JBEXNA010000004.1, read as the reverse complement.
GGCTTTCAGCTCGCTTCTGGTGGCGACCGGCTCGCGGTAGAACAGCTTGCCGCCGCGGTCGAGCCAAGCGGTCCGGTCCGTCGCCAGGATCTGCCGGAGGTGGTCTGTGGACAACTTGTTCTGCGCGGCGATCTCGGTGAGCCGGGACTGGACGCGGCCGAGCGCGGCCTTGCCCTGCAGCTCCTGGCCGAGCAGCTGGTCGATCGGGAGCGGAGCGGGCTGCTGGGCGTCGGCCTGGTTGCCGAGCGCGACGGCCAGGGATCCGAAAACGACGGCGCCGGCGCAGGCGAGACCTGCGATCCGGCGCGATCTGGGGCGGGGGCGGTTGGGCATGGGGGCGGGAACTCCTCAGGTACTCCGGCGTGCCTCACTTGACATTCTCACGAGCGGTGTACGCGAACGCACTGAGCGTAGCCTGCCGGATGGTCCCCGCCGCTGTATAGATTCGTCTCGGGATTTAACGTCGACTTGGGAGGGTTCGATGCGGTTCATGATGGTGTTCAAGGCCAGCGACGCGTCCGAGGCCGGGCAGCCTCCGACCGAGGAGGGCCTGACCGCGATGGGTCTGGTGATGGCCGAGATGGCGGAGAAGGGCGTCCTGCTCGCGGGCGACGGGCTGCTGCCGAGCTCGCACGGCTTCCGGCTGCAGCTCGACGAGGGCAAGCGCCGGGTGGTCGACGGGCCGTTCGCCGAGACCAAGGAGCTGATCGCCGGGTTCTGCCTGATCGAGGTCGCGTCCCGCGAGGAGGCGATGGAGTGGGGCTGGCGCTGTATCGCCGCGGACGCGACCGCCGGCGGCAACCCCGACACGTCCGGGTTGCTCGAGATCCGGCCGGTCGCCACTGCCGAGTTCTTCGGTGACAACTACACCGACGAGGCCCGGGACCGCAACGACCACACGTTCCAGAAGGCCGCCGAGAACCTTCAGAACAGCAGCACCTGACGGATCGACGTACCGGCGGCGAGCTCGTCGAAGGCCTGGTTGAGGTCGTCGAGTCCGACGGTCGCGGTCAGCAGCCGGTCGACGGGCAGCCGGCCGGCTCGGTACAGGGCGACGTACCGCGGGATGTCGCGGGACGGCACGGACGAACCGAGGTACGAGCCCTTCACCGTGCGCTCTTCCGCGACCAGGCTGACCGCGGGCACGGTGAAGGCCTGCGACGGATGCGGCAGGCCGACCGTGATCGTGGTGCCGCCGCGGCGGGTGACGGCGTACGCCTGCTCGAGCACCTTCGCGCTGCCGACCGTCTCGAACGCGTACTCCGCGCCGCCCGCCGTCGCCTCCCGCACCTGGTCGACCGCGTCCGGGGCGCGGGCGTCCACCACCGCGGTCGCGCCGAGCTCTTGCGCGAGCTGGAGTTTGGCGGGGACGACGTCCACGGCGACGATCGGGTGCGCTCCGGCGAGGACGGCGCCGAGGAGCGCGGACAGGCCGACGCCGCCCAGACCGAAAACTGCGGTACTGCGGCCTGCGCGGACCTGGGCGGTGTTGACCACCGCGCCGACGCCGGTCATGACCGCGCAGCCGAAGAGTGCCGCGATCTCCGGCGGAAGCGTTGGATCGACCTTCACGGCCGAATGCGCCGAGATCACCGCATGATCCGCAAACCCGGACACCCCGAGGTGGTGGTGCAGCTCCCCGGGACGGTCGGTGGTGGTGAGGCGGCGCGTGCCGGTGAGGAGGGTGCCGGCGGTGTTCGCGGCGGCACCCGGTTCACACAAGGCGGGGCGGCCCTCGGCGCAGGGCGCGCAGGTGCCGCAGGCGGGGACGAAGGCACACACCACGACATCGCCCGGCGCGAAACCGGGTGCCTCGGAGTGCACGACCTCGCCGGTCGCTTCGTGACCGAGAAGCATCGGCATCACCCGTGGGCGCGAGCCGTCGATCACCGACAGGTCCGAGTGACACAGCCCGGCCGCGCGGATCCGGATCAGCAACTCCCCCGGCCCCGGCGGCGCGAGTTCGACGTCTTCCACCTGCAGCGGCCGCGACGCGGCGTACGGCGCCGGCCGGCCCATCTCCCGCAGTACGGCGCCGCGCACGATCATCGCGTGATCCCTTCGAGGGCCGCGCGGATCCCGTCCGGGACCGGGACCGGGCGACGGTCGTGCCGCCCGACGAACACGTGCACGAACCGGCCGGTGGCGGCCGGCTCGTCCGCGTCCTCACGGAACAAGGCGAGCTCGTACCGCACACTGGAGGTGCCGAGCTGCCCGCACCGCAACCCGGCGTCGACGACACCGGGGAACTCGAGCGGCTGCTTGAACGTGCACTGCGAGTCCACGCACAAGCCGATCACCTCGCCGCGGTGGATGTCGAGCCCACCGCGGCGGATCAGGAAGTCGTTGATGACCGTGTCGAAGAAGCTGTAGTAGTCGACGTTGTTGACGTGCCCGTAGACGTCGTTGTCCTTCCACCGCAGCGTGATCGCCAGGTGGTGCGGATACTCGCTACGGCTCACGGCTTGCGGCCGACACCCACCCACAGGCTGCACATGACGTCGGTGAACTCGCCCTTGTCGACCAGGCGCTGCGTCTCCGCGTCGGGATACCAGCGGAACGGCGACACGACGCCGGGCTCGATCAGCTCGGTGCCTTCGAAGAACTGGGTGACCTCTTCCTTGCTGCGCACCTGCGCGTCGCCGCCGTCGGCCTTGTAGACCACCATCGCGCGCTCCCACAGCTCGGGCGCGAAGTCCGGGGTGCAGTGCGAGAAGATCAGCAGCGAGCCGGACGCGAGCGGCTCGACGAGCTGACGGACCAGGTCGTACGGCTTCAGGTGGTCCGGCAGATAGTGGAAGACGCCGACGATGCTGAGCGCGACCGGCTTGCTGAAGTCGATCAGTTCCCGGACCTCGTCGGACTGCAGGATCGACTGCGGGTCGGTGACGTCGGCCTCGAGGTACGCCGTCCGGCCCTCCGGCGTGCTGACCAGCAGCGCGCGGGAGTGCGCGAGGACGATCGGGTCGTTGTCGGCGTACACCACGTGCGCCGACGGGACGATCTCCTGGACGACCTCGTGCAGGTTCGGCTCGGTCGGGATGCCGGTGCCGACGTCCAGGAACTGCGTGATGCCCTGCTCGGCGGCGTACTTCGCCGCGCGGTGCATCCACATCCGGTTCGACCGGGCGGCGGTGCGGAAGCCGGGGAAGGCCTGCAGCAAGTGCTCGGCGGCCTGCCGGTCGATCGCGAAGTTGTCCTTCCCACCCAGGAAGTAGTCGTACACCCGGGCGCCGTGCGGGCGGTCGAGCTTCAACTGCTCGTACATCCGCGGGTCGACGTCGGCATCCTGCGATTCAGTCATGAAAATCCCATCCGCGCTGCGGCTCAGAACTGAGGAGCCATCGTAGCCGGTACACAACGGACTGTGACACCCGGCAGAACGACACTACCCCGCACCGGCCGCCTTGCCATCAGCTCCGGCGCGCCATCCGATGGCCTTTACAGAGGATTGAGGCGAGCCTGGTCGGTAGCGACGTGAGAGGGGGCGGACATGAGCGGCGTGATCCAGGGGCGGCAGACCGCGGCGTACGACGGGGGGTTGGTCGTGTTCCTGATCGGGATGCGGGTGAACTCGGTGCGCAAGGTGCGGGAATGGGTGCCGGTGGCGCGGGCGATGGGGCCGATGTTGCGGGAGCTGAGCAATCACGAGGACAGTGGGTTGCTCGGGTTCCGTACGTTGCCGACGTGGCGTGGCGTCACGCTGATCCAGTACTGGGAGTCGGTGGAGAAGCTGGAGGCGTTCGCGAACGACTCCGGCCGGACGCACCGGCCCGCCTGGGTCGAGTTCTTCCGCACCTCGTACCAGGGCGGAGCAGTCGGCATCTGGCACGAGACGTACGTCGTACCGGCCGGAAACACCGAGACGATCTACGGCAACATGCCGCTGCTCGGCCTCGGCCGCGCCCGCGGCGTCGAGCCGGTCGGCAAACGCGGCGAGACCGCCGCCGAACGGCTGCGCCCCAGCGACTCGTCAGGCGACTAGTTACAGTGCAAGCGTGCGGTTCATCCGGGATCTGGCGACGTTGCTTCGGCGGCGCGATTTCCGGCGGTTGTTCGCGGTTCGGCTGACGTCGCAGTGCGGCGACGGGGTCTTTCAAGTCGCGCTCGCGTCGTACGTGCTGTTCTCGCCGGAGCGGGCGCCCGACGCGGCGGCGATCGCCGGCCTGTTCGCGGTGTCGCTGCTGCCGTACTCGATCCTCGGCCCGTTCACCGGGGTTCTCCTGGACCGCTGGTCGCGCCGCCAGATCCTGTTCGGCGCGAACCTGACCCGCGCCGCGCTCGTGATCGGCGTCGGCGCGATCGTCGCGGCCGGTGACGCCGGCGCGCTGTTCTACCTGGCCGTCCTGCTCACGCTGGGCGTCAACCGCTTCCTGCTCTCCGGACTCTCCGCCGGCCTCCCGCACGTCGTCGACCGTGACGAGCTGGTGATGGCGAACGCGGTCACCCCGACGTCCGGTACGGCGGCCTTCCTGGTCGGCGGCGGGATCGGGGCCGGGGTGAAACTGCTGGTCGACTCGGACCTCGCCGTCCTCGGGCTGACGGTCTTCAGCTACACAGCCGCCGCGCTGCTCGCCCTTCGGCTGCGGCGCGACCAACTCGGTCCGGACCTGAGCGGCGACGAACCAGGCGTCGTGGAAGCACTCCGCGGCATCGCAGCCGGTCTTGTGGACGGCGGCCGGCACCTCCGTGAACGCCGTCAGGCCGCCCTCGGCCTTGCCGCGATCGGCTCGCTGCGGTTCTTCTTCGGGCTGCTGACGGTCGCGATGATCCTGCTGTACCGGAACTACTTCTACGGTCCCGGCCAGCTGGATCAAGCGTTCGGTGGACTCGCGATCGCGACCGGTGCGGTCGGCGCCGGCCTGTTCGTCGCCGCGCTCGTGACGCCGTGGGGCACGCGGGTGATGACGCTCCGCCGATGGATCACGCTGCTGTTCGCGGCCGCCGCGGTCGTGAGCGCCGTCCCGATCGGGCTCTACACACAGCCCGCGATGGTGGTCGGCGGGTTCCTGCTCGGGATCTGCGCGCAGGGCATCAAGATCAGCGTCGACACCCTCGTCCAGACGGGTGTCGACGACGTGTACCGCGGTCGCGTGTTCTCGCTGTACGACATGATCTTCAACGTCGGGCAGGTCTCCGCGGCCGCGCTCGGCGCGGCGATCCTGCCCGACAGCGGGAAGTCGTACCCGGTGCTCGCGCTGATCGTGGCCGGGTTCGCGATCACCGCGGTGCTGTACTCACGTGCCTCGCAGCGCGGTGATCGGCTGGATGGCGGAGGCCTTCCAGGCGGGATAGGTACCGGCAACCAGGCCGATGAACGCACCCAGCAGGGGTGAACCGAACGCCAGCCGGTTGTCCAGGATCGGCGTCCAGTCCCGGACCCACGAGACCCCGACGGTCAGGATGACCCCGACCGCCGTTCCGAGCAGTCCGCCCAGGAAGCCGACGATCACACTCTCCACCAGGAACTGAACGGCGATATGTCGTCGCGCCGCGCCCAGGGCCCGGCGCAGGCCGATCTCCGAGATGCGCTCCAGCACCGACAGCAGCGTGACGTTGGCGATGCCGAGCCCTCCGACGAGCAGCGCGACCGCGCCCAGCAGCAGGAACAACGCGTTCAGGTCGGACTCGACCCCTTTCCGTACGGCGCCCTGCTTCGGCGGCGCGTCGACGGTCAGGGTGCTCGGGTTGTTCGGCTCGATCGCGATCGGAGCCTGCTCCGCGATCAGTTGCGCGGCGCCGACCGCCGTACGGATCTCGACCGCGTCCGGCGACTCGAGGTCGTACGCCTGGCGTGCCGTACCGTTCGGCATGATCACCGCGTCGTTCAGCTCGGCCCGGCCGCTGACCGAGTCGAGGATGCCGATCACCGTGTACGGCTCGTCGCCGATGAAGACGGCCGGTTGCGAGTCGACCCGGTTGATGCCGAGCCGCTCCGCCGCGTGCTTGCCCAGGACAACCACCTTGTCGGCGCGCCGGTCGTGACCGTCGTCGAAGAACCGGCCGGTCTTGAGCACCGCGCGGACCGCGTCCCAGAGACCGGAGGATCCGGCCATCACCTGCAAGGCCTTCCCGGTACCGCCGTCCAGGCCGGTCACGTTCTGGACCAGGTCGTCACCGATCTCCAGGTTGCTGACGGTGCCGACCGCTTCCACGCCGTTCAGCCGCTTGATCCGGTCCGGCGCGTCCCAAGGGAGCTGCGTCGCGGCCTCGCCTTCTTGTCCGCCCTTGTCGTCCGGCTGCACCACCACGCGGGTGGCCGCCGCCAGGTCGAACCGCTGGGTGATCTGCCCGGCGGCCGTCTGCCCGAGCCCGACCGTCCCCACCAGCGCGGCGACACCGAGCACCGTGCCCAGCGTGGTGAGGATCAGCCGGGTAGGCCGGGCGGCGACACCCGCGAGCGCCTCGTCGAGGAGATCCCGCACGGCCGGGCGGGATCTTCCCCGGGGGCGCGGCGAGGCAGGTCGGCTGCCGGACGCACGCCCGATGAGCCGCGCGAGTGCGACCCGCGGACGCGCGCGCCGCCGCGCCGCGCCGGCGCCGGGTGAGGTGGACGGCCCGCCGGTCGGGTCCGGGGGGCCTGCTTGGGTTACCACTGGAGGGTCCCGTCGACGATCCGCACCTGGCGCTGGGCCCGGCGGCTGACGTGGTCGTCGTGGGTGATGACGGCCAGCGTCATGCCCTCGGCGTGCAGTTCGTCGAACACTTGCAGGATCGCCTCCGCATTCGCGCTGTCCAGGTTGCCGGTCGGCTCGTCGGCGAGCAGCAGGCTGGGTTCGGCGACCAGCGCCCGCGCGATGGCGACGCGCTGCCGCTCACCGCCGGAGAGCGTGGTCGGCGCGAACTCCATCCGGTGCGACAGCCCGACCCGCTCGAGTGCGACCCGGGCCCGCGCCATCCGCTGCCGCCGCGGCACCCCGACGTACACCATCGACAGCGCCACGTTCTCCAGCACGGTCCGGTGGTCGAGCAGGTGGAAGGACTGGAAGACGAAGCCGATCCGCTCCCCACGCAGTACGGCGCGCCGCCGCTCCCGCAGGCTCATCGTGTCCACGCCGTCGAGCCGGTAGACCCCGCCCGTCGGGTTGTCCAGCAAGCCCAGCAGGTGCAGCAGCGTCGACTTCCCCGACCCGGACGGGCCGACGATCGACAGGTACTCCCCCTGCCGGATGGTCAGGTCGACGCCCGCGATCGCCCGTACCTCGGGAGGTCCCGGGAAGAACCGCCGGACGCCGATCATCTCGACGACCGGCGCCGGCAAAGCCACCGCGGTACTCATCGCCCGACCACCACCTGGTCGCCCTCGGTCAGCTTCGCGTCGCCCTTGGGCGTGACCTGCGCGAACCCGTCCGCGGTCAGCCCGACCGCGACCGGAACCAGCTCGACCTTCCCGTTGCGCAGGACCTCGACGCGCGACGCGCCGTCCGATCCCGACGACAGCGCGGCCACAGGGACGGCGAGAACCTTGCCGCTGGTGCTCTTCACCGGAATCGTGACCCGCACGTTCGCGTCCCGCAGCAGCGCCAGCTGGCCGGCGGTCAGCGTGTTCGGCGCGACCACCACGTCGTACTGATTGCCGTTCTTCGTGACCCGGCGAACCTTCCCGGCGACCGAGACGCTGTCGCCGAGATCCAGCGTCGCCGCCATACCCGCCTTCAGCCGCTGCGCGGTCTCCGCGTCGACCTTGACCGTGACGACCAGCGACGCACCACTGGCCGACATCACCACGCCGTTCACCGTCCCGCCGCGCTCGACCTTCACGTCGTCGACGCGGCGCGGCAGCGTCTTCACGTAGACCACCTCGGACACCGGCAGCGGCGTCCCGGCCTTGAACTCGGCCTCGTTCTGCGCGTCCCTCGCGTCGGCGAGGTTCTCTTCGGCGTCGTCCACAGCGCCTTGCTGAACTGATGTGTCCTTCGCCTTGGCGTCCTTGGCCGCCTTCAGCTGCGACTGCGCCTGCCGGAGCTGCTTCTTCGCGGCGTCGACCTGCTTCTTCGCCTGGTCGACGGCCTGCGTGAACTGCTCGTCCGCCGCCGGAGCGTCGTACCCGGCGTTCTCGTACAGCCGCTCCACGGCCGCCGAGGTGTCCAGGTCGTACTCGTCGTCGACGTCGCCGGGGTCGAGCCCCAGCCTGTCGAGCGTCTGCTCCAACTGCAGCACGTCAGGGCCCTTGCTCCCTGGCGACAGCGTCCGGTACATCGGCAGGACTCCGGCCAGCCCGATCACCGGCCGCCCGGTGATCTCGAGCAGCGCCTTGCCCTCGGTGAGCGTCGAGCCGACCGCGGGCACCTTGCCGGTCACGATCGGCGCCGTCTTGATCCCACTGGTCTCGACCCGGATGTTCACCGCACCGTCGAACGACGCGTCCCCCCGGCCGACCACCTTGCTGGACAGCGCCTTCTTCGCCACCGGCACGGTGATCTGGGATGCTTTCGGCGGCGCGGTCTTCGCGGCGGCGTCCTCCGGCGAGCTGATCCGGCTGCCTGCCACCACCCCGATGCCCAGTGAGGCCACGGCCACCCCGGCCACGCTGACGAGCACCCGGCGCCGGGACTTGGGCGAAGCGGTCACCGGTTCGCCATCTCGTCGCGGTACGCCTCGAGCTCGGACTTGTGCTGGTCGACGAACTCCTTCTCGGCCTCGTACTGGACCTTCTTGTACGCGTCCTCGTACCCCTTGGCCTTGCACTTCTGGTCCGCCACCGCGAGCTCGATCTCGGACTTGCGTAGCTCGGCCAGCTTGGTCGCGTCGACCTTGTCGAACGACGGCGGGCCGCTGACCTGGGCCGGGCCGTTCTTCGCCGGCGGCTTGTTCCCGGTCAGGGCGTCGAGCTGCTGCTGGATCTGGTTGCGCGGGTCGTCGACCTTCTTGAGCCCCGAATGCCCCGCGTCGGCCATGCAGTCGGTCCAGGCGGCGGTCGCGTCCACGACCCGCTGGTCGGCGTCGATCCGCTTCTGCAGCGCCTGGATGTCCTTGAACAGGCTGTCGAACTTCTTGAAGTCGACGTTCCGGTTCGCGTCGTCGCCGTACACCTGCTTGACCGCCTTACCGCGACATCCGAGGTCCATCTCATTGCTCGAGCTCGGGCCGTCCTTGCCGCCCTGGATGACGACGGCGCCGTTCCCGTTCGCGTTCGGCCCGTTCAGCGCCTTGTCGTAGGCCTTCTGAGCGGCGGGCGAGAGTGCGTTGCGGATCTTGGTGTTCGGGTTCGAGTCGTCGTTCGGACCGGCCTTGGACCAGTCGATCGTGCTGATGCCGTACCCGTACTGCTCGGCGAACTTGTCCGGCGGCAGGTTGAACGCGTCGGTGAACTTGCTCTTCGCGTTCTGCTCCGGCGGTACGGCGACGTACTCGAAACCGGCAGCCTTCATGCAGGCCACGGTCGCGTCCTCGACCTTGCGCTGCTTGGCCAGATCCTCCTCGGTCGGCTGCTGCGCGCCGCCGGCCCGCATCGCGATCCGGAACCCGCCGCCGCCGGACGAGCTGACGAAGCCGTCGCCCATGTACTCCGCGAGCGGGCTCTTGTCGCTCGTCTGATCGGACGCGACCGGCGCCTTGTCGTTCCCGCAGGCGGCCAGCGCCAGGACCGCCACCACGGCGAGTGCTGTTGTCTTCATGGCTGTGGAGCGTGCCGCCGGGGCGGTGAAGAACCTGTGAAGGTCCCGTTTGCACCTGATGCTCTCAGCCGATCTTCATCGGATTCTCATGTCTTTCGGCGACATTGAGGACTATGCCAGCGCGGATCCTGGTCGCCGAAGACGACCTCAAGCAGGCGGAGCTGATCCGGCGGTACCTCGAACGGGAAGGGCACCTGACCGTCGTCGTACACGACGGCCGGGAGGCGATCGACGAGGCCCGCCGGCGCAGCCCGGACCTGCTGGTGCTCGACGTGATGATGCCGAAGGTCGACGGGCTCGACGTCTGCCGCGTCCTCCGGGCAGATGGTGACGTCCCGATCATCATGCTGACCGCCCGCTCCACCGAGGACGACCTGCTGCTCGGGCTCGATCTCGGCGCGGACGACTACCTGACCAAGCCGTACAACCCGCGCGAACTGGTCGCCCGGGTCCGCACGGTCCTGCGGCGGACCCGCAGCCGCGCCGAAGGCGAGGTGTACCGCGTCGGTGAGCTGGAGATCGACCCCTCGCGCCACGAGGTCCGGCTGGCCGGCCGCCTGGTCGACCTGACGCCGGCCGAGTTCAAGATCCTCGCCTGCCTGGCCGCGTCGCCGGGGCGCGCGTTCTCGCGGCAGCAACTTCTGGAGCACGCGTTCGGCTTCGACCACTACGTGTTCGACCGGACCGTCGACGTCCACGTGATGAACCTGCGGAAGAAGATCGAGCCGTCGTCGGGTGCCCCGGCGTACCTGAAGACCGTGTACGGCGTGGGCTACAAGCTCGCCGACAAGGCGGTCAGCCATGCGTCGTAGCGTGCTGGTCCGGTTCCTCGGGCTGTCGCTCGCGGTCGCGCTCGGCGCCGTGATCGCGACCGCGGTGATCGCGACGTACAGCACGTCGGAGAAACTCCAGGGCGAGATCGACGCGAACACGGGTCAGCTGCAGGTCGACGGCGAGATCTACGGCGAGCTGACCCGGTACGCCGCCGATCATCCGACCTGGTCGGGTGTGGACCGCCTGGTGCACGACCTGGCCGACAAGCTCGGCCGGCGGATCGCGGTGACGAGTGAGACCGGTGAGGTGATCGCGGATTCGGCCCGGATGCTCGGCGCCGCGCCGGACCTGCCGTCGGTGCCGGCGGCAACCGTCGACGTGCGCACCTCCGGATTGGGGAAGCTGAGCGGCGCGATGACGGTGTACGCCGCGCGGAAGACCCTCGCCGCGACCGGGGGATTCGTCGCAACCGCCGCGATCGGGCCGCCGTTCGTCGCCTACCCGGAATGGGGTCTGACCGACGACGAACTGAAGGAGCGTGACAAGCTCGCGCAGCAGGCGGCGGACTGCTCCACCGCAAAGGGCAAGCCGGCGAGTGTGAACCGTATCGCCGGAACCGTCCCCCAGGTGATGGTCGAGTCGACGCAGTCCGTGGCCGGCGTCCGGGTGGAGAAGGCCAACACGCTCGCGGACGACGAGTGCATGCCGCCCGGACTGACCGCGCCGAGCGCGAAGGCGAAGATCGTCAACGACGACGAGGTCAGGCGCTCGACCGCCTGCCTGGACGCCGCCGGGATCGACTACAAGGTCAACGAGTTCCAGGGCCTGAAGTCCGTCGACCCGGCGGTGAAGGAACTCGTCGGCGACACGTTCGGCAACTGTCTCCAGCAGGCCCGTGTCCAGGCGCTCACGCCGTACGTCGCGCCGCCCGCGAGGCTCTACCTCGGGGCCAAGAGCACGTTCAACGTCTTCTCCGGCGAAGGCTTGCTCCGTACGGCGGCCACCGCGCTCGGCGTGCTGCTGATCGCGGCACTGGTGATGCTCTTCGCGGGGCGCCGGCTGGTCCGGCCGATCGTGGCGCTGACCGGTGCGGCGCAACGGATGCGGAACGGCGACCACGCCGCGCGGGTGCCGGTGAGCGGGAAGGACGAGGTCGCGCGGCTCGGGCACGCGTTCAACGACATGGCCGAGGCGATCCAGCGGCACGACTTCCAGCGCAAGGCGATGGTCAGCGACGTGGCGCACGAGCTGCGGACACCGCTGGCCAACATCAAGGGCTACCTGGTCGCGTCGGAGGACGGCGTGGTGCCGCTCGACCACGCGCTCGTCACCTCGTTGCTCGAGGAAACGGCGCTGCTCGAACACCTGGTCGCCGACCTCCAGGACCTGGCTCTCGCCGACGCCGGCATGCTCCGCCTGCACCCCGCCGAGCGCGACCTGTCGGAGTTGGTGCAGCAGGTCGTCTCCGCCCACCGGCCGACCGCTGAGCAGGCCGCCGTCACCCTGTCGTCGACAGCTGGTGGGCCCGCGCCGGCGGTTGTCGACGGCGCACGCATTCGTCAGGCCCTCGGCAACCTGGTCTCGAACGCCATCCGGTACACGCCACCCGGCGGCCAGGTGCAGGTCGGCGTACGGCCGGTGGACAACGGTTACAACCTCAGCGTGAGTGACAACGGCACCGGCATCGCGGCGGAACACCTCCCACATCTCTTCGACCGCTTCTACCGCGCCGACGTGTCCCGCACCCGCACCACCGGAGGCAGCGGCCTCGGCCTGGCCATCACCAAACACCTCGCCGAAGCCCACCACGGCCGCATCACCGTCACCAGCCAGGTAGGTGACGGCTCCACCTTCACCCTCTGGATCCCGGCGGGTGTGCAGGTCGACAGGACGTATCGGGCCAGCCCCTAGTGCACCTGAGCGTGATCGTGGCCGCGCGTACGGCGTCTCACGGGTGCACTACCTGTCGAGCTGCCGCTCCTAGACTCGGACGCATGGGCGCGAGGAAAGCGCGGGTGGCCGACGTACACGCGATCGCGTCCGGGATGCCGCACGTCACCAAGTGGGAGCGCGACGACGGAACCGACCGGCCCGTGTACCAGGTCGGCGGGAAGTCGTTCGTGTTCTTCCGTACGCCGCGCCCGGACGCCGTGGATCCGGTGAGCGGCGAGAAGTACGACGACGTGATCATGATCTGGGTCGAGTCCGAGACCGAGAAGCTCGCGCTGGTGTCCGACGACGCCAACCCGTTCTTCACCACACCGCACTTCGACGGCCACCCGTCGGTCCTCGTCCGGGCCGGCCGGCTGGGCGAACTGTCCCGGCAGGAGCTCACCGAGATCATCCAGGACGCCTGGCTGTGCCGCGCCTCGAACCGCCGCGCAACGATGTGGCTGCGAGAGCATCGGTTGAGCTGACCCCACTGCCACCGCTAGTTCGGAGTGAGTGAGCGGGCGGTTTCGAGGAGGCTGGTGCCGGTCGGGAGCGTCGCGATGATGGGGGTGTCGAGGCCGTTCTCGACGTAGCGGTTGATGTGGGCCCGGCATTGGGCGGGCGTGCCGTGGACGATCAGGTCGTCGACGAGCTCGACCGGCACGGCGGCCATCGCCGCGTTGCGGTCGCCGGCGGCCCAGGCGTCGCGCATCGGTTTCATCAGCTCGGCGCGGCCCAGCCAGTCGTGGAACGCGGCGTAGCCGGGCACGGTCAGGTACGTCGCGATCAGGTAGCGCCCGATGTTGCGCGCCATCTCCGCGTCCTCGGTGACGCACACGAAGATCCGCGCGGCGAGTTCCTTGTCGGGCCCGAGCTCGGCGCGCACCCGGGGTACGTCGTCCGCGGACAGCCAGTTCGTGATCGCCCCGTCGGCCTCCCGCGCGGCGAGCCGGAGCATCTGCGGCCGGAGAGCGGCGAGCATGATCGCGGGCGGCACGTCCGGCGCCTTCTCCAGCCGGAACCGCCGGATCGTGAAGCTGTCGAACTCCCCGTCGACCTTCTCCCCCGCGAACGCCTGCCGCAGGAACCGCAGCACGTCGCGGGTCCGCGCCAGCGGCGGGTCGTACGCGATCCCGTTCCACCCGGTCACGATCGTCTCCGACGACGCCCCGATACCGAGCACGAACCGCCCCGGCGCGAGGTCCGCCAACGCCGCGGCACTCATCGCCAACGCGGCCGGCCCCCGCGTGTGCACCGGTACGACGGCCGTCCCGAGCCGCAACGACGAGTCCCACTCGGACGCGAGCACGAGCGGAGTGAACGCGTCCGCGCCGGCCACTTCCGCCGACCACAGATCCGTGTACCCCAGCTCGGACAGCGACGAGATCAGCGACCGGTGCTCCCGCAGCGGTACGCCGGTCAGCGGCACCGTCAGGCCCCAGCGCATTCAGATCATCCTCTTCAGCACCGGCAGCGGCGCGAACCGCATCACCTGCGCGAGCGGCCACCACGGCCGCGCCGGGACGTACGCCTTCGCCTTCTCCGCCTCGATCGCCGCCACCATCGCCCGGACGCCGGTCTCGGTGTCGACGATGAACGGTGCGCGCTCCACGTGCTCGTTCATCTCGGACCGGATGTACCCGGGATAGATCGTGCTGACCTTGATCGGCTTGCCCATCAGCTCCAGCCGCAGCCCTTCCCCGAGCGAGGCGAGCCCGGCCTTGGTCGCGGCGTACGTCGTGACCGTCTTCGGGAAGCCGCGCAGCGCGGAGATCGACGCGATCAGCACGAGGTGGCCGGCGTTCCGCGCGCGGAACAGCTCGAGCGCCGCCTCGATCTGCGCGAGCGCACCGACGAAGTTGGTGAGCGCGGTGTCCCGGTTCGCGTCGAACCAGCCGGTGCCGAGCGGCGCGCCCTTGCCCAGGCCGGCGTTCACGACGACCCGGTCCAGCGGCAGCTCGGCGTCGATCGCCCGGAACACCTTGAACACCTGGTCGTGATCGGTCACATCCAGACTGTGGACAACTACTCTGCTCTGTGGACAGCGCTCGGCCAGCTCGGTCCGCAGCGCCTCCAGCCGTTCGGTACGGCGTGCGGTCAGCGCGAGGTCGTGCCCCTTCGCGGCGAACTGCCGCGCCATCTCCGCACCGAGGCCGGAGCTGGCGCCGGTGATCAGGATGTTCCGTCGCATCGGGTGTCCTATCTATACGTGAGCAGGTCCGCGCCGAGGTGGACGTGTTCGTTGTAGCTCACCACGGTCAGCCCGCCGCGACCGGACACGACCTTGGTGATCGCGGTGTTGATCGTCACCGGGTTCAGCTTCGTCCACAGCCCGTCGCCGCCGGACAGCAGCCGGCTCACGACGGCCGCTATCGGCCCGCCGGAGGTGAAGACGAGCGCCGTCTCCCCCTTCCCGAGCCGCGCGGCGGTCCGTCGTACCGCGGCCTCGGACCGCTCGCAGAACGCGTGGAAGGTCTCGGTGTACCCGTCGCCGCCGTCGATCCACCGCTGCGTCGCGGCGCCGAACACCTCCTGGAACGCTCGCCGCGGATTGCCGGTCCGCGCGAGATCCGCGACCATCACCGCGTGCCGCCGGTACGCCGGTTTGTGCGCGACGATCACCTCCTGGTGATCGAACTCGTCGAAGCCCGGATCCACGTCCGCCGTGAATCCCGCGAGCGACGCGGTCTGCTGGTGCCGGCGCATCGAACCGGACACCACGAGCGCCGGCTTCACGTCCGCGAAGGTCTCGCGGAGCCGCGCCGCCTGCTGCTCACCGACGGCGGACAGCTTGTCGTAGTCGCGCGCACCGAACGACGCCTGCGCATGCCGAATCAGATAGATGGCGGGCACTCACGCCTGCCGGATGATCCTGCGGCAGCGCCGCTCGAGCAGGTTCACGGGCAACCAGAAGTTCTTGAAGCGCGGGTTCCGGGTCTGTTTGTGGTGATAGCGGTAGTAGATCTGCTGCGCTATCACTGCCAGCCGGAACAGCCCGAACACCTCGTAGAACGCCCAGTTGTCCGTCGTGAGCCCTGACTGCTTCGCGTAGTACTCGACGATCTCCGCCCGCGTGAGCATGCCGGGCACGTCGGACGGCTGCAGCCTGAAGCGGCGGAACGCCCAGTCGTCATCGGCCTGCACCCAGTACGCCAGCGCGCTGCCGAGATCCATCAGCGGATCCCCCAGCGTGGCCAGCTCCCAGTCGAGCACGCCGACCACGCGCAGCGGATCGTCCGGCGCCAGGACGACGTTGTCGAGCCGGAAGTCGTTGTGGACAACGCAGGTGCGTACGTCGGCCGGCTGGTGCGCGGCCAGCCACGCCATCACCTTCTCGTAGCTCGGCACGTTCCACGTTTTCGCCTTGCGGTAGCGCTCGGACCAGCCGTTGACCTGGCGTTCGACGTACCCCGCACCGCGCCCGAGATCAGCCAGCCCGGCGGTGACCGGATCGACGGCGTGCAGCTCGGCGAGCGTGTCGATCAAGGTGAACCCCAGCTGACGGGTCTGGGCCGGTGTGAGGTCGACGCCCAACTGGTGATGCCCGGGGATCGTCCCGACGACCCGCTCCATCACGTAGAACTCGGAGCCGATCACCGTCTCGTCATTGCAATGGGCAACCATCTCCGGGACGTACCGGAAGACCGGCTTCAGGCTCTGCTGGATCCGGAACTCGCGGCCCATGTCGTGCGCGCTCTTCGCCTTCGTCCCCGCGGGTGGCCGCCGCAGGATCAGGTCGTGTCCCGGATAGCTCAGCAGATAGGTGAGGTTGGAGGCCCCGCCGGAGAACTGCTTCACCTCTGGCAGCCCGTCCGGCACCCGGGCCTGTGCCCGCAGCCAGGCGTCGACCGCGGGTACGTCGAACGCGTCCTCGTCCCGCACCGGCCGAGCGTCGTCCGGCACGCCCGTCACCGCCCGTCCGTCGGTCGTGTCTCCGCTCCGTGCTCAGCACGTTCGTGCGCACGCGCGGCGATCCTGCGCATCTGGCGGTCGTACAGCGGGCGGGCGAACCGCTTGGTCAGCCAGGCCAGCTGGGCCGGCCGGTCCGGGACGATCAGGAACCGCTGCTTCTTGATCCCGTCGATGACAGCGACCGCGATGTCGTCCGCGGACCGCGGCGACTTCTCGATCAGCTGCCGCGCGGTCGCCCCCATCGCGCTGTCCGCACCGCGGATCGAGTCCGCGAGGTTGGTCCGGAAGAACGACGGGCAGACCACCGACACGGTCACGCCGTACGGATGGAGCTCGTGCGACAGCGTCTCGGAGAGCGCGACGACACCGGCCTTCACCGTGTTGTACGAGCTCATCATCGGCGGGTGGACCAGGCCGGCCGCCGACGCGGTGTTCACGATGTGACCGGCGCGCTGCCGTTTGAACAGCGGCACGAACGCGCGGCAGCCGCGGACCACGCCCATCAGGTTGATGTCGACGACCCGGTCCCACTCGTCCAGCGTCTCGACGTCGATGCGCCCGCCGGTCGCGATGCCGGCGTTGTTTACCAGGATGTCCAGGCCGCCCCAGTTCTCCTCGCACCACGCCACCGCAGCGTCCCAGTCCTCCGGGCTCCGGACGTCCAGCTTCAAGTACGGCGTACTCCCCGGCGCGTCCGGCGACACGTCGGTGCCGAGCACCTGGTGGCCGTCAGCAACGAACCGGGCGACCAGGGCGGCACCCAGCCCGCTCGCGGCACCGGTGACGAGAACCCGACTCACTTGGCCTCCTGAGCTGCCGCGAGGTACGACGCGAGTTCGATCCTCGCGATCACCCCACGATGCACCTCGTCGGGTCCGTCGGCCAGTCGCAACGCGCGGGCACTGGTCCACGCGGCCGCGAGCGGGAAGTCCTCGGACAGCCCACCGCCGCCGTGCAACTGGATCGCCATGTCGATGACGTCCTGCGCCATCCGCGGCACGGCGACCTTGATCTGGCTGACCTCACTCAACGCCCCGACGAGACCCTGCGTGTCCAGCAGGTACGCCGTCTGCAGCACGAGCAGCCGTGCCTGGTTGATCGCGATCCGGGCCTCCGCGATCCGCTCGCGGTTGCCGCCGAGGTTGACCAGTGGCTTGCCGAACGCGGTCCGGCTGGTGCCGCGTTGCAGGGCGAGCTCGAGGGCCTTCTCGGCCAGACCGACCAGCCGCATGCAGTGGTGCACGCGTCCCGGACCGAGGCGGCCCTGGGCGATCTCGAACGCCCGGCCGGGTCCGACCAGGATGTTCGCGGCCGGCACCCGGACCTCGGTGAAGGACACCTCGCCGTGGCCGTGCGGCTCGTCGTACCTGCTCATCGCGGGGAGCAGGCGCTCGACCTTCACACCCGGGGTGTCGCGCGGGACGAGAACCATCGTGTGGCGCTCGTACCGGTGCGCGTCCGGGTCGGTGAGGCCCATGAAGATCAGCAGCTCGCAGTCCGGGTGGCCGACGCCGGTGCTCCACCACTTGCGGCCGTTCAGCACGACGTCGTCACCGTCGACGACCGCCGTGGCCTGCATGTTCGTGGCGTCGGAGGACGCGACGTCCGGCTCGGTCATGCAGAACGCGGAGCGGATCGTGCCGTCCAGCAGCGGCTCCAGCCAGCGTTTCTTCTGCTCGTCGTTGCCGTAGCGGAGCAGGACCTCCATGTTCCCGGTGTCCGGTGCGTTGCAGTTGAAGATGTACGGCGCGATGAAGGACCGGCCGGTCAGCTCCGCGATCGGGGCGTAATCGAGGTTGCTGAGGCCTTCGCCGTACTGCTCGTTGCCTGGTTCCGCGGGCGGGAGGAACAGGTTCCACAGGCCTGCGTCACGGGCTTTCGCCTGCAGGTCCTTGATCAGCGGCTGCGGCTGCCACGGGTCACCGGCGGTGCGGATCGCATGGTGCAGCTCCGCCTCGACCGGCTCGATCTCGCTCCGCAGGAAGGCTTCCACGCGGGTGATCAGCTCTTGAGCCCGGGCCGAAGGTTCGAACCCCATCAAGACTCCTCTCCCTCGCCTTGACCGTAGCGGGCCTCTAAGCAATGCTCAATAGCATGGATCACCGGCTGTCAGCGGAAGACCGCAAGAAGCAACTGGTCAAGATCGGCCTGATGATGCTTCGCGACCAACCGATCCATGAGCTGTCCATCGACGCGATCGCCGCCCAGGCCGGAATCTCCCGCGGGCTGCTGTTCCACTACTTCCCGAGCAAGCGCGACTACTACCTCGCCGTCATCTCCGCGGCCGGCCGCCGCCTGCTCCGGGTCACGAAGCCGGACGACGCACTGCCCCCCGAGCAGCAGCTGCGCGAGATGCTCGTCCAGTTCGTCGCGTTCATCACCCGCCGGCGAACGGCGTACATCTCGTTCGTCCGCGGCGCCGCCGGCGGCGACGACTTCGCCGTCAAGGTGTACGACGAGACGCGCGCGGGCCTGACCAAGCGCGTCCTCACCTACCTTGGCACGCCCGACGTGGCCGATGAGCCCACCTCCCAGGACTACCTCCGCATCCACGCGTGGCTGTCGTACGCCGAGGACCTGGCGATCGAGTGGTCCGGTCTCCCCGAAGCGGACCGGCCGTACTCGGCCGACCACCTCGTCGACCACTCGATCGAGGCCCTTCAGATGTTGCGCAAGTTGTAGCTCGAACCGTCAGCCGTTGGCGAGAGTGAAGCGCTCCACACCACAGGCCGAGGTGGCCGGGTTGTTGTTGGCGTCACCGCTGTAGGTGACCTGCCAACGCCAGGTCCCGAGCGTGCTGGCGACGAACGACGTGTTGGACGTGCTGTACGTCCCGTTGCCGTTCACCGTCACGGTCTGCGTGTACGCCCCGGCGCCGGCGCAGGTCGCGTCGGCAGGAGCGAACAGCTTGAACGTGATCGTGCCCGTCGGAGCCAGGGCGCCGCTGATCGTGGCGTCGTCGTTCGGGATCAGGTTCGGTGCGGTGCTGATCGCCGGGCTCTTCTTCGTCACGACGAGATGTTCACTGGTGCACACGCTCGTCGCTCCGTTGTTGTTGGCGTCACCGCTGTACACGGCCTGCCAGTAGTAGTCGCCCGCGGTGTTGAACGTGATCGCGTTGGAGTCAGGTACGACGCCGTTCGTCACGTTGACCGTGCCGGCACTCTGCGCACCGGTCGAGCAGGCGCTGTCGGTGTACACGGTGTAGGTCACCGTGCCGCCGGCGTCCGCCGTGGCGTTGCTCAGCGTCGCCGAGTCGTGCACGCTGCCGCCGACCTCGACGGTCTCGGCCGACAAGGTGGTAGCGATGGTCGGCGCCTTCTTGTTCACGACCAGGTGCTCACTGGTGCAGACACTGGTCGCCGGATCGTTGTTCGCGTCACCGCTGTACACGGCCTGCCAGTAGTAGTCACCGGCCGCGTTGAACGTGATCGCGTTCGAATCCGGCACGACACCGTTCGTCACCGTCTTCGTCCCCGCGGACTGCGCACCGGTCGAGCACGCCGAGTCCGTGTAGACGGTGTAGGTCACCGTGCCGCCGGCATTCGCGGTCGCCCCGGTCAACGTCGCCGAGTCGTGCACACTGCCGCCCACCACGATCGTCTCCGCCGACAACGTCGTCGTGACGGCCGGATGCGCATTGATGTGGTTGGTGTACGTACAGTCGACCAGGCCGCCAGGAGCCATCGTGATGTTGACCGTCGCGCCACTTGGCGTGGCAGTGGTACCGGTGCCGGACACCGTTGTGCAGGTGAGGTCCTTCAACGTCCAGCCGGCTGGGACGGTCGACTCGGTGACGCTGTAGGTGCCGGGCTGGACCTGGCCGGTCGTGTCGTCGTACGTCCGCGACTGCCCGTTGGACAGCGAGAAGCTCGACGGGTTCAGGTTGCTCGGGCTACCGGTCGTCGTGTAGCCGAACGAGGCGTTACCGTTCTCGGTCACCTTGCGGATGATGATCTTGCCGCAGTTGGAGATGTTCACCGGCTGCGGTGCGACGAAGTCCTTGACCTCGGCCGGGAACGACGCCGACGAGCGGCTCTTCAGGAACGCGCTGCCGAACGCGGTGCATGCGTTGGACGGGAAGATTCCGGCCGCGGTCATGTTGATGGCGGCCTCGCCGAACTCGAACTGATCCAGCGTTCCGCCGGCGACCGCCTCGCTGATGGTGCCGTCGTTGACCGCGCCTTCGGCGAAGCCGGCAGCGCTCAGGTCGACCCGGTTGCCCCAGCACGGAATCGCGTTCGCAGAGAAGCACTGGGTTTTCGCACCCGTGGTGACCCACCGGAGCAGGCCGAGCACCGGAGTGCCGCCGCCGTTGGTGAAGTCGAACGTGATCAGCATGTCACCGGGGCTCCGGTTGAGCGTCTTCGCTCCGGTGGTGGTCAGGTTCGGCTGGGCGAGCTTGTTGATCTCGAAGTCCATGTTCGCCGAGCCGAGAATGTTCGAACGCTCCCAGGCGAGGTACAGATAGATATTGCCGGCAGCAACTTCGTTCCCGACGTAGAACCTGGTCAGGTCGCTCTTCTGCGGCGGGATCGAGCCCGTCACGACCGATACGTTCGGGTCGTCTTCCTTGGTGCCCTGGCCGAACGAGTTGTCGGTCGAACCACTGGCCAGATCGTCGCCGCGGACCCGGTTGATGGAGTCGGACACCCAGTCCTTGTTGCCGGTCGTGTTGACGACCATGTTGCCGTCGTTGCCCTCGAACGTGCTGCCCGGCAGGTTGGCGTTGGCGTTCGGCACCAAGGCCGCCGCCAGCAGCGCGACGCCAGAGGCCAGGATCAGGGGACGCCGGAAACGCCGAAGCGCCCGCGGCTCAGTTCGCGATGTCACTGTGATGTGCCCTTCTGTTTGAGCACGGAACTGCGGTACTGCGGTCGTGTCCGAGAGCTGTGGGAGCAGAGAGGCTTACTCGTGCGGACGCGGCTTCGTCCTGCCGTCAGCAGGACGGCGGCCGGCGGATCGACGGCTTGAGCGGGACGGCATGGACGGGCCCGCGATCGCCGGAGGTACGCCGCGGACACGGCGGAGCACGCCCGGTCGCCCGGACACGGTCCGGCGCACGTCGACGTCCCATGGGTCCCCCCACCTGGAACGTCGCCGGCCTCGGGTCCCCACCCCAAGCGACGCTCCGTCACGATCAGCGTCACCCACGTAAGCGCTACCCCCAGCACCACGATCACGAGGCGTTATGAAGCTACACCCACCCCCCACCGCCAGCAAGACATCGCACCGATGCCCAGGGCAAGAAATGAAACCCGCGCCACCGCGCCCGCCTCGGCACAGTGCACTTTCGCGGCTACTACCGGCGGTCGCGAACTACCGCCCGCGTTCACCTACCGGCACAGCGCCACGGCCCACCACGGACCCGTGGGTCAGATTCTTTCGGGCTTCAGGTCGGGGTCTGCCATGTCGGGGTCGAAGGGGAACAGGGGGCGTAGTACGCCGTGGTGGCCCAGGCGGAGGAGGTCCTGGTCCACGCCGCCAGGGGTGAGCGCCAGGAGCCAGTCGGCGGCGAGGTTGTAGAGCTCCGGTTCCAGGTAGCCGATCTTGACGATGACCAGGTCGGTGGTCGCCGGGTCGAGGCCCAGGAGGGTGAAGTCGGCGAGGTGGTGGTACGGCTTGCGGCGGGTGGTCAGGATCGAGTGCAGACCACCGACCTGAACCACCGCGACGGTGCCGCCGACGGGATCCTCGGAGATCGAGAACACGGTGCCGGACAGCGCGACCGGCCCCGCGGGGCCGGAGTCGACCTTGCCGCCGGCGGTGACTTCGACCGGGTTGCCGACGCCGGCTGCGACGCAGGCGGCGACGGCCTCGGCGTCGGCGATGCTGGCGTGGATCGCGGTGGCCTTGCCGGAAGTCAGTTCCTCGATCGTGAGCAGCTCACCGAGGGTCCACGACGTGTCACCGGCGCCGCCCGCCGTGGGGTTGTCGCCGGAGTCGCTGATCAGGAACGGCCGCGCGGCGGAAGCGAGCCCGGCCGCAACGCACTCGTGCAGGGTTCCGGTGGGCGCCACGAACTCGAACCCCTCCCGGGCGTCCCAGTACGCTCTCGCCAACTCGGCCGCGCGCTCGGTGATCAGGGCGTCGTCGTCGCCGGTGACGACCACGGCGGCCCGGCACCGCGGCTCGTCGGCCCAGGCGTACCCGACCCAGACGGCCGCGTCCAGCACGCCGGGCTCGTCCGCGATCTCCCCGACGCGCCGGTAGATCGACTTGGCCGGCTCGAGCCGCGTCGAGGTCTTCTCACCCGGCAACAGCACCGGCACCTGCACCCAGGCCTTCCCCGGCTTCCCGAGCCCGGACCGGACCCGCTCGACCAGGTTCCGCAGGGCGCGTTCGCGGCTCTCCATCGCGTCCTCGTGCGGGGCCATCCGGTAGCAGGTGATCAGGTCGACCGCCGTACCGAGCTCGCGGGACACGTTGCCGTGCAGGTCCATCGACGCGGACACCAGCACGTCGGGACCGAGTACGGACCGGATCCGCGTGGCCAGGTCGGCCTCCGCGTCCTGCCGCCCGACGACGCTCATCGCGCCGTGGATGTCGAAGAAGAACCCGTCCAGCTCACCGGCGCCCTCGAGGCGGGCGATGATCTCGGCTGACAGGTCGTCGTACACCTCCGGCAGGACCGCTCCGCCGGGCAGTGAGCGGGCGTGCAGCAGCGGGACCCAGTCGATCCCCTGCGCCCAGTCCCTGCCGAGGAAGTCGTACCGCTCCAGGATGCGGTCACCGCGGCGGACGTCGAAGTCGGCGAGGCCGGCCCGGTGTGGCGAGAACGTGCTGGACTCGATGGCGATCCCGGCGATGCCGATCCGAAGGTTCATGTCTAAAACCTGCCACAACCGAGCCGTTTCGCGCACCGCCTAACTCCGCATGTGGACACCGGGCTCAGCGAAGGTCGGGCGGTGGGGCCGTTGAGGCTCGGGGGGCGAGGGTGGTCGCCAGTTCCACGTGCAGGGCCTCCAGGGCGTGGCGGTCCAGGAGGCGGATCAGCAGGCTGACCGCCATTCGGCCCATCTCCTGGAGCGGTTGCCGGACCGTGGTGAGTTGCGGGGTTGTGGCACGGCTGAGATCGAGGTCGTCGAAGCCGGCGATCGACACATCGCCGGGCACTGACAGGCCGCGCTCGCGAGCGGCTTGGAGCGCTCCGACAGCGGCCTTGTCATTGAAGGCGACGAGCGCCGTCGGGCGGGGGTCGAGGTCGAGCAGTTCGCCCGCGGCGCGACAGCCGTGCTGCGTGGTCGGCTGGTCGTGGCGGATGAGCGCGGGGTCGGGCAGGATGCCGGCGTCGGCGAGGGCCGCGGAGTGACCGCTGAGCCGGGCATCGGCGGCGAGCCACTCCCGCGGGCCGGCGATCACGCCGATCCGGGTGTGCCCCAGCCCGGTCAGGTACGTCGTGAGTTGCCGGGCGCCGGAGTGATGGGCGGCGGACACGGACGGGATGTCGGGCGGAAGCGCCGTCCGCGGGTCCACGACGACGAACGGGAAACGGCGCGTGCTCAGCCGAACCAGTTCGTCACTCAGCTCCGGCGGGAGGATCAGGATCGCGCCGGCGAGTGAGCGCTGGGCGGGCAGGCGGCCGAGCACGCGCTCGTGCTGCGCGGCCTCGCCGGCATTCAGGACAAGTTGCCGGCCGTGACGGTCGAGCGTCTCGGCGATCGACGAGACGATCAGCCCGAAGTAGTCGGTGAGCACGTACGGACAGCGCACGTAGACCGCTCCGCCGACCGGTTTCGCCGTACCGCCACGCGGTGCGGGCGCGCGCAGGCCGAGCTCCTCGATCGCCTCCTCGACGAGCTGCCGGGTCTCGGGCGCCACGCTGCCCGCCTGGTTCAGGACGCGGGACACCGTCGCGATCGACACCCCGGTCGCCGCCGCGACGTCCCGAACGGTCGCTCTAGCGCGGGGCATTTGTTACATCCTTTTGTTTCACGCTCAGCACTGTAGTCCCACGCTCCCAGGCCTTGACAGCCCTCGACGGCGAGCGTTTTCTGTGGCCGTTTGTTTCATCCCTGAGGAGCGCGATGAGAACACCCGTCTTCGGCGTCGCCCTTGCTCTCGCTGCGGCGTCACTCACCGGGCCCGCCCAGGCCCAGCCCCCGACGACCCAGGTCCAGGTCTGGGTCACCACACCGGACCGCGCCGAGCTGTTGCACGAGCGCGCGCCGCTCGCCTTCAGGTCCACGTCGGACGGCGCGAGCGACCGGACCACGATCACGGTCGACCCGCGCACGACATACCAGACCATGGACGGCTTCGGCGCCTCGATCACCGACTCGTCCGCCGACGTGCTGTACCGGCTCAGCCCGGCCGATCGCGAGCAGACGATGCGGTCGCTGTTCGATCCGCGACAGGGCATCGGCGTCAGCTTCCTGCGGCAGCCCGTCGGCTCGTCCGACTTCACGGCGGCGGCCGAGCACTACACGTACGACGACGTACCCGCGGGCCGGACCGACTTCGAGCTGCGGCACTTCAGCATCGCCCACGACGAGCGGCAGGTGCTGCCGTTGCTCCGCCGGGCGAAGCAGCTCAACCCGCAGCTCAAGGTGATGGCCACGCCGTGGAGCCCGCCGGCCTGGATGAAGACCGGCGACTCACTCGTCGGCGGCCGTCTGAAGGACGACCCGAAGGTGTACGACGCGTACGCGCGCTACCTGGTGAAGTTCGTGCAGGCGTACACGCGGGCCGGCGTACCTGTCGACTTCCTCTCGATCCAGAACGAGCCGCAGAACCGCAAGCCGAGCGCGTACCCGGGCACGGACCTGCCGGTCCGCCAGGAAGCGGCAGTGATCACCGCCCTGGGGCCGCTGCTGCAGAAGGTCAGCCCAAGGACCAAGATCCTCGGCTACGACCACAACTGGACCACGCACCCCGGCGACATCGCCTCCACCCCGCCCGGTGAGGACCCGGAGACCGACTACCCGTACAAGCTGCTGCGGACCTCGGCGGCGAAGTGGATCGCGGGTACGGCGTACCACTGCTACTCCGGCGACCCTTCCAAGCAGACCGACCTGCACAACGCCTTCCCGTCGAAGGGCATCTGGTTCACCGAGTGCTCCGGCTCGCACGGGCCGAACGACACCCCGCCGCAGATCTTCCGCGGCACGCTCACCTGGCACGCCCGCACGCTGATGCTCGGTACGACGCGGAACTGGGCGAAGTCGGTCGTGAACTGGAACATCGCACTCGACTCGACCGGCGGCCCGCACCTCGGCGGCTGCGACACGTGCACCGGCCTGGTGACGTTGCAGCCGGACGGCACGGTGTCGACGGACGCGGAGTACTACACGATCGGCCACCTGTCGAAGTTCGTGAAGCCGGGCGCGGTGCGGATCGCAAGCACGTCGTACGGAACGACCGGGTGGAACGGGCAGCTGATGTCGGCCGCGTTCCGCAACCCGGACGGTACGACGGCACTCCTTGTCCACAACGAGAACGACGAACCACGCTCGTTCGCCGTGGCGCTCGGAGACGAGACCTTCGAGTACGAACTGCCCGGCGGGTCGATCGCGACCTTCACCTGGGGACGGACGGCAGCGGCCGCACCGCAGCAGTTGACGCCGCAGGGCGCGGCGGCAAGCGTCAACGGAGCCGACGCCGGTCTGCTGATCGACGCGGACGGATCGACCGTGTGGCAGAGCAAGACGGCGCAGGCACCGGGTCAGTGGGTGCAGGTGGACCTCGGGAAGGCACAGACGTTCCGGCAGGTCGCGTTGGACAGCGGCGGGAACATCGGTGACTACGCGCATGGCCATACGGTTGCTGTCAGCAACGACGGGACCAGCTGGCGAACGGTTGCCACTGGTACGTCGAGCAGTCAGCTGACGACAGTCGAGTTGCCGCCCACGCGGGCACGGTACATCCGGGTCACGCAGAACGGCAGTGCCGGTAACTGGTGGAGCTTGGCGGATCTGCGGGTCTACCGCTGAGCTTCGATCCAGCACGCGACCGCGGCCGCCTGCTCATTGCTCGCAGCAATGACCTGCAGGCCCACGGGAAGGCCGTCAGCCGGGATCGGCAGGCTGACGGCCGCGTGCTTGGTGAGGTTCGCCAGGCGGGTGTTGTTCAGTAGTTGCCGGCGTACGTCGGCGTCGGGGGTGGTGAGTGGCGGGGCTGTGGTGAGGACTGTCGGAGTGATGACCGCGTCCACCGTGGCCAGCACCGCGTCGAGTTCGGCCGTGATCGCTGCTGCTTGTTCTTTGGCTCGCTCGTAGTCGGCCGGCTGCACCAGCGCGGCTTCGAGCAGGCGCCGGCGAACGTCGGGCTGGTAGCTGTCCTGAATCCTGTCCTTGTGGTTGGCAACCGCTTCCGGGCCTTGCAGATTCGCAGCTGTGGAGAAACTTGTGGACCAATCGGGCAGCTGTACGTCAACGGTGTCGAGCTTCTCCACAACAGCCAGCCAGGCACTACGAACCTCAGGACTGAGGTCTAGGTACTCTGCGTTCGTCACGATGCCGAGGCGAGGCCGAGCGCTGGACTCTGCGATGGTGATCTCAGTCAGGGCAGTCAGGGCGTAGCTGGCGTCTCTGGCGGTGCGGGTCAGGACGCCTACGTGGTCGAGGGTCTGGGACAGGGGGAAGACGCGGTCTGTGGGCAGCGTGTTGTAGGTCGGTTTGAACCCGACGACTCCACACAGCGCGGCCGGGATGCGTACGGAGCCAGCAGTGTCCGTCCCGATCGCCAACGGGACGACCCCGGCCGCCACCGCCGCTGCCGAGCCCGAACTGGAGCCGCCGGTCATCCGCGACGGGTCGTGCGGGTTTCGGCAGGGGCCGACGCGGTTCGACGTGCCGGTGCACCCGTACGCGAACTCGTGGGTGTGCGAGAGGCCGATCACGATCGCCCCCGCGGAGCGCAACCGGCGTACGACGTCGGCGTCCTGGCGACCGACCTCGTCCATCGACGCGGACCCGCAGCGGTACGGCAGGCCTTCGACCTCGACGATCTCCTTCACCAGCACGGGAACGCCGGCGAGCGCACCGGTGCGGTCGTGCACCGCGGCCGCCGTGCGCGCGCCGTCCGCGTCGAGGTGCACGATCGCGTTCAGGTGGGCCACGGCAGCCGCACGCGTCAACGCGTCCTCGACCAGTAGCACCGGATCCAGCACGCCGTCCCGCACCAGCGCGGCGGTCTCCTGCAACGTCCTCACTGGCCCATCAGACCACGGAGAGGAAACGGAAACAGGAGCGTCATGCCGTGTTGCTACCGTCCGATGGCATGGTGATCGAGGGAGTGGAACTGCGGCCGGCACCGCCGACGGACGCGGAAGTGCTGGCCCTGACCACGGCGCAACAGGCCGAACTGGCGGCGATGTACGGCGAGGACCAGCCGCTCGTCGGGCTGCATCCGGACATCGCGTTCACGCTGCTCACGCTGGACGGAGCACCGGTCGGCTGCGTCGGCCTGCAGCCGGTCGCGCCGGGCCTCGGCGAGATCAAACGGATGTACGTGGCGCCGTCCGCGCGCGGCTGGGGCCTGTCCCGCATCCTGCTCGAGGCCGTCGAGGCGTCCGCCCGCACCGGTGGAATGACCCGCCTCCGCCTCGAGACCGGCACCAAGCAGGTCGAAGCGATCGCCCTCTACACGAACCACGGCTATCGACCCACCCCGCCGTACCCGCCCTTCGAGCACGAGATCGCCTCGCTCTGCTACGCGAAGGACATCTAGAGGTTCAGGACCAGGTCGTTGCCGTCGCGGTGGAAGCCGAGGTTCTTCAGGTACGGCGTGGAGTCGCGCATCCGGGGTGACGCGAGAACCTGGCGGAACCCGCGATCGGTGAAGACGTCACTGCGCCGGTAGACGAACTCACCTGGCGTGAAGTCGCGGTACTTCGGGACCGCATAGTCGAGATCGATCTGCGCCCGGCCGTCGCCGGCGTCGTGCGCCAGGACGACGCCGACGGTGCGGTCGCCGTGCTGCACCAAGAACGCGTACTGGCTGGTGCCGGGCGTGAACCCGGGGTTGAACCGGATGATCTCCTTCTGGTGCCGGTCGAGGATGTAGCCGAGGTACTCGTCGGACTCGTCCACCTGCAGCACCTGGTACTCCGTCTCGTCGTGCCGGTGCCGGAGCAGCCGCCACAGGTGCACGACGTTGATGACCGCGAGCACCGCGTTCATGCCGACCATCGGCCAGACGCCGACCACCGCGTTGAACCCGACCAGGATCACGCAGCCGACCAGGTTCAGGACCCGCAGCCGCAGGATCCGGGTCTGCAGCAGCGACAACACGACGAGCGCCGATCCGCCCCACCCGATGATGCTCCACACGTCCACACGGCGAGACTAGGCCCTGTCTGGTGATCCAGCGCCGTCGCGAGGAGGTGCTCGGTGCGGTAGCTCGGCGTGCGGGAGCGAAGGCCTCGATGCGGATCCATCGTGGCCTTTGCTACCGTGCGGCGAGGTGCCGTGCCGAGTGCCCCGCAGTAGGCGATGGATTACCAGAGAGGGCCTAGGGCCTGTGAGCGATTTCCTGTTGCTGGACGGCACCCGGTCACCGACGGTCGACGCGACGTTGCTGCGAGCAACGGCGTACGGGCATTTCACGTCGATGCAGGTGCGTGACGGGCGGGTTGACGGGCTGGACCTGCACTTCGAGCGCCTGGACCGCAGCACGCGGGAGGTCTTCGGGCAGCCGTTGCCCGAGGATCGGGTCCGGCGTGACCTGGACGCGGCGCTCGAGCAGGCAGGTACCGGCGATCTCTCGATCCGCGTCAACGTCTTCGCCGCCGACGAGCTCCACCTGCTGACCCGAGTCGGCCCGCCGGTGCCGGCCGGCGCCGTCCCGCTGCGCCTGCTCGCGTTCCAGCACGAGCGCGCCGTCCCGCACCTGAAGCACACCGGCACCTTCGACCTCACCTACCACGCCCGCAAGGCCCAGCCGTCCGGCTACGACGACGCCGTCTTCCATACCGCGACCGGCGAGATCTCCGAAGCCTCCATCTGGAACATCTGCTTCGCCCGCGGCCCGCACCTCGTCTTCCCGTCGGCGCCGGCCCTCCCCGGCATCCGCCGGCAGGTCCTCCAGCGCGGCCTGGACGACTACACGACCACGCCGGTCCCGCTCGCCGACCTGACGACGTACGACGCCGCGTACCTCACCAACTCGATCGCCCCGGCGCTCCCGGTCGCCTCGATCACCACGCAGGACGGCACCACGACGTACGCGCCGCACCCGATCTCGGCGGACACCATCGCGAAGGCCTACGCGGCCGTCCCCGCGCAGCCGATCAGGAGCGGTTCGACCACCAGGTGAGGAGCTCTTCCCGCGCGCGGTCCGCGCCGAGCGGGCCCTGGTCGAGGCGGAGGTCCATGAGGAACTTGTAGGCCGCGCCGACCTCACGGCCCGGCGGGATGCCGAGGATCTCCATGATCTGGTTGCCGTCGAGGTCGGGGCGCAGGGCGTCGAGCTCCTCCTGCTCCTGCAAGCGCTCGATGCGCTCCTCGAGGTCGTCGTACGCGGCCCGCAGCGAGTCCGCCTTGCGGCGGTTGCGGGTGGTGCAGTCCGCCCGGGTCAGGATGTGCAACCGGTCGAGCTGGTCGCCGGCGTCGCGGACGTAGCGGCGGACCGCGGAGTCCGTCCACTCGCCGTCGCCGTACCCGTGGAAGCGCAGGTGCAGCTCGATCAGCTTGCTGACCTGGTCGATCTGCTCGTTGCTGAACCGGAGCGCCTTCATCCGCTTCCGGGCCAGCTTGGCGCCGACCACGTCGTGGTGATGGAAGGTCACCTTGCCGCCGGCTTCGTTGCGCTTGGTCTTCGGCTTGCCGATGTCGTGGATCAGTGCGGCGAACCGAACGACGAAATCGGGCGTCGGAACAGAGAGACGGGACTCCAGATCGATGGCCTGATCGAGGACGGTGAGCGAGTGCTGGTAGACGTCCTTGTGCCGATGGTGCTCGTCGACCTGCAGCTTCAGGGCCGGCAGCTCGGGCAGCACGTGCTCGGCCAGGCCGGTCGAGACCAGCAGGTCGAGCCCGATCCGCGGGTGATCGGAGCAGATCAGCTTCTCCAGCTCGTCGCGGACCCGCTCGGCCGACACGATCGTGATCCGGTCGGCCATCGCGGTCATCGCGGCCACCACGGCCGGGTCCGGCGTGAAGCCGAGCTGTGCGGCGAACCGGGCCGCCCGCATCATCCGCAGCGGGTCGTCGGAGAACGAGTCCTCCGGCGTACCGGGGGTGCGGATCCGGCGGTTCGCGACGTCCTCGATCCCGCCGTACGGGTCGACGAACTGCCGCGACGGCAACCGGACCGCCATCGCGTTCATCGCGAAGTCCCGGCGGGCCAGATCGCCCTCCAGGGAGTCGCCGTAGGCCACCTCCGGTTTGCGCGAGGTGGGATCGTAGGTTTCCGACCTGTAGGTCGTGATCTCCAGGACCCACTCACCCTTGCGACAACCGATGGTGCCGAACGCCTTGCCGATATCCCAGACATGGTCCGCCCAGCCGGACAGCAACCGCTCGATCACATCCGGGTGCGCTGACGTGGTGAAGTCCAGATCCTTGCTCCCCCGGCCGAGGAGAATGTCCCGGACCGGACCGCCGACCAGCGCGATCTCGTGGCCTGCGGCGGTGAACCGGGAGCCCAGCTCGTCGACGACCGGAGCGAGTTGCAGCAGGGCCTGGACGGCGCGCTGCTGTACTGCGGACAACGATCCGGCTGAGGCTGACTGGTCGGCAAAGGGTGACACGGGGAACTAGGTTACGGTGACGGCGTGTTCAGACGGCGACTGAGGCTCTCCGCGGTAGCGGGAGCGTGCCTTTTGGTTGCTGCTTCGGCAGCGACTCTGGCCGCTCCGGCCGACGCCGCGCCCGCCGACGAGCCGGCCGTCCAGGTCACGATCGACTCGTTCGGCCCGGCCGCGCCGAAGGTCGGCGAGCAGGTCGTGATCAAGGGCCGGGTGACGAACACCAGCTCGGTGACGTTCGACGACCCGCAGGCCCTGGCCTGTATCGACCGGACCCGGCTGGCCAGCACCGCCGCCCTGGACGCGATCCCCACCGAGCAGAACGTCCCGATGAACGACCGGGACAGCTGCCGCAACCTGACCAACGACGAGCAGACCTTCCAGCCGTTCGAGCAAGCACTGGCGCCGAAGCAGACGGTCGAGTTCACCTTGACGGTGCCGTGGAAGGAATGGCGGATCAACGACCACACCGGCGTGTACGTCGTTGGCGTCACGTTCCGCGGGAAGCCGCCGAGCGGCGAGCGGGTGATGGCCGGCCGGGCCCGCACCCTGATGCCGGTGCTCGGCCGGGAGCCGCTGACCCGATCGGTCAACACCGCGCTCGTCGTACCGCTGCGGCACCGCCCGACCCAGCTCGGCGGCAAGAACTTCGCCAACGAGTCGCTGGCCCAGTCTCTGGCTCCGTCCGGATCGCTCGGCCGGCTGCTCGCGCTCGGCCGGCAGCACAAGGTGACCTGGCTGGTCGACCCGGCCATGCTCGACGAGATCCGGCAGATGACCACGGAGTACGTGGTGGTCGGCGAGAACGGGCAGACCACGCCCGGCACCGGCAAGGCGGTCGCGACCGCGTGGCTCAAGGAGTTCGAGGCCGGCCGGGCCCGCGGCAACCAGATCGTGCTGCTGCCGTACGGCGACCCGGACGTGCCCGGCCTCGTGGACTCCGGCGACCCGCTGAAGAAGCTGGTCGCCCAGGCCCGGACGAAGACCGAACGGTCCGGCGGCGAGCTGGCCCCCGGATTCACCAACGGCCTCTGGCTCGAAGGCGGCGGCGCCGCGAGCCGCTACCTGGCTGCCGCGGCCGGCGGGTTCCCGGGCTCCACGCCCGACGACCTGAACCTGGTCAGCAGCTCCTCGTGGTCTGCTGCCACCCGCCCGGTGCTGACCACCAGCCCCGTGTACAACGTCCTCACACCGGGCGGTACGCATCGCGCGGAGCGCACGGTGATCGCCGACTCGTCCCTCACGGCCGGCGGCCCCGACCCGGAGACCGCCGAGAGCCCGCTCCAGGTGCGGCAGCGGTTCGCGGCCGTCACCGCGCTGATCGCGGCCGCCGGCAAGAGCACCGCGTCGGTGGTCGTTGCGCCGCCGCGCGGCTGGGACAGTGATGGCGTCGCGACCGCCACGCTCGCGGGCAGCCTCTCACTGCCCTGGATCAAGGCCACCGACGTCGCCGGCGTGGTGGCGGCCAACCCGCGACCCCAGGAGACCAAGGCACCGGCCGCGCCGAAGACGAACGGCGTGCTCACCGAGTCCCACCTGCAGAGCGTCAAGGACCTCGACGAGGCCACCACGACGATGCAGGACCTGCTCGTCGACGGGACCGCGCTGCCCGAGGTGATGACGCAGGCGCTGCTGCGGTCCACGTCCTCCGGCTGGAACGGTCACCCGGACGAGGCGCGGCACTTCACCGCGATCGAGCTCGGCTCCGCCAACCAGCAGCTGGGCAAGGTGCATCTGGTGAACGCGAGCGTCGACCGCGGGCTGCGCAAGGAGATCAAGGTCAATCTGGCCGGGAGCAAGGGGACGTTCCCGCTGACGATCACCAACGAGACCGACTGGTCGGTCCGGGTCGGCATCGTGGTCACCTCGGTGAACCGGTCCGACCTGAAGATCAGGACGCCGCAGACCGTCGTGCTCGGTCCCGGTCAGAAGTGGACGCCGCGAATCAACGCGAGCGCGGAGCAGAACGGTCTGATCCGCGCGAACGCGCAGGTAACGAACGCGGCCGGCAAGCCGGTGGGCAAGTCCCAGGAGCTGCTGATCCAGGCCAGCCAGTACGGCAGCGTCGGTTGGATCCTGGTCGGCGCGGCCTGCGCCCTGCTGTTCGGTACGTCGTTCGTCCGCATCTACCGCCGGGTCCGCACCGAGCGCCGCACCACGGCCGCCGCGAGCACCACGGCCGGCACCTTGGCCGGCGCCGCCGACGCAGCGGAGACGACCGAGACGACCGACACCCCTGATCCCGCCCACGATCGCCCCGGGACGAACGGCGTCGCCGAAGCTCCGGACGCGTCCCTGAAAGAAGGAGTCGGTTCGAAGGATGGCTGACCGCACCCTGCGCTCCGCGGCGGTGATGGCAGCCGGAACGGTGCTGTCCCGCCTGCTCGGATTCGTCCGGATCGCCCTGCTCGCGGCCGCCATCGGCACCGCGCTGCGCGGCGACATCTTCACCGCCGCGAACACCATCCCGAACAGCCTGTACATCCTGCTCGCCGGCGGCGTGTTCAACACCGTCCTGGTCCCGCAGTTGGTGCGCGCGATCAAGAACCACGCCGACGGCGGCCAGGATTTCACCAACCGGTTGCTGACCTTCGGCTTCGTCGTGCTCGCGGTCGTCACGGTCGCCTGTGTGCTGGCGGCGCCGGCGATCGCCGAGTTGTACATGCCGGAGGAGCTGCACGACCCGTCCCGGGCGACCGAGAAGGCGAACATGATCATGTTCGTCCGGCTGTGCCTGCCGCAGATCTTCTTCTACGGCGCGTTCGTCCTGGTCGGGCAGGTGCTGAACGCGCGCCGCCGGTTCGGTCCGATGATGTGGGCGCCGATCGCGAACAACATCGTCGCGTGCGCCTCGATCGTGATCTTCCTGTTCGTCTACCGGGTCGGCGACAATCCCCCGACGTACAGCCACGGCGAGGAGCTGCTGCTCGGTCTCGGACACACGGTCGGCATCGCCGTCCAGCTCCTGGTGCTGCTGCCGTATCTGCGGGCCAGCGGGCACTTCTACCGGCCCAAGTTCGGCCTCCGCGGTACCGGTCTGGGACACACTGCCCGATTGGGCATCTGGACGGTGCTGTTCGTGGCGGTCAACCAGGTGACCCTGGTCGTCGTCACCCGGCTCGCGATCGCCGGTAGCGCCTCAGGCGACCCAGGCGCCAAGGCCGGTCTGTTCGCGTACAGCACCGCGATGCTGATCATCCTGGTCCCGCACGGCATCGTCACTGTGTCACTCGCCACCGCGGCCTTGCCGCAAATGTCCGCGCTCGCGGCCGACGGCGACACGGCCGAGGTGGCGCAGTTGTCCGCCCGGTCGATCCGGCAGACGCTGGCGATCGTCGTACCGGCGGCGGCCGCGATGATCGCGTTCGCGTACCCGATCGTGACGATCATCGCCGGCTACGGCTCGGGCAAGAACAACCTGACGCTGATGTCGTACACGCTGATGACACTGGCGCTCGGCATCGTGCCGTTCACCATTCAGTACTTCCAGCTCCGCACCTTCTACGCCTTCGAGGACACCCGGACGCCGTTCTTCCTGCAGTGCGCGATCGCTGCGGCCAACATCGCGGCGGCCGTGATCGGGGTCCGGGTGCTGCTCGACCAGGCGCACCTCCGGTTCAGCGGTGTCGTCCTCGGCGCGGCGTACGCCCTGGCGTACCTGGTCGCCGTACTGATCTCCCGCCCGGTGCTGCGCCGCAAGGTGCCGCGGGTCCCGGGCGCCGGGATCGGGCTGCCGCTGCTCGCGATGGTGATCGCCGCGGTGGCCGGCGCCGGCGCGGGACGGGTCGTGCTCTGGGTGCTCGGTCTGGCGATCGACTGGTCCGGCCCGCTCGGCGCGATCCTCGAGCTGGCGATCGCGGCGGTCGTGATGCTGCCGGTGTACGCCGCGGTGGCCCGGGTACTCCGTATCCACGAAGTGAACGACGTGGTGTCCATGGTCACATCGAAGCTGCCGATCCGGCGCTGATCCGGACCGCTTGTGCGTTAGTGCACCACCTGTCCGGTCAGCGGGGCACTACGATGGGCCCTGCGATCAGGCCGCTGGGCATCAAGGAGGGCGAGAGACACCGTGTCGAACCAGACCGTGAGTCCTGGTGCCCTCCTGGCCGGGCGGTACCGGATCGCCGAGCTGCTCGCGGAGATCGACGGCGCCCGAGTCTGGCGTGCCGTCGACGAGGTGCTCAGCCGCGCGGTCGTCGTCGACGTCCTGCCGGTCGGTGACCCGCGGACCAACCTGCTCTTCGACGCCGCCCGCCGGGCCGCCGCGGCGAACGACCCGCGGTTCCTGCGGGTGCTCGACTGCGACATGCACGACGGCGTGACGTACTGCGTGCGCGAGTGGGCCGGCGGCCGGTCGCTGGAGCGGATGCTCAGCAGCGGCCCGCTCACCGGGCAGCAGGCCGGGTGGCTGGCCCGCGAGGTGTCCGAGGCCCTCGAGAACCTGCACCGCACCGGCTACGCGCACGGCGCGATCAGCCCGGCCACCGTCGTCGTCACCGACGCGGGCGCGATCAAGGTCATCGGCGTCTCCACCGAGGCGGCGCTGCGGTCGTCCGGCGCCGGTTCACCGGAGGAGGACGTCCACTCGCTCGGCGAGCTGCTCTACGCCTCGCTGACCGGCCGCTGGCCGGGCCCGGCTCCCGCCTGGGGCCTCCAGCCCGCGCCGGTCGAGCACGGCCGGCTGCTGAGCCCGCGCCAGGTGCGCGCCGGCGTGCCGCGCTCGCTGGACGACATCAGCGACCGCCTGCTCGGTGACCCGCCGCGGCACCACGCGCCGCCGATCACCAGCGCGGCCGGCCTGTCCGCGGCGCTGTCCGGTGTCGTCGGCAGCTCGCACGAGCCGCCGAACCAGATGGACGAGACGGTCCAGGTCGCCCGTCAGAACGGCAGCATCGACGACGCCACCCAGGTGGTGCCGCAGCCCCCGCCGCCCGCGCTCGACCCGACACCGCAGCCGTCGTACGACGCCGAGCAGAACGGGTACGGCGCGCCGCAACCGGCGTACAACCCGGCGGCCGAGACGCGTCCGGTGCGCCGCCAGCCACCCCCGCCGTCGAACGGGAACGGCCGGCGCCGCCACGACGAGCCGAAGCCGAAGGGCTCGTGGGGCGGCCGAATCCTGATCCTGCTCGCGATCCTCGCGTTGCTGTCGGTGGTCGCGATGGCCCAGTTCCTGCTCAAGGGCGCGATGAACAACGACCAGGGCAGCGGTGACGGCGGCGGGACCAAGAGCAGTGCCCCGCCGCAGACCAGCACCACTCCGTCGTCGACCGGCGGCGTGGCGAAGATCGTCGGCGCCAAGGACTTCGACCCGGAGCCGGCCGGCAACGGCAACGAGCACTCCGAGGACGTGAAGAACACCTACGACGGCAAGGCGTCCACGACCTGGACGACGATGTCGTACAGCCGGGCGAACCTCGGCGGCCAGAAGCCCGGCGTCGGTATCTACTACGACCTCGGCTCGCCCACCAGCGTGTCGAAGGTCCAGGTCGCGCTGCAGGGCGACGGCACCAGCGTCCAACTGCTCGTGCCGAAGAGCGCCGACGGCGCGGCGCCGAGCACGGTCGACGGCTGGAAGCCGGTCGCCGACCAGGAGGACCAGCCGGAGGGTACGGTGACCCTTACCCCCTCGGCACCGACCGAGACGCAGTACGTGCTCGTCTGGCTGACGAAGCTGCCGAAGGAAGACGGCGGCAAGTACCGGGGCACGATCTCGGAGGTCACGATCCAGAAATGACCGCTCACGTGGACTCGGGCAACCCGCCGCCCCGGCCGGACGTCCCGCGCATCGGCGCGGGCGATCCGGCGGCGCAGGGCGCGGTGCAGCCTGCCGCGGCCGGCGGTCCGGTGAGCTACGACCAACTGGACGACCACGAGCTGCTCCGGATGCACGTGGCCGGCAACCCGGACTCGTTCGGGTTCCTGGTCAAGCGGCACCGGGACCGGATGTGGGCGGTCGCGATCCGCACCCTCGGCGAGCCCGAGGAGGCGGCGGACGCGCTGCAGGAGGCGTTCATCTCGGCGTTCCGGCGGGCGGACTCGTTCCGCGGGGACGCGAAGGTGACCACCTGGCTGCACCGGATCGTGGTGAACGCCTGTCTGGACCGGATCCGCCGCCGTCAGGTGCGCGCCGCCGACCCGCTGCCCGAGGACGAGGACCGCGCCGCCGAGCTGGCCGGGCCGGCCGAGGACGATCCGGCCGAGGTGCGGGAGCGCCGGCTGGACGTGCTGAACGCACTGAAGCAGATCAACGAGGACCAGCGCGCCGCGCTGGTCCTGGTCGACATGGAGGGCTACTCGATCGAGGAGGCGGCCGCGATCCTCGACTGCGCCCCCGGCACGGTCAAGTCGCGCTGCGCCCGCGGTCGCGCCAAGCTGCTCCCGCTGCTGCGTCATTGGCAGACGACCCGGGAGTCCGACGTACCGGACAAGTCCGCCGCGGAAGCGGTGGGAACCGAATGACCGGGTCCCCCGTCGAAGCGAAGTCGCCTGCCTCTGGCGACCGGACGACCGACGCCTTTGACGGAGTTCTTCCTATGACCCTGTGGCTACGGCTGCGCACCTCCCGTGAGGAGGCGAGCCCCCGATGACCGACCCCGGTCTACCGACCAGTGAGCACCTCGAGCACCTGGACACGGACACGATCGCCGACCTGATCGAGAACCTGCTGCCCGCGACCGAGGCGCACCGCGCTCGTGAGCATGTGAAGGCCTGCCCCGAGTGCCAGCAGACGTACGACGCCCTCCTGGAGCTGACCAGGGACCTGGCCGAGGAGGGGCGCGCCGACATTCCGATGCCGACCGACGTCGCCGAGCACCTGGACGCGGTGATCGTGTCCGAGTCGGTGCTGCGCGCGTCCACGGTCGGCGTGCACTCGCTGGCGCAGATCCGCGAGGAGCCGCGCCGGCACCTGCCGAAGCTGCTCGGCGCCGCGGCGGGCGTGGTGCTGATCGCCGCGCTCGGCGTCGGTGTGGTGTTCGCCACCAAGGACCAGGCGAACGACGGCGCCGCCTCCGCGGACCCGAACACTCCGCCGGCCGACACCGTCGCGGTCAGCTCGAAGGACATCGGTCCGTCGACGAAGCGCTGGCTCGACCACACCCCGAGCGCGATCCTGCACGGATCGGCCGACGAGCAGTCGTGCGCACGGTCGTTCGCGGCCTCCCGCCCGAATTCGGACGTCCGGCTCGTCCAGCCCGCCAAGGTGGACGGCAAGCGGGCCACGATCATCGGCCTGCAGGGGGCACAGCCGAGCCAGATCCAGGTGTTCGCGGTCGCCGGATGTAGCGTCCCGGGCGGCTCGCCCAGCTCGTTCTACGAGACCACGGTGACGCTGCGCAACCGCTGAGTCCACGACCGCCCGTCGATGCGGTGCCCCGGCCCCGCGATGGGTACCGTGGGAATGGTCGGCCTCTAGGATCCGTTGAGTACGACGTCACTGTCTCGACGACACGAGGAACGCCTGCATGAGCGACTCCACCACAGTTCGCAACGTCATCATCGTCGGCTCCGGCCCGGCCGGTTACACCGCCGCCGTGTACGCCGCGCGCGCGGCGCTGGAGCCGCTGGTCTTCGAGGGTTCCGTCACCGCCGGCGGCGCGCTGATGAACACCACCGAGGTGGAGAACTTCCCCGGTTTCTCGCAGGGCATCATGGGCCCGGCGCTGATGGACGAGATGCGCACGCAGGCCGAGCGGTTCGGCGCCGAGCTGGTGCCGGACGACGTGATCAAGGTCGACCTGACCGGCGACGTCAAGGTGGTCACCGACTCGGCAGGCACCGAGCACCGCGCCAAGGCCGTCATCCTGGCGATGGGTTCGGGCTACCGCAAGCTGGGGCTGGCCGACGAGGACCGGATGTCCGGTCACGGCGTGTCCTGGTGTGCGACCTGTGACGGCTTCTTCTTCCGCGACCACGAGATCGCGGTTGTCGGCGGCGGCGACTCCGCCGTCGAGGAGGCCACCTTCCTGACCAAGTTCGCGAAGAAGGTGCACCTGGTGCACCGCCGCGACGAGCTGCGCGCCTCGAAGATCATGGCCGACCGGGCGTACGCCAACGACAAGATCCAGTTCCACTGGAACTCGGCCGTCGACACGATCCACGGCGAGGACAAGCTCACGCACCTGACGCTGAAGGACACCGTGACCGGCGAGACCCGGGAGCTGCCGGCCACCGGCCTGTTCATCGCGATCGGCCACGACCCGCGGTCGGAGCTGGTGAAGGGCCAGGTCGACCTGGACGCGGAGGGCTACGTGCTGGTCAAGCCGAACAGCACCGAGACCAACCTGCCGGGCGTGTTCGCGGCCGGCGACCTGGTGGACCACACCTACCGGCAGGCGATCACCGCCGCCGGCACCGGCTGTGCGGCCGCCCTGGACGCCGAGCGCTTCCTGGCCACTCTCGAGGACGCGGCCACCGCGGCCGCCGCCGCGGCCACCCAGCCCGTCTCTGTCTGACCTGAACCTCACACCTCACTGAAGGAGATACGCCCGTGGGCGAGAAGATGAACGCTGTCACCGACGCCGAGTTCGACCAGACGGTGCTGAAGAGCGACAAGCCGGTTCTGGTCGACTTCTGGGCCGAGTGGTGTGGCCCGTGCCGCCAGGTATCCCCCATCCTGGAAGAGCTGAACCAGGACCACGGCGACAAGATCACGTTCCTGAAGATGAACGTCGACGAGAACCCGGTCACCCCGAGCAACTACCGCGTCACCGGTATCCCTACCATCAACGTCTACGTCAACGGTGAGCTGGCCAAGTCCATCGTCGGCGCCAAGCCGAAGGCGGCGCTGCTCAAGGAGCTGGCCGACTTCACTGGCTGAGAAGCAGGACAACCCCGTCCGCCACGGTAAGAGGAGCCAGTTGATGGAAGCCCCCCACGGCGTGTACAGGATCGGCGACAGCGGCGAGGCGGTCGCCGAGATCGTCGGCAAGCTGCAGCGGCTCGGGCTGCTGACCGGCGGTCACGACGTCTACGACGAAGCGACCGCGCACGCCGTCCGGGGCTTCCAGCAGCAACGCGGGCTGATGATCGACGGTGTCGTCGGCCCGCAGACCTACCGGGCGATCGACGACGCGCGCTGGCGGCTGGGCGACCGGCTGCTGACGTACGTGCCGTCGCACCCGTTGAGCGGTGACGACGTCCTGAGCCTGCAGGCCAAGCTGCAGGAGCTCGGGTTCGCGGTCGCCCGGATCGACGGGATCTTCGCGGCGGACACCCAGCGTGCGGTGACCGAGTTCCAGCGCAACATGGGCCTGCCGGCGGACGGCACCTGCGGTCCGTCGACGTTCAAGGCGCTCGAGCGCATCCGCCCGATGGCGACCGGCGGCCGCCCGGACGCGCTGCGCGCCCGCGAGGCCGTCCGCGCCGCCGGACCGCGACTGTCCGGCAAGACCGTGGTGATCGACCCGGGCCACGGCGGCTTCGACTACGGCTGGGAGGGCTTCGGCCTGCGCGAGTCCGACATCGCGTACGACCTGGCCGCCCGGATCGAGGGTCGTCTCGGCGCCACCGGCGTCCGGGCGTACCTGTCCCGCGGCCGCGACCAGGGGCCGGACGAGCTGGCCCGGGCCGCGTTCGCGAACGAGACGGACGCGAACCTCTGCGTCTCGCTGCACACCGACGGCTCGATGAACCCGCAGGCGCAGGGCGTAGCGACGTACTACTACGGCAACGACCTGCACGGCGCCTCGTCGAGCGTGGGCGAGCAGTTCGCCGGCCTGGTGCAGCGCGAGATCGTCGCCCGGACCGACCTGCTGAACTGCCGGACGCATGCCAAGACCTGGGACCTGCTGCGGCGGACCAAGATGCCCGCGGTGCGGCTCGAGATCGGCTACGTGACGAACCCGCACGACTCTGCGCGGCTGGCCGACCCGGCGTTCCGCGACGTGATCGCCGAGGCGATCGTAGTGGCGATCCAGCGGGTGTACCTCCCGCCGGAGCAGGACGCCGCCACCGGGATGCTCCGCTTCGGGCAACTCACCGTCTGACCACAGTTCGGCGATCGTCGAGTGTATGCCGGAAGAAAGTGGCTACAATGCTCCTGGGGTAAGTAGCCACCTAAGGGAGAGCAGCATGGACGTCGGCATTCGGGAGCTGCGCGACAACCTCAGTCGCCACCTGGCCGAGGTCCGCTCCGGACGCACGGTGACAGTGACAGACCATGGGCAACCGGTCGCCCGCATTGTGCCCGTCGGGCAACCGACGCGACTGGAGCGACTTCGCGCCGAAGGGCGCGTGCAGCCCGCCCGTCAGAAGAAGCACCCCGCGCCCGACCCGATTCATGCCGAGGGCCTGGTCGGCGAGCTCATCGACGAGCAGCGCCGGTGATCGGCTATCTCGACACATCGGCTTTCGTACCGCTGCTGGTCAGCGAGCCGAGCAGTGCGGCTTGTCGGCGATTCTGGGATGACGCGGACGCCGTGGTGTCGAGTCGACTGCTCTATATGGAGACCGCGGCCGCACTCGCACAGGCACATCGCATGGCGCACCTCGACGACCACGCATACTCGTCGTGTCGCCGACTGCTGGACCAATTCTGGCCGCAACTCGAGATCACCGAGCTTGACGAGGCATTGATCCAGCGCGCGGCAGAACTCGCGGACCTTCTCGCGCTGCGCGGGTACGACGCCGTCCACTGCGCTTCCGCCGAACAGCTGGAGGACGCCGATCTCGTCGTCGCGTCCGGCGACAAGCGCCTCCTCGAGGCATGGAAGTCTTTGGGGCTGGCCACCTTCGACACCAATACGCCCGACGGCGCTACGAGTGATCCTCGAGCTTGATCCTCGGGAGGATCCGGTCGAGCCCGCTCGGCAGCCACCAGGCGCGGTTGCCGAGCAGGCGCAGGACCGCGGGGACGATGACGCAGCGGATCAGCACGGCGTCGAGCAGCACCGCGGTGGCCAGGCCGAGACCGAACTGCTTGAGCATCCGGTCCGGGCTGAGCAGGA
Source organism: Kribbella sp. NPDC003505 (assembly GCF_040610875.1). NCBI lineage: Bacteria > Bacillati > Actinomycetota > Actinomycetes > Propionibacteriales > Kribbellaceae > Kribbella > Kribbella sp. NPDC003505. Next base: position 472,414 of record NZ_JBEXNA010000004.1, on the reverse strand, counting down.
AGGCGCCGAACACCACGATCATGATCGCGGCCGCCGCGGTGATCACGCTGCCTGTCGTCGCCAGCCCCTCGCGGACCGCCACCCGGGCGTCGCCGGTCCGCCGCCACTCCTCGTGGATCCGGGAGACCAGGAACACCTCGTAGTCCATCGACAGGCCGAACACGATCGCGAAGATCATCACCGGTACGAACGCCTCGATCGGCCCGGCCTGCGCACCGAACCAGCCTTGCTGGAACACCAGGGTGATGGCACCCAGCGAGGCGCCGATGCTCAGCAGGTTGAGGACGGCGGCCTTCAGCGGGATCAGCACCGACCGGAACACCGCCATCAGCAGCAGCGCCGACAACCCGACGACGACCAGCACGAAGATCGGCAGCCGCTTGCTCACCGCCGCCGCGAAGTCGTCCGCGGCCGCCGTCGACCCGCCGATCAGGTACGTCGCTCCGGTCCGCCCCTCCAGCGCCGGCAACGTGTCGTCCCGCAACCGCTCGACGAGGTCGCTCGTCGCCGCGTCCTGCGGAGCCGACTTCGGGAACGCCAGCACGGTCGCGATCTTGCCGTCCGGCGTCAGTTGCGGCGGTGTCACCGCGGCGACCCCTGGATCGGCGGCCAAGGTCTGGCCCAGCGCCTGCGCCGCGGCCGAGTCGCCCTGCGAGACCACGACGAGCGGGCCGTTGAAACCGGGTCCGAATCCGTCCGCCAGCAGGTCGTACGCCTTCCGGCTGGTCTTGGCCGGATCGTCCGTGCCCGCATCCGCGAACCCGAGCCGCATGCCGAGCGCGGGCAGCGACAGCGCCACCAACGCGACGATGCCGAGCACCAACGGCACCCACGGCCCGCGCTGTACCACTCCGGCCAGCCGTCGCCACCCGTCGCCCGGCGTACGCCGCTGCTTCGCGGCATGCTTGCGCACGCTCCGCTCGATCCGCTTCCCGAACAGTGTCAGCAACGACGGCAGCAAGGTCACCGCCGCGAGCATCGTCATCAGGACGGTCAACGTGACACCGAGTGCGACACCCTGCAGTGAGCCGAGCCCCAGCGCCAGCAGGCCGAGCAACGCGATCACCACCGTGCACCCGGCGAACATCACCGAACGGCCTGCAGTGTCCAGGGCGACGGCCTTCGGGTCGGCCGTGCCCTTCAACAGCTCGTGCCGATAGCGCGAGAAGATCAGCAACGCGTAGTCGATGCCGACGCCGAGCCCGACCAGCATCATCACCGGCGTCGTGTACTCCGGCACGGTGAAGAAATGCGACGCGAGCATCAGCAACGCGACCGTGCTGCCGACCGCGAACACGGCGGTCAGCAGCGGAAGCGTTGCCGCCAGCAACGACCCGAACAGGAACACGAGGATCACCAGCGCGGCCAGGATGCCCGCGCCCTCGGACGCGCCGCCCGAACTCTCGGCGGCGTTCCGGGCCAGATCGCCGCCGGCCTCGACCTGGAATCCCGGCCGGGCGAAGTCCTGTGCGCGGTGGATGATCGTCCGGACGTCCGCCACCGGCATGTCCGCGGCGGCGACGTCCAGCCCGACCGTGGCGTACGCCGTACGTCGATCTGTCGACAGTGCGCCCGGCGCCGTGAACGGATCGGTGACCGAGGCGACGTGCGGCAGGTCGCGCACCGTGGCCAGCATCGACGCGACCCTGGACTTCTCCGCCGCGAGACCGCCCTCGGCCCGGAACACGAGCTGCACGCTCGCGGTGTCGCCCTGGGGCTGGTGCGCCGCGAAGATGTCCGTCACCCGCTGGGAGTCGGTGCCCGGCAGGGAGTTGTCGTTCTTGAAGTTCGCGCCGACCACGGTCGACGCGGCGGTGACCGCGGCCAGCGCGAGCACCCAGAGCACGAGTGCCAGGCCGGCGTGCCGCATCGCCCATCCGGAAACCCGGTGCAGCACACCGGGCCGGGTCGCTGGTCGGATCGGGGTGTCCACACTCATCGCAGGTCCCTAATAAGTAGATCGGCTACATGTCGCCTCTCGACATTAACAGACACATGAGTAGACTGGCTACATGAAGGCGGATGCGCTGCGTGGACACCTCGACCCGATGATCCTGGCGGTCGTCGAGCACGAACCGCTGCACGGCTACGCGATCATGGAGGCGTTGCTGGAGCGCAGCGGCGGCGAGCTCGACCTGCCGACCGGCACGCTCTACCCGGCGCTGCGTCGCCTGGAGCGGGCCGGCTACCTGGCCAGCGAGTGGAGCACGGTCGGCGGCCGCAAACGTCGGACCTACCAGCTCACCGGTGCGGGTGCGAAGATGCTTGCCGCCGGCAAGCAGGAGTGGGTGACCTTCCGGGCGGTGGTGGAAGGGGTGCTACGCCCGGGCGAGGCGTAGGCCGCGCGTGGCCTGCTGGGCGACCAGGAGCAGCGGCAGCACGACGAAGCCGCAGACCACGCCGAGGTCGAGCAGGCCGTTCTGATGCGGGCTGGTCAGCGCCATCAGCAGGCTGATCGCGCCGATCGCCGCCGCGTTCGCGAGCGCGAAGACCGTGGTGACGCCGGCCAGGTGGTCCCGGACCAGCGGATACCGCAAGCCGATGCCAGCGGCAACGACTGCGAGGACGGCGCCGGCGATGGCGATCGTGCCGACGTCGCGGACCAGCGCCTGCAGCAGGTCGTTCAGCGGGTTGGGATCGTCCGGTCCGCTGTTCCAGCTCCAGACGCCTTCCCGCCACACGATGGGCTGGATGATCAGCGCCGCGAACAGCAGCACCGCCGTACGCCGGCTCTGACTGACGGCGAGATCCGCGCGGTACCCCGGCGCGACCTCGTCGAGCGATCCGAAGTCGGCGACCGCGTGCTGCTCGGCGTCGTACCTGTCCATCCCATCCGCCTCGAAGGCCTCGGCGGCGTCGGTGAGGTGATCGCGCGCCTCAGCCAGCAGGTCCGCCTTGCGGCGCCGGGGGCCCCAAAGCTCCTTGCTCAGGGCCGCGAGGTAGTCGTCGATGGGCACCTCTCCAGTATGCGGAGCGCGTCCCTGGCTCACGTCCGGGGTCCCACTGACTCACCCCTGAGCTTGGCGCGGCGGCGCCGCCGAATGACGAAGAAGCCGATGTAGCTGATCACGACGAGCGCGAAGCCGACCTTCTCCGCGATCGGCGTCGCCCCCTCCGGCCAGATGTGCCCGTCGAGGTAGTGGTTGATGTAGCCGCTCTCGTAGGGGACCTCGCCGCCCCGGCGGCGGAAGTACTTCTCCACGCCGGTGAACGGGCAGTCGTAGTCCACGATCACGATGGCGAAACTCCAGACCACGATCGCGAGATGCGCCCAGATCAGCCTCGGCCACTTCCAGGCCAGGAAGCCGCCGAACACGAAGAACAGCAGGAAGGCGGCGTGCAGGACGAACATCACGTCGCCGAGCACACGCCACATCATCGGCTACTCCGAACCCGACCGCAGCGCGTCGCGAACCGTCACCGGCGCCGCCGGCGACTGCTCCGGACGGATGGCGCCCATCAGACGCTCGACGGCGGCCTCCATCTCACTGCGCCAGGTGATCGCCGAGCGCAGGTCCAGCCGCAGGCGGGGATTGCGCGGGTGCTCGCGCACCACCCCGAACCCGACCGCACGCAGGAAGTCGGTCGGCCATACGCAGCCCGGCCCGTCCCAGCGCGAGTCGCCGAACGCCTCGACCGCGCGGAAACCTCGCTTCAGTACGTCCTTGGCGACCGCCTGGACGAGGATCTTGCCGAGCCCGAGTCCCAGGTACCGCGGCAGGATCCGGCCGGTCGCGAGGACGACCGCGTCCGGGCTGACAGGTGCCGTCGGGAACGCCTGGATCCGGGGCAGGTACGTCGCCGGGGCGTACACCGCGAAGCCGGCCGGCTCGTCGTCGACGTACAGCACGATGCCGGCGGTCCCCCAGTCCAGCAGCACCTGGGACAGCCAGGCCTCCTTCTCCAGCCCGGTGGCGCCGTTGCGGTCGGCCTGCCGCGCCGCCACCGGATCGAGCTCCCAGAACACGCAGTCACGGCACGGGACCGGTAACTCGCCGAGGTTGGCGAGCGTCAGCGGTTCCAGCCGTCGGGCCATCAGTGCATCCGTTCAGCGCTACGTGCTGTTGGCTTCGTCACCATCCGTCAGCGGGTGACCGGTTCGGACGCCGGTTCGGGGACCGGGGCCGGGGTCCGCGCGTCCGGCGTGCGGGTCGCCTCCGGGGCGACGTACCGCTGTTGCACCCTCGCGGCCGGTTGCCGCCGGAACAGCTCGCCGGCGAACCCGGCCAGTACGCCCAGCGCCAGGCCGCCGAGCGCCCATCCGGCTGTCCTGCCCACGCTCATCCCTGATTCCGCCTTCCGGTTCCACCTCTCAGGCCGCACCGCGCCCGCCGGCTGTCTCAGCAGCCAGATTCCGGCATGGTCGAACCTGCCCCTATAAGGCATGGTAGTGAGAGGTCACGCCGATCCCCAGTCCCGACCTGGGTCTGTCGACGTAACCTGGTGACTTCCCCCTCGATCACCGTTGGAGTGGCCCTCGTGAGTGCTGACGTGCCCGATGTCCGGCAGACCCGTCTCGACAACTACGTCGAGGCGTACGCAGCCCGGACGAAGGGCATGACCGCATCGGAGATCCGGGCGCTGTTCTCGGTCGCCAGCCGCCCCGAGGTGGTCTCGCTCGCGGGCGGTATGCCGAACATCGGCGGCCTGCCGCTCGACGTGGTCGGCGGCGCGGTCCGCGACCTGGTGATCGAGAGCGGCGCCACCGCGATGCAGTACGGCTCCGGCCAGGGTGACCCCGCGCTGCGCGACCAGATCTGCGACATCATGCGGCTGGAGGGCATCGAGGCGCATCCCGACGACGTCGTCGTCACGGTCGGCAGCCAGCAGGCCGTCGACCTGGTGACCCGGGTCTTCTGCGATCCGGGCGACGTGGTGATCTGCGAGGCGCCGTCGTACGTCGGCGCGCTCGGCGTGTTCCGCGCGTACCAGTGCGAGGTCGTCCATGTCGCGATGGACGACGACGGCGTGCTGCCGGAGGCGCTGGAGCAGGCGATCGCGTCGGTCCGGGCGGCCGGCAAGCGGATCAAGTTCTTCTACACGATCCCGAACTTCCACAACCCCGCCGGGGTCTCGCTGTCCGACGAGCGGCGGGCGCGGGTGCTGGAGATCTGCCAGCGGGCCCAGCTGCTGATCCTCGAGGACAACCCGTACGGACTGCTCGGATTCGAAGGTGAGCCGCAGCAGGCGTTGCGCGCCGCGGACCGGGAAGGGGTCATCTACCTCGGCTCCTTCTCGAAGACGTTCGCCCCCGGCTTCCGGGTCGGCTGGGCGGTCGCGCCGCACGCCGTCCGCGAGAAACTCGTGCTGGCACAGGAGTCCGCGACCCTGTGCCCGCCGACCTTCAGCCAGCTGGCCATCTCGTCGTACCTGGTCCGGCACGACTGGATGGGGCAGGTGAAGCAGTTCCGGGAGATGTACCGCGAGCGCCGGGACGCGATGCTCGCGGCGCTGGCCGAAAAGATGCCAGCGGCAACCACCTGGACGCGGCCGCGGGGCGGGTTCTACGTCTGGCTGACGTTGCCGGACGGGCTGGACGCGAAGGCGATGCTGCCCCGGGCGGTCACCGCACGCGTCGCCTACGTGCCCGGAACGGCCTTCTTCTCCGACGGTTTCGGCTCCCAGTGCATGCGGCTGTCGTACTGTCATCCGACACCGGAGCGGATCACCGAGGGAGTCGGCCGGCTCGCCGCGGTGATCCACGAGGAGCTCGAGCTCCGCCAGACGTTCGGCCCGCTGCCACCCGGCGCCGGCCGCGAGTACGACGCTCCGGGTCCGGAGCTTTCGTAGTTTTTCGTGGCTCTGCTTCGCAAAGGTTGCGCAAGGGAGCTGCGGGCGGCCGGGGGTGCGGGAACCGGTAGGGGTACCGTTCGAGTGGGCCTCGGGACCGGCGGCCGTGCCGGAGTCGCCCACGAGTGATCGGGATATTTGTGATGAGTGATCTGGGTCGGGTGCTGGTACTGGCAGGTGGGCTGTCGCACGAGCGGGACGTCTCGCTGCGATCCGGCCGCCGAGTGGCGGACGCGCTGCGCAGTGTCGGCGTCGAGGTCGAACAGCGCGACGTCGACGCCTCGCTGGTCGACCGGCTGCGCGACGATCCCCCGGACGCGGTCTTCCCTGTCCTGCACGGCGTCACCGGCGAGGACGGCGCCCTCCGCCAGGTCCTCGACCTGTACGGCGTTCCGTACGTCGGGGCCGACGCGGCCGCGTGCCGCACGGCGTTCGACAAGCCGGTTGCCGCGACGGTCGTCGGCGCCGCCGGACTGCACACGCCTGCCTCGGTCGTGCTCGGGCACGACACGTTCCGCGAGCTCGGCGCCGCGGCGCTGATGGAGGCAGTGATCCAGCAGGTCGGGCTGCCGCTCGTCGTGAAGCCGGCCCGGGGCGGTTCGGCGCTGGGGGCTTCGATCGTGCGCTCGGTCGACGAGCTGCCGTCGGCGATGGTGAACTGCTACGCCTACGGTCCGGTCGCGTTGATCGAGCAGTATGTCGACGGGACCGAGGTGGCCGTCACGGTCGTCGACACCGGCGACGGGCCGCGGGCGCTGCCTGCGGTCGAGATCCGACCGGATTCGGGGTTCTACGACTACGAGGCCCGGTACACCGCAGGCGCGACGCAGTTCGTCGTACCTGCTCGGTTGGAGCCCGAGGCCGCAGGTGCGTGTGCCGCGGCCGCCGTCCAGGCGCACCAGGCGCTGGGACTGCGCGATCTGTCCAGGACCGACCTCGTGGTCGACGCGGCCGGCGTGCCGTGGTTCCTCGAGGTGAACGTGGCACCGGGGATGACCGAGACGTCGCTGGTCCCGCTGGCCGCCGAGGCGGCCGGGATCGAGCTCGGCGTTCTCTGCCGCGATCTGCTTGCCACCGCAGCAGCCCGCTGAGCGCCGGACGTAGCAATGCCAGACCCCCGCTCTTCGGAGCCCGCTCGGCCGCTGTGGCGGACCGTGCTGACGCCGCAGTGGTCCGGTCTCCTGGTGCTCGCTTTGGCGCTCGCTGGTGTCATGACCGCCATGGGTGTGTGGCAATTGAGCGTGTACCAGTCGAAGACGGCGGACGCGACCGCTCAGCGCGCTGCCGCTCCGCCGGTCGCCCTGCAGTCACTCTTCTCCATCGACGAGGGCCTGCCGTCGAAGGCCGTCGGTCGGCGCGTCACCATCGAGGGCACCTGGGGGCCGGCCGCTGATCAGGTGTTCATCGCGGATCGCGCCCAGGACGGCAAGAACGGCTTCTGGGTGGTTTCGCCCCTCATGCTCCCCGGCTCCGGCGCTGTGATGGTCGTCCGCGGCTGGGTGCCTGTCGTGACCGACGCGGCCGCGCAGGCGCCTGCCGGTCCGGTGCGGTTGACCGGCTCGGTGGTGGCCTCCGAGGCCGAGGACTCGTCGGCCGACGCCGCCAAGGGTCGAGTGCTGTCGTCGCTGCGGATCCCGACGATCGTGCACCTGGTGAAGTACCGGGTGTACGACGCGTTCGTCGTACAGACCGCTGTCGACGCGGGCACCGCACCGTCACCGGCGCCGGCTGCTGTCGTGCCGCCCCCACCGCCGACGGATCACGCCGGCCTGCGAAACGTGGCGTACGCCGTGCAGTGGTGGATCTTCGCGGCGTTCACGCTGTGGATGTGGGCCCGGATGGTGCTGGATGCGCACCGCACGCCGCCGGAGTCCGGGACGGGCGACCAGGCCGGGGAGCCTGTGGAGTCAAGCGGTACCGTTTCAGCGTGACTTCCTCTGCCGACCCTGCCACTTCCGCCGCCGGCCCGCAGCCGCTCACCCCGGCCGTCCGCGGTGCCCTGATGCGCTACCGCGTGATCGCGTACGTGGTCGGCGTGATGCTGCTTCTGCTGCTGTTCGTGGCGATGCCGCTGAAGTACCTGGCCGACGACCCCGGCGCGATGAACGTGATCGGCCCGCTGCACGGCTTCCTGTACGTCGTGTACCTCCTCGGCACGTTCGACCTGTTCCGCCGGGTCCGCTGGTCTTTCCCCCGGCTGGTCCTGATGGCGGTCGCCGGCACCATCCCGTTCCTCTCGTTCTATGCCGAGCGGAAGACGTCGCACGAGCTTCTCGGTCGCTAGTCGTCGATGTTTCACATGAAACATTCGCGGGAGGCGGCGACATGGATTTGTCGACATGTCTCTGTGGTGATGAATCTCGACAGTTCGCGCCGTTAACTAGCTCTGTCAGCGCGATCCTAAGCCGCCTCGCCGGACTTACATCCGTGTGATTTCTGGGCTCGACGCCGCAGGATAGCGGCCATTTCAGGTCCGCAGGACAGCGTAATGGAGCCGAACGCTGCCGCCGGCATCCGCTCGCATCGAGAGCAACTGCAGCCGGGTCGGAGCCTCGCCGATCGCGAGCGGAGCGCCGTCCATGATCGACGGCGTGCCCAGCCCACCGACCAGAGCGGGCGCCACGGTCAGGTGCAGCTCGTCGATCAGATCCGCTCGCAACAGCGTGCCGTTCAACCCGCCGCCTGCCATCGACAACACGCAACTGATGCCCAGCTCGGCTCCCATCGCGGCGATCGCCTGCGCCAGGTCGACCCGCTCCTCGCCGGCGACTAGATAGCAGATGCGCTCCCGCCGGAGGTACGCCAGATAGTCCGCCGGCGTCGATCGCGCCACCAGAACCAGCACATCCCAGCCTTCGTGCTTCTCGGTCCACCGCACCCGTCCGCGACTGTCGACCACCGTGAACCACATGTGCGGAGGCGACGGCTGTCCGATCACGTCGGCCGGGAGGAAGTGGCGGTAGAGCCCGGCCGGATCACCGTCGTACGTCGGCAGCCCGCCGGGCGTCTCGTCCTCGGTGACCAGGCTGCCGCTCCCCTCCAGAACGGCGTTACAGCCGTACTGCTGCCTGACCAGTTCGACGACGTCGATCGCGACCGAGTCCGGCGCCGGTGGAGTCATCGCCTCCCACAGCCGCGAGCTGGGCTCACGCATCAAGAGGGCATCCCGGGCGAGCGCGACCTTCCCGTCGGCACTTGCTCCTACGCTGACCACAACGCGCGGTCGGTTCTGCACCTGGGCCTCCTGGGGCTCGAGAGACCCCTAGAAATACCAACGCCCACCGACAATTTCGGCGGGCGTCGATGCGACCGGTCGGCGTCAGGCCTCGGTGGCCTTGTTCGGGTCCATCAGCGTGACGATGCGCTCGAGGTCGTCCAGGGAGGCGAACTCGACGGTGATCTTGCCCTTGGTCTTTCCGAGGTCGACCTTCACCCGCGTCTCGAAGCGGTCCGACAGCCGATCGGCGAGGTCGACCAGCCGCGGTGCGACCGGCTTGTTCCGACGGCGCGGCGCGGCCGTGTCGTCGCCGTGCATGTCCCCGAGCGCGACGATCTCCTCGACCGTCCGCACCGAGAGCCCTTCGGCGACGATCCGCTGCGCGAGCCGCTCGATCGCGTCACCGCTGGGCAGACCGAGCAGCGCCCGCGCGTGGCCGGCCGACAGCACTCCTGCCGCGACGCGGCGCTGAACGGATGCCGGCAGCTTCAGCAGCCGCAGCGTGTTGGAGATCTGCGGCCGCGACCGCCCGATCCGCGTCGCGAGAACCTCCTGCGTGCAGCCGAAGTCGTCGAGCATCTGCTGGTACGCCGCCGCCTCTTCCAGCGGGTTCAGCTGGCTGCGGTGCAGGTTCTCCAGCAGGGCGTCCCGGAGCATCGCGTCGTCCGACGTCTCCCGCACGATCGCCGGGATCGTCGTCAGGCCGGCGGCCTGCGTCGCGCGCCAGCGACGCTCCCCCATGACGAGTTCGTACGTGTCGTCCTCCAGCCGGCGGACGACAATCGGTTGCAGCAGCCCGATCTCCTTGACCGAGTGGACGAGCTCCTCCATCGCGTCCTCGTCGAAGACCGTCCGCGGCTGCTTCGGGTTCGGCGTGATCTTGTCGACCTCGATCTCCGCGAACGACGCCCCCGGCACCGCGGCCAACTCCGGCTCCTGCGCACTCTGCGGCGCGGTCGGCGTCGCGACCGGCGGTGCCCCCGGGATCGAGTTCGACTTGCTGCCGAGGGTGGTGGTGCCAGGCGCCGGCGAGCTGGGGATCAGTGCGCCAAGTCCGCGTCCGAGTCGGGTGTTCATCGCGCTCCCTCGAGTTCGACTGCCTGCTGAGCTACTGCTGCTGACCTAATCACAACGCTGACCGACGACCGCGGCCGTCACTGCAGCCTGCGTGTCCCGTTTCACGTGAAACGAGCCGGTCCGTTCCACGTGAAACACTGCCACGCCGCTGCGCCTGGCTCAGGCGTTGTTCCGCATCGCGATCTCGCGCGACGCCTCCAGGTACGAGAGCGCACCGGCCGACGCCGGGTCGTACGCGAGCACGGTCTGCCCGTGGCTCGGGGCCTCCGAGATCCGCACCGACCGCGGCACGGCCGTGCGCAGGACGGCGTCCTTGAAGTGGCCGCGGACCTCGGCCGCGACCTCGCCGGCCAGCTTCGTCCGGGCGTCGTACATGGTCAGCAGGATCGTCGACACGTCCAGCGACGGGTTGAGGTGCGACTTCACCATGTCGATGTGCCGCAGCAGCTGCGACAGACCTTCGAGTGCGTAGTACTCGCTCTGGATCGGGACCAGGACCTCGCGGGCGGCGGTCAGGGCGTTCACCGTCAGCAGGCCGAGCGACGGCGGGCAGTCGATGAAGACGTAGTCGTACTTCTCCCCCGCGGTCTCGGTCTCGGTCAGGTAGGCCTCGAGCACACTCTTCAGCCGGCTCTCCCGGGCCACCAGGCTGACGAGTTCGATCTCGGCGCCGGCCAGGTCGATGGTCGCCGGGATCACCTGGATGCCGGGGTGTTCGGCGCACGGCTGGATCAGCTTGCTCAGCGGCTCGCCTTCGATGATCGCCTCGTACACACCCGGCGTACCTTCGGCGTGGTCGATACCGAGGGCCGTCGACGCGTTGCCCTGTGGGTCGAGGTCGATGACGAGGATCTTCGCGCCGTAGAGGGCGAGGCCGGCCGCGACGTTCACCGTCGTCGTGGTCTTGCCCACGCCACCCTTCTGGTTGGCGACGACGAAGACTCGGGTCTCGGCAGGCAGCGGGAACTCGCGGCCCATCGTGCGTCCTTCATTCACCAGCAGGGTCCGTTCGGTGGCGGCGGCGATCGGAGTCTCCAGGAGTCGTCGCTGAAGCTCGTCCGACGTGGCCCGCGCGGCGATCTGTGCGGCAGTCATAGCGCCCATTCCAATAGGTGCGGGACTTGGCCCGAAGAGGATGTCTGTAGGGGTCGGGGCGGGTCTGCCCCCAGCTCCGTCCACAGGCTTCTGTGGACGAATTCCCGTGTGCGGGGGCAGTTTCATGCGGTGGTCATCCACAGGCGGTGGAGACTCCGAGAGGTCCGGCTCGACGTCCACCAGTGACGCCGAATCGGGCCCGGGACCATCATCCCGCATCTCAGGCGTTCCACGTGAAACAGACACCTGGTCGTCGGCCGCCGGACCGCCGAGACCGGCCGCGGCAGCGGCCTGGAGTCGCGAGGTGTCGATCGGCGGCGCGAGGTACGGCTGCTCGGCCGCCGAACTCGAGGAGGTCTGGACAGGGGGTGCCGGCGCGGCCGACGAGTTGGGAGCGGGTTCCTGAGTCACCACACGGACGGCGGAGTCCGGTTCGGTCGGCCAGCCGATCCCCTGGGACGCCCCTGGCTCACCGGTGCTCTTCTCGGGCCATCCGAGGGCACGACTCACCAACCCGCTCACCTCCCGTGTCTTGCGTGCCGGGATCCCCCTGCAGCACGTCCGGCCACAATACTCACCACAGTCGTGGGGTTGGCCAGTTCATCGCCGCCAAGTTCGTGAATATGACAAACCTCTGCGCCGAGCTTCATCAACTCGCGTTCTGAGGCGTCCAGTTCCTCCTCTGCGGACGCCCCTTTCATGGCCAGCATCAGTCCGCCCTCGACACAGAGCGGCAGACACCAGCGGGCCAGCTTCCCGAGCGGAGCGACCGCCCGCGAGGTGACGACGTCGTACGAGGCCTGCGGCAGATCCTCGGCCCGTGCCCTGACGACCGTGGCGTTGGTGAGCTCCAGGGAGTCGACCGCCTCCTGGAGGAAGGTCGTGCGCCGGAGCAAGGGCTCGACGAGATCCACCTGAAGGTCGGGGCGGACGATCGCGAGCACGATGCCGGGCAGGCCGGCGCCGGTGCCTACGTCGGCCACCGACGCGCCCTCCGGGATCAGCCGCTCGACCACGGCGCAGTTCAGCAGGTGGCGGTCCCACAGCCGCGGAACCTCCCGCGGCCCGATCAGGCCGCGCAGCGTGCCCTCGGTCGCCAGCAACTCGGCGTACGCCGAAAGCCGGACCGCCGCCCGTGGAAACAGCTTGTCCACGAGCGGCGGTGTTTCACGTGAAACGTGTTCGGTCATCGGTGCGCTGTCATGGCTGAACCACCACGCGGCGGCGGGGCTCCTCGCCCTCGGACTCCGAGGTCAGGCCGGCGGCCGCGACGACGTCGTGCACGACCTTGCGCTCGAACGGCGTCATCGGGTCCAGCCGCACCGGGGTACCGGTCGCCTTCGCCTCCTCGACAGCCTTGCGGCCGACCTCCTCGAGCTCCGCCTTGCGGTTCGCCCGGTAGTTCGACACGTCGAGCATCAACCGCGACCGCTCACCGGTCTCCCGGTACACCGCGAGCCGGGTCAGCTCCTGGAGCGCCTCCAGGACCTTGCCGTTCTCACCGACGAGATTGTTCAGCTCGGCGCCGACGATCGAGACCGCGGCCCGGTCCCCGTCGATGTCCATGTCGATGTCGCCGTCGAGATCGGCGATGTCGAGCAGTTCCTCGAGGTAGTCCGCCGCGATATCGCTCTCGGCCTCGAGGGCCTTCAGGCGGTCCTCGGCGGAGTTCGTGCCGGCGGACTGCTCCGCCGTGTCGGTGTTCTGCATGCCGTCGGTCACGGCCACTCCTTCACAGTGTCGGGATCCGCCTCACGGGGACCCGGGGCTCGGGGCAATGAGGGGTGCGCCGGGTCAGCGCGAACCGCCGGAGCGCTTCTGCGCCGCCTTCTTCTGCGCGGCCGACTTCGCCGCGGGCTGGCGCTTGGCTCCGGTGCCCTTCTTGCCGGCCGGCTGCTTCTTGGCAGCTGCGGCCTGAGTCTTCTTGGGTGCGTCCTGCTTCGGCGCCGTGTCCTGCGGCGCGCTCGCGGACGGCTGTCCGTTGTTCGAGGCGGCCGCACCGCCGGCCGCCGGTCCGCCGGTCTTCCGGTCACTGCGCGACTGCCGCTTCGGCTGCTGGCGCTGCGCGGGACGACGGTCCGTCGTCTCGGTCTCGGTCACGGTGCCGACGGCACCCGGGACACCCTCGTCGGCGGCACGGCCGTGGCGCAGATTGTGCTCGCGCTTGCGGGCCTGCATCGCGTCGTACGCCGGGGTGCCCGGAGCGGGGTTGCGGCGGATCACGTAGAACTGCTGACCCATCGTCCACACGTTGGAGACGAACCAGTAGATCAGCACACCGATCGGGAAGTTGAAGCCACCGATGAGGAAGAAGATCGGGAAGACGTACAGCATGATCTTCTGCATCTGCGCGGCCTGGCCGGTCAGGGCCTCCTTCGGCATGTTCTTCCGCATCAGCTGCAGCTGAGTGATGAACATCGTCGTCGTCATCAAGATGATGAGGACGATCGCGACGACCTTGACGTTGTTGGCGCCGGGACCACTGGCCTTCAGGAAGGTCTGCGAGATCTCCGCGCCGAAGATCTTCGCGTGCTGCAGCGAGTAGACGTACGGCTCCATGATCGCGCTGTGCGCCTTGCCGTTCGCCGCGTAGTCGAGCACCCGGAACAGCGCCAGGAAGATCGGCGACTGCAGCAGCAGCGGCAGGCACGAGGAGAACGGGTTGGTCCCGGTCTCCTTGTACAGCTTCATCATTTCCTGACCGAGCTTCTCCCGGTCATGGCCGTACTTCTTCTGCAGCTCCTTCATCTTCGGCTGCAGCAGCTGCATGTTCCGGCTCGAACGGATCTGCCGGACGAACAGCGGGATCAGCAGCGTCCGGATGGTGACCGTCAGACCGACGATGGACAGCGCCCACGCCCAGCCGCTGTTCGGGTCGAGCACCTGGCTGAACAGCCAGTGCCAGCCGACGAGCAGCGCCGACACGGCCCAGTAGAGCGGGGTCATCACCGTGTTGAACAGGTCTACGATCCCGTCCCACACCGCGAGTCCGGGGATGGCCAGAAGAGTCACTCACACACCTCGCTGCGCAGGCCCGGCGTCGGCCGACGGTCCGGGCTGGTTGGCGGAGAAAGACTCTCCGCGCTGGTCGACATCTCTGGGAGGAACGGGGTCGTAGCCTCCGGGGTTCCACGGGTGGCAGCGGATGAGTCGCCTCATCGCCAGCCAGCTACCGCGCACCGCACCGTGGCGTTCGACCGCTTCCAAGGCATACGCCGAACAACTCGGGTAGAACCTGCAGACCTGCCCGTACAGCGGGCTGATCAGCAGCCGGTACAACTTCAGGAAACCGATGATCCCGCTCCGCACGGGATTGATCCGCATCATGGCCGCAGCACCCGGCCCAGGGCGCCGTCGACGTCGGCCGCCAACTCGTCGTACGACGCCGTGGCGGACGACGGGAGAGCGCGGACGACAGTCAGGCTGCCGGCCGGCAGATCAGGCAACCGCGTCGCCAGGACCGCACGCAGACGGCGGTGGACCCGGTTCCGCAGAACCGCGTTGCCCACCGCCTTGTTCACAACGAACCCGACGCGCGCCGGGCCGACAGCATCGCCTGTGTCGGCCTGCGCCAGCACATGCAGGACCACCGCGCGTCGCGCCGCGCGCCGACCGGACCGGACGGCGCGACGGAAGTCGTCGGACCGGCGCAACCGGTTCGACGCGGGCAACACGAGGTGGTCACCGTCCGACGGGTCGCTCAGGCCGCGAGGCGCTGACGACCCTTGCCACGGCGGGCGGCGATGATCGCGCGACCCGCGCGGGTGCGCATCCGAAGACGGAAGCCGTGCTTCTTGTGCCGACGACGGTTGTTCGGCTGGAACGTCCGCTTGCTCACTGGAATGACTCCGGTTACTCGAGAACACAAATTTGTCGACAAATCCACTGATTCGGATCTGCCCGTTGGTGCATCCTGCACACCGTCGGAGAACCAGAGGTGGTCCCGCAGGGAGCGCAGCACGAAACGGCCGGCTCAACACCGACCGATCCACGGTACGTGGCTCCTTGTGGACAGGTCAAACCAGGTATCCCCAAGGTTTTCCACAGACTTGTGGACAGGATAGTGGGCGAATGGTCGGCCGAGTACTCGTCACTGTCCGGACGGATCGGCGACAGAGAGCGATCTCGCACCATGACTACGCTCCGGCGTCTACCCGACACGCCGCAAGTTGCCCCCAATTTCCTGTTCATAGCCTGTGGATGACGGCTTGAAGCCGTGTGGGCGGACTTGTTAGCGTCACTTCTTCACACCAGAGGTCCCACACCCCGCGATCGGTAACCAACCTGCTCCGGCGGTCGTTCACAACTGTGGACAACCGTGTGGACAGCGGCCCGCACGGTGGTCGGGTCGAATGGTCGCGCAGCCCGAACCAGTCCGGAACGCGCCGGCCACCGCAGCGATGGATTCGGGGAGCAACGCGTGGTCGAGGACCATTCCGCCAGTGCGGAATTCACACCGGTGCAATTCAGCCCGGCCGAGCCCCGGACGGACCACACCGCCGACGGGCGGCAGGACCTCCGCCCCGAACCCGACGCCGGCCTCCGCCCCGAACCCGA
Source organism: Kribbella sp. NPDC003505 (assembly GCF_040610875.1). Taxonomy (NCBI): domain Bacteria; kingdom Bacillati; phylum Actinomycetota; class Actinomycetes; order Propionibacteriales; family Kribbellaceae; genus Kribbella; species Kribbella sp. NPDC003505. The sequence goes on along the minus strand of NZ_JBEXNA010000004.1, from coordinate 456,678 downwards.
CGCCGGCCTCCGCACCGAGGTGCCGCCCGCGCCGGAGCCACTGCCCAGGACCGAGACCGCACCCGGTCCGCGCGCGGAGACGCCGATGCCGCGGATGGATCCCGGTGACTACCTGAGCCCGTCGCTCCCGATCCCGATGCCCGAGCCGCCGGCCGCCGGTTACCGCCCCGCGCCGCCCCCGGGTCCGTACGGCTACCGCTCCGAGCTCGAGCGCGCGGCCACCGATCTTCCGTCCGGCCCACCCGAGTCCACGGCAAGTACGTCGTACTTCGGTGCGGCACCGGCCGTGAACCAGCACCCCGGCGCAGGCAACGGCTGGGGTGCCGGCGATTGGGGTACTGGCGGCACTGCAGCAGGAGCGGCACCGATCGAGGGGGAGGCACGTGTGGACGACGCAGCCACCAACCAGTGGTCACCCGATGGCAGACCGACTCAGCAGAGCGCGGCCGCGCCGCCGACCGCCGAGCACACCTCCGCCGAGCACACCTCCGCCGAGCTGCCCCCGCTAGAGCAGACGCCCGAGCGGGCCGTCTCCGATCAGCAGGCGCCGCAGCAGCCGGTCGTCGTCGAGCGCACGCCCGACGAGCGCGCAGCCGAGCACCAACCGGCCGAGCCGCGGTCCACTGCCGTTCAGGCCCCGCACCAGGACGCACCTCAGCAGCACCTGCCCCCACAGCTCCACCACAACCTGCACCTGCCTCTGCAGCCGCACCAGCAGCCGCTGCAGCCTCCGGCCGCTCAGCAGAGCGCTCCACACCACTCGCAGGAGCAGTTGCCGCAACACCCCGCCGCCGAGCAGGGTGCACCACACCACCCGCAGCAGCAGTCAGCGGAGCACCACACGCAGACGCAGCGGCAACCGACGCAGGCGCAGCCGGCGGAACAGCAACTGCACGCGCAGGCGCATTCGGCGCAGCAGGAGCCACAAGCGCAGCTGGAGCCACAAGCGCAGCAGGCGCGGCAGCAACAGTCGGCAGTGCTACCGCCGACGCAGGCACAGCAGCACGCGCCAGCGCAGCAGTCGCCGCCGCAGCAGTCGCCGCCGCAGTCGCCGCCGCCGATTCACCAGGTGCAGCCCCAGCAGGTGCAGCCCCAGCAGGTGCACCAGCAGCACCCGCAGCCACAGCCGCAAGCGCAGCAGATGCAGCCGCCGGTGCAGGCGCAGCAGGCGGCTCCGGCTGTGACAGACCTGGGTGAAGCGTGGGCTCGTGTGCTTGCCGGGCTGCCGCCGAACCAGCGGGCCTGGCTGACCAACTCGCGTCCGGTGACGCTGCACGAGAGCACAGCGATCGTCGCGGTGCCCGACGACTTCACCCGCGGACAGCTCGAGACCCGTCTCCGTCCGGACCTCGAGCGGATCCTCACCGAGACCTTCGGCCGAGACATCCGGATCGCTGTCACCGTCGACCCGTCCCTCGACCCGGAGCTGCGCGAACAGCAGGCTCCGCCGCAACCGCAGTACACACAGCAGCCTCCACAACAGCCCGCGCCGCAGCACGTGCCTCAGCAGCACGCGCCGCAGCCGCCGATGCAGCAGCCGCCGCCCGTCCGTGAGCCGCTGCGCACCGACGGTGCCTTCCAGCCGACCATCCAGTCCGCGCTCACCGATCCGGACAACCACTTCAGCGCGCCGCCGGCACCGCAGCACTACGAGCAGCAGCCGGCCCCGCAACAGCAGTCGTCGTTCGGTCAGCCGCTCGGATCGGTCGCCCCGCCGCCGAACGGTTCGTCGCAGCCGGCCACCGAGGCGCAGGGTGAAGCGCGGCTGAACCCGAAGTACACCTTCGAAACCTTCGTCATCGGCAGCTCGAACCGGTTCGCGCACGCCGCGGCCGTCGCCGTCGCCGAGGCGCCGGGCAAGGCGTACAACCCGCAGCTGATCTACGGCGACTCGGGTCTGGGCAAGACCCACCTGCTGCACGCGATCGGACACTACGTCCGCAGCCTCTACACCGGCGCCCGCGTGCGGTACGTGTCCAGCGAAGAGTTCACCAACGACTTCATCAACGCGATCCGCGACGACAAGGCGTCCCAGTTCCAGCGCCGGTACCGCGACGTCGACGTGCTGCTGATCGACGACATCCAGTTCCTGGAAGGCAAGATCCAGACCCAGGAAGAGTTCTTCCACACCTTCAACACGCTGCACAACGCGAACAAGCAGATCGTGATCAGCTCCGACCGCGCGCCGAAACGCCTGGAGGCGCTGGAGGACCGGCTGCGGAACCGGTTCGAGTGGGGCCTGATCACCGACATCCAGCCGCCGGACCTCGAGACCCGGATCGCGATCCTGCGGAAGAAGGCCGCGACCGAGCGGCTGACGGCGCCGCCGGAGGTGCTGGAGTTCATCGCGTCGAAGGTGCAGACCAACATCCGCGAGCTCGAGGGCGCGCTGATCCGGGTCACCGCGTTCGCGAGCCTGAATCGGCAGCCGGTCGACCTGAGCCTGGCCGAGATCGTGCTGAAGGACCTGATCCCCGAAGGCAGCAAGCCCGAGGTGACCGCGAGCATGATCATGGGCCAGACGGCGTCGTACTTCGGTCTGTCGATCGACGACCTGTGCGGCTCGAGCCGCAGCCGCGTGCTGGTGACCGCCCGGCAGATCGCCATGTATCTGTGCCGCGAGCTGACCGACCTGTCGCTGCCGAAGATCGGTCAGCAGTTCGGCGGCCGCGACCACACGACGGTGATGCACGCCGAACGGAAGATCCGGCAACTGATGTCGGAGCGGCGCAGCGTCTTCAATCAGGTCACGGAACTGACCAACCGGATCAAGCACCAAGCCAAGCAGCAGTGACCGCTGGCCACACAGGCTGGGGACACAGCTGTGGAAAAGTGTGGGTATCGCCGTGGAAAGCCTCGTCTGTGGTGTGGATTGGCTGTGGGGACAGATTTCGCCGTCCACCGTCGTCCTCAGCACAAGCGAGCGTCGTCCACACGGCGTCCCCACCCCGATTTGGCCTCTGACCTGGGAAGTCACCGCTTTTCCACAGTATCCACCGGTGCGAAGAACACTATGGAATCTGTAGAGAGCTCGAAGGCTACAAAACGATCGAGCGGCCCGATCTGGGGAAAACCCCGATCTCGCGCCGGCTTGCGGGACCTGTCAGGCTGTTCTCGGAAGTACCTGGAACAGCACAGGAACGACGCCGACGCGACCCGCCCGAAGCGCCACGTCAGGCCCGATGGGCGCACAGCACACTTGTCCGTGGCAGGATCTGCCTGGCACACAGCCGAATCAGGAGGCACCCAGCGGTGAAGTTTCGCGTCGAGCGCGACGTACTGGCCGAGTCGGTGGCCTGGGCCGCGCGCAGCTTGCCCAGTCGTCCCAGCGTCCCGATCCTTGCCGGCCTGCTCGTCGAAGCCGAGGACGGGCAGATCACCCTGTCCGGCTTCGACTACGAGACGTCGGTGCGGGTCACGGTGCCCGCGCAGGTGGCCGACTCGGGGAAATGCCTGATCTCCGGCCGGCTCGTTGCCGACATCTCCAAGAGCCTTCCGAATCAGCCCGTGGACGTCGCTGTGGACGGCGCGAAGGCACAGGTCACCTGTGGCAGCTCGCGGTTCACGCTCCAGACGCTTCCCACGGAGGAATATCCGGCTCTGCCGGAGCTTCCGGCCGCCAGCGGGACGGTCAAGGCCGACGTCTTCGCGCAGGCCGTCTCCCAGGTGGTGACCGCGGCCGGCCGCGAGGACACCCTGCCGGTGCTGACCGGTGTCCGGGTCGAGATCGAGGGCTCCACGATCTCGCTGCTGGCCACCGACCGCTACCGGCTGGCGATCCGCGAGCTGGAGTGGAACCCGCAGTCCCCCGACGCCTCCGCGGCCGCGCTGGTACCGGCCCGGGTGTTGTCGGAGACCGCCAAGGCGATGACCGGCTCCGACGTGATCGTGTCGCTGGCTGCCCCGGGCACCGGCGACGGCATCGTCGGCTTCGAGGGCGAGGTGTCCGGTGGCAACCGGCGCGCCACCACCCGGTTGCTGGACGGCGAGTTCCCGAAGGTGCGCGGCATCATCCCGACCGACGCCGCGATCGCGACCCGGGTGCGGATCGACACCGCGACCCTGGTCGAGGCCGTGAAGCGCGTCGCACTGGTCGCTGAGCGCAACGCTCCGGTCCGGCTGACCTTCGAGGAGGACAGCGTCACCCTCGACGCGGGCAGCGGTGACGAGGCGCAGGCGTCGGAGTCGCTCGAGGCCCGGGTGGTCGGCGATCCGGTGACCGTAGGCTTCAACCCGACGTACCTGCTCGACGGTCTCGGCGCGATCGGCACGCCGGTTGCGCACCTGGCGTTCACGCAGGCGACGAAGCCGGCCGAACTGACCGGTGTGACGGACTTCGACGGTGAACCGATCAGCGAGTTCCGCTATGTACTGATGCCGGTTCGCCTGAACAGCTGAACACCAACAGAACAAGGGGATTCACGATGGAGCTCGGCCTTGTCGGTCTCGGCAAGATGGGCGGCAACATGCGCCAGCGGATCCGGAACGCCGGTCACACGGTGGTCGGGTTGGATCACAACCAGGACATCTCCGACGCCAAGGACCTGGCCGACATGGTCGGCAAGCTCACCGCCTCCGACCAGCCCAGGGTGGTCTGGATCATGGTTCCGGTGCAGGCGATCGACCCGGTCGTCACCGAGTTGGCCGATCTCCTGTCCCCCGGCGACATCGTGATCGACGGCGGCAACAGCCGCTGGACCGACGACACCCGCCGGGCCGCGCAGCTCGCCGAGAAGGGCATCCGCTTCGTCGACTGCGGTGTGTCCGGGGGTGTCTGGGGCCTGGAGAACGGCTATGCGCTGATGTGCGGCGGCGACAAGGAGACCGTCGAGCAGGTGATGCCGATCTTCGAGGCGCTGAAGCCCGAGGGTGAGTTCGGCTTCGTGCACGCCGGCAAGGTCGGTGCCGGGCACTTCTCGAAGATGGTCCACAACGGCATCGAGTACGGGATCATGCAGGCGTACGCCGAGGGCTACGAGCTGCTCGAGGCCGCGGACGTCGTGGAGAACGTGCCGGAGGCCTTCGAGTCCTGGCGCGAGGGCACCGTGATTCGGTCCTGGCTGCTCGACCTGCTCGTCGCCTCGCTGAAGGACGACAGCCACCTGGCCAAGATCCGCGGATACGCCGACGACTCCGGCGAGGGCCGCTGGACCGTCGAGGCCGCGATCGACCACGCCGTACCGATGCCGGCCATCTCGGCCGCGCTGTTCGCACGGTTCGCCTCCCGGCAGGAGGACTCGCCGGCGATGAAGGCGATCGCCGCGATGCGCAACCAGTTCGGCGGGCACGCGGTGAAGGGCGCCGAGGACCCCTCCTACGCCACGCCGCCGACGAAGCACTGAGGTGTACGTCACCGCCCTCGGCCTGATCGACTTTCGCTCGTACGCACAGGCGGAGGTCCGGCTCGCTCCGGGCGTGACGGCCTTCGTCGGGCCGAACGGCCACGGCAAGACCAACCTGGTCGAGGCGATCCACTACACCGCGACGCTCGGTTCGCACCGGGTGGCCAACGACGCACCGCTGGTGCGGGCCGGCGCCACCCGGGCGATCGTGCGGACGGAGATCCGCAGCCAGTACGACCGCGATGTGGTGGTCGAGCTGGAAATCAATCCTGGGAAGGCAAATCGGGCCCGGATCAACCGTTCGCCGGTGCCCCGCCCACGGGAAGTGCTCGGGCTGCTGCGCACGGTGCTGTTCGCGCCGGAGGACCTCGCGCTCGTGAAGGGCGACCCCTCCGAGCGCCGGCGGTTCCTCGACGAGCTGTTGACGCTGCGAGCGCCGCGGATGGCCGGCGTACGGCAGGACTACGACCGGGTGCTCAAGCAGCGGAACTCGTTGCTGCGGAGCGCGTCGCAGGCGCGCCGGCAGAACCGCTCGAGTGCCGCCGAAAGCCAGCTGCGCACGCTGGAGGTCTGGGACTCGAACCTCGCGCGTGCCGGGTCCGAGCTGCTGGCGACCCGCCTGGAGCTGCTCGAGTCGCTGCGGCCCCTGGTGTCGAGCGCGTACGACGCTGTTGCCCGCGGCAAGGGTGACGCGCGGCTCGAGTACAAGTCGTCGGTCCTGCTCGAGCCCGGGGTGGCGTCCCGCGAGCAGCTCGAGGAGGTGCTGCTCGCCGCGGTGCGGGAGAAGCGGCAGGACGAGCTCGACCGCGGCGTGTCGCTGGTCGGCCCGCACCGCGACGACGTACTGCTCGGGCTCGGGGACTTGCCCGCGAAGGGGTACGCGAGTCACGGTGAGTCCTGGTCGTTCGCGCTCGCGCTGCGACTGGCGTCGTACGACCTGCTCCGCGCGGACGGGGGTGAACCGGTGCTGATCCTCGACGACGTGTTCGCCGAGCTCGATGCGCAGCGCCGGGACCGGCTGGCCGAGCTGGTCGCGCCGGCCGAGCAGGTGCTGGTCACCGCAGCGGTCGGCGCAGACGTGCCTGCCGAGCTCAGCGGAGCGCGCTTCGAGGTGGGTGAGGGGGTCGTTCAGCGTGCCTGAACCCCCGGATTCCTCCGAGAGCGTCCCCGAGAGCGAGGCCGAGCACGACAAGCAGGGCCTGGAGCTCGCCAAATCCCTGGCGGCGCGGCTGAAGCAGCAGGCGGCGAAGGGCGGGATCAAGCCGGTCAAACGCCGCCGCCGCCCGCGGCTCGGAGCCCAGATCAGCAGCGCCCGTCCCGACGACCGCGATCCCCAGCGCCTGACGAACACGCTCGGCCGGCTGATGCGCGACCAGGGCTGGGAGGTCGACGTCGCCGTTCACGGGGTGATGGCGCGCTGGCCGTCCATCGTCGGCCCCGAGATGGCCGAACACTGCAAGCCGGAGTCGTACGACGACACCGTCCTCACGGTCCGTACGTCGTCGACCGCGTGGAAGGTCCAGCTCGACCTGCTGGTCCCGCAACTGCTCTTCCGCCTGAACGCCGAACTCGGCGAAGGCACCGTCTCCCAGGTCAAGGTCCTCGGCCCCAACACCTACACCTGGCGCAAGGGCCCCCGCACCATCCGCGGCGGCCGCGGCCCCCGCGACACCTACGGATGACGGACTGAGTTGCTGCGAGGACCCGGCCCTCCCCTAGGATCAGGCGCGATGCGCACGCTCGTCGACGGCTTTCGCGAGATGGTCCACCTGATCGGGGATACGTTCCGGCTCTGGTGGAAGAACCTGCTGCCCATGACCACCTGGTGGGTGGCCGGGTTCGTGGGCTTCACGGTGTGCTCGCAGGGTGCGATCTGGCTGGCCGAGCATTTGCACTCCAGTCTCGGCACCGGCCTGTTCGCGGTCGGCGTGCTGCTCCAGATCGTCGCCGCCGTCGGCATGATCCGGACCTGTGCGATGTCGCTGTACCGCTGGCGGGACGCGGCGAGCGATGAGGCCGAGGAGACGTCCGACCCGACGCAGCGCGGGCTGCTCGAGTTGCTGGCCGTCACGCTGCTGCCGCTGGTCGCAGTCTGGTCCGCCTGGGGCTTCTTCGACCGCCAGGTGAGCCAGCTGAGCGCGACGTACCTCGTCCAGAACGGGCTGCAGCCCGGCTCGGGATTCTTCAAGGTAGGAATCCACAGCTGGCACAACTACCTGCCCGCGCTCGCCGTCCTCCTGGTGCTGCGTCGCGTGCTGCAGTCCGTCGACGACCGCTGGCCGAGCCGCCCGGTCAAGCTGACGCAGGTCTGGGCCGAGGCCTTCTTCGTGCTGCTCACCTTCGTGATCACGCCGTACGCGATCGACGAGGGCAAGGAGTGGTTCAAGGACCGCAACTTCTGGTACTGGTCGCTGGACTGGTGGGACGGGTTCAAGGACTTCTTCGACACGATCCACATCCCGATCCCGGCCGGTATCGAGTTCCTCTGGGGCTTCCTGTGGGAGACCCTCTGGCCGATGTTCAAGCTGGGCATCGCCGAGCCGCTGACCTGGCTCGCGATCACCACGGTCGTCTTCGGCCACCGGGTGCTGTCCAGCGGCGGTGTCTTCCGGGGGACGCGGCTGGAGCGCCGGCTCGGCGCGCAGACCGAGACGCAGGAGGCGCCGCAGCACGGCCGGCTCGTCGGCCTCACCTATAAGGCGCCGGACCTGCTGCTCGCCGGTGTCCGGGAGAAGTTCTACCCCGCGATCAACGCGTTCCGGCTGCTGGTCCGGGTCGGCCCGGTGTTCCTCGGCGTGGTCTGCCTGGTCTACACGTTCTGGCTGCTCGGCAACGACTGGGCGTTCGTCGCCTTCCAGCGGCTGCTCGGCATCCACGGGCAGTACTGGGGCCTGATGAACCACGAGATCGCGAGCCTGATTCAGGGGCTGCTGTTCGAGCCGCTGCGGATCGCGCTCCTGGCCGCCGCCTTCGACCTGTGCATCTCGGTCGGCAGCGAACGGCGGGCCGAGGCCGCGGCGATCGCCCAGGCCAAGGCGCCGAAGGAGATCAAGGAGCCCGCCCCCGCGACCGTCTGACTGCTGCCCGTCAGGGAGTGATCAGGACCCGTCGGTGGATGTAGAAGTCCTCGACGGTCAGGCCGACCAGGTTCGGTACAGCGCTCTTCGGGACGATGTAGACCTTCGCGATCTTGGCCGGCTTGTCCATCGTGAACGGATGGTCGTCGTCACCGCAGAACGTCGGCAGCGGGTATCCGGTCGCCAGCGTGTCGTCCCAGGTGTTGCCCTTGCTGTCGCGCAGCAGCGCGTCACAGCTGAAGCCCTGGTCCTTGAGCATGAGCCCTTTTCGCGGGGTCACGGTGAGCGTGGCCAGCATGAAGACGGATCCGGCCGGGGCGTCGAGCTCGATCGCCTCGCCGTCCTCGTTCAGGATCGAGGTGTAGGCCTTCAGCGAGTCCAGCTTCCACTCGATGCTCTGGACGGTCACCGGGCCTTGGCTGACGACCTCGTCGACCCGGCCCTGCCTGTACAGCTGCTCGTCGTCGCTCAGGTACGGGTGCAGCAGGGTGAATGATCCGAGGCTCAGCAGGCCGACCAGCAGCGACGCCTGCACGACCAGCCGGCTCGCCCGGCCCGCGAGGTTCACGACGCCACCCGGGTGACCGAGTCGTTGACGACGTACTGGTCGTCGGCGTGATCGACCATCTGCTGGGCGATGTCCTCGGTCGGGATGCCCAGGTCGACGCGGACCTCGGAGTTGTACACGTTCCACAGCATGCTCGGCTTGAGTCTCAGGGTGAGGCCCTTCAGGTCCGTCGGGTTGACCTCGAAGACGATGGCGCCTGTGCGGGCGAAGCCGGCGTCCGGGAAGTTCATGTCGCTGTCGGTGGGGTCGCTGACCTTCTCGTAGACGCTGTCGCCGTCGGTGATCAGCGTCGGCGTGAACGCGTCGGGATCCTTCACGCCGCGCACCGCGTCCCACTCGATCGCGACGTAGATGCCGTTGGTGTCGATCGGCTTGTCGTCGGAGCCCCCGTCCCCGCTGAGAATCTTGCGGGCGAACTTGATCCGGGTCACCTTGATCGTCGACCCGCTGCCCGCGTAGGGAAGCGCCTCGCCGATGGTGCCGTGCACGACCTTCAGGTTCGAGTCGTCGCCGTACACCTGGTCGGGGCCGGCCAGCCGGGCCACGCCGCCGATCAAGATGAACAGCAAACCGACCAGGATGGTCGCGGGGCGGTAGAGCTTCACTTGTTCTTCCCGTCGTCGATGACAACGGTCGGCTTCAGCCGGACGACGGCGGCCGGGTCCTCGTTGTGCCAGTACGGCTTCTCGTTCACGCCGAGCGCCCCGTTGTCACTGTCGTAGTGCTCCTGCAGGACACCGATCTCGACGACGTCGGCGGCGAAGTCCGGTTCGACATCGAACTTCGTGCTGCACTCCTCCGGCGGGAGGCCGTAGACGAGCGCCCAGTTGAGGTTGTCGCCGCGGCAGGCGCCGCCGTTGGAGTCGATCAGATCCTGGCCGCCGCCGGGGACGAACTTGATCAGCCTGCCGGCTACCGACTCACTGGTGAATTCTTCGGAGTCGATGTTCTTTGCGGTGAAGTAGACCCGGAGCGTGGTCTCGGCGTCGCTGTACTCGCCCTTCGGCTTCCGGATGATCTCGGCCTTGGTGAAGTTGAACTCGAACCGGCCGGCCGTCACCGTCGCCGGGGCGTCCAGGGTCGGAACCGTGCGGCCCTTCTTCTCTTTCCAGCCGCCGGTGGCCAGCACGACCAGTGCCGCCACCACGACGAGGGCGATCAGCAGCAACCAGATCCGCCGGTGCCGGTGAATCACCCGGTCGGCGATCATCGCATCGATGACCTCGTCGAGACTTTCCACGGCTGCGATCCTAGAGGGCCGTGGGTGCGCGCCGGGCACATGCTCCCCGGCCGGACTGTGTGGTCTGGACCGGTAGCCGCCGGAGTGGTCAGTGGCGAAACGCCCGGAGGCCGCTGAGAGGCCGTGAGCGCTTTCTGGCCCCCCTCCCGCGAGAGGGGACATGGCAATGAGGGAGAAAAGACGGCCTGGCATGAGTTTCAGGCGGCTGGTGGCCGGTTCTGCTTCGGTCGACGGGTAGAATGGGCCGTGTAGAGCGAGCCGCACCTCTGCCATCACCGTGGAGGGCGGCTCAACTGTGCCGCGATGCCTCGCGAACGCGGGGTCCGAGGAGGACAACCACCGGTGACCGACGAGCCGACCGAGATCGACGCCAACCAGTCCGCCGACCCCATCGGCCCCAGTGATACCGCCGCAGCCGATCTGCACGAGATTCGCTCCTCGGTCGTCGAGCGCGAGTACGACGCGAGCGCCATCCAGGTCCTGGAGGGTCTGGACGCGGTCCGGAAGCGTCCCGGTATGTACATCGGGTCCACCGGCGAGCGGGGTCTGCACCATCTGGTCACCGAGGTGGTCGACAACGCGGTCGACGAGGCGATGGCCGGGTACGGCGACCGCATCGTGGTGACACTGCTCGCCGACGGCGGGGTCCGGGTCGAGGACAACGGCCGTGGCATCCCGGTCGGCATCGTCGAGTCCGAGGGCAAGCCGGCCGTCACCGTCGTACTGACCGTGCTGCACGCCGGCGGCAAGTTCGGCGGCGGCGGCTACAAGGTGTCCGGCGGTCTGCACGGCGTCGGCGTCTCGGTCGTGAACGCGCTGTCCACCCGGCTCAAGGTCGACGTGAAGACCGGCGGCAAGCTGTACACGCAGTCCTTCACGATGGGCGTCCCGGACGAGGACCTGGCCGAGATCGGCACCTCGACGTCGAACGGTACGACGATCACGTTCTGGGCCAGCCCGGACGTCTTCGAGACCACGACGTACTCGTACGAGACGCTGGCCACCCGCTTCCGCGAGTACGCGTTCCTGAACAAGGGCCTCGAGCTGGTGATCCGGGACGAGCGCCCCGACCACATCGACGAGGACGGCAAGCCGCTCGAGCAGTCCTTCCGGTACGCCGACGGCCTGGTCGACTACGTGAAGTACCTGACCGGGATCCGCGAGACCGTGCACCGCGACGTCATCTCGTTCGAGGCGGCGGCCGCCGACGACACGATGAGCCTCGAGGTCGCGCTGCAGTGGAGCGGCTCCTTCCAGGAGTCCGTGCACACCTTCGCGAACGCGATCAACACCCATGAGGGCGGCACCCACGAGGAGGGCTTCCGGGCCGCGCTCACCTCGCTGGTGAACGGCTTCGGCGAGGACCAGGGGATGATCAAGAAGAAGGAGGACAGGCTCACCGGTGACGACATCCGGGAAGGCCTGACCGCGATCATCTCGGTCAAGCTCGCCGAGCCGCAGTTCGAGGGCCAGACCAAGACCAAGCTCGGCAACACCGAGGTCAAGGGCTTCGTCCAGCGGGTCGTGAACGACCGGCTCGGCGCCTGGTTCGAGCAGAACCCGGCCGAGGGCCGCGAGATCATCCGCAAGGCGACCGCCGCGGCCAGCGCCCGGATCGCGGCCCGCAAGGCCCGCGACCTGGCCCGCAATCGCAAGGGTCTGCTCGGCGGCGGCGGCCTCCCGGGCAAGCTGGCCGACTGCCAGTCGACCAACCCGGAGGAGTGCGAGGTCTACATCGTCGAGGGTGACTCGGCGGGCGGCTCCGCGAAGGGCGGCCGGGACCCGAAGTTCCAGGCCATCCTGCCGATCCGCGGCAAGATCCTGAACGTCGAGAAGGCCCGGATCGACAAGGTCCTGCAGAACAACGAGGTCCAGGCGATCATCTCGGCGCTCGGCACCGGCATCCACGAGGACTTCGACGAAGAGAAGCTCCGGTACCACAAGATCGTGATCATGGCCGACGCCGATGTCGACGGCCAGCACATCCGGACCCTGCTGCTGACCCTGCTGTTCCGGTTCATGCGGCCGCTGATCGAGCGCGGGCACGTGTACGCCGCGCAGCCGCCGCTGTACAAGATCCGCTGGAGCAACCAGCCGCACGAGCTGGCCTACAACGACCGCGAGCGCGACGGACTGCTCGAAGCCGGCCTCGAGGCAGGCAAGAAGCTGCCCAAGGAGAACCCGATCCAGCGCTACAAGGGTCTGGGCGAGATGAACGCGAACGAGCTGTGGGAGACCACGATGGACCCGGCCAACCGGGTGCTGCTGCAGATCACCCTCGACGACGCGGTGCGCGCCGACGAGACGTTCCAGACGCTGATGGGCGACGACATCGAGGCACGGCGCAGCTTCATCCAGCGCAACGCCCGCGATGTCCGGTTCCTCGACATCTGAGTTCTCGCCCCACACCGACGTACCTGATCTGAACGGGACTTTTCATGACCGAGACCCCCACCACGCCGGGCCACGACCGGGTCGAGCCGCTCGACCTGCAGACCGAGATGCAGCAGTCGTACCTCGACTACGCGATGGCCGTCATCGTCGGCCGCGCGCTGCCGGAGGTTCGCGACGGCCTGAAGCCGGTGCACCGCCGGATCCTCTACGCGATGTACGACGGCGGCTACCGGCCGGACCGTGGTTTCAACAAGTGCTCCCGCGTCGTCGGTGACGTCATGGGTCAGTACCACCCGCACGGTGACTCGGCGATCTACGACACCCTGGTCCGGCTCGCGCAGCCGTGGGTGATGCGCGCGCCGCTGATCCAGGGCCAGGGCAACTTCGGCTCGCCCGGTAACGACCCGGCGGCCGCCATGCGGTACACCGAGTGCCGGATGGCGCCGCTGGCGATGGAAATGGTCCGCGACATCGACCAGGAGACCGTCGACTTCCGGCCGAACTACGACGGCAAGTCGCAGGAGCCGGTGATCCTGCCCTCGCGCTTCCCGAACCTGCTGGTGAACGGCTCGTCCGGGATCGCGGTCGGGATGGCGACGCAGATCCCGCCGCACAACCTGCGCGAGGTCGCGGCCGCGGTCGACTGGGCGCTCGAGCACCCGGACGCGACGCAGGAGGAGCTGCTCGAGGCCTGCCTGCAGCACATCAAGGGCCCGGACTTCCCGAACGGCGCGCTGATCGTCGGCTACAAGGGCATCGACGACGCCTACCGCACCGGCCGCGGCTCGGTCACGATGCGCGCGGTGGTCGACATCGAAGAGGACGCCAAGGGCCGTACCAGCCTGGTCGTCACCGAGCTGCCGTACATGGTGAACCCGGACAACCTGGCGCAGAAGATCGCCGAGTTGGTGAACACCGGCAAGATGAACGGCATCGCGGACATCCGTGACGACAGCTCGTCGCGGACCGGTCAGCGGCTCGTCATCGTGCTGAAGCGGGACGCCCAGCCGCGCGTCGTGCTGAACAACCTGTACAAGCACACCCAGCTGCAAGACACCTTCGGCTGCAACATGCTGGCGCTCGTCGACGGCGTACCGCGCACGCTCAGCGTGAACCTGTTCATCAGCCACTGGATCGACCACCAGATTGAGGTCATCCAGCGGCGCACCCGCTTCCGGCTGCGCGAGGCGGAGAAGAACGCGCACATCTACCGCGGGTACGTGAAGGCGCTCGACGCCCTCGACGAGGTGATCGCGCTGATCCGGCGCAGCCCCGACGTGGACGAGGCGCGCACCGGCCTGATCCAGCTGCTCGAGATCGACGAGATCCAGGCGCAGGCCATCCTCGACATGCAGCTGCGCCGGCTGGCGGCCCTGGAGCGGCAGAAGATCATCGAGCGGTTGCAGGAGCTCGAGGCGATCATCGCCGACCTCGAGGACATCCTGGCCAGCCCGGAGCGGCAGCGCTCGATCGTCAAGGACGAGCTCGGCGAGATCGTCGACAAGTACGGCGACGAGCGCCGGACCGAGATCATCGCGGCCGACGGCGACCTGTCCGTGCAGGACCTGGTGCCCGACGAGGACGTGGTCGTCACGATCACCCGCGGCGGGTACGCCAAGCGCACGAAGACCGACCTGTACCGCACGCAGAACCGCGGCGGGAAGGGCGTGCGCGGCGCGCAGCTGCGGGCCGAGGACGAGATCAGCCACTTCTTCGCCACCACGAACCACCACTGGATGCTGTTCTTCACCACCAAGGGCCGGGTCTACCGGGCCAAGGTGTGGCAGCTGCCCGAGTCCGCGCGCGACGCCAAGGGCTCGCACGTGGCCGGCCTGCTCTCGTTCCAGCCGGACGAGGAGATCGCGCAGGTGCTGACGCTGCGCGACTACGACCAGGCGGACTACCTGGTGCTCGCGACCAAGAAGGGCCTGGTCAAGAAGACGGCCCTGCGCGATTACGACTCGGCGCGGCAGAGCGGCATCATCGCGGTCAACTTCCGTGAGGACGACGACGAGTTGATCGGCGCCGACCTGGCCACCGCTGAGGACGACCTGCTGCTGGTGTCCCGCAAGGGGCAGTCGATCCGCTTCACCGCGAACGACGAGCAGCTGCGGCCGATGGGCCGGGCAACCTCCGGTGTGACCGGGATGAAGTTCCGGTCCGGCGACGAGCTGCTCTCGATGTCGGTGATCCGGGCCGGCTCCGAGGAGGACACGCAGTTCGTCTTCACAGTGACCGACGCCGGGTACGCCAAGCGTTCGCGCGTGTCGGAGTACCGGCAGCAGGGCCGCGGCGGTCTCGGCATCAAGGCGGTCAAGCTGAACGACGAGCGCGGCTCGCTGGTCGGCGCGATCATCGTCGTCGACGAGGACCAGGTGCTGGCGATCAAGGCCAGCGGCCAGGTCGTCCGCAGCCGCGTCGACAGCGTCCCGGTGAAGGGCCGCGACACGATGGGCGTCCGGTTCGCGGGCGTCGCCGAGTCCGATGCGGTGGTCGCGATCGCCCGGAACACCGATCTGACCGTGGCTCTGGAGGAGTCGGAAGGCGCGGAAGCGGGTACAGAACCCGCTGATGCCCAGAATGTGGACGGATCGACAACCGAATCCACCTCTGAGAGCGTCCAGAATGATGACGAGCGTTCGACGGACGTGGACGGCGCGGCTACCGTCGAAAGCGACGAAGCCGGCCAGGAGGGTGACTGATGACCAACCGCGCGAGGCCGACATGGCCTGAAGGTGCGGCCGACAGCTCCAACTCCCAGCGCACGGCGCCGGGCGCGAAGCCGTCTGCCGCCCCGGCCAACCCGGCCTCCAACGGTCGTTCCAACGGCCAGCCGAGGACAGGTACGCCGAACGGCCAGCGGCCGTCCGAGTACCGCCCGCAGGCGAGACCGGCCACTCCTGGGGCCACCACCCCCGCGCGCCCGCAGCAGCCGGCCCCGAGTACGCCGGGCCGCCCGGAGCCGTGGTCGGCGCCTTCGGCAGGCACACCCGCCGCCGGCGCCGCGGCGTACGGCGGGGGCGAGGCGAAAACCGAGTCGTTCGGTGACCGGATGAGCGCGGCGCGTCAGGCGGTGCTGGACAAGGCCAACTCGGTCAAGGACGCCAAGACGGAGCGCGCCGAGACCCGGCAGACCCGGCTCGCCGCGAAGGACGCCAAAGAGGCGAAGACCTCCAGCCGCCCGCAGACGCGGAAGGCGCGGCTGCGGATGTCCCGGATCGACCCGTGGTCGGTGATGAAGACGGCGTTCCTGCTGGCGATCGCGTTCGGCATCGTGACCTGGGTGGCGGTCTTCATCGTCTGGTCCGCGATCGGCGCGGCCGGCGTGTTCGACAACATCAACTCGACCGTCCAGGAAGTCCTCGGGACGCCGGCCGGCGAGCCCTTCCGGGTCGAGAACTACATCAACACCGGCAAGGTGATGGGCTTCACCACGCTGCTGGCCTGCGCCGACGTGCTGATCATCACGGCGCTCGCGACCCTCGGATCCTTCCTCTACAACATCGCCGCGACGCTCCTCGGCGGCCTCGAAGTCACCCTCGCGTCGGAGGACTGACCAGCTCCGGCCGGGCCCGATGAGGCCCGGCCGGAACCGGTTTGGGAGTAGGGCACTTGGTGCGGTAATCTCTCCCGGGTTCGACACCGCAGTTCGCGGGCCTATAGCTCAGACGGTTAGAGCGCTGCCCTGATAAGGCAGAGGTCACTGGTTCAAGTCCAGTTAGGCCCACTTTTGTTCGAAGTCCGATCCAAGGAGTCCCAGTGCTGCGAAAGATCATGCTGGTGCTGCTGGCCGGCGTCGGCGGATACTTCGTCTACAAGAAGACCCAGCAGTCCCGCGCCGAAAAGGACCTCTGGGCCGAGGTCGCCGACCCGGTAACCCCGGGCCACTGACCACCCCACGGGGGCGTAGCTCAACTGGCAGAGCACTGCCTTTGCAAGGCAGGGGTTAGGGGTTCAAGTCCCCTCGTCTCCACCACCGCGTTCCAGCAGGCCAGAGCGCGATTCTCCGGTAGCGCCACCGTTCTCCCTTGGTTCGTTGGGAAGCGGCGTGCCCTCTACGTGCCCTAACGAGTCGCCGCCGATCTGGGGGCGAGCCTCCCGCAGGCGGGCATTGAGCCGGTCAGCGATATGCCGTGAACGAGCCTTCGACGCGTGCAGATAGATCCTGGCGGCGCGAGGGTTGGCGTGCCCCACAGTTCACGCAGGCTGGCACTGTCGTCCGCCGCGAACTGGTTCCCTGTGTGCCGGAGATCGTGGAAGTGCACTGGGCGTACGCCGGAGGTCGCCAGCGCCTTGACCCAGATCTTCCGGAAGTTCTGGCGGCGAAGCTTGCCGCCGACGCCGTCATCGCCCACATCGACGAGCTCACCGAGGCGATCAGGAGCTAGGATCGTGCCGCTGTCGGAACTACGGGCCGATAGTGCACGTGGTTGCGTGTCAGGCACTCCGGACCCCACGCAGCGCGACGTGCTCTCTGCCGAGTTTGGCTCTTATGCATCAAGGGCGCGCCTTCGGTGCGCGGCCTCGGCTGCGGGCGGCGCTGGGGCGCCGTCCTCGCCGGAGCCCAGCAGCAGGACGCTTCCCGACCCATGCAATCCAACTGGCACGTGCCGAGGTTCTGGCGTCTGGCCGTGGGGTTGCCCCGTCCCCCTGGCCGCTCGGTCGTACGGCCATCACGACACGCATCAAGAGCGCCTGTGGCGTTCCTACGGGATCGGCAAGCCGACTCTTGACCCGCGCCTCACTGACCTGGGTCTGGCAGCTATCGGGGGGACGGGCCAGGTGTGGCGTCGATGCTGTCGTCTCGTGCGATGAGGAGGGGAACCGACTCCGAGCTGAGCGGGCTGTACCCCGGATCAAGATGGATGTGCCCTCCGTCCGAGACCGAAGGATCGGACAGCGACAGGCACCAGCGGGCCAGATCGCGAAGGCCAGCGGGGTCGCCGAGCACTTGAACAACGCCGTCTGCCAGCTCGATACGGACCGTTCCACCTTCGACCGGTGCCACGACTCCGACCTCGCGGCGATAGCGCGGGACCGACAGCGAGATCTCATCCACCGCGTCAGTATGGCTCGCGAGCGTCGACGGACGGGGCCGTGCTCTCCGCGTGCTCTAACGAGAACATGCCAGCTGGTCACTCGTGGGGTGCAACCGGTCGAGCCGACGCCTGCCGTCCCACCGCTCAGATCAGCGGGAGCGTCACAACCGCCGTTACAAGGCAGGGGTTAGGGCTCAAGTCCCCTCGTCTACACCACTATCGGTGTAGCTCATCGGAGCGAGGGAAGCTCGCTCACGTTGTCGGCCGCATCCGGCTTCCCTGACTCCGACGGCACGACTGCGCTGCTGGTCCTGCTGCTATTGAAGGTGGCGGCGGGGTTTGAAGCGGCGGATCTCGTGGGGCCAGCCGCAGGCTTCGGCGACCTTGGCGGCCCACATCTTGGCGGCTTCGTCGTCGGCGACGCTCACCAGGGCGAAGCCGCCCAGGTACTCCTTGGTCTCGACGTACGGGCCGTCGGTGACGAGAACCTCGCCGCTTGTCGGGTCCGCGTTGTAGACCGGGCCGTCTTCTTCTTCCAGTCCCCCGGCGAAGACGTACACGCCGGCGGCCTTCATCTCCTCCGTCACGGCGCGGGCACGGTCACCGCGGCCGTCGTACCACTCCTCGGGGTGGTCGCCGACCCACTGCTGGTTGAAGTAGATGAGGTACTCGGGCATCCCTGCTCCCTCGGCTCGAGCGAACCCGGTGTCCGCTTCCACCTACGCTACGAACAACCCCGGGCGAATCCGACAGCCATCGGCAAGAGTCTTGTCGGATTCGGGTGGTGCTGTTCGTGGTGTTGGTGTGGCGGCTGGTTTGGTCGCCGGGCTGAGAGGAGATGGCTATGGCGCAGTATTTGATCTCGTTCAACGACGAGTGGGTGCCTGAGCACACGGGTGAGGAGTTGAGGGCGAAGAGCATCGCGGGGCGGGCGGTGATCGCGGACATGGAGGCTGCTGGGGTCTTCGTGTTCAGCGACGGGGGCATCGACGCCTCGACCGCGATCTGCAGCGTGGAGGCGAAGGACGGGGAGCCGATCTTCAGCGACGGGCCGTACGTCGAGACCAAGGAGCACCTCGGCGGCTTCTGTGTCGTCAACGTGCCGGACGACGAGACCGCCCGCTACTGGGCCGGCCGCCTCGCCGTCGCGCTCGACTGGCCGCAGGAGGTGCACCGCTTCCCGAGCAGCGAGCGTCACAACCGCCCGTGACCCACGCGGGGTGGGTCAGGCGCGGCGCGTGACCCACCCTGGACTGGGCAGGTTGAGATCATCAGACTGGCCGGCGAGGGAAGGAGACGCTCGTGCGGGTGACGCATCTGTTCGCGAATCTGTCGGTTCCGGACATCGACGAGGCTCGCGGGTTCTACGTGGACTACCTCGGGCTCAGCGACGCAGGGCTGACCGAGCTGAGTTGGGTCGCCAGGTTCCAGACGCCGGACGGGCAGGCCGCCGTACAACTCGTCACGCGCGACGCGACGGCGCCGGTGGACTCGGTGCTTTCGGTTGCCGTCGGCGACGACATCGAGGAGGCGTACGAGGAGGCGCAGCGGCGCGGCTTCGAGATCGTGTATCCGCTGACCACCGAGCCGTGGGGGATCCGGCGGTTCTTCGTCCGCGCGCCCGACGGCAATCTGATCAACGTCAACGGGCACAAGGACGCTTAGCGGCTGAACGCCCAGGCCGCCATCCGCGGGAACTCGGCCTGCCAGAACGGGTCGCCGTGATTGCCCTGGCGCTCGGTGAGTACGACGTCCGCATCGGCGTCGCGGAGGGCGTCTGCCCAGCGCGCGGCGTTCTCCATGAACCAGGGCTCTTCGGTGCCGGCGACCAGGTAGGTGCGTGGCAGCCTGCTGGGCATGACGTCCGGCGGGCGGTAGCCGCCGCCGGGTGAGGCGGCGAAGACCGAGCCGTAGATGTCCGGGTGCCGAACGCCCATTGCGAGCGCGAGTTCGGCGCTCGCGGACACGCCGAAGACTGCGGTCCGCTCGGCGGGCAACCCGACTCCGAAGCGGGATCGCACCCAGTCGCGGACGTCGTCGACGAAGAACTTCTCGTGTGCCGCGAACCGTTCCGGGTTGAACGACGGCGAGTACTCCTCGATCCGCGCCATCTCGTCCGGATCGTCGGTCCGGTACGCACCGACCACCAGCGTCGGCGGTACGTCGGCTTGCTCGAGATCCCTGCCCCACTGCGAGATCAGCTGGCCGTCACCCGCGAACACGACCGCCTCGGGCGGATCCGACGGCACGTACACGGCGACCTGGCGCCCACCGTCGTACTCGAACATCTCGGTGACGAGCTCGCTCATGCGCAGCGAGTATTCCACGCCTGGCAGACTGACGCGGGTGACTGATCAGGGTGCGTTCGACTTCAGCGGCTACCAGGAGGCGGCGGCGCGGACCGCCGGGCTGGTGGCAACCGATCATCCGATCGTGTACCCCACCCTCGGGCTGGTGAACGAGGCGGGCGAGGTGGCCGGCAAGGTGAAGAAGATCTTCCGCGACCGGCAGGGCGTGATCACCGACGCCGACCGGCAGGCGCTGACGCTCGAACTGGGCGACGTGCTCTGGTACCTGTCCGAGCTGTGCACCAGACTCGGCATCAGCCTCGAAGACGTCGCCGAACAGAACATCGCCAAGATCGCCGACCGTGCCTCCCGCGGCGTCCTCCACGGCGACGGCGACCTGCGCTGACTTTTCAGGAACGGAAGACGTCGGCGGCCGCCTGGACCTGCGCCCTCCGCTCCTCCCAGAAGGCCGAGGACGCGCCGTCAAGCTGTTCGCGAAGGATGTCGGCATGCCCGGCGTGCTGCGTCGATAGACACCTTCGATGTACTCCCGCGACTCGTCCGGCGCGGCCCACATGTCGATCTCGGTGGACGGGTCGTCCCGGAACCACGACGGTCTCTCGACCGGCGGTCGCCCGAAGGCCTCACCGAGATACCCGTACTCCAACCCGGCCAGATGCTTCACAAGCCCCAGCAGATTCGTGCTGGTAGGAGTCAGCGGCCGCCGTACGTCGTACTCCTGCAACCCGTCCAACTTGGACAGCAGGCTCGTGCGACTCACCTGCAGGACTCGCAACAGCTCCGACTTCACCATGCTTAGTGCTCGATCAGGCCGCCGGCCCGGACGGGTGGGACATGGCCTGTGGGTGGGCGGATGTGGGAGAGGGCTATGCCGACGTCGACGAGGGCGGCGCGGCGAAGCGTCGTGACGTCGGTGAGCGGGGTCCACACGGATTCGGCGGTTTCGCCGTTGGGCTCGGGGCGGGTGCTGCCGGCGGTGATGCGGACGGCGTAGAAGATGCCGATGTTCTGGTGATCGTCAGGCCCGGGGCGTCGGCGTACGGCGGCCGGGACGATGCGCGAGTCGACGCCCAGCAGTTGCTCGACCACCGACTCGTACCCGGTCTCCTCCGCCACCTCACGGGTCACGGTGTCGAACGGATCCTCACCCGGCTCGACGCCGCCGCCGGGCAGCGTCCACCAGCTCCCATCGCCGTACGGCGAGACGTAGCGCGCCAGCAGCACCCGCCCGCCTTCGACACACACCGCGTACGCCGCCACCCGTCGACTCATCCCCGGACCTTAACCCGCGGGACATGGTGCCTCGGGCAATAGCGGTTTCGCGGTGGACGGCTCCGGCCAAGCGCTGGCCACATCCGCACTCGCCAGGCGGATGTGACTGACCGCAACTGGTGTCGACCCTCTGTGATCCTACGATCACGATAAGCAATCAAGACTAAGGAGGATTCGATGCGGAAACTTGCGGCCCTGGTGGCTGGGCTGGTTGTGGCGGCCGGCGGGGTCTACGTCGTTGCAGCGCCCGCGGCGCAGGCGGCCGACTGCGGCGGAACGTACACGATCGTCGTCGGCGGCACCGGCGACAACGACTCCAACGCGCCGTACTGGCAGGGAAACATCAGCCAGCGCGTCGGCTATCCGGCTCAGCCGATCGGCTACAACGCGCGGCAGGGCGTCAACGAACTGAACCGGCTGATCCGCGATCACCGCACCGCGTGCCCCGACCAGCATGTGAAGGCGGTCGGGTTCTCCCTCGGCGCCGCGGTCGTGCACACCTGGGTGACGGAGAACTGGCAGACCATCGACAACGTCAACGCGGTGCTGATCGCCGATCCCAAGCGCGCCGCGGGTCCTGGCTCGGCCGGCGCCGCCGCACACCCGCTGGTTGCCCCGGTCGTCGGAGCGCCGCTCGCCGGTGCCGACAACTTCTTCGGCGACATCCCGACGCTGACGCTGTGCACCGACGACATCATCTGCGACGCGAACGCGGCGTCGGGCCTGCCCGGCTATTTGTGGGAAGGCAGGCACGGCAACTACAACTTCAACGTCGACGTGTACACCGACGACGCCCGCGGCCAGTGGTTCAACGGGGTCTACATCCCCTGACCGTGCACGTTCGACAGGTAGTGCACCAGCGAGACACTGTACGCACGAGCGCGACCACGCTTAGGTGCACTACCTGACCGCAGGACAGCTCCTGTCGAGAGCGCCCGCAGGGAATGCGGCCGGCCTCGAGCAGGGTTGCGACGGGTATGACGATTGAGATCGGAGTCATCCTGCCGACGTCCTCGCCGGATCCGGCGCGGCCGATCCTCGGCGACGTGCGCGAGAGTGCGCGGTACGCCGAGGAGGCCGGGCTGGACTCGGTGTGGTCGACGGATCATCTGATCGCCAGTGCGCCGATGCTGGAGAGCTCCGTCGTGCTGGCGACGGCGGCCGCGGTGACCGAGCGGATCACCATCGGGTACAACGTGATGCTGCTGGCGCTGCGGCCCGTCGCATGGGCGGCGAAGCAGATCAGCACGCTGCAGTTGGTCTCGAACGATCGCCTCGTGCTCGGTGTCGGGACGGGCAATCCCGCGCACGGCGATGCCGGATGGCGGGCGGCCGGTGTCGAGTTCGCCGACCGCGGTCGGCTGACCGACGAGGCGCTCGCCGTCCTGCCGGACCTGATCACGGGCACGAGCCCCGATGTCCAGATCTCCCCCGCGGCTACGGTGCCGCCGATCTTCGTGGCCGGCAACGGCGCACGGGCGCACCGGCGAGCGGCGGCGTACGGCGACGGGTGGGCGACGATCGCGATGACGCCCGACGAGGTGCGCAGCAACCTGAAGCAGATCAACGAACTTGCCGACGGCAAGCAGTTGAAGGCGACCGTGGTCGCGCCGCAGCTCGAGGGCGAGCCGATCGAACAGCTCGCCGCGTACGAGGAGGCCGGCGTCGAGCGCATCATCCTCCCGCCTACGGGTGACTGGCGCCACGACTACGACCAGGCCGCGGAGCTTCGCACCCGGTACCACCGCGGCTGAGTGGGCTGGTGGAAGGCCGACTGATTGGACCTGTGCGGCCGAGTCGTCAGCGGGGAAACTGGTTCCATGTATGTTCCTGCGCATTTTGCCGGTGAGGACGAGGCCGTCCAGGAGTTGCTGCACAGCCGTGCAGCGGCGGATCTGGTGACGATGACGCCGGACGGACTGGTGGCAACGATGCTGCCGTTCCTGTACGACCAGGAGCGGAACGTGTTGCTCGGCCACCTGGCGCGGAACAACGAGCACTGGCAGCTCCCGGTGATCGGCGACGCGCTGGTGATCATGCGCGGCCCTGACGCGTACATCTCCCCCACCTGGTACGCCTCCAAGCAGGAGCATGGCCGCGTCGTTCCGACCTGGAACTACATCACCGCTCACATCCACGGCACGATGACCGTGCACGACGACGCCGCCTGGGTGGAGGACGTCGTACGGCGGCTGTCGGACCGGCACGAGTCCGGGCGCGCGGAGCCGTGGTCGGTGGACGACGCGCCGGCGAAGTTCGTCAGCGGGCAACTCCGGGCGATCGTCGGCGTGGAGATCGCGATCCAGCGGATCGAAGCGAAGTTCAAGCTCAGCCAGAACCGCCCGGCCGCGGACGTCGACGGCGTGATCGCGGGCCTCCGGGCCGACGGCGACGACCGGTCGGCGGCCGCGGTGGAGCACCATCGCCCAGCTTGACCTTGACCTTGGGGTCAACGTTTATCCTCCGGATCATGTCTGGAGTCGTGGTGGTGGGAGTGGGGCCCGGGATCTGCCTGGCGGTGGCGCGACGGTTCGTCCGGGAGGGGATGAGCGCCGGCCTGATCGCGCGTTCGGACGCGACGGTGAAGTCGGCGGCCGAGGAGTCCGGAAGCGCCGACGCGCTCGCGCTCACCGCGGACGTCACCGACGAGCGCGCGCTGCGTGCGGCGCTCGACCGGATCGTCGACGCGTACGGCGTACCGGATGCGGTCGTCTACAACGCGGCAATGATCCGGTCGGACCGGATCGGTGATCTCACTGCCCAGCAGCACCTCGACGCGTTCGCGGTGAATGTCGTAGGTGCGATCACGGCGGCCGCCCACCTCGCGCCCGCGATGGCCGAGCGTGGCAGCGGGTCCTTCCTGATCACCGGGGGCATGCCCGTGCCGAAGCCGGACTACGCGAGTCTCTCCCTCGGCAAGGCCGGTGTGCGCGCGCTCGTCACGCTGCTCCACCAGCAGTACGGCGCGGCCGGCGTCCACGCCGCGAGCGTCACCATCAGCGGCGGTGTCGCTCCCGGCAGCCTCTGGGACCCGGACGACATCGCCAACCACTACTGGCGCCTCCACCAGCAGGCTCCGGCGGAATGGATCCACGAACTCGTCGTCTGACCGCGTCCGAAGCCCTCGGCCACGGTGCCCGTCCGGATCAACCGATCGGTGGATCCCCCCGGTGCCGCCAGCGGAAATCGCAGACGACCGCGCGGTGGTCGGAGGGATGGATGCCGTCGACCGCGTCGCCCGCGACGACGGCCGACTCGACGTTGACCAGCTGGTCCTCGTGGCCCGGCCGGTAGAAGATGTGGTCGATCCGCTGGTCGACCAGCTCCGGGCCGGC
Source organism: Kribbella sp. NPDC003505 (assembly GCF_040610875.1). Lineage (NCBI taxonomy): Bacteria > Bacillati > Actinomycetota > Actinomycetes > Propionibacteriales > Kribbellaceae > Kribbella > Kribbella sp. NPDC003505. The sequence continues at coordinate 432,102 of NZ_JBEXNA010000004.1, read as the reverse complement.
CTCGAGCGGTGCGGACGGATGCGTCGACGGCAGCGTCACCGCATCAGGTGCACCGTTGCCCGCTGTCCACGCGTCGATCATCAGGTCGCGGAGCGGACGCAGTACGGCGCTGTCCGCCGCGGCGTTCAGATCGCCCATCACCAGGGACGGACACGGCCCGTCGGCCGACGGATCGGTGCCGAGATCGGCGAGCAGCGTCGCCTGGGCGAGCCGGTCGTCGCTGAAGGTCGTCGCATGTTCCAGGCAGGCCGCCACGACCGGCAGCGGACCCGCCGGATGCGCGACCCGGACGCGCAGCGCGACCGGATCCCAGGACCGATGGCGGGCCGGCAGCGGGATCGTCTCCTGCTCGACGATCGGCCAGCGGCTCAGCAGCGCGACGCCGAGCTCGACCCCGGCGTGATCGGGCGCCTGCGCCGGATCCGGGGACCGCGGGTACGACGGCGACGCGAAGACCGCATGGAATCCGAGCGCGTGCGCGAACTCGTCCGCCTGGGTGGTGCCGTCGCCGCCCCACACCTCCTGCAGGGCGATCACGTCGGGGGTGAACCGCTCGATCGTCGCGAGGATCCCCGGCTGCCGCTCCCGCCAGCGCGGCCCGAACCGCCACCAGATGTTCCACGTCATCGCACGCAGTTGCGGGTCGACCACGACTGCTCCCTCCGAGTCGGCTGAGGTCCCTGTACCCACCCCCGCCTGACACAAGATCGTTGCCCCGAGCACCTTCCTTCCGTGTCAGTTTGTGCACGGAGTGTCACAGACTGTCACGGCGGGTTTACGGCTGCGTGCAGATGTTCGGACAGGGCTGGCGGCGGTACCGGCGGTCGGCTGATCGTCGAGTCAGGAAGTCGAGAAGAGTTCGAGTCAGGTCGACCACGGGAGGGTCCGGACACGTGCTCGAGACTTATCGCGGGATCCCACACCTGTTGGACACCTGGCTCGTGCTGACCGGTATGGCGTTGCCGGTGGCGCTGTCCTCGCTCCGTCGCCCGGGCGATCTGATTCCTCGGTTGGCGGCGTTCTGTCTGCCGGCCGCGTTCGCACTGGTGATCGCGGCGACGCTGAGTCCGACGACCCATCGGCTCGGTCAGATCGGCCAGTGCGGCACGCATCTGACCACCACCGGAGGGCTGACCTCACTGCAGGGGCTGCTGAACGTGGTGCTGTTCGTGCCGGCCGCGGGCATGCTCACGCTCGCCGTCGGCCGCCCCGCGGACGGCATCGCGGCCGGGATCGGGATGTCGGCCGCCGTCGAGGCCATCCAGGCGCTGGTGCCGCAACTCGGCAGGTCCTGCCAGTTGCACGACCTGATCGCGAACTCGCTCGGCGCGGCCTGTGGAGTCGGCTTGGCCGCCGGCGTCCAGACGCTGACCCGCCGGGTCAGCCCGGGCTTCCTGGTCGTCAGCCCGGCGGTCGTCGAGCACGCCGCGCTGCTCGTCCGGCGGCCGCGGCGTCCGGCCCGGCATCGCCGAGGCACCGTCACCCGCCCGGTGCGATATCACAGTACGAACACACAGTTATCCGGATAGTTATCCACAGGGTGTGGATAGGGCCGTGGATGACCGCCTGACTACCTGGGGATATCCACAGCCTCAGGGTCGGACGTCGAGCCCGAGCGCGGCCGCGACGACCATCGCCTGGGTGATGTCGATGCGTGCGTCCCGGAGTGTGACGGTCACCGGGTCGAGCGTCGACAGGTCGGATCCGCGCAGGTCGGCACCGGTGAAATCGGCCTTCTGCAGGAACGCCCCGGACAGGTCGAGGTCCCGCAGCACCGCCTTCGGGGCGCGGACGCCGCTCAGGTCTGCCTCGCGGAACTTCACCCCGGTGAACTCGGCGCCCTTCAGGTCCTCGCCGGGCAGTCCGGTGAACGACCAGTCGCCGCCGGACACCTTCATCAGGCTGTACGTGCAGTCGTCGAAGAAGCTGCCGACGAACTTGCACCGGCTGAAGGTCGTGTCGAACAGCGAGCACCGGACGAACGTGCAGTTCACGAACGCGGCGTCGGTGTGCGTCGACGCGTTGAAGCGCACCCCGCGGAACGTGCACTCGTCGAACACACCGCCGCGGTTGTCCACCTCGGTCAGGTCACAGTCCACGACAAGCACCCGCCGGTACGTCTGTCCGGACGGGTCCGCGTCGTCCCAGTCCCGGATCGTCGACTCGGTCGGCGCCGCCGGACGCCCGTCCCCTCGATCAGCCATGGCGCCCACAGTGCCACGCCGTAGGGACAGTTGTGATCCTGACGACGGAGAACCCCCACGCGACCGACAAATACGGACCGCACGATGGAGGAGTGACCGGAACTGAGCGGGTGATGGTGTTCGGCGCCGGAGGTTTCCTCGGCGCCAGGATCTGCGCGCTGCTCGCCGACCGGGGCATCGAGTACCGCGGGCTGAGCCGGACCCGGAGCGAGCCGTTGCGGCGCTGCGACCTGGCCGCGATGCACCCGTACGCGCTGGACACCCAGATCGGGATGTACAAGCCGACCGTGATCGTCAACGCGGTCGGCGCCACCGTCGGCGAGCCGTCCGACCTGGTCCGGGCGAACGTGATCGCGGTCGAGGCCCTGCTCGCCTCGGTCCGCACCCAGGCCGACCATGCCCGGTTCGTCCAGCTCGGCTCCGCGGCGGAGTACGGCGGGGCGCCGCACGGCACCAGCCTGTCCGAGGAGAGCGCGCCGCGGCCGGCCGGGCCGTACGGCATCACCAAGCTCGCCGGGTCCGAGCTCGTCCTCCGGGCACAGCGGGCCGGCGCCGACGCCGTCGTCCTGCGGATCTTCGACGTGATCGGGCCGGGGGCGCCGGCCAGCACGCTGACCGGCCGGGTGATCCGGGACCTGCGGCGGCGACAGCTGATCGAGGTCGGGTCGCTGGACGTGTGGCGCGACTTCGTCGACGTCCGGGACGTCGCCGAGGCGGTGCTCGCGGCCGCGCTCGCGGACCGGAAGCTGCCGCCGGTGCTGAACGTCGGGACCGGCCGGGCGACGCTCGCGCGCGACGTCGCCGGGCAGTTGTTCGAGCTCAGCGGCCAGCCGGCGACGATCGTCGACGACACCGGACAGGAGACCGCACTCGGCGCACCTTGGCAGCAGGCCGACAGCACACGCATCGGAGACGAGCTCGGCTGGTCCCCGAAGATCTCCCTGGACCAGTCACTTGCCGACAGCTGGGCCGAGCCAGAATAGGCCGGGTGGAGATCCGCTCGCTGTGTGAGGCCGCGCCAGATCGACGACCACCTGCGGTCAACGAGGACCTCGTCCTGACCGGCCCGGATTTCGCCGTTGTGCTGGACGGCGCGAGCCCTTGGCCGGGCGCCGAGTCCGGCTGTCTGCACGACGTGCCCTGGCTGGTGAAGCAGCTCGCCGTTCAGCTCGCGCCGCCGCTGCTCGCGCAGTCGGCCGCGCCATTGGCGGATCTGCTCGCGGAGTCGATCGCCGCGGTCCGCTTGTCGCACGCCGACAGCTGTGACATCAGCAATCCGGACAGCCCGTCGTCCACGGTCTCGATGGTTCGCCTGCGCCGGGATCACGTCGAGCATCTCGTGCTGGCCGATTCCCCCGTCGTCATGCGCTCGCCGGGCGGACAGGTCGCCGTTCATTGCGACGACCGCATCGCTGGGCTCCCGGACCGGACTCACGAGGTCGTACGCCGGGTGCGCAATCAGCCAGGCGGCTTCTGGGTCGCGAGCGTCGAACCCCAAGCGGCGTACGAGGCAGTCGTCGGGACTACCGATCGGGCCGACGTCGACGTGATCGCCGTCCTCTCCGACGGCGCGTCCCGTTTCACCGAACGCTACGGGCACTCGTGGGACGAGTTGCTCGACATACTGACCACCGACGGTCCGCGACGGCTGATCGACCGGGTGCGGGAGCACGACGCCGTGGCCACCACCAACCGGAAGAAGTACGACGATGTGAGCGTCGTGCTGATTCAGGGGCCGTAGGTCGGGAAGCCCGGGCCGGGGTGCTGCCGGCGCGGAGCGTACTGCGGCGGTTGGGGTGGGGACACGAAGTCCTGGACTCGCGGCGGCGCGAGGCGCTCCTGCTGCCAGCGCCCGACCTGGAGCAGCAGCACCGCGGCCGTGATCGCCGCGACGACCAGCAGCACCGCCGCCACCGTGAACCCGATGTTGACGCCCAGCGCGAGGCGGACCATGAAGTCCTGCAGGTCGTAGATGTCGACGTACGAGCTGTCCGGATCGCCGGTGTCGGCGGCGTTGACCAGCCGGACGATCCAGATGATCATCCCGATCACCGCGGCCGCCCCGCCGCCGACGATGATCACCCAGAAGGCGCTCCACGAGATCCACCAGGTGTAGAGCAGAGCCCGGATCCGGCCGGATCGCGCGACACCGGGCCGGCTGGGAGGCTCACTGGCGCGCGCGACGTCCTCGACGACCTGCAACGGGTACCAGAACTGCACGATCGGGCAGAACCAGGAGCCGACGACCCAACCGGGCGACCTCCGGTGTATGCGCTGGACAGGCACGGTCGGGGTCGGGGAGAACGGTGAGTAGAGGAAGTCGACGTTGTCGCGGGCCCGCCACAGCCAGACCAGGAACGCGATCCCGGTCCCGACCAGCAGGTAGCCCACCAGGTCGAGGAGCGGTCCGCTGCCGGCGATCGACCCGAGGGCGCGGTCGATCTCCTCGTCCGAGAGCAGCCCGTACACGAACCGCTTCACCTCGTCGTACGAGCGCCACATCAGCACGCACTGGATCACGGCGCCGAGCGCTGTCACCCCCATCAGTGCGATGCTCACGATCGCCAGCGCCCGCAACGGCCGGTACTGCGGCACCACCGGCATCGGCTGATACGGCATCGGCTGATATGGCCCGGGTCCTTGGTACGGCCCCGGATACGGCTGCGTCACACTCCACCTCCCCGGAGCCAAGTTAACCCCACGGCTGGAGTCACACCGCCGCGAAGGCCTCCAGCACCGCGGGCAGGGCCAGCTCCCGGTCCGCCGCCGACAGCCCGATCCGCGTCCGCCGATCCAGCACGTCGTCCGCGGACAGCGCCCCCTCGTGCCGGACCGCGAACTTCACCTCGGCGTACGTCGTCCGCAGCCCCGGCGCGATCGGGGTCTGCAACTCGGGCGGACCGGCGATCACCTGCGGCGCCTCCGCGCCGTACCGCTGGACGAACCGGGCGGGTGCCCTGACCGCGGCCAGGTGCACGCGATCGGCCGCGCCGACCAACGGGATCCGATGCGTCTCACAGGACCGCCGCACCTCGAGCGTCGACTGTGCGAGCGCCGTGTCGAGCGCGTCCTGCGCCATCCGGCGGTACGTCGTGAGTTTGCCGCCGACGATCGTCACCACGCCGTCCGGGCTGGTGATCACCGCGTGCCGCCGGGAGATGTCGGCGGTCTTGTCCTCGCCCTTGTGGTGGCCGGTGTCGAGCAGCGGCCGCAGCCCGGCGTACGTGCCGAGCAGGTCCGCGCGGGTCACCGGCTGCTGCACCGCCGCGCTGATCGTGCCGAGCAGGAAGTCGATCTCCGCGTCGCTCGCCCGCGGTACGTCGCTGACCGGGCCGGGCGCCTCCTCGTCGGTGAGGCCGACGTACACCCGGTCGTCGGGCGCCGGGATCGCCATCACCACGCGGCGCAGCTCGCCGGGCACCGGCACGGTCAGGATCGCGGACAGCCCGCCGAACACGGACTGCGGCAACACCAGATGGGCGCCGCGGCTCGGGCGGAGCTTGATACCGGAGGCAACCTGGTCGGCCCAGATACCGGCCGCGTTGATCACGATCCGCGCGTCCACCGATCGCCGGTCCCCGGTCAATTGGTCGACCAGGACCGCTCCCCGGCCGGTGACGTCGGTGGCAGCGACGCGGGTCAGGATCCGGGCGCCGTACTGCGCCGCGGTGCGGGCGATCGCGACGACCAGCCGCGCGTCGTCGTACAACTGGCCGTCCCAGGTCAGGAAACCGCCGCGGAGCCCGTCCGGGCGCAGCGTCGGCGCGTAGCGGAGCATCTCGGCCGATCCGATCCGGCGGGAGTGCGGGAGGTAGTCGTCGCTGGTCCGCGCGAAGGTGCGCAGCACGTCGCCGCCGAGGAACGCCGACCGGAGCATCGCCGCCTGCGCGAAACTTGCCTGCGGCAACCACGGCGCAATCTGCGGGATCGGGTGCACCAGGTGCGGCGCGGTGGTCTTCATCAGGATGCCGCGCTCGACGGCGCTCTCGTACGCGATGCCGACCTGGCCGGACACCAGGTACCGCAGTCCGCCGTGCACGAGCTTCGAGCTCCAGCGGCTGGTCCCGAAGGCCAGATCGTGCTTCTCCACCAGGGCAACGCTCAGTCCGCGCGCGGCCGCGTCCAGCGCGACGCCGGCGCCGGTGACCCCGCCGCCGATCACGAGCACGTCGACCGCGCGGAGCTCGCTCAGCTCCCGGGCCCGTCGTGCCGCGTTCAGACTCGCGTTGCCCAGCGAGATCATGGCGTCAGATACCTGGTGAGCATCGTCCGCAGCTCCTCGTCGAGCTTCGGGTACTCGTCCTTCTCGGCCATCACCGGGCCGGACACCGCGGACGCCAGCGAGACCAGGATGATCTGCCGCGCCAGCCACACCGGGTCGCCGTCGCGGATCGAGCCGTCGGCCTGTCCCTGGCGGATGCCCTCCTCGACCAGTGCCAGGTGCGCGACCGTGCTGCTGCCGCGGCGCTCCAGCAGGTACGGCGTGAGGAACTCGGGGTCGAGCTCGATGATCTTCCGCATCAACGGGTGCACGCGGGTCTTCGCAACCACCTCGACGACACCCTCGACCAGACGGGCGCGACCGTCGACGGCGTCCGGCTGGAACGCCGACACCAGCGCGATCGTCCACTCCCGGGTCATCAACGCGGCGACCACGGCCTGCACGTTCGGCCAGCGCCGGTAGAGGGTGGCGCGGGAGACCTCGGCGTGCCGGGCGATATCGGCCATCGTCATCCGGCGCATCCCGATCGCGAGCAGCAACTCGTACGCCGCGTCGAGGATCCGCTCCTCGCCGATCGCGTTCGCCGGCGCCGGGCGCGTGCTGGTCTCTTGATCCGGTTCGCTGCTACGCTGAGACATCACACGTCAGAGTGTATCAGCGACTCTGTCATCCTGGAACTGTCCAGGGGAGGTGGGAGCCAGGGGGTTCCACCTCCCCTGGACGCTACCTCGCCGCACCACCTGAAAGGGAGTCAGCGATGACCGAATCCGACCTCCCGGTGGTGCAACTCACGCCCGGCCGCTGGGGGGACCCCGCCCACCCGGTCGACCTCCCCGCAGCCGCCCGGGAAGCCCTCAAGCACCTAGGCGTCCACCGCCCTGCCCCACCACCCGGTGCAGCGGCGGGTGGTGAGGGTGAGCTGTCCGCGTCGCAGCTCGGGTTCTTGAGAGCTGTTGTGGGCTCTCAGCACGTGAGGTCCGACTGGGACTCTCGGTGGGCTCACACGCGGGGATACTCGACGACTGACCTGCTGCGGTTCCGTGCCGGCGACACCTCCGACATGCCGGACGCGGTCGTCTACCCCGGCATGCACGACGAAGTGCAAGAGCTTCTGGCAGGTTGCGCAGAGCACGACTTGGCAGTGGTCCCGTACGCCGGGGGCACCTCGGTCGTGGGCGGGCTCGCACCCACTCGCCGCTTCATCACGGTGGACCTCGAGCGCCTCGACCAGATGCTCGAGCTGGACGAGATCTCGAGGACAGCCACGCTCCAAGCGGGCGTCCGCGGCCCAGCAGCCGAGGCGCTGCTGGCCGAGCGCGGCTACACGCTCGGCCACTTTCCCCAGTCGTACGAAGGCGCATCGATCGGCGGGTACGCAGCGGCGCGCTCGAGCGGTCAGTCCTCCGCCGGGTACGGGCGCTTCGACCAGATGGTGGTGGGCCTGACCGTCACCACCCCGAGCGGCACGATCGAGCTCGGCCGGGCCCCGATGTCCGCGGCCGGCCCCGACCTGCGCCAACTGGTCCTCGGCTCCGAGGGTGCGTTCGGGATCATCACCTCGGTCGTCGTACGGGTCCGCCCACGGCCGACCGAGCGGCACTTCGAGGGCTGGCGGTTCGACACGTTCGACGCCGGACTGACCGCCGTACGGCGACTCGCACAGGACGGCCCGCTGCCGACCGTGCTGCGCCTGTCGGACGAGGTCGAAACGGCGGTGAACCTGGCTGATCCGGACGTGCTCGGCGGGGGTTCCGGCGGCGTCCTGGCGATCATCGGCTTCGACGGCCCGTACAACCAGGCGACCGCGGACGTGCTGACCGCGGCCGGCGGGCAGAACCTCGGCGAAGGGCCGGGCGAGACCTGGCGGACCGGCCGCTACCGCGCGCCGTACCTGCGCGATCCCCTCCTCGACGAGGGCGCGCTCGTCGAGACCCTCGAGACAGCAGCGTTCTGGTCGCGCATCCCTGCCCTGAAGGCGGCCGTCACCGACGCCGTCACCGGCGCACTGAGCGCAACGCCGCCGTTGGTCCTGTGCCACATCTCCCACGTGTACGAGACCGGCGCTTCGCTCTATTTCACGGTGATCTGCGCCCAGGCCGACGATCCGGTCGAGCAGTGGCGCACCGCCAAGCAGGCGGCGAACCAGGCGATCGCGGCGGCCGGCGGCACGATCTCCCATCACCACGGCGTCGGCACCGACCATCGGGACGCCTACACCGCAGAGATCGGTCCGCTGGCGATCAAGGCCCTCCAGGCCGTCAAGCACACGCTCGACCCGCACAACGTCATGAACCCAGGCATCTTGCTCCCCGAGAACCGACCCTTGACTTCAAGTTGACTTGAGGTACGACGGTGTCGGCATGACTCCTGAACCGTCCGATCGTCCCGTTGCTCTCATCACCGGTGCGTCCGCCGGGCTCGGGCTCGCCCTCGCCCACGGGCTGGCCGATCGCGGCTGGGCGCTCGTCATCGACGCCCGCGGAGCCGAAGCGCTCAAGGACGCCGCCGACGCCCTGGCGGACCGTACGGACGTCGTGCCGCTCGCCGGCGACGTCACCGACCCGGATCACCGCGCCGACCTGGTGGACGCGATCGCCGAGCTCGGTCGACTCGATCTGCTCGTCAACAACGCCAGCTACCTCGGGCCGAGCCCGCTGCAAGCACTCGGCACAGCGGACCTCGACGAGCTCCGCCGCGTGTACGAGGTCGACGTACTTGCACCGATCGCACTGACGCAAGCCCTGCTCCCTGCGCTCACCACGGCGTCCGGTGTGCTGATCAACATCAGCTCCGACGCGGCCGTCGAGGCGTACGAGACCTGGGGCGGCTACGGATCGGCCAAGGCCGCACTCGACCACGCGACCCGGGTACTGGCCGCGGAGCACCCGGCGCTGGCGGTGTACGCCGTTGATCCAGGCGATCTGCGGACGGCGATGCACCAGGCCGCGTTCCCCGGGGAGGACATCTCCGACCGGCCCGAGCCCGCGACCGTCGTACCGGCGTTCCTCAACCTGCTGGACAGTCGGCCCGCGAGCGGCAGGTACCGAGCGGCCGAGTTCGCGCCGGCGGTGGCGTCGTGAAGGTGCACCCGCAGACCCGGTTCGTCTTGCCGGAGGCGCTGAACGCCGGCGAACCACCGGAAGCCCGCGGCCTGTCGCGGGACCAGGTGAAGCTGCTGGTCGCGGAGGGGCCGACCGTCACGCACACCCGTTTCGACCGGATCGGCGACCATCTGCGGCCCGGTGACCTGCTGCTCGTCAACACGTCGAGCACGCTGTCCGCGGCCGTCGACGGCACGCCGTACACCGTGCACTTCTCGACGCCGCTCGATGACGGGACCTGGGTCGTCGAGTTGCGCGACGGCGGTGCGCCGATGTTCGACGGTGCGGTGGGTCAGCGGGTGGAGCTGCCCGAGGGTGCGTTGACGCTGCTGGCGCCATACCACGGCAATCGGCTGTGGATCGCCAAGCCGCCGGCCGACGATGTGCTCGGGTATCTGCGGCGGCACGGGCGGCCGATCACGTACGACTACGTCGGGAAGCGGTGGCCGTCGGCGTCGTACCAGACCGTCTTCGCGCGCGACCCCGGCAGCGCGGAGATGCCGAGCGCGGCACGTCCGTTCAGCTTCGAGCTGGTGAGTCACCTGGCGTCGGAGGGCGTCCTGATCGCGCCGATCGTGCTGCACTGCGGCGTGTCTTCGCTGGAGAGCCACGAGCCGCCACAGCCGGAGCGGTACGACGTACCCGCGCACACGGCTCGCCTCGTCAACTGGGTCAAGGCGAACGGCGGCCGCGTCATCGCGGTAGGCACCACCGCCGTCCGCGCCATCGAGACCGCCGCCGGCTCCGACGGCACAGTCACCCCGTCCCATGGCTGGACCGACCTGATCCTGAGCCCGGACCGCCCGCCGCACGTGGTCGACGGCCTGATCACCGGCTGGCACGCCCCCGAGGCCTCACACCTACTCCTCCTGGAGTCGGTAGCCGGCCCCGAACAGGTCCAGCACGCCTACGACGCCGCCCTCACCCACCACTACCTCTGGCACGAGTTCGGCGACAGCTGCCTGCTCCTCCGCTGACGTCGGCGGTTCAAAGTGCAACTAATTGGCCTAGGCCACAACTTGTGCTCAGTTGGGTAAAACCTGGTGACAGGTAGGGCGCGGTACTCGTCTAATCAGGTGACGTCCCGACGGGGGACCAACTGGTAAGGACATCCACATGAGCCCACGCGCCGTGGACAAACGGGCCCGCCCCGGCAACGACCATCAGGTCGTGCGACCGGCCGCCCCGGAGACGCCCAGCGCGGTCACAGCGCTCCAGGCCGCCGATCACACCAAGCGCATCTCCGAGCACAAGCAGCCCACCAAGGCCGCCTCCTGAGCTCAGACGTTCTGTTTGTCGCGGCGGTTGTGATCGGACATCCGGACGAAGATCCAGCCGATCGCGGCACCGGTGACGAAGCCGCCGAGGTGGCCTTGCCAGGAGACGCTGGGGATGGCGAAGGACAGGAACGCGGTGACGGCGACGTACATGATGATCCAGGTGATGTCGAGGCCGCGGGCGCGGCTGATCACCAGGAGGGCGCCGACCAGGCCGAGGACCGCGCCGGAGGCGCCGAGCGTCGCGCCGCCGGGGGACGACAGCAGCCAGACGGCGACGCTGCCGCCGATCGCGGACAGCAGGTACAGGATCGTGAACCGGAGCCGGCCGAGCATCTGCTCCAGTGGCGGGCCGAGCTGCCAGAGCATGAACAGGTTCGAGAAGATGTGGAAGAACTGCCAGTGCGTGAAGGCGGAGGTGAGCATCCGCCACGGCTCGGTCTCGACCAGGACCGGGACCATCACCAGGTCGCTCAGAAGCTGCGGGCTGCCGACGCGGACGGCGATGAAGACCAGGAGGTTCAGCGCGATCAGCGTGTAGGTGACGACCTGCTGGCTGCCGGCGCGCTGGATGCCGCCGAGTGACGTCCGGGTGCGCGGGATCGAGCGGACGCCCTCGTTGAAGCAGTTCGGGCACTGGAAGCCGACGGCGGCGCTGTTCATGCAGTCCGGGCAGATCGGCCGGTCGCAGCGCTGGCAGCGCACCCCGGCGGGCCGATCCGGGTGCCGGTAGCAGACGGTCTCGGTCACGCGGGTTGCGTCCTCCCCTGGAAGCGCGGGGCCGACGGTGCGCCGGCCCCGCGGGAACGTCAGGCGTTCTTGCGCTCGACGACGACCTTGTTGATGACGATCGGCTCGAGCGGCCGGTCGCCGGGCGCCGTCTTCGCGGTGGCGATCGAGTCCACGACCTTCTTCGACTCGTCGTCGACGACCTCGCCGAAGATGGTGTGCTTGCGGTTCAGGTGCGGCGTCGGGACCACGGTCACGAAGAACTGCGAACCGTTGGTGCCGCGGCCGAACTGGATGCCGGCGTTCGCCATCGCGAGCAGGTACGGACGGTCGAACTGGAGCTCCGGGTGGATCTCGTCGTCGAACTGGTACCCGGGCGTGCCGGTGCCGGTGCCGAGCGGGCAGCCGCCCTGGATCATGAAGCCGTCGATCACCCGGTGGAAGCCGAGGCCGTCGTAGAACGGGCGGGTGACCTGCTGCCCGGTCTCCGGGTCGGTCCACTCCTTGGTGCCCTCGGCCAGGCCGACGAAGTTGCTCACCGTCTTCGGCGCGTGGTTGGGGAACAACCTGATGACGACGTCGCCCTTGTTCGTCTGCAGGGTTGCGTACAGCTCTTCGGCCACGGGAGTCACTCCTAGTCGGAATACAACGGCTTACCCCTCGATCCTGTCATGTCACTCCAAGAAGAAGAGCAGCGGCTCGGCGGCGATGTGTACGGAGAGTGCGGTGGGGGCACCGGGTTATCGGCTCGTGACGTCGTACGATGCAGATGAAGCCGGATTTGTCCAGAGCCGTAACCAGATGGAGCCCATGTCGCCGATGGGCGGGAGAGCTGTCCGCTGGGGCGGGCGGCACCGAGGAGGGAACCGTGGGTTTGAGGAAGTCCAAGGGCCGGGTCGAGACCGCCAAGGACCGGGTCCGGCCACTTGCCGAGTCGGCGTCGGAGAAGCTCGGACCGGCCGTCGGCCAGGTCCGTGAGCACCTCGCACCGGCTGTGGGCACCGCACGGGAGAAGGTGTCGCCGTACGCCGAGAAGGCCGTCGAGCGGGGCGCACATCTCGCCAGCCAGGCCGTGGAGAAGGCCGGTCCGGTGCTCGACGACGCGCTCGCCAAGGTGGGCCCCGCGACCGAGCACGCGGCCGAGAAGGCGCGTGAGCGACTCAACGACGACCTGCTGCCGAAGGTGACCGCCGCGCTGGCGACCCTGGCGGCCGCCGCCGAGCCGGTCGTCGAGGAGACCGCCCGCCGGGGCAAGGCCACCAAGGCCGCGCTCAAGGGTGAGCTCGACGTGCCGAAGAAGAGCCACAAGCTCCGCAACGTGGCGCTGTTCCTGGGCCTCGGCGCATTGGCCGCGGCAGCGGTGAAGAAGCTGCTGACCCCGCCGGAGCCGGCCTGGCAGTCCACGCCGACCAGCGGTCGCGACTACAGCTCGGCCCCGGCCGGGACGGCGTCGCGCCCGACCGACACCACGACGTCGTCCAACGGCCAGACGGATGCGAAGCCGGGCTCCGAGGCCAAGCCGGACGCCGCCACGACCGACGCCGCCATGACCGACGCCGCCAAGACAGAGGCCGCCAAGACAGAGGCAGCCACGGCCGACGCGTCCAAGGCCGAGGCGCCGAAGGCAGAGGCCAAGGCCGACGAGGCCAAGGACGACGTGGCGGCCGCCTCGAACGGCGTTGCGAAGAAGACCACGACCAGGAAGTCGACGGGCTCCGGCGAGTCCAAGCCCAGCGACTCCTGACACCACCGCAACGGCGAAGGTCCCGAACCCCAGGTGGGGTTCGGGACCTTCGTCTGTCCGGACGTCGCCTTGCGCGAATGACGTCAGTTGGCGTCGGGCTCCGGGTCGCCGGACTTCGCGATCGTGTAGCGGCCGGCGGACAGCAGCTGGGTCGCGTACCGGTGCGTGATGCACGGGTAGGTGCCGCCGCAGCTCAGGCAGACCGCGTCGTTGCGATGCAGCCAGGGAACGACCTTGAGCCGCTTCGTCCAGGTCAGCGGTTCCCGGTCCGGGGCGTGCATCCGGAGCGCCGCGCGGGCGGCGTCCTGGATCTCCGGGGCGGACCATTCCTCGGCGCTCTTGTCCATCAGGGCACTGAGATCGGGGTGGAGGTGGTCAGTGGTGCGGGCTTTGTTCATTTGTGTGTCTTCCAAGGCAGGTGGGAGGACGCCTTCAATCGCTCGCTTCAAACGTTAGTGCCCCGCCATGTCACCCGCGCCTCGAGACGGCCCGCCCTGGTGTCAGATCTTCGTTAGTTCCACAGCGTCTCGAGGGTGACCCGGGCCTCGAGCTCGAGCAGGTGGCGCTTGGTCGGGATGCCGCCGCCGAAGCCGACCATCTTCCCGCCGGCGCCGACCACCCGGTGGCAGGGCACGACGATCGCGATCGGGTTGCGGTTGCACGCCGTCCCGACGGCGCGGGCGGCGCCGGCGTCGCCGACGACCTTGGCGACGTCGCCGTACGTCTGCATCTCGCCGTACGGGATCCGGGTGAGCTGTTTCCAGACGGCGCGCTCGAAGTCGGAGCCGCCGCGCACCGACAGCGGCAGGGTGAACTCCTGGAGCTCACCGGCGAAGTACGCCTTCAGTTGCTCGGCGGCCTCGGTCAGCAGCGGGCCGGTGCCGAGCGGCCGGTCGGTGGCCCCGAAGTGCAGCCGGCAGAGCCCCGTCTCGTCGACCGCGAGCGTGAGGTCGCCGATCGGCGAGTCGACCACGGACCAGTCCATGGGACCATCCTCCCCACCCGGACCGACATTTTCTGGCAGGAATGCGCCACGGACCGGCCGCAACCGGATGTTCTCGCTCCGTCACGCCCTGTTGTGCTATGTCTGATCCATGCCGAGCCGGGCGTCGCAAGTACCGCTGGACCGGTGGTTCAGTTCCGAGCGGGCGATGGGTATGGGTGCCTCGATCCTGATCGGACTCGTCACCGTCACCACGTGGTCGACCGCGTGGTCGGACTGGAACCTGTACCGGACCCGCAAGCTGTACGCCGACCGGCCGGGCAAACTGGCCGAGGCGGACCTGATCTCCGGCTCGCTCGGGATCGTCGCCGCGCTGGCGCTGCTCGCGGCGGCCGTGGTGTTCATCGTCTGGCTCTGGCGGGTCCGCTGGAACGCGGAGATGTTCTGCCGCGGCGAGCACCGCTTCACCCGCGGCTGGGTGCTCGGCTGCTGGCTCGTCCCGGTGGTGAACCTCTGGTACCCCAAACAGGTCGTCGACGACGTGATGGCGGCCAGCGATCCGCGCACCGACCCGTTGACGCCGGCGCTCAAGGACATCCCGGGCACCCGGCTGGTGTGGGCCTGGTGGCTGACCTGGGTGGCCGGCCTGGTCACCGGAAACATCGTGCAAAGAGGCGTCCTCGTCGGCGCGTCGCAGCTGGGAGACCTGCGGACGAACGTCATACTGTCCTCCGTCTCGGCGCTGTTCACCACCGCCGCGGCCGTCTTCGCGGTCATCCTGGTCCAGCGGATCGACGAGCTGCAGACCCAGCGTCCCTGGGTGCCGTGGTGGGCGGTCGGGACACCGCACAGTGGCTTCCAACCCCCTGCGCGGTAAACCAAACCGTCACGCCCCGTCCGGTGCCTCGTTACCAATGGTGATGGGCGTACGAAAAGAACACGTTAAGTCGACACCCTCCGTGCTGGGGCCGACTGCCCTGGCATACCTACTTCGTGGTATCAATGTGGCTCGGTCACGCGGGGGCAGGGCCAGGCAGACAAGCCGGACAGACGACGGAGTTCCAGCAACGCGAGGGACGCGAGACGTGAGCCACCCGCAGGCATTGATGACTGCTGTCGAGGATCAGGAAGAATGGCAGCCGCACGCGGCTGAGGAGTTCCAGCAGGTCGGGACGGTCGGGAAGATCGCCATCGGGCTGCTCGGGGCCTCGACGGTCACCCACCTGTTGTCCACCTGGTCCGACTGGAACACGTATTCCGTGGTGCACCGCTATCTCGGCGGGATGCCGAACGTCGACGACGCGGACCTGAACCGCGCCGACGCGATCGCCAAGGTCACCGCGATCCCGAACGTGGTCGTCTCGGTCGCGGCGGCGGTGGTCTTCGTCATCTGGTTGTGGCGGGCCCGGGTCAACTCCGAGGTGTTCTGCCAGGCCGACCACCGCCGCAGCCACGGCTGGGTGCTGGCGAGCTGGTTCTGCCCCGGCCCGAACCTCTGGTACCCGAAACAGATCGTCGACGACGTGTGGCTCGCCAGCGATCCGAAGACCCCTGTGTACAGCGACGACCTGCGCCGGTTCAGGACCCCGACCCTCACCTCCGTGTGGTGGGTCGCCTGGATCGGCGCTCTCGCGTTCGACGTCGTGGTCCGCCGGTTCCTGATGTGGATGGAAGCCACCGTCGGATCGCTGCGCGGGATCGCCCTGGCCGGTACGGCGTCGCTCGTGCTGACGGTCGTCTCCGCGATCGCCGCGACGATGGTGATCCGCAAGATCAACCACATGCAGACCACCCGCAAGTGGGTGCCGTGGTGGGACCAGGGCCCGAAGCTGAGCGCCGTCCCGGCGTACGAGTCCGCCGCCCCGTCGTACGCGAACGACGACACCGACGAGCAGCCGGCGATCTCCGAGCCGATCGCGTCCGGCCCGGCGCTGGGCCTGGTCCGCGAGCCGCAGCTGCAGATGGCCGGTGCACCCGAGGCGGCCGGCCCGTTCGCTCCGGCCGCCCAGGCTCCGACGCCGTTCGCGCCGAGCGGGTTCGCTCCGGCACCCGCCCCGCAGGCCCCCGCCCCGTACGCTCCCGCTCCGTACGCTCCCGCGCCGCAGGCCCCTGCGCCGTACGCTCCCGCGCCGCAGACCCCCGCTCCGTACGCGCCGGCCGCCGAGCAGGCGCCCGTGCAGAGCCCGTTCGCGCCGCAGAACTTCCCGGGTGACGGCGCGGCCGCGCCGGCCGCGTTCGCCGGCAACCCGCAGCTCGACGAGGGCCCGAAATGGAGCCCGTTCGCCCCGGTCGTGGAGAACTGGCGCGACGACGACGCCGGTCCGGCGACCGAGCAGTTCAGCCCGATCGAGTCCTGGCGGGACGAGAA
This sequence comes from Kribbella sp. NPDC003505, assembly GCF_040610875.1. NCBI lineage: Bacteria > Bacillati > Actinomycetota > Actinomycetes > Propionibacteriales > Kribbellaceae > Kribbella > Kribbella sp. NPDC003505. The sequence goes on along the minus strand of NZ_JBEXNA010000004.1, from coordinate 415,514 downwards.
GCCGGTCGAGGAGACGACGTACGAGGCGCCGCAGCAGAGCTGGGAGGACTACCGCAGCTCGGTCACCGCGGACGTGCTCGGCACGACGGGCAGCTGGCGCGACGAGGCCGCCCCGATGACGGTCGTCCAGCCGGACCCCTACGCGTACCAGCCCGAGCCGGAGCCAGCTCCGCAGCCCGCCGAGGCGCCGTGGGCGGCGCGCTACTCCGAGCCGTACTCCTACGAGTCCGACTACCTCACCTCGACGGCCTCCCCCGTGGAGGCGCAGACCGCACCCGAGCCTGAGCCCGCGCCTGTTGCGCGCGCCGGCCGCCGGGCCGCTCGGGTCGCGGTCGACAGCCCGTCGGCGATCCAGCCGGCGGTCCCGGACAACACGACGCACGCGGCGCCTGCCGAGACCTACTCGGCGTACTCGGAGCACAACGTGTACGGCCAGTCCGAGCACACCCAGCCGTCGTCGCACGTGTCCGCCTCGTCCGGGTACTACGAGCCGGCGCCGGCCCCGAGCCACCAGGAGCAGGACGACTTCCTGACCCCGTCGAAGCCGCTCCCGCCGGTGCCGTCGTACGGTCCGGAGCCGACGTACTCGTCGAACAACGACTACAACGACTACCCGGACTACGGCTCGTCGTACACGCCGGACTACTCGTCGTCGTACAGCTCGAACAACTCGAACGGCTACGAGTACGACAGCTACAGCAGCGAGTACAACAGCACCGAGACGTACGAGACCTACAGCCCGAACTACGCCACCGAGTCGTACCCGTCGCAGTACGAGCCGGAGCAGACCGAATACCAGCAGCAGTCGCCGTACCAGTACGAGCAGCAGCAGCCTGCTGACTCCGACCAGCCGACCGGTCCTCGGACACATGGTCGCCGTGGTCGCTGGGGCGTCTGATCTGATAGCGGTATGCGTCTAGGTTTCGCCACCCTCGGTTGTCCCGGAGCTCCACTCGACGACGTCCTGGCACTTGCCCGGGACAACAAGTTCACGGGTCTGGAGCTGCGGGCCGCGCCGGACGAGTTCACGCACACCGGGCTGTCCGCGGCCGAGCGGCGGGAGCTGCGGAGCCGGATCGAGGACGCGGGCCTGGAGATCTTCGCGATCAGCAGCTACGTGAAGCTGTGCGCGGTGGAGGACCAGCCGCTGGAGGAACACCTCGAGCTGGCCGCCGATCTCGGCGCGCTCGGCGTCCGGGTGTTCCCGGGTGACCAGACAGGCGACGGTCCGGCGGAGGGCCCGAGCGCCGGGGAGATCCGCGCGCTCGATCGCGTCACGGCCGCGCCGCGCGACGTACCGATCCTGCTGGAGACGCACGACTCGCACTCGACCGCCCGCCAGGTCGCCGCGTTCTGTGCGCTGCTGGACGCCGACGTCCCGGGTCACAACGTCAAGGCGATCTGGGACAGCTCGCACACCTGGTCGCACGGCGAGACCCTCGCCGAGTCGTTCGCGCTGTTGCGGCCGTGGCTCCAGGTCGTTCAGTTCAAGCAGACCGATTCCGGTCATGACTACAATCCGGTCGCGATCGACGCCGGCGACTTCCCGATCTCCGAGCTGATGACTGTCCTCGACGGTACGGACTACCCGCTCTCACTCGAGTGGGAGCTGAAGTGGCACCCGCAGTTGCCGACCCTGGCCGAGACCCTGCCCGCCGTTCACGCCTGGCTGGGATCCGGCGCCGTCAGGTAGCGGGTGATGGTCGGGCCCAGCCACGCGACCGCGCGGTCGGTGGACAGGGTCGCGATCGGCTCGAACGCGAGGATGTAGCGGCACAGTGCGAAGCCGAGCGCCTGGGTGGCGATCAGCCCGGCGCGCACGGCCGGCTGGTCCACTGCGGCTCGCTCGAACGCGGGCGCGAGTTGGCCGGCGAACACCTGTCGCATGCGCTCGGCGGCGGTCTCGTTGGTGACGGCCGTCCGGAGCAGTACCCGGAGCGTGTCGTCCTCCTCCCACCGCTCGACCAGGTGCCGGACGAGCACCTCGCCCGCGTGCTCGCGCGGCACGCCGCTCAGATCCGGTAGCCGGACGTCGAACTCGGCCGCCGCCGCGAACAGCTTCTCCTTGTTGCCGTAGTACCGCATGACCATCGCCGGGTCGATCGCCGCGTCCGCCGCGATCGCCCGGATCGTCGCCCGCTCGTACCCGTCCTGGGCGAACCGTTCGCGAGCCGCCGCGAGGATCGCCGCGCGAGTCCGGTCGGACTTCTTCTCCGCCATGCCGTACAGCATATGCCAACACGTGTTGACTTTTCGAGCCGACGGTTCTAGCGTAAAAGTCAACAAGCGTTGATAAAGGAGGAGTGACGATGACTCCGAAGCAGGCAGAGGTCGTGGTGGTGGGTGCGGGTCCGGTCGGGCTCGCGGTGGCGGTCGGGCTCCGGCTGCACGGACGCGACGTGGTGGTGGTCGACCGGCAGGCCGAGGGTGCGAACACCTCGCGGGCGTGCGTGATCCACCCGCGGACGCTGGAGGTCCTGGAGCAGCTCGGGGTGACCAAGCGACTTGTCGACCTCGGCCTGGAGCTGGAGGACTTCTCGGTCCGCGCCGGTGACCGCAAGCTGATCCCGGTCGGGTTCGCGGACCTCCCGACCGCCTATCCGTTCGTGACGATGATCCCGCAGCCCGTTACCGAGCAGGTGCTGCTCGAGCGTCTTCAGGAGCTCGGCGGCTCGGTGCTCCGCCCGTACGCCGCGACCGGCCTGGCCCAAACCGCCGACGGCGCGGAGATCACGCTCGACAGCGGCGACGTGATCAAGACGCAGTACGTCGTCGCGGCCGACGGCATGAACAGCACGATCCGCGAGCTGGCAGGCCTCCGCATGCCGGGCAACACGCTGGAGCTGTCCTTGAGCCTCGTCGACATCCGGGTCGCAAGCGGACTGCCCACCGACGAGGTCGCGCTGTACTTCGCGGCCGCCGGGCTGCTCGTGGTGGCGCCGTTGCCGGACGGAAGCTTCCGGCTCGTGGCCGAGGTGCCCGATGCGCCGGAGCACCCCGATCTGGCGTACGCACAGCGGTTGCTCGCCGACCGCGGCCCGCGGAAGTCGCACCCGAAGGTCACCGAGGTGATCTGGGGCTCGCGCTTCCGCATCCACGAGCGGGTCGCCGACCGGTACCGCGCGGGTCGCGTACTGCTGGCGGGCGACGCGGCCCACACCCACAGCCCCGCGGGCGGACAGGGCATGAACCTGGGGCTGCGCGACGCGGTGGCTCTCGCCGACGCGCTCTCCCAGGCGCTGAACGGCGACGACGCCGACCTGGATGTGTACGCCGAGAGCAGCCGCGAGGAGGCCGTCCGGGTGATCGGGCTGGCGCACCGCCTGACCCGCCTCGCGAACGTCCCGCCCGCGGTCCGCCCGGTGCGGAACGCCGTACTCAGCCTGATCGGCCGAGTGGGCAAGACCCAGGACGGCTTCGCCAAGCAGTTGGCGGGCTTCCCGGAGCGCTAACCGCCTGTCGACTCGCGGATCTCCAAGGTGTGCGGGACGGTGAGATCGCGATGGGTGGATCCGACGTTCCCGGCGATGCGGTCGAGGAGCAGGGTGACGGCGTTGTCGGCCAGCCACTCCTTGTCCGGCGAGATCGTGGTCAGCGTCGGCGAGTGGTACCGGCCGTCCTCGATGTCGTCGAAGCCCACCACGGCGACGTCCTCGGGCACCCGCAGGCCCGCGTCCGCGAGCGTCCGGAGGGCGCCCAGGGCGAGCAGGTCGTTGAAGCAGAACACCGCGTCCGGCGGCTCCGGCAGCGCCAGCAGTTCACGCATCGACGTGGCGCCGTCGAGCCGGTGGTAGCCGGCCGCGGCGAGCTCGAGCGCCGGGTCGTGCGGCATTCCGGCCGCTTTGAGCGCCTTGCGGTACCCCTTCCGCCGGACCGCGCCGGTGCCGGTACCGCCGACGCCGATCGCCGCGATCCGGCGCCGTCCCAGACAGACCAGATGAGTCGTCGCGTCGTACGACGCCTGCACGGAGTCGACCGCGACCCGGTCGAACTGGCCGCCGGCCGGTCGTTCGCCGAGCAGCACGAGCGGCTTTCCGGTGTCCGCCGAGCTGAGCTTGGCCGGGGCGGTGGCGAGCGGGGAGAAGATGATGCCGTCGATCAGCTGGCCGCGCATCCCGTCCAGCACGAACTGCTCGGCGGCGGCCTCGCCCTCGGTCTGGTCGATCAGCACGGTGATCCCGCGCCGTTTCGCGGCCCGGCTGATCTCCGCGCCGAGCTCGGCGAAGTACGGCGATCCCATCTCCGGGATCGCCAGCGCGATGAAGTCCGAGCGGCCCTTGCGCAGCGAGCGGGCGCTGACGTTCGGCGTGTAGTTCAGGGCGGCGATCGCGGCCTCGACCTTGGCCCGGGTGCGGGCGGTGATGTGCGGGTAGTCGTTGATCACGTTCGAGACGGTCTTGACCGAAACCCCGGCCCGCGCGGCCACGTCACTCAGCCTGGTCGCCATCGGTGAACCTCCTGTAACCGACATGTCGCCCGAGTGTGCCACCGCCGAACCCTTTACACCGATTGTCAATCGTTGTAGACATCCACGTTAAACGTTGTAAACGCCCTTGTGGAGGTCTTGTGGCGCGGCTCGTGGTGGACCCGGCGTTCGTGGTCGGCGCACTGGACCGGCGTGTCTTCGGCTCGTTCGTGGAGCACATGGGCCGCTGTGTCTACACCGGCATCTACGAGCCGGAGCATCCCGCCGCCGACGCGGACGGGTTCCGGCAGGACGTGCTCGAGCTCGTCCGGGAGCTCGGCGTGACCGCGATCCGCTACCCCGGCGGCAACTTCGTCTCGAACTACGACTGGGAGGACGGCGTCGGCCCGAAGGACGAGCGGCCGCGGCGGCTCGACCTGGCCTGGCGGGCGATCGAGCCGAACCAGTTCGGCACCGACGAGTTCGTCGCCTGGTCGCGCCGGGCCGGCGTCCAGCCGATCTGGGCGGTCAACCTCGGCACCCGCGGCATCCGCGAGGCGGTCGACCTGCTGCAGTACTGCAACCTGCCGGCCGGCACCGCGCTCGGCGACCGCCGGGTCGCGAACGGCAGCCCGGAGCCGCACGACATCCGGATCTGGTGCCTGGGTAACGAGATGGACGGCCCCTGGCAGATCGGCCACAAGACCGCCGAAGAGTACGCGCGGCTCGCCGAGGAGACCGCGAACGCGATGCGCCGCGTCGACCCGGGCCTCGAGCTGGTCGCCTGCGGATCGAGCAACGCCGGCATGCCGACGTTCGGCGAGTGGGAGCGCGTCGTCCTCGAACGCACCTACGACCTGGTCGACCACATCAGCCTGCACGCGTACTACGAGCCGCGCGACGGCGACCAGGCGAGCTTCCTCGCCGCCGCCGAGGAGATGGACCGGATGATCTCGTCGGTGATCGCCACCGCCGACCACGTGAAGGCACTGCGGCGCAGCGACAAGCAGCTGACGCTGTCCTTCGACGAGTGGAACGTCTGGTACCAGCAGCACTTCCCCGGCGAGCTCGGGCTGCCGATCCGTGAGGCCGGCCCGCTGATCGAGGACACCTACACCGTCGACGACGCGGTCGTCGTCGGCAGTCTGCTGATCACGCTGCTCCGGCACGCCGACCGGGTGAAGATCGCTTGCCTCGCGCAACTGGTGAACGTGATCGGCCCGATCCGCACCGAGCCCGGCGGCCGCGCGTGGCGGCAGACGATCTTCCACCCGTTCGCGCTGACCGCGCGGTACGCCGGGCCGACCGTGCTGCGGACCGCGGTGAGCGGCGGCCCCGAGATCGACACGGCCGCGTTCGGCCGGGTCCCGGCGCTGTGGAGCACCGCGACGTACGACGAGGACACCGGGGAGACCGCGATCTTCGTGGTGAACCGGAGCGAGACCGACAAGATCGATCTGGAGATCCCGGTGGCCGGACAGGTGGTCCGGCACCTGGCCCTGTACGACGAGGACCGTTCCGCGGTGAACACCGCGGACGATCCGGACCGGGTTCAGCCCCGGGCCGTCGACGCCACCGAGGTCGTCGACGGTGTCTGCCGTGCCACGCTGCCGCCCGCATCGTGGCACGTGATTCTGCTCAGCAGTTGATTCGAGAGGGGACCCGCCCGTGCCTTCGAAACGACTACTCGCCGCAGCGCTGGCTGTGGTTGCCGTCGCAGCCGGTACCTCGGCCGCGACGGCCGCGCCAGTGGTGACCACGACCAACGCGATCAGCTCCGGCTTCGCCGACACCTTCGCCGACCCGTCGATCATCCAGGGCCGCGACGGCTACTGGTACGCGTACGCCACCTCCGACCCGTTGGTGGCGAACGGCCCGTTCGGCCTGATGCACATGGCCCGGACCAAGGACTTCGGCTCCTGGGAGTACCTCGGCACCGTCTTCGACGACCAGACCAAGCCGGCCTGGGCCGCGCCCGGCTCGTTCTTCTGGGCCCCCGACATCCGGTACTTCGACGGCCACTACGTCATGTACTTCACCGTCACCGACACGAACGCCAACGCCGGCGGCGACCCGGCCATCGGCGTCGCGACCGCCCCGACGCCGGCCGGTCCCTGGACCGCGACCGACGGCCCGGTCGTCACGCCGAAGCCGGACGGCAACGGCGGCTTCTACGGCACCATCGACCCCGCGATGCTGACCGCCGCGGACGGCAAGCGGTACCTGTACTACGGCGGCTTCTACGGCGGCATCTCCGTCACCGAGTTGAGCGCCGACGGCCTGCACGCGGTCGGCGATCCGACCCAGGTCACGATCGGCGACCGCTACGAGGGCTCGTACGTCGTCTACCGCGACGGCTGGTACTACTTCATGGGCTCGTCGATGAACTGCTGCGCCGGGCCGACCACCGGGTACTCCGTCTTCGCCGGTCGCTCGCGCTCGCCGCGCGGCCCGTTCCTCGACGCCGACGGCGCCGCGCTGACCGACTCCCGCGTCGGCGGGACCACGGTCATCACACAGAACGGCAACAAGTGGATCGGCCCGGGCCACCACGCGTTCATCACCGACGTCGCCGGTCAGGACCACATCGTCTACCACGCGATCGACCGCGGGACGCCGTGGCTGACGAATCCGTTCGGGATCAACCGCCGCCCGATGCTGATCGACAGGATCGACTGGGTCGACGGCTGGCCCCGCACACGTGCCGGCCTCGGGCCGTCCGAAGGACCGGTGCCGGCGCCGACCACCGGCTCGTCGCTCGGCATCGACTCGACGAACCCCGCCGCCGCCCTCCAAGGCGCCACCGAACAGCCCGGCGACGCGCTGGGCGGCCAGACTGCGTCCATCGACGGCGCGGCCCAAACCCGGCAGTCGGCGGCGGCCGGCGACCTCCGGGTGGAGGCGGACGTTCGCCTGGGCACGTCCTTCAGCACAGTGCTTGGCAATCAGGTGGTGGCGACCGTCGCGAACAACCGTCTGACGGTGACGGCCGGCCGGCGGGCGACGTCCGTGAACCTGCCGGCGGACTTCGACCGCACCCAGTGGAACAAGCTGTCCGTGCAGGTGTCCGGATCCAGCGTGACGGCACGACTGAATGACGCCGGTCTGGGAGATGTGTACGGAGAGGCGCAGTTGACCGTGCCGGGTCTGAGGCTGGGTTCTGCGCCGGTGCGGTGGTTGGGCTCGGCGGAGGTCGACAACCTGACCGTGCGGCCGGTGGCGAAGCCGGTGACGCGGATGGCCGACGTACCGCGGACCGGGGACCTTCTGAGTGCGGACGACTTCGACGCGCCGCTCGGTGCCGACTGGTCGTGGGTGCGGCCGGACGCCAACGCGACCGTTGCCGATGGCAAGTTGTCGTGGCCGCTGGAGAACGCCGACCTGACCGGCTCGTCGAACAATGCCGGGCTGCTGTTCCACACGGTCCCGGCCGGCGACAGTTGGATCGCCGAGACCAAGCTGCACCTCGACACCGGCGCGGGCGACGTCCGCAACTACCAGCAGGCCGGGATGATCGCGTACCTGAACGACAGCGACTTCGCCCGCCTCGGCAACGTGGCGATCTGGAAGACCCGGCAGACGGAGTACGGGCGTGAACTCGTGGCCCGGCCCTCGGACGGCGCGACGTCGTACGGCGCGGCCGCGATCGGGCGCTCGGCGCCGACGTTGTGGATGCGGCTCGCGTACCACCGCAACGCCGCCGGCGAGCACGTGTACCGCGCCGGTACCTCGGTGGACGGGAAGAACTGGACCTGGGGCGCGTCCTGGGTGCTGCCGTCGGCGGCGAAGATCGGTCTCTACGCCCACGGTGAGTTCACCGGCGCGAACCCGCCGCCGGTCGCCACGTTCGACTACCTGAAGTTCTACGAGAGCAGATAAATGGAATTCTCCAATCCGGTGTACGACGGCAGCTTCGCCGATCCGCAGATCATTGCGGTCGGCAACGACTACTACGCCTTCGCGACCAACGGGCCGCTGGGCAACGTACAGACGCTGACCTCCCGCGACCTGGCGTCGTGGGAGACCGTCGGTGACGCGCTGCCGTCGTTGCCGGATTGGACGGCGCCCGGGCGGGTGTGGGCGCCGGAGGTCGCCGTGCACGCGCCCGACCGGTACGTCATGTACTACACGTCCCGCGACGTCGCCGCCGACCGGCAGGCGATCGGCGTCGCGGTGGCGTCCACCCCCACAGGTCCATATGTCGACAAATCGATGAAGCCGCTCATCAGTCAGGCCGACGAGGGCGGCTCGATCGACGCGTCGCCGTTCCAGGACTCGACCGGCCGGCGCTGGCTGTACTGGAAAAACGACGGCAACGCGATCGAGGTGGACACCTGGATCTACGTGTCCGAGCTGTCCGCCGACGGGCTCACGCTGACCGGCCCGGTGCATCGGTTGATCAAGCAGGACCTGCCCTGGGAGGGCAACCTGGTCGAGGCGCCGTACATGGTCGAACGGGACGGCAAGTTCCATCTCTTCTACTCCGGCAACGCGTTCGACAAGGCGTCGTACGCCGTCGGCCACGCACTGTGCGAGTCACCGACCGGCCCGTGCGTGAAGTCCGGCGACCCGATCCTCGCCAGCTCCCCCGACGCCGCCGGACCGGGGCACAACATGGTCCTCGGCGACTGGTTCGTCTACCACGCCTGGGACCCCGCCCAAGTTGGCAGCGACCCGAAGGGCCGCACGATGTGGCTGTCCCGCCTGACATGGGACGGCGATCAGCCGCTCGTCGAGCAACCGCGCGCCGGGAATCCATAACTTGTCCGGTCCCTCTCGCATCAAGATCTGTGGAAGATCGAGATCCGGGAGAAGTCATGAAACGACGCAGCACCTTCGCCTGCTTCGCTGGGGCGGTCGCCCTGACCGCGGCGGCCTTCGTACCGACAGCTCATGCCGCGCCGCAGGCCGCGACCGAGGCCTGCACGGTGGGGCTCGGATCGGTCGACGCTGCCGGTGCGCAGACCTCGGCCGGCGTGACCGCCGGCACGCCGCCGACCATGAAAGGTCCCACAGCGGTCGACAAGCCAGTCTTCCCGCCCGGCCAGGTACGGCTCAGCTCGACCTGGGTGACCGAACCCAACGTCGCCGGCTTCGACCGGTCCGGCTACGTCGTGCAGGGCGACGCGCTGTACCGCTACTTCTACAACTTCGGTTTCGGCGACGCCATTGTCTCGCGGATCGGCGGCGGCTGGTCGAACTTCACCGCGTTCGAAGTCTCCTCGTTCGACGACAGCGCACGGAAGATCTCGCACTTCATGGCGTACGGGCTGCGCAGCGACGGCACGCTGTTCCGCTGGAGCGGCGGGTTCAAAAGGGCGGCCCAGTCGGCGCCGGGGTTCGCGTCGGTGAAGTCGATGGCGTTGATCAGCAAGACCGCGACGTACGACACCTTCCTCGCGAACACCCGCGGCGGCGCCCTCTACACGATCCGGATCCCGATCACGTCGCCGCTGAAGCCGATCGTGACGCGGGTGCGGACGAGCACCTGGCAGGGCTTCGAGGCGCTGGTCGCGGACAAGTGCGGCAACTACGGCACGCTGCTGCTCGGCATCGACAAGGACACCAAGAGCGGCTACCTCTACGCCGTCGGCCACGCGAACGGCACGGCGACGGTGATCAACGCCCTGGGCAAGGTCGACGGAACCTTCCCGAATGCCCCGTATTACCGCTGGGGCGTCGTCCCTTACCTCGACCCGCTGAACGGAGACTGAGATGAAACGCTGGGCAGTACTGCCGATCGCCGTACTGATGCTCGCCGGAACCGCTACGGCGCACGCCTCGGATACGGCGACTCAGCGAACGACCGCGGCCTGTGACGTCGCCCTGAGTTCCTTCGGACCGGAAGGTGACCCGACGACCGGGCTCGGTCCGGTGCGACTGGCCTCGACCTCGACCCAACTGGCTAACGGATACGGTCTCGACCTCTCCGGCTACGCGGTGTCGGGCGACAAGGCCTACTACTGGTACTACTCGCTCACCAACGAAGCCGAGGTCGACCCCGGCCTGCCGCGCGGCTCGCAGCCCGTAGGGTCCGGCTGGTCGGCGTACAAGGCGCTGGAGGTGTCGCAGTTCGCGGCGAAGGGCGCGACCGCGCGGGACACGGCGTACGGGCTGTCCGGCGACGGGACTCTGAGGCGTTGGAGCTTCGACATCAACGTCCCGTGGAGATTCAAGGCCACCGGTTCGGCGCCGGGGTTCGCGTCGGTGAAGTCGATGGCGCTGATCAGCAAGACCGCGACGTATGACACGTTCCTGGCCAACACCCGCGGCGGCGCGCTGTACACCATCCGCATCCCGGTCAGTTCGCCGATGAAGCCGATCGTCAGGCCGGTCCGGACCCGCACGTGGCAAGGCTTCGAGAAGCTCGTCGCGACCAAGTGCGGTCAGTACGGCACGTTCCTGGTCGGCATCGACTTCGACACCCGGACCGCCTATCAGTACGCCGTCGGCCACACCAACGGAACGTCCACAGTCATCCTCGGCCTCGGCCGCCGGAGCGGCTCGTTCCCGGCGCGGGCGTACTACCGGTGGACCACCAATCCCAACGAGCCGCTGAACGGCGACTGACGTGAGGCGGCTGTTCTCCTTCGTGGGCGCCGCGTCGCTGATCGCCGGTGTGGTCACCGCGCCGGCTGCCCAGGCGGCTTCGGTAGCTTGTTCCCTCGCGCCGGGCTCCGTGCTCGCGAGCGGGGCGCAGAACAACGGGGGCATCACCGTCGGCTACCCGCCGCGCACCGTCGGGCTGCCCGGCCCGATCTTCGACGTCTTCGATCCCGGCGCGGTCCGGCTGAGTACGTCGTTCACGAGTGACGCCCACGACAACTGGGGCGCCACCAACCACGGCTGGGTGGTGGCAGGCGACGCGTTGTACTACCGCGAATACTCCATCGACACCATGAACGAGATCCGCACCGACCAGCCGAACGAGACGCGGCGGGTCGGCGGCGGCTGGTCGACCTTCAGCGCGGTCGAGGTCTCCGAGTTCACCACCCGCACCACGGGGTACGGACTGCGCAGCGACGGCACGCTGTTCCGCTGGGGTGTCGTCGCCTGGACGTGGAAGGCGACCGGGTCCGCCCCCGGGTTCGCCGCCGTGAAATCGATGGCGCTGATCAGCAAGACCCCGACGTACGACACGTTCCTGGCGAACACCCGCGGCGGTGCGCTCTACACGATCCGCATCCCGGTCTCCTCGCCGATGAAGCCGATCGTGAAGCCGGTGCGGACGAGGACCTGGCAAGGGTTCGAGAAGTTGCTGGCGAGCAAGTGCGGCAACTACGGGACGCTCCTGGTCGGCATCGACAAGGACACCAGGACGGCGCAGACGTACGCCGTGGGGCGTGCGAACGGGACGGCGACGGTGATCAACCATCTGGCCGCTTCCACGGTCGGCAACGATCCCGTCCACTTCCGGTGGGGCGGTATCCCGTCGATCGACCCGCTCAACGGCGACTGAGCACCTCGGTCAGGATCGTCAGGGCCTTGTGCAGATCGGACGTCGACGGCGTCGCGTAGCCGATCACCAGCCCTGGCGGTCCTGCCACGCTCCGGCGGTACTCGGACAGCGGCGCGACCACGACACCCGCCGCGCGGGCCGCGCGGGCGATCCGCAGATCGTCCTCGCCGTCGGGCAGCAGCAACGTGATGTGCAGGCCCGCGTCCTGGCCGACGATCCGGCCGTACGGCGACAGCACCGCGCAGGTGTGGGTACGCCGGTCCGCGTACAGCCGGCGCCCGCGACGTACGGCCTGATCGAGGTATCCGTCGCGGAGCATGGCGAGCAGGGCGGCCTGCATCGGCCAGCCCGGCCAGTCGCCGGAGTCGGCCCGGAAGGTGGCGAGCCGCTCCACCATCGCCTCGGACGCCACCAGCCAGCCGAGGCGGAGCGCTGGGCTGAGCGTCTTCGACAACGTCCCGAGGTGCACGACCCGCTCCAGGTCGAGCTGGGCGAGCGCGGGCAGCGGCGCGACGTCGTACCGGAACTCGCTGTCGTAATCGTCCTCGATCAGCAGGCTGCCGGTCCGGCGCGCCCACCGGACCAGCTCGTTGCGGCGGGCAACCGGCAGCCGCCCGCCGAGCGGGTACTGGTGGGACGGCGTCACGTAGACGGCGGCGAGGTCGTCGGTCAGCTCCCCGACCAGCAGGCCGTCCTGGTCCACGCCGACGTCGACGATGTCGAGCCGGTGGTCGCGGGCGGCGACGACCGCATTCAGGTACCCGGGGTCCTCGATCGCGATCCGGTCGCCCGGCGCGCGCGTGACCGTGAGCAGCAGCCGGAGGCCGTGGACGGTGCCGTTGGTGACCAGGACGTTCTCGGGGCCGCAGGCGATCCCGCGAACGCGGCCGACATGGTCCGCGAGTGCGGCGCGGAGCGCGGGCAACCCGGCCGCGTCGTCGTATCCACGCGGCGGCGACTGGGTGGACACCTCACGCCAGGCGCGCCGCCAGCCCGGGTCCGGGGTCGGCGCGATGTACGGGATGCCGGGGCGCAGCGTCAGCAGTTCCGTGTCGGCGTCGGGTCGGTGCTCGACGTGACGTCGTACGGCGGGCTGCAGCGGGACGACATCGGTGACGTAGGTCCCGGCGCCGGTGCGACCCTCGATCCAGCCCTCCGCGTGCAGCTGGTCGTACGCGGCCTGCGTCACGGAGCGCGAGACGGCGAGCTCCCGCGCGAGGTCACGGGTCGACGGCAGGCGGTGACCCGCCTGGAGCCGGCCGTCCAGCACCGCCGCCCGGAACTGCTCCGCGAGCTGCAGGTGCAACGGCAGCCCGGCGGTCCGGTCGATCGTCAGCGGCAGCGAACTCTGCACGGACACTAGGATCGCAGTATGACCATGGCCGCGGAGGACGTGTCTCGTTTCGAGCGGTCCAGGGGTCGGCTCGAGGCGATCGCGTACCGGATGCTCGGCTCGGCCGGTGAGGCGGAGGACGCCGTCCAGGAGACGTTCCTGCGCTGGCAGGCCGCGGACCTCACCCGGATCGAGGTCCCCGAGGCCTGGCTGACGAAGGTGCTCACGAACCTCTGCCTCAACCAGCTCGCGTCGGCCCGCGCGCGGCGCGAGACGTACTTCGGTCAGTGGCTGCCCGAGCCGCTGCTCGACGGCGACCCGATGCTCGGCCCCGCGGACACCGCGGAGCAGCGCGAGTCGGTGTCGTACGCCGTCCTGACGCTGATGGAGCGGCTGTCCCCGAACGAGCGGGCGGTCTACGTTCTGCGGGAGGCGTTCGACTACGCGCATCGGGAGATCGCCGAGATCCTCGAGATCAGCGAGTCGTCCAGTCAGCAGCTCTTCCGCCGGGCCAAGCAGCACCTCGCGGACGGTCGGGCCCGGACCCACGTCGACGAGGCCGTGGCGCGGCGGATCGTGGAGGAGTTCCTCGCCGCTGCGACCAGCGGCCGGACCGAGTCCATCGTGCGGCTGCTGACCGCCGACGCGATCTCGGTCGGCGACGGCGGCGGGAAGGTCGCGGCCCGGACCACCGCGGTCGAGGGCGGGCTCGCGGTCGCGCGCTTCCTGCGCGCCTGGTTCAAGCCGACCGACGCGAAGCGGCTCTACGTCGGCGGTGCGGCGGAGGTGTACGCCTGGGCGGTCAACAGCGAACCCGCTCTGGTGGTGGTCGTGAACGGCGAGGTCATCGGCGTGATGTGCCTCGAGGTCACCGCCGACGGAGTCACCGCGGTCCGCACCCAGGCGAACCCGGACAAGCTGGCGCGCGCGACCGAGCTGTTCGCCGCCTCCGACCACGGGGAGCCGCTGACCACCATCCTGTGACGTGCTTCACATCCCGCACCTGTCATGAAACGGCGAGCTGCCGGTCCCGCTGCGCGAATGGACTAGGTGATTCGTCGCGGAATGGCCCGTGCCACCATGCCACTGCACACCGACTCTGGTCTTATGACCGCTTTGCAGCCAACCGCCCGGACCTCCCTGCGTCGCTCGAAGGAACGCGCCGCCACCGATCGCCAGGCGCTGCACGACGTACTGCTCGACGGCATGTTCTGCCACCTCGGCGTCATCGTGGACTGCGATCCGCTGGTGCTGCCGACGGCGTACGGCGTGGATCTCGACCGCGGGCCGGACGGTGAGATGTACCTGCACGGCTCGGTCGCGGCCAGGAGCGTGGTCGCGGCCCCGCTGCAGACCGTCTGTGCGACGGTGACGCACACCGACGGCCTGGTGCTGGCGAGGTCCGCGTTCCACCACTCGGTGAACTACCGGTCCGCCGTCATCTTCGGCATCCCGCGCCTCGTCACGGATCCGGAGGAGAAGCTGCACGGGCTCAACCGGATCGTCGAACACCTCGTCCCCGGGCGGTCGCTCGAGGTCCGGCCGCCGAACCGCAAGGAGCTGGCCCAGACCTCGGTGCTCGCGCTGTCGCTCACCGAGGCCTCGGTGAAGACCCGCTCCGGGCCTGCCAACGACGAGGAGCGGGACCTCGACCTGCCGTACTGGACAGGTGTGCTCCCGCTCCGTGTCGTGGCCGGCGATCCGGACACCAATCCCGACTGCGACCTTCCGGTCCCCGCCCACGTCCGCACCCGCGCGAAGCTGCTGGGCGCGCAGTCCTAGGCGACAGTCCCCTTGTTGTAGCTCGACTGGGCCCAGAAGTACCCGACCACCGCGATCGCCAGGCACCAGGCCGCGGAGAGCCAGCCGCTGCTGCTGTCCATCGGCGTCCCGAGCAGCAGGTGCCGCAACGTGTCGATGATCGGCGTGAACGGCTGGTACTCGGCGAACCAGCGGATACCGCTCGGCATCGCTTCCAGCGGGATGAACGTGTTGCTCAGGAAGGGCAGCAGCAGGCTGATCGGCAGCACGACGTTGCTCGCGCCCTCCGGCGTCTTGCTGGTCAGGCCGAGCGCGATCGCGAACCAGGTCAGGCCGATGGTCAGGCCGATCAGCAGTACGGCGGCCAGCAGCCAGTCGCCGAGCGAGGCGTTCGGCCGGAAGCCGATCAGGACCGCGAAGCCGACCACCAGGACCAGGCTGACGATCGTCACCAGCACGTTGGCGAGCACGTGCCCGGTCAGCACGGCCGGCCGGAAGATCGCCATCGTCCGGAACCGGGCCACGATGCCCTCGGACATGTCCATGCAGACGGCAACGGCGGGCGACATGGTCCCGGACGCGATCGACATCAGCAGGATGCCGGGCGTGAGGAAGTCGATGTAGTCGAAGTCGCCGCCGGCTCCGCCGAGGCCGGCCGCGAACGTGTCGCCGAACACCAGGCCGAACAGCAGGATCATGATCACCGGCATCCCCAGGGCGCCGAGCGACAGGCCCGGATAGCGCTGAGCGTGCCGCAGGTTGCGGCGCAGCATCGTCGCGGTGTCGTTCAGTGCGTAACTCATGTCGCCGTCACTTCCTTCGGAGCGGGCTGACCGGTGACGGCGAAGAACACGTCGTCCAGGTCGGGCGTGTGGACAGTCAATTCGTCGACCTCGAGCGACGAGTCGTCGATCCGGGCCAGCAGGTCGCGCAACGCGTGCACGCTGCCGTCGTTCGGCACCTGCAGGACCAGTGCTTCGTGATTCGGTACGGCGGTCGGCAGCGCCCGGCCCGCGAGCGTGAACTCCTCGGGCGACGTGAACCGCAGCCGGATGTGTCCGCCCGGCGCGAGCCGCTTCAGCTCCTCCGGCGTCCCTTGGGCGACCAGTCGCCCGTGGTCGAGCACCGCGACCCGGTCGGCCAACTGGTCGGCCTCCTCGAGGTACTGCGTGGTGAGCAGGACCGTGACGCCGCCGGCGACGAGCTCGCGGATCAGCGTCCACATGCGGTGCCGGCTGCGAGGGTCGAGACCCGTGGTCGGCTCGTCGAGGAAGATGATCCGCGGCCGGCCGACCAGCGTCATGGCCAGGTCGAGCCGGCGCTTCATACCGCCCGAGTAGGTCGACGCGAGCTTCTTGCCGGCGTCGGCGAGGTCGAACCGTTCGAGCAGCTCGTCCGCCCGGCCGCGGGCCTCCTGCTTGCCGAGGTGATGCAGGTCGCCCATCAGGATCAGGTTCTCGCGGCCGGTCATCAGGCCGTCGACCGCGGAGAACTGGCCGGTCACGCCGATCGCGGCGCGGACCGCGTCCGGCTCCTGGTGCAGGTCGTGGCCGGCCACCCGGATCTCGCCGGCGTCGGCCGTGCTCAGCGTGGACAGGATCTGGACCGCGGTGGTCTTGCCGGCGCCGTTCGGGCCGAGCAGGGAAAAGATGGTGCCTTCGGCAACGCTCAGGTCGATGCCGTCGAGCACGAGTTTCTCGCCGTAGGACTTGCGCAGTCCGCGGACGTCGATCGCTGCTGACATGAGGGATCCTCGGTGGTTTTCGGGCAGGGGGAACCTGACCCGGGACGGTTGACGGGTCTGCTGAGGGAGGATTCGGGCGTGCCTGATCACCCGGGCGCCCGCGACGGGCTCCGGTGCTGGTGCGGGGTTCAGTTAGATGTCGAGGTCCTCGACCGCCGGCTGCTCGGCGGCCTCCTCGACCAGGGTGTAGAGGTCCTCCGGGATCAGGGCGCGGAGCTCCTCGACCGTGTCCACGACGTGCAGGGTGGCCTCACCCTGCGCCATGCTCCAGGACTGGTCGGTGCTCCAGTTGCCGACCCAGGAGCGCCACCCGGTCAGGTAGCGCTCGTCGTCGGCGTTCTGCTTGAACTGGCTGCGGCGGTCCGCGTGCAGGACGAACTTGCCGGTCCGGCTGCGGTAGACCTTGAAGGCCTCGTAGCCGTCCTTGCTCGACCGGCCGCCTTCGGCGAGCAGCACGCCGGAGAACCGTTGCTTGCGGCCGGTGCCCCGGCCCACCCGCACGGTGATCTCGTCGTACCCCTCGAGCCGGCCCTCTTCCATCTCGACGTACCTGCGCAGTGCGATCGAGATCGCCGAGGACAGGTTGCCGGCGAGCTCCTGGGCCCGCTTGTACAGCGGCAGGTCGTCGTCGGACACGTAGATCGTCTTGTTCGGCATCGCGTGTCTCCTCCTACGTAGGACTATACGCACATGGGTACGCAGATGTCTACGTATAGCTCTACGTAGAAGTGGAGGCGGCCACGACGGGATCCGTCGCGGCCGCCTCGAGGACGCGCGCTACTTGGACGGCGAGTAGAGCCAGGGGTGCTCGATGTCGTAGAACGTCGGCGGGCCGGCGGCGAGACTGTTCATCTCGTCCATGTCCGCCTGCAGCTCCGGCGGCACCTCCTTGCGCTCACCCGCGCGGGCCTCGGCCTCGGTGGTGAAGTACATCGCCATCGTGTAGTCGCCGTCGTCGTACATGGCGACCTCGCTGCCGAGGACCTCGGGCCGGAACGCGGCCCATTCGTCGCGGTGCTGCCCCATCACTTCCCGCGCGCGCTCCGGGTTGCTGCCGGCGCCCTGCATCACCTGCACGAAGCCGGCCGAGTCCGGATTCCCGTGCACATCCAGTACGACGTCCTCCGTGTCGTGGAAGGTGGCGTTGCCGTCGCTGAGCAGCGACGTGAACTCGTGCCACCACTTGTCCTGCGCCGGGCTGTCGCTGTTCCGCCGCGCGGCGTCGGCGGAGTCGAAACGAGCCAGCGCGATGAACTTGCCGTCCGCGGTGACACCGGCCGTGGTCCCCAGCCAGCCGGATGCCTCGGGCGCCAGTTCTTCCATCCACCGATCCATCGCTTGGTGCGCCTGGTCGGCGTCGGTGACCTGCCCCTGAATGACCTGAACGAACATGTGAGACCCTCCCCGTCTCTCAGGCCGCTAGTTGGCACTTCGACGTTACGCCCGCCCGCCACACCCGAGCGAGCATCAGCGAACTCGCCAGCACCCCGGTGGCCCCGAGGGTCACCAGGCGTAGGTCGGACTGCCACAGACCGAACACGAACCAGCAGCCGAGCTCCCCGAACACCAGCCGCCACGTACCGACCGAGATACCCGTCGGCCGAACAGTCCGGTACGCCGTCCACAGCGACGGCGTCACCTGGATGATCGAGGCCGCGGCGAGCAACGTGCCCAGCCCGATGCGCCCGCCGACCGCGGCGGCCACCACCAGGAGGAAGACCCAGCCGGCGATCCAGCCGATCGCGCCGCGGTTCAGCGCGCCGCGCCGTACCAGCAGGACCGAGACGGTGCCGGCCAGCACGGACGCGGCCGTGGACGGGATGCTCGCGGTCCAGTACCCGGAGGCCATGAAGTAGCCGAACCATGCCGCGTTGTTGATGCAGGTCAGCGTCGCCCACGACCACGAGACACCCGCGACATCGCCGGTACGGCGCAGCTTCAGGATCTGCGGGAGGTACTGCGGGATGCCGAAGCAGGCGGCGACAACAGGCAGGAAGTCGAGCATGGCGCAAGATTACTGCTGATTATGAGATGGATTCTTGCGACTTCATGCTCAGTATCGGCCTCCGTGGATAAGATTCATCCCGTGGACGCGATTGATCGAACGATTCTTGCTGTGCTCCAGGACGAGGGCCGGCTGACCGTCACCGAACTCGCGCAACGGGTCGGGTTGAGTGCCGCGCCGTGTCATCGGCGGTTGCGGGAGCTCGAGCGGTCCGGGGTGATCCGGGGGTATCGCGCCGTGGTGGACGCGGCGACGCTCGGGCGGGGGTTCGAGGTGCTGCTCGCGGTGACGATGGACCGTGAGGAGTCGGTCGCCGGGTTCGAGGCCGGGCTGGCGGAGATTCCGGAGGTCGTGCAGGCCGAGCGACTGTTCGGCGAGCCGGACTACTTCGTCCGGGTCGCGACCGCGGACATCGCAGCGTTCCAGAAACTGCGCGACGAGCGGCTCGCACGACTGCCGGGTGTTCAGCGGCTGACGTCGACGATCGTGATGAAGAAGGTGGTGGACAACCGCCCGCTCCCGACATGAACGGTGTGGAAACTCGCGTCGCTAAACCTGACTTATCCACAGATTCAGCCCGGTTTCCGGTGGATTCGGTGGAGAAGTATGGAACAACCTGGGGACAACCCCGCCGAATCGGTGTGCACAACTGGGGATACTGATGTGGATAACTCTCGGGGCGCCAGGCACCCGTCTAGACCACTGCCTCGATCGGCAGCTCGACAGTACGTATAGGCCCACCGCCACCGCCAGCACGCCTAGCTATCCATCCACCACGGGGGCAGTGGGCGTATATGCACTGTCGAGCTGCAAGAGACGGTCACTCCGGCGGCCAACGCCTCTTCGAAACCGCCGACGTCGTCCCGCAGCGTGGGCTTGCCCTGAGACGGACTGCTGTGGGGCATGCGTCAGCTCAGGAGGAGCGGACCTCGGCCGGCTGCGCCCGGTGACCGGCTGAGATCTGCCGCAGAAGGTCGGTCAGTGGTCGGTCAGTGGGTCGGTCAGACCCACTGGGTGGAGACGACGAAGCCGACCGCGATCAGGCCCATGCCGATCAGCAGGTTCCAGTTGCCCAGGTCGTCCATCACCGGGATGTCCTGGCCGGCCACATAGAAGACGACCAGCCAGGCGAGTCCGAGCAGCCAGCAGGCGAGCATCAGCGGCGCGACCCACACGCGGCTGGTGGTGCGCGGCTTCTTCGGCGTCTTCTCCGCCTTGACCTTCTCGGTCTTCTTCTTGTTGCGACTGCTCGACTCGGGCACGACTGAACTCCTTGTAAGGACGCATAAGCTGACCGCTGCGGACCTTTTGGGGTCCGGTTCCGGGTTAGCGTAGTGCAGAGAGCAATGTGGAGATCACGGGTGCGTAGGTTGAGGCGGATTTCGTTGTGGCGCGCGGGTGCGCCACTGGCGCTGTTGTGCGCCGGTCTGCTGTTCGCGACCAGCGCCACCAACGCCCGGGGCACCGACCTGCGACCCAGCCGTAACACTACGCTCGCGGGCCTCGTGGAGGAACAGAGCCGCCGCAGCGCCAGCCTGGTCCGCCAGCACGCGGCGCTGACCCAGGACATCGAGAAGCTGCAGGCCCAGCAGGGCTCGATCGACCCCGCGCTGGCCAAGCAGCTCAAGGACCTGTCCGACGCCGTCGGCACGACGCCGGTCACCGGGCCGGGGCTGACCGTGACGCTGAAGGACGCGCCGTCCGACGTGGTCAAGGAGAACCCGGACGTCGACGCCGACTGGCTGGTGATCCACCAGCAGGACATCCAGGCCGTGGTGAACGCGCTCTGGGCCGGCGGCGCCGACGCGATCTCGATCCAGAACCACCGGGTCATCTCGACGACCGGGATCAAGTGCGTCGGCAACTCCGTCGTCCTGCACGGCGTCCCGTACCTCCCGCCGTACAAGATCACCGCGATCGGGGACCGGCGGAAGCTGCAGAAGGCGCTCGACGACTCGCAGTACATCGAGAACCTGCAGGACTACGTGGTGAAGTTCCAGCTCGGGTACGACGTGAAGAACGAGTCGTCGATCTCGATGCCGGCCTACGAGGGCACGCTGGACCTGCAGAGCGCCACGGTCCCGGGCTTCGACCGCACCCCGTCGGTCAGTCCCACTGCCTCGGGCCGATAGCTGTCACAATGGTCCGCATGCCGCGGATCCTTGTCGTCGACAACTACGACTCCTTCGTCTACAACCTGGTGCAGTACCTGCAGCAACTGCAGGCCGACACCACGGTGCTGCGCAACGACGAAGTCACGCCTGACCAGGTCGGCGAGTACGACGGTGTGCTGCTCTCCCCCGGCCCTGGTACGCCGGAAGAGGCCGGCGCCTGTGTCGACATCGTGAAGGAGAAGGGCAGCGAGGTCCCGATCTTCGGCGTGTGCCTCGGTCTGCAGGCGATCGGTGTCGCGTACGGCGGCGTCGTCGGCCGCGCCGACGAGCTGCTGCACGGGAAGACCAGCCAGGTGTTCCACGAGGGGGCCGGCGTGCTGTCGGGTCTCCCGTCGCCGTTCACCGCGACCCGGTACCACTCGCTGGCGATCGCGCAGGACAGCGTGCCGAACGAGCTTCAGGTGACCGCGCGCACCGAGGCCGGTGTGATCATGGCGGCCCGGCACCGCGACTACCCCGTGGAGGGTGTCCAGTTCCACCCGGAGTCCGTGCTGACCGAGGGCGGCCACCGGATGCTCGCCAACTGGCTCGAGATCTGCGGCGACGAGGGCGCGGTCGCCCGCTCCGCCGGCCTGGCCCCGGTCGTCAACTAGCCATCAGAACCGAAGAACCCCGGAGCGACCGCTCCGGGGTTCTGTCGTTGCGCCGGTCAGCCGCCGATCGTGATCGGCGGCGTGTTCGGATCCGTCGGGGTGTCCGTCGGCGTCGACGAGGACGGCGGCGGGGTCGGCTGCTCCTGGTGGTTGTTGATCGTCAGCGTGATCAGCGAACCCTTGGCCGCCTTGGTGCCGCCCTTCACGCTCTGCTGGAGAACGGTCTGGTCCGGCGCGTTCGGGTTGTCGGCCGAGGCGTACCCGACCCGGAAGCCGAGGTCCTTCAGCGTCTTCGTCGCGTCGTCCTGGGTCTGCGTGATGACGTTCGGCACCTCGATGTTCTCGACACCGCTGGACACGGTCAGCGTGAACTCGGTCCCCGACGCGTACGAGCCGTTCGGGTCCGGGCTGATCGCGATGACGACGCCCTTCTTCTGGTCGCTGTCGGCTTCCTTGACGTCGTCGTTGACCTTGAACTTGCCGCTGGACTCCTTGAGCGCCTGCCGCGCCTTCGACTCCGACATGCCGATCACGTTCGGCACCGGGAACGCGCTCCGGCCGGACGAGAACACGACGGTGACGGTCGAGCCCTGCTCGGCCTCGGTGCCTGCCTGCGGGGTCTGCCGGATGGCGGAACCGCGGCCGACCGTGTCGCTGGCCTCCGACGGGCCCAGCGCGAACTTGAGGCCCTTCTCGGCCAGCAGCGCCGTCGCGTCGGCAACGGACTTGCCGCTGACATCCGGCACGGCGACCTTGGCCGGCGGCGTGGCCGTCGTACCGCCGCCGGCGTTGTTGTCCTTGTTCATGTTCGAGAACAGGGCGTACGCGCCGACGGCGACCGCGACGATCGCGAGACCCAGCAGGAAGTACGCCAGGCCGCGGTTGCGGCGGGAGCGCGAGTCCTGCTCCTCGTCCAGGTCGTCGCCACCCGGGGGCAGCAGGTCGTTCGCGGACGTCTGCCGGTACTGCTGGGTCGCGGCCGCCGCCATCACGGTGGGGGCCATCGACCGGGTCTCCGCGATCGCCCCCATCGGTGCGGTCACCTGCTGGCCGGCCAGCACCCGGTGGATGTCGGCGCGCATCTCCGAGGCGCTCTGGTACCGCTCCTCGCGGTTCTTCGCGAGCGCCTTCAGGACGACCGCGTCGACCTCCGGCGGGATGTCGGGGTCGAACGACGACGGGGGGAGCGGCTGCTCCCGGACGTGCTGGTAGGCCACCGAGACCGGCGACTCGCCGACGAACGGCGGCCGGCCGGTGAGCAGCTCGTACAGCAGGCAGCCGGTGGAGTACAGGTCGGAGCGGGCGTCCACGGTCTCACCGCGGGCCTGCTCCGGGGAAAGGTACTGCGCGGTGCCGATCACGGCCGCGGTCTGGGTCATCGTGGAGGACGTGTCGGCGACCGCGCGGGCGATGCCGAAGTCCATCACCTTGACCTGGCCCTGCGGGGTCAGCATCACGTTCCCGGGCTTGATGTCGCGGTGCACGATGCCGGCCCGGTGGCTGTAGTCGAGCGCCTCGAGCACACCGGAGGTGATCTCCAGCGCCCGCTCGGGCATGATCTTGCGGCCTTCGCGGATCAGGTCCCGCAGCGTCTTGCCGGTGACCAGTTCCATCACGATGTACGGAATGGTGACGCCGGAGCCGTTCGGGTCCGGCTCCTCGCCGGTGTCGTAGACCGAGACGATCGTCGGGTGGTTGAGCGATGCGGCCGACTGCGCCTCGCGGCGGAACCTGGCCTGGAAGGTGGCGTCGCTGGCCAGGTCGATCCGCAGTCGCTTGATCGCGACGCTCCGGCCGAGCCGGTTGTCGACACCCTTGCGGACCTCGGCCATGCCGCCGCGGCCGAGCGGTTCGCCTTCTTCGTACCGGCCGCCGACGAGACGTGCCTGCGATGTCATGACCTCAGCCTTCCAACCTGTCTGCGTTAGACACGAAAACCACACTCAACTTGCCCACGGTAGCGGCCGCCACACGTGGATCCCCGTTGGAAAGACGCACTGTGATCGCATCATTCCGTATGGTGCTCACCGGCTGTTCACTGGCCCAGCACCGCCTCCATCACCTTCTTGGCGATCGGTGCCGCCAAGGTGCCGCCCGCGATGTCGTTGCGGGCGATGTTCGCGTCCTCGATCAGTACGGCGACCGCCACCTTCGGGTCGTCGGCGGGTGCGAACGCGGTGAACCACGCGAACGGCGGGCGCTCCTTCGTCGTCTG
Source organism: Kribbella sp. NPDC003505 (assembly GCF_040610875.1). Taxonomy (NCBI): domain Bacteria; kingdom Bacillati; phylum Actinomycetota; class Actinomycetes; order Propionibacteriales; family Kribbellaceae; genus Kribbella; species Kribbella sp. NPDC003505. The sequence goes on along the minus strand of NZ_JBEXNA010000004.1, from coordinate 391,825 downwards.
CGCGGTACCGGTCTTGCCGGCCACCTGGACGCCGTCGATCCGGCCCGGCTTACCGGTGCCGTTGTTCACGACGTCGACCATCATCGCGGTCAGCTGGGACGCGACCTGCGGGGTGACCGCCTGGTGCAGGGACTCCGGCTTGGTCTCGGACACCGTCTTCAGGTCCGGGGTCTTCACGTTCTGGACCAGGTACGGCTTCATCACCTCGCCCTTGTTCGCGATCCCGGCCGCCACCATCGCGATCTGCAGCGGGGTGGCCCGGACGTCGAACTGGCCGATCGCGGACTGCGCGGTCTGCGGCTCGTTCGGGTCGCCGGGGAACTGGCTGGTGGCCACGCTCGGCAGCTCGGTCAGCGGCCGGGCGCCGAAGCCGAACTTCGCGGCCTGCTCGCGCAGCGCGTCCGGGCCGAGATCCATACCGACGGTGCCGAACGCGGTGTTGCAGGAGTAGCGCAGGGCGATCGTGAGGGTCGCGTTGTTGCTGCCGCCGCAGTTCTTGCCGTCCTCGTTCACCAGCGGGACCGTGGTCTGCGGCAGCGGCAGCTCGGCCGGCGAGTTCACCTTGCTCTCCGGCGTGTACTTACCGCTGGACAGCGCGGCCGCCGCGGTGACCAGCTTGAAGGTCGACCCCGGCGGATACAGCTCCTGCACCGCGCGGTTCGACAGCGGCTTGTCCTTGTCGGCGTTCAGGTTCTTCCAGGCCGCGCCGACCTTCTCGCTGTCGTGCGACGCGAGCTGGTTCGGGTCGTACGACGGGCGGCTCGCCATCGCCAGGATCCGCCCGGTCTTCGGCTCGATCGCCACGACCGCGCCGGTCTTGCCGGCCAGACCGCTGTACGCCGCCTGCTGGGCGGCGGCGTTCAGCGTCAAGGTCACGCTGCCGCCCTGCTGCGGCCGGTTGCTGATCACGTCGATGATCCGGCGGAACGCCATCGACGGGTCCGACCCGTTCAGCTCGGCGTTCATCGTCAGCTCGATGCCGCCGCGGCCGAACAGGTAGGAGTAGAACCCGGTCACCGGTGCGTACACCGGGCCGCTGGCGTACGTGCGCTGGTACTTGAAGCGGTCGTCGGACGGCTTGCTCTGCGCGACCGGCGTGCTGCCGATCAGGATCGGGCCGCGGTTCACCGAGAACTGCGAGTCGCGGACCCGGTTGTTGTCGTTGCGGCCGTTGATCTCGTTCGCCCGGAACGCCTGCAGGTACGTCGAGTTCGCCATCAGCGCGAGCATCAGGATGATTGCCGCAACCGCCAAGCGCCGGATCGCCGAGTTCACTGCTTCTGCACCGCCATTGCGATCGTTTCGTCGGACACGGGAGCGGCCGGGGTCTGCGGGCGCCGGGCCTGGTCGCTGATCCGCAGCAGCAGCGCGATGATCGCCCAGTTGGCGACCAGCGACGTACCGCCGAGGGCCATGAACGGGGTGGCCAGACCGGTCAGCGGGATCAGCCCGGTGACGCCGCCGACGATCACGAACACCTGCAGCGCGAACGACATCGCCAGGCCGGTCGCGATCAGCTTGCCGAAGATGTCCCGGCAGCCGAGGGCCGTGCGCAGGCCGCGCTCGATGATCAGCGTGTACACCAGCAGGATCGCGATCAGGCCGGTCAGCCCGAGCTCTTCGGCGAACGAGGAGATGATCATGTCGCTCTGCGAGTAGAGCGTCGCCTCCGGGTGGCCCTGCCCGAGGCCGCGGCCGAGGATGCCGCCCCAGGCCTGGCCCATCAGCCCGAGCTTCACCTGGCCGCCGTCGATCGCCCACGGGTCCAGCCAGTCGGTGACCCGGCGGTGCACGTGACCGAAGGTCGTGTAGGCGAAGATGGCGCCGCCGGCGAACAGCAGGCCACCGATGATCAGCCAGCCGGCCCGCTCGGTGGACACGTACAGCAGGAACAGGAACAGGCCGAAGAACAGCAGCGACGAACCGAGGTCGCTCTCGAACACCAGCACGCCCAGGCTGACCGCCCAGGCGATGCCGATCGGCCCGAGGTCGCGGGCCCGCGGCAGGTCGAGCCCGAGGAACCGGTGCCCCGCCAGTGTGAGGACGTCGCGTTTCACCACCAGGTAGCCGGCGAAGAACACGACCAGGCAGATCTTCGCGAACTCACCGGGCTGGAAGGACATGCCGGCCAGCCGGATCCAGATCCGGGCGCCGTTCAGGTTCACCCCGAGGCCTGGGATCAGCGGCAGCACCAGCAGCACCAGACCGGCCAGGCCGGCGGTGTAGGTCAGCGCCTGCAGCCGGCGGTGATCTCTGATCACGAGGATGACGACCAGGAACAGCACGACGCCGACCGCGGTCCAGGTGATCTGCTGCGGCGCCGCGGCCGCCTTCGGCGTGTTCCCCCGAGCCTCGGCGACGAGCGCCAGGCCGAGGTCGATCCGGTGGATCATCGCGACGCCGAGGCCGTTCAGCAGTACGGCGCAGGGCAGCAGCACCGGGTCGGCGTACGGCGCCCGGTACCGCAGGGCGAGGTGCGCGATCAGCGCCAGCAGGCCTATCCCGGCCGCGTAGTACCCGGTGCTGGCCGGGACCGCGTTCTGCACGGTGATACCGATGTTCACGTACGCGCCGACCGAGACCGCGATCGCGATCACGAGCAGCAGCAGCTCCACCCCACGCCTGGTCCGCGGGATGATCTGGATGACCGAGGTGGACGCGATACTCATCGACGTCCTCGCTTCGCTCCGGGCGCCGATGAGGCACGAGCACGCTGTGTTGTCTTGATGCCCTCGCTCCGCTCGGTCATCGGACCCCGTCACAGTCGTCGGGGTCGACCGGCGTGCTCGGGGACGCCGTACCGGTCGGGGCCGTCGACGCGGGCGGCGAGGAGACCGGCGGCTTCGAGACGGGCGGTTTCGAGACCGGCGTGGAGACCGGGGGCTTCGCCGGCGTGGTCGAGGGCTTGGGGGTCGGTGTCGGCTTGACCTTGGCGGCGCACTCCGCCGCGGTGTGCTGCAGCTCGGCGACGATCGACCGCGCACCGGCCAGGTTGTCCGCCTGGATGTTGCCCTCCACCTGCTCCCGGCTGTACGTCGGGAGCTTGTCGACCTGCAGCGCCTGCCGCTCGTACACCTTCGACAGCGACAGGCCGGGCAGATCCGCCTCGACGCCCTTGAAGATCGCCACGTAGTCGCCGTCGGTGCCGACGTAGTACTGCTTCTGGGTCCAGCTGTACGCGAACCAGGCGCCGCCGCCGATCAGGCCGAGGATCACGACCAGCACGGCGATCCGCCGCAGCCACGGGAACCGCTTCGGGGGCCGCGGTGCGTACCGCAGCTCCTCCGGGTCGAGCGCCGTGCCGTGACCGCCGTGACCGCCGCCATGGCCGTCACCGCCGCCGGCGCGGACCGCGGTCGTCGGCTCACCGCGACCCGTGCTGCCCTGCGCCAACTCGGCGGCAGCGCCGACCAGCTGCGGCCGGACACCGCTCGCGGGCTCGGTCTCGACGACGTCCGCGACGACGCAGGTGACGTTGTCGTTCGAGCCGGCCTCGAGCGCGTGCGTGATCAGCTCGACGACGACGGAGTCCGGCGTACCGGAGGCCATCGAGGCCGCGATCACCTCGTCGCTGACGTAGTCGGGCAGGCCGTCGCTGCACAGCATCAGCCGGTCGCCGGCCCGGACGTCGAGGATCTCCAGGTCCGGGTCGGAGTCCGGGCGGCCGTCGAGGACGCGCAGGATCAGGTTCCGGTGCGGGTGGGTGAAGGCCTCCTCCTGGGAGATCCGGCCCTCGTCGACTAGCGACTGCACGAAGGTGTGGTCGTGGCTCAGCTGGTAGAGCTGGCCGTCCCGCAGGCGGTACGCCCGGGAGTCGCCCAGGTGCGCCAGGCCGAGCTGCTTGCCGTCGAACATCAGGGCGGTCACGGTCGAGCCCATGCCCTCGCGCTCCGGGTCCTCCTCGACCAGCTCGGACAGCCGCTCGTTGGCCCGGTGCACGGCGCCGGCCAGCGCCTCGATCATGTCCTCGCCGCTGATCTCCGCGGTGTCCAGCCGCCGGATCACCTGGACCGCCGCCGCGCTGGCCACCTCACCGGCGGCCGCACCGCCCATCCCGTCGGCGAGCAGCAGCAGGTGCGGACCGGCGTACGCCGAGTCCTCGTTGTTGCGGCGCACCCGTCCGACGTCGGAGAGGGTTGCGTAGTCGAGCGACAGGGTCATCGAGGCAGGCCTACTTCGCGATGTTCAGCGTCGTCCGGCCGATCCGGATCGAACCGCCGATCTCGGCCGGAACCGGGCGGGTGACTCGCTGGCCGTCCAGGTACGTGCCGTTGGTGGAGCCGAGGTCCTCGACCCACCACTGGCCGTCGGACTGGAAGACCCGGGCGTGCCGGGTGGAAGAGTAGTCGTCGTCCAGGCGGATCTGACAGTCCGAACCGCGGCCGATGATCACCGGCTCGTCCGCGAGCGACGCACCGACCCCGGCCTGCGGGCCGTCCGCGATGGTCAGCGAGCCGGGCAGACCCTTGCGCTTCTTGGCCGGTTTCGCGGGCTTCGGCGTCCGGGACGTCTGCGGTACGACGGCAGCGGCGGCGCGGCTGTCCACCTTCGCGCCGAACAGGTCGGACCTGATCACGGACAGCACCGCGAGGACGAACATCCACAACAGGGCCAGGAACCCCAGTTTGATCAGGGTCAGGGTCAGTTCCGACATAGAAGGTCAGTCACCACCCGCTGCTCGGCGGCTGGGCCATCGGCTCGTCCGCGAGACGCAGCGTCATCGTCGTATTGCCGATCCGGACCGTCGAACCGTCGACGAGCTCGGCCTCGGTGGTCCGGCGGCCGTTCACCAGGGTGCCGTTGGTGGATCCGAGGTCGACGAGCACGACGCGGATCCCGCCCGGGCCCTCCGGCATCAGGCGGATCTCGGCGTGCCGGCGGGACACGCCCGGGTCGTTGATCTGGATGTCCGCGTCGGTGCCGCGGCCGAGCACCACGCCGGGCGGGTTGACCGGGCGGCGGCGGCCGTTCACCTCGAGCATGACCTGCGGGTGCCCACCGCGGCGCGGGGCCGGCTGCTGCGGGGGCTGCTGGTACTGCTGCGGCGGTGGCGGGGTCTGCACGACCGGCTCGTTCGGCGGCACGTAGGGCTCCTGCTGATAGGGCTGGGGCTCGTAGGACGGGCGCCGCTGGGGCGTCCCGACCGTGGCGCTGACCACCCGGAACTTACCGGTCGGCAGCTCATCGTGCTGGACCAGCTCGATGTCGATCGGCCCGGAGAACGTGTAGCGCTGGATGTCGGCGTGGTCCCGCAGTTCGTTGGCGAGCTCGTGGTTGAGGGTCCGGCCGTACGCGTTCAGCCGCTCGAAGTCGTCCGGGCCCAGCTCGATGGTGAAGTGGTTCGGCACCAGCCGGCGGTCCCGGGACAGGATCCGCGCGGTGTTGTCGATCTCACGCTTGAGGGCGGCCGCCAGCTCGATCGGCTCGACGTCACCCTTGAAAGCGCGCGCGAAGACACCGCTCACAATGCCTTCCAGTCGTCGCTCGAAGCGCTGTAGCGGTCGCACGCCTCCTCCTCCACGGTCGGTACGTCGGACGCTCGTCCACCGGCACGGCGGACACACCGGGTACGACGATCGATCGTATCGGGAGGTTCGACCCAACCCGCAATGTGAAGCTCCGGCAGAAGCCGTGCTACTGTTTCTCCTCGTCGCCAGGAGATCATCTCAGGCGGCAGCGCGCGGGTGGCGGAATAGGCAGACGCGCACGGTTCAGGTCCGTGTGCCCGAAAGGGCGTGGGGGTTCAACTCCCCCCTCGCGCACAACGAAAGTCCCGGTCGAGTCGACCGGGACTTTTTCGTTGCCGGACGAGAGCGATGTCACTCGCGCACCGGTCCGCGGGTGCGCGGGGCGCGGAGCTCGAGGACCGTGCCGTGCTCGCCGTTCGGGCCGAGCTCGATCGAGCCGCCCAGCGCGGCCGCCCGGTCGACGAAGTTGCGCAAGCCGCTGCGCCGCTCGCTGCGGCCGATGCCGATGCCGTCGTCGGCGACCCGCAGGACGACGAAATCGGTGCCGACAGCGAGGTCGACCCGCACGGCAGCGGCCCGGGCGTGGCGGACGACGTTGGACAGCGCCTCTCGGAGTACGGCGAGCAGGTGCTGCCCGGCGTCGGGACTCAAGGCGCCGTCGAGCGGCCCGCTGACCGTGCAGCTCGGCCGGAACCCGAGCGCGGTCGCATACTCGTCGACGAGCGCCGTCACCGCGGAGCTCAGCGAGCCGCGCTGCTGCGCCCGGCGTTGCTCGAAGATCGCGTCCCGCAGGTCGCGAATGGACACGTCGATGTCCTCGACCGAGCGCGCGACCTGGCTCGCCGCTTCCGGCGGCAGCAGCCGCTGCAGGCCCTGGAGTTGGAGCCCGATGCCGAAGAGCCGGTCGATGACCGAGGAGTGCAGGTTCCTGGCGACCCGGTCGCGATCCGCGAGCACGGTGAGCAGCGATCGGCCGGCGTGGGCCTCGGCGCGGTCGAGAGCCAGCGTCGTCTGGTTCGCGAACATGGTCAGCAGGTCCGTGCCCGGCGTCACGCCGAGCACGGCGTCCCGAGCGGCCGAGACCACCAGGAAGCCGCCGTCATGGTCACTGCCCGCCGGAAGCGGGGCGATGATCGTCCGGCCGAGTTCCTCGACCTCGGGCAGCAGCGGCAGCAGTCCGTGCTTCTCGGCCAACTGGGCGAGGTCCTCGAACACGATGCGGTTCCGGCCGTCCATGAGGTTCTCGGCCGACGAAGCGCTGCCCGGGAACCGGCGGCCAACATAGGCCCCGAAGGCCGGTGGGCCGTCGACGGCCCTGATCACGAGATCGTCGTCGTCGGTCACCAGGATCGCCCCGACCTGCGAACGGGAGACCTCTCTGGCCTTGCGGACGATCAGCCGCAGCGTGTTCTCGGGGTCGACGTCGTCGAGCAGCAGCTGGATGATCTGCGCGGTGGCCTCGTGCCAGCGCTGCCGGCGTTCGGCGTCGGTGTAGAGGCGGACGTTGTCGATCGCCACGCCGGCCGCCGAGGCGAGCGCCAGGACGATGCGCTCGTCGTTCTCGGAGAAGTCCGAACCGTCGGCCTTCTCGGTCAGGTAGAGATGCCCGAAGGTGCGATCGCGCGTCCGGATCGGGACACCGAGGAAGCTCCGCATCGTCGGGTGGCCGGCCGGGAAGCCGTACGAGCGCGGGTGCTGTGACAGGTTCTTGAGGCGCAGGGACTCGGGGTGCTCGATGAGCAGACCGAGGATGCCGTGGCCCTTCGGGTACGGCCCGATCGCCGCGATCTCGTCCTCTCCGACGCCGCACGTGATGAACCGGGACAGGTGCCTACCGTCCTGGTCGACCACACCGAGCGCGCCGTACCTGGCGTCGGCCAGCTTGCACGCGGCCCGGACGATGCGCTCGAGTGTGCTGGTGAGATCCAGATCGGCGCCGAGGCCGACCACGGCGTCCAGCAGTTCGCGCAGGCGGTCCTGGGCGTCCAGGATCTCGTCGACGCGGCCGAGCAGCTCCTGCAGTAGCGAGTCCAACCGGATGCGCGACAGGGTGTCCGGTTCGAGTGCGCCACCGTCCCATGAAGAGGCGATGTTTTCCGGCGTAGTCACGCGAGCGTGAGCCTCCCCCAGAACAGAATCTCGGTACCGGGGACCGGGGCACCTTCTGTACTTCACGATAGCCCAGCGTGTGCGGGGCTGCCAGCAAAGTGGTCGCTGCTCTGCGACCGGAAGAGACGCCGGTGATCGCGGTGATGGCCGCGCTCGGGTTGTCGATGTACGGCTACGGCGGGCTCACCTACTACCGCGCGAGGAAGCGCGCTCCGGGTGCGTCGGTCGTGGTAGCCGCAGAGTAGGCGCGCCGCGGTGCCTGGCGGTCGGGGTGTCGGCGCGGTGGTTGCGGAGCATCCAGATCGTCACGGCGGCTGCGGCGATCAGGCCGGCGATCCCGGCATAGTCGGTGAAGCTCATCATGGGTCTCTTCTCCAGGGCGGTTGCCTCGGCGGCGGCGAGTTCCGCTGGCGTCTGACCCGGAAGTGACGGCGGCGCACCCCGCTCGTGATGACCCAGATGTGTCGTGGCTGATCAGTGCCAGACAGAAAATGCTCGCTTCCACGTTGGAATGCCTGCTTAGGTGGTGCTCGGAGGTGGGGTGGATGCCGGACGGTGCGTTGCTGGACGAACGCGAGGAGCAGGCTTACCGGCTGCTCGTCGGACTGGCGGCGGCCAGGGCCGGTGACCTTGCCGAGGTCGCCGAGCTGCCGCAGCAGGAGGCCGACGAGGTGCTGCAGCGGTTGCAGGCCAAGGGGCTGGTGACGGTGCAGCCGGCCGACGATCCGGTGTTCCGGCTGTTGCCGCCGGACGTGGCTTTCGGTACGACGCTGCTGCGGCGCCAGGAGTCGCTCGAGGCGGCCCGGAAGACCGTGGCCGCGCTCAGCGAGGAGTTCCGGGCCAGCGCGAGCCGGCGCGACGCGCACCACCTGGTCGAGGTGATCGTCGGCGCCGCCACGCTCCGCGAGCGGTTGCGCGACCTGCAGAACGCGGCCCGCGAGGAGATCCTCTGGTTCTGCCGCGCGAACCCGCTCGCGATGCAGGGCGCCGACAACACCGAGGAGTACGGCGCGCTGTCCCGCGGGGTCCGGTACCGGGCGATCTACGAGCGCGCGCTGATCGAGACGCCCGGTGAGCTGGACTCGATCGCGGAGGGAGTCAGCTGGGGCGAGGAGGCGCGGGTGGTGCCGACGCTCCCGGTCCGGATCGCGATCGTGGACCGGTCGACGGCGATCTGCCCGCTGGTCCGCGACGAGGAGCAGAGCATCGGGGAGCCGTCCGCCGCGATCATCAGCCGCGGCCAGTTGCTGGACGCGCTGCTGGCGCTGTTCGAGAGCTACTGGGAGCTGGCGACGCCGGTCCGTCTGCAGTCCGATGAGGCTGAGGAGTCGGAGGGCCTGGACGACTCGGAGCGGTTGCTGCTTTCACTGCTGGTCGGCGGCGTACCGGACAAGTCGATCGCCAACCAGTTGGGGATCAGCCGCCGAACTGTCCAACGCCGCCTGGACCGGCTGATGGCCCTGGCAGGCGTTGACACCCGGACGGGCCTGGCCTTCCAGGCCGCGAAGCGCGACTGGCTGTAGGCCACGCGGGCCGGCGGCGGAGGGGGAACCGCCGCCGGCCCGTGTGAGTCAGCGGACGCCGTAGGCGCGGATCACCGTCTGGGTCACCTTGGCGCCGTTCGGGCCGGTGGCTGCGACCTTCAGCGACACGGTGTCGTGGGCGTTCGGGACCACGGCCAGGTAGTGGCCGCCGGCACCGATCACCGCGAGCCGCGTCCAGGTCTTGCCCTCGTCGAACGAGGCCCAGGCCTGCAGCGCGGTCGCACGGGGCGACTCGAGACCGACGACGTGCGTCCGGGCGCCGACCCGGCCGGTCAGGTCGACCGGGACCTTGTAGTCGATCTGCTGCAGCGCCAGCGGCGCCGCCTTGTCCTCGGCCTGCTTTGCCGAGCGGAACTCCCAGGAGGTCTGCGTCCGGGTACCCCAGTTCCACTCGCCCTCACTGTCGATCCGCTCGGTCGACAGGTCGAGCTTGTACGCCGCATCCGCGCTGGAGGTGATCACGTCCTCCCACGCGTCCGGAAGGTCGGCGATGACCTGACCGTTGCGTGACAGGGTCGCCGACGCCTTTGTGGTCTCACCGATCGTGTAGTGCCCGGCAGTGTCGACGAACGCCGGAATCCGGAGCGACAGCCGGTCCCCGGTGCGCGTGGACTGCACACCAGGCGCCGCCGCGGGACGCACGACCGGACCGAACCACGTCTCGTCCGACACACCGGTCCGGTAGCTGCGCGGTACGGACGTCATACCGCCGGCCAGCGGGTTCATCGTGTCCCACGTGTACAGGTGGTGCACGCGGTGCTGCCAGAGCGAGTCACCCGACGTCACCCACTCCTCCCGAACCTTCGGCGTCTCGACGAACCGCTGGGAGTCGTTCCACGCGTACTCCTGCCACGGCCGCCACCCGAACCGCTGCTCCTTGGCCCAGTTGAACCCGCCGTTGTCGGCGTACCGCGTGGTGATCCGGGCGCTGTTCGCCGTCGTCACCTTGTAGGTGATCTTCGCCGGGATGAACCCGCTCGACACCTGCTGTACGTCGTACAGGTACGGGCTGGACGTGGTGAGCGTGAGGTCGATCGTGGCACGGCCCTGCTTGGCGCGGGCGATCAGCTTCTGACCGTCGTTGGAGGTGGTCACCATCGCCGGGATCGGCTCGCGATCGCCGACCGGACGCCAGACCGTCCACGCGGACCAGTCGGCCGGACGGGCCAGGATCACCGCGGCGGCGCCGGCCTTCGCGGCGGCCTCGATCTGGTCCCCTTCGCTGCCGTTCCCCCAGCCGTCCTCGCTGGAGTCCAGGACCGCGACGGCGCCCTTCACACCCTGCAGCGACGAGTCGGCGTACACCAGCGGGAACCGCTTCTTGCCCTCGTACGACGGCGACTGGTGCAGGAGGTTGATGTCCAAGGGGCCGGGGACCCCCTGCACCGACGCCTGGACCAGGGGTGCGACGAGTTGCCAGCGGGACGAGAACTCGAAGCTGCCGTCCGTGACCGGCTTCGTCGGGGTCACGTTGACCTGCTTGACGGTGCTGAAGTGCATGACACCGTGGCTGATCGACCGGCCGTTGCCGTACTCGCGGTGCACGTAGTAGCTCAGGATCGCCTGCTGTTCCGACGGTTTCGGGGTCTCGATCGTGATCGGGACCGCCTTCCGCGCGTCGATGACGATCTCGGTGTCCTTGCTGACCACGACGTTCGGGTCGGTGAACAGGCTGACCTGCTCGTCCTGCGGGTCGTAGTTCTCCACCAGCGAGTGCAGCAGGTAGGTGCCCTCCTCGACCTCGGCGGTGAACGTCTGGCCGTCTCCGATCCAGGCCAGCACGTCGGAGCGCGAGTTGTCGCCGTACAGCGAGATCACCGGGACGCCGGTGGGCTGACCGTCGAGGCCGACCGCCCGCAGCGTCACCTTGTGCTTGGGGCCGGCCCGGAGCGCGCCGACCGCGGTGTGGGTGACGACGCCGTCGGCGCCGGTGGCGACGATCCAGCCGCTGTACTGGCCGCGGCCGAGCTTGGCCGGGTCCAGCGTCAGCGGTACGTCGGCGGTGCCGTTCGCCGGGACTGTGACGGTCGCCGGCAGGCCGAAGCCGTCGGTCTCGGGCTGCTTGTCGTCGAGGTTGGTGACCTGGATGGCGAGGTTCAGCGTGACCGGGCTGCCGGAGTCGTTCCGGTAGGTGATGGTCCGGGTGCCGGCCTCAGCGGTGTCCACGCCGAAGTCGGCGACGCCGCTGGCGGTCACCTTCTGCGCGACCGCCCGGGTCAGGTCGACGCGACCGGAACCCTGCTGGTACACGGTCTGGTCCGGCTGCGTCTTCGCGGTGCTGACCAGCGCGTTCTTCAGCTGGTCGGCCTTCCAGTCCGGGTGCTGCTGCGCGAGCAGCGCGGCCGCGCCGGCGACGTGCGGCGTCGCCATCGACGTACCCGACGCGGAGGTGTAGAGGTCGTCGACCGGTCCGCCCATCGCCGTGCCGGTCGCGCGGGCGGCGATGATGCCGACGCCGGGCGCGGTGATCTCGGGCTTCACGCCGGCGTCACCGAGTCGCGGTCCGCGGCTGGAGAAGTCGGCGAGCTTGTCCTCGCGGTCGACGGCGCCGACGGTCAGCGCGGACGCCGCGGAGCCCGGCGTACCGACCGACTCGTCCTGGCCGTCGTTGCCGGCCGCGACCACGAACAGGGTGCCGGTCTGGGCGGTGATGTCGTTGACCGCCTGGCTGAGCGGGTCGGTGCCGTCGGTGGGGCCGCCGCCGAGGCTCATGTTGACGACCTTCGCGCCCTCGGCCGCGGCCCACTCCATCCCGGCGATGATCCAGGAGTCGTAGCCGTAGCCGTCGTCGTTGAGTACCTTGCCGACCAGCAGGTCGGCCTTCGGCGCGACGCCCTTGCGGGTACCGCCGGCACCCGCACCGGTGCCGGCGATCGTGGCGGCGACGTGCGTGCCGTGGCCGAAGTGGTCCTCGGTGCCGGTCGCGCTGCCGGAGAAGTCCTGGCTCTCCTTGACCTTGCCGTCCAGGTCCGGGTGCGTCGCGTCGACGCCGGTGTCCAGTACGGCGACCTGGACGCCGGAGCCTTCGTACCCGGCCTTCCACGCGTCCGGGGCGCCGATCTGCGGCACGCTCTTGTCGAGCACCGGACGGACCTTGCCGTCCAGCCAGATCTTGGTGACGCCGCTGTTCAGCGACCGGGCGCCCACGGACGGCTTCAGGGATTTCCACAGCTCCGGCAGCTGGTCCTTCGCCGCGGTCAGCGCGCGGCCGCCGATCGAGGGCAGCTGCCGCGTGGTCGTCGTACCGGCGAGGCTCTGCGCGGCGCGGGCGCCGGGCGTGTCCTTGACGATCAGCGGGAGGCTGGAGGCCGCGCCGTACCCGTCGGCGATCAGTTCGTCGACGTCGAACAGGTCCACGTCCAGGACGCCGGAGGACACGAACGGGACGGCGTCGCTCGGCAGCACGCGCAGCCCGCCGTCGGCCTCGACGGTGTGGAACGAGACGCCTTCGCGGCCGGCCGCCGGCCGGACCGTGGCGGCCTTCTTGCCGCCGCCGGCGTCGGTCACTTCGACCACGTCACCGGTGATCAGGGTGACCGCGGACGTCGTGACCGCGGCGGACCCGGAGGGAGGGGCGGCGGCGGACGGGATCACCGTCGCCGCGCCGAGCGCAAGGACCGCCGCAGTGGTGAGCGCGGCGGCACGTCGGGGGGAGGACATAGGCGGGATTCTCCTTCGAGAGGCTTGGGGCAGGCGCACCTCTTCTTCCGACAGAGTTTGCAATCCCGTCACAGCGATCTGCCCTGTCCAGCGCTGCCGTCCCTGCGACATGGCGCAAGGACGCCATGAACCGGCACCATTCAGCTCATGAGTGCACAGCAGCTGGTCCGCCGGTGGGCCTGGGTCGGAACCTTCCTGGTCGGGGCCGGGCTGTACCTGGCCGTACTGGCGGTCCTGACCGACACCGGGAACCCGAACCTGTTCCCGACGATGATCCTGCTCGGGGCGCTCGTCGTACCGCTCACGTTCGTGACGTTCGCCGCCGGCCGGTCCGGGCGGTGGCTGATCGACGGGCCGACGCTGGGCGGCTGCCTACTGTTCGGCGGCGTGGTCGGCGTCCTGGTCGCGGGGCTGCTCGAGTACGACGCGATGCGTCGGCTCGGGACGCTGCCGATGGTCGGGGTGGGGTTGATCGAGGAGGCGGCCAAACTCGTCGTACCGGCGGTCCTCGTGGTGTTCTTCGGGCACCGGTACCGGACGTCGATCGGCCGCGGGATCATCATCGGCGTCGCGGTCGGCACCGGGTTCGCCGTGCTGGAGACGATGGGTTACGCGTTCGTCGCGCTGCTGCGGTCGAACGGCAACGTCGGCGCCGCCGAGCAGACGCTGTTCATCCGCGGGCTGCTCTCCCCGGCCGGTCACGCGGCCTGGACCGGTTTGGCGTGCTGGGGCCTGTGGCGGTTCGTGACCGCGCCGAGCGGCAAGCACTTCGCGGGCTTCCTCGGCATGTACGCGCTGGCGGTCGCGCTGCACTCCACGTGGGACGGTCTCGGCGGCCGGGTCACGTACGCCGTGGTCGGCGCGATCTCGATCGGTCTGCTGCTCTACGGTCTCAAGCGCGCGCAGCGTGCCGAGCTCGGCCAGGCCGTGAAGGAGCCGTATGCCGACCCTGCCTGACTTCCGCCTGGAGACCTATTTCGCGCGGTGGGAGTTCAGCGCGCGCTACCACCTGACCGCGTCCGACGCGCAGACGCTGCCGATGTCCGAGCTGCTCGCGCTGGCCGACGACGACGGCCGGGAGCGCTGGGAGTCGCTCACCCTCGGCTACACCGAGACCCGCGGTCTCCCGGCGTTGCGCGCGGCGATCGCCGCGACGTACACCACTGCTGAGCCAGAGGACATCCTCTGCTTCGCAGGCGCCGAGGAGGCCATCTACCTGGCAATGCGCACCCTTCTGGAGCCCACGGATCACGCTGTCGTCCTGACCCCCAACTACCAGGCAGCGGAAACCGTCCCGCTGTCCGTGTGTGAGGTGACAGGGGTGGCATTGCAGCCCGGCGACGGCTGGGCACTCGACGTCGACGCGATCGCGGCCGCTCTGCGTCCGAACACGAAGCTCGTGTCGGTCAACTTTCCCAACAACCCCACCGGCGCGCTCCCGGCCCCGGACGCCTGGGCGCGGCTCGTCCAGCTGTGCGACGAGCGCGGCATCATCCTGTTCTCGGACGAGGTCTACCGCGGCCTCGAAGCGGATCCATTGCCGCAGGCAACAGATCTGTCGGGGACGGCGATCTCGCTCAACGTGATGTCCAAGGCGTACGGCCTGCCGGGCCTGCGGATCGGGTGGATCGCCTGCCGCGACCGCACGGTGCTGGACCGGCTCGAACGTGCGAAGCACTACACGACGATCTGCAACGCGGGGCCGAGCGAGATCCTCGCGCTGATCGCCTTGCGGGCCCGGGACCGCATCCTGGAGCGCAACCGGGGCATCATCGCGCGCAATCTGCCCCTGTTCGAGGCTTTCTTCGGCCAGCGTTCCGAGCTGTTCGAGTTCACCGCGCCGGACGGCGGCTGTGTCTGCTATCCGCGCTACCTCGGCCCCGACGGCGTCGAGGCGATGTGCGCCGAGCTGGTCGAGCAGGCGGGCGTGTTGTTGCTGCCGGCCAGTATCTACGCCTCGGAGCTGACCGAGACACCGAAGGATCGCTTCCGCCTCGGAGTGGGGCGGACCGGGCCGGAAGAGGCGCTCGCGGCCTGGGCCGAATGGCTGGACTAGGGCATGGTCCAGGTCGGGCCGTCGGCGGTGTCGGTGACCTGGATGCCCAGCTCGGTCAGCTCCGCGCGCAGGGCGTCGGCCCGCGCCCAGTCCCGGGCAGCGCGTGCGGCCTCGCGGTCCGCGACCAGTTGCTCGACGGCCCCCTCGTCCACCGCGGACAGGTCCGCTGCCCGGTCGATGTCCAGCGCGCCGAGCGGCAGCCCGAGGACGGCGGCGCACGCGGCCACGACCGCCCGCTGCCCCTGCTCGGACAGCGCCTGATCGCGCAGTGACTCCTGCAGCAGCGCGAGCACGCGCGGCGTGTTGAGGTCCGCGCTGATCGCCTCGTCGATCTGGTCGATCACCGCGACAGCCGCGGCATCGTCTCCGGCCGCGGCGCGGGCCTCGTCCGCGGTCGTCACCACCGGCAGCTCGCCGAGTGACGCCGTACGACGAGCCAGCCGGCGCAGCGCGGACTGTGCGCTGTCGAGCCCGGCCATGGTGAACTCGAGCTGAGCGCGGTAGTGGCCGCCGAGCAGGAACAGCCGGTACGCGAGCGGGTGGTACCCCTGCTTCGCCAGGTCGCTCACGGTCAGGATGTGACCGGCCGACTTCGAGATCTTCGCCGAGCCGAGCTGCAGGAACTCGTTGTGCAGCCAGAACTTCACCCACGGCTGCCCGTCGCCGAGGTACGCCTCGCTCTGGGCGATCTCGTTGACGTGGTGCAGTTGCCGGTGGTCGACGCCGCCGGTGTGGATGTCGAAGTGCTCACCGAGCAGCAGCATGCTCATCACCGAGCACTCCAGGTGCCAGCCCGGCGCGCCCCAGCCCCACGGCGAGTTCCACCGCATTGCCCGCAGCTGGCCGGGAGCCTCCGCCCGCCACAGCGCGAAATCGGTCTTCGCCCGCCGGCCGGGCACCTCCTCGACGCGCGCGCCCTCGAGCTGACCGCTCACGTCGATCAGGCCGAGCTGCCCGTACGTCGGGTCCTTCGAGGTGTCGAAGTACAGCCCGGACTCGATCTCGTACGTGAAGCCGCGCTCGACCAGGCGCTCCGCGAACGCGATCATCTGCTCGACGTACTGCGTGGCGCGCGGGTAGTGGTGTGCGGGCAGGATGTTCAAAGCGGACAGATCGGCGAAGAACGCCTCGGTGTACATCGCCGCGATCTCCTCGACCGAGCGGCGTTCGCGGGCGGCCGCGACCTCGAGCTTGTCCTCGCCGAGCTCGGCTTCCGCGACGGCGTGACCGACGTCGGTGATGTTGATGACGTGCTCGACGTCCCAGCCCTTCCAGAGCAGGGCCCGGCGCAGCGTGTCGGCGAACGTGTAGGCGCGCAGGTTGCCGATGTGCGCGAAGCTGTAGACCGTCGGGCCGCAGCTGTACAACCGAACGATGCTGTCCGTGGCGGGCGTGAAGTCCTCGACGCGGCGCCCGAGGGAGTTGAAGAGTCGCAGCGGCGTTGACGGCGTGGTCACCAGCGCGATGCTACCGGTCGAGGAGTGAGATGGCCCGGGCGGAGCCATGGACAACGCGTGGTGGAGTGAGTACCGTCCGTAAACGGCGTCCGCTCCACGCCGACCTCGACGGTGAGGTGCCGCCCGCCAGTGGCACCTCGCTGGTGTGTGGGCAGAGCGGGCCGCGGCGGTCAGTCACGGCCTGATGGGGGCCCGTACACCCAGGTGGGGTGGTGAGCGGCACTCACCCGTTCATCGCCCCACCGGTTCAAGTCTTCACCTGCTGTTTGTTAGGTGGCCCGGCATCCGGGGCAGACTGACCGCGTCCGGTCCCCACCCGCCCCTGGGAGTAGCCGTGTCCCGATTCTTCCGCCCGGCGCTGCTCGTCACCGCCGTACTGGCACTGCTCGGCTTCGGCGTCACGCCGTCGAACGCCGCCACCGCAATCTCCGTCAGCACGGCGATCAGCCGGCAGGACGGATCAGTTGCCTCGGTCACCGGCTACGTCGTCGGCCAGCCGACGGCAACCACCACGGTTGTCCGCAGCAACTTCCCGAACGACTACGCGCTGGCCCTTGCCGACTCGGCGTCCCAGACCAGCACGTCGGCGATGCTCTACGTCCAGATCCCGGCCGAGTTCCGCGCGTCGTACGGGCTGCAGAGCAACCCGAGCCTGCTCGGGAAGCAGATCACCGTCACCGGCACGCTCACCGCGTACTTCTCGCATCCCGGCCTGAAGAACGCGACCGCCTTCACCGGCGGTGGCGGCTCGTCGGATCCCGGTGATCCCGGCGACTACTACGCCGGCGCCGAGGGCAAGACAGGCGCTGCGCTGAAGTCCGCGCTGCACACGATCATCTCGAGCCAGACCAAGCTCACCTACGACCAGGTCTGGGACGCGCTGAAGGTCACCGACCAGGACCCGAACAACAGCAGCAACGTCATCGAGATCTACTCCGGCCGCTCGATCAGCAAGAGCCTCAACGGCGGTGACGCCGACGACTGGAACCGCGAGCACGTCTGGGCCAAGTCGCACGGCGACTTCGGCACCACGACCGGCCCGGGCACCGACATCCACCACCTGCGCCCCGAGGACGTCACGGTGAACTCGGCGCGCGGCAATCTCGACTTCGACAACGGCGGTACGTCGGTCGCTCAATGCTCCGGCTGTACGGCGGACTCGGACTCGTTCGCGCCGCGGGCCGCCGTGCGCGGCGACGTCGCCCGGATGATCTTCTACATGGCCGTGCGGTACGAGGGCGACGACGGGTTCGCGAACCTCGAGCTGAAC
This sequence comes from Kribbella sp. NPDC003505, assembly GCF_040610875.1. NCBI lineage: Bacteria > Bacillati > Actinomycetota > Actinomycetes > Propionibacteriales > Kribbellaceae > Kribbella > Kribbella sp. NPDC003505. Next base: position 374,261 of record NZ_JBEXNA010000004.1, on the reverse strand, counting down.
GACTCGGTCGGCAACGGCACCGCGCCGTACATCGGGAAGCTGTCGGTGCTGAAGGCCTGGGCCGCGGCCGACCCGCCGGACGCGTTCGAGAAGAACCGCAACGAGGTCATCTACAGCCAGTTCCAGCACAACCGGAACCCGTTCATCGACCACCCGGAGTGGGTGGCCTCCATCTGGCCGTGAGCTAACGCTTGGCCTGCAGGTCCTCGCGCTTGGGCCCGCCCGCACCGTGGGCGGGCCTGAGTGTGTCCGCCGAGGCGAGCTGCGCACGGACCGCGGACGGCAGAGCGACGCCGGCCTGGGCGGTGCTGACGCCGAGGCGGGTCTGGACCCAGTCCTGGAAGCCCGGGTCGGCAACGCGGATCTGGTGACCGGTGCGGGTCAGCAGGCCGCGCGAGACGAGTTTCTGCGCGGCGCCGTCGAGGTCCCAGCGGGCCGGCCCGGCAGCCTCGGAGCGCGACGGGATCGGCATCCCGCGGGAGCCGTGCGCCGCGGTCTTGGCGAGCAGCTCCTTCTCCGTCGGTGCGCAGTTGTACCAAGCCGCGTCGTACAGCGCCCGCGACTGGGCGTTGAGCCGGCTCGTCGCCGTCGTGGCGACCTCGGTCGTGATGCCGCGCTCAGGTCCGGCGAGTTCGAGGGCGGCGCTGGTCAGTGTCCGCAGTCGGCTCGGGTTGCCGTTGGCGGCGTTGACCAGGTGGTCCACCGCCTCCGGCTCGAACCGGATCCCGGCCTGCTCCAGCGGCCGGGTGAGCGCGGGCCGCAGTTCCTCGGCGCTGAGCGGCGTGAGCCGCCGTACGTCGAACCGCGCGGCGTCCTGGGTCTCCACGCCGGCATGCCCGCCCGACGCCTCGAGCAGCCGGCTGGTGGCTTCCTCGCCGCCCGCCGCGATCAGGAACAAGGGCTTGCGGGACCGGTGCAGGTGCGCCGACAGCTCAGTCAGCGCGACCAGGTCGGTCCTCGACGCGGCATCCAGGTTGTCGACCATCAGCAGGATCGGCTCCCGCTTCGGGTGCGCCATCTTCGCCAGGTGCTCGGCGACGTCGTTCAGCGTCGTACCGACGGAGTCCTTCTTGACACCCTCCCACGCGGTGCCGACGCGGATCTTCGGCCCCGGCGCGATCCCGAGACCGACCTGCGCGGTGTGCATCGAGTTCCGGGTCCGGATCGCCATCTTGTTCAGGAGCTGCTTCAGCTCCTTCACCTCACCGGCCGGGTACTTGCCCTCGAAATTCCGCAGCTGTCCCTGCACCGCCCGGATGACGCGGGCCTCCAGCGACTCGCGGCGGGACGCGTCCAGCCGGATCGAGATCCAGCCCTGCTCGTCGGCGAACGCCTTCGTCCTGGACAGCTCCTGGCTGGTGCCCATCCCCGGCGGGCCGGTGAACAGCACCGAGGTGCCGCGCGGGGTCCGCTGGTCCAGCGAGACCGGTCGGCCCTGCTCGTCCGTGCGGTCGACCTGGTGAACGAGTTCCCGGGCGTTGCCGAACACCTGGTTGACCAGGGCGCGGTCGCCGAGCGGATGGGCCGGTGCGAGCGCGGCTTCCTGGCGGCCGGGCTCGATCGGCTCCGCGGCGGAGTCCGCCGGCGTCTGGCCCAGATGGTCGTTGAGCCAGTCGCGGAATCCGCGGTCGGGGATCGTCACGACCCCGCCGTCGTGCTCGCGCAGCAGTCCACGGGCCACCAACTCTTGGCGAGCCCGGTCGATCTCCTGCCAGCTCCCGGGGCCGGCGGCTCCGGTCTCGGCCGGCATGGACAGCCCGGCCGGGCTCTGGGCGGCGACCCGCGCGAGCAGGTCCTTCTGCGCGTGCGTGGTGCCCTTCTGATCCCACACGCTCTGGTACATCACCGCGGCGTCGGCCCTGACCTGGGCGGTCGCGGTGGCGGCCGACCCGACCGTGATCCCGCGCTCCGGGTCCCGGTACGCGACCGCGGCCTGCCCTAGCCGCCGCAGCCGGCCGGGATCGCCGTTGGCCGCGGCCAGCAGGTCGTCGATCGCGGCGTGGTCGTAGGCGATCCCGGCCCGGTCCAACGGCTCGGTCAGTGCCGGCCGGAGCTCCGCGTCGGTCAACGGACCGAGCTCGCGGATGTCGAACTGGTTGGTGATCGTGGTGGCGATCCCGGACATCCGGCGGGACGCGTTCATCAGCGCGCTGGTCGACATCGAGCCGCCGGCCGCGACCAGCCAGACGGGACGGTTCAGCCCCTCGATGTGGATCGCCAGCTCGTTCAGGCCGGCCCGGTCGTGCTCCGACGCCTGGTCGATGTTGTCCACCAGCAGCAGGATCGGCTTGCCGTCGATCTCGGTCAGCTTGCCGAGCTCGTCGGCGAAGTCGTTCAGCGTGGTGCCGAGATCGTCGTACGCCGTGGTGTCCCTCTCGCTCTTGCCGATCAGCTCCACCGGCATCGGACCGCCGCCGAGCCGGTACTCGATGCCGACCCGGGTCTTGCGGCCGCTGCGGGTGAGGTCGCTGACCGTCCGGCTGAGCTTGCGCACCGCTCCCCGCCGGAACCGGGCCCGCAGCGCGTCGAGGTTGGTCCGGACCGCGCCGGTCAGCTGGTGCTCGAGCGGGACGTTCGCGGAGGCCGTCAACCGGATCGCGGTCCAGCCCCGGCGGGCCGCCAGGTCCTCCGCGCGGTCCAGCTCCGAGCTCTTGCCCATCCCGGGCGGACCGGTGAACAGGATCGCCTTGCTCTCCGGCAGCACGTCACCCAGCGAGATCGGATTGCCGAGCCGGTCGGTCCGCGCGACGGAGTACGCCGGGTGCCGGACCGTACCGAAGACCTGGCTCATTGCACCAGCCTGCGGACCGTAGCCGTCGCCGACGCGGGCGACGCGTGACCGGGCGGTTAACAGTCGGCCCCCGGAAGTTGAACCCCGGGCGCGCGGCAACCGGTCTACACGCCCCGGCCCGATCGCGCAGTCCTGGGCCGAAAAGGTTGGAACGACCCTGGACCGCTGTCACCCTCAGTTGCATGCGAATCAGACGAGCACTCGCGGCGCTGCTGGCCGCACCGCTTGCGGGAGTCATGCTCGGTGGTGCGCCGGCCGCCCAGGCCTCCCCCGATCCCTACCTGACCATCTCTCAGGTCACCCTCGACCGTACGTCGGTCGCGGTGTCCGGCCTGAACACCTACCCGATCAACGTGACCGTGAAGGGCGGCTACCACTCCGGTGAGCCGGGCGACGACGGTGTGGTGCTGAACGTCCTGCTCAAGCGCACCGGCGGCACCGGCCCACGGGACAGCATCGTGTCCGCGGACCTGAAGCGCACCGCCGGCACGATCGAGAACGGCACCTGGACCGGCCGGCTGAACGTGGCGTCGACCGCCGACGGCACCTTCAAGGTGACCGGCGTGATGACCGGCCCGTACGGCTCCCCGGGCTCCGGGACCCCGGTCGACCCGACGCCGTACTCCGGCCAGACGATCACCGTGAAGGGCACGAACCTGCCGAAGATCACCGCGTCGGTGAATCCGAAGGTGGTGCCGTGGGACAAGCCCTACACGATCACCTGGGCGGTCACGAACACCGCGACCGGCAAGCCGTACGGCTCGCAGATCCCGATCGGCCTCGGCGTCGACACGCCGTGCGCCGAGGGTGGCAGCCCGATGTACAAGACCGGGACGAACGGGCTGATCACCAAGTCGTACACCGCCTCCGACGGCGGCGCGCTGAACTGTGCGCACAGCTACGCCGACCCGTACTACATCGTCGGCCAGTGGCTGTTCGTGGCGCATCCGGCGATCGTGTCGGCGGTGCCCACGAAGACCAGTGCCCCGGTCGGGACCATCGTCCCGGTCAACGGTTCGGTGTACCGCGTAGGTGGTTGCTCCGTGCAACTGCAGCGGCTGTACGGCGCCTCGCAGTGGCGGTCGGTCGGCACCGCGTCGGTCCGGCAGTCCGGGCGCTTCACGGTCAACGCGCAACCGGCGTACAAGGGTCTGATTCCGTACCGCGTCTACTTCCCGACCTGCGGCAGCATCGTCGCGGGGCTCAGCAAGACCTTCTACATCCGAGGGACGTGACCTATGAAGCGAGCATTGTCCGCGCTGCTTGCCGTACCGATGCTGGGGCTGGGGCTGGCCACCGCGCCGTCGGTCGCGCAGGCCGAGCCCGATCCTGACCTGCACATCACCTCGGTGACGCTGAACAAGACCAGCGTCGCTGTCAGCGGTCTCAACACCGTACCGGTCACGGTGACGGTCAAGGGCACCTACGACGCTGACGCGAACACTTCGGTGAACGTGATCCTCGAACGGACCGGCGGCACCGGCCAGCAGCGGACGCTGTTCTCCACCAACCTGCCGCGGCTGGCGAACGGGACGTGGAGCGGGCCGCTGCAAGTGCCGTCGACGGCGAACGGAACGTTCAAGGTCACCGGAGTGCTGACCGGCCCGTTCTTCCCCGGCAGCGGGAGCATGGTCGATCCGACGCCGTACTCCGGGCCGTCGCTCGCGATCACCGGGACGCACCAGCCGAAGATCACCGCCTCGGTGTCCCCGAAGGTGGTGCCGTTCGGCTCCGGGTTCACGATCACCTGGGCGGTCACCGACGCGCAGACCGGCAAGCCGTACGGCAGCCGCGTCCGGGTGGTCCTCGGGACCGACAACATCTGCGCCGAGTACTTCGGCCCGGGCTACACGAACCTCACCGGCACCAACGGCCTGGTCACGAAGTCCTACGCGGCCGATGCCGCCAACTGGGTCAACTGCCTGCTGCTGCCCGGCAACCCGGCGTCGGTCGGCGGGCTCGGGCTCGTCGTCGTCCGGCCGGGCATCGTGTCCGCGGCCCCGTCGAAGACCAGCGCACCGGTCGGCACGATCGTCGCGGTCAACGGGTCGGTGATGGGTGCACCGTCCGCGTGCAAGGTCCAGTTGCAGCGCCTGTACGGAGCGTCGCAGTGGCGAACCGTCGGCACCGGCGCGATCCGCCAGAGCGGACGCTTCACCCTGAGCGCGCAACCGGCGTACAAGGGTCTGATCCCGTACCGCGTGTACTTCCCCAAGTGCTACAACTACCTGGCCGGCGTCAGCAAGGTCTTCTACATCCGCGGAACCTGAGCGGCTCTTGGGCGGGTGGGTTAAGGTCAATTAGGTTTCCCTAACCTGCCCGCCCGAGAGGATCGTCGTCGCGTGACCACTCCCGCACCCCGCCGTCACCGCGTCTGCAAGCGCGCCGTCGTCCTCCGGACCGAGCGGATCACGCCGCACATGATCCGGGTCGTGTTCTCGTCCGACGACTTCGCCGACAACGGTTACACCGACCACTACGTGAAGCTGCTGTTCTGCAAGGACGGCGTCGAGTACCCCGAGCCGCTGGACATGGGTGTGGTGCGGGAGACGTACCCGGCCGAGCAGTGGCCGACGATGCGGACCTACACGGTCCGGAGCTGGGACGAGGCGACGCGTGAGCTCGCGATCGACTTCGTCCACCACGGCGACGAAGGGGTGGCCGGTCCGTGGGCGGCGTCGGCACAGCCGGGCGACGTGTTGTGGTTCAACGGCCCCGGCGGCGCCTATACGCCGGACGCGGGGGCCGACTGGCACCTGCTGGTGGGTGACGAGAGCGCCCTGCCGGCGATCGGCTCCGCGGTCGAGCAGTTGCCGCCGGGAGCCCGCGCGACCGTTCTCGTCGAGGTGGCGGACGGCGCCGAGGAACAGAAGTTCGGCGGCTCCGGCGACGTCGACGTGCGTTGGTTCCATCGCGCGGCGGCCGGCGGCGAGCGCGGCGACGGCCTGGTTGCGGCGGTGGAGGCGTTCGACTTCGGCGACGGCACGCCGCACGTGTTCGTGCACGGCGAGGCCGGGTTCGTGTTCCGCATCCGCAAGAACCTGTTCCAGGTCCGCGGACTCTCCCGGGACCAGGTCTCCCTGTCCGGCTACTGGCGCCTCGGCAAGAACGAGGACGGCTGGCAGGCGGAGAAGGCCGAGACCGCCCGTCAGGAACGCTCCTCCTGACCCCTGCGGATCAGGCTCCGCGGCGCTCGGCGAGGACGTCGATCAGCGTGCCGGCCTGGTTCGTCGGGAGCACCCAGTCCTCGCCGTTCGCCTGCAGGATCACGGCCGGTCCCTCGCTCGCGACGGCGTGCGTGATCGCGATCGGGAACCGGAGCCGCTCCGCGCCGGAGAGCGAGAACTCGTGCGTGGCGGTGATCGCGCTCAGCGGGTAGGTGCGGAACTGCTGCTCGGACCGCGGCACCGGATGCGACTGCACGGTGACCGAGTCCGTGCCGACCAGCACCGCGGCGAGCGGGATGCCCCGCAACCGGAAGACCAGCTCGTACGGCGTGCCGGCGAGTTCGGGGTCGAACGGGACGAGCAGGGCGCGGTCGGCGGCGCGCGCGAGCGCCAGGCCGCCGACGATCCCCACGATCAGCCCCGGCAGGGCGAGGATCGCCGGCCACCACACCCCGACGGCCAACGGGAACAGCGTGACCGTCAACCCGGCCAGCCCGCCGAACAGACCGGCGACGCCCAGCCACCAGCGCGGCGTGTACCGGTGCCGGCGCCGCAGCACGAACCCGAGCACCAGCATCGCGACCGGCACGACGCACCCGATCCACGCGGCCGCCGGACCCGTCGCCGCGATCACCGCGACGACCACCAGCAGCACCACGGGAATGCCCAGGTACGCCACTGCCACCAACCGCTGCGCCCGCCGATGCCTGCTCTCCACGGGAAAACCCAAGCACAGGTCTGCCGCAGCACCTACTCTGCCGAGGGTGATCGAGATCCCCGCGAAACTCGTCCGGAACCACAGCGCGAAGGCCGCCGACTGGCTGGACGGGCTGCCCGGGGCGGTCCAGCGGTACGTCGAGGAGTGGCAGCTGACCGTCTCCGGCGACCCGTTGAGCGGCGAGGCGTCGCTGATCGTCCCCGTCGTACGGCGCGACGGCAGCGCGGCGATGCTCAAGCTGCAGCGTGTCGACGAGGAGTCCGAGAGTGAGGCGGTCGCCCTGCACACCTGGAACCACGACGACGTCGTCGAGGTGTACGAGGACGACCCCGAAACGTCGACCCTGCTGCTCGAGCGCCTCCAACCTCGGACGCTGAACGACGTTCCCGATGACGTCGAGGCGACGCGCATCCTCGCGGACCTCCTGACCCGTCTGATGGTCGTCCCCGCGCCACCCGGGATCCGTCAACTGTCGGACATCGCGGCCGGGATGATCGAGGACGCGCCACGGGTGCTTCCGATGCTCGCGGACCCGGCCGAACAGGCGCTGGCGCGGCGCCTCGCCGACCGGATGGCCGAGTTGCTGCCGGAGCCGGGTGACCGGTTGCTGCATTGGGACCTGCACTACGGCAACGTGATGGCCGCGGAACGGCGACCGTGGCTGGTGATCGACCCGAAGCCGCTGGCCGGGGACCCGGCGTTCGAGCTGATGCCGGTGTTGTGGAACCGGTGGGACGATCTGGTCGCGACCGGCGACGTCTCGCAAGCGATCCGCAACCGGTTCGACCTGATGCTCGAGGCGACCGGGATCGACCGCGATCGCGGGCTGGCCTGGACGGCGGGCCGGATCCTGCAGAACATCCTGTGGTTCACCGAGGACGGCGACACCCGGATCGAAGACGAGCTCGCGGCGGTGTCCGCTGCCCTGTTCTCGTGATTACATGATTACGTGACTACTCCGACGCTGTACGAATGGGCCGGCGGGCACGAGGCGCTCCGCCGGCTGACCGAGGTGTTCTACGACCAGGTGCTCGAGGACCCGATCCTGGCGCCGGTCTTCGCGCACATGAGCGAGAACCACCGCGAGCATGTGGCGATCTGGCTCGGGGAGGTGTTCCGCGGCCACAGCCGCTACACCGACGAGCTCGGCGGCTACCCGGCGATGCTGTCGCACCACCTCGGCCTCGGGCTGACCGAGGAGCAGCGGTCGCGCTGGGCCGCCCTGATCGCCCGCAGCGCCGACCCGGCCGGCCTCCCGGACGACCCGGAGTTCCGCTCGGCCTTCGTCGCGTACGTCGAGTGGGGCACCCGCATCGCGCTGGCCAACTCGCAACCCGGCGCGACCCCGCCGCCCGAGGCTCCGGTGCCGCACTGGGGCTGGGGCGAGGCGCCGCCGTACCAGCCCTGACACGAGTTGAGGGCCCGGCGGTTGGGTAGAGTCCCGGTTCACGTTGTGTCTGCCGGCGGGGATGCGAGGGTTTACCGATGACCGCTCAGCTCGAGTACCCCGACGTTCAGGATTCCGAGGCGCTGCTGTCCGTGCAGGGCCTGTGGAAAGTCTTCGGCCCGAAGGCCCAGCGGATCCCGCACCGTCCGGACCTCGCCGCCCTCGATCGTCCGGAGCTGTACGCGAAGACCGGGTGTACGGCGGCTGTCCGCGACCTGAGCTTCGACGTGGCGCCCGGCGAGGTGTTCGTGGTGATGGGGCTGTCCGGGTCGGGCAAGTCCACGCTGGTGCGCTGCCTGACCCGGCTGATCGAGCCGACGGCCGGGCGGCTCACCTTCGAGGGCGAGGACCTGCGCGCGGCCGACGAGAAGCGGCTGCGCGCGCTGCGGCGGAGCAAGTTCTCGATGGTGTTCCAGCACTTCGGTCTGCTGCCGCACCGCAAGGTGATCGACAACGTCTCGTACGGCCTGGAGATCCGCGGCGAGAGCAAGCCGGACCGGCGGCGCCGCGCCCAGGAGGTGATCGACCTGGTCGGCCTCGCAGGCAACGAGCACCTGTACCCGGAGCAGCTGTCCGGCGGCATGCAGCAGCGCGTCGGGCTGGCCCGCGCGCTCGCGAACGATCCCGACGTGCTGCTGTTCGACGAGCCGTTCTCCGCGCTCGACCCGCTGATCCGGCGCGAGATGCAGACCGAGGTCGTCCGGCTGCACCGCGAGGTCGGCAAGACCATGGTGTTCATCACCCACGACCTGTCCGAGGCGCTCAAGCTGGGTGACCGGATCCTGCTGATGCGCGACGGCGCCGCGGTCCAGCTCGGCACCGGCGACGAGTTGGTCGGCGCACCCGCCGACGAGTACGTGCGCGAGTTCGTCCGCGACGTACCGCGGGCCGACGTCCTCACGCTGCGCTGGATCGTCCGCGATCCGCGTCCGGACGAACCGCTCGACGGCCCGGAGCTCGCGCCCGACGTCCTGGTCCGCGAGGCGACCCGGCTCGTGCTCGAGTCCGACCGCCCGGTGAAGGTCGTCGACGGCGGGACACTGCTCGGGGTGATACGTGACGAGGAGATCCTCGCCGTCGTCGCGCCGCCAAAAGACAACCCCGCCTGATGGCCGCCATCACGAGCGACGTGGAGGTCGAGGTCCGGCGGCCTCGGCGCAGCGTGGTCCTCGGCGTCCTGCTCGTCGTCTGGGTCGCGGCCTACTTCGTCCTGCGCGGCATCGACACGCTCGTGCTCGGCGGCCAGGACACGACCGCGCTGCATCGGTGGCTGAACGATCACCGCGACGACGTCGGCCAGGGCAACGCGTTCTTCGACGCGATCCGGTTCGTCGTCGACCAGTTCGTCGTGCTGCTGCAGAACGTCATCGCGCAGCCGTCGTTCGACCGCCCGGTGCCGGTGATCGGGTGGCTCGGCGTGGTCGCGATCGCGGCGTACTGCGCGTGGGCGTTCGGCAACTGGAAGGTCGCCGTACTGACCGCGGCCGGGCTCGCCTTCGTCGGGCTGCAGGGGCTGTGGCAGGAGAGCATGGACACGCTCGCGCTGACGATCGCGGCGGTGCTGCTGTCGTTGCTCGTCGCGATCCCGCTCGGGATCTGGGCGGGGCTGTCGAACCGTGCGTTCCGGGTGGCGACGCTGGTCCTCGACCTGATGCAGACACTGCCGACCTTCGTCTACCTCGCACCGCTGACCTTGTTCTTCGCGATCGGGCCGGCCGCGGCGACGATCGCCACCCTGATCTACGCCGCTCCGCCCGCGGTCCGGCTGACCGCGCACGCGATCCGCTCGGTGCCGCCGGAGAGCGTCGAGGCAGCGCGCTCACTCGGCTCGACGCACGGGCAAACACTGCTCAAGGTGCTGCTGCCGATGTCGCGGTCGACCGTTGTCGTCGGCATCAACCAGACCATCATGGCCGCGCTCTCGATGGTGACCGTGGCCGCGCTGATCGACGCACCGGGCCTCGGCCAGACCGTGCTGAAGGCGCTGCAGACCCTCGACGTCGGCGTCGCATTCAACGCGGGGCTGGCGATCGTGGTGCTCGCGATCGTGCTCGACCGGGTGACGACCGCGGCGGGCGACCGGCCGTGGCGTACGGCGAGCGTGCGCCGCAAGGTCCTGCTCGGCGTCGGCGCACTCGGTGTGCTGGTGGCGGTCTGGTTCTCCCGCACCTACGTGTGGGCGGCCGAGTTCCCCTCGGACGTGAACATCGGCTCGCGGATCGCTGTGGTGGCGTCGGACGTGACCGCGTGGGTCCAGGACGTCTTCGGCGGGTTCACGTACGGCGTCCGGGACGTGGTGACCGTGGCGCTCCTCAACCCGCTCGAAGGCTTGCTGACCGGGTCGCCGTGGTGGCTCGTGAGTGCGGTCCTCGTGGCGCTGGGCGCCGTCCTCGGAGGCTGGCGCGGCGCGGCCCCGGCCGCGGTGTGCTGCGCGCTGCTGGTCGCCACCGGGGTGTGGCACGACAGCATGGTCACCCTGGCGTCGACGCTGCTCGCGACGGTCGTGGTGGTCGCGGTCGGGCTCGCGCTCGGCGTGTGGGCCGGGCGGAACCGGCGGGTGGACGCCTGGATCCGGCCCGTGCTGGACGCGGGCCAGACCATGCCGCCGTTCGTGTATCTGGTGCCGTTCCTGGCGTTGTTCGGGACCAGCCGGTTCACCGCGATCGCGGCGGCGGTGGTGTTCGCCGTACCGGTCACCACGAAGATCGTTGCGGACGGCATCAAGGCGGTGCCGGTCGCGACCGTCGAAGCGGCCAACTCGGTCGGGTCCAGCGCCTGGCAGGTGATCAGCAAGGTGCAACTGCCGGTGGCCCGGCGGGCGATCACGCTCGCGGTCAACCAGGGTCTGATCTACGTGCTGTCGATGGTGGTCGTCGGCGGACTGGTCGGCGCGGGCGCGCTCGGGTACGACGTGGCCGCCGGTTTCGCGCAGAGCGAGTTGTACGGCAAGGGGCTGGCCGCCGGGCTGGCGATCGTCCTGCTGGGCGTCCTGCTCGACCGCGTCACGCAGGCCGCGGCACGCCGTACCCAGGATTTCCAAGGTAGAGGAGACAAGCGGTGAAGAAGCTCCGGTACGCCGGTGTGCTGACGGCGGTCGCGCTCGCTGTGACGACTGCCGCGGGGTGCGGCGGGGAGAAGGTCGGCGCGCAGCCGCAGCCGAGCGCAGGCAAGGAGTGCGGCTCGTTCAACCTGACCGTCAGCCCGTGGGTCGGGTACGAGGCGAACGCGGCCGTGGTGGCGTACGTCGCGACCAAGGACCTCGGCTGCAAGGTGGAGAAGAAGAACCTCAAGGAAGAGATCGCCTGGCAGGGCTTCTCGACCGGTGAGGTCGACGTGAACCTGGAGAACTGGGGTCACGAGGACCTGAAGAAGAAGTACATCGAGACCGACAAGGTCGCGGTTGAGGCGGGCTCCACCGGCGTCAAGGGCGTGATCGGCTGGTACGTGCCGCCGTGGATGGCCGAGAAGTACCCGGACATCACCGACTGGAAGAACCTGAACAAGTACGCCGCCCTGTTCAAGACGTCGGAGTCCGGCGGCAAGGGGCAGCTGCTCGACGGTGACCCGTCGTACGTCACCAACGACGAGGCGCTGGTGAAGAACCTGTCGCTGAACTACAAGGTCGTGCAGAGCGGCAGCGAGACCGCGCTGATCCAGGCGTTCCGGGACGCGGAGAAGAACAAGCGGCCGCTGCTCGCGTACTTCTACGAGCCGCAGTGGTTCTTCAACGAGGTCAAGCTGGTGAAGGTCAACCTGCCCGCGTACACGGCCGGCTGTGACGCGGTGCCCGCGAAGGTGGCCTGCGACTACCCGCCGTACGACCTGGACAAGATCGTCTCGAAGAAGTTCGCCGACTCCGGCAGCCCGGCCTACGACCTGGTCAAGAACTTCCAGTGGACCAACGAGGACCAGAACGCCGTCGCCCGGATGATCGCGGTCGACAAACTCACCCCGGACCAGGCCGCCGAGAAGTGGGTCAAGGCCAACGAGTCCAAGGTCAACGCCTGGCTCGGGAAGTGATTCGGTCCACGTCGAAGCGTTCGGCTGGTGGGAGGGGGACGCCGGCTTGCTGACGTAGGGCTGCTGCTTCGGTGAGGAGGGAGAGGGCGCGGCCGGGGTCTTCGGTCGCGCCCGCGAGGCCTTCGAGGGCGAGAGCGACCGCGCGGCGGTCGCCGACCTCGCGGGCCAGTTCGAGGCCGCGCTCGTGCAACGTGCGGGCTGTGGCGTAGTCGCCGCGTTGTTCGGCGACGAAGCCGAGTTGGTTGCTGATGAAGGCCATCCCGGGGGTGCCGCCGACCTGTGTCAGCCAGTCGAGCCACTTGCTGAAGTGCCGCTCGGCGTCGTCGAGGCGGCCCTGGCGCCGGGCGGTCAGGCCGAGGCCGACCTCGGCGTACTCCTCCGCCGACTTGTTGGACTGCTCGACCGCCAGCCGCCGCGCCTGCTCGTGCAGCTCGTCGGCCCGCGCATAGTCGCCGGTCAGCAGCGCGATCCGGCCCAGCCCCGCGGTGCGGAACGAGACCTCGGTCCACAGCCCGAGGTCCTCCGCGTGCCGGACCGCCTCCTCCAGGTACGTCGCGGCGGTCGGATAGTCGCCGCTGATCTCGGCGGCCACGATCAGCGTGTACGTCGCCTGCAGCCGGCCCCAGTCGTCGTCGAGCGCGTCGAACAGCTCGAGGCTGCGCAGACTGTCCCGGCGCATCGCGGCCAGGTCCGCGTGCACGATGTCGAGCTGCGCCCGCGTGCTCAGCGCCGCGGCGAGACCCCAGCGATCGCCGCGGTCGGTGAAGGTCTCGATCGCCCGGTCGATCCAGCCGAACAGGACGTCCGCGTCGCCGTACGCCCACCGGGTCATGGTCAGGAACCAGAGCGCGTACGGGTCGTCGCCGACGGCTTGCAGCGCCTCCTCGCCGGCGCGCGCGACATCGGTGCCCTCGGCATCGGTCGCCGTCATCCCGACGAGCCAGACCGTCGCCTGCGCGCGCAGCGCCGGGTCCTGGCCGGGTATCGCGAGCGCAGCTGCGAGTGACCTACGTGCTTCACCGTGACGACCCCGCAAGTACCAGTACCAGGCGAGCGCAGTGGCGAGCTCCAGCGACGGTGGCACGGCTCGGAAGTTCGCCGCCTCCTGGTCGAGCCGCTGCAGCCACTCGCGCTGACCGGGACCGCGCAACTCGGCCCGCTGCGCGAGCGCCAGGTAGTAGTCCGCGTGCTTCCGGCGGGTCGCGGCCTCCTCATCGGCCTCGGCCAGCCGCTCCAGGCTGTACGCCGCGATCGACTCGAGCAGGCGGAATCGACCGCCGCCGGCCACGACGAGAGACTTGTCGACCAGCGCCAGGAGGAGCTGCTCGGGCAGCTCGCTGACCTCGACCGCCGCCTCCAGCGAGAATGTGCCCGCGTGGACAGCGAGTCGCCGGAGCATCCGTCGCTCCTCGTCGTCCAGCAGGTCCCAGCTCCAATCGATGGTCGCCCGGAGGGTCCGCTGCCGCTCCGGTCCGCCCCTGCCGCCGGACAGCAGCCGGAAGCGGTCGTCCAAGCGGTCCGCGAGTCCTTGCACACCGAGTGCGCGCACGCGGGTCGCAGCGAGCTCCAGTGCGAGCGGGATGCCGTCCAGGCGGTCACAGATCTCCGACACGTCCTCGGTGACACCCGCGCGGGCCTTGAACAGCTCGGCCGCCGCTTCGGCGGCCAGCGGCGGTACGTCGAGGACGCGTTCGCCGGTCAGCCCGAGCGGCTCACGGCTGGTCGCGAGTACGCGCAGACCGGGCGCTGCGGCGAGCAAACGCCGTACCAGGTCTGCCAGGTCCAGGTGCTCGCAGTTGTCGAGGATCAGCAGCAACTGCCTGCGGCTGAGCGAATCGAGCAGCCGCGGGAGGAGGTCCGTCGACTCGTCACGCAGCTCCAGTGCGGTGGCCAGCGCGTCCAGTACGTCGTCTTGGCGTAGCGGGGCGAGTTCTACCAGGCAGGCGTCGGGCGAACCGAGTTCAAGTGCCAGACGGGTCTTTCCGACGCCACCAGGGCCGACCAGCGTCACGAGACGGTTCGAGTCGAGGAGCTGTCGAGCGTCGGCCAGTGTCTGCTCCCGTCCGACCAGGTCGTTCAGCGGCGCCGGGAGCGTGGCGGACCGGCGGAGGGACCGGTCGTGGCGCAGGATCGCCTGGTGCAGCTCGGTCAGCTCCGGGCCGGGGTCGGCGCCGAGCTCCTCGGCCAGTTCAGTGCGCAACTCGGCGTACCTGTCGAGCGCCTCGTGCTGCCGACCCGCCCGGTAGAGCGCCTTGAGGTGGACGGCGTGCAGCCGTTCGTCGAGCGGGCGCTGCCGGATCAGTGCGGTCGTGTGCCGCAGTACGTCGTCACTGTGCTCGACCGCGGTCAAGTACAGGTCCTCCAGACGCTCACGAGCCGGCCGGGCGAACTCGTGGTCAAGCACGTCGGCGTACGGCTGACCGCGCCACAGCTGTAGAGCCTGTCGTATCTGCCCGGCACGCACCTGCTGCTCGAAGATGTTGCTGTCGACAACGTCTGTGGTCAGCGCGTAGCCGGCCGGGCTGTGTTGGACGAGGCTGCGGGCACCTGGCTCGGCGCGGTCCAATGCGGTCCGTAGCTGGGACACACGGGCCTGCAGGGTGCCGGTCGCGTTGCGCGGCGGGCGGGCGCCCCACAGGTCGTCGATCAGCCGGTCGGCGCTCACCGGCCGGCCCTGGTTCGCCAGCAGGTCGAGGAGCAGGGTCCGGACCTTCCGGTCGGGTACGGCGACCGGTTCACCGGTGTCCGTCCGAACCAGCAGCGGACCGAGCACCCCGAAGTACATACCCGTAGTAAACCCGTAGCGCGTTCTCCGAGCATCGGGTGCATGAGTTCACGAGAAGCAGTGACAGTGATCGGGCTCGGCGCGATGGGCTCCACGATGGCCCGGACCTTCCTCGACGCCGGGCACCCGACCACCGTCTGGAACCGGACGCCCGGCAAGGCGGCCGGGCTCGGTGCGGTGGAGGCGACGAGCGCGGCCGAGGCGGTGGCCGCAAGCAGGCTGGTGGTGATCAGCCATGTCGACTACCAGGCGATGTTCGATTCGTTGGCGGACGCGGATCTGAGCGGGCGGGTGCTGGTCAACCTGAGCTCTGACAGCCCGGCGCGACTGCGTGCGGCGAGCAAGTGGGCCGAGGAGCGCGGAGCGACGCTGGTCGCCGGCGGCATCATGGTGCCGCCGCCGGGGATCGGGAAGCCGGGCGCGTACGCCTTCTACGCCGGACCCGCCGACGTGGTGGCGGCGCACCGCGAGACGCTGGAGGCGCTGGGCCGCGTCGACCACATGGGCACCGATCCCGGACTGGCGATGCTCTACTACCAAGCCATGCTGAACATCTTCTGGACCACGTTGATCAGCTACTTTTACTCGGCGAGTTTGGTCGGCAGCGCCGAACGACTCCGTCCGTACGCCGCGGCGATGCTGACCGACCTGACCGAGGACGGGTCGATGGGCTTCCTCCGCATCCTCACCGCGGAACTGGAGTCCGGCGAACACCCCGGCGCCGAGAACAATCTGCACATGCAGGCCGTCGGCGCCGAGCACGCCGTCCAGGCGTTCACCGAGGCCGGCCTCGACGTGACCGTGCCGGGCGCCGTGGCCGAGCTGTTCGCCCGCGCCGATGCTGCCGGCTACGGCGCCGACGGCCTGAGCGCCCTGGTCGAGCTGGTCCGCAAGCCCTAGCCGACGGACGTCAGCTTGCACTGGCCGTCGACGCAGTCGCGTTGCAGCCTGCCGCGCGAGATGGTTTCGATCAGGCCGACGACCCAGCAGGTCGGGCAGCCGCGGAAGGCCAGCAGCGTGACGGGGAGCAGCAGAAGGCTGAGCGGGCCGACGGAGGGCAGCAAGGCGAAGGCGGCGATCAGGCTGCCGAAGCCGATCAGGCCGCGGAGCAGATGGCGAGGCAGAGAGGCGCTGGCGAATGTCATGACAGGGCTCCGAGAGATGCGCGCACGGTGCTCCGGGCGCGGTGCAGGCGGGATTTCATGGCGGGAACGGTGAGGCCCAAGGCCTTCGCGACCATCGGGCCGCTGTAGCCCTGGACGTCGCGGAGGATCAGCACGCTGCGCTGATCGGCGGGCAGTTGCGCGATGGCCGCGGCAACTGCCTGCGCCTCCAACTGGCGCAGCGCCTCCTCCTCCGCGGACGGCGCGGTGTCCGGGACCAGCGGCTGGTCGCGCAAGACGGCGCGGGTCCGGCGCAGGCACTCGTTGCGGATGATCCGGAACATCCACGACGTGAGCGCACTCGTGGCGCGGAGCATCCCGATCTTGCGGTACAGGATGATCAACGCCTCCTGTGCCGCGTCCTCGGCGTCCTCCGGCGTGGCGCACAGCGTCCGCGCGAACCGCCGTACGGTCGGGTGCGAGTCGGCGACGAGCGTGGTGAGCGCGTCGACGTCGCCGTGCTGGGCGGCGCGGATCAGGTGCTCGTCGAGGTCAGCCACGGGCCCGCCGGCGCAGGACGACGACGCTGCAGGTACCGAGCAGCGCGACCGCGACGGCCGCGGCGACGATGATCCAGGTCATGAGGTGCTCCTTCGTCAGGGTGCGATATCGGGAGTAAGAGGCACCGGGCCGGCGAAAGGATTCACGCTGAAGTCGGCTTGAGCTTGTACACACGGGCCACGGGCAACTATCACGATGTGACGGAGCAACGCCGACGACACGCCGGATTTCGGACAAAACCGGGTAAGTTCTCTCTCATGATCATCGTGACAGCTGCACTGAAGGGCGGGGTCGGTAAGACAACCACGTCGGTGTACTTGGCCGCGCTGGCATCTTCCAACCGTCGCACATCCACTCTGATCGACGCCGACCCGCAGGGCAGCGCCGCGGACTGGATCGCGGAGTCCGAGGACGGCCAACTGAACCGGATCGAGATCGCGGAGGCGCCGACCGAGCGGCTGCTGAACAAGGCACTGGACAAGGTCCCGCCGGAGGGCATCGGCATCGTGGACATGCCGCCGTCCCACGAGCGGCTGCTCAACAAGGCCCTCGAACGGGCCCGGATCGTGATCATCCCGACCCGCGTCGGCGGCGTCGAGACCCCGCGCGTCAAGGCCGTCCTGGAGCTCGTGCCGGACGACGTCCCGGCCGGCCTGGTGATCTGCTCCGCGCGGACCTACACGCGCTCGTACCAGGAGGCCATGCAGCAGTACGCGCAGGAGAACATCCCGGTCTGGGGCACCATCCCGGAGCGCGTCTCGATCACCGCCGGACCCACCGGCCCGTTGGCGACCGACGGCCTGGAGTCGTACAAGAAGGTCTGGCGCAAGATCCTGGCCGCGGCCCGCAGTTAGGCCCTAGCTCAGCGCTGGAGCGGCGGTTCGCCTCGTACGTGCGAGCGGATCACGGTGGCCGCCGCTCCCCGCGCCCAGTCGTCGAAGGTGTGCGAGCGGAGCATCAGCCGGCAGTTGCCCGCCGCGCCGAACGCATGCTCGGCGAAGGCGCGCCGCATCCGCTCCTCGTACAGGTCGTACTCCGCAACGCCCTCGCCGGCGATCATCACCAGCTCCGGCCCGACCAGGTTCACCATCGCGGCCAGCGCCGAACCGATCACCTCGCCGGCCCGGTCGAACGCCTCGCGCGCGTGTTTGTCGCCCTCGTGCGCCAGCTTGATCGCGCCGGCCAGATCCAGGTCGGCCCGCCCGGTCGTCTCCCGCGTCCGCGCCAGGATCGCGTCCGACGACGCCACGGTCTCCACACACCCCCGGCGGCCGCAGGTGCACACCAGGTCGCCCGGCGCCAGCGGCAGGTGCCCCAGCTCGCCGGACACGCCGTACGCGCCGGACACCACCTCGCCGTTGATGTAGAGCCCGCAGCCGATACCGGAGCCGATCGTCACCACCGCGAACGAGTCCGCGTTCACGCCGACCCCGAACCAGTGCTCGGCCACGGTCAGCGCGCGGACGTCGTTCGACACCACGATCGGCACCCGGACCCGCTGGCCGAGCAGTTCCGCGACCGGGACGCCGCGCCAGCCCATCAGCGGCGAGTCCCGCACGACGCCGTGCGCCGCGTCGACGTCACCCGACACCGCGATCCCGATACCGGCGAGCGGCCCCGCGATCGCCGTCCCGGACTTGAGCGCGGCGATCAGCGCCTTCACGTGCTCGGCGAGCTGGTCGATCACCGCCTCCGGATCGGTGTCGTCCAGCGGGTCGTGCCGGACGTTCAGGATCCCGGCGGTGAAGTCCGTGGTGACACCGATCAGGCTGGTCGGCGTCACCTTGACGCCGATCACCGAGACACTGCTCGGTACGACGGTCAGCGGGCTCACCGGCCGCCCGATCCCGAGCTGGCCGTCGCCGTCCGTCGGGGCGGCCTGGTCGGTGACGAACCCGCTCTCCATCAGCGGCGCGACGGCCTTCGTGACGGCCGCCTGGGACAGCCCGGTCCGGCGCGCGATCTCCACCCGCGGGATCGGTCCCTGGGTCAGGATCTTGGTCAGCACCTCGACTCCCGCTGGAGTGGCCATCGGGAGTGGACGATGTGGACGGAGCGGCACGAGGACAACCTACCGGCGCGTCATGCCTCCGCGCCGGTTTCTGCCAGTGTTGGGGAGGTCAGCGCCCATCGGATGGTCCTGGTGAGGCCGTCACCGGCCGCCCGGACGACAGTCCGCTCGGCCAGCGGGAGGTACGGGAGACGCAGCGGCAGTCTGGTCCACCAGGGCAGCAGACCGACCGCGGCAGCCGCCAAAACGCCGTACGCGGGCCGGGCCGCGAACGGCACCGGCGGATGCACCAGCATGAAGCGGGCGGCCTGTCGCGCTTGCGTCGTACCACGCAGCTCGGGCTGGTACTCCTTCAGCAGCTCTCGCAGCTCGGCCACCGTGGTCGGCGGGTCGACGACTCCGAGCTTGGCGGCCACCAGCGCCGCGTCCTCGACGTACTGGTCCTGTTCCAGGGCGTTGAGCGGCTGCGCGCCGTACCGCTGGTGTGCGGCGAGGAAGCTGTCCACCTCGGCCAGATGCACCCACTTGAGCAGGTGCGGGTCCGACGCCCGGTACTTCACCCCGTCCGGACTGGTCCCGCGGACGCGCTCGTGCACGGCCTGGACGTGGGCGATCGCCTCCTCCGCGTCCGGGATCGAGCCGTACGTCGTGATCGCGAGGAAGTAGCTGGTACGCCGCAGACGCCCCCACGGGTCGCCCCGGTACCCGGAGTGCGCGGCCACCGCGGCCATGGCCAGTGGATGCAGCGACTGCAGCAGCAGCGCCCGCAGCCCGCCGGCGAACATCGACGCGTCCCCGTGCACCCGTCGGATCGGCCGATCCGGCGCGAACCAGCGTGGCCCAGGTGTGCCGTGCACCCGCATGCGCTCGGTCTGCGGGTCGGGCCCGGCAACCTTGGTCAGGATCATCCGGGCAAGGCTGTCCCGCAGCGGTCCGGTAACAGTGGTCGAAGCCATGCCCCCAGTGTTGCTCAGCCGCTGACCTCCAGCAGGGTGCCCTGGTCCATGACCGCCAGCCAGCGGCCACGCTCGTACACGTACGTGACCACGGTCAGCGCCCGCTGGTGGTACGCGTACTTCGGGATGTCGTACGTCGCGTCGTACGTGATGACCGCCGAACGGCACCCGTCCACCCGGCGGCCGAGCTCGGTCCACGACCACACCGCGATCTTGTTGCTGAAATGGCTCCGGGCCGCCGCCATGATCGCGTCGAGACCGACGTACCGCTGGCCGGTCGGATAGATGCTGACTGCGTCCTCGGCGTGCACCGAGCGGAACGTGGCGGCGTCGAAGTCCCGGAACGACTCCATGTCCGCGCGCTGGGTCGCCTCGAACTGGCGCAGGCACCGCGCGTTCCGTTCCTCGGTGTCCCGGGCGGACGCGTCGGTGGCGCCCAAGGTGGTCGTGGTCAGCCCCGCAACCACAGCCGCGCCCCAGGCGGCGCGGGTCATCGCTCGTTTCATCCGGCAGCTCCTGTCCCTGTGGCTTGTGATGGAACAGGCTGGCCCGTCGCCCTACGTGCCGACCACGTTTCCGTCCAGCCGGAAGGGTCGTGGTCAGGCACCGCGGCGTCACTACAGTGAGCGGCACGACGGTGGGGAGGACACGTGGCATTGCGTATCGAGCTCGGAGCCGCCGGCCTCGGCTCGGTGCGGCTGACCAGCGATGCCGTGTGGGAGACCGTCGCGAGCCTGCACGTGCTGACGTTTCCACGGCAGCATGCGATGCACCTGCGGCTGCGCAGCCGCCTCCCGTCCAGCCCCGGCTACGACCTGCCGTTCCTGCTGGCGCTCACGTCCGACCGGCAGTGGTTTCCGGACATCCTCGCGCCCGCGCCGCAGGTCGACCCACCGCATCCGCTGGTCCAGATCGCCGCGCTGCGAGACACCGAGGACGCCGTACTGCGTTCCGACCTGGAGGAGCTGTCCCGGCGTCGGCCGGAGTTCGCGTTCGCGGGCGCCGCGCAGTACGCCGACAAGGTCGCGACGGAGCTGTCGGCGTACTGGCGCGACATGCTCGAGCCGATCTGGGAGCGGGTCGAGGGAGTGGCCATCGACGATCTGGCGTACCACAGCCGGCTGATCGCGCGAGCGGGCGTCGCGCAGGCGGTCAACGAGGTGCACCACGAACTCTCGTACGGCGACGGTGCGCTCACTGTGGCGTTCCATCGGACGAAGGCGACCGTGTCGTGCGGTCCGGAGGGCGTGTGGCTGGTTCCGTCCGCGTTCCGCTGGCCGTGGATCGCCGTCGGGCAGCCGGCGTCGGGGTGCGTGATCAGCTACGCGGCGCGTGGATCGGCACTGGTCTGGGAGCCGAGAGGGACCGCTGGCGAGCCGGACGCACTCTCGGCCCTGCTGGGACGTTCGCGTGCCGCGATCCTGCAGGCCCTGGACCTGCCGAGGACCACGACCTGGCTGGCGCGCCGGATCGGAGTGTCACCCGGCACGGTCAGCGACCATCTGTCGGTGCTGGCGGCGTCCGGGATCGTGGTGTCCCGCCGGGATGGTCGCCAGGTGCTGTACGCGCGGACACCGCTCGGCGCCGATCTCGCCGAGGGTGGGCCCGCCGCCTGGCGGGCCGCACCGTGAGCAGCGTCAGACGGTGTGCTCCTGCTCCAGCAGCGAGTACAGCAGCGAGTCGCGCCAGGCGCCGTTGGTGAAGACGTGGTCGCGGAGGTGGCCCTCGTAGGTGAAGCCGAGGCGTTTGACCACCGCGATCGAGGCCTCGTTCTCGGGGCCGATCGCGGCGGTGACGCGGTGCCGGCCGAGCGGGCCGAAAGCGAAACGCAACAGCACCCGGGCCGCGTCCGTGGCGTACCCGCGGCCCCAGTGGTCGGCGCCGATCGCGTAGCCGAGCTTCGCCGTCCAGGCCGCGCTCGGCGCGATCCGGGCGAACCCGATCACGCGATCGTCGTCCGGCCGGGTCACGGCGAGCATGTAATCGGGACGGTCCTGCTGGGCGGACCGCTGGAGGATGCCGGCCAGGTTCTGCTCGGCCTTGGCCCGGTCGTAGCTGTCGAAGGCCATCCAGGTGGTGACCCGGTCGTCACCGGCGATGGACAGATAGTCGTCGAGATCGGTTGTCCGGAATTCGCGCAGTACGGTCCGTTCGCCGGTGAGCGGATCCATCCGGCTAACGGGGGTAGGTCTGCATCGGGGTCCGGGTGAAGGTCTCGATCTCCTCCTGCAGCTCCCGGGCGTCGTCGGCGCGGCCGGACTGCCGCAGCGCCTGGTGGACCCGGCGCGCCGAGTGCACGACGCCGTTGATCCGGCGCTCGGTCGGCAGCGTCAGCACCGGGGCCAGCGCGTCCGCCGCGCCGTCCAGCTCACCGCTCGCGATCCGGGTGATCGCCATCGCCGCGTGGCTGCCGGCGGCGTCGCCGAAGGCCCACTCCGGGTGGTTCTGGTCGGTGTAGGCGTCGACGGCCTGGCTCGAGTACCGCTCGGCCTGCTCGACCTCACCGGGCAGCCAGGCCAGCGCGTCCGCGGCGTAGTACAGCTGGCGGTTGCGGCCGAAGGTGCACAGGCCGCCCATGTCGTCCAGGTCGTCGTTGTGGACCGAGTTCCACGCCTCCTCGGCGCGCTCCAGCGCGGCCCGGGTGGCCTCCGGGTTGCCGAGCGCGGCCCAGGCGCGGGCCTCGCTGACCGGCAGCCAGACGCTGGTAGTGCTGTTGGCCTGCTCGGCGTAGCCGGCGCCGAGCTGCGCATAGCGCACCGAGTCGTGCGGGTTGCCGGCCCAGTACGAGACGAGGGACTGCAGGCCGCGCACCCAGGCGCGCAGGCCGTGGTGGTCGGCGTTGTCGGCACACATGAACGCGGTCCGCGCCTGGGTCAGCGCGGCGTGCGGGTTGCCGAGGTCGTGGGACGCCTTGGCGAGCAGGCCGCCGGTGACGCCGGCCAGGAAGTAGAGCTGGCGGTGGTGGTCCGGGCGCTGCCGGCTCTCCAGCAGACCGAAGACCAGGTCCTGCGTCTCGACCAGCTGGCCGAGGATCTCCGGCAGTGGACGCTGCGGGTACGCCTGGGCGGCGTGGCGTACGTCGGCGTACACCTGTTCCATGGCCTCGCTTCCGAGACCGGACTGGGCCGCGAGGGCAAACGCCCTCGCGCGGCTGGCAGCCATGTCGAGAACCTCCATCTCATTACCTGTCGTGATCCGTCCACTCGCGGCAGGTGCCGGCACCACCTGGGCGGCCTGTTCCGGCGCATACGGCGCGAGGAGCTCCTCGACCGGCTTGCCGAACATGCGTTGCAGGGTGCGCCGGGTCTGAGGAGTGGTCCCCGCACGCTCGCCCGATGCGAGGCGACGCAGGTGCCGCTCGGTGATGGTTCCACCCAGCTCGACGAACTCGGCGACGATCTCGGAGTAGGTCTGGTTCCGGCGCTGGATCAGGTGCGCCAGGACCGTCTTTGGCGCGTACCTACCCGCCATCGTTCCTCCCGTTCACGTCAGTCAGACGTTGTCTCGACTTGTGCCCCACGACAAGGTGCTGTCCCCCAGATGTCCGCGAGAGGACCGGAAGAGGTCCGGCAAAGGTCCGGTCCAGGTCCTAGAGCGGTCACGTTGGGCTCGTGCACCATTACTGCCATGACAACCAGTAAGTCCAACTGGTTGCAAGGGCTGAGAGTTACGGGGTGAGAGGTTGTGACCATCGCGGAAATGACGTCGAGGCAGCACCGGCGCAGAGTCCGGGTCTGGTTCGGCGAGCACGTGATCGCGCAGTACGTCGCGGAGGCGCCCCTGGCAGCCCGCTACGAACAGGCGATGCGGCGCCGTTTCGCCGGTCTCAAGGTGACCAACGACCTGCTCGGCCCGGCCGACCCGACCGACTGAAGCACCTGATCGCTTCCGGGTCCTCCTCAGACCCGGTCCGCTGCGCCCTGGAGTCTCCTCACGTTCAGGGGCAGCGCTTGGAAGGTCCGGAGCACTCCTCAGCTCCGGACCGCACCGCCCACCTGACCCGGCTGGGCTTGGCGGCTGAGTTCCCTGTATCGCCGCCGCCCAGCCGCTCCAACCCACCTCCTGGCCGACACCTCGGGCCAGGCAGGGCCGAGTGTCCTGGGCGGTAGGACACCGGAGGCTCCCGACACCTCACCGGGAACCTCCCCCTTGAGGTGGTCGGCTCCGAGTGTGACCGTCGCGCCTGGGCGGTCACACCCGGAGCCTCCTCATGTCAGATTGCCGGCCATCCGCCGAAGCACGTCGACCGTCACCAGGTACTCCGCCTCCGAGATCCCCGCAGTCACCCGCCGCCGCTGCTCCTGCACCTTCTCGGACAGCCTCCGCAGCGCGTCCTCACCCGCGGCGGTCAGCGTCTCGCGGACCAACCATCCGCGCCGGACCAGTGGCTGCATAACCGCAGCCAGCTCCGCCTCCCCACTGAGGAACGGCGCCAGCGCTGCCGCGATCGCTCCGCTCACGCCTCCGCCGGGCGCGCTCGCACCGTCCTGGCTGCTCGCCCCCGCGCCACCTCTCAGTGTGCCGCCTGCCGCTGCGTTGAGCGCCTGCCATTGGCGCCGGGTCAGCCCGTCGGCTGCGAGCAGCTGCTCGAACGACTGCTCCAGCAGGCGGTCGACTTCTTTCAGCCACCAGCCGATAGGCTTGTTGTCACCGGACATATACATGTCAAAGAGCATATGGTTGGAGCCGGACATGGACAACCCCGACCCGGTCGCCGCGGTAGAAGCGGCGATGATCGCGATCCGCCGGCGGCAGACCCGCCGTACGTTCGCCGTCCAGTCCGGCGGACCCGACCCGGTCCAGGAGGTCCTCGACGCGATCGAGGCGGCCGAGCCCGACCCGCTCGGCGTCAACGGCATCGCCGCGGCCCTCGGCGTCGACCAGCCCCGCGCGAGCAAACTCGTCGCCGCCGCGGTCTCCGCGGGCCTGGTCCGCCGCGAGGCCGACCAGGCGGACGGCCGCCGCACCAACCTCGCCCTCACCGCGGACGGCAGGTCCCAACTGGACACCGTCCACGCCTTCCGCCGGGACCGCTTCGCCGCCGCGATGGAAGACTGGACGCACGACGAACGAAACGACTTCGCCGCCCTCCTGACCCGCTTCGTCACCGCCCTGGACCGCTAGATGTCCGCTTCCGGTCCGCGGCGCGGACCAAAACCGGCAGGCTTGAACAGAAGCTGGAGACCGTGGACAGGCAATAGCCTGTTCAAGGTCACCTTCAGGTGATCACCGGTCCGTGACGTAGACCGCAAACGGCGCGTCGGGTACGACGGCCGAGGCGTTGGCGTTCCAGCCCTCCGCGCGGATCTCCCCGGCGTACTCCATGCCCAGGCGCCGCATCACCGCCTGGGAGGCCGTGTTTATCCGCTCGGTGAAAGCGATGACTGATGAGGCGTTCAACGTGCTGAAGGCGTAGTCGAGGCCGGCGCGGCCGATCTCGGTGGCGAGGCCGCGGCCACGGTACGGCTCGGTGAGCGCCCAGCCGAGCTCGAGCCGGTCAGTGGCCCAGTCCGCGCCGACCAGACCGGCGATCGCCGCGGCCACCGGCGCGTCAGCGGGAATCCGGGACAGCCCGCCCGCCCGGCCGCCTCGCCGGTCGCCAGGTCGTAGGCGATCCACTTGCCGGCAGCGTCCCGTTCCCAGCCCGCCTGATGCTCAGCGACCCGCGCGGCCGCCTGCTCCGCCGACAGCGTCTCGTCGTACCAGCGGGCCACCCACGGGTCCTGATAGATCCGCTGAAGGTCCGCCGCATGTCCGGGAACCACGCCGTTCGGACCGGTCATCGGCTCGAGCTGCAGGCGGTCCGTGAACCGTGTCCGGACAGTGTGTGCGACCAGGTCCCGCAGTCGCCGGTCGCCGTCGGTCCGGTTCACCATCAGCAGGTCCAGGTCGTACGGCCCGGCCCAGGCGGACGCGTCGTGCTTGCCGGCTTCGAGGCGCGGCCGGCCAAGGTCGCCGTCGACGGTGACGAGGTAGTCGACCTCCCGCCGTACCCGGCCCTGCCACTCCCATTCCCAGTCCGCGACGGTCCAGACGATGTCGCGGACCTTCCAGCCGGTCTCCTCTTCGACCTCGCGCGCCAGCGCCTGCTCCGGAGTCTCACCAACCTCAAGGTGCCCGCCGACGATGTCCCAGATCCCGGGCAGCAACCGCCGTTCCGCCGTACGCCGCTGCAGATAGACGCGATGCTGCTCGTCCCGGATCAAGGCCCCCACACAGTCGACCGCGCGCATACAGCCAACCTAGGGCATGTCTGATAATCCAGCGCCTACTGCGGGGCAACTCGGCACGGCACCTCCTCGCGACGGCGCTGGATTATCAGACATGCCCTAATCCCGGAGGGGGCGCTCCGTGATGCGGTTCGGCATGAAGAGCACGGCGACGACCAGGAGGAGTGCGGCCGCGGCGGCGCCGTAGTACACGTCGTGGACAGCGGGCGCGAGGACCTCGGCCGGCACCTTCTCCAGGTCTGCGTGGTCGTCGCCGAGGCGCGCGGCGACCACGCCGTTCGCCACCGCGCCGAAGACCGCGACCCCGACCGCGCTGCCGACCGAGCGGGAGAACATGTTCGCGCCGGTCACCACGCCGCGCGTCTGCCAGTCGACCGACGACTGCGCCGCGACGACCGACGGAGAGGCGGAGAAGCCGAGCCCGACCCCGATCACGAAGCACGCCGCGGCGAGGTGCAGGACCGAACTCCCGGACCCGACCGTGAGCAGCACGCCGGACCCGAGGACGACGATCAACGAGCCCATCAGCATCGTCGTACGGAACCCGACCCGCAGGTAGATCCGCCCGGCGAACGACGCCGCGATCGGCCAGCCGAGCGTCATCGCGGCGAGCGCGAACCCGGCGACGAGGGCCGACGTACCGAGGACGCTCTGCGCGAACAGCGGCACGTACGTCGACAGCCCGATCATCAGCAAGCCGATCAGCAGCGCGGCCGAGTTCGCCGAGTTCAGCACCCGCTGACGCAGCACCCACAGCGGCAGGATCGGCTCGGCCGCCCGCCGCTCGACGAACACGAAGCCCACCAGCAGGACGACGGCCGCGGCCAGGATCACGATGCTCGCCGGCGAGTCCCAGTCCCACATCACGCCGCCCTCGAGCAACCCGAGGAGCAGCAGCGAACCGCCGACCGCGAGCAGGATCGCGCCGCTGTAGTCGATCCGGTGGCTGGTCTTGTCCGCGACCTTCTCCTCGAACCGGCGAACCAGCACCCAGGCGGCCGCGATCCCGAGCGGGATGTTCACGAAGAAGATCCACCGCCAGGAGATGAAGTCCGAGAACACGCCGCCGAGCGTCGGGCCGACGAACGACGAGATCCCCCAGACGCTGGCGATGTAGCCCTGCACCTTGGCGCGCTCCGCGACCGTGTAGATGTCGCCGACGATCGTCATGCCGATCGGCTGGATCGCGCCCGCGCCGAGCCCCTGCACGAGCCGGAACGCGATCAGCGCCGGCATACTCCAGGCGAACCCGCACAGCACCGACCCGAGCACGAACAGCCCGACGCCGAGCAGCATGATCGGCTTGCGGCCGCGCTGGTCCGCGAGCTTGCCGTAGATCGGCACCGACACGGCCTGTGCGAGCAGGTAGATCGAGAACAGCCAGGGGAACTGGGTGAACCCGCCGAGGTCGGCGACCACGGACGGTACGGCGGTGGCCAGGATCGTCGCGTCGATCGCGACCAGTCCGATGCTCAGCATCACCGCGAGCAGGATCGGACCTCGCTCCGACCGGAGCCCCACGCTCGTCCGGTCGATCCGCTCGGTAGTCATATCACCAACCAATGTATGTGAGCCGACAACTGTTCCCCACTGGTGGACCGCCCACTGGACCTCCGTCCGTACGACGAAGCAGCGGGGGCGACTGCAAGGCCCGGAGGTTAGGGTTCTGGTTGTCCGCCGTGGAACAGGAGTGCTCATGCCAGCGATCACCGTCGACTACTCGCACCCGGTCGAGGACGCCCTCGACGTCGACGGGTTCACCCGCGCACTGCACGAGGCCGTCGTCGAGATCGCCGCCGCCAAACCCGAGGCCTGCAAGACCATGATCAGGTACGACAATCTGTCGGCCTACGGGTACGAACACAGGGCGGACGCAGGGCACGCTCTGGTGCAGGTGACGATCGGCCTGCTGCCCGGTCGCACCGACGAGGTGAAGGCGCGGCTGACCGAGGCCACGCTGGAGCTGCTGGGCAAGTTCATCCCGCCGCAGGACGGCGTCACACTGCACGCCTCTGCCGAGGTGCGCGAGCTCGACGCCTCGTACCGGAAGTTCGACCGCTAGGGCATGCCCTAGCTGTACTGATCAGGCGGGTTCGTTGATGGCGTAGCCGATCAAGGTGCTGCACAGGACCAGCGCGATCAGCGTGCTGAGCGCCAGCCGCAGCGACGTGTGCTCCGCGATGGCGCCGAGGACCGGCGTGGCCACGCCGCCGATGCTGACCGCCAGGCCGAGTGTCATACCGCCCGCCGTACCGACGCGTCCGGGCAGGAAGTCCTGGCCGAGTGTCACGTGCAGCGAGAACGGGATCGACATCGCGATCGCG
The DNA here is from genome assembly GCF_040610875.1 of Kribbella sp. NPDC003505. Taxonomy (NCBI): domain Bacteria; kingdom Bacillati; phylum Actinomycetota; class Actinomycetes; order Propionibacteriales; family Kribbellaceae; genus Kribbella; species Kribbella sp. NPDC003505. The sequence continues at coordinate 346,148 of NZ_JBEXNA010000004.1, read as the reverse complement.
GTCGCGGCGAGGAACCCGAAGAACGCCGGTCCCGGAACGAACACCAGGCAGGCGATCGCGGGGACGGCGACGGCGTACGACGTGCGCAGTGTGCGGACCCGGCCGTAGCGCGTGGCGAGCCGGCCGCCCAGGAGGGTGCCGAGCGCGCCGGCGGCGAAGAGCACGAACAGCGCGACGCCGCCGGTCGTCGTACCGCCGCCGACCCGCTGGCCGGCGTACAGCGCGATGAACGTCCCGAGGCCGACGAACACGATCGAGCGGCAGATCATGATCAGCGACAGCCGCAGGAACGACGGCCAGTCGTCCGTGCCTCCACTCCGGCCGCGGGCTGTCGTGACGGCGACGCGCGAGCGGATCGCCCACGGGGTGATCGCGGCGCCGAGAACAGCTGGTACGACGAGCAGCGGCGTCAGCGACAGCCCGCCCGTCGCGATGATCGGTGTGACGAGGACCGGCGCCAGCGCGAAGCCGACGTTCCCGCCGACCGAGAACCAGCTCATCCCGACATGGCTGCCGCCGCTCGCGATCCGGGCCAGGCGGGCTGCCTCCGGGTGGTACGCCGCGACGCCGAGGCCCGACAGCGCCGCCGCCAGCCAGATCAGCCAGTAATCGTGCCCGACGCCGATCAGGGCGATGCCGAGTCCTGCGGTGGTCATCGCAACCGGGATCAGCCAGGTCAGCGGACGGCGATCGGTGAGAACGCCGAAGACCGGCTGCACGACCGAGGACAGCAGCGTCGCGGCGAGGGTGACGCCGGACACCGCGACGTACCCGAGGCCGCGCTCGGCGACCAGGAACGGTACGAGCGCCGGGACACAGCCCTGATAGATGTCCACGCACGCGTGGCCGGTGGCCATCAGTCCGATCGGTCTCTTCACCCGTCGATCGTCACCGCCGGGTGGCGTGTCCGGCTTCCGATAAAATGCCAACTGATGCCGGAAACCCGCCAACGTCCCGCGACCACCGGCCGACGCCCGATCGTGGCCGGCGGCGGCATCGAGCCGCACTGGCACGACCGGAACCAGATCGTGTACGCCGGCCGCGGGGTCCTCTCCGTCACCACCGACGCCGGCACGTGGGTAGCCCCCGCCACCCGAGCCATCTGGATCCCCGCCGGCACCCTCCACCAACACCGCGCCTACGGCGAAACAACCCTCCACACCGTAGGTCTCATAGAAAACCCCCTAGCCCTGACCACCCCGTCGGCCCTTGTAGTCAGCCCCCTCCTCAGAGAACTCATCCTCACGTACACATCAGATGAGGAAGCCGTCCCAGCCGCCTCCGGCGGCGGCACCAGACGCGGCGGGGCCTCCACGGACGGCGATGCCGCGGGGCGCCGCGGGGCTGCCGGGGACGGCGAGGGCCCCGGGCCCCGTGAGGGCGCTGGGCGCCGCGATGCCGCCGGCCCCGGCGAAGGCGGTGGACCTGGTCAAGGCGCGAAGGGCCTTGAGACTGGTGAGCGTGAGCGGTTGCGGCGTGTGTTGCTGGACCAGTTGCGACGGTCGGCTCAGCGGCCGACCTACTTGCCTGCGCCGCGGGACGCGCGGCTTGTGGCGGTGTGTGGGATGGTGCGGGCGGATCCGGCGGACGGGCGGACGCTGGCTGAGTTCGGGCGGGAGGCGGGGGCAAGTGAGCGGACACTGAGTCGGCTGTGCCGTGCTGAGCTGGGGATGAGCTTTCCGCAGTGGCGGACGCAGTTGCGGTTGCATGAGGCGTTGGTGTTGCTGGCGGACGGGGAGTCCGTGACGCGGGTGGCGCACGCGACCGGCTGGGCGTCGACGAGTGCGTTCATCGACACCTTCAAGAGCGCCTTCGGTCACACCCCCGGGTCGCGCAGAGCCTGATCGAGGATGCGGCTCCACTGCCGCACGATGCCCCGCCGCCGCGCACTGTCGTCGGTCAGCAGATCAGCCAGCCCCAGACCACGCGCCATGTCGAGCACACCCTGCACGGTCTCCCGCACTCCAGGGGTCCGCTCGCTCACCTCGAGGACGTCGAGCAGCGCTCGGTGCGCCTGCCGCCCGACGTGTGCCTCCAGCCGCACGATCTGCTGCCGCAACGCCTCCTCCGTCGACGCCGCCACCCACAGATGCAGCGCGGCCCGGAACAGCGGCCCGGTGTACACGTCGGCCAGCATCCCGACGATCGCCTCGGTCCGCCCCGCCCCGCTCGGCAGCGCGGCGGCCTGGGCGCGGATCTCCGCCAGCCGCACCTCCGTCATGTACTCCACTGCCGCCGCGAACAGGTCCGCCCGGGTCGGGAAGTGGTGTTGCGCCGCACCCCGCGACACTCCGGCCCGCGCCGCGACGACCGCTACCGTCGTCGCGGCGTACCCGACCTCGGCCAGCGAGTCGACCGCAGCCTCCAGCAGCCGCTGCCGGGTCGCCCGCGACCGATCCTGCTGGGGCGCTTTCAGCGCCTCACTCACGCGCGGCCTCACGCGCCCGCAGTTCACGCCGCAAGATCTTCCCCGACGCGGCCTTCGGCACCGCGTCGATGAACTCCACCTGCCGGATCTTCTTGTACGGCGCCACCCGCGCCGCGACGTACTCGATCACGTCCTCGGCGGTCAACGACACCCCCGGCATCGGCACCACGAACGCCTTCGGCACTTCGTTGCCCTCCGCCTCGACCCCGATGACGGCCGCGTCGGCGATCCGGTCGTCGGTGAGCAGCACGGCCTCCAGCTCCGCCGGCGGCACCTGGTACCCGTGGTACTTGATCAGCTCCTTCACCCGATCCACGACGTACAGATAACCCCGCGCGTCCATCCGCCCGATGTCACCGGTGTGCAGCCAGCCGTCGCGGTCGATCGTCGCGTCGGTCTCGGCGGGCCGGCCGAGGTACCCCTTCATCACCTGCGGCCCGCGGATCCAGATCTCACCCTCGTCCGCGTCCTCGCCGTCCGCACCGACCAGCCGCATCTCCGTCGAGGGGAACAGCTTGCCGACCGCACCCGGCGGCGGCTCCGGGTCGTCCTGCGGTACGGCGTGCGTGCCCGGCGACAGCTCGGTCATCCCGTAGGCCTGCGTCACCGCGTGCAGACCGAGCCGCTTCGCGCACGCCTCGGCCAGCTCGCCGTCCAACGGCGCCGCGGCCGACATCACGTGCTGCAGCGCGGACAGGTCGAACGAGTCGACGGCCGGGTGCTTCGCCAGTGCCAGAACCACCGGCGGTGCGACGAACGCCCGCGTGATCCGCTGGTCCTGGAGCGTGGTCAGGAACTGCTCCAGGTCGAACTTCGGCAGTACCACGACCGTGATGCCGAGCCGCAGCGGCAGATTCATCAGGACGGTCAGCCCGTAGATGTGGAAGAACGGCAGGATCGCGATGACCCGCTCGTCCTCGCCCAGCTTGATCGTGGCCTCGGCCTGCGCGATGTTCGTCGCGATGTTCCGGTGCGTCAGCATCACGCCCTTGGCCGCGCCGGTGGTCCCGCTCGAGTAGGGCAGCACCGCGACGTCCGCCGCCGGATCGATCGTCACCGACGGCTCGGGAGCGGTGGAGGCGAACAGCTCCTGGATCGACCGGTACCCCTCGGCCTGGTCGCAGACGAAGATCTGCCCGACGTCGGTGCCCTCGACCGCGGCGGTCGCGACCGGCAGGAACAGCGAAATCGTCACCAGCAACTTCGCCTTCGAGTCGATCAACTGCTTGTGCAACTCGTCCGCGGTGTAGAGCGCGTTCACCGTGGTCACGGTCGCGCCGGCGCGCGTGGCGCCGTAGAACACCACCGGGTACAGGATCGTGTTCGGGCTGTACAGCGCGATCACGTCGCCGTGCTGTACGCCGAGCTCTGCCAGGCCGGCCGCGACCCGCCGGGTCAGGTGGTCCAGTTGGGCGTAGCTGAGTTCCTTGCCGGTGACGCCGTCGACCATCGCCGGCCGGTCGCCGTACTCCTGGGCTCTGCCGAGCACGGCGTCGTGGATCGGGAGGTCGAGCACCTCGACAGGCGGGAATTCGCTGGTGATGATCATCGGCCCAGGCCTTTCTCAGTAGGACTTCGGCAACCCGAGGCTGTGCTGTGCGACGAAGTTCAGGATCATCTCCCGGCTGACCGGGGCGATCCGGGTCGCGCGTGCGGCCGCGACCAGTGACGCAACGCCGTACTCGACAGTCATACCGTTCCCGCCGAGCGATTGCACTGCCTGATCGGTGGCTCGTACGGCGACCTCGCCGGCCGCGTACTTCGCCATGTTCGCGGCCTCGCCCGCGGCCAGGTCGTCGCCCGCGTCGTACAACGCCGCCGCCTTCTGCAGCATCAGCCGGGCCAGCTCGAGCTCGATCTTGATCTGCGCCAGCGGATGCGCGATCCCCTGGTGCGCACCGATCGGCTGCTTCCACACCTGGCGTTGTTTGACGTACGCCGTCGCCTTGCCGAGCGCGTGCCGAGCGATCCCGATCGCGAACGCGGACGCCATGATCCGCTCGGGGTTGAGGCCCGCGAACAGCTGCATGAGCGCCGCGTCCTCGGACCCGACGAGCGCTTCGCGCGGCAGTCGGACGTCGTCCAGGAACAACGCGTACTGCTTGTCCGGGCTGATCAGGTCCATCTCGATCTGCCGGAACTCCACGCCCGGCGCGTCGGTCGGGACGATGAACAGGGCCGGTTTCAGCTTGCCGGTGCGGGCGTCTTCGGTGCGGCCGACGACCAGGACGGCCTTCGCGACGTCCAGCCCGGAGATGTACACCTTGCGCCCGGTCAGCGACCAGCCGTCGTCGGTCCGGCGGGCCGTGGTGGTGATCTGGTGCGAGTTCGAGCCGGCGTCCGGTTCGGTGATCGCGAACGCCATGATCGTCGTACCGTCGGCGAGGCCCGGCAGCCAGTGCTGCTTCTGGTCGTCGGTGCCGAAGCGGGAGATCACCGTGCCGCAGATCGACGGCGACACGACCATCATCAGCAGCGGGCAGCCGGCCGCGCCGAGCTCCTCGAGGACGATCGACAGGTCGGCCATGCCGCCGCCACCGCCGCCGTACTCCTCGGGAAGGTTCACGCCGAGGAACCCGAGCTTGCCGGCCTCGAGCCACAGCTCGGTGATGTGACCGCCGGTCCTGGCCTGCCGGTTGAACCACTCGTAGCCGTATTTCTTCCCGAGCTCGCCGACGACCCTTCGCAGCTCGCGACGTTCGTCGGATTCCACGTAGCTCATCGGCGTCCTCGCTTCGCTCCGGGCGCCGATGAGGCACGAATCGCGCTGTGCTTTCTGATGAACTCGCTGCGCTCGTTCATGCGTCCTCCCCAACCACGGCCAGTACGGCGCCGACCTCGACCTGTTGTCCTGCTGCCACCGTCAACTCACCGACGACGCCGTCCGCCGGGGCGGCGATCGTGTGCTCCATCTTCATCGCCTCCAGCCAGAGCAGCGGCTGTCCTTGTTTCACCACGTCACCGACCGCGACGCCGACCCGGATCACGGTCCCCGGCATGGGCGCCACCAACGACCCGGCGACGACCTGATCGGCCGGATCGACGAACCGCTCGACCGGCCGCAGCGTCACGCTGCCGAGCGCCGAGTCCACACACACGAGCCCGCCGTACGTCGCGACGTCGAACGCCCTGCGCACACCGTCGACTTCGAGCGCGACCCTCCCGGGTTCCAGGGAGATCAGCGCGGTGTTGCCGTCGACAACCAATCCGTCCCGGGTCAGCCGATACTCGACCTCGACGACGTCGTCGCCGAACCGATAGCTCTTCCGCTGCGGCTGCGACACCAGATTCCGCCACCCGCTGGGCACCCGCACCGGCGTACGTCGTCCCGCCGCATCCGCCAGCGCCGCCGCCAACGCCGACGCCCGCACCACCGAGTCGCCGACCGTCGTGCCGAGCCCGTGCGTGTCGAAGAACGCGGTGTCGGTGTCGCCGGCGAGGAACGCCGGATGCCGGAGGATCCACCCGAGCAGGTCCCGGTTGGTGCCGACGCCGTGGATCGTCGCCCGCTCCAGTACCCCGGCCAGCCGCCGCGCGACCGCGGCCCGATCGGCCCCGTACGCGATCACCTTCGCGAGCATCGGGTCGTAGTACGGCGAGACTTCCGACCCGTCGACCACCCCGGAATCGACCCGCAACCCCTCCTGCTGCTCCAGCGTGAAGCGGTGCAGCACTCCGGTCTGCGGGTGCCATTCGTGCTGGGGATCCTCGGCGTACAACCGGACCTCGATCGCATGCCCGACCGTGGGCGGCGGCTCAGGTGGTAGCTGCTCACCGGACGCGACGGCGAGCTGCAGCTCGACCAGGTCGAGCCCGGTCGTCTCCTCGGTCACCGGATGCTCCACCTGCAGCCGCGTGTTCATCTCGAGAAAGTAGAAGTTCCCGTCCTCGTCGGCGAGGAACTCGACCGTCCCGGCGCCGGTGTAGTTGATCGCCGCGGCCGCCTTCCGCGCGGCGTCGAACAACTCGGCGCGCATCGCCGGGATGCGGTCGACGAGCGGCGACGGGGCTTCCTCGACGACCTTCTGGTGCCGGCGCTGAATCGAGCACTCCCGTTCGCCGACAGCCCAGATCGTCCCGTGCCGATCCGCCATGATCTGTACTTCGATGTGCCGCCCCGTCGCGAGATACCGCTCGCAGAACACCGTCCCGTCCCCGAACGCCGACAACGCCTCGGCCGACGCCGCGTCGATCTCGGCGGCGAGGTCCTCCAGCCGCGACACCACCCGCATCCCGCGTCCGCCACCGCCTGCCGACGCCTTCACCAGCACCGGCAGATCGTCGGCGGACACCTCGGCCGGCGTGAGCTCGGCCAGCACCGGCACCCCGGCCGCCGCCATCAGCTTCTTCGCCTCGATCTTCGACCCCATCGACGAGATCGCGTCCACGGGCGGACCGATCCAGGTCAGCCCCGCGTCGATCACCGCCTGCGCGAACGCGGCGTTCTCCGACAGGAACCCGTAGCCGGGATGGACGGCGTCCGCACCGGCCCGCAACGCCGCCTCGACGATCAGCTCGGCCCGCAGATAGGTCTCGCCCGGTGTGTTCCCGGGCAGGTGAACGGCCGCATCGGCCTCGTCCACGAACGGCATCCGCGCGTCGGCGCTCGAATACACCGCCACCGTGGACAGGCCGAGCGATCGGGCCGTGCGGAAGATCCGGCGGGCGATCTCGCCGCGGTTGGCGACCAGTACCGAAGAGATCATGCGCGTCACATCCTGAAGACGCCGAAGGACGAGGTGCCTTCGACCGGGGCGGAGTGGATGGCGGACAGGCAGATGCCGAGCACGGTTCTAGTGTCGCGGGGATCGATGACGCCGTCGTCGTACAGCCGGCCGGACAGGAACATCGGCAGCGACTCCGCCTCGATCTGCCCTTCGACGTACGCGCGCATCTGCCGGTCGGCCTGCTCGTCGTACGGCTGCCCCTTCGCGTCGGCGGCCGCCCGCGCGACGATCGACAGCACACCGGCCAGCTGCTGCGGTCCCATCACCGCCGACTTCGCCGACGGCCACGCGAACAGGAACCGCGGATCGAACGCGCGGCCGCACATCCCGTAGTGCCCGGCGCCGTACGACGCGCCCATCAGGATCGAGATGTGCGGGACCTTCGAGTTCGAGACCGCGTTGATCATCTGCGCGCCGTGCTTGATGATGCCGCCCTGCTCGTACTCCTGCCCGACCATGTAGCCGGTCGTGTTGTGCAGGAAGATCAGCGGCGTGTTCGCACGGTTCGCCAACTGGATGAACTGCGCCGCCTTCTGCGACTCCGCGCTGAACAGCACGCCGCGCGCGTTCGCCAGGATCCCCACCGGGTAGCCGTGCACCGACGCCCAGCCGGTCGCCAGCGAGGACCCGTACAGCGGCTTGAACTCGTCGAACACCGACCCGTCGACCACCCGCGCGATCACGTCCCGCGGATCGAACGGAATCTTCAGGTCACCCGGCACGATGTCCAGCAGGTCGTCCGCGCCGAAGTGCGGTTCGTCGTACGACGGGGCGGCCGGCGGACCGAGTTTGCGCCAGTTCAGCCGGGACACGATCTGCCGCCCGAGCCGGATCGCGTCGGGTTCGTCCACCGCGAAGTAGTCGGCCAGGCCGGACTGCCGCGCGTGCATCGACGCACCGCCGAGCGACTCGTCGTCCGCGTCCTCGCCGGTCGCCATCTTCACCAGCGGCGGCCCGGCCAGGAACACCTTCGCGCCGCCGTCGACCATCACGACGTAGTCGCTCATCCCCGGGATGTACGCGCCGCCCGCGGTCGAGTTGCCAAACACCAGCGCGATCGTCGGGATCCCCTCGGACGACAACCGGGTCAGGTTCCGGAACATCGCGCCGCCGGGGATGAAGATCTCCTTCTGCGTCGGCAGGTCCGCGCCGCCGGACTCGACCAGGCTGATCACCGGCAGCCGGTTCGCCCGCGCGATCTCGTCCGCGCGCAAGGCCTTCTTCAGGGTCCAGGGGTTGCTGGATCCGCCTTTGACGGTCGGATCGTTGGCGGTGATCAGGCATTCGACGCCCTCGACCACGCCGATACCGGTGACCAGGCTGGCGCCGACGGTGAAGTCGGATCCCCAGCCGGCCAGCGGCGACAGCTCGAGGAAGTACGAGTCCGGGTCGAGCAGCAGCTCGATCCGCTCGCGGGCCAGCAACTTCCCGCGCTGGTGGTGCCGGTCGACGTACTTCTCGCCGCCGCCCGCCAACGCCTTCGCGTGCTCCCGCTCCAAATCGGCCAACTTCCCCAACATCGCCGCCCGATGAGCGCTTGCGTCCGAAGAAGTGGCGGGGGGTGCCGCCACTACTTCGGACGTAACGGAGTTGTTCATGTGAACCCCAGTCGTTTCGCCGCCAAGTTCGTCAGGATCTCGGTGGTGCCGCCGCCGATGGCGAGGATCTTCTGGTCGCGGTACTGGCGTTCCACCTCGGCCTCGCGCATGTACCCGAGGCCGCCGTGCAGCTGCAGCGCCTGGTCACAGACCCACTGCCCCGCCGCGACCGCGGTGTTCTTGGCGAAACAGGTCTCAGCGATCACGTCCTCGCCCGCGTCCGCGCGCCGCGCCACGTCGCGTACGTAGACCCGCGCCACGTCCACCCGCCGCGCCATCTCGGTCAGCGTGTGCTGCACCGTCTGCCGAGAAATCAACGGCCGCCCGAAGGTCTCGCGCTGACGGCACCACTCGACGGTCAGATCAAGCGCCCGCTGAGCCCCCGCATAGGCCTGCACAGCCAACGTCAATCGCTCCGCAACGAAGTTCACGGCCAGCTGGACGAACCCACTGCCAGGCGCGCCGATCAGGTTGCGCGCCGGCACCCGCACGTTGTCGAACGACAGTTCGGCCGTGTCGGAGCACAGCCAGCCCATCTTCTCCAGCCGCCGCGACACCTCGAACCCGGCCTCGATCACCAGCAGACTGATGCCGTGCGCTCCCGGGCCGTCGGTGCGGACAGCCGTCGTCACGAAATCCGCACGGCACCCCGACGTGATGAAGGTCTTCGCGCCGTTCACCACGAACACGTCGCCTTCGCGCCGCGCCGTCGTACGAAGTGACGCCACGTCCGACCCGCCGCCCGGCTCCGTGATCGCCAGCGCCCCGATCATCTCGCCGGCCAACGTCGGCCGAACCCACCGCTCGATCTGCTCTTCGTCGCCGCTGGCAACGATGTGCGGAAGTGCGATTCCGCAGGTCAGGAGCGCGGCCACGAGGCCGCCGGAGCCGCCCGCGTAGTGCATCTCCTCCACGACGTCGATCGCGTCGAGCAGCGATCCGCCGCCCCCGCCGACCGCTTCCGGGAATCCGACGCCCAGCAACCCGACAGCGCCGGCCTTCTTGTGCAGCTCCCGCGGCAGTTCGCCGTCCCGCTCCCACTGGTCCAGCTGCGGCAGCACCTCCGCCGCCATGAACCGCCGTACAGACTCCCGGAAGTCGTTCACAACAGCACCTCCGGCACGTCGACGTACCGCGACCGCAGCCACTCGCCGAGCGCCTTCGCCTGCGGATCGAACCGCGCCTGCGCCGCGACGCCCTCACCCAGCAGACCCTCGACCACGAAGTTCAGCGCCCACAGGTTCGGAAGCAGGTAGCGCGTGACTCTCAGCGGCCGCGTCTCCGGCAGCAGCGTCTGGAACAGCTCGACCGTGAGAGAGTGCGCGAGCCAGCGCCAAGCCTTCTCGTCGCGGACCCAGACGCCGACGTTCGCGTCGCCGCCCTTGTCACCCGAGCGCGCGCCGGCGATCCGGCCGAGCGGGACCTCGCGAGTGCGCGGCGGTCCGCTGGACAGCTGCAGCAGCGGCATCGGGGCCTCGATGTCGTCGACCGGACGCAGCGGCCGCGTCTCGAGCGCGGGTTCGACGACCTGCCGCGATCCGTCGGGCAGGACGACGACGTGCTGCACCTCGTGGATATCGACGTACCCGGCGCGGAAGACGCCGTACGGCGAACCGTCGCCGGGCGGCGCGGTGACATGGAAGCCGGGATAGCTCGCCAGCGCCAGCTCGATCGCGGCGCTGCTGAACGCGCGACCAACGACCTTCGGGTCCGGATCCTTGACCGCGCACCGGAGGAAGACGCTGGCCTCCTCCTCGGACTCGGCGTTCGGCTTCTCGGTCCAGGCCAGCGTCCACGTCAGCTCGGCCGGCCGCTTCGGCAGCGCCTGCTCGAGCTGCTGCTGCACGAGCTCGGCCTTCTGCTCCAACTGCAGCCCGGTGAGGACGAAGTCGACCTCGTTGCGGAAACCGCCGACGCTGTTCAGCGAGACCTTGTACGTCGGCGGCGGCGCTTCGCCGCGGACCCCGGAGATCCGAACGCGGTCGGGGCCGTCGGCGGCGAGCTCGATCGTGTCGAGGCGGGTCGTGACGTCGGGTCCGGCGTACCGGGCGTCGGCGACCTCGTAGAGCAGCTGTGCCTTGACCGTGTCGATCGTGACCGCGCCGCCGGTGTTGTCGTGCTTGGTGATCACGCTGCTGCCGTCCGCGTGGATCTCCGCGATCGGGAACCCGGGCCGCCCGAAGTCGCGGATCTCGGTGAAGAACGCGTAGTTCCCGCCGGTCGCCTGACAACCGCACTCGATCACGTGCCCGGCGACGACCGCCCCGGCGAGTTCGTCGTACTGCGTCCGCTTCCAGCCGTGGTGGGCCGCGGCCGGGCCGACGATCACGGACGCGTCGGTGACCCGCCCGGTCACCACCACGTCCGCACCGGCCTGCAGCGCCTCGGCGATACCCCAGGCGCCTAGGTACGCATTGGCGGTCAACGGCGCGCCCAGCCCCAGCTCCTGCGCGCGGTCGACGAGATCGTCGCCTTCGACGTACGCGATCTTCGGATGCAATCCGAGCCGCTCCGCCAGGTCGGTGATCGCCGCGGCGAGCCCCGACGGGTTGAGACCGCCCGCGTTGCTGACGATCTTCACGCCCCGGTCGAGCGCCTCGCCCAGCCCGGTCTCGAGCTGCTTGAGGAACGTCTTCGCATAACCCAGGCCCGGGTCCTTCATCCGGTCCCGCCCGAGGATGAGCATCGTCAGCTCGGCCAGGTAATCGCCCGTCAGCACATCCAGCGGCCCGCCGGTCAGCATCTCCTGCACCGCGCCGAACCGGTCGCCGTAGAACCCGGACGCATTACCGATCCGCAGCGCCTCGGTCATCCGAACTGCCCCGCGCGACGTCCCTTCCCCGGCAATCCGGCGAAGGCCTGGATGATCCCCAACCACTCCTCGGCGTCCGCACCCTCAGCTCGCACCGCAAGGTCGTCCCGGTGCCGGCGCTGCGTCGCGAGCAGGCAGAAGTCGAGGGCCGGCGCGGTCACCCGCTGCGCCGCATCCTCAGGACCCCAGGTCCACACGTCACCGTCCGGGCCGGTCAGTTCGACACGGAACGGCTCGGCGGGCGGCTTGCGGTCGTTGAGCAGGTACGCGAAGTCCCGCGTGCGGACCGCGAGATGCGCGACGTGCCGCAGCCGGTTCGACGGCTGGCGTTGTACGCCGAGGGCGTCGAACACGTCCTGCCCATGGGCCCACGTCTCCATCAGACGCGCCGTCGCCATGGAGGTCGGACTCATCGGCGGCCCGTACCACAGCACCTTCTCGCCCGGCGGCACCTTCTTCAGCGCCTCGGCGACCTCGGCCCGGGTCTCTCGCCAGTAGGTCAGCAGCTGGTCCGGCGGCAACGCGGCAGTCTCCGCGGCGCCGTCGTCGACGTACGTCGTGGGGCTCGCTGCGGCCGTCTGCAGCGACGCCTTGAACGCCTCGGGGTCGGTCACGGCCAGCTGTGTCGCCTCGTCGGTCCAGGTCAGATGAGCGATCTGATGCGCGATCGTCCACCCCTCGGCCGGCGTAGGCGTAGCCCACTCCTCCGCGGCGAGGCCACCCACCAACCGATCCAGCTCAGCACTCTCGGCCCAAAGATCCGCCAGCACTTCGTCCAGTTGCACGCCACACTCCCTCGCGAGCCGCCGTCCAGCCGAGCGTCCCACGCCCCACAAAAAGAATCAAGCGTGCTTGTTTTCAGCAACCCGCGCCCCTTCCGCCGAGTCGTGGCGATTGGCTTCCACCTCATCCGTCGAGTCGTGGATCCTGGCTGGATTCCAGAGCCGATACTCACGACTCGGCGACAGGGGTCGGAACCAATCGCCACGACTCGGCGAATGGGGCAGGCGCGACGGGGTGGTGGTGGGGAGTGGGGGTAGCTGACTCGTCATGGTGATTACTGGAGCTGTGCGGTGGTCACTACTGTGATGCGGACTATGGATCTGAAGAGCCCGATCAGCACTGTGGTGCCGTCGTTGGACGGGCCGGTGCTGGAGGTGCTGGCGCGGGCCGAGGACGGGCTGTCGGGGCGGCAGATTCACAAGCTGACCGGGGCCGGGAGTGTTGCGGGTGTGCGGCTCGTGCTGCAGCGGCTGGCCGCGACCGGGCTCGTGCATGTGGACGATCTCGGGAACTCGTTGCTGTACCGCCTCAATCGCAAGCACCTGGTCGCGCCGATCGTCGAGCAGCTCGCGAATCTCCGCGGGATGCTGGTCGCCCGGCTCGCCGACGAGATCGGCGGCTGGCGGATCCCGCCGGTGCACGCGAGTGTGTACGGCGCGATCGCCCGCGGTGACGGTGAGCTCGACAGCGACGTCGAGCTGTTGCTGATCCGCCCGGACCGCGACGACCTCGACGCTGCGCTCTGGGAGGACCAGGTCGGCCGCCTGCTGCAGACCGTCGTCGACCTGACCGGCAATCCGGCGCATGTCTTCGAGCTGAGCCGGACCGAGCTGTCGGACCACCTGGCCGGCGAGGACCCGATCCTCAACGACTGGATGCATCCGAGTGTCCAGCTCACCGGCGTACAGCTGGCGACGCTGCGGAATCAGTTCGAGGCAGCCCTTCCCCGGTAGCGTGATCGTGTGGGTACTCTCCTTTCAGCATCGTCAGGAATTGTCAGGACTATCCACCCCGGGACCATCCAATGACCCGCATCGCCATCGACGGCGGCCAGTCCGCGCTCCGTCTTCGTGTCCTCCCGTCCGGACGGACCGGCCAAGGGCCCGGCTACACGCACGGACCTGACGCCGTCTCCAAGCTGCTGGACGCGATCCGCACCGCCGCGGCCGAGGCCGAGGTGGACGGTCAGGTGGACGTCGTCGCGCTCGGCCTGACCGGCTACCCGCAGGCCCACGGCGCCGCCGAGCGGTTCGCCGCCGATGTCGCTGAGCTGCTGAACGCCGACGAGGTGCGCCTGACCCAGGACATGGTCACGGCCCACGCCGGCGCGTTACCGGACGGGTACGGCGTGGTGGTGGCCGCCGGCACGGGGCTGGTGTGTCTCGCGGTGGATCGCGACGGTACGTGGCGCAAGCTCGACGGACATGGGTACCTGTTCGGCGATGCCGGCAGTGCGTTCGCGATCGGTCGCGCCGGCCTGGTCGCCGTCCAACGGGCCCGGGACGGTCGCGGTCCGATGACGAAGCTCGCGGACACCGCCCTCGACCCGGTCGCGCTCTACCGGTCGACCACGCTGGTCGACGACGTGGCCCGGTTCGCCCCCGAGGTGCTGCGGTGTGCGGGCGAAGGGGATCCGGTCGCCGTCGAGCTGCTGGTCCAGGCGGCCGGCGACATCGCCGAGACGATCGGTGCCGCGGTCGCCCAACTGGCCGGCGAAGGACCGGTGCCGGTCGCGTGCGTCGGCGGCCTGTTCGACGGCGCCGGGGAACAGTTGCTGACGCCGGTCCGCGAAGCCTTGCCCGGGCGAGCAAGACTGACAGTGGCGGCCGGCAATTCGCTCGACGGCGCCGAGCGTCTGGCCACGGGTTCGGTAGGGCCGTACGCCGACCTGATCGTCGCGCATCCGCGCCCTCGATAATTACGGTCTTGACCGTATATCTTGGCAGGTATCGTCCGATCCGAGCCGGTACGACAGCTGGAGACTTCACGTGACCGAACTCCTTCTGGCCGCGACGTCCTTGGACGTCACGCCGCCGCCCGGCCATCGGCTCGACGGATACGCCGCCCGCACCGGGCTCTCGACCGGCACCGCGGACCCGCTCCGCGCGACGCTGATCTGGTTGTCCACCGAGGACGATCCGGGCGTGCTGTGGCTCACGCTCGACGCGATTGCCGCCGGGAGCGCGCTCTCAGCGGAGCTCGCGGCGGCCGCCGGAGCCGCCGCCGGCATCCCCCCGTCGCATGTCGTGGTGTCCGCGTCGCACACGCACTCCGGGCCGTCCGGGTGGACCGGTGAGATCCATCCGGTGATCCCGGCCGAACGCGAATGTGTGCTGGTCGACTCGTTGGTCGGCGCGGTGCGCGGGGCCCGGCTGGAGCGGCAGCCGGTGAGGGCGAGCTGGCGTTCGATCGAGGTCGTCGGCGTCGGGACCAACCGGCATCGCAAGAACGGTCCGCACGACAACACGGCCGGCATCTTGGCGTTGCACGGCGCATCCGGCGCTCTCGAGGCCGTGCTGCTGGACTTCGCGTGCCACCCGACGACGTACGGTCCGGAGAACCTGCAGTACTCCGCCGACTGGCCCGGCGCTGCCCGTGCCGCGTTGGCTCCCGCTGTGGTCGGCTTCCTGCAAGGTGCGGCCGGTGACGTCAGTCCGCGCTTCACGCGTCAGGGTCGCGGCGCGGCCGAGGTCGCCCGGCTGGGTGGGTTGCTGGCCGCGCGTGTCCGTGAAGCTCTGGCCGGTCCGGGGCTCGAGCTACCGCAATCGGCGCCGGCGATCCGTCGTACCACTCTGACACTGCCGGTCCGGGCGGTCCCGCCCGTCGACGAGTCGGAGAAGCTCGCGTCCGTTGTGGAAAGCCGGGTCAGCACGGCCGACGACCCTTCGGGCCGCATCTCGCAGACCCGCTTGGACGGAGCCCGTGGCCAGGTCTTGATGGCCGCCGCTTCGCTCCCGCCGTCGCTGGACCTCAACATCAGCAGGGTCACCATGGGCGACGTGTGCTGGATCAATCTTCCGGTCGAGCTGTTCGCGGTCCACGGCGCCTGTCTTCAGTCCGACAGCAGCCACCCCGTCACCCGGGTCGTCGGCTACACCGACGGCTACTACGGCTACGTGGTGGACCCGTCGGCCGCCGCGGCAGGCACCTACGAAGCCCTCATCACCTTCTTCGACCAACCGACGACCCACGAACTCATCAGCCGCACCGCGACCTTCGTGAACAGCTAAAGGGCCAGCTCTGGCTGGAGCTTCTTGGCGGGCCAGACGCGCTGGTTGCGGGCGGCCAAGGTGGAAGCGGTGAGGGCGGCGGTGAACCAGAGGGCGAGGGCCAGGAGGTCTGTGCCGAGCGAGGCGCCCGGGCCGCCGTACATCAGGTGGCGGACGCCGTCGATGGCGTAACTCATCGGCAGGGCGTGGTGGAAGAAGTACAGCGGCCCGGGAATCGTCTGCCACGGGAACGTGCCGCCGGCGCTGACCAGCTGGATGACCATCAGGACCAGGCCGAGGAACTTGCCTACAGCGCCGAACCACGCGGACAGCGCGTGCAGGATCGCGACGAAGGTGAACGACGTCAGGATCAGGAAGCCGACGGTCAGCCAGGGGTGCGCGGCGTGGATGCCGAGCCCCAGGACGACGGCGACGAAGAGCAGCGTGGCCTGGATCGCGCCGAACAGCGCAGGCGGCAACCAGCCGCCAAGCGCCACCCGGAAGGGCGACTGCAAGGCTGCGAGCGCTCGCGGTGACAGCGGCCGCACCAGCAGGAACAGCACGTACGCACCGATCCAGCAGGCAAGGCAGAGGAAGAACGGAGCGAGGCCGGCGCCGTAGCTGTCGGCAGTGGCCTGCGAGACGTTCTGCAGCGTGACGGGTGCACCCAGCGTCTCGGCGACCGCCTTGCGCTGATCCGCTGACGGGTTGGGGATCTGCTTCACGCCGTTCTGCAGGCCGGCGTTCAGTTGCGTCGCACCGGTCTTCAGTTGACCCACACCGGTCGCCAGGCTGTTCACACCGGTCAGCAACTGCCCCTGCCCGGTCACGGCCTGCTTCTCTCCAGCAGCAAGCTTCTGTGCACCGGTCTGCAGGGTTCCCAGCCCGGTCTTGAGCTGGCTAGCGCCTGTGCTGAGCTGATGCGCCCCACTGGACGCCGTACGGATGCCGTTCGTCAGAGCCGGTGTCGCCTTGGCCAGAGCGGAAGCGCCGTTCGACACCTTCCGCGCCCCTGTGGCGAGCGTGTTGAGCTGCTTGGACGTCGACTGGATCTTGGTGTTCGCCTGTACGACGGGAGTGCGCAGCTTCGCCGTCTCGGTCAGCACCACGTTGATCTGATGCTGGCTCAGCCCCTGGGCTCGCAACCGCGCCGCCAGCTGGGTGTCGAAGGTCTTGAGGTCCTTCACCAGCGTGCTGGACGCGGTCGCCACCTGGCGTCCCGCACCGGCGACCTTCTCGTTGCCATCAGCAACTTGATCCGCGCCGGCCGCCAGCTGCTTCGTCTGCTTCGGCAGCGCGGCGGTCTTCTCCTGCAGCGTATCGAGACCGTTGTCGAGCTTTGCGGCACCGGTCGCCAACGAAGAGGCGCCCTGCGACGCCTGCGTCGCGCCGGCGGCCAGCTGTGTCGCGCCGGCAGACAGCTGCTTCTGTGCGGTGTCGAGTTGCGACGCTCCGGACTGCAGCTTCGCGACGCCGGTCGCGGCCGACGTCAGCCCGTTCTGCAGCTTGGCGGCACCGGCGGCCGCGGAACTCACGTTCTTGTGGATGGTGCTGTACCCGGCCAGCAGTTGCGAGGCCGCGGTCTCACTGACCTGCGACGCGACCGTCTTGGTCACCTGCGCCACGACCTGGTTGGCGATCGTGTGCGCGATGTAGTTGTTCGCGTCGTTCGTCAGCAGTTCCAGCTCCGCCTGCCGCGGCGTGAAGTCCGCACTCGACGCCAGATCGGCCGAGAAGGTCTTCGGCAGCACCAGAGCGAACTCGTACTTGCCGTCGGACACCCCCTGGGTCGCGTCGGCACGGTTCACCTGATGCCAGTCGAAGCTCTTCGACTTCACCAGCTCGTCCGCGACCTGCGGCCCCACGTTGAGCTTCTCGCTGGTCGCGAGCGTCGTACCCGCGTCCTCGACCACGACCGCGGTCGGGATCTTGTTCAGCCGGCCGTACGGATCGTGGTTCGCGTACAGGTACAGGCCGCCGTACAGCACGGGCACCAGCAGCAGCGCCACCACGGCCAGTTTGGGCAGCCGCCCGGCCGTTAGACGCCGTAACTCACTCAGGGCCATCCGCAGCGCGGTCACGCCTCTGTCTCCACTTCTTCCTCGATTGGGGTGACTGGCTCCACCGAAGCGATCGGGGTGGCCTGCACCGGGTCGGGCTGATCCGTCTCACCCATCCGGGCGGCCTTGACGTCCAGCAGTCGGGCCGACGCGTCAGCGCACGTGATGATCACGCCGTACCCCTGTGCCGCCAACCCGCGGCCCAGCTCGTACCAGCCGTGCGGATCGCCTCCATGGCGATCCGGCATGGTCAGAATGACGACCCGTACGTCGGGGCGCGCCACCGTGAGCTCCGTGAGCAGTCTGGTCCGCACTGCGACCGGGAGGTGCTCGAACCGCTTGTCGGCGTGCTCTGCGGCGTCATGCTCGTTCAGCCACTCCAGGACGGCCTTGCGCCCGGCCTTGCGACCCGCGATGGCCAACTCCTCGCCCACAACGGTCTGAACGGGCAGGGCGTCGTCCGGCTCGGTGATGCCCGGCGCGTCGACCACGGCAACGTGTCGTCTCAGCAGGGCGGGCTCGGCCTTGCCGTCGAGCCGGACCGAGCCGGTGTCGAGCTTCAGCCGCCCGGACAGACCGAGTGACGCTGCCACGTGGCCGGCGCCCGGGTATCCGGTCAGCAGCACCACCTGATGATCCGCGACCGACAGTGACGTGGCGTGCAGCATCGGCGCATGCGGACCCCGCACGCTGATCCCGGTGGCCTCGAGCTCCATCCTGCATCCCCGTTCAATACGGTTGTGTATTCAATACAGAACTGTATCCTACTCCTATGGAAACGCCCAAGCGCCGCCGCTCCAACACCCGGGCCCGGCTTCTCGAGGGAGCCCTGGAGGTGTTCGCCGAGCGCGGCTTCCACGGCGCGTCGGTGGAGGACATCTGCGAGCGGGCCGGATTCACCCGCGGCGCCTTCTACTCGAACTTCGGGTCCAAGGACGAGTTGGTGCTCGCGCTGTTCCAGGCCACGACCGACCGGCTGCTCGAGCAGATCGAGGCGCTGCTCCCCGAGCTCGCCACGCAGCCCGGCACGCTGCTCGACGCCGTGCTGGGGCTGCTCGACGAGGCCGCGCCGGACCAGCGGCAGTGGCACCTGATCTCGGCCGAGTTCACGCTGCACGCACTGCGCGACCCGGCGGCGGCCGAGGCGCTGAACAAGCAGCGTGCGATGTTCCGCACGAGCCTGACCGGACTCGTCGAGCAGATCGCCGAGGCCGGCGGGCTGGAGCTGACCGTTCCTGCGGAGCAGTTCGTCCGGATGGTGATCGCGCTGCACGAAGGGGCTCGCTCGCAGAGCCTGCTCGAGCCGCGGAAGGTGCCGGCCGGCTCGCTCGAGCACACATTCCTGCCGATGGTGCTGGACGCGGTCAGCCGACCTTCACGCTGACCGTGTGCAGTCCGGTCGCGCCGTCCGGGGCCGGTGGCGCCGACGACTCGACCTGCGGATTGCCCTTCGCGTCGAACGCCCGGACCTGCAGCACGTGCGTGCCGCGCGGCGCGTTCCACGTCCAGTGCCACTGTCGCCAGGTGTCGATCGACGGGTCCGTGGCCAGCGTGGCTTGTTGCCAAGGGCCCCCATCGACCCGGACCTCGACCTTGGACACCCCGACGTGCTGGTCCCAGGCCACGCCGGCGACCGTGACCGGTCCCGGGTCGACCTTCTTCCCGAGCGGAGTGTCGATCCGCGACGACAACTTGATCGGGCCGAGCGCCGACCACCCGCGCGGCGTCCAGTACGCCTCGAACCGGTCGAACCGGGTGACCTCGATGTCCACCAGCCACTTCGTCGCCGACACGTAGCCGTACAGCCCCGGGACGACGATCCGCACCGGGAACCCGTGCTCGACCGGCAACGGCTCACCGTTCATCGCGAACGCGAGCATCGCCTGCCGGTCGTCGAGCAACGTCGGCAGCGGCGTACCGGCGGTGAACCCGTCCTTCGACGTCGACTGGATCGCGTCCGCGTCCTGCGCCGGGCGGGCCTCTTCGAGCAGGTCCTTCAGCAGTACGCCGGACCACAACGCGTTGCCGATCAGGTCGCCGCCGACTTCGTTGCTGACGCAGGTCAAGGTGACCCATTTGTGGATGACCTGGCGCTTGAGCAGGTCGTCGAAGGTCAGAGTGAGCTCGCGGTCGACCATGCCGTGGATGCGCAGCTTCCAGTCCGCGGGCACGATCTGCGGTACTGAGAGCGCGGTGTCGATGCGGTAGAAATCCTCGTTCGCAGTCGCCCACGGTACGGCGCCATCGGCCTGAACGCCGGCGGGTGGCGCCAGGGTCGGCGGCTGCGGAAGCTGGAGCTGCTTGCGGGCGTCCGCCACGGCGGCGCGGTTCCCACCGACGATCTTGCCGGCCGCGGCGACCGCGGCGGAGCCGAGCGCGACACCGGCCGACAACTGCAGGAAGCCGCGGCGACTGACGCCGTCGTCCGGGAAGTCGAGCAGCGGCTCGAGCCGGCGGCTGAAGAGTCTGAGGATGACCAAGGCGGTCACGCCGGCGAGCGCCGACGGGAGGAACCCGGTCTGACCGGAGTCGGCGCGGGTGACAGCCGCGGCGACCGCGACACCGGCGAGCGCGATCGTGATCAGGGCGCCGGCCCAGTACCGCCGTACGGCGAGGACCCCGCCGACCGCGGCCAGGGCCGCCACGACGATCAAGATGCCGACCCGGAGCGCGGTCTTGTCGTGCGTCCCGAACCAGGAGATCGCGAGATCCTTCAACCAGGGCGGCACCCGGTCGATGAACGCCGACCCGATCGCCACCACCGGCGTCTGTGGTGTCCCCAGAACGCCTCCTGTCACACTCCCGACGGCGAGCCCGGCAAGAGCAGCCAAAACCCCACCAAGCGCGCCACGCCACCAGACGCCCCGCGCGGCTCCCCGCGATTCACCCCCACCGCCCGATCCACGGAGCGATCCACGGAGCGATCCGCCGTCCGATCCGCCGTTCGATCCGCCGTCCGATGCGCGGGCCGGTCCAGCGCCGGATCCACGGGGTGATCCAGCCCCCGATCCGGCGTCCGATCCGCCGGTCGGCTGATCGCCGGTTTCGCGGCCGACCTCGCCAGCGCGGCCCGGCGCGTAGGTAGGCCACTCGCCTGGCTGGTTCCCGGGACCGCCCGTGCTGGCCGGCGACGTACTTCCTCCAGGCCGGTCGACGCCGGCCTCGTGGGGCCTGATGCTGCCGGGGCGCGGCTGATCCGGGGGTTGTTTCACTTCTCAACCATTACGCGGCGAAGCGCCCGACACCAGTCGGGCGCCCCATCCGTTAGTCGCGGGTAATGCTCTTGTGTAGTTGTGAAGTCGGTCAGATCCGGTCGGGCGTGATCGGCCCGAGGCCCGGGCGGCCGTTCGGCCAGCGGCGGGCGTTGTCCCGGACTCGGCGGAGCTTGCCGAGGACGACGTCCCGCTCGTCGGCCAGCTGGGACATCCAGAGGCTGTCGATCTCGAGCAGGTGGTCCGGCAGTGCTTCGCGCAGCCGCCGCTTACCCTCCTCGGTCAGGACCGCGAACGAGCCGCGGGCGTCGTCAGGGCAAGGCTCGCGGCGGACCAGGCCGAGGTTCTCGGCACGGTCGACCAGCCGGGTGATGCCGCCGGTGGTGACGGTCAGCTCCCGGGCGAGGGAGGTCAGACGCTGCTTCTCACCGTGACTGCGGGCAAGCCGCAGCAACAGTTCGAACATTGCCATTTGCAGTCCACTGCGCTTCAGAGAATGGCGCATCAGGTGATCCAGCTCTGCTGCTGCTTCTCGCAACAGGCCGTAGGCCGTCAGCACGTCGCTCTCCCAGGGTTCGGCAGCGCGAGTGGGTTCTGCATCGGCGAGCGCTAGGGGCGAGCAAAGCGAAGGCGCGATGGTCATGCGCGGACTCTATTAGCTGACTAGGTCACTTCGCTACACGGGGTGACCTCTCGGCTACAGATCGACCCCTAATCGTAAGTCTTCTGAGCGTAACGGACGCTCCGCGGCGCATCTGGTCTAGAACGGTGAAATACAACCTGCGTCGCTGCCGGAACGGTGGGAGGATGACCGGACGCGCTCGCTGGGGAGGGTACGCATGGCGGTGATCGAGGCGGCGGAGCTGGTCAAGGAGTTCAGCAGACCGGTCGTTCTGGAAGGCCGGTTGCCGCGGCTGCGGGCGCTGTTCAGCACCCGGCGCGACACCACCCGCGCGGTGAACGGGGTGAACTTCGTGGTCGAGCCCGGCGAGCTCGTCGGGTATCTCGGGCCAAACGGCGCCGGCAAGTCGACCACGATCAAGATGCTCACCGGGATCCTCACCCCGACGTCCGGCGTCTGCCGGGTCGCTGGCCTGGAGCCGTCCCGGGACCGCGCCCGGAACGCCCGCAACATCGGCGTCGTGTTCGGTCAGCGAACCCAACTCTGGTACGACCTTCCCCTCCGGGACTCCTTCGAGGTGCTCGCGGATCTCTACGACCTCGATCGCTCGACCTACCGCAAGCGCGTCGGCCTCTTCACCGAGCTGCTCGACCTGTCCGACTTCCTGGACACGCCGGTGCGCTCGCTGTCGCTCGGCCAGCGGATGCGCGGCGATCTGGTCGCCGCGATGCTGCACGAACCGTCGATTCTCTTCCTGGACGAGCCGACCGTCGGGCTGGACGTCGTCGCGAAGGCCCGGCTGACCGAGTTCATCGCCGAGACCAACCGGTCCGCCGGTACGACGGTGGTGCTGACCACGCACGACATGGACGACGTCGAGCGGCTCTGCCAGCGCATCATCGTGATCGACTCGGGCACGGTTCTGTACGACGGCGACCTCTCCCGGCTGAAGGAACGCTTCATGCCGTACCGCTTCCTCGTCCTCACGCTGGCCGAACGCAGCATCCGCCACGTCGTCGACCTCCCGTTCGCGACCGAGGTCGACGCCGGCGCCGTCGGTACCGTCCTCCCGTACCCGGACCGCAGCGTCGTCCTGCGTTTCGACCCGCGCGAGATCGCCACGCCCGAGCTGATCGCGCGGGCGTCGCAGGTGTACCAGGTGGACGAACTGTCCATCGTCGATCCCCGGCTGACCGATGTGATCTCGCAGCTGTACGACGGCTTGCTGACGTGACCACGGCGACGCAGCTCAGGGCGTTCCGCGGGATGACCCGTGCCGGGACGCGATCCGTGCTGATCTACCGCGGCGACCTGATCACCGGCGCGGTCACGCTGGTCATCCAGGTCGTCCTCGCGATCGCGGTCTGGCGGATCGTGTACTCCGGGCGCGGGCCGGTCGGCGGTATCGACGCCGGGACGGCGGTTGCCTATGCGGCGATTGCGGCCTGCCTGCAATCGGTGCTCCTTCCTTGGCAGTTCTCGTCGTTGCCGATGCGGATCCGCAACGGGCAGATCGCGACAGACCTGACGCGGCCGCTCGGCCTGATGTGGCAGGTGTTCGGGCAGAACCTCGGCGTCCTGCTCGGCCGGCTGCCCCTCGGCGCGATCGGCCTCGCGGCGGCCGCGGTCCTCGGTGCGCTGACGGTTCCGCCCGGGTGGGCTGCGGCTCTCCTCTCGGTCGTCGCGACGGTCGGCGGTGTCGTGGTCGCGATGCTGTGCAACCTGATCGTGTCGATGGTGACGTTCTGGACGTTCGAGGTCAGTGGGCCGTTGATCGTGTACCGGTTCGGGAGCGCGTTCCTCTCAGGGTCGTTGATTCCGTTGTGGTTCATGCCCGGGTGGTTGCGGGCGTCGGTCGAATGGCTGCCTTTCCAGGCGCAGGTGTACACACCCGTGTCGATCTATCTCGGTCAGACGCGGGGCGGTGAGGCCGTAGCGCTGGTCGCCGTACAGCTGGTGTGGGTGGTCGTGCTGGTCGTCGTGCTCGAGCTGGTGTGGCGGCGAGCGCGCTACCGGGTGGTGGTGCAGGGTGGCTGAGCAGACGTGGTTCCGCCAGTACGTCATCCTCGAACGCGCCGCGTTGCGGGCCCAGCTGCAGTACCGCGTGAACTTCTGGACCACGCTGATGGGCGGGGTCGCCTACCAGGGCACGCAGTTGCTGTTCCTCGGTGTCCTCCTCGGGAAGTTCGGTCTGATCGGGGGCTGGGGATTTCCGGAGGTCGCGTTCGTGTTCGCGATGCGGCTCGCGTCGCACGCCTTGTACGTCGTCCCGTTCGGATCCCTGCGGTTGCTCGACGAGATGGTCCGCGACGGCGAGTTCGACCGGGTCCTGTTGCGCCCGGTGAACCCGTTCCTGCAGTTGGTCACGCGGTGGTTCCCGCTGATGTCGCTCGGCGACGCCTTGCTGGGCGCGGGCGCGCTGATCATCTTCAGCTGGCAGGCGCCGATCGACTGGACCGGGGCGAAGGTCGTCTACCTGCTGCTCGCGGTCGTCGGCGGCGGCCTGGTCGAAACCGGCATCCAGACCTTCTTCTGCGGCCTCTCCTTCGTCGCGACCTCCACGTTCTCCCTCCGGATCTTCGCCGACACCTCGATCACCCAGTTCTCCGGCTACCCGCTGACCATGTTCGGCCGGGGCGTCTTCTACGCCTTCTGCACGCTCGTCCCGATGGCCTTCATCTCCTTCCTCCCGGCGACCGTCCTGCTCGGCCGCACCGGCGACGTCCCGCTTCCCACCTGGCTGACCGTCCTCTCCCCGCTCGCCGGCGTCGTGGTCTTCGTCCTGGGCTACTCCTTCTTCACCAAGATGATGCCGAGATACACGAGCCCCGGGAGCTGACTCTTCGGGCCTGTGGATAACTTCCGCGGCGGTCCGGCGATCTTTGCGAGCCTTGATCCGTGAGGTTGTGAACCAACGGATCGGGGAGTCGGATGAGCAAGGACCAGGACGAGAAGTCGCCGTACGGCGCCGGTTTCATCGCGGCCTGCATCGTCGTCAGCGCGGTGCTGATCTGCGGCGTCGTCATCATCTTCGCGGGCGGGCACGACGCCACCGCGGCGAGTGCCGCGGCCCAGCCGGTCGGCGCGACCTCGGCGCAGCACACCGACGATCCGGCATCCGCGCCTGCCACGTCCGGGGCCCCGGCGCCCGAGTCCAGCGGCGCAGGGAGCCAGGGGCAGACGAGCGTCTGCGGCCTTCCCGCGGGTGACCAAGCTCGTCCGTCGACGGCGCCGACGGCCGACGGCTGGGACGTCAGCCGGCGCGTCATCGTGCCGCGCTCCTCGACGTACGGGCCGGGCAAGACCGACACCGACGGCTTCCGGCACTGCTTCGCGCACTCGCCGACCGGCGCGGTCTACGCGGCGTACAACGCGATCGCGGCCATTGCGGACCAGAGCAAGCTCATCCCGACGGTGGAGAAGCTGATGGTTCCCGGGTCGGCGACCGACAGCCTGCTCCGCCAGATCGCCACGACGGAACCTTCGGGCGACCCCTCGACCGTCCAGGTCGCCGGCTACCGGATCATCGACGCCGGCCAGGACCGCGTGACCGTCATGCTCGCGATGCCCGTCGAGTCCGTGTACATGAGCGCCAACCTGACGCTGGTCTGGCACCACGGCGACTGGCGCCTCCAGCCCCCGCCACCGGGCGAGCCCGTCGGCGCCCCCTTCTCCCAGCACCGCGACCTCGGCGACTTCGTGAAGTGGAGTGGTATCTGATGTGCTCACCGATGGACATGAAGTGCCACGTGGTGGACGGCGTCCAGTCCGTTGCCAGCAGCTGGATCGAGACCGCCAATCGGACCTCGACCGAGTTCTTCTCGACGATCCTGAACTCACTCGCGACGTTCTGGGTCAAACCCAAGACCCCGGTCCAGCTCGCCACCAGCCCCGACGGCGGCCAGACCTGGACCGACACCAAGACGGTCGCGTTCGTGCACGGTCAGACGCTCAAGCTCACCCTTGGGATCCTCACCATTGCGATCGTCATCGCCGGAATGCGGATGGCGTGGGAGCAACGAGCGAAGCCGCTCCACGAGTTGCTCAAGGCGCTACTGACCTTCATCGTCGTCTCCGGAGCCGGGACGGCCGCGATCCAGCTCCTGATCACCGCGTCGGACGACTTCGCCGTCAAGGTCGTGAACGCCGCCATCGGACGCGAGTCGTTCTCGTCGACGATCCAGACCATGATGATCAGCCCGTCCGACTACGGCGGCAATTCGGGGATCACGTCCGCTCTGATGCTGATACTCCTCGGGCAGATGGCGGCGTGGGCGTCACTGATCCAAATCGTGTTGATGCTGATTCGATCGGCGATCCTGGTGCTGCTCGGTGCGACGCTGCCCCTCGCGGCGGCGGCGACCAACACCGAGGTCGGCAGAGCCTGGTTGAAGAAGTACTGCGCGTGGACCCTGGGCTTCATCGCCTACAAGCCGGCCGCGGCGCTCATCTACGCGGCCGCCATCAAGCTGAAGGACGACCAGATGCTCGGCTCGAACACCGGTCTGATGAAGTCGCTCACCGCCTTGATGATGATGCTCCTCGCGATCCTCGCCTTGCCGGCCCTTCTCCGCCTCGCGGTGCCGGTCACTGCGGCTGTCGCGGGCGGCGCGGCAGGGATGGGCGGTACAGGTCCTGACATGGGCTCGTTGCCGAGTGGCGCGATGAACGTCGGCTCATCCGGCGGCGCTCACGGCGGCCGCAGTGCGGCGTCGTCCGGTGGCGCGGGGGCATCCGGGGCTGGTGCGTCGGGGGCTGGGGCAACCGGGGCGGCGACCACTGGGGCGAAGGCTGCGGGTGGTGCGGCGTTGGGGCCGGTGGGCGTTGCCGCGGCCGCGGCGCGTAAGGCTGCTGGGGCGTTTGCTGGGGCGGCTGCTCACTCCGCGGGTGAAGCCGGCGGCGGTAGTTCCGGGGCTTCCATGCCCCGGTCGAGTGGCAGCCGACCGTCCGGCGGCGGTCGTGGGAACAGCCGAAGCTCGGGCGGCCGGACAAGCTCGTCCGGGCCGCACACCAGCCCCAAGGCCCCAGCCGGTGCCACTACCGGAGACGCAGGTCCCTCAGGCGGTTGGTGACGCCCGCGGGGCACGCGGTCCGAGCCAGCGCTCTGGCTTGCATCGCGCTTCCATCGGGCCCATGAGGTCCGGGCGGATGAAAGCATGGCGCGTATGGATCGAATCGCGCTGATCTCCGATGTGCACGGGAACCTGACGGCGTTGGAGGCGGTGCTGGCGGATCTTGGGGAGCGCGGGATCGGGCGGGTGTTCAACCTCGGGGACTACGTGGGGAAGGGGCCGCGCGGACAGGCTGTGGTGGATCGGTGTCGTGAGGTCTGCGAGGTGAACATCCTGGGGAACTGGGACGACTTCCTGCCTGATCCCGAGCGGTCCGAGGACAGTGAAGGGCTGCGGTGGTGGAAGAACGAGCTGCGGGAGGACCAGTGGGCCTGGCTGCGCGGGCTGCCGTTCTGCCATGACTTCCTGCTGAGTGGGCGGCAGGTGCGGTTGTTCCACGCCTCGTCGACGAGCGTTCACCACCGGATCGTGTTCGATCACGACGAAACGCAGTACGCGAGCTTCTTCGAGAACACTCCGGCGACCGGGGACGGGCCGCTGCCGGTGATTGTTGGGTACGCCGATATCCACGACCCGTTCTACGAGGAGGACCGCGGGCTGACGCTCTTCAACACCGGCTCGGTCGGCAACAGCCTCGGTGACCCGACACCCGGATACGTGATTCTCGAAGGGATCCTGGACTCGCCCGACCCGGCGCCGTACTCGATCCAGTTCGTCCGGGTTCCGTACGACGCGCACGCGGAGCTGGCGATCGCGCGCGACCTCGGGATGCCGGAGCTCGACGGCTACGAGGCGGAGATCATCCGCGGTGTGTACCGCACGACCTTCTACGCCGGCCGCGATCCCCGATACCACCGCCGACCGGCCTGAACGCGGTTTTCCCCAGGGTTATCCACAGCTGTGCATTGGTGCTGTCAGCAACGACCTGTTCACCTGATGCTCACTTCACCAGCAGGGCTTCGGATCCCACGGGCTTGTAGCCGGCCGCGAGGAAGGTGCGCAGCGAGGCAGCGTTGCCCGGCGTGACCTGGGCCCAGATCGACGCGTCCGGCCCGATCAACGCCCGGGCCGCCGCCGCGAGCCGTCGGCCGTACCCGTGACCGCGGGCGTCCGGCGGCACCTCGATCGCACACTCCAGCCGCCCGGCCAGGCCGCGGCCGGTCACCACGAGCCCGCCGTGCGCGTCGGCGTACACCCGGACGTCGTTGCGGTACCGCCAGGCGCGTTCGACCCGCGGGTGGTCGTGGTCCGCGAGTTCGGTCAGCCCGGCCGTCGCCGCGGCGCGCTCGGCCGGGTCGGCGAAGGCCGGGGCGAGCAGCATCGCGTCGATCGCGCTGACCCGGCGGCCGGTGAACTCCTCGAGCGCCGCGAGGAACGGCGGGTTCGTCGGCGCGGACAGATCGCCGGCCGGGATTCGCTCGGCGACCCATTCCGGATCGACGTCCGCGGCGATGACGATGTGGCCCGTGAAGGCGACCACGCACGACTCCCGGTGCGACGGCGCGGCGACGACGGTGAGCCCGAGATCCGGGGGCGGGAACACGCCGCGCTCGACGCCCCGCAGAATGGCAGCAAGAGATGTCATCACGAGCATTGTCGCGGAGATCCCGGGGCACGCTCGACGACGCCCTCCGAGGAGGCAGCAGGATGCGCAAACCGCAGCTGGTGAAGGCCGAGGGACTGCCGGAGCGGGTCACGATCTACGAGGTCGGGCCGCGGGACGGGTTGCAGAACGAGTCGGCGGTCGTCGACGTCGCGGTCAAGGCCGAGTTCATCCGGCGACTGGTCGAGGCGGGGCTGACGACGGTCGAGACCACGAGTTTCGTGCACCCGAAGTGGGTCCCTCAGCTGGCCGACGCCGCCGAGTTGCTCGACCAGCTGGAGTTGCCGGAGGGGGTCCGCGCGCCGGTCCTGGTGCCGAACGAGCGCGGCCTCGACCGTGCACTCGCGGCCGGGGTCCGGGAGATCGCGATCTTCGCGAGCGCGACCGAGACGTTCGCGGCGAAGAACCTCAACTCCACGCTCGACGACCAGTTCGCGATGTTCACGCCGACGATCCAGCGCGCGCTCGCCGAGGGTCTCGCGGTGCGCGGGTACGTGTCGATGTGTTACGGCGATCCGTGGGAGGGTGACGTACCGATCGACCAGGTGGTGAAGGTCGGTGCGCGGCTGGCCGATCTCGGATGCCACGAGCTGTCACTGGGCGACACGATCGGTGTCGCGACGCCGGGCCAGGTCGTCGCGCTGATCGGGGCGCTCGGTGCGGCCGGCGTCGGTGTGGACAAGCTCGCGGTGCACTTCCACGACACGTACGGTCAGGCGCTCGCCAACACGCTCACCGCGCTCCGCGAGGGCGTGACCACGGTCGACAGCTCCGCCGGTGGGTTGGGCGGCTGCCCGTACGCCGAGAGCGCGACCGGCAACCTCGCCACCGAAGACCTCCTCTGGCAGCTCGACGGCCTCGGCATCCACACCGGCGTCGACCTGGAGAAACTCGTCACCACCAGCACCTGGATGGCCACCCAACTGGGCAAGCCGTCCCCAAGCCGCGTAGTCCAAGCACTCGCCGGCTGACACTCGCCCAGTTGGCCGTGCCTCGCCCCTGCCCCTTCCGCTTCAAGTCTATCGACGTTGGCGATATCCCGGCCTGAGTTGTCCACAGGGTCGGGAACTGTCGGTGGGGCGAGTGAGGATGGGTGGGTGAGTGGGCAGCGGCAGCGGGTTGAGCTTGGGGGAGTTTTTGAAGGTTCGGCGAGGGCGGGTGGCGCCGGAGGATGTTGGGCTGCCGGGTGGGGGGAGGCGACGGACGCCTGGGTTGCGGCGCGAGGAGCTGGCGCAGCTGGCGGGAGTGGGCGTGACTTGGTACACGTGGCTCGAGCAGGGGCGGCCGATCAATGTGAGTGGGCAGGTGCTGGATGCGGTCGCGTCCACGCTGAGGCTCACACCGGTCGAGCGCGAGCATCTGTACCGGCTGGCGGAGGCGACGCCGGTGCGGTTGCCACGGACGTCGGACGGCGCGAGTGAGGCCGTGTTCGAGGAGATCGTCGAGGCGCTCGACCCGCTGCCCGCGGTGATCACGAACACACGCTTCGACATCGTCCGCGCGAACCGGGCGTACAACGACCTGTTCCACGACTGGCACCAGCTGCCCTGCATCCACAAGAACCTGCTCTGGTGCATCGTCACCGAGCCCGCGGCGCGGGCGCAGTTGCTCAACTACGACACCGAGGTCCCGTATCTGGTCGGCCGGCTGCGCTCGGCGTACGGCGAACACGTCGGCGACCCGGACTGGGAGACCGACCTCGACCGGCTGCGAGCGATCTGCCCCGAGTTCGCCCAGCTGTGGGCACGCCACGAGGTCGCCGCCTGCACGCCGCGCCTGCGCCGGATCCTGAACCCGGTCGCCGGCGAGCTGCACTTCACGATCACGGAGCTGGCCGTGTCGGCGCAGCCCGACCTGATCCTGTACGTCGAGACGCCGGCGGACGAGGGCACCCGCGCCAGGCTTCCACTCACTCGGAGGGAACGCGTCGAGCAGTCAGCGTGATTCGGGTGGGCCGCTGGAGGTTCGCCAGGTTGTCAGGCAGAACGGGTGGCCGGCCGGGTCCAGGAACACGCGGAAGGTGTCCGGTGCCGGCTGGACCTCGGTTGGCGTGGCCCCGGCGGCGATGACGCGGTCCTGCTCTGCGTCCAGGTCCTCGGCACAGAAATCCAGGTGTGCCTGCTGCGGGATTCGCGGGTCGGGCCAGGTCGGCGCGCGGTAGTTCAGGTCCCGCTGGAAACCGAGGCTGAACGCGTCGAACCGTAGCTCGACGAATGCGTCGGTGACGACGGCCAGCTCACCGCCGGCCACCTGCTGGTAGAACGAAGCGAGCGCGCGCGGATCCGGGCAGTCGAGCGTCGGCCCCCAGAACGGCGCCGTCACTGCTCGATCGGGCGGCGGATGCGCCGGACCAGGCTCTTGTCCGCGAACTGGCCGACGCGGTACGTCGACCAGCCGTCGACGCCGGCGCCCACGGCACCGCCGAGGAACGGCACGCGCCGGGTGACGGTCAACGCCATCCGCTTGCCGCTGATCCGGCCGATCAGCTCCGCGACGACCTCGCCGGAGATCTGCCGATCCAGCTCCGGGTCGAACACGGGCGCGGTCGCGATGACGAGCGGGGACGAGACCAGGCTCGACTTGCGCAGCCGGTCCGTCACGCCTTCCTCGCCGAGCAGGCAGGTGATCACCGCCGTCCGGACCCGCGGGTCGTCGAGGTCGTACCCGCGCAGGTGCGCGATCGCCGCGACCATCCGGCACTGGACGACCGCGAGGCCGGTCAGGTTCGCGGGCAGCGCGACGGGCAGCGTGGGCAGACCGCCGATGCTGGTGACGAACCCCTGCACGCCGGCCAGCCGGATGTGCTGGTCGATCACGGCCTCGATCGCGTCCGTGACGTCGCCGCCGCAGCGCTCCAGCTTGGTGTCCGCGATCCGCTCCGCGCCGGGGAACCGCTGGTACCCGTCGATCGCGACCTCGAGGATCTGGCGCAACACGCCGCCCGCTGCCGTCGGGGCGAACCGCTGGGCGGCGGGCGCGAGACTACTGGCGACGAACCTGGCTACTCCGGCCACGGTGCTCCTTCCCGCCCGGCTCCACGCGTCAGAACCCGGACGTGCTTCAACTGTACGTGGCTCTGCGTCCCTCGCCACTCGGGACAAACCCTCAGTGTCCCCTAGGTGAGAATGGTCGCGTGCCGATCGAACCTGCGCCGTCGTTGTGGGAGTTCCCGCCGGTCGGGGTGGCCGGGGGGAGTGACGTGGTCGCGGGCGGGGCCGACCTCGCGCCGGGGACCGTGCTCGCGGCGTACCGGCGGGGGCTGTTCCCGATGCCGGACCACCGCGGCTCGGTGCTGTGGTGGTCGCCGGTCGACCGGGGCGTGATCGAGGTCGCCGGTCACCAGCCGTCGCGGTCGATGCGCCGGGCGCGCGCCAAGTTCGAGATCCGGGTCGACACGGCGTTCGACCGGGTGATCCGCGCCTGTGCGGATCCGCGCCGCCCCGGCTCGTGGATCGACCGCGACATCATCGCGTCGTACACCGAGCTGCATCGGCTCGGCTGGGTGCACTCGGTCGAGGCCTGGGACGGCGACGAGTTGGCCGGCGGGTTGTACGGCGTCGCGATCGGCGGGCTGTTCGCGGGCGAGTCGATGTTCCACCACAAGACCGACGGCTCGAAGGCCGCCGTCGCGGGCACGATCGAGCTGCTGAACGACGAGTACGCCGCCGACCGGGTCTTCGACATCCAGTGGGTGACCGACCATCTGGCGACCCTCGGCGCGGTCTCGATCCCGCGGGAGACCTACGTACGCCGGGTCTCGGCGGCGCTCGACGTACCGCTGCCGAAGGCGTTCACCTGAGCCCGACGAAGGCCGCCATCTGCCGCGAGGCCGACGCGTAGAACTCGTCCGCCGGGTCCATCGAGCCCACCAGCTGGCCGAAGAGTTCGAAGCTGAGCATGCCGAAGAGCTGGGTCCACACGATGATCGTCCGGAGCAACACCGGGCGGGGGACGTCAGGCGCGAGCTCGACGAGCACCTCCACCTGTCGGTCCAGCAACCCGGACGGTTCGGGTGCGTCGGGCGGTGTGATCAGGCGGCCCGTCGCGTGGGCCCGCTGCAACAACCCCAGCAGCAAGAGGGGGACCCGCGCCGCCGGTTGGACCGTGGTCTGAGGCGCCTTGTAGCCGCTGATCGGCGACCCGTAGATCAGTGCGTACTCGTGCGGGTGCGCCCGTGCCCAGTCCCGGACGGCCGCGTAGATCGCCATCCATTCCTCGACCAGGTCGTCTCCGCCGGCCGCGCTCTCGGCTGCCTCGCCGAGAGCGTTGTACGCGTCGATGATGAGCGCGGTCAGCAGCTCGTCGCGGCTCGCGAAGTACCGGTAGAGCGCCGACGACACCATCCCGAGCTCCCGCGAGACCGCCCGCAGCGAGAGTGCCTCGGCTCCCACGGTCGCGAGCTGCTGCCGGGCGGCCGTCTTGATCTCCTCGGTCAGCTCGGCCCGGGCACGTTCACGGGCGGTACGTCCGGCATTCATGAGGTCAGTCTGCCACAAAACCGAGAGCAGTGCTCTTGACAATGAGCGGCGATCTGATGTTCACTGATCACAACAGAGAGCACCGCTCTCGGAAACCGCGAAGGAACCGCCATGACCGAGTACAAGCAGACCTACGACAGCAAGCGCGTGATCACCGCCTCCGAGGGCAGCATGCGGGTGTTCAACCGGATCGTCGCGCGGCTGACGAAGCTCGGTCTCAGCCTGATGGGCAGCCGGGTGCTGTCGGTCCAGGGCCGCAAGTCGGGCGAGTGGCGCAGCACCCCGGTGAACCTGCTGGTGATCGACGGCCAGCGCTACCTGGTCGCCCCGCGCGGGCACACCCAGTGGGTGAAGAACCTGCGGGTCAGCGGCACCGGCCGGCTGCAGTTGGGGAGCAAGGTGGAGACGTTCCACGCCGAGGAGGTCGCCGACGCCGACAAGATCCCGGCCCTGCGGCTGTACCTGAAGAAGTGGGCGTGGGAGGTCGGCACGTTCTTCAGCGGCGACGTCTCGAAGAACTCCCCCGACGAGGTCCTGCACCACATCGCGCCCGGCGTCCCGGTCTTCAAGATCAACTAGTGATAGGCCGCCGCCTGGATCCGGTACAGGTCGGCGTAGTGACCGTCGAGGGCCATCAGCTCGTCGTGGGTGCCGGTCTCGACGACGTGGGCTCCGTCCAGTACGACGATCAGGTCGGCCATCCGCACCGTCGAGAACCGGTGTGAGACCAAGATCGTGATCCGGCCGTCCGCGCCGTCGCGGGCCGCCTCGGCGTACCGCTCGAAGAGCGCATGCTCGGTCTCGGCGTCCAGCGCGGCGGTCGGCTCGTCGAGCACGAGCAGCAGCGGCCGGTCGCGCATGAACCCGCGGGCCAGCGCCAGCTTCTGCCACTGCCCGAAGCTGATCTCCGCCCCGTCCGGCCAGGTCGACCCGAGCTGGGTGTCCAACCCCGACTCGAGCCGCTGCAGCACGTCCTCCGCGCCGGCCCGCCCGACCGCGGTGGTGACCGCCGGCACATCGTCCAGGCGCGGGAGGTCTCCGAGCCCGACGCTGTGCACCGCGCGGAACTCGAACCGGAAGAAGTCCTGGAACGCCCCCGCGATCTTCGCCCGCCACGCCTCGGCCGGGATCCGGGCCAGCGGCCGGCCGTCCAGCAGCACCTGGCCGCTGCTCGGCTCGTACAACTTGCAGATCAGCTTCACCAGCGTGGACTTGCCGGCGCCGTTCTCGCCGACGACCGCGATCACCTTGGCGGCCGGGAGTTCGAGGTCGACGTCCTCCAGCGCGGGACGCGACGCACCGGCGTACGAGAACGACACGTGATCCAGCCGGATGCCGTCGACGAGCCGCTCGGGGGCGGGCTGATCCGCCGTGCTGTCGAACGAGGCCGCGTAGTTCTCCAGCCAGACGAGCCGCCGCGACCCGTCCAGCCAGATGCCGCGCAGGAACCCGATCTCGCCGACGGTCGCGCCGACGTACGCCGACAGCCGCGCACCGGCCGCGAGGATCAGCAACACGTCACCGACCGAGCCGTTCAGACCCGACGCGACGAACAGCACCGCGCCGACGTACGCCGCGCCGAAGATCGCCCACGCGATTCCGTGCCAGACGGCGCTGGTCCAGCGCGCGGCGGCCATCGGCCGGTACCACTGCTCCCACTCGCGGCGACGTCCCGCGACGAGATCGGCCCCGATCCCGGTGACGCGGACCTCCTTGCCGGGGGCGGCCGTGGTCGCGGTCTTGAACAGGTGCTGGGCGAGGCGATAGTGCGCGGAGTACCGCTCTTCGACCTCGCGCTCGACACCGGGACGCCAACTGGAGCTGACAACGGTCGGCAGGGCGAACACCAGCAGCAGCGCGAGGGAGGGATGGATCGACATCAGCAGGGCGACCGTCACCGCGAGCCGCAGGATCCAGCCGCAGGTGGAGAACAGCGACATGTACATGTGGTCCAGCACGAAGACCTGCTTGCGCAGGACGGCCAGCCGATCCAGGTAGTCACGCCGCTCGTGGTGCTCGACCGTCGCGACCGACGCCTGCAGCCGAGCGACGTGCGCCTCCAGCATGATCGTCACGCGGTCGCGGAACCGGCGCGAGATCCGCGTCGACAACGTCCGCAGGAACCAGGTGGCGGTCACCGACACCGCCAGGCCGCTCGCGGCCAGCAGAGTCGCGCGTCGATCCCCGGCCAGCACGCCGTCCGCGAGGATCTTCAGCCACAACGCCAGCAAGGCGTCCGGTACGGCGGCCAGCAACGTCATGACGAAGGCGGCGACCAGCAGCCCCGGCTCGTGCTGGTAGCCCAGCTTGCAGAGCCGCCACATCGCCGGCAACGCGCGAGGCAGGTCGTCAGAGCGTGTCATAGCTGAGCCCTTCCTCGTCGACCTCGGCCGTGAAGCGTTGCGCCTGCAGGTCGAACATCGTCCGGTATCGCCCGCGGAGTGCCATCAGTTCGTCGTGACTGCCGAGCTCGACGACGCGGCCGTGCTCCAGTACACAGATCCGGTCGGCGTGCCGCACCGTCGAGAACCGGTGCGAGACGAGGATCGTGGTGACGTCGCGAGTCGCGGTCAGGATCCGGTCGAAGATCGCCGCCTCGCCGCGAACGTCCAGCTGGGCGGTCGGTTCGTCGAGCAGTACGAGACCCGCGCCCTGCCGGACCGCGCACAGGGCCCGTGCCAGCGCGACGCGTTGCCACTGTCCGCCGGACAGATCGGTGCCGTCGCCGTACCCGGTCGCCAGCCGGGTGTCGAGGTCGGCCAGGTCGGCGGCGCCGGCGTCCGCGAGGGCGGCCCGGATGTCGTCGTCGGGAGCGCCGGCCGGTGCGACGTTGTCCCGCAACGACAGCTCGAGTTTGAGGAAGTCCTGGAAGACCGCGGCGACGCGGGTCCGCCACGCGTCGACGTCGAGGTCCCGCAGATCGGTGCCGTCGACCCGGATCGTCCCGGAATCCGGGTCGTACAACCGGCACAGCAGCTTGGCGAGCGTGGTCTTGCCGGCGCCGTTCTGACCGACGACGGCGAGTGACGAACCGGCCGGGACGGTCAGGTCGAGCCCGTCGAACACCTGCCGATCGCCCTGTGGATAACCGAAGCTGAGCCCGCGCAGTTCGATCCCGACCGCGCCGCGACCGCCCGCCTCCGAGCCAGGCGCCAGAGGGCTGGGCGTCGGAGAGCCAGGCGCCAGGGATCCAGAGGCCAGCGCGCCCGCCGGAGCCATCGCGGGCTCCAGCCGGTGAACGGCGGCGACCGGCGCGGCCGCTCCGTCGAGCGCCCAGTTCAGCCCGCCGAACGCGATCATGCCGACCCCGATCGCGACCTGGGCGAAGACCACCAGACGGTCGACCGGCAGCCGTCCGTCGATCGCCGCCGCGCCGAGCGCCCAGAACACGAGACCGTTGGCCACTGCGATGATCAGCAGGCTCCAGATCATCGGGCGCTCGCGCAGACGCGTCGCGGCGTACTGCAGCTCGAAGAGGCGGCGGCGCCGCTCGGTGAAGCGCCGTACGGTCCAGTCGGCCAGACCGAACAGCCGCAGCTCCTTCGCCGCGTCGGGCTCGACCGCCAGCTCGTACGCGTAGTTGGCGTGCCGCTGCGCCGACCGGACCTCGGCGGTGTTGCGGTCCTTCCAGACACCGCTCTCCCGGAGTAGCCAATGCGTCGCGGACCACGCGACCACCAGCACCAGCGGAGCCCACCAGCTGAACCCGAACAGCACCACCGCGGACGCGACCCCGCCGACGAGCTCGACCAGGCTGCCGGCGACGAAGTCGACGTTGAGGTACATCGGTGGACCGGTCTGGCCGTGGTCGAACTCGCGCGCGACGGTCAGGTCCTCGCTCAGCTTCGGATCTTCGAGATGTCCGATCCCCGGTGGCCCGACACAGGCCTTGGCGAGCTCGTCGTTCAGGTACGCCGCCACGCGGCTGCCGAGGTTGGCGCTGACGGCCTGATGGACCGGCGTCAGCACCTGCATCAGGATGAACGTCACCCCCATCAGCGCCAACGGCCCACCCAGCGCCGCGCTGTGCTGCACCGCGCCCACCATCCGCCCCATCGCGATCGCAAAGACCGCCGGCAGCGCACCGCGGGCGATCAACAGCACCCACCAGGCGATGGCCAGCCCGCGATCGGCCCGCGGCAGCACCCCGAAGAACTGCCACTCA
This sequence comes from Kribbella sp. NPDC003505, assembly GCF_040610875.1. NCBI lineage: Bacteria > Bacillati > Actinomycetota > Actinomycetes > Propionibacteriales > Kribbellaceae > Kribbella > Kribbella sp. NPDC003505. Next base: position 309,379 of record NZ_JBEXNA010000004.1, on the reverse strand, counting down.
GGACGGCTCAGCAACCGACTAACCATCTCCTCACGATGACACCACCCACCGACAGAAGTCTTGAACGTTTGCCGGATCAGTCCTCAGTCGGCGTGGAGGTGAGTTCGGCCTCCAGTTCGGCAACACTCGGTAGTGCGGAGCGGAACTCGTCGGGGAGCGACTTGTTGATCGCGTCCGTCCATTCCGCCACCCCGATCGGTGCCTTGAATCCTTTGAGTGCGTACTCCGCGACGACTTGGTTCTTGGTACGGCAGAGCAGGAGACCGATGGTCGGCTTGTCCCCTTCCTTCGCGAGCACGTCGTCGATGACCGCCATGTAGAGGCCGAGTTGGCCCAGGAAGGCGGCGTTGAACTTCACCGCCTTCAGCTCGATCACCACGTAGCACCGCAGCTCCACGTGGTAGAAGAGCAAGTCGCAGAAGAACTCCTCGCCGTCCAGGTCCAGCCGGACCTGCTCGCCGACGAACGCGAAACCTTGGCCGAGCTCCAGCAGGAACTTCCCGACGTGCTCGACCAGCTTCTGCTCGAGCTCTCGCTCCCGCCAGCCGTCCGAGGAGCCCAGGAAGTCGAACAGGTACGGGTCGCGCGTCGCCTGCTGCGCCAGGTCGGACTCCTCCGGCAGCATCGCGGTGGCGAAGTTGGTGACGGCCTTGCCGGCGCGCTCGTGGAACCGGGCGTCGATGTGCAACGCGAGCACGTCGCGACTCCACCCGCGCTCGACGGCAGCCGCGGCGTACCACGACCGCACGTCGGCGCCGTCGATCTTCGTCAGCAGTGCCAGGTGGTGGTACCACGGCAATTGTGCAAGCGGCGCTTGCACAATTGCCTCCATCGGCCAGGCGGCAGCGAAGGCCCGCATGTACTTCAGGTTGCGCGGCGAATACCCGGTCGCGCCGGGGAAGCGGGTCTTGAGGTCGGTGGACAGCCGGTCGATCACCTTGCTGCCCCACCCTTCGTCGTGTTGTCTCTTCAGGATCTCCTGCCCGATCGACCAGTAACTCACCAGCATCTCTTGGTTGGCGGCGCTGACAGCTCGCCGGTGGCCGGTCGCCACGTGGGTGGAGATCCTGTCGAGCAGGTCCGGGTACCAGTCAGGAAGTGAGGATCGGGCAGGGGCGCTCTCGAAGCGCGGGGTCTTGTCGTTCACAGGACCAGGCTTTCGCCGGGGACCTGTGTGACACGAAGGCCATTCCGGGGCATCGGCGGGCAGATGAGGAACTTCGGGCGGGTGGAACGGGCGCATCCCCGGGCAGATCGGGGCAGATCGGGGCAGTGGCTGCGAAGATGGCCGCATGATCACGCCTGAGGAGTTGAACGCGGCGCCGAAGGTCTTGTTGCACGACCACCTGGACGGCGGGCTGCGGCCGGGGACGGTGCTGGAGCTGGCGCGCGAGATCGGGCATCAGCTGCCGCGGACGGACGCCGCCGAGCTGGGTGCGTGGTTCGTGGAGTCGGCGGACTCGGGGTCGCTGGAGCGGTACCTGGAGACGTTCGACCACACGGTCGCGGTGATGCAGACCGCTGAGTCGATCACGCGGGTCGCCAGTGAGTGCGTGCAGGATCTCGCGGCGGACGGCGTCGTGTACGCCGAGGTGCGGTATGCGCCCGAGCAGCACCTGACCCGCGGCCTGACCCTCGAACAGGTCGTGGACGCGGTCCGTGAAGGGTTCGAGCACGGTATGTCGGTGGCGGAGCGGCCGATCGTGGCGCGGCAGCTGCTGACCGCGATGCGGCACAAGGCACGCTCGCGAGAGATCGCCGAGCTGTCGGTCGCGTACCGCGACGCGGGCGTGGTCGGCTTCGACATCGCCGGCGCCGAGGCGGGCTTCCCGCCCACCCGGCACCTGGACGCGTTCGAGTACCTGCAGCGCGAGAACGCACACTTCACCATCCACGCCGGCGAGGCGTTCGGGCTGCCGTCGATCTGGCAGGCGATCCAGTGGTGCGGCGCGGACCGGCTCGGGCACGGCGTCCGGATCATCGACGACATCACCCGTGACGGCGACAAGGTGGAGCTCGGGCGGCTCGCGGCGTACGTCCGGGACCGGCGGATCCCGCTGGAGATGTGCCCGAGCTCCAACCTGCAGACCGGCGCGGCCGAGTCGATCGCCGACCACCCGATCGGCCTGCTCGCCAAGCTCCGCTTCCGGGTCACGGTCAACACCGACAACCGCTTGATGAGCGGTACGTCGATGAGCCGCGAACTCGCCCTGCTCGCGGAGGCCTTCGGCTACGGCCTGCACGATCTGCGCTGGTTCGCGATCAACGCGATGAAGTCCGCCTTCATCCCGTTCGACGAACGACTCGCGTTGATCGACGACGTCATCAAGCCCTGGTACGCCTCACACTGACCGCTGGTACGTGCGGAAGGCCCGGGTCGAGAGCCAGCCGACGATCAGCGTGAAGGCCAGCAGATAGGCGGAGTGGCGCCCTACCGATGACCAGTCCGGGGAGGCGGCCAGGGACTCCCGGGCGGCGATCGTGGCCCAGTCGACCGGGTTGTAGCGGGCCGCGACGTTCACCCAGTGCGGTGCCACCGTCGGGTCGATCATGATCGACGACATGAACGTCAGCGGCAGTGAGACGAACTGGAAGATCCCGATCAGCGCCTCCTGCTGACGGGTGAGCAGCGCCACCGCGTTCGACAGCGATCCGAACGCCAGGCCGACGAGGACCGACGCGGCGATCGTGACCAGGTAGCCGACGGCCCCGCCGTCGTACCGGGCGCCCGCGGCGATACCGATCGCGAACACCAGGATCGTCTGGATGAACGTGGTCGTCGCGTTGCTGAGCAGCTGCCCGGCCATCAGTCCGCCGCGGCTGACCGGTGAGGCGAGCAACCGGTCCATCACGCCGCGCTCCATGTCCTGGATGAACGACGTACCGCTCCAGCCGCTCGTCATCAGTGCCGTCATCATCACGATCCCCGGTGTCAGGAACGCGATGTACGACGAGTCGCCGAAGCCCGGGATGTGGACGACGCCCTGGAAAAGCTGCCCGAACAGCAGCAACCAGATCGCCGGCTGCACCAGCGTGAACGCGATCAATGCCGGCTGCCGGTACGAGGCCCGCGTGAACCGTCCGAAGACAAGACCCGTGTGCGCGATCATGCCGCCTCCTCCGTCACGCGGAACGAACGGCCGGTGAGCTGCAGGTACACGTCGTCCAGCGACGGCCGCGACACCGTGACCGCGACGACCGGAATCGCCTTGTCCTCAAGGGCTCCCAGCACTTCCGGTACGGCGGTGGCGCCGCGGTCGACGCGGGCGCGCAGACTGTTGCCCTCGACAAGGACCTCGTCGATCCCGGGCAACTGCGCGAGCAGCGAACGAACCGTCCCGTCGGTGTCCGGATCGACCAGCTCGACCTGCACCGAGTCGCCACGCAGACCGGCCTTCAACTCCTCGGGGGTGCCTTCGGCGACGATCCGGCCGTGGTCGACGATCGCCAGCTGGCCCGCCAGCCGATCGGCTTCCTCCAGGTAGTGCGTGGTCAGCAGCACGGTCAGGCCTTCCTGCCCGGACAGCCGCAGTACTTCGTTCCACAGATCGGCGCGCGCCTCCGGGTCGAGACCGGTGGTCGGCTCGTCCAGGAACAGCACCTTCGGCCGGTGCACCAGGCCGAGCGCGACGTCCAGCTTGCGCTGCATACCGCCGGAGTACGTCCGTACCGGGCGGTCGCCGTGGTCGGACAGCCCGAACCGCTCCAGCAGGTCACGGGCGCGCTGCACGGCGTCCTGGCGGGACAGGCCGAAGATGCGGCCGCTCAGCACCAGGTTCTCCATCCCGGTCGCCATCGGATCGGAGCTGGCCTTCTGCGGGACGTACCCGATCGCGTGCCGCACCTGGTCCGACTCGCGGTTCACGTCGTACCCGGCGACCCGGGCGCTGCCGGAGTCCGCCCGGGACAGCGTGGTGAGGATCTTGACGGTGGTGGACTTCCCGGCGCCGTTGGGCCCGAGCAGCCCGAGGACGACGCCTTCCGGAACGCTGACGCTGAGGCCGTCGAGCGCGCGGAGCGGGGGTTTCTTCCGGCCGGCCGGGTACGTCTTGACCAGGTCGGCCGCTTCGAGGGCATGCGTAGCCATCACGTGACTCCCTTGTGGGTGGGGAGCCGGTCCGGGCTGGCTATCCTGATGGTTGTGCCCTTGGGTGCCAGGTCTTCGGACCGACTCGAGGAACCGCGGCCCTTGACCCTGGTGTTGCCGCACCGTGGGTCGAGGGCCGTCTTTTATCTTGCTTCCGGTGGCATCGCCTTCATCCAGGCGAAGTCCTGCCCGAAGTACTTGACGGGATCCTTCAGTTGCTCGGCCGGGCTGATGCCGTCCTCCAGATAGTGCTTCCACGCCTGCCGCCAAAAGTGCGAGCCGCTCAGCTCGCCCGTGCGGATCTCGTCGACGAGCTGGTGGATGTACGACGACTCCGCGCGCAGCAGCGCCAGCCGGAACTCGGACTCGACCCAGAAGATCCGCGGGAAGTCCATCGAGGCCATGTGATCGTGGGTCGCGATCGCCTGCTCGATGTCGGTGTCGATCGCCTTGACCCGCTGCTCGAGCAGCTCCACGGCGCGTTCCGGCTGCAGGCCGGGGAGGTACGACAGCCCGGCCTCCAGCGGGTGGAACTCCCGCGTCGGCGTCCCGAGCAGCTCGGACAGCCAGTCGGTGAACTCGGCCTGGCCGGCGTCGGTGATCTGGTAGATCGTCCGCTCCGGCCGGTTGCCTTCCCGGACCGTCTCCCGCGCCTCGATGAAGCCGTGCTTCTCGAGCGACGCGACGACCGAGTACAGCGAGCCGTAGTTCACCTTGATGCTCTGGTCCTTGCCGCGCGCGCGGAGCATCGTCGAGATCTCGTACGGATGCATCGGCCGCTCGCTGAGGCTGCCAAGCACCGCGAACGCGAGCGGGTTCGCCACTCTCCGTCGCGCCATACCGGTCTCCTCGATCTCGATTACTCGAAATCGAGTATTAGCTCACGAGTATCCGATGTCAAGTAGTCAGCCAGGCGAACGCTCGCGCTCCCAGGCTGCGGACCCGGACCGCCGACAGCGCCCGGTACGCCGGCTCCTCGACGTACTTCGTCAGCAGCCAGGCGAGCCCGATCACGCCGATCATCGCGCCGGCCACCTGCAGCAGCCGGTCCGCGCCGAGCTCCATCAGGCGGTAGGCGATCAGGTACCCGACCACCTGGTTGAGCAGGTAGAGCCCGAAGGAGATCCGAGCCAGGAACTGGATCGGCCGCCGGAGCCGGGTGAACATCGTCCAGTCCGGGCCGCGGGCGGCCAGTGCAACGAGCACCAGCAGCGCCCCGATACCTAGGGATGACGGTAGGTCCGCGGTGTGTGCGTGCTGCGCAAAGACGGTCGCCGCGAGCAGTGCGGCGAGATGGACGACGCCGATCCGGCGCTGCGCCCACAGCCAGATCGCGATGCCGATCGCGAACAGTTGCAGGCGATGCAGGCCGAGACCGTTCCAGGCCTGCTGCACCCAGAGCGGGCTGTGGCCGATGCGGTCGTTCCACTGCAGGACGACCGGCGCGATGATCATGATCCAGAGCAGTGTGGTGATCCGCTGCCCGAGCCCGCGCGGCCGGAGCAGTGCCGCGGCGGCGAATGCCATCAGCTGCAGCGGCAGCGTCCAGTACGAACCGTCGATGAGCTTGACGCCAGGGTCGAACGAGGCTGCCAGCGTGAGGTTGCTCCACAGGTCGCGCGGCGTTGGCAGGATCCAGTTCCGGGGCGCGAGCAGCACCACGACCAGATAGGTGAACACGACGGCGATCAGGTACGGCGGGAGCACGCGGCACACCCGCCGCCACAGCCACCGGTACGTCGAGCCCTCCGGATCGTCACGCAGACGAAGTGCGCGCTGATCACCAGCAGGATGCTGGCGCCGACCTGGAACGGGTACGGCCCGAGCGGTCGGCCGAGCTCAGGGTGCAGGAACGGACCCATGTACGTCGTGTGGGTGAACATCACCGCCAGCACCGCCAGGACGCGCATCACGTCCCAGCTCAGCCGGCGTGCGGTCCTGCCCGGGGGGCGGTCCGGCGTCGTCACAACCACTCCACCTGTCCGTCGCTGTTACCCCCCTGTGACCTTACGCAGAGCAGGGGGTGGCGATGCAAATCGGTCCGGTGATGCCTTCCTCACACCGGGCGGATCAGGTGGCACAGCGCCAGCCATCGGCCTCGACGACAATCAGCCGGCGGTTTGGAAGGTGCGGCGGTAATCCTGGGGTGGCACGCCCACCACCCTGCGGAAGTGATGCCGCAGCAGGGCGGACGTCCCGAATCCTGATTCCGCGGCGATCTGCTCGATGCCCATCCGGGTCTGTTCGAGCAGTGTCCGGGCGCGCAGCACGCGCTGGGTGGTGACCCACTTGAGCGGCGTCGTGCCGGTCTCGGCGACGAAGCGGCGGGCGAACGTGCGCTCGGACATCTGCGCCCGGCGGGCCAGTGCGGGCACGGTGTGGTCGACGGTCAGGTTGTCGACCATCCAGTCCAGGACCGGCTGCAGGCTCTCCCCGGACGACTCCGGCACGGGCACCTCGACGTACTGCCGCTGGCCGCCGTCGCGCTGCGGCGGGACCACCATCCGGCGGGCGATCCGGGTCGCGACCGCGCTGCCGAGCTCGCGGCGTACCAGGTGCAGCGCGGCGTCGATGCCGGCCGCGGTGCCGGCGCTGGTGATGATGTTGCCGTTGTCGACGAACAGCACGTCCGGGTCGAGCTTCGCGGACGGGAACTGGTCGTGGAACTTGTCGATATAGCGCCAGTGCGTGGTGCAGGCCCGGTCGTCGAGCAGGCCGGCCGCGCCGAGCACGAACGCGCCGGAGCAGACCGTCAGCAGGATCGCGCCGCGCGCGTCGGCCCGCCGCAGCGCGTCCAGGATCCGCTCGTCGTACGCGTGCCGCCAGGTGGTGGCCGGGATGCCGATCAGGTCGGCGTCCTCGAGCTCCTCCAGCCCGTACGGCGCGACCACCTGGGAGTGCGAGCTGGTCTCCATCGGGACGCCCGGCGTGGTCGAGCACACCTTGAAGTCGAACGGCGGCACTCCGTCGTCGGTGCGATCGATGCCGAAGACCTCGGCGAGCACTCCGAACTCGAACAGGGCGACGTCCTCCATCAGGACGACAGCGATCTTCTGCAGCATCCAGCCAGTATGGCAGTAATTTGTTGGACTATGTCAATAGTGCCACTAGTGGCAGGATCTAATTGGTAGAATCATTACTGCCATGACCGGATACATCGTTCTCGTAGTACTCGTGCTGGCCGTGATCGCGGCTCTGGAGTTCAGCAACAGGCGCCACTCGACCGGTCCGGCCGCCGGACCGCAGGGCACCTGGGTCGCTGACGACCGTGACCTGGCCCGGACCAAGCTCGACCTGCTCGCGCTCGGCGCGGCGGTCAAGCCCTTCAACCACAAGCCTGCTTCGACCAGCGGGACCGTGCACACCATCCGCACCGCCCGCCTGCACCACGGCCGTCACGCGGCCTGAACGCGCCACCTGGGGGCGGTCCCGTTGGTGACCGCCCGCAGCGCCCCTTCGATGGGGCCGTAGCGGAAGCTGCTGAGCCAGACATGGCTCAGCAGCACCTGCAGGACGAAGATGCCGACCGCGAAGCCGACTGTCTCCAGAGGAGACACCTGACCCGCCAGACCGAAGCCGACGCCGGTGAAGATCAGCATGGTGGCAACGGACTGGCCCAGGTAGTTCGACAGCGCCATCCGGCCGGCCGGTGCGAGGAGTTGACGGACGTCCTCCCCGCGGTCGGAGTGCATGAACCTGAGCAGCGTCGCGACGTATGCGGCCGTCAGGAACGGTGCGGTGAGCACGCTGATCAGTACGGCGCTGGTGTCGCCGTTGCCGCCGACGGACGCGTAGTACACACCGCCCGAGATGCCAATGGTGAAGCCGACCAGTTGCATCAGCCGGAGCACAGCCTCGTTGCCGGACAGGTTCTGCAGCATCCGGCGCCGACCGACCACCATGCCGATCAGGAACGCGGCCAGTGTGGTCGGGCCTTGAACGGTCAGCAGCGACAGGCCGTACGTCGGGAGCGCTCGCACATGCTCGCCGATGACGTCACTGAACGAGCCCGTCAGGTTCGCAGTGGTCTCCTGTGCGGCCGCCACCGCTGTGGTGGGGTCGATGAACTGGGTGCTGTCCACGAAGAGCGCGGCGATCGCCAGGGTGAGGAACAGATACGCGTAGATGCCTGCCGCGACCAGGAGCGCCGTACGGTCCTTCACCCGGCGCATTCCGAGCAGGATCAGGCCGATGATCGCGTAGACGCTCAGGATGTCGCCAGTGATCAGGAAGACGCCGTGCAGGACGCCGAGTACGAACAGACCGCCGAGCCGGCGCACCATCCGCGGCTTGAACGCGACCCCTGCTCGCTGCGCCGCCTCCAGCTGCAACTGGAAGCTGTACCCGAACAGGAACGAGAACAGCAGGTAGAACTTCATGTCCACGAACGCCGACGACAGCCAGTGGACGGAGTGGTCGAGCCACGAGCCGTACGCCGGGTCCTTCGCCAGCTGGATCGGGAACCCGGAGGCGGCGAAGGTGATGTTCACGACCAAGATGCCCAGGAGGGCGAAACCACGCAGCGCGTCGATGTCCTGAATGCGCGTCCGATCGAGTACCTGGCTCATGCACCCAGCACATCAGGGGGAACCCTGGCTACGCAGTCACGCTGAATCCTCCTCGAGGGTGGAGCTAGCCCTACCCCCGAGCCACCTCAGTGAGCGCGGCGCTGCTGAACCTTCTGAACCGCCTGCTTGATCTTCTGCTGATTTTCGGGCTTGCTCAGCTCCCGCTGGGCCACCTGCATCAGCTTGGCCACCACAGCACCCTTGAGCATTGTCTTCACGAACCCCATCAGGGCCTCCCAACTCGGTTGCCACCGAAACTACCGGTACCCACAACCTGTCTCCATGGGTAATCCACCGGAACTGTCCCTGGCGTCAGGCACACTAGGAGAGTGCCTGAGTTGCCGGAGGTCGAGTCGCTGGCCGTGTTCCTGCGGGAGCGAGCGGTCGGGCGTGCCTTCGTGCGCGCCGACATCACGGCGATCAGCGCACTGAAGACCTACGACCCGCCGATCTCGGCGATGGTGGGGCTGCTGATCGACGACGTGCAGCGGTACGGGAAGTTCCTGGACATCTCCGCGCAGGGCGTGCACCTGGTGATCCACCTGGCCCGCGCAGGCTGGCTGCGCTGGAAAGAGGAGCAGAACACCGGCCTGGTTCGGCCGGGCAAGGGGCCGATCGCGCTCCGGACGGTCCTCGACGACGGCTCAGGGTTCGACCTGACCGAGGCCGGGACCCAGAAGAAGCTCGCGGTGTACGTCGTGCGCGACGTCGCCGAGGTCCCGGGCATCGCCCGGCTCGGCCCCGACCCGTTCACGCTGTCGCTGGATGACTTCGGCGAGATTCTCAAGCGCGCGGGCAGGGTGCAGCTGAAGGGCGTCCTGCGGAACCAGTCCGTCATCGCCGGCATCGGCAACGCGTACTCCGACGAGATCCTGCACGTCGCGAAGATGAGCCCGTTCAAACCCGCGTCGAACCTGTCCGACGACGAGCTCAAGGTGCTGTACGACGCGATGCGCGAAACCCTCCAGGACGCCGTCGACCGCTCCGCGGGGCTCGCCGTGCAGGACCTGAAGTCGGAGAAGAAGTCCGGGCTGCGCGTGCACGGCCGCAAGGGCGAGAAGTGCCCGGTCTGCGGCGACATCGTGCGCGAGGTCAGCTTCGCCGACTCCTCCCTGCAGTACTGCGCGACCTGCCAGACCGGTGGCAAACCGCTGGCCGACCGAAGGCTGTCGAAGCTGCTGAAGTAGGTTCCCGGCCATGCGGAAGATCTACGTGGCAGCGCACGTCTACATGATTCTGGGGCTGATCAGCGGGCTGTACTACCGCGAGCTGACCAAGCTGAACGACTTCACCGGCGACACCCAGTTGAGCGTCGTCCACACGCACATCCTGGCGTTGGGCATGCTGTTCTTCCTGGTCGTGCTTGCGCTGGAGAAGCTGTTCACCCTGACCGCGGGCAAGCTGTTCACCGCGTTCTTCTGGGTCTACAACGCCGGCCTCGCGCTCACCGTCGGGCTGATGATCGTCCGCGGCACGATGACCGTGCTCGGCCACCAGGCCGGCGCCGCCCTCGACGGCATCTCCGGCCTGGGCCACATCACCATCACCCTCGGCCTGATCTTCTTCTTCGTGAACCTCGGCAAGTGCCTGCCCGCCAAGGAGAAGGCCGAGGCGGTCGAGGTCAGCTAGCACCGCCCACCCGGCGTACTCGGATGGGCGTGAGACTGGAAGCGGGCGCGGCGCGGGTCAACCCAGGGCGACGAGGTACGGCGACGACGCCGAACGGCGGCCTGCGTCCAGGCGAGCCTGGAGCTCGTGTGCACCCGCGGGACCCGCGACCCGCGTCACCCAGCCGACCGACCGGCCCGGATCGAGCCCGTCGAACGTCCACGCCTGCTCGGTCGCCGACCAGCCCGCTGGCAGCGGCAGTTCGACCTCGCCGCCCGCGGGGGCCCGGCCGAAGTTCGTCACCACGACGGTGAGGTCGTCACGGCCCGGGTGGATCGAGGCCAGCACCGTGCCGACCGGCGCCACGAGCACCCGCCGTACGCCGGCCGGCACCGGCAGCGCGACGACGCGTCGCTCCGGCATCGGGAACGGGCCGATCGTGGTCCTGGTCAACTGGTGACCGGTCACGCCGTACCGTCGGCCGGCGAGCCGGATCTGATGCCGGCTGTCCGGTTCGGCCAGGCCGATGAACCGTACGGCGACATCGGTGGCGCGGCGGGCGACCAGGTGCGCCGGCGTACCGGTCGGGGTGAGGTCCCACACGCCGTCCGCGTTCGCGGTGACGGTGTCGGGCGGGACGATCCGCAACTTGCCTTGCAACGCGACGCGGACGACCGGCGGCTCACCGGCTTCCGGCAGGCGGACGACCAGGTCGTCGCCGTCGCGCCGCCAGGTCAGCGCCTTGCCGCTGTGGTCCTCGACGACGTGCAGCGGCGTGGTGGCCAGGCCCGGCAGGCGCACCTCGTGATCGGGCGGGCGGCACGCGATCCGGAGCAGCAGCAACTCACGGCTCCGCAGAATCGCCTCTCCCCAGGGTTGCGGCTCGAACTCCCCCGGGATGCCCTGAATCAGTTCCACCGCGGCCTCCCTTCGAGCCACGGTTCCGAAATCCGCTACCCGGTGTCAACGCTTTATCCGGACTGCGGCTACCGCCTTCCGGATCCGGCCACCGGCCGGGCCCCGGCGGTCTGACATGCTGGGGGACATGTTCCGGAACCAGGAGATTCCTTCGGTCGTGGTGGCTGAGCTCGACGACGACCTGCTCGCGGAGGCGTTCGTACTCGACGTGCGGGAGCCGGACGAGTGGGACCGCGGCCACATCGAAGGCGCCACGCACATCCCGCTCGGCGAGCTGCAGCAGCGCGTCGGCGAGGTGCCGCTGGACCAGAAGGTGCTCTGCGTGTGCGCGGTCGGCGGCCGGTCCGGCATGGCCACCCAGTTCCTGAACCAGCTCGGCCGCGAGGCGATCAACCTCGACGGCGGCATGCACGCCTGGCAGGTCTCGGGTCGCCCGGTGGCCACCAGTTGACACAGTGAGAAGAAAACCTTCCACATGGTGACCGCAGGCGTTACTTTGTCACCGGTCGGTTGACCGGCGTACACCTGCGGCTCACGAGGTGGTCGGGTGCGCGGCGCCGGATGACCGCGTCCGTCCACCGTGGGGAGGCTCCTGTGTCGCTCATCCGTCCCTTGACCACAGCGATCGGCGTAGGTGGCCTGCTCGCCGGGGTGCTCGTCAGCCCAGCCCTCGGCAAGACCGTGGCCGCGGGCATCCCGGACGCCGCGATCGCCGAGAACGGCGTCCTGACGTCACGCGTCGACAGCCCTGTCGCGCCCGGTGTGAACTACACGTCGTTCGAGCGGCTCGACCCGAAGGGCTGGCAGCGCGGCGACATCCTCGACACCGACCTGGACCAGCACGGCGTGACCGTCGACCTGGTCAACACCGGCAAGGTGTCGGGTGGACAGCCGCTCAGCCAGCAGTTGGCGAGCAAAGGCGCGATCGCGGGTGTCAACGGCGACTTCTTCGACATCAACGACACGACAGCGCCGCTGGGCGTCGGGGTCGAGTCCGGCAAGTTGCTGAACGCTCCCGCCGCCGGCCACAACGACACCGCGGTGATCGGCAAGGACGGCCTCGGCAAGATCGCCCAGCTGTTCCTGCAGGGCACAGCGACCGACGGCGCCACCACGCTCGAGCTGGCCAACCTCAATTCGCCGACCGTCACCACCGGCGGTATCGGCCTCTACACCCCGGAGTGGGGCGACGCGGCCCGGACCAGGACCGTGGACGGCCTGTCCACCGTTCGCGAGGTGATCCTTCGCGACGGTGTGGTCGTCTCCACCGCCACCACTCCGGCCACCACTGCGTTGGCAGCCGGCGAGCAGGCGCTGATCGGTCGCGAGGCCGGCGCCGACGCACTCACCGCCTTCGCTGTCGGGGACAAGGTCACCGTCGCGTACGGCCTGCGCCCGGAGGCCGGTGAGGTCGCGGCCGCCGTCAGCGGCAACTACCAGCTCGCGAAGGACGGCCAGGTCCCGGACACCGTGCCGGACGCCGACCTCGCGCCGCGGACCGCGATCGGGTTCGACGCCGACGGCAGCCGGATGATCCTGCTGACCGTCGACGGCCGGGCCACCGGTTCGCGAGGCCTGTCGCTGAAGGAGATGGGCCAGCTGATGATCAGCCTCGGCGCCGACGACGCGCTCAACCTGGACGGCGGCGGCTCCTCGACGATGCTGGCCCGGACACCGGGTGCGGGCGCGCCGGAGGTCGTCAACGACCCGTCCGACGGCGGCGAGCGGCTCGTCCCGAACGGGCTCGGTCTGGTCCCGGTCAAGGGCTCCGGCCGCCTCAAGGGCTTCCGCGTCGAGGCCGTCGGTACGGCGGCGGCAGGCCCCGACACCGACATCTCCCGCAGCTCCCGCGTGCTCACCGGCCTGAGCCGTGTCCTGAGCGCCACCGGCCACGACGAGACCTACGCGCCCGCGACCGGTACGCCGTTCTGGTACGCCGGGAGCAATGTCCGCGTGGACCAGGACGGCGTGGTCACCGGCCGCCGCGCCGGCGACGTGATCGTCACCGCCGCCCGCGGCGCTGCCCACGGAAGGTTCCCGATGACAGTGCTCGGCACGCCGACCCGGCTGGCGCCCTCGACCCGGCAGGTCTCGCTCGCCGACTCCGCCGCCAAGGGCTTCTTCGAGGTCGACGGATACGACGCCGACGGGTTCTCCACCTGGGTCGAGCCGCGCGACGTCAAGCTCAGCTACGACCCGGCGCTCGTGAAGATTGTTGCGAAGGGCAATGGCTTCGAGGTCAACGCGCTCGGCGACGAGGCCGTCTCGGCCGTGGTGACCGCGACCGTCGGCTCGCTCAGCACCCAGCTCAGCATCACGGCCGGTCTGACCGCCACCGTGGTCGACGAACTCGACGACGTCACCAGGTGGGCGGCCAACGCCGTACCCGCCGGCAAGGCGACCGCGTCGCTGTCCGCCGCGGAAGGACACGACGGCGGGCAGGCGGTCGCGCTCGACTACTCGCTGACGGGCAGCACCGCCACGCGCGCGGCGTACCTCTCGCAGAACCCGCAGCAGACGTTGCCGGGCCAGCCGCAGAAGCTCGGCGCCTGGGTGTACGGCGACGGCAAGGGTGCGTGGCTGCGGGCCAACGCCTACGACGCGGCCGGCGGTACGGCGCAGACGCTCAACCTGGCCGCCACGGTCGACTGGACCGGCTGGAAGTACGTCGAGGCCGACATTCCGCCCGGGCTGACGATGCCACTGCGGTTCTGGCGGATCTACGTCGTCGAGACCTCGCCGACCCGGCAGTACTCGGGCCGGATCGTGGTCGACGACCTGACCGTCCGCAGCGCGCCCCCGGTCACGATGGACCCGCCCGCGAAGGTGATCGACCCGATGGTCGTCACCGACGGCACCGTGACGACGGCCGGTCGCTGGCGGTTCGCGGTGATGTCGGACGCGCAGTTCACCTCCGACGACCCGAACTCGGACTACGTGAAGCAGGCCCGCCGGACGATCCGCGAGGCGCTCGCGCAGAAGCCGGACTTCCTGGTGATCAACGGCGACTTCGTCGACCGTGCGTTCGGCCCGGACATCGCGCTGGCCAAGCAGATCATCGACGAGGAGGTGGCCGGCCAGGTGCCGCTGCACTACGTGCCCGGCAACCACGAGACCTACGGCCCGGGCGACCTGTCCGAGTGGAAGAAGGTCTTCGGCGACGCGACCAGCACGTTCGACCACAAGGGCACCCGGTTCGTGCTGCGGGACTCGTCGTTCGGATCGTTGCGGGCCGGCGGGTTCGACCAGATCCTCGACCTGCGCAAGCAGCTCGACTCCGCCGCTTCCGACCGGTCGATCAAGAACGTGGTGGTGATGGCGCACCACCCGATCGACGACCCGTCGCCAACACAGAACTCGCAGCTCGGTGACCGCAAGGAAGCGGCAATGCTCGTGAAGTGGCTGGCCGACTTCCGGGCCTCGACCGGCAAGGGTGCGGCGTACATGGCGGCGCACGCGGGCACGTTCGCCGCGACCAGGACCGACGGCGTCCTGCTGCCGCTGACCGGCAACTCCGGCAAGAGCCCGGCCGCGGCACCGGACGCCGGTGGCTTCACCGGCTGGGCGCTGGTCGGCATCGCGGCCAACCCGTCGGCCCAGCCGTGGTTCGAGGTCGAGCTGCGAGCCCATGTCGACTCGCTTGAGCTGACTGTTCCTGAGAGCCTCCAGCGCGGTCAGTCGGCGCCCGCTTCCGCCACGGTCGTCCAGGAAGGTCGTCGAGTGCCGGTGTCCTTCCCTGTGTCGGCAGACTGGTGGGGCTCGTCCACACTGCACGTCGGTCCTGCGAAGACCGCTCCGTTCTGGGCAGTCGCTTCGTACGACCCGTCGACCGGCCAACTCACTGCGCTGCGCCCCGGCACGGCTCAGCTGGGTGTCACGGTCAACGGGGTCTCCAAGAGCGCGACCCTGCAGGTCGGTTGGTAGCGTCACGGCGTGATTGACGTGGTGGTGCCGCAGCGACTGCGGAGCGGGGACCGGGTTGCTGTGGTAGCTCCGTCGGGCCGAGTGGACGCAGCCCGGCTCGACACCGGGCTGGTCCACCTCAGGTCCTGGGGCCTCGAGGTGGACGTGATGCCGTCGGTACTGGCCGGGCACGAGCGGTTCGCGTACCTGGCGGCCGACGACAAGGCTCGGGCGCTCGACCTGCGCAACGCCTGGCTGGACCCGCGGTACGCCGCGGTGTTCTGTGCACGTGGCGGGTACGGCGTGCAGCGGATGATCGAGTACGTCGACCTCGACGAGCTGGCCGCCGTGCCGAAGTGGTTCGTCGGGTTCAGCGACATCACCGCGCTGCACGAGCCGCTGAACGCACGCGGTCTCGTGACTCTCCACGGCCCGATGGCTGCTGCTGTGGAGCAACTGGACACGGCGGTGGGCCTCGAGCGGCTGCGGGCGTTGCTGTTCGAGCCGGACACCATCACTGACCTGCTCGCGCCGGTCGGAGCGCGCACCGTGGTCGCGGGTGTTGCCGAGGGGCCGCTGCGCGGCGGCAACTTGGCGATGCTGGCGTCCAGTGTCGGTACGCCGACGTACGCGCCGCCGGCTGGTGTCGTCGTTCTGGAGGACGTCGACGAAGCCGGCTACCGGGTCGACCGGTTGCTCACGCAGCTGCTGCGCGCCGGGTGGTTCGACCAGGTGACCGGTGTGGTCGTGGGCGACTTCACCGGCACGCAGGATCCCGTCGCGGTGATCGCCGAGCGGCTCGAACCGCTCGGCCTGCCGATGGTGGCGGGCGCGGCGATCGGGCACGAGGCGCTGAATCTCGCCGTACCGCTGGGGCTTCCGGTGCGGCTCGACGCGACCGCCGGTGTTCTCACCCCAGGTGGTCCCGCAGGAAGCTGAAGGCCTGCGGGTACGCGTCCAGACGGTTCGTGAGCTTGGCCAAGCCGTGTCCCTCGTCCGGGTACACGAGCACCTGGCAGGGGACGCCGCGCTTCGTCAGTGCGTCGGTGATCTGCTCTGCCTCCGACAACGGGACGCGAGGGTCGTTGGCGCCGTGGATCACGAACAGCGGCGCCCGGATGTCGTCGACGCGGCTGAGCGGACTCGCCTCCTGGAGGAACTCGCGGTCCGTCGCCAGGTAGCCGTACTCGCGCTCCCGCATCGACCGCCGGTAGTCCGACGTGTTCTCCAGGAACGTCACGAGCGAAGCGATCCCGACGATGTCCACACCGGCCGCCCACAGCTCCGGCTGGAACGCGACACCGGCCAGCACCATGTAGCCGCCGTACGAACCGCCCCAGAGCGCCGCACGCTTCGGGTCGGCGTCGATCGTCGGCAGCCAGCTGTTGATCGCGGCCAGGTCCTTCACCGAGTCCAGCCGCAACTGGCGATCGTCCAGCGAGTACCAGCGCTTGCCGTAACCGGCCGAGCCGCGCACGTTCGGTACGACGACGGTGTGTCCTTCGCCGGCCAGCGCCGAGATGATCGGGCTCCAGATGCGCATCGCGGCACCTTCCGGGCCGCCGTGCACGTGGACAACCGTGGACCCGAGGCTCTCGCCGATCGGCCGGAACACGAACACCGGCACCTGCTCGCCGTCGAAGGACGGAACCCGCAGGCTCTCGGGATGCGGCAGCTCGACCGGGACCTCCACCGGACGGAGCGCGGTCAGCTCACCGCCAGGGACGAACCGGTACACGGTGGGCGCAGTCACCGGGGAGTTGTAGGTGATCGCCGCGAACGAGCCGTCCGGCGACCAGATCGGGTCCGGCGTGGCCATCGTCAACGCCGCACAGCCGCCCGCCGGAAGGTCGAGTGCCACGAGCGGCGCGCCCTCGTCCAGCCGGTGCAGCTCGAGCCCGACTTCGCCATCCTGCAGCACGCCGACCAGCAGGTGCTCGCCGTTCGGTGAGGGCCACCCGGCCAGGTCACGGGCGTCGTCCACCAGCAGATCGCTCCACGCCCCGTCGCTCACGTCGTACCGGCGGATCGCCATCCGGTCGCGGTCGGCGTTGCTCGACACCAGGAACGCGGAGGAGTCCGGCAGCCATGCGACCGGGCCCTGGTCGTTGTGCGCGTCCTCCGCGGTGAGTTCGACAACTGATCGGCTCGACGTGTCGACCAGGAGCAGCTGCATCGAGTTCGCCGGGCTGCTCGCCTTCGACAGCACGACCCACTTGTCGTCCGGCGAAGGGTCGACGCCCATCACCCAGCCGCCGCCGTCGTACAGGACGGTTTCGCGGCCGCTGGTGAGGTCGCGCGCGACCAGGTCGAAGTCCACGCCGTTGCGACGGTTCGTGGTGTAGAGCACGCGGTCGGGCCGGGCCGCGACCAGGCGGTGGATGTACTCGCTGTCGTGCACCAGCGGGGTCAGTGCGGGCAGACCGGGTTCGTCGAGGTCGAGCAGGGACAGCTGCCCGCGCTCGTCGCCGCCCGTGTCGTGTTCGACGACGACGTGGCTGCTGCCGGGTACGAACCGGGCGCCGTGGCACGTGTCGTCAAGATCGGTCAGCGCACGCCAGGTGCCGTCGGGAGCGACCTCGTTGACCTGGCGGGTGCCGGTGCCGTCGTACAGCACCAGCATCCGGCCCTCGTCGTCGATATCGAGGGCCATGGACGTGGGCAGCGAGAAGAGGGTCGTCAGCAGCACACCTTCATCCTCACACGGCAGGGGGTGTCCGACGGGTTCTCCGCCGGACACCCCGCTGGTCATCGGTCGCCGTGCCAGGAGTGCCAGAGTGCGGCGTACGCCCCTTGCGCGTCCACCAGCTCGTCGTGGCCGCCGAGCTCGACGATCTTGCCGTCCTCGACGACGGCGATCACGTCGGCATCGTGCGCGGTGTGCAACCGGTGTGCGATCGCCACCACGGTCCGGCCCTCCAGCACGGTCGCCAGCGACCGCTCCAGGTGCCGGGCCGCCCGCGGGTCCATCAACGAGGTCGCCTCGTCCAGGACCAGGGTGTGCGGGTCGGCGAGGACCAGCCGCGCGAGTGCGACCTGCTGCGCCTGGGCCGGCGTCAGCGAGACCCCACCGGAGCCCACCTCGGTGTCCAGCCCGTCGTCGAACCCGGCGACCCAGCCGTCGGCGTCCACCGACCGCAGCGCCGCCCACAGGTCCGCGTCGGACGCGTCCTGCCGGGCGAGCCGCAGGTTGTCGCGCACGCTGCCCACGAACACGTGGTGCTCCTGGTTGACCAGGGCGACATGACTGCGGACCTGCTCGGCAGACATCCGGCCGAGCGCGGCACCGCCCAAGGTGATGTCACCGACGCGCGGCGAGTAGATGCCGGCGAGCAACCGGCCCAGCGTCGACTTGCCCGCACCGGACGGCCCGACGAGCGCCACCCGGGCACCCGGCTCGACCGTCAACGTGACACCGTGCAGGACGTCGCGGCCCTCCAGGTACCCGAAGCGGACGTCGTCGGCCAGCACGGTCCGCCCTTCCGGCTCGGCCTCGCTCGCCGCCGCGGCGGTCTCGACCTCACGGACGCCGACCAGCCGCGCCAGCGACACCTGCGCGACCTGGAGCTCGTCGTACCAGCGGATCATCATGTTGACCGGCTCGACGAGCATCTGGATGTAGAGCGCACCTGTGGTCAGTGCACCGACGGTCAGCCAGCCCTGGATCGCGAAGCCACCGCCGATGACCAGCACCGCCGCCAGCGCGACCGTGTGGGTCATGTTGATCACCGGGAACAGGATCATCCGCAGGTACAGCGTGTACCGCTCCCAGCCGACCCACTGGCCGATCCGGGTGTCACCCAGCTCGATCCGGCGGCCGCCGAGCCGGTGCGACTCGACGGTGCGGCCGGCGTCGACCGTCTCGGCCAGCGCCGAGGCGACCGCGGCGTACCCGGCCGCCTCCGACCGGTACGCCTTCGGGGCACGCTTGAAGTACCAGCGGCCGCCGATGATCAGGATCGGCGCCGCGATCACCACCGCCACGGCCAGCGCGGGCGCCGTCACGATCAGCGCGCCGATCAGCAGCGACGCCCAGATGATCGCGATCGTCAGCTGCGGTACGGCGTCGCGCATCGCGTGCGACAGCCGGTCGATGTCGGTGGTGATTCGGGACAGCAGGTCACCGGTGCCGGCGCGCTCGAGCACGCCCGGCGGCAGCCCGACCGCACGGATCAGGAAGTCCTCGCGCAGATCCGCGAGCATCTCCTCGCCGAGCACCGCACCGCGCAACCGGGTCAGCCGCACGAACACGGTCTGCACCGCGAGCGCGAGGACGAAGCCGATCACGACGTACGGCAGGTTGACGTCGGTGTGACCCTCGGACAGCTTCTGCACGACGTTGCCGAGCAGCCACGGACCGACCATGCCGCTCAGCGCGGCCACTGCGTTTACCAGCGTCAGCCAGAGGAACTGACGACGGTGCCGCCGGAACAGTGTCTTGATGTAGGCACGCACCGTCGCGCCGCTGGCCACTGGGAGGCGCACTACCTCCTGTGGGGCTGCGGGGTCGTACTCCGGGCGCTTCACGCTGACTCCTCGAACGTCGGCTCTTCTTCACGGGTCACAACAGCCCTGTACTGCGCGTTGGTGTGCAGCAGCTCGTGGTGCGTGCCGACCGCGTCGACGCGGCCCTCCGGCACGAACACGACCCGCTCCGCCCGGTCCAGCATCAGAGGACTGGACGTGAACACCACCGTGGTCCGGCCGGCACGCAGCAGCTGCAGACCGTCCGCGATCCGCGCCTCGGTGTGCGCGTCGACCGCACTGGTCGGCTCGTCGAGCACCAGCACCTGCGGGTCGACGTACAGCGAACGCGCCAGCGCCACCCGCTGCCGCTGACCGCCGGACAGGGACCTGCCTCGCTCGGTCAGCACGGCCTTCATGGCGTCGGACTCACCAGCAGGCAGCGTCTGCCGCAGCACGTCGAGGATGTCCTCGCACTGGGCTGCGTCCAGGGCGGTCTCGGGTGAGACCGCACCACTCGCCGGCACGTCGAACAGCTCGCGCACCGTCCCCGACAACAGCACCGGGTCCTTGTCCTGCACCAGGACGACGGTGCGCGCGGACTCCAGCGGGATGTCGTCCAGCGCGACACCGTCGAGCAGCACCGAGGCCTCGTCGGTGGCGGACGGGCTGTGGCCACCCAGCCGGTCGGCCAGCAGACCCCCGGCGTCCGGGTTGCCGCAGACGACCGCGGTGAAGCTTCCGGCCGGGACGTTCAGCCCGGTGACCGGGTCGAGCAGGTCGCCCTCCGGCAGCTGGGCCGCGGACGTCCCCTTGGTCTCGTCGGTCCGCAGCAGCGACAGCACGCGCGCGGCCCGGCGCGCCGACACCTTCGAGAAGATGAACGCGCTCGCCGTCTCCTCGAACGTGTGCAGCGGAACCAGCATGAACGTGATGAACCCGTACGTCGTGACCAGCTCGCCGACCGAGATCCGGCCCTGGGTCACCAGCCGGACTCCCATCCAGACGACGAGCACCAGGAACAGACCGAACAGCAGCACCTGCAGGGCCGCGATCAGCGACCACATCCGGGCACTGCGCACCGCACTGCTCCGGTACTGCTGCGACGCCTCGCGGTAACGCTGCAGGAACAGCTGCTCACCGCCGATGCCGCGCAGCACGCGCAGACCGGCGACGGTGTCGGCGGCGAGCTCGGTGGCCCGGCCGCCCTTGGCCCGCTGCTCGTCCGCGCGGCGCTCCGCGGGACCCATCAGCGGCACGATCGAGAACGCGAGCACCGGTACGGCGATCGCGACGACGAGGCCGAGCTGCGGTTCGTACAGCAGCAGGCCGACGACGACCGCGAAGCAGGTCAGCAGCGCGGCCACGAAGCGGCCCAGGACCTCGACGAACCAGCCGATCTTCTCGACGTCGCCGCTGCTCACGGCGACCACCTCGCCGGCCGCGATCCGGCGGGTCAGCAGCGAGCCCAGCTCCGCGGCCTTGCGGAACAGCAGCTGCTGCAGGCGCGACGCGGTGCTGATCCAGTTCGTCACCACGGCCTTGTGGAAGAACGAGTCGGCGCCGGCCTTGGCTGCACCGAAGGCCAGCAGCAGCGCGCCGGCCAGGATCAGCTTGGGCCAGGACAGGTCGATCGCCGCCTGCACGGCGAGACCGACGGCGACCGGGGCGGCGGCGATACCGCCGAAATAGACCAGTCCCCAGAACACTGCGAGGGCCTGCCCCCGCAGTTGCTGGTGCTCCAGCCAGATGATGAGTCGGAGGCCGGATCGGGTGTCCGGCACACCCGGATCGGCGAACGGAATGAGGCGCAAGGACATGACGTCTCACAAAGAGGCATAGAAGGGTTGAAAGAAGGCACCTGACCAGGCGAATGGAACAAGCGTAGGCGGCCCCGCCGACAGTCCGTCAAACCGTTTTCGTGGACGGTCGGGAACCGTTTCCAGGCCGGGTAGTACAGTCTTCAACGGATGGAGGGAGCCGGGTGGAGGAGCTGACCCGCGGGCGCCGGCTGCTGGTGCTCGCGATCTGTTGCTCGAGCCTGTTCATCGTCGGGCTGGACTCGACGATCGTGAACCTGGCACTTCCCGCGATCCGGTCCGAGTTCGACGCGCCGGTCGCCAAGCTGCAGTGGACGATCGACGCCTACACGCTGGTGCTGGCCTGTCTGCTGATGGTCTCCGGGTCGACGGCGGACCGCGTCGGGCGGCGGCGGACCTTCCAGGCCGGGCTGGTGCTCTTCGGGATCGGGTCGTTGCTGTGCGGAGTCGCGACGAGTATCGACCTGCTGATCGCGTTCCGGGTGCTGCAGGCGGTCGGCGGGTCGATGCTGAACCCGGTCGCGATGTCGATCATCACCAACACGTTCACCAACCCGCGTGAGCGCGCCCAGGCGATCGGGGTGTGGGGCGGTGTCGTCGGGCTGAGCATGGCGGTTGGTCCGGTCGTCGGAGGCTCGCTGGTGGACGCGGCCGGGTGGCGGTTCATCTTCTGGATCAACGTGCCGGTCGCCGTTGCCGCCTTCGTCATGACGGCGCTGTTCGTACCGGAGTCGCGGGCCGCCGTACCGCGGCGGATCGATCCGGTCGGGCAGGTGCTCGTCATCCTGCTGCTGGGCAGCCTGACGTACGGGATCATCGAAGGTCGGTCGGCCGGGTGGGGGTCGCCGCTGATCGTCGGATGCTTCGTCGTGTGCGTCGTCTCGCTGGCGTCCCTCGTGTACTACGAGCGTCGCCGGGAGGAGCCTCTGCTGGACCCGCGGTTCTTCCGCAGCGCGCCGTTCTCCGGGGCCACACTGATAGCGGTGTGCGGGTTCTCGGCGCTGTCCGGGTTCCTGTTCCTCAACTCGCTCTATCTGCAGTCGGTGCGCGGGTTCAGCGCACTGCACGCCGGTCTGCTGACCCTGCCGATGGCTGCGATGACTGTCGTGTTCGCGCCGGTGTCCGGGTGGCTGGTCGGTCACCGCGGCCCACGGGTGCCGCTGGTCGTCGCAGGCACCATGCTGACTGTGGCGGGTCTCCTGCTGTCCCAGTTGACCACTACTACTTCCACTGCATGGTTGCTGGTCAGCTATCTGGTCTTCGGGCTCGGCTTCGGGATGCTGAACGCACCTATTACCAACGCGGCGGTCTCCGGGATGCCGCGTTCCCAGGCCGGCGTGGCTGCAGCGATCGCGTCGACCAGTCGCCAGGTGGGTGCCTCGCTCGGTGTTGCTGTCGCGGGGACTGTCCTCACGGCGCGTCTGGTCGGCTCTTTCGAGTCCGGCTTCGTCGACGCGGCCAAGCTGTGCTGGTACATCATCGCGGGCTGCGGTGCGCTGGTACTGGGGCTCGGTCTGATCACCACGACCCGCTGGGCCCGCCGTACGGCAGAGGACCTCGTCAGGGCTGGATGATCTCGGCCCGGACCAGTGCCTTGAGCCGGCCGCGGAGGATCTTCTGGCGGCGTTCCTCGTCCGGGAACAGGTCCAAGTAGGCGGGGCCCTTGGCGGCGAGCAGGTCGTCGTCGAGGCGGCGTACCGTGCCTGCCGGCGCCCGGTGCGTCATGGCGGCCTGCACTGCTTCACTGTCGATCCCGGTGAGCAGCTCGGTGAGTTGCTCCTCCGTGGTGACGCCGATGCGGTGCAGGATGCCCAGGATCCAGGCGTAGTGCGTGGTCTTCGCGTGCGGCGCGTCGGGATACCGACGGGTCAGGTACGTCGTCAGCGTGGCCGTCGTGAGGTCGAGCGGCGCCTTGTCCTCCGCGGTCGCCGCCAGCTCGCGGTACAGGCGGTCGATCTCGGTGAACTCGTTGTCGGCCAGCTCCATCAGGGCCGCCGCCAGCAGGAACCGCCGGTCGAACTCGGGCTTGCGGTCCGGTGGAATGTCCAGCTTGTACCGGATGTCGTGCTCGAACTCGGCCCACGCGTGCTGGACCGCCGTACGGACCTGGATCTCCATCACGAGGTTCTTCAGTACGGCGTACTCCGGGAGCTCGCGGCGGTGCTCGTTCAGCCGGACCAGGTAGTGCTTGCTGGCGTATCCGAAGACGCCCTGCGCCCGGGTGTGCGCGCCCATGTCGGTGTGCTCGACGATCTCGAACTCTTCCTCGATCACCTCGCACACCCGGTCCACCGCCTCGACCAGGAACGTGATCACCCGGGCCGCGACCAGGTCGGTGATCTGGTTCAGCGGGTCGTCGTACTTCGGCCTGGCGGGATCGTCCGGGTGCGGCTTGGAGGCCTTCGCGAGAAACGACTCCGGGTCTTTCGCGCGAGCCGTCGCGCTCAGGTAGTTGATGCCTTCCTCTTCGCCGATCAGCTCGTTGATCAGCGCCTCGAGCTTGCGCGCGCCGCCGACGTACTGCTGGTGCACCCGCTCGTACAACGCCCCTGCCTGCGGAGCCCACTCCACCATGGCGGAACCATAGTGGTCTTCGGGTCGCTCACGGTGTCTATCGGTGTCTAGTCATTTCACTAGAAAGCCGTAGAGACCCCTCGCGACACGCTCTGGCCGTCGATCGGTCAATCTACGGAAAACGCTAGACGCGCTCATACAGTGAAAGCATGGATCCGATCCGGAATCCCTATGCGCCCGGCGCCGGTCAGCGGCCGCCTGAGCTGGCCGGACGCGACACCGAGGTGCGGCAGTTCGAGGTAGTGCTCGAACGGGTCGCGGCAGGCAGACCGGAGCGGAGCCTGGTGCTCAGCGGACTCCGGGGCGTGGGCAAGACGGTCCTGCTCAACACACTGCGCTCACAGGCCATCAAGCGAGCGTGGGGTACCGGCAAGATCGAGGCCCGGCCGGACCAGAGCATCCGGCTGCCGATCGCACAAGCGCTGCACACCGCGATGCGGGAGCTGGGCCACCGGCACCGCGACGACCAGAAGGTCGACCAGTTCAGCGCCGTACTGAAGGCGTTCGCGCTGCGCACCGCGGTCAACGACCGCAAAGGCATCCGCTGGCACCCGCCTGTCGACGTGGCCGCGGCGAAAGGCCGGGCCGACTCCGGTGACCTGGAGATGGACCTGATCGAGCTGTTCACCGACGCCGCGGACCTGGCCGGCGACCTGACCGTCGGGGTCGGGCTGTTCATCGACGAGATGCAGGACATCAGCGCCGACGACCTGTCCGCGCTGTGCGCCGCCTGTCATGAGATCTCGCAGCAGAGTGCCCCGCTGGTCGTCGTCGGCGCGGGGCTGCCGCACTTGCCCGCCGTACTGTCGGCCAGCAAGTCGTACTCCGAGCGGTTGTTCCGCTACATCCGTGTGGACCGGCTGGCGCGTGAAGCGTGCGACCGGGCGCTGATGGTGCCGGCCGAGAGCGAGGGCGTGCAGTACGACGAGGAGGCTCTGGACGAGCTGTACGCGCAGACCGACGGCTACCCGTACTTCGTGCAGGCGTTCGCGCACTCGACCTGGGACCACGCGCCGACCTCACCCATCACCATCAAGGACGTCGCCGTCGCCGCCCCCGAAGCATCCGCCGAGCTGACCGTCGGCTTCTTCGGCTCCCGCTACGAACGTGCGACGCCCGCGGAACGCGAGTACATGCGCGCCATGGCAGAGCTGGGCATCGGCGTCGACGACGGCTCCGTCCCCACCGCCGAGGTCGCCAGCACCCTCAACCGCAAACCCCAGTCCCTCTCCCCGGCCCGCGACGGCCTGATCAAGAAAGGCCTCGTCTTCTCCGCCGAACGCGGCACCGTAGCCTTCACCGTCCCCCACTTCGGCAAGTTCCTCCGCACCCGCACAGCCTGAGGTACTGGTGGAGGGGTGAGGACAAGCTGACGGCTGTGGTGTGTGGGTGAGGTGGTAGGCCCACGCGTGCTACGCAGCCGCCACTCGTCGCTCCGCTCCTCCCCGCGCCCGCTACGCGCGCTCCCACCACACCCCCGGGCTGGCGCCCGCGGGTTCGCGCTGCCGCGCGTAGTAACTGCAAGCCGACGCACTGCCGGACATGACCGTCGCCGCGAGCGGACCCTCTTCCCCCGGGCCGGCGCCGGTACATCGGCTTCGCACCGATCGGGCGACCACTGCCCAACTGCCTTTGACCTGAGGGGCGCCTCACGGGCGAACAGTCGACCCGCCCGCGGGTGGGAACACCCGGACATCGACATCATCGGCGACGGCTGCGAGTCCGTGGTGAATGAGCGGTTCGACAACCGCCCAGTCAAGTCCGCCGTACCCACAACCGAGCGGCGGGACGGCGATCGACCGGAGATCGTGGTCGCGAACAACTCGGACCAGATCTTCCAAACCTGAGCTGATGTCCTGTGCCTGTGAACGTGAGCGCCAGTGCTTCTTCGTCGGAAAGTTCACGATGAGGAGGGGCGGGGCCGCCGATCCCGTGCTCCAGACGTGCATCTTCCCGAGCTGCACCTCGCCGCGGGCGCAGGCGTCGGCGTAGTCGTCGAACATCGCGGGCCACGCTCGCTTGAACTGCAGCGCGATTCCCTTGCCCATGATCCCGGCTGTGTTGACGGCGTTGACCAGGGCATCAGCATCCTGACGAAGCAGATCGCCGGTCACGGTCCTGATCATCTTGCCCATACCTTTCGTGCGTCATATGCCAGGTCAGCAGTCGTACCAGGCAGATCCGACAGTCTGGATCTCCTCACTGCCAGGACGACTTAACGCAACCGGGCTTTCGTGCTTTGGCAGGTATCGGTAGGGTCACTTGTCATGACCACCCGGCGGAGCGGCCAGCGGACTGACGCGGCCAGGCGGCGGAGTGGGCGGCACAGTCGGCGGAGGTCGTACAAGGGGCAGTGGCTTGTGGTGACGGCGTTGGCGGTGCTGGGGACTGTGGTGGTGGCGCATCCGGATGTGGCGCATCGGAGCAGTCTGGCGGCGGAGGCGGTGGCGGGGGTTGACGCTGTCGCCGAGGAGGTGCCGGTGGCTGCGACGCCCAAGCCGACGCCGATCGCGACGCCGACGCAGAAGTTCACGACTCCGTTGCGGCCGGCACCGACGCTGACGCGCAAGCCGAAGAACGCGAAGCCGAACGTGCTGGTCTCGACCGGGAAGCTCGCGGTGGTGCCGGGGTCCGACAAGGCGACCGGGGTGCGCGACAAGCTGACGTACCGGGTCGAGATCGAGCAAGGGGTGTCGGTGAACGGCGCCGCGGTGGCGGCGGCGATCCACAAGACTTTGACCGACCCGCGCGGCTGGCAGGCGGTGCATCCGGTGAGTTTCGAGCGGACGGACCGCGTCGACGCCGACCTCCGGATCATCCTCGCGACACCGACCTTGACCGACAAGCTCTGTCTGCCGCTCGACACCGGCGGTGAGGTGTCCTGCCGCGTCGAGGACCGGGTGGTGCTCAACGCCAAGCGGTGGATCTACGCGATCCCGGCGTACAACGGCGACGTCGAGATGTACCGCAGCTACCTGGTCAACCACGAGGTCGGGCACGCGCTCGGCCACGGGCACTCGACCTGCGCCACGCCGAAGACCCCCGCGCCGGTGATGATGCAGCAGACGAAGGGCCTGGCCGGCTGCCTACCGAACGCCTGGCCGACCATCAAGGCCACCTGAGAGACTGGGCGCGACGGAGGGAGAACCGATGTCGTCGCAGGACTTCCCGACGTACGGCCGGGGCGATGAGCCCGAGAAGCAGCAGGCAGCTGGTGAGGAGCATCACTACGCTCCGCCCACGCCGTACGGCGGTGGCACGTACGCCGGGCCGCCTGCCCCGCCGGAGCAGTTCCAGTACGCGCAGCCACAGCCGTACGGGACCCAGCCGCCGCCGCAGGGCAACCCGGCGTACCACCAGCCCCCGGCCTACCGCCCCGGCGCACCCTACGGCGCCGAAGCGAGCCCGCAGCCGCATGAGCTCCCGACGTACGGCCGGGACGAGCCGTCGCGGGATCCGCGGGCCGCTCGGGTCGTCGGCCTGGCGACGTTCATCGCCGCGATCTACGGTCTGCTCGTCGTGTCCGTCCAGCGGGTCGCGCTGCGGGAGATCTCCCAGGCGCCCGGCTCGCCGCTCAACCACCCGTTGCGGACCGACGTGCTCGACGCGATCGGCCAGCTGCTGCTCCTGGTCGTCGGCACCGGCGCGCTGGTGATGTGGATCCGGGACGTGCTGGCCCGCCGCAAGGCCGGTCGTCGGCCCGAGCCGGCCGAGCTCGCCGGGTTGCTGCTGGTCGCGGTGTCGGTGGTGCTGATCCTGGTCTGGCTGCTCATGGTGCTGTCCACCGGGCTGGGCAGCAGCGACGACGCGGTGCACCGGCTTCCCACGGCGTACGGCTGGGGTGGGGTCGGCCTGCTGCTTCTCGCCGTCGGCCTGTTCCTCGGGTACCGCGAGCTGAAGCCCGACGTGGCGAACCCGGTCGTCAAAGGCGCTCCGGCCAAGGCGCCCTGGGAGTGAGCGCACCGATCGTCCTTGTGCCCGGCCTGGGCCTCGGCCCGGAGTCGTACGCGCGGACCGCCGAGCATCTCGTCACGCCGTACCACCTGGTGACGCTGCCCGGGTACGGCGAACCGGCGGGCGCTCGGGAGGACCTGCATCCGCGGGCGCTCGCGGTGGCGCTGGCCGAGAAGATCCGCGAGCGATCGGTGCTGGTCGGCCACTCGGCGAGCTGTCAGGTCGTCGTCGAGACGGCAGTGCGCTACCCCGAGCTCGTGCACGCGCTCGTTCTCGTGGCCCCGACGGGTGATGCCCGGATGTCGAGCTGGGTCGACCGCGCCGTCCGGCTCGTCGGATCCGCTATCCCGGACGTGCCGAAGCTGGTTCGGATCAGCCCGCAGTACGCGCGCACGACGCTGCCGTCGATCGCCCGCGCCGGCGAGGCGTCGCGGATCCACGACTTGGCCGCGGTGATGCCGCACGTGCGGGCCCCGGTGGTCCTGGTCCGCGGCAAGCACGACCTGATGTGTACGAAGGAGTGGCTCGAGCAGCTCGCCGAGCTCAGTCACGGCGAGGCGCGCACGTTGGAGACCGGTGCGCACATGCCGGTCGTCACGAACGGCCCGGAAGTGGCCGCGCTCATAGAACGAGCGGCCGCACTGCCGGAAAATGGCTGACGCGTTAAACTCGCAGTACCAACCTATGCGGGAGCTCGCACCGAGGATGCGCGGGCTGAGAGGGCGACAGCTGGGTCGCCGACCGCCTGAACCTGACCGGGTAATGCCGGCGTAGGGAGTGGGGTCACTCATGACCGATACAGCTGTTCGTCCGTCGAGCTCCACCGAGGCTCCGCTCGTTCTCACCACCGATGCGCCGCGCACGCTCGGCTTCTTCGACCAGTTCACG
Source organism: Kribbella sp. NPDC003505 (assembly GCF_040610875.1). Taxonomy (NCBI): domain Bacteria; kingdom Bacillati; phylum Actinomycetota; class Actinomycetes; order Propionibacteriales; family Kribbellaceae; genus Kribbella; species Kribbella sp. NPDC003505. The sequence continues at coordinate 280,595 of NZ_JBEXNA010000004.1, read as the reverse complement.
CTCTGGGGCAACTTCGGCATCTCGCTGTTCGGCCCGGTGACCGGTGCGCTGGTCGCGGCGTACACCGGCTCGCTGTGGCAGGGCCTGCTCGCGGTCGTCGTCGGCTGTGGGATCGGCGCGCTGGTGCTCGGCGGTGCGGCCGTGTTCGGGTCGCAGACCGGAGCGCCGGCGATGGCATGCCTGCGTGGTCTGTTCGGCCGCCGCGGCTCGATGGCGCCGACCGTGCTGAACATCGCGCAGAACGTCGGCTGGGCGACGATGGAGATCATCGTGATCTCGCAGGCCGCGGTCGCGGTGACGAGTGAGCGCTGGCGCTGGCTGTTCGTCGTCCTCGCCGGGCTGATCGCGACCGCGATGGCGGTGCGTCCGCTGGGCAGCGTGAAGATCCTGCGCAAGTTCATGGTCTGGCTGGTGCTGCTGGCGTCGGTGTACCTCTTCGTGCAGGTGCTGAGCAAGCCGACGCACGCCCTGCCGCAGGACAGCGTGTTCGGCTTCTGGCCGGCGGTCGACCTCGCCGCGGCCGGTGTCGTGTCGTTCGCCCCGCTGGCCGCGGACTACACGCGGCACTCGCGCACCAACAAGGCAGCGTTCGCCGGCTCCTCGCTCGGCTACGGCCTGGCCGCTATCGCGTACTACGCCCTCGGCGTGGTCGCCGTGGCGACGCTGGGGACGAACAGCGAGGACGTCATCACCGCACTGGTCACGTTGCCGGCCGGTGCGATCGCCCTGCTCGTGCTGCTGGTCGACGAGGTCGACGAGGCGTACGCGAACGTCTACTCGACCACGATGGCCACGCACAACCTGATCGGTCACATCGACCGGCGGTGGATCTCGGTCGCGATCGGCGTGATCGCCACCGGGATCGCGCTGTTCATCGATCTCGGCAACTACACGCAGTTCCTGTACCTGATCGGCTCGGTCTTCGTTCCGCTGTTCGCAGTCGCGATCGCCGACTTCTTCGTGGTCAGCAAGATGCAGTGGGACGTGTCCGGTACGGCGAAGTTCCGCTGGCAGCCGACCGTCGCCTGGCTGATCGGCTTCGTCGCGTACCAGCTGGTGAACCCCGGCACCGTCGCGGGATGGTCGCCGTTCTGGACCAAGCTGCAGCAGGCCCTGTTCAACGACCAGCCCGTGCCCGGCTGGCTCGGTGCGACGTACACGTCGATCATCGTCTCGATGGTGGCTGCGGTACTGCTCGGCCGGATCGGTCGGCGGCAGGCTGCCTGAGCAGCACCAGCGCGACCGCCGGGAACACGAGCACGGACAGCAGCCCGGCGCAGACCAGAGCGGCGGCGGTGACCGGGCCCATCAGCCCGGTCGCCACGCCGATCTGGGTCGCCGTCACGATGAACGGCAGCGACGTCGCCTGCAGCAGCGCCGTCGCAGCCGTCGCTCGGGGGCCGAGCGTCCGCACTGCGAGGTACGCCGGTGCGCCGCGGACGACGAGCAACGCGAGCAGGAACAACGGCACCCGGACGAGCGCGGCCGGGTCCGCGAGCAGGCCGCGCAGGTCCAGCCGGAGCCCACTCGTCACGAAGAACACCGGGATCAGGAACCCGTAGCCCAACGCCTCCAGCTTGATCCGGAAGCGTGGATGCGAGGCGGCGTCCCGGTCGACCAGTCCGACCACCGCTCCGGCCAGGAACGCCCCGAGGATCGTCTCCAGCCCGAACTGCTCCGCCAAGGCGACGAAGGCGACCAGCAGCACCACAGCGGCCCGGACCCGGATCTCAGCGGTGGTGTCCTGCAACCGCAACAGCACCCCGCCGATTCGCTGCGAGCGTCCGGCCGTGGCGACGACGAGACCTGTGACGACCACCAGCAGAGCGAACAGCCCCACCATGATCAGCCGTTCGCCCGCACTGCCGCCTTCCGTCGAGAAGACGAGCGACAGCACCAGTACAGCGGCGAAGTCAGCAACCGACGCGGCCGCGATGGTGAACTGCCCGACGCTGCCCTCGGCCTTGCCTGCGTCCTTGAGGACCGGCACGACCAGACCCAAGGACGTCGCTGACAGCGTGACAGCGAGCAGGAGCGCGCTGTTGACCCAGCCGACCGCCGAGAATCCGAAGCCGGCAAGCCCGCCCAGCAGCAACGTCACCAGATAACCCAGCACCGCCAGCCGCAGGACCTGCCCGCGCAGTCGGTGTACGTCGATTTCGAGGCCGGCCAGGAACAACAGGAAGCCCAGCCCGAGCAGCGACACGATCTGCAGCGGCAGGTCGATGTCGATCAGGCCGAGTCCGTGCGGACCGAGCACGATCCCGGCCACGATCTCCAGGACGACCGCCGGGACCCGGAGTCGCGGTGCGAGGCCGAGCAGCAGCGGTGCGAGCAGCGCGATCAGGACGACCGCGAACAGGTTGGTGAACTCCACGTTCGGCATACCGCTTCAGTGCCGTCGACGCGGCCGGACGTTACGCGGTCAACCGCGCGGGAACGAGCGGAAGGCGTCGAGCAGCCGATCCCGGGTCTCCGCGGGCAGGTTCTCGGGCTGGACCTGACCGACCTCGGCCGCGGTCCGGCGGATCTGCTCGACGTAGATCTCGCAGCCGTCGCACAGCGCCAGATGCTCGACGAACCGCTGCTCGGTCTCCGGATCCAACGCACCGTCGAGATGGGCGGTGACGAGCTCGACCAGCTCGGCGCACGTCATGCGTCAGCTCCCGTGAAGTAGTGGTCCAGCCGGCCGCGAACGGCGGCCCGGGCGCGGTGCAGCAGGACCCGTTGATTGGCCATGGAGATCTCCAGCAGCGCACACACGTCCTCGGCGTCGTGTCCGTCGATGTCCCGTAGCGTCAGCACGACCTGCTGCCGGATCGGCAGGCCTTCGATCGCCGCGGCCACGGTGGACCGGACCTCGTGAGCCAGGACCTCGCTCTCGGTGGTCGGCCAGCGGTCCGGGAACGTGCGCCAGCCGCCCGGGTACTGGTCGTCGGCGCCTCGGAAACGCTGCGGGTCGACCGTCGGCTCGTTGTCCGTCACAAGGCTCGTCCAGGGGACGGTCCGCTGCTCGCGGGTGGCCCGCTTGCGGGCGATGTTCACCAGGATCCGGTAGACCCACGTCCGCAGCGACGACCGGCTCTCGAAGCGCTCGATCCCCTCGAACACCGCCAGCCAGGTGTCCTGCACGACCTCCTCGGCGCTGGCCGACGTGGACACGAACGACCGGGCCAGCCGCAGCATCGAGCCGGACCAGCCGTTCAGCAGGCACGCGAACGTCTCCTCGTCCCCGGTCCGCAGCCCGGCGACGAGGACGTCGTCCGTCGGCAGCACCACCCCCACAAGCCGACGGTACAGCAGCACCCCGGACGTCAGCGGTACTCCGGGTTCTCGAAGTCGAAGCGGCACCCGGCGTCCCACTCGGAGCGCTGGTTGCCGTGCGCCGGTACGCCGCCGGCGTCCTTCAGCATCCGCGCGAGGTGCAGCAGGTTCCAGGTCATGAAGGTCGTGTTCCGGTTGGTGAAGTCGTTGTCCGGCCCACCCGAACCTTCGTCCAGGTACGACGGTCCCGGGCCGGCCTCGCCGATCCACCCGGCGTCGGCCTGCGGCGGGATCGTGTACCCGAGGTGCTGCAGCGAATACAGGACGTTCATCGCGCAGTGCTTCACACCGTCCTCGTTGCCGGTGATCAGGCACCCGCCGACGCGGCCGTAGTACGCGTACTGCCCGTGCTCGTTCAGGATCGACGAGTTGCCGTACAGGCGTTCGATCACCTGCTTGGTGACCGAGCTGTTGTCGCCCAGCCAGATCGGTCCGGCGATCACCAGGATGTCGGCCGCCATCACCTGCTCCTGGATCGCCGGCCAGGCATCGGTCGCCCAGCCGTGCTCGGTCATGTCCGGCCAGACCCCGGTGGCGATGTCGTGGTCGATCGCGCGGATCACGTCGACCCGGACACCCCGTTTCTCCAGGATCTTCCGGCTGACGTCGATCAGTCCCTCGGTGTGGCTGACGGCCGGCGACCGCTTCAGCGTGCAGTTCAGGAACAGGGCGCGGAGGTCGTCGTACTCGGTCATCGTCGCTCCTCAGAGAAGTTCGGCATCCTGCTCGACGCAGAGCAGGACCGGGCCGGTGGCGGTGAACAGTTCGGTCATCGCGTCGTCCAGCTCCTGACGACGGGTGACCCGCAGGCCGGTCGCGCCGCAGAGTTCGGCGTACGCGGCCCAGTCGGGGTTGTGCAGCGAGGTGTGCCAGACCGGATAGTCGGCGGCGAGTTGTTCCTTGCTGATCTTGCCGAGCGAGTGGTTGTCGAGCAGTACGTGCTTGATCGGGATGCCGTACTTGACCGCGGTCGTGAGCTCGGCGGCGTACTGCGCGAAGCCGCCGTCACCGGTCACCGCGACGATCGGCCGGCCCGGTGCGGCCGCCCACGCGCCGAGCGCGGCGGGATACCCGAAGCCGATCGATCCGAGGTAGCCGGACATCAGCACCGGTTGGCCTTTCGACTCCAGGTACCGGCCGAGCGAGTACGCATGGTTGCCGACGTCAACGGTCACGACCGCGTCCGCGGGCAGATGCTTCGAGAGCGCGTCGAACACCGCTGCCGCCGACACGCCGCGGCCTCGGTCGTCGTTCACGCGCCGCTGCTTCTCCGCGCGCCAGATCGCCCAGCGCTCGGCCACGTCCGGCCGCTGGTCGTCGGCCTTGGCCTCGCCGAGCATGCCGGTGAGCGCGGACAGTGCGAGCCGCGCGTCGCCGAGCACGTCCACGGCGACCGCGTCGAAGCGTCCGATCGCGGTGTGGTCGTCGTCGATCTGGACGATCGGCTTGTACGCCGCGATGCCGGTGTGGTTCGAGAACGAGGCGCCGGCCACGACGAGCAGGTCCGACTCGTTCATCAGCCAGCTCGCGACCGGCGTGCCGCTGCGGCCGAGCACCCCGGCGCCGAGCGGATGCGTGTCCGGCAACAGGCCCTTGGCCTTGAAGGTGGTCAGCACCGGCATGTTCAGGCGCTCGGCCAGCTCGCGGACCTCGGTCTCGGCTGCACGGGCGCCGTGGCCCACGATCATCACCGGCCGGCGCGCATCGCGGATCAAGGCCGCCGCACGGACCAGCGTGTCCTCGTCCGGCCGGATCCGGCGGCCCGAGAGCCGCCCGCTGGGGTTCTTGGCCGCCGCGTCGGACGGTTGGACCTGCACCTCGTCGGGCAGTACGAGGTGTGCGACGCCGCGGCCGTCGATGGCGTGCTTGACCGCCAGCGCGGCCAGCTCGGCGTGATCGCTGCCGGCCTGGACCGCCGTACTCGAGACGGCGACGTCCTTGAAGACCGCGGTCAGATCGAGGTCCTGGAACGCGCCGCGGCCGAGCCACTTCGACGGCACCTGACCGGAGACGGCCAGGACGGGCGAGCCGTCGAGCTTGGCGTCGTACAGCCCGGTGAGCAGGTTGGTCGATCCCGGACCGGCGATCGCGAAGCAGACCGCAGGACGGCCCGTGAGCTTGCCGTAGGCACCAGCCGCGAACGAGGCCGCGCCTTCGTGCCGGATACCGATGTAGGTGAGTTCACCGCGGTCCTCGGCCCGTCGCATCGCCTCGGCGAACCCGAGATTGGAGTGCCCCACCATCCCGAACACATGACTGATGCCGTGGGCAACCAATGTCTCCACGAGGACGTCGGCCACGGTCCGGGCCGCTTCCTGCCGGTCCGGCAACTGCACGTAGACCCCGTCCGCCCGCTCGTCCACCGGGTACGACGGGACGCTGTCGGAGAACCCCTCCGGCGGCTGACCGCTGATCGGGTCGTAGTCGTACCCGTGCCACGGACACCGCAGCAGCCCCTTCTCGATCGACCCTTCCCCGAGCGGGCCGCCTTGGTGCGGGCATTTGTTCTCCAGCGCACCGAGCCGCGCTCCGCAGCGGGCCAGCGCGATGCTCCGGCCGTCGACCACCACGCTGCGGACGCGCCCGTCCGCCGGGACGTCGACCTCGTCCACCCGATGCCAGTCCATGTAACGTCTCCCACCCTTCGCGGCACCAATCGATCAGGTGATCAGTGCCGACACACGGCCTGGGCGTTACAGAGGAGACCGCAGCCATGGACGAACGTTCGCTCGCCGTAACCCGTCGATCCCTGCACGGCGTCGCCGAGCTCGTCCTCGCCGGGCCGCAACACGGGCGGGGAGGCGGCATCCGGCTGCGCGTCGTCCCGGGCGGGTTCGGGACCATCGACGGCGACTTCCGGGTCGAGGGCGACGCACTCGTCGCGCCGGCGGGCACGGTCCGGCTGACCGGCACGTACGCCGGGCTCGCGGCCGCCGTGGGCCTCGAGGCGAGGCGGCTCGACGAGGTGTACTCCGGCGGCCCGATGATCGCCCCGCACGAGCACCTCGAGATCGACCCGGCCGCGGCCCGGTTGCTGGCGGCGGCCTTCGCCCGCGGTGACGCGGCGCTGCGGGCCTTCGCGCCCGGCGAGACGCCCGTCCTGTGGCCCGAGCACTTCGACGTCGGGATCACCGTCGACGAGGTCAACTACGGCGTCTCGCCCGGTGACGACCACCTGCCCGAGCCGTACGCGTACGTCGGGCCCTGGACGCCGCGGACCGGCGCTTTCTGGAACGCGCCGTTCGGCGCCACCCGACCGTTGGCCGAACTGTCCGACGTACTGGAATTCTTCAGCGCCGGCAGATCCCTGCTGGACAACTGACCCACCGGGACCGGAATACTTGCCGCATGCTGAATTCCGCACTGCGTAGCCGGGCCGAATACGCCGAGCTCGGCGCCGACGGACTGGCCGCGCGGACAACGCCCGAGCGGGACGCCGCCGTCGTCGCGGCGGTCGAGGAGCTGCTGGTCGGCCGCGAGTCGGTGCTCGACCTGTGCTGCGGGTACGGCCGGGTCGCGCTGCCGCTGCGCCGCGCGGGCAAGGTGGTGCGCGCGCTGGACATCTCGCCGAACCTGCTCGAGGCCGGCCGGGCCGCAGCCGCCGAGGAGGAGCTCGCGATCGACTGGGCGATCGGCTCGATGACCGACCTGCCGTACAAGTGGGACTCGTTCGACGCGGTGATCTGCCTGTGGACGGCGTTCCACGAGTTGTTCGCCGAGGACGAGCAGATCTCCACCATCTGCGAAATCTCCCGGGTCCTGAAGCCGGGCGGGATCGCGATCATCGAGGGCCCGGTCTGGGGCCCGGCGACCGCGGCCGAGATCGCAGGAGGGATGCGGCAGGGACCGGAGCACCGGATCGTCACCACCGAGCACGACGACGATCGCAGCAGCGTGCACTTCATCCACGACGAGATCAGCTACGGCCGGCTCTGCGCGGCCGCCGGAATCGACGACTACAAGGTCTACAAACGCGACTGGGGCGGCCGCCGCCGGCTGATCCTGGAGATCCATTCCCCGGCATCTTCCTGACGCGTCAGGAAGGGCAGATCCCCACTCCACATTGGGGATCTGCCCTTATGAATTTCGAGTGTAAAACCATTCCGGGCTATTCAGGAAAACTCAGCTTTTTGCTTCGAGATTCAGCAAGAATCGCTTCGCCTCGAGGCCTCCGGCGTACCCGGTGAGCGCGCCGTTCGCGCCGATCACCCGATGGCAGGGCAGCACGACGCACACCGGGTTGGCGCCCAGCGCGGTCCCGACCGCGCGCGCCGCCTTCGGCCGGGCGATGTCGCCGGCCACCGCGCCGTACGTGGTGGTCCGCCCGTAGCTCGTGTGCGTCGGCAGGTCCTCGAGCACCAGCCGCTGGAACGGCGACGCCAGGACCAGATCGACGTCCAGGTCGAACGCCCTGCGCTGCCCGGCGAGGTACTCGTCGAGTTGCCGCCGTACGTCGTCCAGCGGGCCGGGTTGCCGGAGGACCCGTGGCGACACGGCCCGGGCGAGCCGGCCGGTCATCGTCTCCTCGTCGTCGAACGAGCTGGCCACGACCCGCCCGTGCGCGATCGCGAGCAGCATCGTCCCGAGCGGGGTGTCGTGCAGCGTGTAGGCGACGTCGGCGTCCGGCAATACAGGCGGTTTCGGGCCGGGGGTGCTGAGCCGGGTCAGCCGGCTCTCGAGATCAGTCATCGTGTACTCCGAGTTTCGTGCGCAGGGTCGCCAGCGCGTCGCTGACGAGCCGGCGCGACGCGGCGGGCGTGGTGTCCAGAGCGGCGGCAACGCCGTGGTGGTCCAGGTCGCCGACGTATTTGAGCGTGATCGCGAAGCGTTGCCGCTCCGGGAGGTCGTTGACCGCCCGCCACAGGTCGGGGTCCGGCCAGTCCGCGGTCTCGGGCCCGTCGACCGCGACCGGCGGCGCCTCGTCCAGCGGGCGCTGCGGTTTCCGCGCCCGGTGCACGTCGGTCGCGCACCGGGCGGTGATGGTCAGCAGCCAGCTGCGCAGGTTCTTCGCCGACGTCAGCGCCGGGTACGCCGCGTACGCCTTCTCCCAGGCGCGCTGCGCCACGTCGTCGCCGTCGTCCGGACCCGCCAGCGCGCGGGCCAGCCTGGCCACGTCCTGCCAGTGCGCGTCGATCAACGCCTGGAACGGGGGTAACCGCAGAGCCATCACGTCAGTAGAACGCATCGGGGTCGCGGCGTGTGAGTCCGGATCACGAGATTGTCTAGTTACTTGGTGGACATTGGTGCGAAGATAGCTGACATGACGACGACACACCTCACCCGCCGTCGCGTCATCGACCTGCTGCGGACGGCGAGCGCCACCTGTCGGTGACGCGTTCTCTCGCTGCTGCCTGCCTGAGGCCTGTCTGATCACGCCTCACTTCACCTGTGGTCCCTGCCCCGTTCCGAGGGAGAGACATGTCTGTACCTGCCTTGAACCGTCCTGCCCTGTCCGTCGTCCCGGACCGATCCGTGGAGCGGACGGTGGACGCCGACGTCTACCGCTCCGTATTCCGTCGCCACGCCGCCGGCGTCGTGGTGATCACCGCGGACGCCGGGCACGGCCCGGTCGGCTTCACCGCGACCTCGCTGGTCTCGATCAGCCTGCTGCCGCCGCTCGTCTCGTTCGCGATCGCCACCAGCGCATCCAGTTGGCCGGCCGTGAGCACGGCGAGCAGCGTGGTGATCAACTTCCTGTCCGCCGACCAGCACGCGATCGCCGGCCGGTTCGCCACCAGCGGCATCGACCGGTTCGCCGAACCGACCCGCTGGTCGCGGCTGGCCACCGGCGAACCCGTCCTCGACGACGCCCCGAGCTTCCTGCGGGCGCAGATCGCGCACCGCTTCGCCGTCGGCGACCACTACCTGGTCGTCGCCCGCCTCGCCACCCATACCGAACGCCGTGAGCACGAGTCGCTGCTCTACCACGACGGCCGCTACGCGAAAGCACACCATGTCTAGAAAACGTCTCTTCCCCGTCCTCGCCCTGCTCGCCCTGGTCGCCGGTTGCGGCGCGAACGCGGCCGCCGACGACTCCGCGAAGCTCTCGCTGGACGCACCGCTGCCGGCCACTGTGCCGGACGGCGCCAAGATCGTCGTCGGCGATCCCGCCACCGAGGTCGCGCTGAAGCTCTCCGGCCAGTACGACAAGGTCTCGAAGTACGTCCAGTTCGCGAACCTGAGCGGTGGTCCGCAGACCACCGAGGCGTTCCGGGCGCACGCCCTGGACCTCGGCTCGGTCGCCGAGATCCCCTCGATCCACGCGACCTGGACCGGTCTGCACGTGAAGATCGTCGCCTCCAAGTTCCGCCAGGACCCGCTGCACCACCCGATCTACAAGCTGGGCGTCGCTCCCGGGGTGTCGGTGAAGACCCTCGGTGACTTACGCGGCAAGAAGATCGCGTACAGCCCGGGGCAGGCGCAGGGCGCCCTGATCCTGAAGGTGCTGAAGAAGGCGGGGTTGACCAAGGACGACGTCAAGCTGGTCGAGCTGCCGAGCACCGGCGACGTCTACGCCCAGGCGCTCGCCGGCAAGCAGGTCGACGTGGCCCCGATCGGCGGCGTCCAGATCAAGCGCTACCTCGCGAAGTACGGCAAGGACGGCGCGAGCACGATCGACCACGGCCTGCGTGACGACGCCGGCCACCTCTACGGTCCGGTCGAGTCGCTCGAGGACCCGGCGAAGGCCGCCGCGATCCGCGCGTACGTCGCTGCCTGGGGGGTCGCCCAGGAATGGATCGACAAGCACCCCAAGGAGTGGATCGAGGGCTACTACGTCAAGAACCAAGGCCTGAGCGCCGCCGACGGGCAGTGGCTGGTCGACAACGCCGGTCACCCGGACATCCCGGCGGACTGGAGCGACGCGATCCAGCGTCAGCAGGAGACGATCGAGTTGCTTGCCCAGGAGACCGGCAACAAGGTGATCGAGGCCAAGGACCTGTACGACCTGCGGTTCCAGACCGTCGCCGCGGACGCGATCAAGGCAGGCGCCAAATGAGCGCGACCACCCTGCCCGGACTGCGTCCGCGCGCCGCGACCAGCCCCGTCGTACGACGCCGCCGGCTCGGACCGGGCACGCCGATCCGGTTCGGGGCAGCGATCGGGCCGGTGCTGCTGCTGGTGATCTGGAGCATCGGATCCGCCACCGGTTGGATCGACCAACGGGTACTGTCCGCGCCGTGGACCGTGGTGACCACGGCCGGCGACCTGATCGCCGACGGCCGCCTGCAGTCGAACCTGTGGACGTCCGCGCAGCGTGCGCTCATCGGCCTCGCGCTCGGCATCGTGCTCGGCGTCGTCCTCGCGCTGATTTCCGGCCTGTCCCGGCTCGGTGAGGCGGTCCTCGACGGCCCGATCCAGATCAAGCGCGCGATCCCGTCGCTGGCGCTGCTGCCGCTGCTGATCCTCTGGCTGGGCATCGGCGAGTCGATGAAGATCGTCACCATCCTGCTCGGGGTGTTCGTGCCGATCTACATCCACACCCACAACGGGCTGCGCACGATCGACAGCCGGTACGTCGAGCTCGCGCAGACCGTCGGGCTGTCGCAGTGGGACTTCGTCCGGCGCGTCGTCCTGCCGGGCGCGCTGCCCGGCTTCCTGCTCGGGCTGCGGTTCGCCGTCACCGGCGCCTGGCTGTCGCTGGTCGTCGTCGAGCAGATCAACTCCACCAGCGGCATCGGCTACATGATGGAACTGGCCCGCACCTACGGGCAGACCGACATCATCATCGTCGGCCTGGTCGTGTACGGCGTCCTCGGTCTGCTGTCCGACGCGGTCGTCCGCCTGGTCCAGAGGAGGGCGCTGTCATGGCGACGAACGTTGGCCTCCTGACCGTCCAGGTCCGCGACCTGGTCCGCCGGTACGACGATCGCGCCGTCCTGGACGGGCTGGACCTGGACGTCGCGCCCGGCGAATTCGTCGCGCTGCTGGGGAAGAGCGGATCCGGGAAGAGCACGCTGCTGCGCGCCCTCGCCGGCCTGGACCACGACGTCGAGGGAACCGGTGAGCTGACCGTTCCCGCGAACGTCTCGGTGGTGTTCCAGGACTCCAGGCTGTTGCCATGGGCAAGAGTGCTCGACAATGTCGTGCTCGGATTGGGCGCTGCGGACGACCGCGGCCGCGAGAGCCTGGCGGAGGTCGGGCTCGCCGGACGCGAGAAGGCCTGGCCGAACGAGCTGTCCGGCGGCGAGCAACAGCGGGTCGCGTTGGCGCGGTCGCTCGTGCGGGAGCCGGAGCTGTTGCTCGCGGACGAGCCGTTCGGGGCGCTGGACGCGCTGACCCGGCTGAAGATGCACGCGCTGCTGCGGAAGCTGTGCGCGGCCCACCAACCCGCCGTACTGCTGGTGACGCACGACGTCGACGAGGCGATCGTGCTGGCCGACCGGGTGATCGTGCTCGACGCCGGCCGGATCGTCGCCGAGGAAACCATCACGCTGGCGGCGCCCCGGAGCGCGGCCGATCCAGGATTCGCCGCGGTCCGGTCGCGGCTTCTCGACGCCTTGGGAGTTTCGGTATGAGCAGGCCCAACAAACAACTGCACCTGAACGCGTTCCTGATGAGCACCGGTCACCACGAGGCGTCCTGGCGGCTGCCGGAGAGCGACCCGTTCGCGAACACGTCCGTGGCGCACTACCAGGCGCTGGCGCAGCTGGCCGAGCGCGGCAAGTTCGACTCGATCTTCTTCGCCGACTCGCCGGTGCTGTTCGGCAACGTCGCGCGGCGCCCGGCCGGTTCGCTGGAGCCGACCGTGCTGCTCACCGCGATTGCCGCCGTCACATCGCGGATCGGGCTGATCGCGACCGCGTCCACGACGTACAACGAGCCGTTCAACCTGGCCCGTCGGTTCGCCAGCGTCGACCACGTGAGCGGCGGCCGCGCGGGCTGGAACGTCGTCACCACGGCCGGGCCGGAGGCGGCACGCAACTTCAACCTGGCCGATCAGCCGGCGCACGCGGAGCGGTACGAGCGGGCGGCCGAGTTCCTCGAGGTCGCGTACAAGCTCTGGGACTCGTGGCAGGACGACGCGGCGATCGCGGACAAGTCGTCGGGGGTGTGGGCGCTGAACGAGCGCGTTGTGCCCATCGACCACGTCGGGCGGCACTTCCAGGTCCGTGGGCCGCTGAACCTGCCGCGCTCGCCCCAGGGGCGCCCGCTCATCGTCCAGGCCGGGTCGTCGGAGGACGGCAAGGGCCTGGCGGCCCGGTACGCCGAAGCCGTGTTCACCGCGCAGCAGACGCTGGAGGACGCGCAGGAGTTCTACCGAGACCTGAAGGCGCGGACGGCGGCCCTCGGTCGGGATCCGTCGTCGGTGAAGATCCTGCCCGGAATCGTGCCGGTGATCGGGTCCACGGCCGCGGAGGCGGAGCGGCTGGAGCACCAGCTGGACTCACTGATCCGGCCGGAGTACGCGCGGCTGCAGCTGGCCCGCACGCTGCGGGTGGCGCCGGAGGACCTGCCGCTCGACCAGCAGCTGCCCGCCGATCTCCCCGACGAGGACGAGATCGAGGGCGCGAAGAGTCGGTACACGCTGATCGTGACACTCGCCCGGCGGGAGAAGCTGACCGTCCGCGAGCTGATCGGCCGGCTCGGCGGCGGGCGCGGGCACCGGACCTTCACCGGCACGCCGGAGCAGGTCGCGGACGCGATCCAGCACTGGTTCGAGGCCGGCGCGGCCGACGGCTTCAACGTCATGCCGCCGGTCCTGCCGTCCGGTCTCACCAAGTTCGTGGACGAGGTGATCCCGATCCTGCAGGCCCGCGGCCTGTTCCGGACCGAGTACACCGGCACGACCCTGCGCGAGCACTACGGCCTGCCGCGTCCTGCCGGCCGTCTCGTCGCGCCGCAGGAGGCTACTGCCTGAGTCGTCGGGGGTCCCGTCAGGTGGCGGGACCCCCGACCCGTACGACGAGCTTCCCGACCGCCTTGCCGTCCTGCATGATGCGGTGCGCCTGGCCGATCTCGTCCATCGTGAAGACCCGGTCGATCCGGATCGGGAGCGTGCCGGCCGCGACCAGGTCGACGTACCGCTGGAACGCCGCGGCGGGCAGGTCCGAGCGCTCGCCGCCGTACGCCGTCAGCCGGACGCCGTTCGGGAGGTAGCCGATCGGGTAGAAGTCCGGGATCGTCCAGGTGTCGCTGAGCATTCCCGTGAAACACACCGTGCCGTGCACAGCAGTGGCTTTCAGAGTGTCGGGGAGGACATTCGTCCCGACCAGTTCGAGCGCCGCCTGAACGCCGTCCGGCAGAATCTCCCGGACCTTTTCCGCAACGTTGCCGTCATCAACGATCGGATGATCGACGCCGAGCTCGCGGAGCACCTGGACCCGCTGCGGATTCCGCGTCGTCGAGAACACCGTCAGCCCGTGCTCCTTCGCCAGCACGGCCGCCGCGACGCCGACCGACGACGTACCGCCGCGGACCAGCAGCGACTGGCCCGGCTCGATCCCGAGGCCCGTGTAGAGCGAGCCGTGTGCCGTCTGCAGCATCTCCGGCAGCGCGCCGAGCGTCGCCCAGTCGAGATCGGTCGTCACCGGGATCACCGACGACGCCGGGACGACGGTGTACTCGGCGTACCCGCCGTCGTACTCGCGGCCCATCCCGCCCATCATCGCCACCACCTGCTGCCCGCTGGTGAATTCACCACCCGGCGCGAGGTCGACCGTCCCGGCGGCCTCGATGCCGGGGATCACCGGGAACCGCGCGTTGGTCGCCAGCCCGGCGCGCAGGTGGTACTCCGAGCGGTTCAGCCCGAAGGCCTCCACCTTGATCCGCACCCAGCCGGCCTCCGGCTCCGGTACCGGCACCCGCCGCACCCGAAGCTCCTCCGGCTCCACCGGCCCGTCCAGCACGATCGCCCGCATGTCCATGCCGCCAATCTTCGCCGACCCTGTGAAAGAGTTTCTTTCATGCGGAAGCTCCCGCGCGTCGTAGCTCATCGCGGCGCCAGTGACGTCAATCCCGAGCACACTCTCGCGGCGTACCAGCGGGCGATCGAAGTCGGCGCGGACGGACTCGAGTGTGACGTCCGGCTGACCTCCGACGGGCACCTGGTGTGCGTCCACGACCGCCGGATCGAGCGCACCTCGAACGGCCGCGGCGTGCTGTCCACGATGAGCCTCGAGGAGCTGGAGACGTACGACTGGGGCTCCTGGAAGCACCCGTGGGCCGAGCTGGACGAGGACGCCGAGCTACCGGGCCTCGACGTCCGGAAGGTGCTCACGCTCGAGACGCTGCTCGCCACCGTGCGGGACGCCGGCCGGCCGGTCGAGCTGGCGATCGAGACCAAGCACCCGACCCGGTACGCCGGTCTGGTCGAACGCCGCCTGATCGAGGCCCTCGACCGCTTCGGCTGGGCGCACCCGAAGGTCGGCAGCGAGTCCCCGGCGCGGGTGATGAGCTTCTCCTGGCTGTCGCTGCGCCGGATGCGCGCCGCGGCGCCCGGCCTGCGCACGGTCCTGCTGATGGACCGCGTCCCGCTGCGCTTCCGCGACGGCTCGCTGCCGACCGGCGTTTCGTACGCCGGACCGAGCCTGGAGATCGTCACCGCGCACCCGGAGTACGTCGACCGCGCGCACAAGCACGGGCACCAGGTCCACGTCTGGACCGTGAACGCCGAGAACGACATCCGGCACTGCCGCGACATCGGCGTCGACGCGGTGATCAGCGACCGCCCGGACGTCGCGCTCCGGGTCCTCGCGGAGGGACCGGAAGGTGTAGGACGTCGTACCTGACTTGCGGGTTTGTGACACGCCGGGACGAAATTGTGTGGCTTGTGTCACGCGGTCCGGATACGTAGCGAGCTGAATGCGGGCGGTTATCGTAAACGTTCAATTCCGTCGATTTCGTTACGGTTTCAGGGATTTTAGGCGTGATCTTCAGGAGGCTATGTAACGGAATACTTGCGGGTGTTTTCCGGGCCGGGTTCGTGGGCAGAAGTTCCTGTGGCTGAACCGATCATCGAGGAGACCCTGCTTGTCCTCTGCGACCCTGCCCGCCGACGTGAGCGTCGTGGACGTCGTACTGCCGCATGAAGTGTCCGCGGTAGCGGACGCCCGGCGCCGTCTGGCCGCCTACCTGAAGCGCTACCGGGTCACCGTTGCCGCCTCTGACGACGCGCAACTGGTGCTCTCGGAGCTGCTCTCCAACGCCATCCGGTACGCACCTCCGCTGCCGGCCGGTGAAGTGCGGGCCGCGTGGTGGATCGACAAGGCAGGAATCCATGTCGAGGTCACCGACGGTCGTGGCGACACCGAGCCGCAGCGGATCAGCGACCCGCACCCGGAGTCGATCGGCGGCCGCGGCCTGGCCATCGTCGACGTCCTCACCTCCGGCTGGGACGTCCGCACCGCCAGCTCGCACCGCACGGTGCACGCGGTCATCCCGAACTGACCCCCGCGCCTCCCCGACCCGGGTCTTTGCCCGGCCTTTCCGCCCCCGCCCGGCCTTCCCGACCCCCGCCCGCCAACACGAGTGGATATCCCCTGGTGCGGGGGGTTCTCCGTTGGTCTGCGAGCGGAGAACCCCCACCACGAACGGTTAACCCTTCGCGTGTGGTGGGCGCTGGTTGGCCCTCGGGTGGGCTCGGCTGTAAGACTGCGGGGTTATGGGAAAGAAGTCGCGGCAGCGCGCGAAGAACACGACGACGACCGTCACGCTCGACCCGGCCGATCTGGTGGACGTCGGGCCGCGCGAACCCTGCCCGTGCGGTTCGGGCAAGCGGTTCAAGCAGTGCCACGGCAAGGACCGGGCGCAGACCGCGGACAGCTTCGTGGTGCGGCCGTTCGAGGGGCTGCCGTCGGAGTGCGACCTGATCGCCTTCCGCGAGATCGTGCCGTCCGGCACCGTGCAGGTCGAGCTCGTCGGTGACCACGCCGGCAAGGTGATCAACCTGGTCACCCTGCTCCCGATGGCGATGCCGGGTGTGGTGCGCGACGACGAGACCATCTGGATCGGGATGCAGACGCACGCCTCCTCGGGCGACCCGAGCCGCGACCTCGGCCACGCGATCACCACCGCGCTGCGCACCGACCCGGGACACCCGGTGCAGGTCGGCGATCTGATGAAGGACGGCCCGCGGCTGCAGGACCTGATCGACACGAGCAAGCCGCTCGACATCAAGGTTCACGACGGCTTCGAGTACTGGGTCGGCGAGAACGTCGAGGACCCGACCGGGGAGGTCGCGGCCGGCCTGGAGCGCGCGAACGCCGCGGCTGCGCCGACGGTCCGGCTGGAGTCGGTCGAGGCGGCGTACTGGACGAAGATCGGCGATCGCATCTACCTGCGCTGGGTGCTGCCGCACACCGAGGACACGCTGCTCGACGCCCTGGCCCGGCTGCACGCCGTCGGCTCGTCCGCGATCGTGGACGGCAGCCGGCTGATCGGCTCGTTCCGTGCGCTCGGCGTCCTGGCGCCGGTCTGGGAGCTGCCCGCCGGCACCGAGGCCGCCGACGTCGAGAAGCCGGCCGCCGACTTCGCGACGGCGCTGGAGAAGGCGCTCGCCACCGAGGCCCCGCTCAGCACCGAGGAACGAGCCGCCCGCGCCGGCCTCGCCAGCCGCCAACTCACCATCCGCTGACCCCAGCACGGCAAACCCTGGATCCCACGCGTACCGGTCCAGTGTGGGAACGCCCGGCTGAACCACCAGCCGGGCGTTCCCGCTCCCGCTCGACGGTTTGAACGGGCGACCAGCCAGGCGGCCCTGCAACAGGTGGAGGAGCCACCTTGGCGGTTGGCCACGCCAACGACAAACGCCCACTCGGCTGAGCCGGGTGGGCGTTGTGCTGACTGAGAGCGGTCTAGGCCGCCGAAGCGACCTGACCTCAGAAACGTGGACGGCCCAAGTCCTGCTGACGGGGGAGCAACAGGGCCTGGGCCTAGGCATGAAGAGTACTCAGGCCAAGGGCTCCGCACAACCCCCGATTTCACTCCGCGTGTCGCCAGGCTCACAACCCACCGGGCTAGGTGTGATGTTCAGGGAGGTTGGTCAGTCGGGTGATGGGTGGTTGGTCTCCGATTGAGCTGTGGGGTCGGTGGTGATTGTAGAAGTGGAGCCAGCCGGGGAGTGCGGTTCGGCGTTGGGTTTCTGAGGTGTAGAAGCGGGCGTAGGCCCAGCCGTCGGCCAGGGTGCGGTGGAATCTCTCGATTTTGCCGTTGGTTTGGGGACGGTAGGGCCGGGTTTTCTTGGGTGTGATGGCGAGTTCGGTGCAGGCGTCGCGCCAGGCGTGGGACTTGTAGGCCGAGCCGTTGTCGGACAAGACGCGTTCGACGGTGACGCCGTGGTCGGTGAACCAGGCCACGGCCCGGCGCAGGACGTCGATGGCGGTGGCGGCCTTCTCGTCGGTGTGGATCTCGGCGTAGGCCAGGCGGGAGTGGTCGTCGATGACGGTGTGCAGGTAGCTGATACCTGGACGGGGTTCGTAGCGGTGGTTGCGGATTCCGGTGCGTTTGGCGGTGGCCTCGCGGTGCCGTTTGCCTTGTTGCCTGCCGACGAAGCGGTGGCCGCCGCCGTCGGGGATGTTGCCGAACTTGGTGACGTCGACATGGATCAGCGATCCGGGATAGGCGTGTTCGTAGCGGCGCAGGGGTTCGCCGGTGACCCGGTCGATGCGGGACAGCCGGTTGATCCGGCAGCGGACCAGGACGGCGTGCACGGTCGAGGCCGCGAGTCCGAGCCGGCCGGCGATCTGGACCGGGCCGAGCCGCTGGCGCCACCGCAGATCCACGATCCGGCGTACCAGGTGTGGTGGTGTCTTGGTGGGGCTGCGATGCGGCCGGGAGCTGCGGTCGGCCATCCCGGCGGCCCCTTCGGTCCGGTACCGATCAGCCCATTTCCGGGCGGTCTTGGCCGCGACCATGAACATCTTCGCGGCCGCGGCGTACGTCCAGCCGTCCTCGACGATCAGACGCGCCAGCCGCAGCCGGGTGCGCGGGGTCAAAGTCGCGTTAACGTGGGACACGAAGGCCTCCGGTCAGGTGAAGCGGTGAACTAGACAGCTCCACTTCACAACCGGAGGCCTTCACCTGTCACCCAGGCTCACCGCCACCGGGCAGGACAACCTCCCTGAACATCACACCTAGGGCATGTCTGATAATCCAGCGCCTACTGCGGGGCACTCGGCACGGCATCTCGCCGCACGGGAGCAAAGGCCACGATGCGCCGCATCGAGACCTTCGCTCCCGCACGCCGAGCTACCGCACCGAGCACCTCCTCGCGACGGCGCTGGATTATCAGACATGCCCTAGGTGGTGACGGGGGCGCGGAGGACCGGGCACGACATGCAGCGGGGGCCGCCTCGGCCGGAGCCGAGCTCGGAGCCGGAGATGCGGATGACCTCGATGCCGGACTCCTCCAGGCGCGCGTTGGTCTCCACGGTCCGCTCGTAGGCGATGCACACCCGCGGCGCCAGGGCCAGGGTGTTGTTGCCGTCGTCCCACTGCTCGCGCTCGGCCGTCACCGGGTCCAGGCCGGTGTCGATGCGCCGCAGGGTGTCGATGCCGAGCGCCTTCGCCGCCGCGACCAGGAACGGCTCGGACTCCGCGACGTGCAACTGGTCGCCGTCGGTGGTGACCGCCAGCGCCCGCATCTCCTCGGCCATGTTCGGATACATCAGGACGGCGTCGGTGTCGACCATCGTGCAGACGGTGTCGAGGTGCATCGTCGCCCGCTGCTGCGCGATCGGTACGGCGAGCACGGTGTGGGCGAGGCCCTTCGTGAACACCCGCTGGGCGAGCCGCTCCACGCCGGCAGGCGTCGTCCGCTCGCCGACTCCGACCGCGAGGACGCCGGGGCCGAGCGCGAGCACGTCCCCGCCCTCGACGTGCTCCAGTTGGTGGTCATACACCTTGTCGGCGCCGGCGAACCGGGGGTGGAACGTGTAGATCAGCTCGGTCAGCTGGGTCTCGCGCGCCCGGGCCGGCATCGCGAGCGAGGTGACCGCGACCGAGTCCCGGATCCAGACGCTCGAGTCGCGGGTGAAGAGCAGGTTCGGCAGGGGGTCGATCAGGAAGTCCTCGTGCGCCAGCAGCGAGGTGACCAGCCCGCCGGCGTGGACCTCGTCGTTGCGCACGCCGGCCATCAGGGCCTCGGCCAGCGCGGCCGGCTCCAGGTCGCCGAGGGCGGCCCGCAGATAGTCGCGCAGGGTGTCGCCCAGCCGCAGGTCCTCGGTCGCGCCGGCGACTGCCTGGGCGCGAGCCTCCGGATGGCTGAGCGACTCGGTCAGCAGCTCGCCGAGATACAGCACCTCGACGTCGCGGTCGCGGAGCGCCTGGGCGAATGCGTCGTGCTCGTCCTGCGCCCGCCCGACCCACGGGATGCCGTCGAACAGCAGCTTGTCGTTGTTGCGCGGCGTGAGCCGGCGGAGCTCGTTGCCCGGCCGGTGCAGCATCACGGTCCGCAGCGGACCGACCTCACTGTCGACGCCGTACGCCGTGCCGTCCCGGAATCCCTGGCCGTCCTGCCGCGTCTCGGTCATCCGTCCGCCCTTCGCCTCCGCCGTGCCCACCACGCTACGGCAACCCGGTCAATCTGTCTGATTGTCCGACAATATGCGTCGGATGGCCAATCGGTCAGGAGCGGACCCGGTCGTAGATCAGGCAGAGCGCGCCGGACTCGGTCGGGGTGGAGTCGGTCAGCTTCCAGGACGTGGCCGGCAGCCCGTCCTCGAACAGCCGGGCACCGCCGCCGACCAGCTCGGGGTCCAGCGTGATGCTCAGCCGGTCGATCTCGTCGGCGGCCAGCAGCGCACGGATCACACTCGAGCTGGCCAGCACGATGATGTCGCCGCCGTCCTGGGCGCGGAGCTGCTTCACCACGTCCGCGGGCTCGCCGTCGGCGATCCGGGAGTGGGGCCAGGGCGCCTCGGTCAGTGTCGTCGAGAAGACCACCTTGTCGGTCTCATTCAGCCACTGTGAGAACGCGCGGTCCTGCGGGGCTGCATTCTCGTCGTCGGCCACCGCCGGCCAGAAGCCGCCGAAGCCTTGGTAGTTCTTCCGCCCGAGCAGGATCGTGGTGGCCGGCCGGGTCACCCGGATCATGTGGTTCCGGGCGCCCTCGGTGATCGCGTGCGGCACGATCCAGCTCATGTCGTAGTCGCCTCCGGCGCCGTTCACCCGCCCGTCGAGCGAGAGCGAGATGTTGGCGGTCACAGTGCGGGTCATGTCCTTACCTCTTCCTGATCGGTCCTGCCTGACACCTGAAATCCTGCCGCCGCGGCCGCCGGGGAACATCTGCCAGCTGGCCGATATCGGGAGACGACCCGGCCGACGGCGCCGCTTGTCGACAGAGAAGATGCCGCGATCCGGACCCCGTCCGGCGGTTTTCCACAGGCTCGTTCGAAAGAACGAGAAATCCACAGGCAGCGGGCGCTGAGGCAGTCGATCGGCTGGAGAGGAACTAGGCTGCAGTGCTGTGCCCGATGAAGACCTGTCCCCCGAACCGTTCGAGCGTGCCGTCGCCTGCGTGATCCCGGCGAAGGACGAGGCCGACCGGATCGCGGCGACCGTCGACGCGGTGCACAAGATCATCGGCGTCGACCTGGTCGTGGTCGTGGACGACGGCTCCACGGACGGCACGACCGAGGCGGCCGAGCAGGTCGGCGCGGTCGTCGTGCGGCACGAGCGCAACCGCGGGAAGGCCGCCGCGATGGAGACCGGCGCGGCCGCTGTCGCGGAGCGCGACGGCGCCCGGCCGCGGCACCTGCTGTTCCTCGACGCCGACCTGACCGACACCGCCTCCGGGGCGGGTCCGCTGATCGAGCCGGTGCAGACCGGCCGTGCGGACATGACCATCGGGACACTGCCCGCCCAGGTGCGTGCCGACGGCTCGAAGGCGGGCGGACACGGGTTCGTGGTCCGGCTGTCGCGGGCCGGGATCCAGGAGGCGACCGGTTGGGCGCCGGAGCAGCCGTTGTCCGGTCAGCGCTGCCTCACCCGGGCCGCGTTCGACTCCGCCGTGCCGCTGGCCGCCGGCTTCGGGGTCGAGACCGCGCTGACGATCGACCTGGGGCGGAAGGGCTTCCGGATCCTCGAGGTGCCGATCGACGTCCGGCACCGGGCCACCGGGACCGATCTGCGCGGCCAGCTGCACCGCGCGAAGCAGTATCTGCACGTCCGCCGTGCGCTCGCCGCCCGCAGTGCGCTGCCCGCGGACGGTGGTGGGCCCTCGCTGCGCAGTCTGTTCCCGCGGAGACTTCGCAATGAGCACTGACGCAGGCTTGAAGTACGGCCGCGGGGCGGTCGCGCTCTACATCGCGTGTACGGCGCTGATCGTCGCGGTCGGTCTGCTCGGCCCGTCCGTGGTCGTGCTGACGCTGACCAACCCGCACGCCTGGCTCCCGTCGTACTGGTTCGACACCAAGCCGAACGACTGGCTCGTGACGGTGATGATCTACGTCGCGATCCTGCTCGGCGGGTACGGCGTCTTCCTGGCCACCAAGGCGTTGAAGCACGGATGGGCGCCGCGCGTCGACCGGTTGATTGCCTTGGGCATCGGTACGACGGCGGCCGTCACGCTGGTCCCGCCGATGGCCTCCGGAGACGTCCTGATCTACGCGGCGTACGGGCGGATCATGGCGCTCGGCGGCGATCCGTACACGGTGTCCCCGGCCGACACCATCCGGCTCGGGTACGACCCGGTGATCGCCGCGACCGAGCGGCCGTGGCAGGGCGCCCGCAGTGTGTACGGGCCGATCGCGACCTGGGTGCAGTGGCTGTCGTCGCTGATCGGCGGTGACTCCGCGCAGCTCACCGTGTGGATGCTGCAGTTGTCGGTCGCGATCAGCATCGTCGTCACCGGGCTGCTGCTGGTCAAGCTGGTCGGCAAGGACCTGCCGGCCAGGCGACGGGTGGTCATGCTCGGCCTCGCGAACCCGCTGATCCTGTGGTCGGTGCTGGCCGGTGCGCACAACGACGCGATCGCGGTGATGTTCGCGGTGATCGCGCTGGTCTTCTTCCGGCGGCACGTGTTCCTGGCCGGGATCATGATCGGCGTCGCGGGCTGCACGAAGCTGTCGATCGGCCTGGTCGGTGTGGCGATGCTGTGGGCGCTGCGAGCCGACCGGCGCAAGTGCCTGTACTTCTGCGGCGGCGGCGCGCTCGCCATGGGCGGGTTGTATGCGATCGTCGGCCTGCAGGCGTTCCAGCAGGCCCGGTCGCAGACGTCGTTCATCTCCACCGGCACGCCGCACAAGGCGCTCCTCAGCTTCTTCACGCTGTTCCTGCCGAACGGCTTGGTGCGGACCGTTCTGGCGATCCTCGCGTGGGTCGGCCTGATCGTGGTCGCGATCCTGCTGACGCAGGTGTTCCCGAAGTCGCTGGTGCCGCAGACGCATCCGGACGACCCGACACCGGCCGCGATCCGGTACACCGCGATCTACGCCATCGCCTGGGTGCTGACCGCGATGTACTCGCTGCCGTGGTACGACGTGATCGCGTGGGTCGCCCTGGCCGCGGTCGCCGCGTCGAAGGTCGACAGCCTGATGGTCATCCGGACGACGATGCTCGCGATCGCGTACGTGCCGGGCCGGGATCCGCACGCGCGCCAGGTCGCGGCCAGCCTGTCGGACTCGCTGGAGTTCTTCAGTGCGCGCCTGCGGGACACCATCTGCCCCGCGATCGAGCTGGCGGTCCTGATCGGCCTGATCGTCTGGGCCCGCCGCAACGGCGCCCAGTGGTGGCCGTACGACTGGCCCCGCCGCAGGCAGAAGCCGCTCCCGGAGAAGGCCGCGTCGGTCTAGCTCCAGAGGGCTTCCGCCGCGGCGACCGCGCGGGCCAGGACGACCTTCACCGGCTGGTTCAGCTCGGCCGCGGCCGCGACCACGTCGTCGTACTCCGGTTGCACGTTCACGACCTGACCGTCGTACCGCGCGATCTTCACGCTGATCGACTGGCCGTCGAGCTTGATCGTGGTGAACTCGCGGTCGGCGGCGTGCTTGCTGATCGGGTACTCGCGCAGTCCGATCGCGGTCGTCTCGGCGAGGATCACCCGTCGTACGGCGTCCGCCTTCGCGCTCGTCACCAGCACCGAGAGCGTGTGCGCCGGGCGGCCCTTCTTCATCAGGATCGGGGTCAGCCAGGCGTCCGCGGCGCCCGCCTTCAGCAGGCTCGCCAGGATCTGCGGCCACAGCCGGGGGTCGAGGTCGTCGACGTTCGTCTCGTAGACGAGCTCCGTCGCCGGGCGGTCGGCGGACTCGCCGACGATCACGCGGAGGATGTTCGGGACCTCGACCGGGTCGCGCCCGCCCGCGCCGACACCGGTCGTGCCGACGCGCATCGGCGGCATCAGCCCGAACTCGTCCGCCAGCGTGGCGAGCAGCGCGGCGCCCGTCGGGGTCGTCATCTCGTACGGCGCCGTGCCGCCGACGACCGGTGCGCCGGCCTCGGCCACCAGGTGCAGCACCGCCGGCCCGGGGATCGGGATACCGCCGTGCTGCCCGCGGACCTGACGTCCGCCGCCCAGCGCGATCGTCGACACGACCACATGCTCCAGACCGAGACTGACCGCAGCCGCCGCGACGCCCACGATGTCCGCGATCGCGTCCAGCGCCCCGACCTCGTGGAAGTGCACCGTGTCCGGCTCGACCCCGTGCGCGGACGCCTCGGCCCGAGCCAGCCGCGCGAAGGTGTCGAGCGCCCGCTCCCGCACGGCGTCGTCGAGCGGCGCCTGCTCCAGCAGACGCCGGACATCCGCCCACGCCCGCGTCGGACCGGAGTGGCTGTGGCGGGAGGCTCCAGCGTCCGCATGCCCCGCGTCAGCCTGTCCGTGGCCATGCCCATGCCCATGCCCATGCCCGTGGCCGGCGTCCGGGAGGTTTTCCGGGTGGGGCTCGCCGTTGACCTCGACCGTTGCCTTGGTGGCGGCGATCTGGTGGCGGGCCGTCTGGGTGACGGTGACGGAGAGGGACGGATCCACGGCGGCGACTGCCGCGTTCACGAAGGCGAGGTCGGCGCCGGCGGACAGGAAGGCGCCGAGGAGCATATCCCCGGACGCCCCGGCGGAGCAGTCGATCCAAGCGGTGCGCATCAGGCGTCCTTACGTTCGCGCGGAGCCGACTGCCGGGCGACGCGGGCGGCGAACACACCGGCCCCGAACCCGTTGTCGATGTTCACCACGCTCACCCCGGGCGCACACGAGTTCAGCATCCCGAGCAGGGCGGCCAGCCCGCCGAACGAGGCGCCGTACCCGACCGAGGTCGGCACGGCCACCAGCGGTACGCCGACCAGTCCGCCGACGACGCTCGGCAACGCGCCCTCCATCC
Organism: Kribbella sp. NPDC003505; assembly: GCF_040610875.1. Classification (NCBI taxonomy): domain Bacteria; kingdom Bacillati; phylum Actinomycetota; class Actinomycetes; order Propionibacteriales; family Kribbellaceae; genus Kribbella; species Kribbella sp. NPDC003505. The sequence goes on along the minus strand of NZ_JBEXNA010000004.1, from coordinate 256,020 downwards.
CGGCGACTACGATCAGGCAGTCCGCCGCGTCCAGCCGCTCGCGCTCGCCGAGGATCCGGTGCAGCCCCGCGACACCCACGTCGGTGATGACGTCGACCCCGGCCCCGAACACCCGAGCTGTAGTCGCCGCCTCCGCGGCCACCGGGGCATCCGACGTACCAGCGGCCACGACAGCGACCGTCCCGCGGCGCGTCGGCGGCTCGCCGAGCACCGCCGTACGTCCGACCGGGTCGACCACGGCATCCGGCAGCGCGGCGGCGACCGCGTGCTGCGCCTCGTCGGTCAGCCGGGTCGCCAGCACGGCGTGGTCCGGGTGCGTGGCGTGCAGGGTCCGCAGCAGTTCCACGACCTGAGACGGCGTCTTTCCGGCCCCATAGACGACTTCGGCGTCGCCGGTACGCTCCAGCCGGTCGGTGTCGAGCCGCGCGTACCCGAGGTCGTGGACGCCCGGTTGTACCCCCTGGTCAGGCAAATGTTTCACGCCGCGAATCTACGTTGCCCCGGCCCGAGGTGCCGCATCCGTCCCATCCAGCGCACGCTGTGCGATCACCTGAACACTCAGGCGATGCTTTAGGCTCTCGTGCGTGTCTTCGTCGTTAGCCGGTGCCTTCGGGGTCGCCGCCCTCTTCGTGGCGGTGCTAGCCCTGGTGTTCGCGATCCAGGCCCTCCGGGCCCGGACGGTCTCGTCGGACCACGTGCCGCCCGCCGCACATCCCGAGCCGGAACCGCAGCCGGCCCAGCCGGAGGCCAAGCCGGGGACAGTGAAGGCGGAACTGCGCAAACTCGGCAAGGACCTCGACGTCACCCGCGCCGAACTCAAGGGGTCCCTGCAGCACCTGGCCGTCGTCCGGTACGACGCCTTCGGCGAGACCGGCGGCAAGCTCTCCTGGTCGATGGCGGTCCTCGACGACAACGGCGACGGCGTCGTCCTGACTTCGATCAACAGCCGCGCCGACGCCCGCACGTACGCGAAGGAGATCAAGTCCTTCACCAGCGAGTCCAAGCTCTCCCCCGAAGAGGAAGAGGCCCTGGACAACCTGCGCAAGGAAGCCGGCCCCACGGTCGACTGACCTTGCCGCCGGCCCCGCACGACGTCACCGGCGCTTCGGGACCCGGGCGGTCAGCGCTCCTGGTTCGATCTCGGTGTAGAGGGAGCGGCCGGGGCCGATCGGATCGCCGTCGAGCTGGCGCTGGACGTCCACGGCGGCGTGGATCTCGACTTTGCGGCCGGTGAAGCGTTCCAGGTACATGTCAGTGCGGTTGGTGCGGGTCAGCAGACGCCAGACGACGATCGGCCACTGGGTGACGCGGCGCGGGGCGATCACGACGACGTCCAGCAGGCCGTCGTCGGGACGGGCATCGGGGAGCAGCGGGATGTTGGCCTGCAGCATGCCGACGTTGCCGATCACGACCGTGCGGACGCGGCGTTCGATCGTCTCGCCGTCGTCGATGGTGATCTGGACGCGGACCGACGGATGGTTGATGTTCTTCGCCGCCGACACCAGGTACGCCGTCCAGCCGATCTGCTTCTTCAGGTGCGGCGGGGCGTCGGAGATGATCGCGGCGTCCAGGCCGAGCCCGGCCATCACGGCGAACCGGTCGGTGTCGAGGTCGTCGCCGTGGACGCGGACCAGGTCGATCCGCCGGTCGCGGCCCTCGAGGATCCGCTCCAGGGCGTCGTCCAGGTCGAGCGGGATGTGCAGGTTGCGCGCCAGCAGGTTCCCGGTGCCGGCCGGGATCACGCCGACCGGGATCCCGGTGTGGGCGAGCGTCGAGCACACCACCCGGACCGTGCCGTCACCGCCCGCGACCAGCACCAGATCCGACTCGTACTCGATCGCCTGCTTGGCCATCGCGCTCCCGGCGTCGTCGACGCGGGTCTCCAGCCAGAGCGGGTCGTCGAACCCGCGGACCGCGAGGGCCCGCGTCACCTTCCGCCGGAACGCGACACCGTCGCCGACCTTGATCGGGTTCACGATCACCGCGGCCTTCGGCGGCGACGTCGTACCGTCGCCGCCGGACGACGGGGTACGCCGACGGCGCCGCCGCAGCCCTGGCCGGAGGCCGAACCCGATCGACGTCGCGGTCAGGATGGCCAGCCCGAGCGCCCAGCCGCCGAGGACGTCGGACACGTAGTGCACGTTCAGCGCGATCCGGTCCGCGGACGCGATCCACACCACCGCGAGCACCGGCAGCAGCACCAGCAGCCGGAACCGGCGCCGCCAGCCGCGCACCGACGGCAGCACGACGCCGAGCGCGCCGGCCATCACGAACGCCGCGGTCGCGTGGCCGGACACGTACGAGAAGCCGAATGCGTCGACGAGCATCCCGGGCGGCCGCTGCCGCTCGAAGATCGCCTTGACGAGCTGGACCAAGGCCAGCTCGGCGACCGCCGACGTCAGCAGCCAGAACGTCAGCAGCCGGGCCCGGCGATGCCACAGGTATGCGGCCACGATCACGATCACCGCCCGCGACGTCCACGGCAGCACCACCGCGCCGACCACCTGCCAGAAGTCGACGAGACCCTCGTGCGCGCCGCCGTACGACGCGGCGCGCGCCGCGACCGACTGGTCCCAGCGGGCCAGCGGCGGCCACTCCTTGAACACCAGCACCGTGACCACCGCGAACGGCAGCGCACCCAGCACGACCGTTAGCACACGGCCGACCGGAGTGGGTGGGTGGTGGTTCATCGCCCGCTCGGATCCCCCTAGATGGTCACGTGTGGCCACCCCATCATCCCGAATAGACTTCGCCGGTTCTGACACGCCCCGATACCCTCAGGGTGTGATTGACGCGAAACTGCTCCGTGAGACCCCTGATGTCGTGCGCGCCGCCCTGACCAAGCGCGGCGAGCGTACTGACCTGGTCGACCAGATCCTGGTCGCCGACAGTGAGCGTCGATCGTCCATCTCCGCCTTCGAGGCGCTCCGGGCCGAGCAGAAGTCGCTCGGCAAGCAGGTCGCGCAGGCCAAGGGCGACGAGCGCGCCGCACTGCTGGAGCGCACCAAGACGCTGGCCGCCGAGGTGAAGGCCAACGAGGCCGCGGCGAACGAGGCCGGAAACCGCTTCGACGAGCTCGCCCGCGCGCTGCCGAACCTGGTGTCCGACGAGGCCCCGGTCGGCGGCGAGGACGACTACGTGGTGGTCGAGGAGGTCGGCAAGCCGCGCGACTTCGCCGCCGAGGGTTTCGAGCCCCGCGACCACCTCGAGCTGGGCGAGCTGCTCGGCGCGATCGACATGGAGCGCGGCGCGAAGATCTCCGGCTCGCGGTTCTACTTCCTCAAGGGCGCCGGCATGCTGCTCCAGCTCGGCATGCTGCAGCTGGCGATCCAGCAGGCGGTCGAGGCCGGCTTCACGCCGATGGTCACGCCGACGCTGGTCAAGCCCGAGGTGATGGGCGGCACCGGGTACCTGTCGGCGCACGACGACGTCTACCGGCTCGAGGACCCCGAGCTGTACCTCACCGGTACGTCGGAGGTCGCGCTGGCCGGCTACCACATGGACGAGATCCTCGACCTGTCGAACGGCCCGATCCGATACGCCGGGTGGTCGTCCTGCTACCGCAAGGAAGCAGGGTCACACGGGAAGGACACCCGCGGGATCATCCGCGTCCACCAGTTCGACAAGGTCGAGATGTTCTCCTACTGCAGGCTCGAGGACGCCGCCGCGGAACACCTGCGGCTGCTGGCCTGGGAGAAGGAGATGCTCGACAAGATGGAGCTGAGCTACCGGGTGATCGACACCGCGACCGGCGACCTGGGCGTCTCGGCGTACCGGAAGTTCGACTGCGAGGCCTGGGTGCCGACCCAGGGCCGGTACCGGGAGCTGACCTCGACGTCGAACTGCACCGACTTCCAGGCCCGCCGGCTGAACATCCGGCACCGCGACGCCGACGGCAAGACGCAGCCGGTCGCGACGCTGAACGGGACGCTGGCGACCACCCGCTGGATCGTCGCGATCCTGGAGACCCACCAACTGGCGGACGGTTCGGTCCGCGTCCCGACCGCGCTCCAGCCGTACGTCGGTGGCCGCGAGGTGCTCGAACCGGTCGCTCGATGACCGCCGGCCCACCCTTCGAGCGGCCGACAGCCGTTGCCCTGGACATCGACGGGACCCTGATCGATCACGACGAGGGGATGTCGTCCGCGGTCCTCGACGCGGTCCGCCGGACGGCCGAGCAGGTGCCGGTGATCCTGGCCACCGGCCGGGCCTGGTCGACGACCAGGCCGGTGGCGCAGCGGCTCCGGCTGCCGGCCGGCGGACTCGTTGTCTGTAGCAACGGTGCGCGCACGCTCCGCTACCCGGAGGGCGGGGTCGTCGACGAGCGGACCTTCGATCCGTCGACGGTGATCGAGTCCGTCCGGCGGTATGCGCCGAACGCGCGGATGGCGGTCGAGGAGTACGACGGCAGCTATCTGGTCACCGAGCCGTTCCCGGACGGCGACCTCGGCCGGGACGCGCGGATCCGGGTGGTCACCGACGAGGAGCTCGCACCGCAGCCCGTGACCCGGCTGATCATCAGGGACCCCAACCAGTCCGAGAGCGATTTCGTCCACCTGGCGGAACGTCTCGGCCTGCACGGAGTCAGCTACTTCGTCGGCTGGACCGCATGGCTCGACATCGCGCCGGAGGGCGTGGACAAGTCGACGGGACTCAAGGTCGCGCTCGCGCAGTACGACCTGGATCCGGCCGGCCTGCTCGCGATCGGTGACGGGCGCAACGACATCGAGATGCTCGGCTACGCGGGTCTCGGGGTCGCGATGGGCTCCGCGCCGGACGAGGTCAAGGAGTCCGCCGACGAGGTCACCAAGTCGGTTCAGGACGACGGTGTCGCGGCCGTACTCAACCGCTGGTTCTGAGTCAAGACCTTTCGGCGACAACCGAAACCCTTGACGTATCCGATGCCGCAGGCAAGCGAAAGGCCCGGAGCCCCTGTCTGTGCAGGGATTCCGGGCCTTCGGTCGTTCAGTCTCCGATAGTCCGCTGGCGGGCCGAGTATCGAATCAGGCGACCCGGGTGCTGCCGGCGCGGCGCGGCTGGTGCTGCTGGTCGACGACGGTGTCGAACGCGTCCAGCACGGCCTCGACCGCCGGACGCGGCCGCGGAGCCTTGGCGGCCGGGCTCTGGCCGCGGCGGGCCCGCCGAAGGTGCCGCTTGACAGTCGACAAGGAGCAGCCCAGCCGCATGGCCAGGGACTCGAGGCTGTCGTTCGGGTACTGCGCGCGCAGCCGCAGGACCTCTTCGTGGCTCACCGGGCGACGGGTGCCGCGTGCGCCGGCCAGCTGGTCGAAGTCGTCCGCCTGCACCTCGACGTCGAGCAGGTTGCGGATCGAACGCCGTTGTACAGCAGTGGTTCCGGCGACGAAGCCGCTCACGTCGTGCTCGGCGACCGCGCTGTAGAGGCAGTCGGTGAACAGCGGGCACGAGGCGCACAGCGCCTTGGCCTCGCGGACGAGCTGCTCGTACCGCTCGCGGGTGCGACGGGTCGCGGACGCGGGCGGCGGCTCCTCCAGCAGGCGGTGCTGGAAGATGTCGGAGCGGGCGATGCAGCCGGTCATTGACCCCTCCCCGGTAGAACATGTGTCGACAGCAGCTCGAGAGCTACTGCCCCCCGGCCCCGCTAGATTGGCGCTGTTGACGGTCATCAAGGCTCCCCAAGTATCAAGACCCGAATGAACGAACGGTGAACGACGTTCGTCCGCGCGGATCCGCTAGCTGATGGACCCGCGTACTGTCACCGGCCCACCGTGTCGTCCCGGGCGCGGGACGCACCGATCCATAACTGTTGACGCCACTGCCGCGGTTTTGGTTGCAGCCAATTCCACAACAGTTCTTCGACGTTTGTGTGTGCTTCCGGAGGTGGGGCGGCATCAGTTCGCGCTGATCCAGAACACGCCTACGACGCGAACGAACAGCCCCCGGTTCCCCGCCAGACCTCCGCATGAAATCACGCGCCAACCGCACGGCGCAGGGGAACTTGCTGCCTTTGCAGGATCCTGCCGTAACGGTCTGATGACGTTGTCAAAAGCTCAACGAGATAAGTCAAAAAGACCTGAAGCCGACGTCCTACGGCTTGCGCCCGGGGCGTTGACCAGGGTAATGCGGGCGCCGGATCATCCGGCGATACGGTTGGCCTCGTGACGGCTTCGCAGTACCCCCGCCTGATAGCTACCGATCTCGACGGAACGCTCGTCCGCAGCGACGGCACGGTGTCCGCCCGGACGCGCGCCGCGGTGCTCGCGGCGCAGCGGGCCGGAAGTGTTTTCGTGATGGTCACCGCCCGGCCACCTCGCTGGCTGCACGACCTGTCGTACCTGGTCGGCGACCACGGCGTCGCGATCGTTGCCAACGGCGCTATTTTGTACGACGTCCTGCGCCGCAAGGCGATTCGGACCCGGTTGCTCGATCCCGCGGTGGCTCTCGAGGTGGCGCAGGCGATCCGCGCCGCGATCCCGGACGTGCAGTTCGCCATCGAGCGACCGGACCGCTACGGACAGGAACCGGTCTACCAGAACGCCTACCCGAATCCGGACAACTCGTTGATCGCCGCGGTCGAGGAACTCCTTACGGAGCCGGCCGCAAAGCTGCTCGTCCGGCATCCGAGCCTGCATGCCGACGAGCTGCTCGGTCTGGTCAATCCGTTGGTCGGCCAACGAGTGACCGCCAGTCACAGCGGCGGTCACGGTCTGGTGGAGATCTCCGCGAGCGGGGTGTCCAAGGCGGCGATGCTGGCCGACTTCGCCGCAGAGCAAGGGATCTCGGCTGCTGAGACGATCGCGTTCGGTGACTCGGTCAACGACCTGCCGATGCTCGCCTGGGCCGGCACGTCGTACGGCGTCGCCAACGCGCACCCCGAAGTCCTCGCGGTGGTGGACAGAACTGCCCCCGCAAACGACGAGGACGGCGTCGCCGCCGTCCTCGAAGAGTTCTTCCAGCCTTTGAAATAAGGCGTTACAGATACATCCCGCCGCTGCCGGGACCGTCGGTGTTGCCGGCCTGCGGAGCTCCCGGGAACTGCCCTTCGGGGAGCTGCTGCCCTCCGGGCAGTGCGCGGCGCATCTGCTCCAGCTGCTGGCGCGCGGCCATCTGCTGCGCGAACAGCGCCGTCTGGATGCCGTGGAACAGGCCTTCGAGCCAGCCCACCAGCTGTGCCTGCGCGATCCGCAGCTCGGCCTCGGTCGGCGTGCTGTCGTCGGTGAAGTCGAGGCTGAGTCGCTCGAGCTCCTCGACCAGCTCCGGCGCCAGGCCGCTCTCCAGCTCCTTGATCGACGCCTCGTGGATCGACCGCAGCCGCGCGCGGGAGGCTTCGTCGAGCGGCGCCGACTTCACCTCTTCGAGCAACTGCCGGATCATGTTGGCGACCCGCATCACCTTGGCCGGCTGCTCGACCAGCTCGGTGACCGAGCGCGGCTCGTCCTGCTCGTCGTGGTCGTTGTCGGAGCGCGGCGGTCCCTCGACGGCCATGCCGTCCGGCCCGACGATCAGCACCTTGCCGTCCTCGGTCCGCGCCCCGGCCATCGGAACTTCCTGGCCCTCGCTGCTGCTCTCGCTCATTTCCCCATCCTAGTTCGCGGTCCCTATGCGGTACCCGCGGGGCGTTCTACGATGCCCGCGCGCGATGACGGCGTACGGCGTCGCGGTTCGCGCAGGCGGGACTGCAGTAACGCTGGCGGCCGGTGCGCGACAGATCGGCATACACGTTGTCGCAGCCCTCGGTGGCGCAACGGCCGAGCCTGGTGATGCCGCGGCCGGCCAGGTGCAGCGCCGTGCCGGTGCTGATCAGCGTCGCGACCAGCCGCCCGACCGGGACGTCGTCCGGCCGGTAGTGCATGTGCCAGCCGTCGCCGGCGTGGTTGGTGAGCCGCGGATGCTCGGTGTACTTCGCGAGCATCGCATTCACCAGGTCGACGCGGGTCTGCTCGTCCTGCGCGTCCACGACCTGCAGCCATTCGTCGAGCGCGGTCCGGACGGCCGCCAGATCCGCCGCCGTGACGTGCCGGTCGCGCACCAGGCGGCTCTCGACGCCGCTCTCCTCACATCGCTCGGCCAGCTCGTCCGGTGTGGTCGCCGGGCGGGTGGCCAGGTTCACCGCGAGCAGGACGGCGTCGGCGCCGTAAGGGTTGAGATGCATAATGCCATTACATCACGATGAGTGCATGACTGAAACCCACCGTCATCGCTGGTCCGCGATCTCCAGCCACCCCGTCAGTGAGGGACTGGTCGTGTATCAGCGGTGTGCTTGCGGCCAGTGGCGCGTCACCAGCACACCGCCGTACCCAGTCGCCTACCCCGAGGTCGCGTTAGTTGATGCGGCTGACCATCGGTAGCCGGGATCGCGTGAGCAGACGGGGCCTCGCCGGTGTCGGAGTCGAGTGCGCCGGTCGGCTCGGCCGGGAGCAGCAGGCACCGTTCGCCGGCGACCGCGCGGGCGATTGCCACGGCGCCGCCGCAACGCGGACACGGCGCTCCGGCTGAGCGTGGTGATGTCGTTGCCGTCGACAATCACCTCGCACGCGGTCGCCTGGTCGCTGCCTCGAACTCACCCCGCGACTGATAGCCGTACTTCGGCCCGTCCTGCAGCAGCGCCGGCAATCCGTGCTTGATCGACGTAGATACCGAGTACGCATCCGCGTATGCAGTCGTCAATCGTCGCGGGTCAGGCGGCGTACCAGGCGGGCGGTGATCGCCTGCACGTCGTACGGGCGACCGGTGCCGGGCGTCAACTGGTCGAGGACCAGGCCGTCGATGGCGAAGTGCAGCAGCCGGATCTCTTCGGCGCCGCCCGGCAGCCCTGCGTTCGCGTTGAAGGCGACGTCGGCGTCGAAACCCTGCCGGAGTGTGCGCGACAGGATTTCGTGCAGGCCCGGGCGACGCGCTGCTTCCAGGCGGAGCTCGAGCAGGGCGAGTGTGAGTTCCGGGCGGCCGAGCAGGCGCTCGACGATGTAGTGAACATAGTCCGTCATCAGGTCGAGGCCTGGCTCGCGCTCGGCGAGCGGTGCGATGACCGCTTCGTCCGGCGCCAGGCGCTCGAAGATCCGCTCGCCGAGCGCGCCGAGCAGCGCGTCACGCGTCTTGAAGTAGTTGGACGCCGTGCCGGCCGGGAGTCCGGCGGCGGCGTCCACGGCGCGGTGAGTGAGGCCGCGGGCGCCCGCCTCCGCGAGCACGGCGAGCCCGGCGTCGGCCAGTTGGGTACGGCGTTCCGGATTACGGGGCATGTTGACAAGGCTAGCAGAGTTCTACTACAACTGTCGTGCACAACAACGACAGATGTAGTAGTCAGGAGAACGTATGCAGCCCGCGGCATTCGGCGCGACCGTCGTCACCGACCACCCCTCGGAGGTCGCCGCCTTCTACACGCAGTACCTCGACCTGCAGATCGCGATCGACCTCGGCTGGTTCATCACTGTCCGCCGAGGCGCGGCCGACTGGGAGCTCGCGATCATGGAGCGCGGGCACCCGACGATCCCGGCGGCGGTGTCGGCGCAGAAGGAGAGCAGCAACGTCTTCGGCTTCGTCGTCGACGACGCCGACAAGATCGCCGCCGCGCTGCGGGTCGGCGGTGTGGAGCTCGAGACCGAGCCGGTGACCGAGGTCTTCGGCCAGCGGCACTTCTTCGTCCGCGACCCGGCCGGCACCTGGATCGACGTGATCCAACTGGTCGCGCCCGACCCGGAATGGGCCGCAGCCAACCTGCCCACGGCGCCATGACCCCCGGCTGCGGATCTCCCGCACTCACCAAGTCCGCTTCAGCGGCACAAACCACCGCCGGCTGAGCGTGACGACCGGCCGTGGCCGCGAGTTGGTGAGTGCGGGAGGTCCGCCTCACAGCGTGAGGAGCACCTTGCCGAGCTGCGTCGACTGCTCCAACGTCTGGTGCGCCTTGGCGACCTCGGCCAGCGGGAACGTGGAGTGCACGATCGGCCGGACCTTCTTCTCCGCGATCAACGGCCAGACGTGGCCGACGACCTCGGCGATGATCCGGCCCTTGTCCGCCACCGAACGGAACCGCAGGCCGGTTGCGATCACCGAACCCCGCCGGCTGAGCAGTCGCCCGAGGTCCAGCTCACCCTTCGCGCCGCCCTGCATCCCGATCACCACTAGGCGCCCGTCGTAGGCGAGCGTCTTCACGTTGTCGGTCAGGTACTTGGCGCCCATGATGTCGAGGATCACGTCGGCCCCGGCGTCGTTGGTCGCCTCCTTCACCACCGACGCCCACTCGGCTTCCTTGTAGTTGATCGCGACGTCCGCGCCGAGCCGGGTGCAGAACTCCATCTTCTCGGTGCTGCCGACCGTGGTCAGCACGCGCGCACCGTGGGCGACGCCGAGCTGGATCGCCATCGTGCCGATCCCGGACGAGCCGCCGTGCACGAGCAAGGTCTCGCCGGGCTTGAGGTGCGCGGCCATGAAGACGTTCGACCAGACGGTCGCGACGACCTCGGGCAGCGCGGCCGCGCTCACCAGGTCGACGCCGTCCGGAATCGGCATCACCTGCGGAGCCGGAACGACGACCTTCTCGGCGTATCCGCCGCCGGCCAGCAGCGCGCAGCACTCGTCCCCGACGGACCAGCCCTCGACCTCGGCGCCGACCGCGGCGATCCGGCCGGACACCTCGAGACCGATCGTGCCCGGGGCGCCGGGCGGCGGCGGATAGAAACCCTGCCGCTGCAGCAGGTCGGCACGGTTCACCCCGGCGGCGACGACGTCGATGACCACCTCGTCGACGGCCGGTTCCGGGTCCGGGATCTCGCCGATCCCGAGCACGTCGATCCCGCCTGCTCCGCTACACACGACAGCTCGCATACGGCCCAACCTACCCTCAGCGCTCGACGAGCTTCGCCATGTCTCGAGCGATCGAGTCGAGGTAAGTGGTCTCGCCTATCGAGGTGAACCAGTCCCATAGTTCGAGCGAGTGGTAGAGCCGGTACAGGTCGATCCGGTCGGCGGGCACGGCGCCGTACCCGTCGGCGAGACCGGCCAGCTTCTCGGCGTTGTCTTGCACGGAGTACTGGATCGTCTTCGCCAGATCCACGAGCGGGTCGGCGGCGATCGCGTTCTCGACATCGATGAAGCCGTTGACGCGCCAGGTGTCCGGGTCCACGAGGATGTTGCCTTCGTGGAAGTCGTTGTGACACAGGACCGCGGCCGTGTTGTCCGCGAACAGGTGCGCGTGCCGGCCGACGTGGGTCGCGATCTCGGCATGCAGGTGCGCGTCGCCACCGAGCTGCTCGAACTCCTGCAGCTTCTTCGCGAACTGGCGGCGCATGTACTGGCCGTTGTCCGGCAGCGGATCGAGGATCTCGTCGGTCAGATACCCGTACGCCGGTTGCCCGATCCTATGTACCCGTCGCAACAGCTCGCCGAGCTGGGCGTACATCGCCCGCCAGTCGGGCGGCTCGACCTGCGACAGCGGGACGCCGTCGACTTTCGACAAGATCGTGACGCCGGCGCCGACGTGCAGCACGCGCGGGATCGAGCCGCCGACCTCGGGCTCGAGCATCGAGTACACGTGGACTTCCTTGGCCTGCTTCCAGCGCCACTGCGGCGAGTAGACCTTCACGATCAACGGATCGCCGGCCGTCCGCACCTCGTACACGGTGCTCAGTTGTCCACCGGTGCGTTCGATCACCTCGCCGGCCTCGACTCCGAGCGCGTCCCGGGCCAGCTGCGCGACATCCATGGGGCGAACTTATGGACGGCGTCCAGCGGTTTTCAGTCGTCCAGGTCCGCCCAGGTGTCCACGTCGTCGCCCGCGTGGGTCGGGTCGGTCCAGGTCAGGTCGAGGCCGGCGAGCGTCCGGCGTACCGACTTGTCCCTCGGGTCGCCGACTTGCTGGATCGCTGCGGTCAACGCGGTACGGCGGTACGCGGTGGCGAGCTGCTGCTCCCGGCCGTCGGTGTCGCGCAATCCGTGTCCGTCGTGCTCCGCGATCCCCTCGACGAGCACTGTCACATCAGCCTCGGTGATCCACGGCAGGTCACAGCTGACCACGACGACGATCGGTGCCGCCCCCTGCTGAAGTCCAGCCGCGAGTCCCGCGACCGGGCCGCCCGACGGTGGATCCTCGACAGTCCAGCTCACGCCCCGGTACGTCGTGCGCACCGGGCCGACCACCACGGTCGACACGGCTCGTGCCGTGGCCGTCAACACCCGATCCAGAAACGACACCCCGTCGAGCACCAGCATGGCCTTGTCCACGCCCCCGAACCGAGTGGACCCGCCCCCAGCCAGCACGATCGCGTCGAACTCCACAGCTGCAGTCTCGCATCACTCCTTCGGCATCAGCGCCTCCCTGGCCTGTCGCATCCGCTCGAGCTCCTCGGGGCTCAGCGCCTCCATCGCCTTCCGCCGTTTCGCCTCCAGAGCCTCGCGCTCCTCCGGTGTCAGGCCCTCGGTCAGGCGGCGACGCTCCTCCGCCATCGCCTCGTACTCCTCGTGTGTCAGCGTTCGGTTCATGGCTGTGGTCACCTCGATCAGTTCGATGAGTGTCTGGGCGGACGGCTCGTGGGCCCGGTCGAGGCCGTCCAGGACACCGAGCAACCTCGCTCTGAGCAGTGCAGCGGCCGCGATCCGCTCCTCGACCAGCTCGACTTGAGCGCGGATCAAGCCGCGTGGATCGCTCAGCTCACCGTCCAGCACCTGCCCGACCTCTGCCAGCGACAGCCCGAACCCGCGCAACGCGACGACCCGGTGCAACCGTCGTACGTCGGCCGCGTCGTACTGCCGCTGCCCACTCCGCCTGGTCGGCCGCAGCAGGCCGATCTCGTCGTAGTGGTGCAGCGTCCGGACGCTGAGGCCGGTGGCTTCGGCCAGCTCGCCGACCCGCCAAGTCCTGTTCTCCGTGTCCATGAGATCGACGCTAGGACCTCACGCCGCGTGAGGTTCAAGGCGAGGGTTTGTGCGGCACCATGGGGATATGAGGATCGCCGTGGTGCAGACCGCCAGCAGCTACGACAAGGCCGCTAACCGGGACGCGGTTGCCCGGCTCGTGGCGGATGCGGCGCAGGGCCGGCCGGACCTGGTCGTGCTCCCGGAAGTGATGATGTCCGACTTCGCGGTCGAAGGTGAGTCGGTGGCGGAGGCCGCGGAGGCGCTGGACGGTGAGTTCGTCACGACCCTGCGAAAGGCCGCGGTCGAGCACGAGGTCGCGATCGTGGCCGGGATGTTCGAGCGCAGCTGCGACCAGCATCGGCCGTACAACACGCTCCTGGCTGTCGGCGCTGACGGCGTACTGCTCGGCGCTTATCGCAAGATCCACCTGTACGACGCCTTCGGGTACAAGGAGTCCGACCAGCTGACCCCGGGCGACGTAGCCCCGGTGGTGATCCAGGTCGGCGACCACTCGCTCGGCCTGATGACCTGCTACGACTTGCGGTTCCCGGAGCTGTCGCGTGCTCTCGTCGACGCCGGTGCGGAGGTGCTCGTCGTACCGGCCGCGTGGGTTCGTGGACCGCTCAAGGAGCACCACTGGACCACACTGCTCACGGCCCGGGCTGTCGAGAACACCTGCTACGTCGCGGCGGCCGCACAGAACGGCAAGAAATACTGCGGCCTCAGCCAGGTCATCGACCCGCAGGGCGTCTCTCTGGCATCAGTGGGTGAGGCGGACGGCGTCGCGGTCGCCGAGGTCTCGGCTGAGCGGCTGGCCGACGTACGCAAGCGCAACCCGTCGCTGCAGAACCGCAGGTACACCGTCACGCCCCGTTGACCAGTGCGCGGACCGGCTGGTCCGAATCACTCCCTGACCCGTTAGCCTCCTGGGCGTGGCGGATGGGTTTGATCTGGAGCATCACGGCGATCTCGAGGTCGGCGACGGGTTGGTCGACCTCGCCGTCAACGTCCGCGCGGGCACACCGCCGCCCTGGTTGCTCGACGCGATCACGGCGAGCCTGACCGACCTCGCGGCGTACCCGCGGCAGGACGCGGCCGTCGCCGCGGTCGCGCACCGGCACGGCGTCGCACCGGACCGGGTGCTGCTCACCGCCGGAGCCGCGGAGGCGTTCGTGCTGATCGCGCGGGCGTTCCGGCCGCGGCGCCCGGTCGTGGTGCATCCACAGTTCACCGAGCCAGAGGCGGCGCTGCGTTCGGCCGGGCACCTGGTCGACCGGGTGATCCTGCGGCCCGAGAACGGGTTCGTGCTCGATCCGTCCGCCGTACCAGCCGATGCCGATCTCGTGATCATCGGCAACCCGACCAACCCGACGTCGGTGCTGCACCGCGCCGACGACCTGCGCGAACTGGCGCGACCGGACCGGATCCTGGTCGTCGACGAGGCATTCATGGACGCCGTGCCGGGCGAGCCTGAATCGCTCGTCGGCGCCTCGATCCCCGGGCTCGTGGTGGTGCGGAGCCTGACGAAGACGTGGGGACTCGCGGGACTGCGGGTCGGGTACGTCGTCGCCGGCGCGGGACTGGTCGAGCAGTTGGCCGCCGTACAGCCGCACTGGCCGGTGTCCACTCCTGCACTCGCGGCGGCAATTGCCTGCAGCAACGAGCGGGCCCTCGCGGAAGCGGGGCAGGCGGCGCTCGACATCGAACGCCGACGTGTCCATCTGCTTGACAGTCTCGGAACAGTGAACGGACTCTCGACGTACGGCGTGGCACGTGCGCCGTTCGTCCTCGTCCACCTCCCCGGCGCCGCCGGCGTGCGGGAATCCCTGCGTGGGCAGGGATTCGCGGTGCGGCGCGGGGACACGTTCCCCGGGCTCGGGCCCGACTGGCTGCGGATCGCCGTACGGCCCGAGGACGTCACCGACCGTTTGGTGAAGGTGCTAATCGAGTTGGCGCTGTAACGCGACGGGGGTTTAGCTGAGGTCCACTTTGCGCACAAGATGACCAGTGCCCCGGTTGGTATGTCTCGGGCAACTTCTGGCCGTTCGCGAAGGGAGCAGCACAATGGGTCTCGACGATGACGACATGAACACCTCGTCCGAAGGCAGCGGTGAGTACGGAGGTGGCTCGACGGCTGCTCCCGGTGGCGGGTACGGCGGGGAGTCGTCGGACGGCGGTGCTGACGGCGGAGCCGATGGCGGCGCCGGCTACAGCGAAGGGCCGGCCGACGGAGGTGCCTCGCAGGGCACGCAGGACGGTGGCGCCGATGGCGGTGCTGGTGGCGGCGGCTTCGGCGAAGGGCCCGCTGACGGTGGCGCTTCGCAGGGCACGCAGGACGGTGGCGCGGACGGCGGTGCTGGTGGCGAGGGCATCGCGGACGGCGGGGCGAATCCGGGCGGCGCCGACGGTGGCGCCGACGGCGGTGCTGATGGTGGAGCCGGCGGCGGCTACGGCGAAGGGCCGGCCGACGGTGGCGCCTCGCAGGGCACGCAGGACGGTGGCGCGGACGGTGGCGCTGGTGGCGAGGGCCCCGCGGACGGCGGCGCGAACCCGAACGCGACCGACGGTGGCGCCGATGGCGGCGCGGACGGCGGCGCCGGCGGGAACTCCGGAAGCTGGTGACCACGGTGCCGGAGGCCGGGCCGTTCCCGCAGAACAACCATCCGGCCGAGCAGTCGGCGCCGGACGGCGGTGAGCTGTTGCGAGATGAGCGCCCGGCCCTCCGGCGCTGTGTGGCGGGCGATCTGGACGAGTTCGCCAACTCCTACTGGGGTTCGCGGGCCCTGCTGTCCCACGGGCCCGACCTCCCGGCGCCGTACGACGACCTGTTCAGTCTCGACGCCGTGGACGAACTCCTGTCCCGTCGCGGCCTGCGGACGCCGTTCTTGCGGATCGCGAAGAACGGGTCGGTGGTCGGCGACGGTCAATTCACGGGATCGGCCGGTGTGGGTGCGGAGATCGCGGACCAGGTGCGGGACGACAAGGTGGCGGCGCTGTTCGCCAGCGGGCACACCGTCGTCCTGCAGGCGCTGCATCGCACGTGGCCGGCGCTGGTCGACTTCTCCACCCAGTTGTCGGCCGACGTGGGGCACCCGGTGCAGATCAACGCCTACATCACCCCGGCCGAGTCGCAGGGGTTCGCCGCGCACTACGACGTACACGACGTGTTCGTCCTGCAAGTCGCCGGTGAGAAGCACTGGACTGTGCATGAGCCGGTCCACATCGACCCGCTCCGCAACCAGCCGTGGACCGATCACGCGCGGGCTGTTCAAGCGGCAGCGCGTGACAAGGCGCCGGTGATCGACGACGTGCTGCGGCCTGGTGACGCGCTCTATGTGCCGCGCGGTTTCCTGCACTCGGCGAAGGCGCTGGGTGGTGTGAGCGCGCATTTGACGGTGGGGCTGCACACCCTGACGCGCTACCTGTTGGTGCAGGAGCTGGCCGCTCTTGCCGCGAGCCAGCCGTCGCTGCGCACCGCGCTGCCCCTCGGCTTCGACCCGGGCGATCCGGAGCAACTGGCTGCGGTCCTGCCCGAGGTGGTCGAACTCTTCACCCGAGAACTCCGTACGGCGACCCCGGACGCGCTGGCCAACCGCCTGCGCCGACGAACGTGGTCGAGCAACCGCCCGGCCCCGCTGCCACCGCTGGCCCACGCCGCGTCCATCGCGTCCCTCGCGGTCGGCACGACAGTCCGCCTCCGCGCCGGCCTCCGCTGCCGACTCGTCCCCGGCGACCCGCTCGTCCTGCAACTACCCGACCGCACCATCACCTTCCCGCCAACCACCGCCGCAGCGGTCACCGAACTGATCTCGGGCGCCGAATGCAAGGTAGGCGACCTCCCGGACCTCGACGACGCAGACCAACTGGTACTGGTCCGCCGCCTCCTTACCGAGGCAGTCATAGTCGCCCAGTAGGGCGTCCACCCTGGGCCGGCTCGCGATGGTGTTCGTCCAGCCGGCGCTCCCGGGCACGCCGTGCACCTGACGTTGATGGCCGAGGTCGTCAGGTGCCGCTCGGTGGAATCACGGTGGGATCGTCGCCGGGCCACGCGGTCAGGGGAATCCTGGTAGTTGAAGTGACAACAGTATCGTGAGGTGGTGTGGACCGAGACGGCGTCAGGTACCGACCGGAGACCGGCTGCGCAGCGCAGGCCGACCTCCGTCACGACCCCCTGACTGCCACCGCTCCTCCCGCCGAACGCTGGCTCCTCATCGAGTCGCACACCGCCTGGCCCCGCCAGGCCCTTTCCTCCCTCGGACACAGCGGGCTCCGGGAGGGATTGTCCGGTGGGGAGTTGGGTGCGCTGGTGGCGCGGAGGTGTCGTGAGGCGGGGGTTCGGCCGGTGTTGATCCGGCGGTACGGGCGCGTGGATCGGAACGGACCGCGGCGCTGGGGGCTGGTGGACTGCCAGCCCGGGCGTGAGCTTGTTCGGTGGGGTGAGCTGCCGGCTGACGAGCACCTGCTCGAGGTGCTCGCCGGCAACGATCCAGGACAGGTCAGCGACGAACCGGTGTATCTCGTCTGCACACACGGTCGCCACGATGCGTGCTGCGCCGTCCGTGGACGGCCTGTCGCCGCAGCGCTGGCGACCGCCTACCCGGAACGCACGTGGGAATGCAGCCACATCGGCGGTGACCGCTTCGCGGCGAACGTCGTCGTCCTGCCCCACGGCCTGTTCTACGGGCATGTCCCGACGGCCCGCGCCGTCGAGCTCGCCAAGCGGTACGACGAGGGCGTCGTCGTACCCGATCTCCTCCGTGGATCAGGTGCGTTCAACCCCGCGGTCCAAGCCGCTCAGCACTTCGCCCGCGCCGCCGGTCACTCACCCGCGGTCGGCAACCTCCTTCCGCAATCGGTCGAAGTCCTCGGCGGCCACCGCTGGCGAATCCTCCTCGCATCCACCAACGGCCCGATCGCCGTCGAAGTCTCGGCGCACCTCGACACCGTCGATGCCCGCCTGACGTGCGCAGGTTCCTCTCCCGCCCAGGTCCGTCGCTTCGAGCTCCACTCCCTGACGACCGCCTGAGGGTCAGGACGGATCGACCGGGCGGTCCGAAGCGTGCTCGCCGAAGTACGCCGACTGGCGCGCCATGATGTCGCGCATGGACGTGCCGCGCGGCACGCCGTACACCGTCCCGGGGAAGTCCAGGTCGCGCTGGATCTGCCACAGCTCCTCGTGCCGGTCGGGGGAGAAGAGCTGGGCCGGGTCGCCGGCCGCGATCCATCCGATCGGGAGGACCGTGCCTGCTTCCAGCCGCGAGTTCACGTGCAGCACGCTGTTGATCCGAAGCTCCGCGCCTGCGCCGGCGACGGAACCGGGAAACAACGCGGCGCCCGTGGCGATGAAGACTTCGTCCTCGACCGTGGCGCCGTTGACGTGCGCATGGGGACCTACCAGTACCGCGTCGCCGATCAGGGCGGGATGGTTCGCCCGGCCGCGCACCAGGGCGTTCTCCATCACCACACTGTTCTCACCGAGCCGGACTTCGCCGTTCTCCGCGGTCAGTACTGCCCCGTGCAGGACTCTGCTGCCTTCGCCGAGGACGACGGCACCGCAGAGCACGGCCGATGGAGCGACGTACGCGGATTCGGGCACGACCGGTCGACGGCCGCGGTGTTCGAGCAGCATCTGTGGCTGTCCTCTCGTCGCTTGATCACCTCGCTCCAGCTTGTGTACCCGGTCGATGCGGACTCTCCACTGCCCGGGTCCTCACAACCCGGGCGGCGGTGTCCTCCGGGCCGTCCACATCGGAGGTGGCAGGCTCGGTCCGGCGGACAATCCGGGGTGGAGAACCGCGAACTGAGCCAACATTAGAACAGATGTTCGACGTGATGCAACGCATCCTGACGGGTCAGGTGTCATGTCTCAAGACATCGGTGACACTCATGGCCAACCAAGGCATCTGCTCGGCCTGACCGGACGCGCTCGCTCAGCGGCACGAGTGCGCGTTCGATCAAACGGCGAGTGCCAGGCGGGCGATCCGGAGGATGCGCTCGTAGTACGGCTGGGCGTCCGGCGGAAATGCCTGGATGGAGCGCTGGAGTTCGTCTGCGGCCTGCAACAAGCGAGACCGGTCCAGTTCGGAGAGGGAACCGGCCCTGGTTGCCCAGCCGTAGATGTCGGCTCCGATCATGACGGCATCCACGTCCCCGTAGTCCAGGCCCTTCTCCACGGAGTCGGGGAAGCGCTCGGCCATGTGGAGGCGCATCTCTTTCGCCAGCAGGTTCGCCACGCACAGCAGCGTAGAACGCCGACGCGCGCTCATCCGCGGTTCCGTGCTTCACGGACTGCGGATGCGGAAGTTCGGCTGGTCGGCGTGGCGGACTACACTGCTCGGCTGTGCGGTCGGCCGAAGTCCTCGAACAGCTCGACGCCGCAGCCGAAGAGTTCCTGTTTCCGGACCTCGGCCACGGCTACTACTACGCTGTCGACGCTCGGCTCCATGGATACCGCGACGCTGGGCAGTGGGCCCTCATCGTCGAGGCGGTCGGCTACTCGCCACGGGCCGGCAACCTCATCGACGTGCTCCATGTGTTCGCCAACTGCTTAACCAGCGGCGAACCTGGCTTTGACAACAGCGACTTCCTCGCTCGGGTCGACAACTGGGACGAGATAGAGGACCCCGACGAGCCCGAGACGTACCGGGGAGGACCGGTAGTACTTCGTGGTCAGAAAGTCGTTGTTGCCGCCAGATCAGGCGAGGACATGGTCGACGTACTGCGTCGGCTCGTTCCGCGTCATCGCGAGCTTCTCCTGGCTGACGAGAGGGAGCTGCGGCGCCGGATCCCGGTCGACATACCTGAGGTACTGCGGCTGGACCAGTGGGACCACCCCGACCTGGCTGGCGGGTCACGACCAAGCCAGTCTGCGACGTTCCGCCAGATTGCCGATGTCCTGACGACCGGCGACCTCAGGCTGTACACGCCCAGACTGCAGCCCAATACTCACTGGTCCAACTGGCCGGACTCGGGAAGTCTGTAGCCGGGCAAAGGCCAACCGCCCATCGGCACGACGGCAACCGCGCCGGCCCGAGACACGTCGGTCGGAAAGCGGCAGATCCGGACGTGTGGCGTCTCAGCAGTGGTCGTTTGCCTCTGACCTCAACGCGGAAGCGGTCGAACGCTGGAGATTGAATGGAGGTGCAGGACCATGTCATCTACGACGTCGTATCCATCACCTGTCCAAGGCGATTCTCGGTCAGGCAACAGCGTGCGTGAGCACAAGGCTGCCGCCACGACAGCGGGGATCCTGTTCATCATCGGGACGTTGGCCGGCATCCTCAGCAAGGCCGTCACTTCTTTCCCTGTGCACAACGCGGACGACCCGCTCGCCTACGCCGCGGACCACTCCGGCACCGTCGCGACGGGGGCGCTGCTCGTGCTCGTCATGGGTCTGTCGCTCGCGTTGGTCGCGGTGGTGCTCTTCCCTGTGTTGCGACCGGTGGACGAAGTGCTGGCCACGGGCTACCTGATCATCCGAGGGGCGGTCGAGACGACCACCTACGTCATCGTCGCCGTCGCGTGGCTGGTGCTCGTGCCACTGGCCGAGACCATGTCGGCAGGACCGGGCACGGCCTCACCATCTGGCGTGCGTCTGGGCACCCTCGTGATCGACTCTGATGGCGCCAGCGTGATCATGTCGCTGGTGTTCTGCCTTGGCGCCGCCCTGTTCTACGTCCTGCTCTTCCGGTCGCGCATCGTCCCCCGCTGGATCACGGTCTGGGGTCTCATGGGGATCCCGTTCTACGTTGCCGCCTACCTGCTCGCGATGTACGGAGTTGTCGGCATCAACTCCTCCGAGGTGAATGTCCTCTGCCTGCCCCTGGCCGTCCAGGAGATGGTGCTAGCGGTCTGGATGATCGCGCGCGGCTTCCGTCCGGCGGCCGTCTCGAACACGCCCAAGATCTGAAGGGGGCCACAATAGAGACCCACTCATCGGCTGCTTGTTTCGCGGGCAGCGGCCTGTCCCGACGTTACTGACCACTCGTCAGTTCGGCGGTGCTGGCGTCGGCGGGTACTAAGCCGTGAAGATGACGTGACGCTTACTCGCGGCGGCCTGCTGCCAGAAATCGGTGAGATCCCTGAAGTTGTCCCACGTGTAGTCGAAGTCTTCGTCTCCGAACTCCGCGTAGTCCGCGGCGTCGATCTGCTCGTAGCCTCTGCGCAGCGACTCCTGGGTGACGGACATGAGCGCGGCAGCGACAGCAGGAACTTGGTCCTTGTCGACCAAGACGACCAACTCGTCCTCGCCGCTGGTCAGCAGCTTGCCACCTAGGACGGCGAGGTTCAGTGGGCTGGAGCCGTTGTCGATGGCAAGCCGGCCGTCGGTGAGACTTCGGTGGATCGCATCCCAGGCCTTGTCGGTCGCCACGTTGTAGTCATCGGCGCGCTCCTCGATGATCTCGTGCACATACTCAGAGATCGCCTCGTCGGCGCCGTCCATCTCGAGAAGCTGCTCACGATCATCGTCGGTGATCGCAAAGTGCATGCCCAGGCTCATTCAGGTGCCGTCCCTCGTCGCGGGATTCCGAGGTGCACATTTTGCCTGCTGTCACTGATGTCCTGACACAGATTCGTCACCGATGTCCTGAGACATGACATCCCGACAGGTCAGGAACCGGCCGGTCAGATCCGCTCGGCGCTCAGTCGCGGCGCCACTCGAGCCAGCACGTAGAACGTCAGGCTCGCGACCAGCGCGAGCGCCGCCAGCACCATCCACGGCAGCTCGTGATGCACCTCGAAGAGCTGCGCGAAGAACGCCGGCGCGAGCACGCTCGAGAACGTGAACGAGTACTGCCAGTACGACAGGTACTTGCCCCGGCCGACCACCGGCGACACCGCGGCCGACAGGGCGTTGTTCGTCGCCGCGTGCAGTACGTCGGCGAACGCGTAGCAGGCCGTGGCGAACACCAGCACCGGGACGACCCATCCGCCGGGGATGTGCACCTGCAGCGCCATCAGCAGCGCCCAGGCGGCGTACGTGATCCCGGCCACCACCATGACGTTCGTACGACGCCGGCGCTCGGTGTGCCGTACGACGAGTGTCTGCCCGGTCGCCAACACGACCGACGTCGCCGCGATCAGAACGCCGACCAGCCACTTCGGCACTGTCAGCGCCTCGGCGACGTACACGGGCAGGCCTACCCCGAGCATCATCGTGCAGAGCGCCAGCAACGTGTTGGCCGCGATCAGCGCCAGGAACGTCTTGTCCTTGCGCAGCTGCGGCGCCGGTCCGCTGTCCTGGTCGGTCCTTGCGTGGTGTGACGGGTGCAGCCGCAGGAGCAGCAGTCCGGCGACGTAGAACGTCACCGCGTTGAGAGCCATCGCGAACAGGAACGGCGCGTCGCCGCCGATCGCCAGCAGCCATCCAGCCACCAGTGCGCCCAGAGCGAGGCCACCGGCCTGCATCATGCCGCCCAGGCCGAACCACTTGTCCCGCTCGCCCTCGTCGGCGACATCGTCGAGCAGGCTGAAGATCGCTGACCAGAACACGCGCTGCCCGGTCGTCGTGACCAGTGCGCACAAGAACAGCAGCCACATCGACCGCCCGAAGAAGAAGCCGGTGAACGCCAGGCCCTGCGCGAACTGGGCGGCCACCACCAGGTTCCGCGGCCCGACCCGATCGATCACCACTCCGACCGCGGCCGGGGCCGCGATGGAGAACAGCGTCGCGACGGTCAGCATCACGCCGGCGGTGCCGAGCGGGATGCCGGCGACCTTGTTGATGAACAGCAACAGCAGCGGTCCGGCGCACCCACCGCCGAACGAGTCGATCGCCAGACCGGCCAGCAACGGGACCCGGCCGCGAACGTTCGGCAGGCCGAGTGACGCGGCTGCGGGCATGGCGGAGCGCTCCCATCGGGTCGGTTTCGGCGGCTGGCGAACCGTAGCAAGCGCTCGCCAACCCATTCCAACCCATTTCAGTCGGCCGCGGACACCCGTCGTACCGCAACGTTCCGTAGCGGGTGCCAAACCACCGCTGTCGTCACGACCATCGCCACGAAAGCGATCGCGAACGGTGCGGCCAACCCGAACCGCTGCGCCAGTACGCCGCCCAGCGCGGAGCCGACCGCAGCACCGCCTACTGAAGCCAGCAGGTACACGCTGTTCACCCGGCCCATCAGAGCGTCCGGTGTGGCGAGCTGACGCGTTGTGGTCGAGACGATGCCCCACACCACCGCGTGGACGCCGAACACCGCCATGGTCGCGCCGGCAACCCACGGGCTCCTGGTGAGCGCCAAGATGAGGTGGACCGTCGTCTCGACAACCAGCCCGGCGCGCAGCAGCGTCACGGAGCCCACGCGCGGCTCCAGGAAATGGTACGTCGGCATGCCGAGCACACCGCCCACTGCGCCGACCGACACGAGCAGGCCGAACTGTGTCTCGGTCAGACCGAGCCGCTCGCGCGCGAACAACACCCAGGTCGCGAACGCGGCGCAGAAGGTGATGTTCATGACCAGGATCGACAACGCGAGCGTCCGTACGCCGGAGTGGTGCCAGAGCCAGCGGACTCCTTCGCGGACCTCCTGCCAGATGGCTGTCCGCGCGGAGCCGTCCGGCAACGGCGGACGGACGGCGACGCGGGCGATCAGGGTCGCCGCGCCAGCGAAGGTGATCGCGTCGAAGACCAGCGGGATACCGGCGCCCGCAGCGAACAGCAGTGCGCCCAGCGGCGGTCCGCCCAGTTGCTGGAGCACAGTGCCGCTGGCGAACAGCCGGGCGTTGGCCTTTCCGAGGTGATCCTTCGGTACGGCGCTGACGAGCAGCGCGCCGGATGCGTTGTCCGCCAGCGTTTCCGCCGTTCCGAGGAGGAAGAGTGCGACGTACACCGCCCAGAGCGGAGCGGTGTCGAGCAGTACGGCGAGACCGAGCGCGGCCAGCACGATCGCGCGAAAGGTGTCTGCGGCAACGATCATCAACCGGCGGTCGAGCCGGTCGACGAGGACGCCGCTGAACAACGCGAACAACAACCAGGGCAGCTGCTGGACGAACGCGGCGGCACCGACCGCCGCGGGCTCACTGGTGATCGAGGCGACGAGCAACGGACCGGCGGCGATCAGCGCACCGTCGCCGAGGTTGGAGATGACCGCGGCCGGGAAGATCTTCCGGAAATCGGGTCCGAGCTCGGACGGAGCCAGGTAGGCACCGAGAGAACGCATATGAACTCCTGAGGGCATGACGAATCGATGGACCCCGGCCGAGCAGCCGGCCGGTCCGGCCCGGTCAGAACCTCAACGTGCCGACCGGACGGCGTGTGCGATGCCCTCGAACAACCGAGACATTGCTCCCACCTCCGTCCATACCCGCAGCGACGACCTCGCCGCTGCGCCGACCCTACCGCCCCCTCCCCACCCCCGCACTCCGTTTCCACCCGGTATCCTCAACCCTCGGCGGCAACCGCCAGGAGGGTTCGCATAGCGGCCGAGTGCGCTGGTCTTGAAAACCGGTATGGCGGGTGACCGTCATCGTGGGTTCGAATCCCACACCCTCCGCTCATCTCGTCCCGAAAGTGGCCCTGACCTGCGGAAATACACACCTGTAATTCATCCGAGCAGGTGTCCGGCTGAGTCCGGTCATGTCCGATTGCGATCGGTCAGTTTCGGTTGACCATGCAGAATCCGTGCAATGGCCCCCGGCCCTATGTTCCAGCCCTGCCACTCGGCTCGTGATGGCTGGAACATAGGGGCGCCGGCCTTCACTCCGGTATCGAACATGTGTTCCTATATGAGGATGACCAGTCGAGGGATCGGTGATGTACGGCGGGTGCTCGGACAGCCGAAGTCGTGGATAGACCAGACCTTTGCCAAGCCCGCACCGCCGCTGCCCGATGTCCGCGGTGATGCGCTGCTGGGATTCGTGTGCGACCGAGTCCGCCAGTGGGAATCTCAGGTCGAAAATGAGGCAGCCGAGTATCACGACCGACCACTTGGGCCGGCCATGGTGCGGTACGCGCTCGACATACGACGGCTCTGTACAGCGCTGCGCCTGGTTCTCGCCCAGTACGGCGAGATGAGGGATGCCGACCCGGGCGCCTCGCGCGTGATCCGCAGGACCGTCCAGGAACTCTCAACAGCCTGGCGCAACCATCCAGACTGGCGTGATGAGTGGGTTTCGTAGCATTCCAACGCGAGCACCGGGGACAGCGGGGACAGGTGGTTTAGCGGGCTGTCCCCCTGAACCGGGGACAAAACCGCAGGTCAGAGCGCTGCGGGGGACAGGGGGACACCGGGGACAGTAGATGGTGTCCCCGCGCTGTTCCCGTCGCTCGGTTCGACGCCGGCGCGGCAAACCATGGTCGTGCCAGAGGGCGCTCGTCGGACAGAATGGCGTCTGCAAGCAAGTCGTAGGTGTCCTCGCCCGTACTACCGGAGCGAGTGACCGAGGGGAGGAAAGGTGGCTTCGCAGCCGATCCCGCCACGCGCAGGACGGCCCGCTCCGGAGGAGATGCGGTCGTCCTTGTCGCCAGCGCTCCGAACAGGGCTTGAGGCCTGGCTGTCTGGCTCGCTGATGGGCAACGGTGACGCCCAAGACCGCGCCGTTCTGGTGGCTATTGGCCTGGATCTCGACTTTCAAGGACGTACCGACTGGGCTCTCGGTGAAGTCCTCTCCTACGCCGACCAGGGCGACGACGAGCTCCTCGATGCAGTCCATGTGACTCTCGGTGTCCTCGCCTCTGGGCCGAGGACCTTGCGCGTATCACCGCACAAGGAGGTGGCCCGCCTACTCGCCGTCGGCCGATCAGCGTGGGACGCGACCGCGAGAGGGTTAGTGCATCGGGCTGACCCGACAGAACAAGCCGCCTTCGAACTCGCCAGCTCCGTCTCGGGCTCAGTCAGCACTGAGCTGAAGGAGGCGTGGGAGAAGGCTCACGCTCG
Source organism: Kribbella sp. NPDC003505 (assembly GCF_040610875.1). Classification (NCBI taxonomy): domain Bacteria; kingdom Bacillati; phylum Actinomycetota; class Actinomycetes; order Propionibacteriales; family Kribbellaceae; genus Kribbella; species Kribbella sp. NPDC003505. Next base: position 230,317 of record NZ_JBEXNA010000004.1, on the reverse strand, counting down.
CCAGTGCAACCCGGGAGATGCGTGGGACCACGCCATCAAGGCGGTTGAGGCAGTGCTGATCCCCGTCGTCGTGCCAGCCCAGACAAAGCCAAATCTTGGCCACGTGCTTGGCCAGCTCCGGGGACAGCCGCAACTGTGGAGGCTTGGCATCCGCGGGCAGAGTCGGGACAACAGCATCGAGCCTCTCGTGACCATGCTCAGCCTGCTCTGGCCAGACCCCAATCGGCATGGCTCTCCAAATCCGGAGCCCCCAGCCACGCCCGAAGAGGGCAGGGTGATGGCCAACCTTGCAACGACGATCGTGCAGTGGGCTCGCGACGGTCTGATCACCCGGCGGTGATCTGTGGCGATTGTTGACCTGGACGACCAAGAGTCATGGCCGGCGGGGATCGTTGATCTCGCGCAGAGCGAGGCGCGACGTCTGGCTGGAACGACAGAGCATTACACCGACCTGCAGATAAAGCAGGATCACGACCTGCTCGCCGATCTGCTCGGGCACAAACTGCGCGCCTTCCATTCGACGCGCCTGCTCGATGCTGAGGTTTCGGCAATCAGAGAGACCGGCTTGGTTGCTCTCTCAGACGATTTGATTGCAGCGCGTCTCAGGCACGCCGTCGCTGCGGGAGCGCTGTCACCAAAAGAGGCTGAGGTAATCGCTTCTGAGCATCTGTTGAATGACCTTGATGGGCGCGGGGCGCATCGGACTGGGCAGGTTTGCTTTGTCTCCGGCAAATCCGCCTTCGTTGACGACCTCGACGGATTGTTGCCACCGCTTGGCCATTGGGGTGGCGAGGCTATCTACTTTGCGTATCACGAAACCGACCCCAGGGCGCTTCGTCTTCGACGTATCGGTCAACCGGCAGTTGTTGTGGCACACCTAGACCTGGCAGTGGGTGGCGTACATGATTACCAGATCGATCGATTGCTGAAAGCATTCGTGGGGCGGTTGCTCGAACTCGAACGTGTTACCCCAGAGTTCCACTACTTCGGCGATGTTCCCAGTGTCGACATTGAGAACATATTGAGACCCGGCGATACGGGATACGCTGCCCTCGGGGATCTACCTTCCGCTTGATGTGGACCGCCGGGATGGGTGCCTGGCCAGGTGCTGTGGCGCGGTGGGTGGTCGCCGCCACAGGTCGCCGAATGTCAGGTGGCCTGCCACATCTGGTCGATCAGCGGGGTCGTTGGCGCCGGACCGTCGGCGGCCTCTGAGTCGCAACGAAAGGCGAGCGTCGCATCATCGTGACGTTTCGTCCGCGGATGCTGAGCGCCATCAGGATCGGCTGATTCGATGTGACGAACGTGCTCAATAAGTCGAGCAGGGCCTAAATTGCTAAGCAGATCGAGGTACTCGGGCCAGTTATACAAACCCATCTGATCTACGGGCCGAGTCGCGCCATCCGAGAAGATGGCGAGGCGGTGCACCTCTCGCCGGGGGTAACTGTGGACCACAGCGTGCAATGCTGCATTTGGGTCGGCCGCTGCCACCCACCAACCGTCAGGACGGTTACGTGTCTGAGTTTGGTTTTGCACAAGTGCGGAGATCGCTGCCTTGTGCTCTTGTGTTCCGAACAGCATGCCCTCGACTGCCGCTGGTTCAGTTCCGGAAATCTCTTCAATTCGCAGGTCGCAAGTAATTTGCGGTCCTTGTTTGGTTTCAACCATGACCGTGACATCAGAGAGTGCAAGCGTGTCGACGGTGTCTTCGCCGATCCGCAAAATCCCAACCGCTGCACATGGAGTACCTGGATCCGAGAGGTCGCAGGTATCAGAGTGCAATGCCGCTACGGCTGCCAAGGCCTCATAGAGGCCTTTAGTCAGCGGGATGTCTGGACGTCCGCTGAGAGCGGACAGCGTCTGTGCTCCCAATTGCTGCGCATACCAGGCCACGCCGTGATGGCAGCCGCCCATCGGCACGCCGGCACCATCAACGACGATGGCGAGGTCTGGTGTCGTCACCACGAAGTCTTCGTTCGGACGGCCAGGTGCTGCGTCTGTGGCGAGTGAGAACACTTAATTACCACCAATCTCGGGTTCGACCGCTGCGATCATGGCACAAAATCGTTCTACATCAGGGATGTGCAACCAGCGAGCCAAGCCGCTCGGTAGCGTCTCTCTCAGGCTGGACAACGTGCGGCTTGAGCCTGTTGCAATCGCGATGGTGTACGCCTCCTCCGCTGCCGCTACGGCGGCTTCGGGTTCCTCGGCCAAGATGTGTGCATTTGCGAGTGAACCAAGATAGCGGCCCCTGTCGCGATGATAGTCGGCAGGCAGGTTATTCAAAACGTCAGTGAAGGCTGCTATTGCTTCGCTCGCGCGTTGCAATTCTAGTGCGCATTTAGCTCGGGCGATCTTCACATACAGTCCGGGTTCGCAATAACGGTCGGCAGTTGGGTCGCCGTCGAAAATCTCGTCACCATAGCTCTCGACCAAACCGGAAGCAATATCGAAGACCCGATCAACCTCGCTACCGTTGCCATCGATTGCATGACCATGCGCCTCGGTCGCTGCCGCGATAATCCGCACGCGCCCAGTTTCCGGCGACTGGTACTTCTGGGCTGCCTGGGCATACCGAACTGCGTGCGTTCCGCGTCGAGCTGCGAGCGCCGCAGCCGCCCTTCGCATCATGACGAACGACGCCATTCGGTCATCCATGCCGACTTGCGCCCATTCGAGTGCGCGTGATTCCCAAGTTGCACCGCCCCGCTGGTCGCCGGCGTCGTGATGCAGCCAACCCGTAAATTCTGCATATCCAGCGCCAACCCGAAGGAGTCGATCGAGGACCGGCCCGCGTGCGTCTTGCTGCCAATTCTCCAGCGTGTCGACGTACGACTTCATCAGGGGCATCAGAGTTCGAGGGCCAAGCAGATTGTCGGCGGTGTACTGATTGCGGAGATTCTGCTCGAACCAGGCCAATGTGTCGCTGGTCGGACTGATGAAGACCCCGCGTGCACTCGTTAGAGGGGTAGGCGCTTGCAGGACGGGCAAGACCTGCTCAGCGATTTGTCGTTCCGGCATGTCACGAGGCGACATCTCTCCAAGGAGCATTTCGAAGCGGGCGAGTTCGTCACCACTCGCGCTCTTGAGCATGTGATCGAGGTCCCGCTGGCTGGCCATCGTTGGAACGATGTCGGGCTGGTGATCCCACTTCGCCACCCCACGGGGAGACATGCCGCCAATCTGGTCAGCCAGCTCCTCCATCGTCAGCCTGAGTGCGACGCGCAGAGCGCTCGCCTTCGCGCCTGTCCAGGTTGCTACAACGGTCACCATCGGCGGACTCCCCAGTGTCGCTGCCGTGCGGTTGAGTGCGGATCAGTGCAGGTTGAGTTCATGGCCGGACGGTCGGCCGGCCGATTGACTAGCGGACATGAGATTCCAACGTGTTGAGTCGCTCGGTCAGCTGATCGACCGCAGTGCGCAACTCGTCCAGCTGCGCCTGGATGGGTCTCGCGGACTTGGGCGATGCAACAACGCGAGCGGGTACGCCGGCGTGCAGTGCCAGGACACCTTCGCTCTCCAGTACCGCAAGCGCGTTCTTGACGGTCATGTGCGAGGCGCCGTACTTCGCGGCCAGTTGCTGAATCGACGGCAGATGATCGCCGACCGGATGCACACCCTGCTGGATGGCGTCCCTGAGGCTCTGCGCGATCGCCTCGAACAGGCGGGGCTTCGTTGGCGACTCAGTCATGACAACAGCGTAGATCAGGCTGGCTAGCTAGGCAGCGCATCGAGCCAACCCCTTGACCTGGCTAGCTATGTCAGCTAATCATGTAATCGCACCTAGCTAGCTAACTCAGCTACCTGATGGAGTGGAGGAACTACTCATGGAACTGGCGATCTTCGGCTTGGCGCTGCTGGCAGTGCTGGTCGTGATGTGTTGGAAGAAGTTCGTGGTGGCGGTGGTCGCGGTGCTCGGTGTGATGCTCGGGACGACGATCGCGAATAGCGGCGGCCGGCTGGAGGAGCCTTCGCAGGGCTTCACGAACTTCAGTCGTGACGCGATCGCTTGGATCGGCCAGGGCCTGTTCGGCGGTGACAAGTGAGCACCCGGACGGTTTGGGGCCGCCTCATGGACGCCCTGTACGCCGCGTCGGACGCCTCGCACAAGGCGCGGGGGTGGGAGGTCCGCAAGGGTCGGTTCGGTGCGCGCCGTTACCGGCTGGATGTGCCCGCGTGGCTCGAGTCGCAGCGCCGCATGGAGCGGTTCGGCTCGGCGCCCGGCTCGGTCGTGGTGGTCCGCGACGACGCGGCCGACGTTTTCGACTCGATGCGCTGGACGCAGGCCGACATCACGCCGGTGCTGCGCGAGGCGATCGACCAGGGCCGGGAGGTGGCGTGATGACCGCCCGTGTGGCCGCTCGTTTGGCGGCTGTGCTGTTCACGTTGTGCGCCGGCCTGGTGCTGGCGATGGTCGCCGGGATCGACCTGGCCGACCGGTCAGCGGTCGTGCGGGTGCTGGTGTTGCTGATCGCGACGATGCAGATCGGCGAGACGGCGTGGCGGTTCGTGTGGGCCGCCGAGGCCGGCGAGCGGCTATTGCCGTACCTGCCCGCGCTGGCGGTGGTGACCGGTGTCCCGATGGCGATAGCAGCCCACATCGACCGTCTCGGCCAGGTGGTCGGGATCGGCTCGTTGTTGGTGGCGTTGCTGTGCACGTCGGTGCTGATCAAGCCCGCCGAGCGGACTGCGCGTTCGTCCGGTCAGGCGGTGTCGTCATGACTTCACCGATGACTGCGCTGCACATCGACCGACCAGTCCGGGTCCGGCGGGCCGCACCTGCGCGCTGGGAGTGGACGTGCCTGTGTTCGCCCGCGGTGTGGCCGTGCACCGGCCGCGCCATGACCTGGGCCGGCGCGCAGGCCGCCGCCGACGAGCACCTGACCACCGCCCACCCCGCCCCAGCCACTGCGCCGGCGACTGGGCCGCTGGCGCCGGTGATCGACCTGGCTGCCTACCGCACCACCTCGATCTCCGGCGGCCGTGTGCTGGAGTTCTCGCGGCCGGGAGGTGACGCGGCATGACCGGCACGAGCAGCCCGGCATCGACGGGTTCGGCCGCGTTCGACCCGTTCCGGCCGCCGATGGTCGGCGCCGAGACCTGGCAGACCGCGATCGACGCGGCGGGCTGGCGGTGCGAGTGCACCGGCCAGTGCGGCAAGGGCCACGTCAAGACCGCCGGGCGCTGCGGGATCAACCACGGCTCGGCACACCCGCTGGCGGTGGTCGCGGCCGACCCGACCGCGTCCCTGCACGCGGCGGTCACCAGCGCCGACCTGGTGGCCCTGTGCGCCGCGTGTCAGGCCGGCGCCAAACGGGCCGCCATCAAGGCCGCCGAGCAGGCCACCGCCGAGAACCCAGACCAACTCGACCTGTTCGACCTGACCGGAGGCGAGGCAGCATGACCACCCCCAACCCCCTCACCGCGGCTGTCCCGGTCATCACGTTGACCCTGGCCGACGACGACAGCACCAAGGCCGCGGTCCGCCGCGAGTACGGGTCGCTGGACGACGCCGGACTGCCCGGACCCGTCTACACCCGAGCCCAGGCCCGCGCCGAACGGAACCTGCACGCCGGTATCCGCGCTGCCTACGACGACGGCGTGACGGTTCCGTGCCTGACCGACCCGGCGACCTGGGACGCGGATTTCTCCGAAGGACAGGTGACGCGCGAGGACGTGTTCCGCGCCGCGAACCTGTGCCGCACCGCGTGCCCGGTGTTCGGGCTGTGCGAGGCGTACCGGCTCACGGATCCGCCGGCGCACGGCATCCTCGCGGGCCGCTACATCAAGCACCCGTCCGAGATGCGCTCGCCCGGATCGACCCGCCCGGACACCAACCGCCGCGACGACTGGGCCACCGGCCGCGACCTGACCACCGACGAGACCGACACGACTGCCGACATGACCGCCGACGCGGCCTGATCCCTTCCCCTGACTGGAGAACCCCGATGAACCGCAAGCGCTACAACACCACCGCACCGCGCGACCTGGTGCTGCGGGTTGCCGAGGGCACCGACCGCCTGTGCGAGGCGTGCGCGTTGCGGCGAACCCGGCGGCGGATGGACGTGGCCGGCGTGGTGTTCGCGATCTGCGAGTCCTGCGCCCCGGTGCCGGTGATGGCGATCCTCCCGGCCCGCGACGGCGCCAACCAGACCTGTGACCGCACCGACTTCAAGGACGCTGCCTGATGACCACCACGACCAGCACAGGACTGGTTGCCCCTAGCAACTCCAAGAGTGAGAAGGCGACCGGTGTCGCCAAGCTGCGCACGCAGGCTGCCGAGGCGTCGCAGGTGCGGGCGCTGTCCACGCACCCAGACGTGATCGCGCTGCGGGTGGAGTCGATCCGCACTCAGGTGGACGTGTTGATGTGGGTCGGGATCGTGCTCGGACTCGCGTTCACGATGGTCAACGTGCAGGCGTTCGCCGCCGCCGGCGCGGCCACCGGGTCGCTGCCGTGGATCGCGGCATGGTTGCTGGACCCGATGGTGTCGCTGGTGCTGATCGCGGTGCTGCGCGCCGAGCAGATCACCGCTCGCTACCAGGTCAGCGACGCCACCGGCTGGCTGTCGCGGACGAAGCTGTTCGCGTTCGCCGCGACGTACGCGATGAACACCTGGCACTCGTTCACCACGCTCGACGTGGCCGGGATCGTGCTGCACTCGGTGCCGCCGCTGCTGGTGTTCTGCGCGGCCGAAACCGCCCCGGTGCTGCGCGACCGGCTCACCGAAGCCGTGCTGCGCGCCGAGCGCACCGCCGCCGAAGCGAACCCCACCGCGACACCCCTCACCGGACCTGCCGAGCCGGACCTGGCGCCCGTACTCGAGTCCGGCCAGCCGTCCGCCGACCAGGCGCCCGAACCGGCCGACACGACCCTGACCGCCCCGGCTCGGAAGCGGCCTGCCCGCAAGGCCACGGCCCGCCCGGCAGGCAAGCGCGGCGGCAAGACCACGGGCAAGACGACGGGCAAGGACAAGGCCCGGGCGCACTGGGACGCCGAGACCGCTGCGGGTCGCGAACCCACCGGCGGCGAGCTGGCCCGTGTCGCCGAGGTTGACCCGTCGCTGGGCCGCCGCTGGGCGCGCGACTGGAAGACCGAAACCGCAGACACCACGACTCCTGACCAGGCGGTGGCGACCGACATCACACCGGCCGCGATCACCAACACCCGCAGCACGGACGAGATCGAAGGAGAGGCCGCCTGATGCGCTTCATCGGCCGCAAGAACGACGACCAGGACCGCAACCAGCGGCCCGACGACAACAACGACCACGGCGACCACACCGAGCAGATTGGTATGGGTGAGGTGGTTCCGCTGCACCGCGCCACCAACGCCGACGACGAGGCCGACAACCTGGCCGGCGAGACCGACGAGAGCCGCCCGCGGGTGCAGGACGTGATCGTGCGGCCGGTTCCGGCTGCGGAGTCGGCGGCGCCGGCTGACTACGACGTGGACCCCGACGAGGACGACGACACCGAGGCGGTACCGGTGCGGGTGGACCCGGTGCCGGGGTCGGTCCCGGGGTTGTTCCCGTGGGATCGCACGGACGAGCGTCGGGCGCCGATCCCGTTGTGGGTCAGCGACACCGCGACCCGTAAGGCCGCGATCGCCTGGGTGGGCGACATGGCCAAGCACAAGGCGAAGTTCCACGCGGTGCGGACGCCGCTGTACGCGGGCCGGGTCGCGGTGCGGGTGCCGCGCGGCGGCGCCCGGGTGCTGCGCGACTACACCCGCTGGGTGAGCGACGCCGAGACCTATCCGCTGCGGCGGGAGGCGATCCGCAAGGCCGACGCGATCGAGCACATGAAGCTGGCTCGTGCGACGGCGGAACGGCAGCGGGCGCGCTTGGGGCTGTCGGCGCTCGTGGCGGTCCCGGTCCTGGCGGGACTGGCGCTGGTCGTGTTCGCAGTCCCGGTCCCGGTCGCGGTCCTGCTCGGTGTGGGCGCCGCGTCCTGGCTGGGGGTCCGGGGCGGGACCGAGGACAAGCCGTTGTTCGGTCGCGCCGTGGTCACCGGCAAGGTCCCGGAACTCACCTCCGACATGATCATCCGGGCGCTCGGTTCGCTGAACAACTCGCTGCTGAACAACGCGGTCAAGTCCGGTCGCGGGATCACGTTCCCGGCGCCGATCACCCGCGAGGGTCCCGGCTGGCGTGCCGACATCGACCTTCCGCACGGCGTGACCGCGAACGACATCATGGAGAAGCGTTCCGCGCTCGCGTCCGCGTTGCGCCGGCCGCTGGGCTGTGTGTGGCCCGAGCCGGACCCGAACCAGCACGAGGGCCGCCTGGTGCTCTGGGTGGGCGACAAGGACATGGCCCAGTCCCCGGCCGCCAGCTGGCCGCTGGCCCGCAAGGGCAAGGCCGACCTGTTCGAGCCGTTCGCGTTCGCGACCGACCAGCGCGGCCGCACCGTGAGCCTGCTGTTGATGTTCGCGAACATGCTGATCGGTGCGATGCCGCGCTACGGCAAGACGTTCGCGCTGCGGGTGATCGCCCTGGCCGCGGCACTGGACCCGCTGGTGCGCCTGTACGTGTACGAGTTGAAGGGCACCGGCGACCTGGCCGCGATCGAGGACTCCTGCCACCGGTACCACTCGGGTCCCGCCGAGACCGAGGACCTGGAAGCCGCGATGGCGGGACTGCGCGAGATCGCCAACGTCGAGTTGTCCCGCCGCGCGAAGGTGATCAAGTCCCTCCCCAAGGACAAGTGCCCGGAGAACAAGGTCACCCCGGAACTGGCGGCCAACAAGTCGCTGGGACTGTTCCCGATCCTGCTCATGGTCGATGAGTGCCAGGAGCTGTTCAAGTCCGACGAGTTCGGCGCCGAAGCAGCCGAGCTGTGCGAGAAGATCATCAAGCGCGGTCCCGCCCTGGGCATCATCTTGGTCCTGGCCACCCAGAAGCCCGACAGCAAGTCCCTGCCAACCGCGATCTCATCGAACATGGGCATCCGGTTCTGCCTGCGGGTGATGGACCAGACCGCCAACGACATGGTGCTCGGGACCTCCACCTACAAGGCCGGCATCCGGGCGACCGAGTTCAAGGCCAAGGACAAGGGCATCGGCATCCTGCTCGGTCACGCCGACTCCCACCAGACCGTGCGCTCCTACTACATCGACGGTCCCGCCGCCGAGGCGATCGGCAAGCGCGCCCACCAGCTGCGCGACAAGGCCGGGACGCTGTCCGGGCAGGCCGCCGGCGAAACCCCCGACGTGCAGGCGGGACCGCGGTACTCGCTGCTGGACGACATCGCCGCCGTCCTGCAGCCCGGCGAGGACAAGGTCTGGTCCGAGACGGTCTGCGATCGGCTCGAGGACCTGCGACCCGACGTGTACCGGGGCTGGGACGCCACCGGGCTGTCCAACGCGCTCAAGCCGCACGGCGTCACCACCGGACAGGTCTGGCTGACCGACAACGCGGGCAAGGGCGCGAACCGGCGCGGCTTCACCCGCGCCGACCTCGACAGGGCCCGCCGCGCCGCCGCCCAGGCCAAGAAGACGACCAAGCGAATCACTGACAGTGACGATCAGATGAGCGGGGAGGAGAGCGCCTGACCCGACCGAAACCCTCACAACTGTATCCGGCGGCTAGTCGCCGCACGGTCCTAGCGGGGCCAGCAGATTTCCAGAGTTTCTAGCACCTGGCCCCGCTAGACCTAGCACCACCGCTAGCAACTCTAAGTGACCCGTGACCTGCGAAGACACCAGGTCTAACGGGCCGGTCACCCCATGCCAAAAACAGCCAGAAACAGCCCCAGGAGCGCCCTTGACCCCCCGAACCACCGCTAGTGCTAACCCGACACCTGGACAGCCCGGAGAACGCCACAGGAGCCCGCTCATGCGCACTCTCACCACCACCCTCAAGACCCTCCGCGACCACCTCGACGGTGACTCTCCGCAATCGCCGGGCGGGTTCCAGTCGTGGTGCCCGGCCCCCCGACTGCGGACACGGCAGACACCAGCTGACGATGCGCCGATCGGCGTGGACGAGGCCGGGCAGCCGGTCAGCGTCTCGCGCGATCGGCACGTGCTGATCGCAGGGGATCCGCGCACCCTGGTCACCACCGCCGTACGTACGATCGCGCTGCATCACGCCCGGTTCCCGGCCACCCGTGTCCACGTCTACGAGCCCGAATCGCTCGGTGACCTGACCGCGCTGCGCTCCCTGGCGCACCGCTACATCAGCACCGTAGGCAACGGTGGTGCGACGGTACCGGTCACGATCGATGACCTGACCAGTCTCGCGGTGGAGATCGACCGCCGCGGCAAGGTGCTGGCCAAGCTCAACGCCGACATCGCCGCCGCCGGCCTGGACGTGGCGCCCGTCGAGTCCATCCCGCAGCTGCACCGGCTGCTGTCCACGGCCTGGACCAGCAAGGTCGCAGGCGCCGGGATCGACGCTGACCTGGGCGGACTCGCGCGGCACGTGGTGGTAATCGGTGACGCGATCCGGTGGGTGCTCAGCGAGGACAACGGCCAAGCCTTCACCGACGCGCTGACCCGGGTCGCGATCCGGGGCGAGGCGGTCGGGGTCAGCCTCGTGCTCGGCATCAAGTCGCCCTACCTGCCGTGCCTGCCAACCGACCTGATCGACGCCATGCCGACCCGGATCGCGCTGCGGTTGCGCAACCAAGACCACGCCGACCGCGTTCTCGGGCCCGACGCTCGCGCAGCCGGAGTGGACGCCGACGATCCGGTGACCGGGCACAGCGTCGGCGGTGGGGCGTTCGGGATGTGCTGGGTCGCCGGCGCGGTCAACCGCGCCCGGTTCCAGCGCGCACAGATCTACGCCACGGACCCGCGAAGGTTCGCCTACGCCGCCGTTCGGCTGGCGAGCGCCCGGCGTCGTGAGCAGCGCCTCACCGGCGATGCCGCGACCCGGGACCTGCGGTGATCCCCACCGTGTCGCTAGTCGCGCTGATCACCGCCGGGGGCACCGTGCTGCTGCTCGCGATCGGGGCCGGGATCACCGGCCTGTACCTGCTCACCTGCCGCATCTGGCCCTTCCGCGCCTGCGGGCGCTGCAAGGGACTCGGCAGGCTCCACGCCCCCAACCGCAAGGCCTGGCGCGACTGCCCCCGCTGCAAAGGCACCGGCCGCCGGCTGCGCATCGGTCGCCGTCTGTGGAACCACGCCGAACGCGCCAAACGCAACGCCATCTGACCCACTCGACCGAGAGGACCAACGACCGTGGCGAAAACCACCAACCGCAGGAGGAAACTCACCCGGCGCGAGGAGTACGACGAGGCGCTGGCCGACCTGAACCGCTACTCCGACAACAACGAGACCCGTGACGCGGTCAAGGCCCGGGCCCGGTTCGAGAAGGCCGCCGGCCGCCTGCGCTGGTGGCACCGATGACCACCACCCACCAGTCCGCCGTCGATCTGCTGGGAATGCACGAGATCGCCAACTTGCTCGGAGTCACCCGCCCCCGCGCCTGGCAACTCCGAGCCGCGACCGACTTCCCGGCGCCGGTCGCACGGATCGGAGGCCGGGACTACTTCGCGGCCACCGCCATCGGCCAGTGGATGGCCGATAACAACCGCCAACCCCACCGCACCACAACCACCGAAAGGCACCGATTGTCATGAGCAACGAAACCACCATCACCATCGTCGGCAACCTGACCGACGACCCCGAACTGCGCTTCACCCCGTCAGGCGCCGCGCTGGCCCGGTTCTCGATCGCCTCGACCCCGCGCCGCTTCGACAAGGCCGCGGGCGAGTACGTGGACGGAGACACGCTGTTCCTGCGGGCCACCGCCTGGCGGCAGGTCGCCGAGAACGTCGCCGAATCCCTCCAGCGCGGCCAGCGAGTGATCGCGACCGGCCGGTTGCGCCAGTCGAACTGGGAGACCCCCGACGGCGACAAGCGGTCCTCGATCGACCTGGAGGTTGACGAGATCGGCCCGTCGCTGACGTTCGCCACCGCCAAGGTCACCAAGACCAGCCGCACCAGCGGCGCCGCGAAGACCAGCGGCAACCCCGACGACCCGTGGACCAACGCCAACCGCCAGCCCGCCACCGCAGGCGCCGCTGTCGGCGGTGGGGACGGGGCGGCCGGCGGCGACCCGTGGACCCGACAGGACAGCGGCGAACCGCCGTTCTGACCCCATCCCTGAAGCCCGGTGGCCGGGCCGCGCCGCATCTGAACCGGCCCGGCCACCGGAGACCACCCGCGACCCGGTACCCAACCCGAATTGGAGGCAACGTGTCCCAGAACCTGCCGAACCTGCCGAACCTGTCGGTGGCGCTCGACGCGGCCCGGCGCGGCTGGCCGGTGTTCCCCCTCGCGCCGGGCGCGAAGGTGCCCGCGATCGAGGCGTGGGAGACCGCCGCGACCACCGACGAGACCCGGCTGAGCCGGTGGTGGAACTGGCCCGGCCACGCCCGCCACGGCGTCGCGATCGCCTGCGGACCCGCCGGCCTGGTCGTGATCGACCTGGACCAGCCCAAGCCCGGCCAGACCGCCCCGGAGGCGTGGCGGCGGCCCTGGATCACCGATGGCTGCGACGTCTTCGCCGACCTGTGCGCCGAGGTCGGGCAGCCGTTCCCGTCCGACACCTACACCGTCCAGACCGGGCGCGGCGGCTTTCATCTGTACCTCACCGCCCCGGCCGATCTGCCGAACGGTGTGCAGCTGCGCAACACCGGCGGCACTCGGGGCCGGGGCCTGGGCTGGCTGGTCGATACCCGCGCCGCCGGCGGGTACGTCGTGGCCGCCGGGTCGGTTGTTGCGGGCAACCGTTACACCCTGGTCCACGACGTATCCCCGGCGCCACTGCCGGGCTGGCTGGCCGAACGTCTCACCGCCCCTGTCGTGGCGCCCGCGCCGGTGCAGGCTGTGCAGCTGCACACCGGGCGCCGATCGGCCTACCTGGACACCGCGGTCGCCGGCGAGTGCCGCCACGTCGTCACGGCCGATGCAGGCGAGCACAACAACGCGCTGTTCATGGCCGCGCAGAACCTGGGCCGCCTGGTCGCCGGGGGAGCGCTGACCGAAGCCGAGGTGTTCACCGCGCTGCTCGACGCCGAACACCGGCTGGCCGCGACCTGCCCCGAGCCGCACTCCGAAGCCCAAGCCCACAAGACGATCACGTCCGGCCTGCGCGCCGGCGCGAAGCGACCCCGGAAGGTAGCCGCCTGATGAGTTTCGCGATGAGTTGGACCGACCTGTTCTGCGGGGCCGGGGGATCGAGCACCGGCGCGATCCAGGTCCCCGGCGTGACCGTGCGGATGGCCGCGAACCACTGGCGGCTGGCCGTCGAGACGCACAACACCAACCACCCCAACACCGACCACGAATGCGCTGACCTGTCCCAGGTCGATCCGCGCCGCTACCCGCGCACCGATGGCGCCTGGTTCTCCCCGGAGTGCACCAATCACTCCCAGGCCAAGGGCCGCAAACGCAACATCGACGCCACCCCGGACCTGTTCGGCGAGACCCTGCCCGACGAGGCCGCCGAACGGTCGCGGGCGACGATGTGGGACGTGCTGCGGTTCACCGAGCACCACCGCTACCCGGTGGTGATCGTGGAGAACGTCGTGGATGCGGCCAAGTGGGTGCTGTGGCCGTCGTGGCGGGCCGGGTTCGACGCGCTCGGCTACTGCCTGCACATCGTCTACCTGAACTCGATGCACGCCCAGGCCGGCGGGCTGCCCGCCCCGCAGTCCAGGGACCGCATGTATGTCGTCGCGCACCACAAGAAGACCCGCTGCCCGGACCTGAACCGGTGGACCCGGCCGATGGCCTACTGCGCCGGCTGCGACCAGCTGGTGCGGGCGATGCAGGCCTGGAAGAGGCCCGACAAGGCGTGGGGTCGCTACCGCGCGCAGTACGTGTGGCGCTGCCCGAACGTGGCCTGCCGCAACCAGGTCGTGGAGCCGGGCTGGCTGCCTGCCGCGTCCGCGATCGACTGGACCCTGCCCGGTGAGCGGATCGGCGACAAGACCCGCCCGCTCGCGGCCAAGACCCTGGCCCGGATCGCCGCCGCGCTCGATCGGCAGGCGCGGATGCTCGCGTCGTCCACCGTCCCGATGGTGGTGCCGATGGAAGGCCGCGACGGCAAGCAGGCCATACCTGTCACCGCCGTGCTGCGCACCCAGACGACCCGCAACGAAAACGCGCTGCTGGTGCCCGCCGGCGGCACCTGGAACGACACCGGCTCCCCCGTTACCGAGGTGATGCGGACCCGGACCGCGACCGAGTCCGAAGCACTGGTGACCCCGATGGTGATCCCGCTGCGCGCCAACAACACCGCCAAGACCACCGGGCAGGTGTTCGACACGTTCGCCGCCGCTGGCAACCACCACGGGCTGCTGATGCCCTACGACGGCTCTGCCACCGCCGTCAGTGTCCGCAGCACCGACGACCCGCACGGCACCTTCACCACCCGCGACCGCTACGCCCTCGTGATGCGAAACAACACCAGCACCGGTGACGGCGCCGAGATGTCCACCCCGGTCGGTGAGGCGCTGCGCACGCTAACCACCGCCGGGCATCAGTCGCTGCTCGAGTACGCCACCCCGGCCGTCGAGGACTGCCTGTTCCGGATGCTGGAGCCGCACGAGATCGCCGCCGGCATGGCATTCACACCCGGCTACGTCGTGCTCGGCAACAAACGCGAACGCGTCCGCCAGCTCGGCAACGCCGTCACGCCACCCGCAGCCCGCGACCTGATCGCCGCCACCGCCGAAGCACTCGGTTACGACACCGGCGACCTCAACAACCCGCAGGCGGTGGCCGCGTGACCACCACACCGCCGCCGTTCGCCTACTACGGCGGCAAGACAACCAAGGCCGCGCAGCTGGTGGACCTGCTGCCCGCCCACTCGCACTATGTCGAGCCGTTCGCCGGATCGCTGGCCGTGCTGCTGGCGAAACCGCCGGTGCGGTTCGAGACCGTGAACGACCTCGACGGCGCCCTGATGACGTTCTGGCGCGTACTGCGCGACCGCGGCGAGGAACTCGCCCGGGCCTGCTACCTGACCCCGCACAGCCGCGCCGAGCACCTGGCCGCCTACGACCTCGCCGACGACCTGGACGATCTGGAAATCGCCCGCCGGGTGTGGGTGCAACTCACCCAAGGCCGCGGCGGCACCCGGCGCCGGACCGGCTGGCGGCACTTCCAGAATCCGGCAGGGCGGTCGCCGGTTTCGATGCCGGACTACCTGGCTGCGTACGTCGAACGGATGACGCCGGCGCTGGATCGGCTGCGCAAGGTCAGCCTGGAATCGCGGCCTGCGCTCGACGTGATCGCCGACTACGGGCGCCACCCCGGCGTGTGCATCTACGCCGACCCGCCCTACCTCGGCCCCACCCGGTCATCGCGGCAGTACGCCGTCGAGATGAGCAGCGAGGACGAGCACCGCGACCTTGCCGAGGCGTTGCGCGGGTGCCGGGCCGCGGTCGTCCTGTCGGGCTACCCGAGCGACCTCTACGACGCTTTGTACGACGGCTGGCACCGCCTCAACCTGGCCGCGTTCACCGGCCAAGCCAACCGCCACGGCACGCGCACCGAGGCCCTGTGGTCCAACCGGCCGCTCGGTGTCCAACCGACCCTCTGGGAGGAATCGGCGTGACCGCCAACCCGCTCGATCCCGGTACTTACGGCGACCCGTTCGGCGACAATGTGCGACCGCTGCACCCGTTCGCCGACGCCTGGACCGCCGACCGGCTCGTGCACCACGACTTTCCCGAACCGAACTGGGCCATCACCGGTCTGGTGCCGGAAGGACTCTCGGTGCTCGCGGGGGCGCCGAAGGTCGGCAAGTCGTGGCTCGCGCTCGGCTGGGCGATCGCGGTGGCGGGCGGGTACCGGGCGCTGCACGCGATCGACTGCGCAGCCGGCCCGGTGCTTTACCTGGCGCTGGAGGACAACCCGCGCCGCCTGCAAGGCCGCATCCTCAAGGTGCTTGACGGAGCGACTGCCCCGGCCGGGCTGTACCTGCCCACCGCCTGCCCCAACCTGCCCGGTGGGGGAGCGGACATGATCCGCGCCTGGCTCGACACCCACCCCGACGCCCGCATGGTCGTCATCGACGTGTTCGCCAAGGTCCGTGGCCAGGCCGCCGGATCGAACGCCTACAGCGACGACTACCGCGCCGCCGGGATCGCCAAGGCCATCGCCGACGAGTACGGCATCGCCGTCGTGCTCGTGCACCACACCCGCAAGATGGCCGCCGATGACTTCCTGGAGGAACTGTCCGGCACCAACGGAATCGCCGGAGCTGCCGACACCATTCACGTCCTCTCCCGGTCGCGGCACGAGGCCGACGCCGTACTCAAGACCACCGGCCGCGACGTGGAAGAAGCCGAACGGGCGCTGAAGTTCGACCAGCCCACCGGCACCTGGTCACTGCTCGACGGACCCGCCCTCGATCACACCCTGCACGACACCCGAGCAGTCATCCTGCGCTACGTCCGGGGCCACCAAGGCGCCACCCCGAAAGAGATCGCCGACGCCACCGGGATCGCCCACGACAACACCAAGCGAACCTGCTCTCGGATGGCCGAAGCCGGCCACCTGATCCGCGTCGGCAACGGCGGGTACACCGCGCCGCCGGAACCGGGGACAGGTGGTCTGCCATGAACTGTCCCCGCTGTCCCCCTGTCCCCCTCGACGTTCTGACCTGCGGTTTTAGCGCCGAACTAGGGGGACAGTCCCCCACATTCACTGTCCCCACTGTCCCCCTCCCTGATCGAACCCTTCTTTCGTCGCCTCCCAAGGAGAATCCCCAGATGGCAACGCCGATCACCACCCGTGCCCGCCTGACGATCCCCGAAGTATGTGCTGAACTCGGCGTATCCAGATCCACCTTCTACGAGTGGCGAACCAAGGGAGTCGCGCCGAAATGCATCAAGCTCCCTAACGGTGAGATCCGTATCCGTCGCGATGAGCTCGAACGCTGGCTCGACACTCTGGAGGAGGCAGCCTGATGGAAACCACCTTCGACGTACGGATTTCCAACGAGCTTCAGGTCAACAAGCTTGCCAAGGGCAAGAAGAGTTACACCGTTCGGTGGCGGGTCGCTAAGGAGGGTTTCAGCCTGACTCGCACGAACAGGACTCTGGCCAACAATGAGCGCTCCAAGCTCGTCAGCGCGGTTGGGCGGGGCGAAGCGTTCTACATCGACACCGGGCGTCCTATCTCGGAGGGCCGTGCTGCCGCCGCCAAGGTGACGTTCTACGACTTCGCTTGCGAGTACGTGGACATGAAATGGCCGCGGGCGGCGGCCAACACTCGACGTAGCATCGCGGATGCCCTGGTCACTGTGACCCCAATCATGCTGAAGGGACGTAAGGCGGGCTCGGAGGCCAAGGCTTTGAGGAACGCGCTGCACAAGTGGGCATTCAACAGCGCGCGACGCGAGTCGGCGCCGGACGACGTACGAGTACTGTTGAAGTGGGCCAGTGCAAGCAGTAAACCCCTTGCTGACCTTGGCAAACCCGACGCCATCCGTGCGGTCCTCGATGCAGTCGGGAGCAAGCTTGACGGCAAGCCCGCGTCGGTTACCTACACGGCCCGCCGGCGGGCCGTGCTGTGGAACCTGTGTGAGTTCGCCGTCGAGCGGAAGCACCTCATGGCGAACCCAATCACCACTATCAAATGGGCACGGCCGAAGGTCCACAACACCGACGTTGTGGACCCGGCGTCGGTGCCGAATCCCCACCAGGCCAAGGTATTGCTGGAGGCAGTTGGCAAGCTGCCGGGCAGCGGGCCGCGGATGGTGGCCTTCTTCGCCTGCATGTACTACGCCGCACTGCGACCTGGTGAGGCGGTGGACCTGACCAAGGCGAACCTGTACCTGCCGGACGAGGGGCGAGGAAAGCTGTACCTCACTGGATCGAATCCGTTCGCGGGCAGTGCTTGGACCGACAGCGGGGAGGATCGTGACCAGCGGGGCCTGAAACACCGCGAAGCGACCGCTGGCCGGTGGGCACCATGCCCGCCCGAACTGACGGAGATCCTGCACAACCACCTGACTGAGTTCGGCACCAACAAGGAAGGATTGCTGTTCTGGGGACAGCGTGGTGGAACCCTGCCGGGCAAGACCTATCAGGCGATGTGGAAGGCGGCCCGGATCAAGGCATTCGGAGCCGAGATGGCTGGCACCTCACTGCTCGCTACGCGACCGTACGACCTCCGGCATGCGGCGGTCTCAACCTGGCTGGCAAGCGGAGTTGATCCGCAGCGCGTCGCCGACTGGGCCGGGCATTCGCTGGAAGTCCTGATGCGGGTTTACGCCAAGTGTCTGGACGGTGAAGAAGACCTGGCCATGGACCGGATCGAGGCGAAGCTGCGGGGTGACTAGCAGACACCTCGACCGGCCACCGCGAGCAGCTCGGCTGCACGAACCAGAAATCGCTCACCTGGGCGAATACCACCGAGTTAGCCTACCTTCGTGACAGATGACGCCCTCATCGTTGAGCCTGTAGTGACGGCCGAGAAGCTGGCTTCGTTGCTCGCTGTTGGTTGCGAGCTGCGGAGCCTCGACTTCAAGCAGACGGTTGATCTCGACGAACACGCCGAATTGGTCGAGTTCGCCAAGGACGTCGCGGCCTTCCGCTCGTGCGGCGGCTACCTCGTGATCGGAGCGGACGACCAGGGCCGGCCGACCGGCACCTTGTCGGGCTCTCTCGCTACGAAGTTCGACGAGGCGAACCTGCGTCAGAAGCTGGAGAAGTTTTTGCGGCCGACGGACGTTATCTCTGCCCTTCACGAGCTGGATGGACACCGTCTCGTACTCGTGTACGTACCGAGGCACCCGCTCGGATTCACCGTGGTGAAGAGCGTGGGCGAGTACACCAAGCCCGGGGGCGGGCAGAAGGTTGTCCTGCGCCCGGGTGACGTTTTCGTCAGGCGGGGAACGTCAAGCGAGAGGTGGACTGAGGCCGATGTCGAGGGCCTGTTCAGTCCCCGCGATGCGCGGCTTCGTGAGGCGCACCGGATGGAGTTTGCCGCGATGGTCGCCGCGATCCAGCAAGGTGCTCAGGGCCAGGCGATTGCCGGTGGTCCAGCTCAATCGCTCGTCTGGCAACTCGATCAGGCATCCTTCGATGGGGCAGTCGTCGAGTTCATCCGCCGCAACGACATCGTCCCTATCCAGCTGTTCCTGATTCGGATGCCCGGCGAAGCTCAGGCGGCTGCGGCCCGTGGTGACCAGGACAAGTTCGACACAATGCTGGACAGAACGATATCGCTCGGGGCGGTGGCACTGACCCTTGGTCGGGAAGAGCTCACGGGTGAGGTGATCGAGTGTCTTACTGCGATCTACCAGAATCCGCCTGAAGTCGGCGCTGGCGAGGAGAACCCTCTACCGCGTGCAATTTTCTGGGTCGACATCTTGGCACGTGTTGAGGCGCTCGGTGCCCTCGCGGTCGTGCTGAAGAAGTGGACGGTCGTCCGGGCCCTGGCCGCCCAACCTGCACCTGATACTTGGTACTCGTCATGGCTGCGCCACGGCCTTACGGAGGCGGCTCGGAGCAATGTGTTCCCGACCACGGCCGCCGGCCATCAGGAGCAAGGTGGGCTCATTCCGCTCGCCCGGCGCGTCGCTCACCGGTTGCCCGCCCTGCGTCCATACGTCGCGGACGACAGTGGTTACGACCCTGAGCCTGGCGCCAGCATCCCGCCGACCGACCCGATTCTCGACGCGCTCTGTGCGTTCGATGCCCTCGCGGCGCTTGTGGTGATGACGGGGCTTGATCCCGCAAAGTTCGACGTACACCAGTTCTATCCGTCTTTCGGTAACTACTACTCGCGGCGTTCAATCCCGTACTGGGCGCGGCTACTGAAGGACGCCGAGATGCGGGAAGCGCTTCTCTCAGGCGTCGGCGATGACACGCTGGGCCGGGCCATGGCTGGAGTTGCGGAGGTCGCACAGACCGTCCTTCCGGGTCGCTGGGGCCTGTGGGATATCTCTGACGAGACGGTGAGCTCTTTCATCCGCGATTGGCGGGTAAGAGAGGCAAATCGGCAGGGCGGATAAGGGGGATGACCAGATGAGCGAACCGAATCCGACACCGGATCGGTCCGGGGAGACCGCGGAAGCGTCCGACTTCGCCCAGAACACCTTCCAGAGCATGTTCGACCTCTTCTGGGATCCAGAGATCGAGCGCCGTGGTGGTCTTGAGGTAACTGGGCCACTGCGCAAAGCGCTCGCGATCATGAGAACCGACCAGCCCGTCGAGATCCTGCTGAACGAGGAGGCCGACCTAGTCTTCACTGCCGAGGCGACCGGACCGATCAATCGCGGTGATCCGCTCTACGCGGAGGACATCGGCAACGTGTCGGACCTGAGACCGCTCAGGATTGACGAGGAGGCGGGCTGGGTCGCCTACGCTGTGCTCCCGAACGGACAAGGCATGCTCGCGTTCGACTTCCGTCGAAATCGGGGTCGAGGTCGGCGGCTTCTGCATCTCGCCCGTGAGTACCTCGAGGTCGCGCAGGATGCTTGCGCCGCCGGGCACGAGCGGCCAGCAGTCGAAGCTGCGCACGCCTGCGCCGAGTTGGTCGTCACCGCGATGATGTATCTGACCGACGAGGCGCCAGCCAGCGGTGTGCGTTCGCCTCACGGCAAGCGGAAGCACTGGCTGAACGTGCATACGCATCTAGGCAATGCGCCGGTTCGCTTCCACGAAACCCTCGTACGACTGGCCGAGTTGCGCCCTTCGGCTCGCTACGGTGAGGACAAGCGGCAACCTGCCAGCGGCGAGGTTGGCAAGCTCGTCGATGTGCTCCGGGAGATGATCGATCACGCCGCGGAGCGGGTCGGCGAGCCTCTCCCGGAGATTGATGATCTCGACAAGTCTGAGATCCGCCCCGGACGGCGGGCAGACGATCGTCGGCGCGACGGCGATGTGCGTCCAGCGAGTTGAGGTGTGCGGTAGCTGCGGGGTCGGCCGGTCCTGAGTAAGTTCCGTGAGCCCGGACCCGGGCCAGTTGGCGGACGATCGAGCGGCCAGGGGACGGGCCCATCGCCGGCGCTCAGGTTCGAGAGCGTGTTTCTGCCGACTGTGCAAAATACGTGCAGACGTGTGAGTTGCAGCAGCTGCGCCACCTTGCGTTTGCGCAGGTCAGGGCCGTAATCGGGACGGTCGGACGCCTTGGCCTTGAAAACCGGTATGGCGGGTGACCGTCATCGTGGGTTCGAATCCCACACCCTCCGCCACACCCTCCGCCTTGTGATGTCTCAAGACATACCGGACAGGTGAACCCACGATTCGTGGGTTCACCTGCTTGTTTTGGGGATGGGTCCGGGTGGTCTGCCGGTGGGCTGGTAGTCGCGGTCTGGGTCGAGGACCAGTTCGCGGAGGAGTTCACCGGTGGCGGCGTCGACGACGCGGATCTGGAGGTCGTGGACGAGGATCAAGACGTGGGTTCGGGCGTGGGTTCGTCCGATGCCGAGGTGGTGGAGTCGGCCGTTGACCCTGAGCGTGACGACGCCGGTGTGGTCGATCCGGTCGGTGCGGACCCGGTGGTGGATCTCGCCGGTGCGGTCGGTGCTGGGGCCGGCTTTCGACCGGGCGGTGTAGGCGGCCGCGGGAGTGGCTCGGTGCGGCAGCGACCGGTGCGGGCGGCGCTGGTTGTACTCGTCGACGAAGACGTCGAGCAGCGCCTGCAGCTCAGCGACTGTGGCCGGCTGGACCGGCTGGGCGCGCAGCCACTTCTTCATCGTCTGCTGGAACCGCTCCACCTTGCCGCAGGTGGTGGGGTGGTTCGGGTGGGAGTCCTTCTGGATGATGTTCTGGCGGCGGAGCTCGGTCTCAAGGCCGTTGCGGCCGCCTCTCCCGCCGGACAATCTCGTCGTGTAGACCATCCCGTTGTCGGTGGGCGTGGAGGCCGGCCGGTAGTGGGTGAAGTCGGACTGCCAGCACTCCTTGGGCAACTTGGCGGCAAACCGCAGTACGACGACCTGGGCCGCTTGGCCGGCTCTGGTACGACGGAGCCGGCGCGGGTCAGGATCCGGTGGATCGTCGCCCGCGACAGCGTGGTCTCGTGGTGGTGCTGCAGGTGCCGCCCGAAGACGTACTCGAGTTGGCGGCGGGCGGCCGCGGCAACGGCGATGTTGTGGCCGTGGCGGACCGCGACCCGGTCGCGGAACTGCCCGACCCGGGTGGTGGCGGGCAGGATCTGTACCGACTCGACCACGGCCCAGCGGACCAGTCGGGAGCCTTGCTTGGTGATCCGGCCGCGATGCACGTGGGCGTCGGACTCATGGTGGGTTGGTGTCAGTCCCGCCCAGCAGGTCAGCTGCTCGGGCCGGTCGAATCGGTCGATGTCGCCGATCTCGGCGACCAGCACCGCGGCCAGGGTCGGCCCGATCCCGGGAATGGCCTGCACCGCGGCATAGCCGGGGTGCAGAGGGTGTCGGGGTGTCGGGGTGTCGTGGCCAACCGGCCCCGCACCATGCCGGCGGCGTGGTCGATCTCGAACTCGAGCAGCGCCGGCAGTTGCGAGGAGTCCCGCAGCCGGTCCAGCAGCGCGGTGCCGTCGACACCGAACAGGTCGCTCATCGACACCGTCACCCCGCACTTGGCCAGCACCGCATGCACCTCGGCCTTGCAATGGCTGCGCAGCCCGACCAGCTTCGCGCGGTGCCGGACCAACTCCCGCAACTCGCGCGTGGCCGGCGGCGCGATCCACGCCTCGGGCAGCCGCCCCATCCGCAGCAGGTCGGCCAGATCGGCGGCATCACGCTCGTCGTTCTTCACCCGCCGGTACTCAGACGCCTTCGCGCCCAACGGATGCGCCAGATGCACCCTCGCGCCCTGGGCCCGCAGCGCGTCCACTGCCCAATACCAGCCGTAGGTGGCCTCCAGCACCACCTCTGGGCTGTCCCCGGCCCGAGCAATCACCGCCGCCAAACGATCCACGTCGCTGACGATCCGGACCCGCTCCAGCACCTCACCCGCGGCCGTCGTCCGCACCAGCACCGAACGGCGCCGATGCAGATCCATCCCCTTCAGCGACCCATACAGCGACTCCGGCTTGCGCCGGCCGTGCTCGCCGGGTTGGTAGTACCCGGCCAGCACCTCGATCACCGCTAGCTCCCACAGAGCGCGTTTCGACGGCGCCCGCTTGGCCTAGGCGTAGTAGGTTCTCGAGGCGATCTGGCAGCCGTGCGCACTCAGCACCCGGCAGATCGAAGCGACCCCGAACCGAGCCCTGTGCTCGGCGATGAACCGGCAGATCACCGCCCGGGTCGCTGTCGCGCACGAAGAAACTCGTCGCCGCCTTCAGGATCTCGATCGTCTGCTCCAGTTCGGCGTTCTTCCGCTTCAACTCCCGCATCTCCCGCGTCTGCGCCGGCGTCAGCCCATCGACCTCACCGGCGTCCACCGCGGCCTGACGAACCCACCGGCGCAGCGTCTCCGGCGTCATGCCCAGCCGGACCCGCGACCCTGCTGATCGCCTCCCAGTCACTGGCATAGTCGCCGCGGTGCTCGGTCACCAACCGGACCGCCTTGGCCGGATCTGCTCCTCGTACTTCCTCGGCATAAATGCCACCTTCCCAACGAAGGAGGTGTGCAGCAAACCCGGGGTGGTTCATTCACTACTGGCGCAGGACGCTAGCGACCGCTAGCGCGGTCATCGTCGCGATGGCGAGCCAGGGATTCGCGACCTGACCAAGCGGAAGGCCGCGGTTCACGAAGAACCACGGGCCTTTCGCACCGTGCTCAGCTCGCCTGCTGCCCTACGGCCAGACGATCTGCAGTGACTGTCGGATGGTCCGTAGATCAGGTGAGAAAGAAAGCGGGGTCTCTCCTGTGGAACGTCGTCTGGGGCCGGTCTGGCCTTGGATCGGCGGAGTTGGGATAGATCCTCTGCCCCCTGTTGTCGACCCGTTGGCCGGCCTTGTTGACGGGCCCGTTCAACTCTTTCGCCAAGTCCTGAGCTGCCTGGTCTGGTGACTTCCGTTCTGCCACACCATCTCCTTGGTTCACTATCTGTAACGTGCGAGCGCAGAGCCTACTAGTACTCCAGCCGTAGTTCGTGATCAGGTGGTGTGGCGGTCCCGGACGTAGCGCAGCCACCGGTTGATGATCTCGGGTTGTGTGGACTCAAGACGGTCGCGCGGTGGCTGCGTGCCATAGCGTAGACCGTGATCGTTGGCGGCGTGGTTTCGACGAGCTGGTGGGGCGGATCGGGGTGCGGTTCGGGCGGGTTGAACCCCGGCGGCGGGTCGGGCTGTTTCTGCGGGGGTTGCCGGCCGGGTTGCCCCGAACCAACAGCTGGACGATCGCCGAGCATGCCGGCGAGACGAGTCCGGACGGTATGCAGAACCTGTTGTCTCGTGCGGTCTGGGACGCTGATGCGGTGCGTGATGACCTGCGCGGCTACGTGGTGGATCATCTCGCCGATCTGGGGGCGGTGCTGGTGGTGGACGAGACCGGCGATCTGAACAAGGGCGCCCATACGGTCGGGGTGCAGCGCCAGTACACCGGGTCTGCAGGCCGGATCGAGAACGCGCAGGTCGGGCCTACCTGGTCTATCCGGCGACCGGCGGGCATGCGTTCATCGATCGGGCGCTGTATCTGCCGAAGTCGTGGACCACGGATGCTGACAGGTGCGCTGCTGCAGGGGTTCCTGGCGACACGAAGTTCGCCACGAAACCCGCGCTTGCGCGGGAGATGATTGCTCGCGCGCTGGATGCGGGTGTCCCGGCGGCGTGGGTGACCGGCGACGAGGTCTACGGGGCAGAATCCAAGCTGCGGATCGCTTTGCAGGAACGAGCGATCGGTTATGTGCTGGCGGTGGCCTGCGATCACCAGATCACCACCGGAGCCGGCAAGCACACGGCCCAGACTCTGGCGCGACGGCTGCCTGCGCGGGCCTGGAACCGGCTCAGCGCCGGCCGCGGAGCAAAGGGCCACCGCTGGTACGACTGGGCCCTGATCGACATCCCCGAGACCGAGGGCGACCGAGGCGATCAAGGTTGCTCGTGCGTCGCTCGATCAGCACCGGCGAACTGGCGTTCTACCGCTGCTACACACCCACTCCGGTGCCGCTGGCGGCACTGGTCGCAGTGGCTGGACGCAGGTGGACGATCGAGGAGTCTTTCCAGGCAGGCAAGGGACTCACCGGCCTCGACGAGCACCAGGTCCGCCGCTGGACCTCCTGGCACCGCTGGACCATCCTCGCCATGCCCGCTCACGCATTCCTCGCCGTGATGACTGCCGGCGCACGAGCCGAAACCCCTTCACCACAGGGGCTGATCGCGCTGACCGCCACGAGATCCGCCACCTGTTCACCAAACTCGTCAACCACACCCAACACGACATCCAGCACCTGCTGCGCTGGTCCCGATGGCGACGCCGCCACCAAGCCCGCGCCCGCGACTGCCACTACGCCGTCAGGCGGCCCAACTCGCCTGATCACGAACTACGGCTGGAGTACCAGTGTCCTGAGTCGGTAATTCGAGTGCAGTAGGCGGCGAGGGTGTTGAGGATCTGGTCGGCGGTCTTGGTCCAGACGAAGGGTTTGGGGTCTTCGTTCCATTTGTTGATCCAGGCCCGTACGTCGGCTTCGAGTTCGGTGACGTGCGGTGGGCGGAGCGGCGGAGTTTGCGGTTGGTGAGTTCGGCGAACCAGCGTTCCACCAGGTTGAGCCACGAGCTGCTGGTCGGGGTGAAGTGCAGGTGGAATCGCGGATGGCGGATCAGCCACTCCTTCACCTTGGGGGTCTTGTGGGTCGCGTAGTTGTCCAGCACCATGTGCAGATCGAGGTCTTTGGGGACGGCTGCATCGATCAGTTTCAGGAAGCGCAGGAACTCCTGGTTCCCAGGTGTTGCCGGGCGGCGGTAGTGCTGGGCGATCACCGAACCGCTGGACAGGTCGAAGGCGGCGAACAGGCTGGTCGTGCCGTGCCGGACATAGTCGTGGGTCATCCGCGCCGGCGTGGTCGGCATCACCGGCGGGATCGGCGCGGTCCGGTCGATCGCCTGCATCTGGGACTTCTCGTCCACTGCCAGCACCAGCGCGTTCTCCGGAGGGCTCATGTACAGCCCGACGACATCGCGGATGTCCACGAACAACGGATCCGTCGGCAGCTTCCAAGTCTCGATCGCATGCGGCTTCAGCCCGAACGCCCGCCAGATCCGCGACACCGCGCCCTGCGACATGCCGGTGCGAGCAGCCATCGACCGCGTCGACCAGTGCGTGTCCTTGCCCGGTGTCTCCTCCAGCGTCTGGACGATCACCTGCTCGATCTGATCGTCGGTGATCTTCCGGGGCCGGCCCGGCCGCGGCTCGTCCGACAACCCGTCCAACCGGCTGGCTAGAAACCGCGAACGCCACTCCGACACCATGTTCCGCGACACACCTGCATCGTGGGCGACCTCGCCGATCGTGCCGCCGTCCGCACACCGCAACACAATCCGGGCCCGCAACGCCAACGCCTGCGACGTTTTCCGGCGCCGCGCCCACCCGGCCAGCACCGACCGCTCCTCGTCGGACAACACCACCGGATCAACCTCCGGGCTCGGCACCGCCACACCCTACAACTACCAACGAACTACCGACTCAGGACACTAGATGGTCAAGAGGAGGTCGCGCGGAAGCGGATTGAAGTCGCGCTGAGCGCCTGACATTCCAAGCCCCGACCGGCTCGCCTCATACTCACGAGGCGAGCCGGGCGCTGCTTTGTGGGCTCCGTTCACTGAAGGGCTCCGTCCGCGCCCGTGAAGGCCGAGTTGTTCGATGCGCTGGTGGAGAGCGCTGTTTGACGGGGGGTCACTGAAGCGAACCAAGCGGCGACCTACTCGCATTCGCCAACGATCTGAGGTTGCGGACGATTGGCGCAGCCTTTCGTGTATGGCGGGTAAGGCCTGCGGTGGCACTCCAGAGAAGCTCCCAACTGGAGCGCTTAGCGCATCTGACCCGTGCCGTTTCCCTTCCTCATTCTTTGCCCGCTCCCTTCCCGCGTTCCATCTTCTCGCGAACATACTGTTCGGCAATGGCGGCCTGCGCCCTTAGCACACTAATTTCAGCGTCTGAACTGCCTTTCCGCGCAGCCTCATCGGCGTTGATTGCCGCTGTATTGGCAAGCCTCACTAGTCTGGTTAGTTCCTCATCGGTGAGGTCGTCTGAAGTCATCGCGTATTCGCTCTCTCATGGCGGTCTCGAACTGGTCTGCAGGCGATTCTACGAGCCGTAGTTCGGCATGTCAGCTGTCCGCCCGCCGCGGCACTGAGCTGCATGCGCGCCTAGCCGTCGGGCATGTCGCAGAGCCGAAGGAGTTGGGTCAGGCTCGTGCTCACTCGGGGCCACCAATGCGGATCCTGACTCCGTCACCCTGTGACTCTTGTACCAGGCATCGTTCGCAGCCGCCCAGGTGAACCAGGCTAAGAAGGTAGTTGCCGATGCCGGCAGGACCGGCGATGCTGGAGAGGCGCCTGCGCGTCGCAGGTCTTGTGGGTCGAGGGGGTCAGCCCGGGCACCAGCGCCGGGTGTGGCCGTGGACCAGCGCGCTGGCTGCCGCCTGGCGCGGCTGGCCTCTCAGTCCGACTTGGACCAACCTGGTTCATACAAGCCCGCATCCGCCGCACCGGTAGCGGCGGATCGTCACCAGCAACGTGGTGGGACGCCAACCGAGCGGCTCGTGCGCCAGCCGCCGGACCACGGTGTCGCGGGGAACGCCCTCGCATCCGCAACGGCGGCACCACCCATCCAGAGACCGTCGGGCTCGACGTCCCGGCAGGCCAGCACGGCACGATCTGGTTCGAGCCGCTGCCCGGTGACTTCAAGACCAGCTCGTCCAAGCGTGTGAATGTGGTCAGGTCGGGGCAGGCGAATGTCCTGAGACACCCCTTTCCTATGTCCTGAACCACAACACCACACCCTCCACCACACCCTCCGCCATCCGCACCCGGAGCGTCACATGACCTGCCGTTGCGCCCAGCTGTTTCGTGAGAATTGTGCCGATGGCCTGTCGGATCCGGAGTGACGCGTTCGTTGCAAGGGTGACGGGCGGCCGGAGCGAGGCGTCCGACTGACAGGAGGGCATGGCTCGATGCGGAAACTGATCTACGGCATGAACCTGTCGCTGGACGGCTACATCGCCGCGCCCGGCGACGATATCGGGTGGGGTGCGCCGGGCGACGAATTGTTCAGTGGTGGCTCGACCGTGAGTTGGCGATCGGGCTGTTCCTGTACGGGCGCAAGCTGCGGGAGACGATGAGTTCCCACCGGCCGACCGGCGACCAGCAGCCCGGTGCCACCCCGGCGCAGATCGCGTTCGCGCGGAACTGGCGGGACACGCCGAAGGTGGTGTTCTCCTCGACGATCGACAAGGCCGACTGGAACACCCGCCTGTTCACCGGCGACGCGGTCGCCGAGATCACCCGGCTGAGAGCCGGCGACGGCGACCGATGAGGGTCGGTGGCGCCACGCTCGCCGCGGCGGCCATGCGGGCCAGGCTCGTCGACGAGTACGAGATCGTCACCCACCCGGTGCTGGTCGGCGCCGGCGAGCCGTTCTTCACCGCACTGGACAGCTGGGTGAACCTCGACCTGGTGGAAACGCAGACGTTCCCCGGCGGCGTGATCATGACCAGGTACGAGACAAGGCGCTGAACGTACGGCGAGCGCGGCACGCGGCCACTCGTTCGTGCAAGCCGGTGTCCGGCAACATCTCAGGTCGTGGCCGCCGAGTACCGCGACCAGCCACTCCGCTCTGGGCGCCAGATCGGAACTCTGGAAAGAGCGGGTGCCTGGCCGCGTAGGTGATGGCGATGGCTCAGGACGCTACAAGGATCGCCATCGTCTCGGGGACGACGGTGTCGTACTTCATTGCTTCGGCCAGCTCGTCCGATGGGTTGGCCAGCACGGTGAAGAGAACGTCGAGATCCGCGATGTCCATGACCAGTCCGACCTTGGTCCGGTCCTGAGGGTTCACGAACGTCCGGAGATTGCTGGCGCCCAACGTGGGCAGGAGCTCTTCACGCTTCGGTGATGTGAGCCAGTGGTCGGTGTCGGTGACATCGTGGGTCACGATGATCGTGGGCATAACTCCTCCTTACGTGGTGTGTTCGGGACACCCGGCGGTGAGAGCCGGGCTGTGCTACGCCGGAGCGGCTGTGGGGACGACGCCGAGCTGTTGCATGAGCGACAGCATGTCCGCGACGCCCCAGTGCTCGCAGAGCAGGCCGGCTCCGTCGAAGCGCATGATGTCGATGAGGTCCACCTCGACGCCCGTGCCGGATGGCGGCACACCCATGAACTCACCCTGGTGGGTCCCGGTGACCCGGACTCGGGCCACGGCTTTGTCGCCGTCGGCGATCAGATCCTCGACGTTCATCCGAAAGTCGGGAAAGGAGGTCAGCAGCGCCCGGAAGAAGTCGAGCGTGCCCTCCTTCGTGGTTGGAAAGCCCGGCCCGCCCTGGTGTTCGATGAAATCGTCCGCGACCAGGTCGCCGAACCCGGCGATGTCTCCCGCGTTGATCAGCTCGTAGGTAGTCCGCATCGTCGTGGCGTGGTCCACCGTCGCACCCCCTTTGGTCTGTGGTTGCAGCGTGTGTTGCTGCCTGCGACCGATTCTGTGAGCCGCGAGCGGCGAAGACATCACTCGATCGTGTGATGTACGGCGGTGGCGAGCGCGACCCGGTTGGAGACGCCCAGCTTGACGAACACGTGCCGGAGGTGGGTGTTGACGGTGTGCGGCGAGATGTAGAGCCGCCTGGCCACGGCGCCGTTCGTGAGTCCTTCTGCTACCAGCCGCGAGACTGCCTGCTCCGTCGTGGTGAGGCTCTCCCAGCCGCCCACAGGGCGGTGTCTCGACCCACGGAGGCCAGGCCGGATGCCGAGTTCGCGCAACCGCGCTCGGACGCGGCCGGCCCAGGCATCGGCTCCCGCCTGCTCGTAGCGCTCCAGTGCCTCGGTCAGCAGCGTCGCTGCTTCGTCCCGCCGCCCGCCGCGGGCCAGTACCCTTGCCGCGTCCTCGCAGGCGCCGGCGTGCTCTACCAGGAGCGGGGCCTGGCGGGCGAGTGAGACGGCATGGAGCATCGGCTCGGCGTCGCCGTCGACCATGCCCTGGCAGCGCAGCGCCAGGGACTGAACGGTCGGCACGTCCGGTGCCAGGGCCGCTCCGTCCGCTACGGCGCCGGCCACTTCGGCCGCGACGTCACGATGGCCCAATTCCAGGCCCAGACGCACGAGGTCGGGCGCGAGACAGCGATGGTAGTAACGACTCTCTCGTGCCGCGTCGAACCGCCAGCACCGCAGCAGCAGGTCAAAGGCAGACTGATGATCGCCCTGGGCCACCCTGAGTCCCGCCACCGCGAAGGCGAGGACTCCAGCGTTGTAGCTGAGCTGGTCGCCGTCCAGCGAGGCGGCGATTCCGGCGGTCAGCTCGCCGGCGGTCCGATGATCCCCCACGCCCGTCGCGATGATGGCCCGGTAGGCGAGTGACTGAGACACCAGGAGTGGATTGCCCTTCTCCAGCGCGGTCCGGCCGCCGGCGATCAGGCCGGGTACGGCGTCGTCCCACTCCCCGAGCGCGAAGGACGCCTGGGCGTCGGCCATGAGCGTCTCGGAGAGCCACCATCCCGCGCCGAACTCGTCGTCGAGAGCCGCCCGGTACGCCGCTCGCGCCTCGCCGACGAGGTCACAGTCGAACAGCGCCAGGCCGAGAAAGAGCTTCGGCCGCAGCGGCAGCGACCTCGTGTCGGGCGAGTCCTCAGCCAGCAGAGATGCGCGCCGGGCGTGGATCAGCGCTTCGCCGAAGCGGCCCTGCCGGCCCACCGCCACCATCAACGCCGTCAGAGCCCACACCGTCATCGCTGGATCGCTCGCCTGCTCGGCGATGGCCAGTCCCTGGCCGGCGGACGCTTCACCCGCCCTCGGATCGCCCGTGTAGGTCAGGGCCCAGCTCTGCTGGGCCAGCATCAGCACCCGGTCGGAGGGCTGAAGCAGGGCAGGGTCGGCGAAGCTGGACTGGACGACGGCGGACAGCTCGGCGGCGCGGTTCTGGAGAGCCAACGCACCGACCAGTGCCACGCGCAACGGTGTGTGCACCTCGATGGCGTGCGGCCGCGCGAGCACCGCCTGTGCGCGGTCAGACGCCTCGGCAGGCTGCCCGGCGCGCAGCAGCGCCTGAACCAGCTCCGCCGACACCAGATCCGCCTCGCGATGACCGCGGGGCAGGAGCGCGTCGGCGCGGCGCATGAGCTCGACGGCGACCGATGGCGCCCGAGCCGACGCTTCGCGGGCCGCGTCCCGCAACCAGGCAACCGCCTGCTCGTCACCCCGCTCCGCGCCGAGGATCAGATGATCCGCCACGTCCAGTCGGTCTGCGCCCCCGGCCATGAGCACGACCGCTGCCTCACGGTGCAGAAGACGGCGGGCCGCGGGCGGCACGTGCTGGTAGATCGCGTCGTGGACGAGCTGGTGCCGAAACACAACGCGTTCGTCGGCCTCGTCCAGGAGCTGAGCGTCGAACGCGTAGCTGAGATGCCGGACCACCTCGGCCGGCGGTTGACGGGTGACGGCTGCGACGTCGCGAAGTGAAACGGAATCGCCCAGAACAGCCGTGACCTGCAGCAGTTCCAGCGCTGCCGGCGGCAGGTCGCGAAGTCGCCGAACCACGAGGTCGCTCAGCGAGGCCGGCAGCTCCGAGGTCGTGACGTCGATGATGTCACCGGTGCGGCGCAGCCGGCCGTCATCAAGCAGTGAGTGCACCATTGCCACGGCCCACAGTGGGTTCCCACCGGCCTTGGTCAGCATCGCGGTCAAAGTGGGGCCCGGAGAAGCCCCCAGTGCGTCGCGGGCGACCGCGGCCACCTCGTCTGGCGACAGCGGCTGGAGGTGCAGGGTGTGCGCGCCCCCGGCCGCCAGATCGGCGAGCAGCAGTTCCAGCTGAGCCGACCGCGGCGAGGACCGTGCTGTCACCACGACAAGCAACGCCGCGAGGGGAAGCTGCCGTGCCACCGACAGGATCGTCAAGAGACTTGCGCTGTCGGCCCAATGGAGGTCCTCGGCCACCAGCAGTACCGGGCCTTCTGAGCACGCGCTGTCGACCAGGTCCACGATCTCCTCGACGACCCTGTACTGGATGTCGCCGGTCGCGGGTGCAGACATCCCCAAGGCCCGGCCGTCCAGCAGCTCGCCGATCGCAGCTCTGCGCGGGTCGGGCGACCGCCGGCTCAGACTCAGGGCCGCAGCAACCACACCGAACGGGCGGGTGCGCTCGAAGGGATGCGCCTGGCCGCCGTACACGGTAATTCCACGAGAACGCGCGTCTTCGATGACGCAGTCCACCAGCCGGGTCTTGCCGATGCCGGCTTCCCCCTCGATCACCAGCGTCGACGCCCTGCCCTCGCTGAGGTCGCGCACGGCAGCCGCAGCCAAGGCAAGCTCGGCTTCCCGTCCGACTAGACCCCCCGGGGAAGGCATGTTCACAGGCTCTCCCCAGGCCAGTACCAGAGTCCAGCCGTCGAAGCGGGAGAGCGTTCAGAGTGGCCACGCAGACACTCTCGGTACCCCAAGGCCGATGGACCGTGCTGCGTCGGCGCCGGTGGTCGTGCTCTGCAAGGATTGCGCCCATGGTGAGCTTTCACGCGCGGTACGTGTCCGGTGATCCCGACGACGTATGGAGCGACCTGCGCGGTCTCGGTCTTCGGGTCTTCGACGCTCCGTATCGTGAAGACGCCGAGGCGGTGGCCAGGGAGTTCGCCGGCCGGGCTCGGAGGAACGTCGAGATGCTCGTCGAGCGGCTGCAGGCGCAGGGGTTCCGGGCGGAGGTGAACGACGACGAGGGGACGCCGTGTCGTGCCCATGTTCCGCCGTCGCCGGACGCGGACGCGCTCGCCGACTGGCTGGAGGCGACGTTCGCGCCGTTCCCGATGACGGTGAGCGCGTGGATCCGGCAGGTGGGCGACGTGTGGCTCGTCGGGGACTTGCCGGGGTGGCCGTCCAGCGTGCTCGCGGATCCGCTGGTGGTGCAGCTCGAATGGGCAGAGCACGGCGGCTCGCGCTCCTACTTCGAGGCCGAGCACGCCGCGTACCTGGAAGACACCGCGCGCCACGACGCCGGTATCGCGTTCCAGCTCGACTACGCGCCCGACGAGCTCCACAAGGCGAACATCAGCGGAGACGCGCCGTACGGTGTCGACCTGCCGGCCGTGGGTATCGACGGGAAGGTGGGGCCGACGATCTGGTTCGTCGACGACCTGAACACGGCATTCGCGGCCGGCGGCTTTCCCGGTGCGCTGTGGGAAGAGGGCTACCAAGAGCCGCCCGCCGGATTGCGCGAATCGCTCGCCACGGGACTGCTGCGGCTCTGACAGCGACCGATCAGCTCGCGGCGATGCTGTCGAGGTCTCGGGTGGCGAAGCGGTAGTGCTCCCAGGCCTCCTCGAGGATCACGTGCAGGCATGATCTCGTGGTTTCGGGCTTCGCGTTGTGCGGGTTCTTACGGGCTGTGTCCAGCTCGGCCGGTGTCACCGTGGCGATGAAGTCGCGAACCAGGCCGAAGCGGCCCGCGTGGGCTTCGAGCACTTCGGCGTACGGCGGGTGGTCGGGCGAGCCTGCCACGCCGTACCGCAGGCCGAGCGGGTGGAAGTCTTCGCGCTCGAGAACCGACCGGCCGAACCACAGGTCGATGGCGTGCACCAGGTGCCGCAGAGTCTGCGCGAACGACCACTCGCCGCCCACGGAGACGTCGGCCGTGCCCGAGGGCATGGTCGCCACGCGGTCGATCGCCGTCGCCCAGGTCCGCTCGACCGCGGCCCAGGCGGCGCGGAGGCCGTCCGGGTCCTTGGCCCGGCGCTCCGCCCGGCCCGGGAACCGGCGGTTCAGCTCGTCCTCGACATAACCAGAGACCTCGACGCCGTTCACCTTGAGGCTGCCGCCCGGCTCGACGATCCAGGGCGCGTCGATGTCCGCGCCCTGCAGGTCGATGCCGCGCATCACCACACCGGACAGATCGGACTCGACGAACCGGGCACCGCGCAGATTCGCCCCGACGAACTCCGCACCTGCCAGGTCGTCGGACTCCCCGAACTTGGCCATTCCCAACTCCCTCAGTAGACGTTTCGGTGAGCCTAGCCGTGACCTGGGACACAAAAGTCGTGCGCGAGACCGGCGGCCCGTGGTGAGGTCTGGGGGACTGACCCGACTGTGGGAGGACAAGGCTGTGGACGTTCTGAGCGCGGCAGAACGAGTGGGCTTCTCGAAGCAGGCTTTGACGCGGTTCGAGGGCCTGGAGGTCGGCCCCGACCCACAGGTGCCCGAGGAGGCCGAGGAGTTGCTGGCGTACTGCGGTGTGGACCCGGCGGATCGTGCTGCGATGCTGGCGGCGCGCCCGGATCCCGACCGCGAGCCGGAGTGGTGGAGGATCACGTGGGCTCTCGCCGGAGAGGTCGAACGGGACATGGATCTGGCCGTGCCCTCCACAGGCTTCAGAGGCTGGCCCGCGGTACCGCGCGACGCGTCGCCGACAGGACTGTTCGCACCGGCGTGGGCGCTGCTGGCCAACCTGCCGAGGCTGCGCGACCTCCATGAGCAGCGCGGCGTACCGGAGTCGGTGACGGTCGCAACGGTCTCGGCGCTTGGTGGGGTGATGGGCACGCACCGGCACATCTTCGGCTGTGCCGGCGTCGGGCTGATGCCGCTCTGGGGTCCGCCCTTGAGGTTCCGCGGAGCCGACTACGAGATCGGCCGGCACGACTTCACCCGTACGCACCTGGGCCTGGGCGACGGTGTGTCCGGCCATGTGCTGTCCATCCACATCCCACCGATCGGCCCGCTCGACGCGCAGGAGTCAGAGGAGTCGATAGCGACCGCGGTCGAGTCGCTCGAACGCTGGTACCCGGAGGAGCCGCTCGCCGGACTCGTCTGCCACTCCTGGCTGTTGGACCCGCAGCTGGCCGAGTACCTGAGGCCGGAGTCGAACATCATCCGTTTCCAGAGCCGCTTCGACCTGCTGCCACTGCTGCCGCCCGAGGATCCCACCGAGGGCGACCGTGAGCTGATGCGGCTCGGTTTGCACCTGGAAGTCCCAGATCACCGACTGACTGACGAGGACCTCGCCAAGATCCCGCAGGTGACCACGCTGCAAAGAGCGTTCGTCCAGCACCTGCGAGCTGGCGGGCATTGGTACGCACGGACGGGCATGCTGAAGAGATGGAACTGACGATCCCGGTCGGGCAAGACACGGTCTGGACCGAGCACCTGGCCGGCGACGGAGTGCCGATCGTGCTGCTGCACCCGGGCATCGGGGACTCGCGGTCGTGGGATCTCGTGATGCCCGGGCTCGACGGCAGACGAGTCGTCCGGTACGACGTCCGTGGGTACGGGCGCTCACCGCAACCGACAACTGAGTTCTCCCTGCTCGGCGACCTCGAGACAGTCCTCGACCAGCTGAACCTGGAACGGGTCCTGCTGGTCGGCTGCTCGATGGGCGGCAGTACTGCGCTCAGCTTCGCGCTGGCGCATCCAGAGCGGGTCCATGGGCTGGTGCTGCTCTGTCCTGGCATCCCCGGCTTTCCGATGCCGGAGGAGCCGGAGTTGGACGCGCAGTACGACGTACTCGCGGCGGACCGGGACGTGGAGGGGCTCGTACAGTTCGGCCTGCGGCACTGGGCTGCAGCGGGCGCTGACGACGCTGTGGTCGCGCAGCTCCGCGCCGCTGCCCCGGCGTGGTTCGACCAGGACGAGTACCTGAAACCGGATCCGCCCGTCTACGACCGGTTGCACGAGATCCAGGCCCCGGCGGTCGTCATGGTCGGCGACAAGGACCGCCCGATCCTCGCAGCCGTGGCCGGTGCCGTCGGCGCACGCATCCCCGGCTGCGAGTTCGTCTGGCTCCCCGGCACCGACCACTTCCCGAGCCTCCGCGAACCACGGCTGGTGACTGACACCATCCTGCGGCTCGCGGCCGACTAGGACGCCGGATAGGACAGGTGCTGGTGGATCAGTTGCCAGCCGGTGGTGGTTCGGCGGAAGACTCGGGTCGCGCGTGAGGTGGTCTCGGTTCCGGCGGCGGTGACGTGGTCGACGGACCAGGCGACGGCCAGGTTGCCGGCGGATTCGATGGTCGGGTCGGGGACGGTGAAGGTGATCGGGTCCGGGCTCGAGGCCAGTCCGGCGGCGCAGACCTCGCGGACGGCTTGTCTTCCGGTGTAATTGCCGTCGATCTCGTACGAGACGACGTTCTCGGCGACGGGCTCCATGAGGGCGTCCAGGTCGCCCGCAGTCGTGGCCGCGCTCCAGCGGTCCAGCACAGCCTTGATCGCGGGAACCGCCGAGTCGTCGTGTGGGAACGAATGGTGCTCGTGCGTGACAGTCCACTGGTCGTCGATCTTGCGGAGGCCGATCGTGAGCCGCAGCAACTGTCGCGGATCGTCGTCGGCGCTGCGGCAGTGCAGCAAGGCGAAGGCGAACGCGACGTCGGCGCCCGCGGTCACTTCCAGCGACTCGAGTTCGAAGGAGGCGCCGGACTTCTGCCACTCGAAGAAGCCGGGCCAGGTGTCGCGGTACGCGTCCAGGCCGCGCACACCGTCGTACGGCGGGGGCACGTCGAACATCACCAAGTCGGGTGCGTGATGCGCCAAAACCGTGTCCAGGTCGCCGGCGTGCACGGCCGCGACCCAGGTCTCGATCAGGGTGCGGATCGCCTGCTCGTCAGTCATGTCTCTCCTCGGAAGGTCGTCTTCACCCCCTTACAACCCGCGACGTCCGGCAAACTCATCGCGGCAGCTCGACGGGCAGCCCGAAGGCCGGGAAGTCCGCTTCCAGGTACGACACCACTTCGACGATCGCCGACCCTCGCAGGACCACGACGTCCAGCCCGCCGGGTACGTAGCGATCGCCCTGAAGCAGGTACGTGCCGAAGGCGAGCTGACCGTTCGCGCGAGCCGGGAGGAAGCGCCATTCCTCCTGCAGCGGCCCGTCGAGCAGGAACGTGCGGATCGCGTCCCGCCCGAGGAACCAGTCGGGCAGCGGCGGCATCGAGTACTTCGCGTCCGCCGCCAGCATGGCCACGATCGCGTCGACGTCACGCGCCTCCCAGGCCGCCACGTATCGCCGTACCAGGTCACGCTCGCCCGACTCGCCCAACGCACGGAGTGTTTGCTGCTGACTCGGTACGTCGCTCACGACAGCCCGTGCTCGTTGCAGCGCGCTGTTGACCGCAGCAACCGTCGTCTCCAGCAACTCAGCTACCTCGCGAGCGCTGAAAGCCAGTACGTCTCGCAGTAACAGGACGGCACGTTGTAGAGCGGACAGGTGCTGCAGTGACGCGACGAAGGCGAGTTCAACCGACTCCAGCGCCAGAAGCTCCGCCTCTGGTGTCAGCGTGGACGTCCACGCGAGCCTGCTCTCCGGATACGGGTCCAGCGTCTCCACCTCACGCCGACCGCGCCGCTCGATCAGGGTCAGGCAGCGGTTCGTCGCAATCTTGTAGAGCCACGGACGGATCGACCCGCGGTCCTCGTACCCGTGCAGGCCGCTCCATGCGCGCAGCAGTGTCTCCTGGACAGCGTCCTCGGCGTCGGCGTCGGAGCCGAGCATCCGGTAGCAGTGCGCGTGGAGCTCACCACGCCACGGATCGACCAAGCGTCCGAAGGCGTGCTCGTCACCCGCGCGTGCGGCGTCCAGCAGGTCTTGCATCACCCGCACGCTAACGAGTGGCTGGTCCAGCGGTCCAGGGTCTCTGCTGCTCGTCCACTGTCCACGGCGTCTTGGCAGCGCTCGAAGCAGTCAGCCAAGTGCTCCAGGCCGAACTCCAGCGAGAGCGTGGCCAGTGCGGCCGCGGCGTTCAGCAGTACGACGTCCCGCACCGGTCCGCGTTCTCCGTCGACCAGCCGGCGCAGCAGCTGCGCGTTGAACGCCGCATCGCCGCCACGCAGCTCCGCCAACGACGACGGCCGCAGCCCCAACGAGCGTGGGTCGAAGACCACCTCCGACGCGGACCCGCCCTGCACGACCCAAAGCCGTGAGTAGCCAGTCGTGGTGAGCTTGTCGAGCCCGTCGTCCCCACGGGCGACCAACGCGGAGGTGCCCCGCTTGGCGAGCGCGCCTGCGAGCACGGGCAGCATGCGTAGGTTGGCCACGCCAACGAGCTGGTGCTGAGGCCGGGCCGGATTCAGCAACGGCGCAAGCACGTTGAACGCAGTCGGCACTGCCAACTCACGCCGTACGACGGCAACTTGCCGCAGGGCCGAGTTGAAGCGTGGAGCGAACAGGAAGGTCAGCCCGACCTCCGCCGCCATCCGCGCCGCGTCAGAAGCCGACAGATCGAGTGGAACGCCGAGCTGCTCGACCAAGTCTCCGCTACCAGCGGCGGCGGAGGACGCGGCCCGCCCGCCGTGCTTCACAACGGTGACACCGGCCGCTGCGGCGACCACGGCCGCCATCGTGGAGATGTTGGCCGCACCGGTACGGTCCCCGCCCGTCCCGACGATGTCGACGAACGGTCCGTCGATCCGCACCGGTGTCGCGTGTGAGCGCAGTACCTCGGCCAGCCCGTTGAGCTCGTCCGCGGTCTCTCCCTTTGCCCGCAACGCGATCAAGAACCCGGAGATCTGCGCCGGAGACGCGTCGCCCAGCACCAGTTGGTCCATCGCCCACCCGGTGTCCGCAGCCGACAGGTCGGAGCCGGCCAGAAGCGCGGAGATCAGACCGGACCACGTCCGGAGCGTTGTTGCCATCGGCATTCCTCAGGGTGCTGGGCCGCCCACGAGGAGAACATGACAACGGCCGCCTCGCAGGAGACGGCCGGGTGGGTACGCGCGGATTCAGGCCGTCTGGTCGACGGCCCACCACATACTCGCGCGCTGGAACATGCCACCGACTTTAGCGCACGCGGTGCCGGACGTGGTCGACGGTAAAGCTGGGGACGTGGTCCCGCCCGGACTGGTCGGGGAAGTCGAACACCGCCAGCATCAGCTGCATCGGGTACGTCGGTGCGCCCTGACAGCTGCGGATCGCGGCGCCGTCGACCGAGAACGTCGCCGTACCGCCGGACCACTCCACGGCGTACGTGTGGAACTCCCGGACGTCGATCGGCAACCGCACCGCCTCGAAGTCCTGAGGTACGGCGGGGTCGCGGATGGTCTTGAGGCCCATGCCGACCGCGGCGGACGCCCCGGGGACGACCGCGTCGCCGAACACCTCCATGACACAGATCTCGCCGCAGCGGTCCGGCTGGTCCTCCAGACCGACCATCCAGAGCGACACCATGGAGCCCGCAGCGATGTCGGCCCTGGCCCGCAGCTCCACGTACCCGCTGTCCGCGGTCCAGCCCCAGAAAGGCTCCTGCTCCTCTCGTACGAGCAGACCGTCACGGTACGGCTGCTGGCCGACCGTGCTGCCCACAGGACCCGAGTAGTTACCCGACTGGATGCCGGAGACTCGCAGGTCCGGGTTGTGCGAGCCGGCGCACCAGATGCCCTGCTCGACGGGGATGCTGAGCGTCAGACACGAGTCGGCTAGGTCGTACGTCGCGGCGGAGGCTCGACGCGAGCTCCACTGCGGTAGGTAGTACGGCGACCACACGGACAGATCCAGGGCCGCCGCGTCGAAGTCGTCCGCGAACACCGGCTGAGTCATGCCCCCATGATCGGCCGATCGGGTCCCCTGTCACATCATGGTGGGCTGATCCGTCAGGGCACTGAGGAGGCAGCGGTGAACGAGCACGAGCAGCTGGCGCGGCGGTTCGAGGAGAACCGCGGGCACTTACGTGCGGTCGCGTACCGGATGCTCGGGTCGGTGGCCGAGGCCGAGGACGCCGTACAGGAGGCCTGGCTACGGCTGAGCCGGTCCGACGTGAGCGACGTCGGCAACCTGGCGGGCTGGTTGACCACGGTGGTGTCGCGGGTCTGTCTGGACCTGCTGCGCAGCCGTAAGTCGCGGCGCGAGGATTCGCTCGACACCTATGTGCCCGACCCGGTGATCGGCTCCCCGGGACCGGAGGACGAGGCGGTCCAGGCGGATGCGATCGGGCTGGCGCTGCTCGTCGTACTGGAGACGTTGTCGCCGGCTGAGCGACTGGCGTTCGTGCTGCACGACATGTTCGGCGTCGGGTTCGACGAGATCGCCACGATTGTGGACAAGTCGCCGGCCGCGACGCGTCAGCTGGCCAGCCGCGCGCGGCGCCGGGTCCAGGGCGCGCCGGCCAGTGACGGGGACGTCGGCCGGCAGCGGGTGATCGTGGAGGCGTTCCTGGCGGCCTCCCGCGGCGGTGACTTCGAGGCTTTGCTGTCGCTGCTGGATCCGGACGTGCTGCTCCGCGCGGACGCGGGTACGGCGAGCGCGGAGTTCGCCGGTCCTGCGGTGTCGAAGCTCGTCCGCGGCGCGAAGGCGGTTGTCGAGCAGGCGCTGATGTTCAGCCGGATGGCGCCGTACACGGAGCCGGCGCTGATCAACGGGCTGCCCGGCGCGATCACCGTCGTCAACGGGCGGCTGATGGGCGTGATGGCGCTGACCGTCACCGACGGCCGGATCACCGAGATCGACATCCTCGCCGATCTCGACCGCCTCGAAGTCATCCCGCTGCCAGCCTGAGGATTCGCCGCGCCTGCGCCGCCGCGGTCCCCGGCGGATTGCGGTGGGCGCTGGGGCCGCCCGGTCCGATCAGCGTGAGCCAGAAGCCGGCCCACAGGATGCGCGCCTGGTGGAACCGCTGCGGGTCCACCTCGAAGCGTCGTTCCAGCGGGCTTGGATCGGTCTGGCGCCAGGACAGGTGCTCGACGAGATTTGCCAGCTCGACCGCTCGGTCGCCCAAGCCGGCGTCCTCGAAGTCGACGATGCGGACGCGGGTGCCGTCCCAGAGGTAGTTGGTGAGGTTCGGGTCGCCGTGTGCGACGACCGGGTCCCGTACGACGGTCAGGTCGGTTGGCTCGTTGTCCAGCCAGGTACGGGCGGCTTGGCCGATCACGCCTGTCGTGTCGCCGAGTGCGGTCAGGCCGCTGCGGGTGCGGTCGACGAGTGCTTGGAGCTCGATCGGCTGCAGACCGTCGTACGGGGTTGACCAGAGCGTCTCGAGGGCGTCGCCGACAGCTGTGGTCTGGGTGTGGGGCGGCTGAAGAGGGCGGCCGGGGACGAGCGTCATCGTGATCCACGGATTGTCGCCTGTGGACAAGGCGAGGGGGATCGGGGTCAGGCCGGGAGCTCTTCGGGAGAGGAGGGTCAGGGCGGTCCACTCGCGGGTGGGTTCGTCGCGGGACCACGAGGTGTAGTGCTTGGTGAGGGTGGCGCCGGAGATCTCGACTGAGTGAGTCATCGAGGAAAGTTTGGCGGACCGTGTCGATTCCCGGCGGTCTCCTTCGACGTAGGGGCAGGAAGCGGATACGGCGAAGGGGCGGGACCAGATGTCTACGCAGGCGGTTGCGGCGGTTGCCGGCGACGTGGTGGCGGGTCTGTTGGGGGCGGGGTTCAACGGCGCCGTCCGGCTGCCGGGCGAGCCGGAGTACGACGAGCAGCGGCGGTCGGTGATCCCGTCCGTGGACTCCCGCCCGCTGGTGATCGCCGAGGCGTACGCGCGGACCGACGTCCAGGCAGCGGTACGGACCGCTCGCGAGTACGGCGTACCGATCGCCGTGCAGGCGACGGGCCACGGCACGCGGGTGCCCGCAGACGGCGGCATCCTGCTGAAGACGACTCCGATGACCGCAGTACTGATCGACCCGGAACGCCGGATCGCGAAGGTGGCCCCGGGCGCGCGCTGGGGTGCGGTACTCGATGCCGCGCGGCAGTTCGGGCTCGCGCCGCTGTCCGGCTCGCACCGTGACGTCGGCGTCACCGGGTACACGCTGGGCGGCGGCGTCGGATGGCTGGCCCGCAAGTACGGGTTCGCGGCCGACAGCGTGATCCGCGCCGAGGTCGTCACCGCCGACGGCCGGGTGGTCACCGCGAGCGCCGAGCAGCACCC
Source organism: Kribbella sp. NPDC003505 (assembly GCF_040610875.1). NCBI lineage: Bacteria > Bacillati > Actinomycetota > Actinomycetes > Propionibacteriales > Kribbellaceae > Kribbella > Kribbella sp. NPDC003505. Next base: position 188,447 of record NZ_JBEXNA010000004.1, on the reverse strand, counting down.
GGACCTGTTCTGGGCGATCCGCGGCGGCACCGGCAACTTCGGCGTCGTGACCTCGCTGGAGTTCCGCCTGTACCCGGTCCGCGAGGTGCACGCCGGCATCGTCTACTACGGCATCGACCGCGCCGCCACGATCCTGCGCCGGTACCGCGACTGGACCGCCGCCGTCCCCAACGAGCTGAGCACCGCGGTCGTCCTGACCCGCGTCCCCGGCACCGAGCAGCGCGCGGTCGCGATCAAGGTCCTGTACGCCGGTGCCGCCGACCTGGCGGAGCACCTGCTGAAGCCGCTGTTCGAGGTCGCCGGCCCGCGGCTCGCCGGTGAACTGCGGACGATCGAGTACGCCGACGCCGCGATGGGCGGCACGCCCGCCCGGCACCTCGACTTCCTGGACACGTTGACCGACGAGCTGATCGACGAGGTCGCCGGCCTCGAGGACGCGACCGTCGAGATCCGCCACTGGGGCGGCGCGATGGCTCACCCGGGGCCGGGCGCCGGACCGGTCGGGCACCGCGAGGCGCAGTACTCGCTGATCATCGACCGCGAGGTCTCGCTACCCACCTCGGGACGGACGTTCGTGAACTTCCTCGGCGACCCGGGCCGCGCGGACACGGCGTACAGCGCGAAGGACCTGCAGCGGCTGCGCGAGGTGAAGCGGGCCTACGACCCGACGAACTTCTTCCACCTGAACGCCAACATCCGCCCATAGAAGCGGCACCATCCGCCCAGAGAAAAGCGGCCCAGGTCCTCGCCCTGGGCCGCTTTCCGGTTGCCGATCAGACCGTGCCGGAGTTCCCGTAGACGGTCACGTGCACGTGGTCGTAGTGGTTCGCCGTCACGCCGCCGCGGTCCTCCATCGCGCGCCAGCCCTCGCTGCTGCGCTGAACCGTCCAGATGTGCTGCTGCCAGATCAGCTGGCTGACGCCGAGCTTCTTGTAGTTCGCCTTCAGCCAGTCCGCGACCTCCTGGCCCTCGGCGCCGCTGACCATGATGTCGAGCGCGTGGCCGGTCGAGTGCTCGGAGCCGCTGTCGCCGGATCGCAGACCGCCGTACGACGTGATGTCGGGGAACTTGGCGCAGATCGCGCGGTGCACCCGGATCGCGTCCTGGGTGAGGCCGTCCTCGACGCCGGAGCCGGACGCGCAGGCCGCCTGGGAGATCGAGCCGGAGGTGCTCGCGACCGGCTTCGTGGCGGACAGGTACTGCGCCTTGACCCAGCGGGACTTGCCGTCGCTGACGACCTCGGCGTACAGACCGTCGACCTCGCCGGTGACCGAGACCTTGGTGCCCTTCGGCAGCACGTCCAGCAGGACGCCGGTCAACGGCAGCGTCCAGAGGTTCACGTCGGTGGTGGTGTACTTCGTGCCGGTGATCTTCGGCGGCGCCGCGTTCAGCTCCTGGGCGGCGCGGGTCTTCGCCGCGGTCGGCTTCGGGATCGGCGCCTGCTTCTTCAGGTGCTTGGCCGTCGGGCTCGCCTTCGGCTTGGGCGCCGCGGTCGGAGTCGTCGACGTGGTGCTGATCGGCGGACGCAGGGCGTCCCGGCTGACCGTGGTGTCGCGCGACAGCTGCAGGGACGAGCTGGCGATCGACGGGTCGAGCTGAACGTGATGGCTGGGGAGCGCGGCGGCCGAACCGGTGGCAACCATCGCCACTGCCGCGCCGGGGATCGCAACCTTCGCAATACCGGGCTGGATCACCTTGGGACGCGACTGCCGGTGCCGCGCCTGTCTATGCCGTCCTGCACCCACCTTGAACCCAATCTGCCGAGACCAAACCGTTATCGACCGGAGGAGTCAAGCACACATCGCCGCGCCGGTTCGAATCGGCCCCCACTCTTAACGCATTACGAACATCCACAGGCTGGGCCGGAGCGTGATCCGGCCGCTATTCGGATGTGACCGGTTCGAGATCAAACGCTTGGCGCACAGACCGCGGTGTGATCCAGGGCGCGGCGGGGCCGCGGGGTCTGCGGTTGACTGCGGGCGTGGGATTTCGGATCGAAGGTGGTGCGGTCGCGCGGCTTGTGATCGATCGGGCGGCGAAGCGGAACGCGTTGACCCGGGAGATGTGGGCGGCGCTGCCGGGGCTGCTCGCCGGGCCGGCGGCCGACGACGAGGTCAAGGTGCTGCTGGTGACCGGCGAGGGCGCGAGTTTCTCCGCGGGCGCCGACATCCGCGAGCTGATCTCCGGCGCCGACCCGGCCGATCCGATGGCCGAGCTGCGGACTGCCAACCTGCAGGCCCAGGCGGCGCTGCGGGAGTTCCCGAAGCCGACGATCGCGGTGATCAGGGGGCACTGCATCGGAGGCGGGCTGGAGATCGCGGTGAACTGCGACTTCCGGTTCGCCGCGCGGGACGCGAGCTTCGGTGTCACGCCGGCCCGGATCGGCGTCGTCTACCCGCCGGCCGCGATCAAGGTCCTGCTCGACCTGGTCGGTCCGGCGACCACGAAGTACCTGCTCTTCAGCGGTGACCTGCTGACCGCGGATCGCGCCGAAGCGAAGGGTCTGGTCGATCAGGTGGCCGACGACCCGATGGCGGCGGCCGAGGCGTTCGCGGACACGCTGCTGTCGCGGTCGCAGCTGACGATCCGCTCGGCGAAGGAGTCGGTCAACGCGCTGCTGGACGGCCACACCGGGGACGCGGCAGCGGTACGGCGGTATCGCGAGACGATCGCCAGTGGTGAGCTCGCGGAAGGGATCGAGGCCTTCACGCAGAAGCGGTCACCGCACTTCGTCTGGCATCCCCGCTGAGATCAAGGTGCCGCGCAGCTCGACCCTGTCACCGGCCGCGGCCGAGACCCGGCCGGCGATCCGCTGCGCGTGCGCGTCGTCGGCGGCGTCGATCATGAAGAACCCGGCCAGCTGTTCCTTGGCCTCGCCGTACGGGCCGTCGGTGACCACCTGGGCGCCGTCGCGGAGTTGCACGATCCTGGCCTCCGCGGGCGGTCGCAGGCCCTCCGAGCTGACCAGCTCACCGGACTCTGCGAGCTCCCGCTCGAGCTGCATCAAGCGGCCGAGCGCCGCGTCGTCCTCCGCGGTCCAGACCCGGTCGACGTGGCGGAAGATCATCACGACGTACTTCATGAGCCTCACGGTAACCACCCGGACCGACAGAACCCCGCGGATGATCCGCGGGGTTCTGCCCGATCCGGCCTTGGGGTGCCGGATCAGTACCAATGCCTTCGTCCGCCGACCGCACGGCCGGTCGCTCCGAGAATCCAGAACACTGCGCCGATCAGCAGCAAGATGACGCCGATCGTCCACAGGATCGAGATGTTGAGGACGAACCCGAGAATCAACAGGATCAGTCCGAGGATGAGCATGAAGCCTCCTTCACCGGGGGCCGCCGGGCGGAAGTGGCGACCACGGACGTCAGGTGCCCACTCTTCACACGCTGAACCTCCAACACTTGTTTGACCAGTGCGCAGCCGACGAAGCCGATCGCGAGGAACACCCACACGGCCGCGAACGCGACCCGGTAGCCGTGGGTCAGGGCGACCGGCGTAGTTCCCGACGTACTCGCTGTAGCCACCGCGGAGACGGCCGCGACGCCGATCGCGCCGCCGATCTGGAAGCTGGCGTTCTGCAGACCGGAGGCGACCCCGGCGTCCTCGCCGGCCGCGTCGCTGAGCGAGGCGATCGAGCCGGCGACGGTACCCGCGCCCAGTCCGGCGCCGAAGATCGTCAGACCCCAGAAGGCCAGCTCGAAGTATCCGGACGTCACGGTGAGCCGGGTCATCAACGTCGCTCCCACTCCGGCGACCACCAGGGAGACGAACGCGACGCGGCGCGGTCCGACCCGTGTGACGAGGTGCTGGCCGATCATCGACGCCACGACCGCGGATGCGGCGAGTACGGCGGACATGAGGCCGTAGCGGATCGCCGACGCGCCCAGTGCGAGCTGTGCGTACTGCGTGTAGACGAAGTTGAGCCCGAATGCCGCCAGGCCCCAGCTGATCGTGATGAGGTTGCCGCCGACCAGTGCACGGGAGCGGAAGATCCGGAGCGGTACGAGCGGCGCGGCAGAGCGCTTCTCGACGACGACGAACAGTACGAAGAGCGCCGCGGCCAGGAGCAGCAGCAGAACAGTCCGGGACACCGATGCGTCCGGCGCCTCGATGACTGCGTACACCAGCACGATCAGCGCGGCAGTGACCGTGACGGCACCGGCCACGTCGAAGCCGCGTCGGCCCGGTCCCCGGCTGTCCAGCAGCAGTACGGGCGCCAGTGCGACGATCAGGACGCAGACCGGCACGTTGATGAAGAAGATCCACTGCCAGCCGAGTCCGTCCGTGACAGGTCCGCCGACGAGCGACCCCGCCGTACCGCCGACGCCACTGGTCGCGCCCCAGATGCCCAGCGCCTTGTTGCGATCCGGGCCGGACGGGAACGTCGTCATGACGATCGACAACGCGCTTGGTGCGAGTACAGCGGCCGCGGCGCCTTGCAGGCCCCGGGCGAGCACCAACGCGTCACCACTCCACGCGAACCCGCACAGCAGCGAAGACCCCGCGAAGAGCACCAGTCCGGTCATGAAGACGCGTCGCCGGCCCAGCAGGTCGGAGATCCGGCCGCCGAGCAGCAGCAGGCCGCCGAACATCAGTGCGTACCCGCTGGGCACCCACTGCACGCCGCCGGTCGAGAAGGTCAGCTCCCGCTCGATCGACGGCACGGCGACCAGCACGATCGACGCGTCCAGGATGATCATGAACCCGGTCAGACAGAGCAACGCCAGCGCGAACCAGCGCTTCGAATGCGAAACCATCAGCCATCTCCAGTACGGCGGGGACGCCCGGGCTGAGCGTCACTCGCCGGAGACGTCGGCGCCGGCCCGTCGTACTTCGACATTCCGGATCTGTCGAAGTTCGGCGTCGCTGTTTCGACGTACCTGTTGACTGGGGGTCACAGCGGCCCTCGCCGGGGACAGGATGGTGACTGTGAAGTACATGCTGCTGATCTACAGCAACGCCGAGAGCTGGGAGAGCCTGTCGGCCGAGCAGCGCGACGGTCTGAGCCGTGCGCACGAGTCGCTCACGCGGGAGCTGCTGGAGCAGGGCCTGCTGGTCAGTTCGGCCGGGCTGGCGGATCCGATCACCACACGGACCGTGCAGGTGCGTGACGAGACCACGACCACCACGGACGGACCGTACGCCGAGGCCAAGGAGCACCTGGCCGGGTTCTACCTGGTGGAGTGCGAGGACATCGACCAGGCGATCGGCTACGCGGCACGGATGCCGGACGCGGAGTACGTCGCTGTGGAGGTGCGGCCTGTGATGGACATGTCAGGACTGGAAATGTGAGTGACTTCGAACTGCTGCTGCGGGAGCAGGCGCCGCAGGTGCTCAGTGCGCTGGTCCGCCACTACGGCCACTTCGACCTGGCCGAGGAGGCGGTCCAGGAGGCGCTGCTCGCGGCCACGCAGCAGTGGCCGGCCGAGGGCGTGCCGGACAACCCGCGGGGCTGGCTGATCAGGGTCGGGTCGCGGCGGCTCACCGATCTGCTCCGGAGCGAGTCCGCCCGGCGGCGGCGGGAGGAGAACGCGGCGCAGCTCTCGGCGCCGGAGGAGTTCGTCGCGTCCGGTCCGGAGATCGACGATCCGGGCGGCCGCGACGACACGTTGACGCTGCTCTTCCTCTGCTGCCACCCGGCGTTGTCGCCGGCGTCGCAGATCGCGCTGACGTTGCGTGCGGTCGGTGGTCTCACCACGGCGCAGATCGCGGCCGCGTTCCTGGTGCCGGAGGCAACCATGGCGCAGCGGATCAGCCGGGCGAAGCGGAGCATCAAGCAGGCCGGCAGTACGTTCGAGACGCCGCCGGAGGCCGAGCGGGACGAACGGATGGCCGCCGTACTGCATGTGCTCTACCTGATCTTCAACGAGGGCTACACCGCCTCGTCCGGTACGTCGCTGCACAGCGCGGAGCTGACCACGGAGGCGATCCGGCTGGCCCGTGGCGTGCGGAAGCTGCTGCCGGACGACGGGGAGGTCGCCGGCCTGCTCGCGCTGATGTTGCTGACCGACGCGCGACGTCCGGCCCGGACCGGCGACGACGGGACACTGATCCCGCTGGCCGAGCAGGACCGCTCGCGGTGGAACCGCGCCGCCATTGTCGAGGGCGAGGCGATGGTGAGCGATGCCCTGTCCCGCAGCCAACTCGGCCCGTACCAGGTGCAGGCGGCGATTGCCGCGGTGCATGACATGGCGGAGCGTGCGGAGGACACGGACTGGCGCCAGATCGTCGCGCTGTACGACGTACTGGAGCAGTTGGTCGACAACCCGATGGTGAAGCTCAACCACGCGGTCGCTGTCGGCATGGCGGTCGGCCCGAAGGAGGGCCTCGCCGTACTCGAGCCGCTGGAGTCCGACGATCGCATGAACCACCGGCTGGAAGCGGTCCGCGCACACCTGCTCGAGATGGCCGGTGAGCTGGCCGCTGCGCGCGAGAGCTACCTGCTGGCGGCCCGCCGTACGACGAGCACGCCGGAGCGGAACTACCTGCAGTCGAAGGCGGACCGGCTGACCTGAGGTCGCGTAGGTTGGACGCGTGGACCTCACGAGGGCGTCACTCCTCCGGGAGATGCTGACCGGTACCGAGCTGGGCAGCCGGACCACACAGTTCGGCTATGCGCTGCGACGGTTCACGACCAGGCGCAGCGGGCTGATGCTGCTCGGCCCGGTCGACGAGGAGCCGTGGCACCTGACGGCGCACCTGGACGACGAACTGCACCGTGCGGGGATCGAGGACCTGCGGCCGTCACTGGTCCGCTGGGCGCCACCGCCGGACGCACCGCCGCACCTGGCGATCGGACTGGACCGGCTGCGCGACGCAGGGCGTGGTGAGTCGCTCCTGGTGGTGGCCGAGGACGCGCCAGGGGAGACGCTGCTGGAACGGATCAGCGACGTCCGCCGGCGCGGTACGACGATCTTCAGCATCGGCAACGGTGACAACGAGCTGACATCGCTCAGCCACGAGACGCTCGTACCGGAGTTGCTGATCCCGGACGGCTTCGGCTGGACGAGCCGCGAGCTCTACGACGAACCCCAGACCGCGCTGACCGAGGTGGAGCCGCAGACCGCGGAGGGCTTCGAGACGGCCCAGCACCTGGTCAGCCTGGCAGCGGCCGACGAGGAGGCCGGGCAGCCCGGCTGGCGCCGCCGTCTCCGCAACGCCATCGAACGCCTCGGCGGCGAACCTACCTAGGCCCTAGACGTTGAGGTACAGCGCGGCCAGCCGGGGCAGGTGAGCCTCCAGGTCGTCCTGGTCGTCGAAGTCGATCTCGTTCCCCGCCGGGACGTCCGGAGTGTCCGGGGCGTCGGCGTCGACCGCCTTCCAGTACGCCGCCTCGTCGCCGGTCACGTTCTTGTAGGCGTGGCTGCCGACGTGCAGCATCCCTTCCCCGTCGAAGCCCTCGAAGCCCTCCGGCCGATCCTCGTCCACCACGTCCGCGAGTGAGTCCGGGTCGGCCAGCGCGGCGTCCCAGACTTCCCGGCCCTGGGCGACCAGCCAGCCCCGGAACGAGTCGAACCCGTCCTCCGAGGCGCCGGAGTTGATCAGGTACGCCGCAGCCCACAGGTCCCACCGGTACGACTCGACCTGCAACCGCGCGAGCTCGGTCCCGAACCCGACGATCTCCTCGGCCTCCGCCGCACCCAGCACCTTGGTCAACGCGTCCGCAACCCCGTCCGGATCAGCCACGGTGTCATCCACCGAGGCCCGCGCATCCTCGACCAGACCCCAGAATCCATCCCTGTCCACCCTCAAACCATCTCACCGACCCCGGGTCCAGGGGGAGGGCGAGGACTACCAGACCTCGTCGAGTTGGCGGCGCTGGTCGGGGGTGAGGGTGAGGCGGGTGCCGGTGAGGGCGGTGGTGAGGTAGTCGGGGGTGCTGATGCCGACGATCGGGGTGACGGCGGGGGTGCCGCCGGCGAGCCAGGCCAGGACCACTGCGGAGCGGGTGGTGCCGAGGGACTCGGCCAGGTCGGTGAGGGCCTGCAGGCGGCGGGTCGTGCCGGGGTGGTCGAAGGCCGGGTCGATCGGGCGGTCGGAGCGGTTCTCGAAGCCGCCGGACATCAGCGGGCTGTAGGCGAACAGTTGCTGTTCCGGATTGTTCTCCGCGTAGTCGAGGACCTCGTCGGTGATCCAGCCGAAGCGGTGGTCGTGGATGTGGTCGCGGACGAACGGCCGCGGCTGCAGGTAGGAGTAGCGCAGTTGCAGCGCGCTCGGAGCCATCACGCCCAGCTGGTTCGCCAGGTCACGCATCCGCTCCACCCTCCAGAGCGCCCAGTTCGACAGGCCGAGGCGGCCGATCGTGCCGGCCGCGGCGTGCTTGCCGAAGGCTGCGACGGTCTCATCCAGCGGAGCGGTCCGGTCGTCGCGGTGTGCCCAGTACAAGTCGATGTGGTCGACCCCGAGACGACGCAGCGAGGTCTCGAGCGCCGCGTCGATCGCCTTGGCGCCCAAGCCGTCCGAGTGCTCCGGCCAGCTGCCCGGCCAGAGCGGTTCACACCCCACCTTGGTCGCCAGCTTGACCCGGTCCCGTACGCCGGGTCGCTGCGCCAACCATCTCCCGAGCAGTTCCTCGCTCTGCCCGCCATGGCCGCTCGGGTCCTGCCAGAACGCGTAGCAGTTCGCGGTGTCGATCCACTCACCGCCGGCGTCCACGTACTCGTCCAGCAACCGGAACGACGTCTGCTCGTCGATCCGCGTTCCGTACTCCATTGCTCCCAGTGCGAGATTCAGCATGTTCCAGATCAAACCGGCTGGAGCGCGCTCTAGGTCAAGCTCGCGAATTCGCGCAGCACAGGGGCCAGTGTCGACGCCTCGGTCGCGTGGTTCTCGCCGGGGATCGCCTGCACCGTGGCGGTCGGCAGATGCTCGGCCACGGCCCGGGCGCCGGCGGACAGCGCGGGCCAGGTCTGGTCGCCGTGCAGCACCAAAACCGGCACCTTCACGCCGGCCCACCGGTCGGCCGGCAGCGGGTTGCCCGACATGGTGGTCCCCATGATGCGGCCGTCGTACGAGATCGTGTGCGCGATCTCCTCGACCGGCGCCCAGTACGGCGACTGCTTCATCCCCGGGATCGCCTCGGCGGGCATCATCGCGGCCGCGGTCAGGAAGAGCTCGGCGGCCTTGTCCCGCCGCCCCTCGGCGACGAACGCGTCGAGCTGCTCGACGTAGTCGGACGGCAGCGGCGGCCGGACGTCGTCGACGACGACCGGCGGCTCGAACAGCGCCAGCCCGGCGATCGGCAGCCCGGCGGCCGCGGCGTCGAGCGCCAGCAGGCTGCCCGACGACCAGCCGAACACGAGGGCCGGCTGCCCAGCGTCCTCGATCAGCGCGGCGATGTCCTCGATCTCCCGCTGGATCGCGTACGGCGCGGTGTCGCCGCTCCCGCCGCGGCCGCGCCGGTCGTACACGTACGTCCGGAAGCTGTCGCTCAGCAGTTGGCCGACCTCGGCGTTGACCGGGTTGACGGCCCGGTGCGCCGTCGCGCCGTCGACCAGGATCAGCGGTCTGCCCTCGCCGTACGCCTCGAACGCGATCGTGGTGCCGTCGGCCGATGTCACGGTGCTCATGGTGGTTCTCCTCGCTCTGCGGAAACTAGACCGTACAGTACTCGGCAGAGAACTGGACTGTCTAGTATGATTTCGGGATGGAACAGGTGGAGATCGAAGGCCGGACGCCCCGCAAGCGCCGTGCGATCCTGGCCGCGGCGACCGAGGTGTTCCTGCAGCACGGGTACCTCGGCGCGAGCATGGACGAGGTCGCGGCGAAGGCCGGCGTCTCCAAACAGACCGTGTACAAGCAGTTCGAGAACAAGGAGCGCCTGTTCGCCGAGATCGTCCTCGGCACCAGCGACCAGCTGATCGACGGCCTCCAGCAGGCGTACGCCGAGACGCTCGACGGCGCCGCCGATGCCCGCGAGGCCCTGCGGGCGCTGGCCCATCGGCTGCTCCAGAGCCTCACGGCCGACAGCGTGCTCCAGCTCCGCCGACTGGTGATCGCGGAGGCGGACCGCTTCCCCGAGGTGTGCGGCGCGTGGTTCACCAGCGGCTTCGAGAAGTCGCTCGACGGTTTGGGGCAGGCGTTACACCGGCTGAGCGACCGCGGTCTGCTGCGCGAGCTCGACGACCCGACGCTGGCGGCGTACCAGTTCGCCGGGCTGGTGATGTACAAGCCGATGAACCGCGCGATGTTCGCGGGCACCCGGCAGCGGCCCAAGCCCGGTGAGCTGGAAGGCCTCGCCGACCGCGCGGTCGACGTCTTCCTGGCGGCCTACGGCGTCTGACCCTCCTCGTCGTCCGCGGCCGACGGGGGCGCCTGGCTTCTCGACGGGTCGGTCACATGCCGGTGGATCCGCCAGCCCGCCCAGGCCAGCAGTCCGACCGGGATCGGCAGCCAGAAGGAGACGAGCCGATACAGGAGGGTGCCGAGGAGTGCGGTGTCCGCGCTGACTCCGATCAGCACCAGCAGGGCCGCGAGGCCGGCGTCGACGAAGCCCAGCCCGCCTGGCGTGATCGGGATCATGGCGAGGGCCTGGGCAACGACATAGGCCATCAGCACCTCGGACGGGCGGGCGTGCACGTTGAGCGCTACCAGCGCGGCCACAAGTGCGGCGTAGTCGAACATGCGGTTCGCAGCCGCCGCGAAGGCCGCACCCCACCAGTGGCCGTCGAAGGCGGCGGCAACCCGGTTCCGCTGCGTGACCAGCAAAGCGGAGCAGCTGTCGGGGGTCACACTGCGCTTGACCACGTGGATGATGCGACCGGCCGCACGACCGATCCACACGAGGAACCGGTGCCACTTGAGCGCGGTGAGCCCGAGACCGACGATGACGATCGCCATGATCAGCGAGACCAGGAGGCCGAGCTCGAGTTGCCTGGCCGGCGGTGGACCGATCAGCAGGGCGGGGATCGTGAGGACCGGCAACAGCAGCAGCACGGCGGTGGTGATCAGGCCCATCGCGGTCAGCGCGGAAGCGACGACGCCGGCCGGCTCACCGGCTTGGATCAGGAGTCTGGCTTGGAGGACTCCACCGGTGGCAGGGCCGCCGGGGACGACCTTGCTGGCAGCATTCCCGGCCAACTGCGCCGTCGCGATCGTGCCCCAACCCGCAGGGACGGGTGCCGGCTCCTGGTCACCGGTGGGTCTGGCCAGGGCCAGTCTGGCGAGCCACCACAAGGCGGCGAAACTGAAGGCCTCCAGCACTGCGAGGACCGGGAACCACCAGGGTTCTATGTCCGCGAGGCGCGGCCAGGTGCCGAAGAGGGACAGCAGGCTCGGAGCCACGATGTACAGGCCGACGCCGGTGATCGCCAAGCCGACGGCTCGACCACCCCATCGCCGCACCAAACCCCCCGCGACGCGCATGTCTCACCTCGCCCAGTGGCCCCTCGCCACCATACCGCGCTCGTTGCGGCTCAGAGGGTCCCTCGAGTCGAGGTCCGGACGACGAGCTCGGGGGTGAAAGTGACCCGCTGGTGCTCGTGGTCCGGGTTCGACGACTCGTCCAGCAGCAGCTCGGCTGCCGTCCGGCCGAGCAGTTGCCGCGGCTGGCGCACCGACGTCAGCGGTACGGCGGCCGCTTCCGCGAACTCGATGTCGTCGTACCCAACGATCGCGAGGTCCTCCGGCACGCGCAGTCCCAGACTGACGCACTGCTGCAGCAATCCCAACGCCAGCAGGTCGTTCGCGCAGAACGCCGCGGTCGGGCGGCGATCCGCCGGGAGGCCGGCGAGTCGTTGCCCCGCGCCCCTGCCTTCGGCGACGGTGAGTGCGCCGGTGGTCAGCTCGATCAGGTTCGACAGCGGCTGGCCGGCGGTCCGTAGTGCGCGCCGCGCGCCCTCGCGGCGGTCGACGACCTGACCGATCGTGTTCGGCCCGCCGACGTACGCGATCCGCTCGTGGCCGAGCTCGAGCAGATGTGAGATCGCGAGCTCGCCGCCGAGGATGTCGTTCACCGCGACCGAGCAGTGCTCCGCGTCGTCGAGTGTCCGGTCGACCACGACCACCGGCGTACCGCGCGACGGCAGCTTGCGCAGGCGCGACGAGTTCTGGTCGATCGGCGTGATCAGGATGCCCTGGACGCGCTGCTGCTCGAGCAGGTCCAGGTACGCCGCCTCGCGGTCCGCGTCCTCGCTGCTGGTGCAGAGGAACACCGAGAGCCCGGCCGCCTGGGCCGCCTCCTCCACACCCTTCGCGACGTCGGTGAAGAACGGGTTGCCGGCGTCGAGCATCAGGTAGGCGAGGATCCGGCTCGAACCGGCGCGCAGCTGGCGGGCCGACTCGTTGCGGACGAAGCCGAGCGAGGCCATCGCCGCCTCGACCTTGGCGCGGGTGAGCGGGCTGACCACCTCGGGGCGGTTCAGCACGTTCGACACGGTGCCGAGCGAGACGCCGGCGGCCGCCGCCACCGCCTTCACGCCGGCCGCGTGCGGCTTCGGCGCGCGTCGGCGGCGGGTGCGCTCGGGCAGGGCTTCCGCATCGTCCACGGACACGAAACCTCCCGGCGCACTTGAAACGTCTTAGCTGCCGAAGGATACCCGCTTCCCGCCGGATCTCCGTGGCGGCAGTCCGGGATCGGTCGCGAAAGCTGGTCAGACTCTTGACGCCCACCCGCACCCGCGCTTAGCGTCGTGGGGCGCTCTTGAAACCTTTCATCCCCGTCTGCGCAGTCCCGACCGCCCTACGTACAGGTGCCGCCGTGAATCGTTACTGCTTCTGCCTGCAGGTCCGGCCCGACCGGCTCGACGAGTACGTCGAGCGGCACCGCGACGTCTGGCCCGACATGCAGGCCGCGCTCCGGGACTCCGGCTGGCACAACTACTCGCTGTTCCTCCGCGACGACGGCCTGCTGATCGGGTACGTCGAGTCCGACGATCTGGACGCGGCGCAGAAGGCGATGGCGGCGACCGAGGTGAACGCCCGCTGGCAGGCGCAGATGACGGAGTTCTTCACCGGGATCGACGGCCGAGCGCCTGACGAGTCCTTCCTCCTGCTGCCCGAGATCTTCCACCTGAAAGAGGACTGAACCATGACGACCGATGCCGTAAGGGCCGCCCTGAGCCGCCAGGAGATCGAACTGCCGTCGTGGGCGTTCGGCAACTCGGGCACCCGGTTCAAGGTCTTCACCCAGCCCGGCGTACCGCGGTCACCGGAGGAGAAGATCGCCGACGCGGCCGTCGTCCACAAGTACACCGGCGTGGCGCCGAGCGTCGCGCTGCACATCCCCTGGGACAAGGTCGACGACTACGCTGCGCTGGCGGCGTACGCCAAGGAGCAGGGCGTCCGGCTCGGAGCCATCAACAGCAACGTGTTCCAGGACGACGACTACAAGCTCGGCAGCGTGACCAACCCGGACCCGGCGGTCCGCCGCAAGGCCACCGACCACCTGCTCGAGTGCGTCGACATCATGGACGCCACCGGGTCCCGCGACCTGAAGCTGTGGTTCTCCGACGGCACCAACTACCCGGGCCAGGACGACATCCAGGACCGCCAGGACCGGCTCGCCAGCGCCTTGAAGGAGGTGTACGACCGGCTCGGCGACGACCAGCGGATGCTGCTCGAGTACAAGCTGTTCGAGCCGGCCTTCTACACCACGGACGTGCCGGACTGGGGTACGTCGTACGCGCACTGTCTCGAACTGGGGCCGAAGGCAACGGTCTGTATCGACACCGGGCACCACGCGCCGGGGACGAACATCGAGTTCATCGTGGCGTTCCTGCTGCGCACGAAGAAACTCGGCGCGTTCGACTTCAACAGCCGGTTCTACGCCGACGACGACCTGATGGTCGGCGCCGCGGACCCGTTCCAGCTGTTCCGGATCATGAACGAGATCGTCCGCGGCGACGCGCTGGACCCGGACCGCGGGATCGCGTTCATGCTCGACCAGTGCCACAACATCGAGGAGAAGATCCCCGCGATCATCCGCTCGGTGATGAACGTCCAGGAAGCCACCGCGAAGGCGCTGCTGGTCGACCGGGACGCGCTGCGGGCCGCCCAGCAGTCGGGCGACGTACTCGGTGCGAACGCGGCGCTGATGGACGCGTACAACACCGACGTCCGGCCGCTGCTCGCCGACCTGCGCGAGTCCCAGGGGCTGGATCCCGACCCGGTCGCGGCCTACAAGCGCAGCGGGTACTTCGAGCAGATCACCAAGGACCGCGTCGGCGGTCAGCAGGCCGGATGGGGAGCATGACAGTGAGCGACACCGCAGCCGAGCTCGTTGCGCGTAGCAACCGACTGGGTGCCGATCCGCGCAACACCAACTATGCGGGCGGAAATACGTCCGCCAAGGGAACGGCAACCGATCCGGTGACCCAGGAACCGGTTGACCTGGTGTGGGTCAAGGGGTCCGGTGGTGATCTCGGCACGTTGACGGCAGCCGGTCTCGCGGTGCTGCGGCTCGATCGGCTGAACGCGCTGGTCGACACCTATCCGGGCGTCGAGCGTGAGGACGAGATGGTCGCCGCGTTCGACTACTGCCTGCACGGCAAGGGCGGCGCGGCGCCGTCGATCGACACCGCGATGCACGGACTGGTCGATGCCCCGCATGTCGACCACCTGCACCCGGACTCCGGGATCGCGCTGGCGACCGCGGCGGACGGCGAGAAGCTCACCGCCGAGTGCTTCGGCGATCGCGTCGTGTGGGTGCCGTGGCGGCGGCCGGGCTTCCAGCTCGGGCTGGACATCGCCGCGGTCAAGCGCGACAACCCGCAGGCGATCGGCTGCGTCCTGGGCGGCCACGGCATCACCGCGTGGGGCAACACCTCCGAGGAGTGTGAGGCCAACTCCCTCGACATCATCCGGACGGCGGAACGTTTCCTCGCCGACCGTGGCGCCGCCGAGCCGTTCGGTGCCGTAGTTGCCGGATTCGAGCCGCTCGACCCGGCGGAGCGGCGGCTGAAGGCCGCCGCGCTGGCGCCGGTGATCCGCGGGCTGGCGTCGACGGACAAGCCGCAGGTCGGCCACTTCAACGACTCCGACGTCGTGCTCGAGTTCACCGCCCGCGAGAAGCTGGCCGAGCTGGCCGCGCTCGGGACGTCCTGCCCGGACCACTTCCTGCGGACGAAGGTACGCCCGCTGGTCCTGGACCTCCCGGCGAATGCACCGCTGGAGGACGCGGTCGCGCGGCTGAAGGAGCTGCACACGGCGTACCGCGAGGACTATGCGGCGTACTACGACCGGCACGCCGAGGCGGACAGCCCGGCGATGCGCGGTGCGGATCCGGCGATCGTCCTGGTGCCGGGTGTCGGCATGTTCAGCTTCGGGAAGGACAAGCAGACCGCACGGGTGGCCGGCGAGTTCTACGTCAACGCGATCAACGTGATGCGCGGCGCCGAGGCGGTGTCGACGTACGCGCCGATCGACGAGCGGGAGAAGTTCCGGATCGAGTACTGGGCGCTCGAGGAGGCGAAGCTGCAGCGGATGCCGAAGCCGAAGCCGCTGGCCACCCAGGTCGCCTTCGTGACCGGCGGCGGCTCGGGGATCGGCAAGGCGATCGCCCAGCGGCTCGCCGCGGAAGGCGCCTGCGTCGTGGTTGCGGACCTGGACCTCGCGGCCGCCGAGGCGGTGGCGAAGGAGATCGGGTCGTCCGACGTGGCCGTCGCGGTCGGTGCGGATGTGTCGTCGGCGGACGCGGTCGAGGCGGCGTTGCGGCAGGCGGTGCTGGCCTTCGGCGGCGTCGACCTGATCGTCAACAACGCCGGCCTGTCGATCTCGAAATCGCTGCTGGACACCACCGAACGGGACTGGGATCTGCAGCACGACGTGATGGCCAAAGGCTCGTTCCTGGTGTCGCGGGCCGCCGCGAAGGTGCTGATCGACCAGGGCATGGGCGGCGACATCGTCTACATCTCCAGCAAGAACTCGGTGTTCGCCGGGCCGAACAACGTCGCGTACGGATCGGCCAAGGCGGATCAGGCCCACCAGGTCCGGCTGCTCGCGGCCGAGCTGGGCGAGTACGGGGTGCGGGTCAACGGCGTGAACCCCGACGGCGTCGTCCGCGGCTCCGGCATCTTCGCCGGCGGCTGGGGCGCGAAGCGGGCTGCCGTGTACGGCGTACCGGAGGAGGAGCTCGGTGCGTACTACGCCCAGCGGACCCTGCTGAAGCGGGAGGTGCTGCCGGAAAACGTCGCGGCCGCGGTGTTCGCGCTGACCGGCGGCGACCTGACGCACACGACCGGTCTGCACGTGCCCGTCGACGCCGGCGTGGCTGCCGCCTTCCTGCGTTAGGAGCTGCCGGATGTCCGAGCCCGCCGCCCACCACGGTCTGCAACGGATCACGCCACGCCGGACCCGGATCGGCCTGGTCGCCGGCGGGCTGGGTGCGTACTGGCCGCAGTTCCCGGACCTGCTGCCACAGTTGCAGGCGTCCGCGCGGCGGGTGTCCGAGCGGTTCGCGGCTCTCGACTGCGAGGTGGTCGACGTCGGGTTCATCTCCGACGCGCAGGAGGGCGCGACGGCCGCCGAGAAGCTGCGGGTGGCCGACTGCGATCTGATCGTCGGCTTCCTCACGACGTACATGACGGCGTCGATGCTGGTGCCGGTCGCGCAACGCAGCGGCGCGCCGGTGCTGCTGCTGAACCTGCAGCCGACCGAGGCGATGGATCATGCCTCGTTCGACACCGGCGCCTGGCTGGCGTACTGCGGGGCGTGCCCGCTGCCCGAGATGGCGAACGCGTTCGAGCGGTGCGGCATCGACTTCCGCTCGGTCTCCGGATACCTCGAGGACGAGCGGGCCTGGGCGCGGATCGACCGGTGGATCCGCGCCGCCGGTGTGCGGGCGGCGTTGCGGCACGGACGGCACGGCCTGCTCGGCCACCTGTACCCGGGCATGATGGACGTCGTCACCGACCCCACCCTGGTGTCCGCGCAACTCGGCGGGCACGTGGAGATCCTGGAGATCGACGACCTGCGGGTGCGGGTGGAGCAGGTCACGGAGGCGGAGACGTCCGCCCGGATGGGGCTGGCGGGTGAGCTCTTCGAGCTCGACGACTCGGTCAAGCTCGAGGACTTCCGCTGGGGTGCGACGGTGTCGGTCGCGCTGGACCGGCTGGTCGAGGACTTCGCCCTCGATTCGCTGGCCTATTACCACCGCGGGCTGGACGGCGAGACCCACGAGCGGATCGCGGCCGGGATGATCCTCGGCGCTTCGTTGCTGACGGCAAGGGGTGTGCCGGCGGCCGGCGAGTACGAGCTGCGCACGTCGCTGGCGATGCTGGTGATGGATCGGCTCGGCGCGGGCGGGTCGTTCACCGAACTGCAGGCGCTGAACTTCCGCGACAACGTCGTCGAGATGGGCCACGACGGGCCTGCGCACCTGGCGATCTCGGCCCGGAAGCCGTTGCTGCGCGGGCTCGGCGTGTACCACGGCAAGCGCGGGTGGGGCGTGTCGGTGGAGTTCGACGTACAGCAGGGTCCGGTGACGCTGTGCGGGCTGGGCCAGCGGCGGGACGGGTCGTTCAACCTGATCGCTTCCGAGGGCACCGTCGTACCAGGGCCGCTGCTGCAGATCGGGAACACGACGTCGCGGGTCGACTTCGGGTGCGATCCCGGCGAGTGGACCGACGCGTGGTCGGCGTCCGGGGTCGCGCACCACTGGGCGCTCGGGACGGGCCACCGCGCCGCCGAGCTGGCCGCGGTCGCCGATCTCCTGCACCTCGACCTCACGGTGGTCGCGCCGTGAAGCGGGTCGCCGCGGTGGACCTGGGCGCGTCGAGCGGGCGGGTGATGCTCGGCTCGGTCGGTCCTGAGGTGCTGGAGCTGCGCGAGCTGAACCGGTTCTGGAACGGCCCGGTGCGCGTCCACGGCACCCTGCACTGGGACCTCCTCCACTTGTACCGCTCCGTCCTGGACGGCCTCCACCTCGCCGGCCGGATCGACAGCGTCGGCATCGATTCCTGGGCGGTCGATTACGGTCTGCTCGACACGCACGGTCGACTGCTCGGCAATCCCGTCCACTACCGCGACTCCCGCACCGACGGGGTGATGGAGCGCGTGCTCTCGACGGTTCCGGCGAGCGAGCTGTACGCCGTGACCGGGCTGCAGCAGTTGCCGTTCAACACCGTCTACCAGTTGGCGGCCGAGGAGCTGTTCTCCGACGCCGCCACCTTGCTGATGATTCCGGATCTGCTGGCGTACTGGCTGACCGGCGAGATCGGTGTGGAGCGGACCAACGCCTCCACTACCCAGCTGTACGACGTGGCGGCCCGGGACTGGAGCGACCAGCTGATCTCGCGGATCGGGCTGCCGCGGCGGGTGTTTCCCCGGTTGTGGGAGCCGGGGGACGTGATCGGGAACATGCTGCCGGACGAGACCGGGCCGGCCGGCGAGGTTCCGGTGATTGCGGTCGGATCGCATGACACGGCATCGGCTGTGGTCGCGGTGCCTGCGGCGGACGACCGGTTCGCGTACATCTCGTCCGGGACCTGGTCGCTTGTCGGGCTCGAGCTCGACGCGCCGGTGCTCACCGATGACGCGCGGGCGGCCAACTTCACCAACGAAGGCGGCGTGGACGGGCGGATCCGGTTCCTGCGCAACGTGATGGGACTGTGGATCCTGCAGGAATGCCAGCGGGTCTGGGGTGACGACGACCTCGCCGGCCTGCTGCGGGATGCCGCCGACGCGCCGCCGTTCGCCGTACTGATCGATCCGGACGCGCCCGAGTTCCTTGCCCCGGGCAACATGCCGGCGCGGATCGAGGAGCACTGCCGGGCCACCGGACAGGACGCGCCACGGTCCCGCGGTGCGGTGGTCCGCTGCATCCTGGAGAGCCTCGCCCTCGCGTACCGCCGTACGCTGCGCGCCGCGCAGACGATCGCCGACCGGGACGTCGACGTACTGCACGTCATCGGCGGCGGATCGCAGAACGAACTGCTCTGCCAGCTCACCGCCGACGCATGCGGCGTCCCCGTGCTCGCCGGACCGGTCGAGGCCTCCGCGCTGGGCAACGTCCTCGTCCAGGCTCGCGCCCTCGGCGAGCCCTTCCCGGACCTGCGCGCGATGCGCGCACTGGTCCGGTCCACCCATTCTCTGCGGCGCTACGCCCCGCAGGGCAAACCGGCCGACTGGGACGCCGCCGAGTCCCGGCTTGACGGAACCAGGTGATCCGTATGACCGTCCTCTCCCAGGAATTCCGACCGCTCGCCCGGAGGGTGCCGCCGCGCGAGATCAGTCATGACGACCTGCAGCTGCTGCGGCTGCTCGCCACCGGGCTGCCGGTGGACGGTGTCGCCCGCCGGCTCGAGCTGTCCGAGCGCACCGTGCGCCGGCGGACCCGCTTGATCTGCGACCGGCTCGGCTTCAGCACCGCGATCGAAGCCATCGTCTGGGCGGCGCGCCGCGGTCTGGTCTGAGTCCGTACGGCGTTAGGCGGCGACGGCTCCGGGTACCGGAGGTTCTGATCATCGAGCCTAGGGAGGACCGATGGACGGAATGACTGTTGTCTGGATCGTCGTCGCAGCCGCCGTGCTGGTCATCGTGGTCGCACTCATCGCGGGTGCGATGTCGAAGCGCCGCACTGAACGTCAGCGGCAGGAGGCCTACGAACACGAGCAGCAGGCCAGGACGAGCGCGATGCACGCCGAGCGGCAGCAGGCCGCGGCTGACGAGGTCGACGCGAGGGCGCGGAAGGCGCAGGCGATCGCCGACGAGAAGGCGGCCGAGGCACGCCGCCTGTCCGCCGGTGCGAACGAGCGGCGCGAGGCCGCCGCGGGTGCCCGCACCGAGGCGGACCAACACCGCGACCAGGCTCAGAATCTCTGGCCGGACGACAACACCGACGGCGCCGTGATCCGGGAGGACAAGGCCGGGGGCATGGACAAGCAGTCGGTGCACGACGAGAGCTGGGACGACGGGACGCATCCGCACGATCCGCGGCACCCGAAGCACTCGCAGCACTGACGCTCAGATCAGGTACCGGAACTCCGGTGAGTTCGGGTTGATGCGCTCGATGTCGAGCGGGGCGGCCTCCATCCGCGACAGCAGCAGCGGGAGGTCGTCCCGGCTGCTGATCTCGATGCCCACCAGGGCGACACCGGTCTCGCGGTTGTTGCGCTTCACGTACTCGAACAGCGTGATGTCGTCGTCCGGCCCGAGCGTCTCGTCGAGGAACGCCCGCAGCGCACCCGGCTCCTGCGGGAACGTCACCAGGAAATAGTGCTTCAGCCCTTCGTACACGAGCGATCGCTCGAGAATCTCGCCGTACCGGCTGACGTCGTTGTTCCCGCCGGACAGCAAACACACCACGGTCTCGCCGGGACGGACGTCGAGACCGTTGCCCAGGGCACTTGTCGACAAAGCGCCCGCGGGCTCGGCGATCAGTCCGTCGGTCTGGTAGAGCGCGAGCATCTCCGAGCAGACGAGCCCCTCGGGCACCGACATCAGCTCGACGCCGGCCTCTCGCACCAGCGGGAGCGTCACGTCGCCGACGCGGCGCACGGCGGCGCCGTCGACGAAACTGTCCAAGTGCGGCAAGGTGACAGGCTTCCCGGCCGCCAGCGCCGCCGCCATACTCGCCGCGCCACCCGGCTCCACGCCGACGATGCGTACGCCGGGATGCCGCTCGGCGATCCACGTTGCGACCCCTGCAACGAGGCCGCCGCCGCCGACCGGCACCACGAGTACGTCGGGGGCGTGGCCGAGCTGCTCCACCAGTTCCACGGCGACAGTCCCTTGCCCCGCAACGGTTCTCGGGTCGTCGAACGCCGGCACCATCGTGGCGCCGGTCGCCGACGCCTCCGCGATCGCCGCGGCCGCCGCGTCGTCGTACGTGTCACCGGTGACGATCACCTGGATCTGCTTGCCGCCGAGCGCCGCGATCCGGTCCCGCTTCTGGCGCGGTGTCGTCCGCGGCACGTACACCTTGCCGTGCACGCCGAGGATGTGGCACGAATACGCCAGCCCCTGACCATGATTGCCTGCACTCGCACACACCACGCCCGCGGCCTTGGCGGTGTCGTCGAGCTGCGCGATCAGGTTGTACGCGCCGCGAAGCTTGTAGGAACGCCCGATCTGCAGGTCCTCCCGCTTCAGCCAGACCTGCGCCCCGGTGCGCTCGGAGAGGCGGAGGTTGCGCTGCAACGGTGTACGGACGGCGACGCCGTCCAAGCGCTTGATGGCGGCCTCGATCGCTTCGGCGTCAACTGTCGCTACGGTCGATCGAGCCACTGAACCACTGCCCTGCATGGTGTTCCTTCCCGTGCATTTGCACGATCTTCGCCGATTCGCTCGCTGTCCAAGACGATTCGCGTCCACAGTCCGGACCGACGGATACCTTTGCGTATCAGACTCTTGCACCATGCGTGAAACGGCTCTTCACTGGGCATCTTAGTTTTCATACGCTCACTGGGTGTAACGGCCAGGCCCCTGGAACAGATGAGCCGGGTAGAAGCCGGTCAGTGAGGACTGGAGGGCACATGGAACTGATTCCGTTCAGTCTGTGGGGCGACGCTTTGTGGTGCGGTCAGGAAGTCGTGCGGGAGGCCCCGCACGAGCAGGCGATCCGTAGCCTGTTCCCGGACCCCATCCCCGCGCGCGGCGCAGATCTGGACACCGAGGCGGACCTCGTCCCGGAACCGCACAACCGTTTCGACCCGCGGTCGATCGCCGTCCGGGTGCAGGGCAAGGTTGTCGGCTATCTGCCGAGGGACGACGCGCACCGGTACCACCCGGTGCTGTCAGAACTGGTGGCGCAAGGCCTGCAACCGCAGGTCCCGTGCCACCTGTGGGTCAGCGAGTGGACGGCGGCGAACTGGGAGGGAGCGGGCGCCGGCGGCAACGGACCGCAGGGCACCGAGTTCCACGCCAGCGTCGCGGTCGCGCTCGGGCAGCCGCACATGCTCGTGCCGGTGAACCTGCCCCCGCCAGGCAGTTTCCACCTGCTGCCGCCCGGCAGCGGCATCGTGGTCCCGGGCAGCGAGGTGCACCCCGACATCCTGGCGCCGTTCTTCCGCGCGGAAGGCGAATGCTGGGCGTACGCCACCATGCACGCGATCGAGGAGGAGGACACCATTCAGGACCGGCACCGGATCGTGGTCGAGGTCCGGCTCGACGACGAACCCGTCGGCCGGCTCAGCGCACGGCTGAGCGCCGAGTTCCTGCCGGCGATCCACTACCTCGCCGACATGCGTGCCGAGACCGCCGCCCGGGTCGCCGTCCGCGGGGACCGGAGCGCATCGGAGGTGATTCTCTACGCGGCGCGGAGTCACGACCTCCCGGCTACCTGGCCGGACGGGCTGGCCCGCTCCCCAGTCGCGTCCCCGCAATGGCACTACTGGGCGACGAAAGAAGCCAACTAGGCGGCTGCGCAGTACTGACCATGCCTCACCAGGCCGGTACTGCGGAGCTACTTTTCATGACGCCGGGCAGTTCCCTCCGGGGAGCTGCCCGGCGCCGTTGCCAACGGCATCAGGCGTCGGTGGACGGGTGGTGACGTACCTTGGGTGTATGGCGAACGCACCTGCCTGCCCGGTCTGTGGGCAACGAGGAGTGCCGATCCTGTACGGGCTGCCGACCCCGGTCGCGCGGGAGGCGGCGGCAGCCGGCAAGGTGCGGCTGTTCGGGTGCGTGATCCCGCCGGAGCCGGACAACTGGACGTGCCCGCAGGATCACACCTGGCGGGCCGACGACGACCAGGTGCTGTCGGCCGCGATCGACGCGGCACTCGGCCGGAAGTGAGCCGGATGCGGGAGCCGTGGAACCACAACATTCACTACCACCCGAAGATCCTCCAGGCCGTTCCGCCCGGCGCTGAACGCGCGCTGGACGTCGGCTGCGGCGAGGGCATGCTGGCCCGGAAGCTGCGCGGCGTCGTACCGCACGTCACCGGCATCGATCTGCACACGCCGAGCCTGGAGTTGGCGCGTAGCCACGGCGACGACATCGAGTACGTCCACGGAGACTTCCTGGACCATCCGCTGCAGCCGGCGTCGTACGACGTGATCGGCTCGGTGGCCACCATCCACCACGTCGACGCCCGCACCGCCCTGCTCCGCCTTCGCGAACTCGTTCGCCCGGGCGGCGTCCTGGTGGTCGTCGGCGTGGCACGCTCGAATCTGCCGCGTGACCTGCCCCGCGAACTGGCCGGAGTGGCCGCCAACTGGGCGCACCGCGCGGTCAAGGGCTACTGGGAACACCCGTCCCCGACGGTCTGGCCCCCACCGGTCACCTTCCCGGAAATGCAGTCCCTGGCCGCGGACCTGCTACCTGGCGCGACCTTCCGC
The DNA here is from genome assembly GCF_040610875.1 of Kribbella sp. NPDC003505. NCBI lineage: Bacteria > Bacillati > Actinomycetota > Actinomycetes > Propionibacteriales > Kribbellaceae > Kribbella > Kribbella sp. NPDC003505. The sequence goes on along the minus strand of NZ_JBEXNA010000004.1, from coordinate 165,225 downwards.
CGCCACCTCCTCTTCCGCTACTCAATCACCTGGAGAAAGTGACGAGGCCGTCGCGGCTTCGGTGTCCCACATGGACAGGCAGAACGGGTGGCCGGCCGGGTCGGTGTAGACGTAGCAGTGGTCGGAGTTGGGCTGGTAGTCGTGGAGTTTGGCGCCCGCGGCAAGGACTCGGGCGCCGGTCGCGGCGAGGTCGTCGACGTAGAAGTCGAGATGCATCCGCATGTCGCTGCCGGGCCATTGCGGTGGCTCGAAGTCGTCGACCTGTTGGAAGCCGAGGGATCCGTTCGGGCCTGTCACGGCGGCCCAATGCGTCGTACCGCTGGCGGTTCCGCCGGTGATCTCGGCGTAGAACCGGGCGAGGGCGAGCGCGTCGGGCGCGTTCAGCGTGGTGCCTTCCAGCCGGATCGTGTCAGACATCACTACCTCGGTACGCCGGGGTGAGCTCGGTCCAGCGCGCGTGCCACTCCGGCGCCGGCTTCTCTTCCGACCAGCCGTCGGCGTGGGCCGGGCCGTCGAGCGCGAGCGCACGGCCGAGGTCCTCCAGGTGGACCTGCCAACCGGCGCCGTGGAAGTGCATCGAGCCGATGGGCAGGCCGCGCTCCTCCACCACCAGCTTGGTCTGTGACCCGACCGGAGCGAGCCAGGCCTCGAGCTGGCCCTCGTCGTCGGTGCCGGGCTCGGTGGTGAGCAGCAGATGGTGCGGAGCCTCGCAGCTGTCGATCCGCACCGCGCCGCTCCACGTGCTCGTGAAGACGGCGTGGACCGTCCCACCCTCGTGCAAGCCGCCCGACACCTGGGCGATCCAGCGCGCCAGCCGCTCTGGCGTCGTGCACGCCGCCCACAAGTCCTCGATGTCGGTGTCGTAGACGTCCTCGACGCGCACCGCGCCACGGGTTTCGTCCAGAGCTCGCATCGTCCCGGTGATCCTCACTGCGACGCCTTCTTTCCTCGAGCGATCTCGGTGTGCAGGGCGTCGAGCCGGTTCCGCCACAGCGCGCGGTAGCCCTCGAGCCACTCGTCCACCTCGACGAGCGCCTCCGGCCGCAAGCTGTAGATCCGCCGCTGCGCCTCCTGCCGCACGTCGACCAGCCCGGCCTCCCGCAGCACCCGCAGGTGCCGGGACACGCCGGGGCGGGCGATCGGCAGCGCGTCGGCCAGCTCGCCGGCCGTCGCCGGATGATCCCGCAGGATCTCCAGCACCGTCCGCCGGCTCTGGTCGGCCAGCGCCTGCAACACCACGTCCATGCGAGGAATGTACCCAAGTAGTTACGTAACCACAAGGGTACATTCAGAGCTTGGCGCCGATCAGCTGGAAGATGTCGTCGTGCGCGCCCGGGAGGTCGTCGTGCCCGAAGTCGGGGTAGCTGCGGACCTCCTTCGGCGAGCTGATCTTGTTGTACGCCGCGAACTGCGTGGACGGCGGGCAGATCTGGTCCTCGAGCCCGGTGAACAGCGTGACCTCGGCCCGGATCCGCGGTGCGAGGTGCTGGACGTCGATGTAGCCGAGGGTGGTGAAGACCTCCTCCTGCCGGAGGTGCCGCGGGTCGCGCTTGCGGAACCAGGTGACGATCTCGTCGTACGGCGAGGTCTCCAGGTTCAGGTCCCACGTCCGCTGGTAGTCGCACAGGAACGGGTACACGCTCGCCGTGTACTTGATCGTCGGCGTCAGCGCGGCCGCCACCAGCGACAACCCGCCGCCCTGGCTCCACCCGGTCGTCGCGATCCGGGCCGCGTCGACCTCCGGCAGGCCGCCGATGATGTCGGCCAGCCGCCGCGTGTCCAGGAAGACGTGCTTGTACAGCAGCCCGTCCGGCCCGGCGTCCAGCCCGTGCACGAGGTGGTGCTGCAGCGAGAACGCGTTGGCTTCCTGCGACGACGTACGGAACCCGACCTGCTCGCGGACGTCGAGCGCCGCGACCGTGAACCCGCGCGCGGCGTACGGCAGCAGCTCGACCCACTTCGGCTGCTCACCGCCGTACCCGTGGAACAGCAGCACGGCCGGCCCGGTCGGCTCGGCGGGGCGCAGCACCTTCGCGTGCACGCGGTAGCCGCCGGTCCCGGTGAAGTACAGGTGCTGCGCTGTCGCGGTCGTCAGCGGGAAGTCGGCGGCGTCGACGAACTCGGCGTCGGCCGCGACCTCCTCCAGCGAGAGCAGCGCCTTGTCCCAGAACGCGTCGAAGTCCGCGGGGCGCGGATTCGTGCCCTGGTAGGTCAGGAGTTCGTCGTACGACAGCTCGAAGGAAAGCACCGGATCATTCTGCGTCGCCGGCGTCCTCGGGGGCAGTCCCGTCCCAGATCGTGTACCCGTGCGCGGCGTTCAGCTTGTCCCGCAGCGCGATCTCCAGCTCCTCGGCCCGCCCGGGCGCCAGCCACGAGACCGGCAGCAGGATCGGGTGCTCGGGGTTCTTCGTCCGCAGCACGATCGCCTCGCCGTGCGTGGTTTCGACCCGGCCGACCTCGGTGACGTCGGTCCAGGGCGTGCGCAGACCGCGGACCTCGATCTCGCGGTCGCGGAGCCGGGCGACCTTCGGCGGCCGGGCCAGGATCCACAGGCCGGCGATCGCGATCAGCCCGCCGAGCGTGACGAACACCGACACCGCGACGCCCGGCAGCCCCAGCGCCCAGAGCACCGCGGCCACCCCGAGAATGATCAGTCCGGCGGCCAGGATCCCGAGGAACCGCCCCGCCCGCATCCGGTACGTCGTCCGCATCGGCACAGGATCTCATCCGTCCGGGGTGACCGGATCAGAAGGCTTCCGTCTCGGACGACGGCGCGTTGCCGAGCGGCGACTTGGTCAGGCTGATCGTCCAGGTGTACGAGCCGTCGAAGATGTCGTCGAACTTCTGGTACGAGCAGTCCTCGGTGAACCGGTTGTTCTTCGCGTCCCAGTTCCGCCCGGACTTGAAGTAGACCCAGTAGTCCTGGCTGCGGAGCCCTTTCAGGGTCGCGCTCTGGTCGGCCCGGACGTAGATCGAAGCCTGCGGTTTCCGCGGGCTGCTGGTGGCGACCACGATCACCACGTCATTGCCGGCGTTGCTGATCTTGAGCGAGCCCGGGCCGCGCGGGCCGGACCGCTGGAACACGTCCCCGTTCGCACCGCGGCCGGCGATGACGTCCGGCTGGCGCAGCTTCGCCGGCACCGACAACGCGCCGAAACGCAGGCCCTTGCCGACGGACTTCTGCACCTTCTGCGCCAAGTCGGTGTACGCGTTCCAGACGCCGAACTTGGCCTCGTACAGCCGGACCTCCAGCGACTTCGGGTATCCACAGCCGGTCTTCGTGCCGCCGGCGCGGGTCAGCTCCGTGGCCACGTCGCCGGCGTACGCGTCGAAGGCGTCCAGTACGGCGGGATGCGCCGACACCAGGCCGCGTGGCGGCGTGATCTTCGCGAGCTCGGTGCGCTCGATCACGACCGCGGCCGCGAGCTGGGCCCGGGCCGCGTCGAAGGCGGCGACCGTCTGCGCGTTCATCAGCCGCGCAACCGACGGCTTGAGGACCTTCTCGACGTTGGTCAGCGCGCGCTGGTACATCGGCACCGACAGCGCGACCGGACTCGGTTTCGGGGTCGGCTTGGGCGGTGGCGCCTTGCTGCTGGTCGTCGTCCCCTTCGTTGCCGAGGGCGCGTCCGCACTGTCCGCCTTGCTGCTGCAGCCTGCGCAGGCCAGAACCGTGACCCCGACCGCAACCGCCAACGAACGCCGCACAGTCACCCCCAGGTGTGACCAGTCCTCACTGTGGGTCAATTCTTCCCTGGGAGGGGTTCACGAGTTCACCCCGAACCGGGTCAGTTACCGGTCTGGCTCGGGTTGTAGGCGCAGGCGTCGTTGAGGTTCTGGGCTTCGCCCGGGGTGGCCGTCGGCTTCGGCGGCGTCGTCGGGCGCTTCGTGGTGGTGCTGCTGGTCGGCTTCTTGGTCGGCTTCGCGCTCGGGGTCGAGGCGACCGGGTTCGTCTTCGGGGCGATCGCCTTCTGGATGATCTCCCGCATCGCCTCGTAGTCCGGGTTCTTGCCGGTCGGGAAGTTCTTGGTCTTGTCCAGGTCGATGTTGGTGACCTTGGCGTTCTTCACCTTCAGCGCGAGCTGGATGAAGGCCCCCAGGATGTCCTGCGGGATGTCGGTGCGCAGCAGTTCCTTCCCGGCCTTGGCGATCTGCTGGTACGAGGTCACCAGGGTCTGGGGGTTCGCGCTGTTCACCAGGGCGTGGATCGTGCAGCGCTGCCGCTCCTGACGCGACGGGTCGCTGAGGCCGTAGCGGCCGCGGGCGAACCACAGGGCGTGGTAGCCGTCGAGCTTCTGGTTCGGGCCCGGCTCGATGTACCCGCTCGGCTTCTTCTCGCTGTTCGACCCGGGGCCGGCGCCGTAGTCGCCGCCGATCGGCACTCGGTAGTTGACGTTCACGGTGATGCCGCCGAGCGCGTCGATGATCTGCCGGAACCCGGCCAGGTTGACCTGCATGTAGTAGTCGATGTCCAGGCCGAGCGCGGCGCTCGCGGCCAGTTTCACCACGTCCGCGCCCTCGTTGTCGGTCTGGCCGAGGATGCCCGGATGCGCTTTCGGGACGTTCTCGTACATCGCGTCGAGGTAGTACTCCGGCTGCTCGACGTTGCCGAGGTTCGGGTCCCAGAAGCCGTCCGGGTACGCCTTGTGCAGCGGCGAGTCCTCCGGGAACGGCATCCGCATCCAGTTCCGGCTGAGCGAGATCAGCGCGGTGTCACCGGTCTTGGTGTCGATGCTGGCCACGATCACCGTGTCGGTGCGGACACCGGTCCGGCCGACGCCGTCGTCGGCGCCGAGCAGCAGCAGGTTCAGCCGCGGGATCTTCGCCCACGGGTCGCTCTTGTTGACCTTCGGCCGGGTCGCGCTCTTCGAGTTCTTCTCGGACTGGAAGACGCTGCCGACCAGGTCGCGCTGCGCCATCACGGTCTGCGCCGCGACGGTCGTCGGTACGGCGATGGCGAAACAGAGCAACCCGACGAACATCGAGCCGGCCAGCCGGCCGGTGTAGGTCATGCTCACCGGGCGGAGCAGCTTGTGCGAGGCCACCACGGTCCAGATCCAGCCGGCGCCGAGCAGGACGACGGCGGCGGTCGCGATCAGCAGCTGCCGCGGGGAGACGGCGAGCGCGAGGACCGAGTCGCGGTGCGTGAGACCGACGTACGCGGCGATCAGCAGCAGGCCGATGCTGATCGTCAGGACGAAGGCGCCGAGCTTCTTCCGGCCGCCCATCAGCAGCCCTGAGCCGGGGACCAGAGCGCTGAGCAGGGTCAGGCCGATCGCCTTCGACGCCGTCCGGGCGCGGTGCGAACGGGCACGGGACCGGTTGGCCCGCGGCGCTGCCCTCCGACCGGCTGCGCGAGTGCTTCGCGACATGGCTCCGTTCCCTGATCGACGACGTGACGACCCCTCCGTCGGCCGCGCGCAGCGGCCCACGGTACATCAGACGCCCACGCCGCCCACTTGGTTGACGTGATGCTGTCGACCCCCGTCGATGCCCGCCAGCGTACACAGCCACCGGCCGACACACCGAAGGTCCCACCCCGAACACTCAGAGTCGCTACCCCGCGCACCCTCCTCAAGCTCCTCAAGCCAATCGGAGGTGAGTCGCCCCACCGGAGGCTCGTGGGCACCCAACCCGGCGCGGGGGGTCCGGGGGGCGAAGCCCCGCCGGGCGGGGCCCGGGGGTTGCACCCCCGGAAGACATGGCCGGAGCGCCTTGCCTGCGCTTTCTGCAGGCAAGGCGCTCCCAGCGCGGAGGCGGCGGGATTTGAACCCGCGAGAGGGGATTACCCTCAACCCGCTTAGCAGGCGGGCGCCATCGACCGGACTAGGCGACGCCTCCTCCGACGATCCCCACGCGGGGGACACGACGACGGCCAAGACTATCCGGTGGACCCGCCCGGCAGCAAAAGCGGGGTCAGCTGCTCAGCGATTGCTTCGCCTCGGCGACCAGTTCGACCGTCCGCGGCGTCATCGGCTCGGGCGAGACGATCAGGTGCTGTACGCCGAGCTTGCGGTACGCCGCGGCCGCCTCGGGCAACTCTTGGACGGCGATCGCCTTCGGACTGGGATCCGGTACGGACTGGTCCGGGTCGCGCACGATGATCCCGGCCGTCGCGGTCACCGACCCCGCCGGCTTGCCGGCCGTCTGGACTGCCTGGCGGAGGGTTTCGAGGCGCTCCTCCACCTGCAGGTCGGGGGCGCCGTACCAGGCGGTGTTCCAGGCGTCGGCCCATTGGGCGGTCAGCCGCATCATGCGCGGGCGGTGGCCGGCGACCAGGATCGGGATCCGGTGCGGCGGCGCCGGGTCGAGGTCGGCGTCGCGGACGGAGTAGTACGTGCCGTCGTACGTGACCGTCTCGCCGCGGATCAGCCGGGCGACGATCTCCAGCCACTCGGCGAACCGGCCGACGCGGTGGTCGGTCGGCAGCCCGAAGGCCTCGTACTCCGGGTCGTGCCAGCCGGCGCCGACGCCGAGCGTCAGCCGGCCGCCGGAGACCTCGTCCAGCGTCACGGCCATCTTCGCGGTCAGGCCCGGATCGCGGAACGATGCGCAGAGCACCATGTTTCCGAGCTCGACCCGTTCGGTGACCGCGGCGACCGCGCTCAGCAGGGTCCAGCTGTCGTGCATCCCGAAGACCTGCCCCTCCGGGTCGCGGTACAGGAAGTGGTCGGCCAGCCAGACCGAGTCCAGGCCACCCTGGTCGGCCGCCTCCGCGACCGCCCGCACGTCCTTCCAGCCCGGCATCCCGCCGCCCGGCCCGTCCCCGGCACCGAGCGGAAGCATCACACCGATCTTCAGGCCCACGGTCCGACACCGCCGATCTTGTCGACACTGATGTGCGTGATGTACCCGGCCGGCAGGTCGTCACCCGGCAGGAAATCCGCGTCCGGACCGAGATAGGTCTTCGCGAGCTCCCGCAGTACGCCGACCGCGCCGCCCTCGGTGATCCGGGCGGTGCCGGTGACGATCAGGTACTCCGCCAGGCCCATTTCGTTGACCCGGTCGGTTTCGATCGACAAGGCGACCCGGCCGTCGCGGCGGATGTTCTTCACCTTGCGGTTGTTCGGCACGTGCGCGGCGATGATCTCGTCGCCGTCCAGGCCGACCCAGACCACCGAAACCTGCGGGCTCCCGTCGGGGTTGAGGGTGACCAGGTGGCCGAGGGCATCGGATTCGAGCACGGCTCGTGCGCTCTCAGGGATTCGCATGCGGTCAACGTACGTGGATCATGGGCGCTATGAGGAGGCCGTACCCGGATCGGGTGGCCGCGGGCCGTGTGCTGGCCGACGAACTCGGATCGGTCGGCGGCCCCGTTCTGGTTCTCGGGCTGGCGCGCGGCGGCGTACCCGTCGCGGCCCCGGTCGCGGACGCCCTGGACGCGGAGCTCGACGTCCTGATCGTGCGCAAGCTCGGCCTGCCGGGGCAGCCGGAGCTGGCGATGGGCGCGATCGCCGGCGTCGGCGAGGAGCTGCACGTGGTCCGTAACGAGCCGATCGCGGCGGAGGTCGCCCCGGAGACGCTGGAGGCGGTCCGGCAGCAGGAAGTCCTGGAGTTGCGGCGCCGCGAGCGCGCCTACCGCGGCGACCGCCCGCCGATCGACGTCCGGGATCGCGTGGTGATCCTGGTCGACGACGGCCTCGCGACCGGCGCGACCATGCGCGCGGCCGTGGAAGCCGTACGGCGTCAGGGCCCGGCGCGGGTCGTCGTCGCCGTACCTGTCGGCGGGATCGACAGCTGCCGGCGGCTGACCCAGGTCGCGGACCAGGTGGTGTGCGCGTGGATCCCGCAGTACTTCACCGCGGTCGGCCAGGCGTACCGGGACTTCTCGCCGGTCGGCGACGACGAGGTCCGGCGGGTGCTCGCCGAAAGCACGGCGCGGCGCCTCGGAGGTTGACCCGAGGCGCCGCGCCGTGATGGCCCGGCCGCCGGCTTCCGACTCGGCGGCCGGTGTTCTGGGGCCGCGCTGTCAGCCCAGCCGGGCTTTGAGGTGGTCGAGCTCGACCTTCAGCGACGTCGGCACCGTGTCGCCGAGCTTCGCGAACCACTCCTCGATCAGCGGGAGCTCGGCCTTCCACTCCTCGGCGTCGACGTCCAGCGCGATCTGCAGGTCGTGGTCGGTCAGGTCCAGCCCGCTGACGTCGAGCGCGCCCGGCGCCGGCACCCGTCCGATCGGCGTCTCGACCGCGTCGGCCTGGCCCTCGATCCGCTCGATGACCCACTTCAGCACGCGGCTGTTCTCACCGAAGCCCGGCCAGACGAACTTGCCCGCCTCGTCCTTGCGGAACCAGTTCACGTAGAAGATCTTCGGCAGCTGCGCCGCGTCGTGCTGCTTGCCGACGGTCAGCCAGTGGTCGAAGTACTGCCCGGCGTCGTAGCCGAGGAACGGCAGCATCGCCATCGGGTCGCGCCGGACGACGCCGACCTGGCCGACCGCCGCCGCGGTGGTCTCCGACGACAGCGTGGCGCCCATGAAGACACCGTGCGCCCAGTCGCGCGACTCGGTCACCAGCGGGACCGTCGTGGCCCGGCGGCCGCCGAAGATGATCGCGGAGATCGGCACGCCGTTCGGGTCGTCGTACTCGTCGGCGATGATCGGGCACTGCTTGATCGGCGTGCAGAACCGGCTGTTCGGGTGGCTGGACAGTTCGCCCGAGGCCGGCGTCCACTCGCGGCCCTTCCAGTCGGTCAGGTGGTCCGGCGGGGTCGGCGAGTAGCCCTCCCACCAGACGTCGCCGTCGTCGGTGAGCGCGACGTTGGTGAAGACCGAGTTGCCCTTCTCGATGGTGCGCATCGCGTTCGGGTTGGTCTTCCAGCCGGTGCCGGGGGCGACGCCGAACAGGCCGAACTCCGGGTTCACGGCGTACAGCCGGCCGTCCTTGCCGAACCGCATCCAGGCGATGTCGTCGCCGAGCGTCTCGACCTCCCAGCCCTCGAGGGTCGGGTCGAGCATCGCCAGATTGGTCTTGCCGCAGGCGCTCGGGAACGCCGCCGCGACGTAGTGCACCTTCTTCTCCGGCGAGATCAGCTTCAGGATCAGCATGTGCTCGGCCAGCCAGCCCTCGTCGCGGGCCATCGCCGACGCGATCCGCAGCGAGTAGCACTTCTTGCCGAGCAGCGAGTTGCCGCCGTACCCGGACCCGTACGACCAGATCGTCCGCTCCTCGGGGAACTGGACGATGTACTTCTCGTCGTTGCACGGCCACGGCACGTCGGCCTCGCCGGGCTGCAGCGGGGCGCCGACCGAGTGCAGGCAGGGGACGTACGACGCGTCGGTACCGAGCTTCGTGAGCACCTCGGCGCCGGTGCGGCACATGATCCGCATCGAGGCGACGACGTACGCCGAGTCGGTGATCTCGACGCCGAACATCGGCTTCTCGGCGGTCAGCGGGCCCATGCAGAACGGGACGACGTACATCGTCCGGCCGCGCATGCTGCCGCGGTACAGCTCGGTCATCAGCGCCTTCATCTGCGCCGGGTCCATCCAGTTGTTGGTCGGACCCGCGTCCTTCTCCTCGACCGAGCAGATGAACGTCCGCTGCTCGACCCGGGCGACGTCCGACGGGTCGGTGCGGACCCAGAACGAGTTCGGCTTCTTCTCGTCGTTCAGCCGGACCATGGTGCCGGCGGCGATCAGCTCGTCGGTGAGCTTCGCGTACTCCGCGTCGGAGCCGTCGACCCAGTGGATCCGGTCCGGCTGGGTGAGCTCGGCGACCTCGGCGACCCAGGCCAGCAGGCCGGCGTGCCGGGTCGGTGCGTCGGTGAGGTCGTACGTCGTGGCTGGTGCGGCCGGGAGGTCCGGTGCGGCTGCTGGGGCGGCGGTCTCGGTATGGGTCGGGCTGGCGGTGGTCGTCATCGGCGGCTCATTCCCTCTCGGCTGTCGGGCCCGGCAAACCGCGCGGCCCCCTCGACGCTGAGGAGGTAACGGCTCCGGCCGCCGGGGTCTCCGGCGGTTCGATCCAGCTGGCTGGCGGTGTGATCTCTCGCAGACCAGTGCGTCCAGTGGACGTATACCAGTGCGCAAGTGGTACTACGGTACGCGAACCGCCTGGGTGCTGAGAACCCCGAGAACGTGAACCCGGTCACAAAGTTTTCGCGACAATCGCTTTCCGGTGTCGCTTGTGAAAAAGAGAACGGCCCGCGCTGTTTCGCGCGGGCCGTTCAGGAGATTTTGCGGCGGATCAACTGGTCTGCCGCCAGATGTCGTTGACGACCCGCTGGATGTCGGGCGCCTCGGCGGTCTGGCCGACGACCATCGCGCCGACCAGCCACCACTGCCCGCCGCTCTGGAACGCGCGCGTCATTGTGATCGTGTACGGCGCTTTCGCCGACACCGTCAGCCAGGTCCGTGCGTCCTTCGCGGCCGCCGGCGCCGTGGTCTTGTAGATCTTCGTCCACTGCTGGTCGAAGGCCGGCCGGTCCGCCACGCACCCGGCCAGGCTCGCGCACGGGTGCAGCGCGAACTGCGCCTTCATCGCGTTCTTCAGGCCGCCCGGCTCGTAGTCGTTCTTGGTCACGATCCGCCGCAGGATCAGCTGCGACGACTCACCCAGGAAGGCGACCTCCGGCGGCCGCGGCCAGCCGAGCGCGAACGGCAGCTCGGCGTTCGCGATCACCTGGACGTCGGCGCCGGCCGCGTAGGTGGCGCCGAAGATCCCGGCCGATCCGTCGGGGCGTTTGTACGGCGCGGTCGTGACGCGGTTGATCGGCGGGATCAGGACGGTGGACGGGATCGGCTCCGGGCTGACCGCCGCCGGCGGGGCGGCCTCGCCCGGCTCGTCCTTCACGGCGCCGCCGATCGCGGTGCCGATCGAGTACGCGATGCTGAAGACGATCAGCACCGCGAGCGCGACGACGGGGTAGATCCAGGCGCCGATCTTGCGCCGGTACTGCCGGGCGATCTCGATCTTCGACTGCGGCTGCTCGCCCTGCTCGTCGTGCTCGTCGTGCGGTGTCGCCTGCGCGGGGCGGTCGACGTACGACGGGATGTCGCCCTGCGGAGAGCTGGTGTCGCCGGGCAGCAGCGTCGGCGGCGTCGCGCCGTACCCGGCGAGCTGGTCGCGGACCGCCTGCAGCGACTCGTCGTCGTTGCCGAGCACCCCGTCGAGCGGGTCGACCAGGCGCTCGGCGCCGGTCTGGCCGTGGACGAGCTGCGTGATCGCGTACGGGCGGCCGGCGCTGAGGTTCGCGGCCCACAGCGGGGTCTCCTGCCGACCGGGCACCAGCGCGGCGTCGCGGCTCGCCCGGGTCAGCCGGTCGACGACCGTCGGGTTCCGGGCGCCTTCGTCGCTGAGCACGAGCGCGACGACGTCCATCCCGGTGAAGGTTCGGCCGTGCCACAACTCCGCCAGCGGGTGCAGCAGGATCCGCTGGTCGAACTGGTAACCCGGGATCTCCGGCGCGCTGTTGCTCACTTGCTCTCCCAGATCGCTCGGTCCGCCAGCGCCAGCGCCGCCTTCTGCGCGGCGTCCGCGTCGATCGGGTTGGCCGTGTAGTCCACCAGGACGACGACGTCGGCGCGCTGCACCATCGTGTGGACGGTCCAGGTCTCACCGGCCAGTCCGCTCGCGGTCCGGCTCGCCTTCGTCGGGTACGGGCGGTTCGCGTCGTACGCCTTCAGCGGCGACCGGGTGAATGTCCGGCTCGCCACCTGGTCCGGCGTGAACGGCGCGTTCCCCGCGCCGGCATCCTTCCCGCCGTACGCCGTGATCGTGACCTCCACGCTCGCCGACGTGTACGCCCGGACCTTCGCGCGGGAGCTCGCCGCCGTACAGGTGACGGTCGTGGTTCCGCCCTGGGTCATCGTCACCGGCCCGTCCGATGCCTTCGGCAACAGGTTCGCCACGTCGCCGATCCGCGCGCACAGATCGGCCGGCAGCACCCGCGCCGGCACGATGTCCTCCGGCGTCACCGGCTCGCCGACCGCGAAACCGACCCCTCCGCCCACCAGCGCGGCCACCCCACACCCGATCGCGGTCCCCCGCGCCAGTCGACTACCCATGCCCGCGACCCTAACCACGCGAAGGTCCTCCCCCGCGCGCATGGACTCGGACCGCCGTGTCGCGGTTCCGTCACGAGACACGCGACGGCGTCTGGAAACAGGCTATTGCTTGTCGTCAGACACCGACGGGTGTTCCCAGACCTCAGGCGAGCAGTGTGTTGACCGAGCCGCCGGACTCGGTGAGCTTCGTACCGAGGCCCTTCAGGGCGTCGCCGACCGTCGCGAGGATGCCGGACAGGTCCTGCAGGTTGCCGGCCAGGCTCTCGATCTCGGTCGCGACCCCGCCGATCTGGCCGCTCCCGTCGTTCAGCTTCTTCGCCGCCGCGTCGCCGATCCCGGGGATCTTGTCGAGCTCACCCGCGAGCCCGGCGAGCATCCCGGCCGCGTCGTGCAGCCGGTCCTTGGCCGCACTCATCGTGGTCGCGCTCCCGGTCAGCGCCTTCCGCGCCCCGCCCTCCCCGTCCTCGCCGACGAGCGCCCCGGCCGCCTTCGCCGCCTGCTCACCCGCCTCCGCGAGCCCCGACCCGATCGTCTTCAGCAGCTCCGGCAGCTTCCCGAGGAACCCGACCGCGTCGTCCGGCAGCCCGCGCACCAGATTCAGCACCTTCTGGAAGTCGTCCGAGTTCTCCATCACGAACCCGACGGCCTTCTTCACGTCCCCCAGATCCCGCCCACCGAGCAAGTCCTCAATACCCATCCGCGGATCGTAGAGCCGCCACCTCCAGACCCCCCGCCACGCCGCACCCCACCACCGTCACGACCTCGTTGCGAGAGCCGATTGGCATCCACCCGCCCCCGCCATGTATCGTTACTCGACGTTGTCCAGCGCTCGTAGCTCAACGGATAGAGCATCTGACTACGGATCAGAAGGTTGGGGGTTCGAATCCCTCCGAGCGCGCTTCGTGAAAGCCCAGGCAGACACTCTCTGACCTGGGCTTTTGTGTTTCCGGGGGCAACGGCAGAGAGGGCGGCTGTCGTGCTCGCCGCCCTCTTGACCCCCACGGTTGACCCCAACGTCACCCCTCCGGCTCCTCGAACAGGAACCCGAGCTTGTCCACGGCCTCACGTTGCAGCTCCTCGGCTACGTCGACGTAGATGACCTTCGTAGTGCGGGGGTCAGCGTGCCCGAGAATGTCCTGAATCTGCTCAAGCGGGACTCCCTGACTCCACAGCAACGACGCGCACGAGTGCCGCAGGTCGTGGAACCGGATCCGCCGTACGCCCGACTTGGCGCACAGGGCGTCGAAGTGGCGGTTCACGTTCCGCGGCTCGATCGGCGTACCGAGCGTGGTCGTGAACACGTACCCCTTCTCCCACGCCTCGACCGCCGCGGCTCGCTCCTTCTTCTTATCGGGTCCGGCCAACTGCGCGAGGCGGCCGGCGCGCTCGGCTTCCTGCGCCTTCCGGTGCGTGAGCAGGACCGGCAGCAGTGACTTCGGTACCGGGACCTCCCGAGCGGAGCCGTCGGTCTTGACCTGGCCGAGCTGCAACTCACCGTCGACCCGATGCAACCCGTGCTCGATCCGGATCACGCCGTTGATCAGGTCGACGTCCCACCACCGAAGCCCCAGCGCTTCCCCTCGCCGCAGACCGAGCGAGAGGGCGACGGCGTACAGCGCATACAGCCGGTCATTCCGAATCGCCGCGAGGAACTTGGTCGCGTCGTCCGCCTTCCACGCCTTGAAGGCCGGCCGGTACTTGTGGTCCATCCGGAGCTTCTTCGCAACGTTCTCCGTCAGGATCTCGTCCTCGGTCACTGCGTCCTGAAGTGCGGCGCGCAGCACTCGGTGTAGGTAGCGGATCGTGCCGTCTGACACCACGTCCCGGCAGCACTCACGCGGAGTCTTCGCGCAACAGCGTGCTCCCTCGATCGGTCGAGCGTTCTTCCTCGGAGCCTTGCCGGCGCGCGCCGCGCGGAGCTTCTTCGCTCGGTCCTCACGGGCGTGGTCTTTGCCCTTCGCGCAGCACTGGCAGGTCTGCTTGAGTTGGAAGAAGCCGCGCCGAATGTCAGCCGGACGCAACGCAGTCAGCTTCTTTTTGCCGAACAGCGGTACGAGGTACTTCTCGATCAGCCACCGATAGCTTGCGTACGTCGTATCCCGGACCCGGTGCCGAGCGTGCTCGTGGAGCCAGTACTCCAGGTACTCGCCTACCGTCTGCGAGCTGGATGCCACGCGCTTGCCGGACATGGTGTCCGCCTGCATCTTGGTCAGCTTCTCGTGCACGTCCTCCCAGGACTTGCCGTAGACGCTGCGGCGGACCTCCCGGCCGTCCGTGGTGATGACGTAGGCCCGACCCTCCCAACGACCGTCCGAGCGTTCGCGGATGTTTCCCTCGCCGTTGACGTTCCGCTTCCCCGCCTGGCTCTTGGCTGCCTTGGGCTTGGCCTTCCGCGGCTTCTTCGGCTCCTCGGGTTCCATGAATGCGAGCGTTGTCACGAGGCCACGTCCTCGATCAGGCCGGCGACGTAAGCCCGGATGGACTGCAGCGGTACGCGGCGACCGTTGCGCACCTTGACGCTGGTCAGCTCACGTTCCTTGATCAGCCGGTAGACGGTCCAGCGGGAGACGTTCAGGTGCTCGGCCACTTCCTCGACCTTGAGTAGGCGCGAATCGTCTTGCATGGTCAGCTCCCCAGTTAGCTAGGCCGCGTTCGCGGCGTCGTCGTTGTCGTCAGTTGCCGAATTGCTGTGGGTCGGTGGTCCTGTGCCGTCGCGGGCGCGCTGCTTGGCTCGCTCGTACTGCTCGCGCCAGCGGATGCGTTTGGTGATGCTGTAGGCCAGGACTTCCTTCTGTGTGGGTGCGTCTTCGTCGCCGGGGCGAACAGGCGTCCAGATGAACCGCGGCTGTTCGTCGTCGCTGGTGGTCTGGGCTATGGACAGCGCGGTTTGGTCGTCCATCTCGACGCCGGCGGCGGCGAGGGTTTGGCGGATGACTTCGGCGCGGTCGGCGCGGTGGTCGGTCAGGGTCTTGCCGGTCCACTGGCGGGAGACGAGCACGCGGCGACCGCCTAGGCCGAGGTGCGCGCGGTCGTGGGCTTTGCTGTCGCACTCGCCAGGGACGAGGTTGCCGGTCGCGTCCTTCGGGGTGATCCCGTACAGGAGCCAGTTCGCGCAGGCCGGCGAGCAGGGCAGCACCTTGACGTGCTCGTGAAGCCGGTTCAGGTGATCGAGCTGGGCCGGGTGCAGCTCGGCTGGGTCGTCGCCGTAGGTCTCGCCGATCGCCTTGCCGAGGTACTTGGTCAGGTAGCCGATCGCCTTGCCGACCTTGGTCTCGGAGTCCGCGACGATGCCTTTGTAGTCGACCTGTTCACCGAACCGGACAACGTGTGCGGGCTGCGTCGCGGGATCGGCGGCCAGGTCGTCCAACGCGTTGTCCCAGGTGGGCAGCAGCGCGCCCGTGTTCGGGTCGAGGAAGCGTTCGGTGTCGTCGTCCCAGATCGGGAGGTCCCGGCCGATCTGGGGCCCGGAGAGGGGCGTCTCGTGCTCTGGCCACCACACTTGGTGGTAGGTGGCGGCGGCGACCTGGCGGACAATCTCGCGCGGCACGGTGCCACGGACAGCCATGTGCAGATGCGGAGCGAGGCGCTTCTGTGGCTCGACAACGGCGAAGTACTGCGCCTTGTAGCCGGCGCAACGGCGCAGATTCTGAACGAAGCGGTCGACGCCCTTGGAGAAGTGCAACGCGTCGAGTGCGGCGCGGCGGTAGTCGTACGTCGACGGGTCGACCGGAGTCGACAGAACGGGCGAGTTCGAGCTGTGGTGCACGCCGCACGAGCACGGAACAAGCTTGCCGCCAACCCGGTACGGGAGACGGTGCGTCGCGCCGTAGGAGTCGAGTGTGAGGGTGATGAACATCGACGGGCGGTAGGTCTTGCCGTTCGGCGCGCGGAACGTCGTACCGACCGTGCGCTTGTCCATCGGGACCCGGGGCAGATCCGGCGCATCCTGGCGTCGACGGGTGGAGCGGACGCGGCGCGCCGATTCCTCATCGGTGCCGGCGTCTTCGGCCTGGTCCTCATCCTCGAGCTGGTCAGTGTCGGCAGGGAGTTCGAGTTCGGTGTCTCGGTGCCAGCCTTCGCGGCACTGCTGCATCCGCAGTCGCCGGTTCGCCTCAGCACACGGAGGGCACTTGCTGATCAGCGTCGACCCGCACGAGACGCCGACAATGCGCTCAGTCCCGGTCTCGGTGTCGACAACGCGGTTCAGGATCGGCCGGACGCAGACGCGTTGGTGATCGCGAGGTCTTGTACTACGTCCAGCGGGAAGCGGTCCAGCTTGATCCTGCCGTGCGTTGCGGTGCTGGTCATCTGGACCACCTCCCTACTGGTTCTGATCGGGCGTCAGGGGCTCGGATCGGTCGTATCTGTTGGGGATTCGGGCGGTCAGGTAGCAGCGGACGCCCGCGGCTCCTTGGTTGGTGTGGAGCAGTCCGGAGCCGTCGAGCTGGAACACCACGGCGAGCATCTGGACCATGACCTCGATCTCCTCGGGGTCACGTATCACGCGGCGTGGGCGGAGAGTCGCGACCGGAACGCGAGCGACCAGACGGACGCGTTCTATGCCGAGATGCGCGATCAGGGCCGCAAGGGCGAGTACCGCGATTTCGAGATGCGCATCAAGCCCGCAACTCCGGAGCTGGCCGCGCGCCTGCACGTCGAGGAGGGTGATTCGCTCGTCTCCCGCGCAATCTCACGGTACGTCGACGGACAGCCGTTCAGCCTGCAGGACAGCTACTACCCGATGGACATCTCGCAGGAGTGTGGTCTCCTCACGCCGCACGACGTGCCCGGTGGCGTCATCCGCGCCATGGCCGCGAAGGGACACGTTGAGATCGGGCATGTCGACGAGCTGACCACCCGGATGCCGCGACCGGACGAGGCCCGGAAGCTCGGACTCAGCCAGGGCACGCCAGTGCTCGTTTACGTCCGCACGACGTACAGCGACAAGCGACCGCTTCGACTGACGCTCACGATCTTTGCCGGCGACCGCAACCGAGTCGTGTACGAGCTGGGGGCGCTGGGTGCGTACACGGCCGGGAATGGAGGGATCTCGTGATCGTTGAGCAGGCGACGATTGAGGATCTGCCGGTCATCCTGGCAATGCGCACTGAGGCAAGCGAATGGCTCGCCAAGCGCGGCATTCACCAGTGGGCCGTTGCGTGGCCGAACCCCGAGGCGCAATCCGAGCGCATCCTGTCCAGCATTCGTGCGGGCGAGACCTGGATGATTCGCACGGACAAGGGCGAAACCGCCGCGACGGTCGCGCTCGACTCGTTCTCCGACCCCCAGCTCTGGACGCCGGAGGAGCAGGCCGAACCCGCGATGTACCTGCACCGGCTCATCGTGCGCCGCAAGTACGCCGGTCTTGGTGATGACGTAATCGACTGGGCGTGCGATCGCGCCGGCCAGCTCGGTAACCGGTGGGTCCGCATCGACGTGTGGACCGACAACACCGGTCTCCACCGCTACTACGAGAACCGCGGCTTCAAGCACGTCCGGACGCTAGACCTAGCCCACTACCCGTCAGGCGCGCTCTTCCAGCGTCCCGCCACCGACTGGCGAGAGCGCAAGACGGCTGAAGTACTGACCGAGAAGCCGCAGCCCCTCCCGACCAAGAACAGCCGGTTCGAGCCGTTCGAGCGGGCACTCTGGCCGGTCCTCAGCGAACAGACCATCTGAAGTCACGGCGACCGTGGGCGCCCAAGTCATTCGAGGCCTAGTGTCCTCAGGGCGTCCTCGGGTGCGCCGTGCAGCAGCTCTCGAAGGTTCATCTTGAGTGCAGCACAGAGCGCGATGGCGTCCGCCAACGTGACGCGCCGCGTGCCAGCCTCTAGCGAGCCCACGACCGAGCGAGTCCAGTCCAGCTCGTCCGCCAGATCTTCCTGCCGCATCCGATGTCGAGCCCGAGCAGCACGTACGTTGCCAGCGATCAGCTTGTCCAACTCGTCCGGCGTCATGCGCAGATCTTGCCGCGCCGCTGACTCCGACGTCATGCGGCGAATCGCCACGAAATGCCGCGATTAGCGTCCTATCGCCTGTTCTAGCAGTCTAGAGCTACTACCTGAGACGTGGCACCCGAAAATCAGTCAGGCACAAACGACCTCCTGACGGCCGCGCGCCTGCGCACCGTGTCACGCATCGCGCCCGGACGACCGATGGGCCGGAGAGAACTCGCCCAACGAGTAGCGGAGCTCCTGTACGCGGTCAGCTCCAGGCGGTACCCGATCACCGGCCACTACATCGCCAAGCTAGAACGCGGCGCAGTGCGGTGGCCCTGCCAGGAGTACCGAGCAGCCCTGTGCCTCATTCTTGGTGCGAGCGACGATGCTGAGCTGGGGTTCCGACCGCCGAGAAGCCGCCGATCAGCAACACCCTTTTAGCCGGCAGGCAGGGTCGCGGTCCCTCTTGCATGTGCACCCGTTCCTGCCCCCCGCTGCCCGGCCTGGCCTCCCGCCCGATCTCGTCCGCGCGCGAGTCTGGGCAGCTCGGCCTATGCTTGCCCCTTGTTCTGGTGCAGCAGCAGAATCTCACCCGCCAAGATATACGTGTGCAATGCGCAGAATTCCGCCTCTTCCATCGCGACATTTGCGTGAACACCCTTGCTCGTCAACGTGTCAACAGAGCCGAATCGATCGAAGAGGGTCTCACCGCTCTTAGACAGCGCGCTCCGAAAGCTCGCTGAGTTGATGTTTCCTTTTAGGAACTCCATGAGCCGGTTTCGGTACTGCTCGTCCGTCAGGGCATGACCTTGCTCGGATCGCGGCTTGTTTGGGTCGGCCGGGTGCACGATATCGACGACGGCCTTCAAGATCCGACGGCAAGAGGTGACCGCCTGTGACAGCTCCTCGTTCGCCGCGCCTTCATTACTACGGCTGACCGCCTCGCGAAGACGCCTGAAGGCCGCGTTGAATTGGCTCAGCACATCTGGAGCATGCTCATTCAGAAGCGCATCGACACGCCTGCTTACCGAGTCAAGTGCCCTCTCGTGGGTAACTGCAAATGATAGTTGCCGTTCCCAGCCGCACAAGTTACTGAATGATCGATGACGCGCACGTGTGACGATCTCCAGCATCTTGGTTCGGCGCCCGAGGTCTTCGCCATACGCTTTCGCTGGGAGATCATCGGAACCAAATCCTTCGTTCTGCCAGAACTCGATTTCGGCCAGGCTATGAGAAACTATCAGGCCCTCGGAGTTTAGCCGCTCCGCAATGTACTCGTTCACCGCCTTGTCAGCCACGCCGCCAGGAACGTTCCAATCCGACGGATCGCCCATCAGCCGTCTGGTTGCCTCGCCATTCGCCGGAGGATGGCCACCGGTGGCCCTCAGCTCGAAGCCAAGACGGAGCGCCGTATATGTCTCGCCGAGAAGATTCGCAATCCGGATCGTGCGACGGACTGTCGCCTCAAGTGGAACGTCGTCGAACTCGTCAAGTGCCCTTCGTACGAGATCGAGAACGTATTGATTCGTCGTCGGAGCCTCATCAGCACCAACTCTGAGTGGTCCCTGTCCAGCCACTGAACATCTCTCCTGCAAGGCTCCATGAATCTGACTTCGCGACCAATCGTCGCACTGACACCGCGTTGGGCTCGCCTGCTGCTCGGGACGCTCCGCCGGCGAACCGATGTTTCGCGGGGGTTGGCTGCTGAGTTGACCTCTTATGGATCAAGGGCGCGCCTTCGGCGCGCCTCCCGCGCGGGGCGGGCGAGCCCATGCGGCCTGCCGGCCGAACCTCGCCCACCCCGCGCGGAGAACGGCCAAGATTCTCCGTTCCCAGAGAAACTGGCATCGTCCAGGTCCTGGCGGTCGACCGCGGGTGGCCCCGTCCCCCTGCCGCCCGATCGTACGGCCAGCACGGCACGCGTCAAGAGCGCTACGCGTCCCTACGGGATCGGCACGCCGACTCTTGACCCGCACCGCGCTGACCTGGGTTGGCAGCTATCAGGGGGATGCGGCAGGTGTGGCGACGTTGTGATCGCTCACGGATGGCAGCGACCTCTGACTTCAGCTGCGTCCCGCAGGGCGCTCGCGGCCCGCTTGATGTCGCCGCGCGACTTCAAGATTCTGAAGTCGATGTAGGTATGACCGGTCGGGCAGGGGTCTGGCGCGGTATCTGACTCTGTATCGTCTACAGCGCGCAATCCCGTGGAGTGCACTTCGCTCACAACTACCGCCCAGCTCCCCGCGCTCTGGTAGCCCTGAGCGATGAACTCCTCATATGCAACTTCCGCTGTTGCCTTCGCGTTCCGGGCGGTCGACAACTGGCCCTCGTCTTTTGGTGTGGGCTTGAACGTCAGTGAGCTAAGTGGTTGGAAAGCTTGCGTCGTGCAACGGCCTTCATCGATCCAGCTGGGATTCACCTGGCGCCACAACCATTCATTTGTGTCGTCAAGCTCGACCTCGCCAGGGTTCAAGTCTGGCCATTCCCGTGCAACATCATCCACTGAGGCCCCCCAGGACGAAGTTCAGCATGTTGTCGATGTCGTTCTCGGTAAAATCCTGCTCATCCCCGGCCTCGGTATCAGTCGAGATCCAGAGACCGCGGGCCGATCCGTTGTCCATGAATTCGACCTCCACCTCAATGCCGGCGCGTGACCACTCCAGTTGCACACCGCCGCCAGGGGTCGGGAAGATTCCCGGGCGATCGATCGCCTCGTCGACGCATGCGAGCATGAACTGTTCCGCCGCGTCTATGGCCACACTTGACGGTGGTGGAGTGTCCGGATAGAGCCAGCCGCTGCCAAGTTGCGACAGTTCTTCAATTCGCTTGGCCCAGTCGGCTGGAAGAGCGGCCTCGACTGCCAGGACATCAATGATGCTTATGATTTCGCCGTTCATTGACTGCTCGGCGACGACAGACAGGGATGTCATTGGCGCTCGCTCGCCGAAACCCTGAAACTCTTTCAGATCGTTCCAGATCGCAGCGTCGATGTAGTTGCAGACAAGCTTCTTCTCCGTGCCGCTCATGACGAAGTCGAATTGCTGAGGCGACGACCTCAGGCCAGTTATCTGTCCTTGCACCACGAGTTCGACCTCAATGCTGTCGAGGCGCGCTAGGGTTTGAAGCCGGGTGCGAATGTCCTTGTTAAAAACGGCCGGATCGGTGCCGTCGTCGGAGAATTCGATAGCTTCGCCAGCTTGAAGGCTGCGCCCGAAATTTGCGAACTCCTTCAAGCAGTCCGCTGGAAACCTTGGGTCGATCCTGCCGTTGGTGGAACTTAAGCCTTTGAGGGCGCTATTGATCAGCAGGCGGGCTTCGTCGAAATAGTCCTCTGCTGTCAGCAGGCTCGGGGCGGCAGAGGAGTCGTGCCGCTCAAGGACAGGAACAACACTGCCCTCGTCGATTGCGGTGAGCCGCAAGGAGGTGTGCTCTGGAAATCCGCGTGGAGCACGCTTCCGCTTGGGATGAGCACGCATGTAGAGCGAGCGGGCAGTCCTGACCACAAGTCTCTCGTAGCGCCTGAGTTCCTCTGCGCCGGCTAGCGGTAGACCATGCGCCTCGTACCGTCCGCCACGCATGCGGATCATCCCGAATGTTGGCTGGCTTGGCGACATGATCGCACTATAGCTACTCAAGGAAGCGCGCCGCTTCATCTGAGAACTACCAATCCTGGCCCGAGCGGGCGAGGTACTCGTGCCAACGCGGCTGAGGGGTGACCCCAGCCCGACCCCAACGACCTCGAACACGCTGCATATGACGGCACTTCTGTGAGTGGGAGCAGAACAGGCGCACCGCGCGATCTTTGGATGCGCAGGCTCCTACGGATCAGAAGGTTGGGGGTTCGAATCCCTCCGAGCGCGCAAACCGAAGGCCCAGGCAGACACCCTCTGACCTGGGCTTTTGTGCGTCCGGAGGCAACGGCAGAGAGGGCGTGCTCGCCGCCCTCTTGACCCCCATGTCACCCCTCCGGCTCCTCGAACAGGGATCCGAGCTTGGCGACGGGTTCGGGTCGCAGGTCCTCGGCTACATCGACGTAGATGACCTTCGTCGTGCGGGGGGCCGGAGGATGCCCTGAATTTGAGCAGGCGGGCTGGCCCGACTCCACAACAACGACGAGCACGGCGCCGGAGGTGTCTTGACGGAGGACACTCCGAGCGCGCCACCCCAACCCAGGCCCAAGGCCTGGGTTTTGTGGTTCTAGTACGCCGCCCCACACGCGTCGGGCGGACAAGTCTTACTCCTCCGGCATCAAGTAGTCGTCATGATTCTCGTAATACGCCAAAGCCGCGCATCGCTCAGCGATGGTCGGGTGCGCCCCATCTCGATGTTCGCTCCAAACCTCGATGACATCCAGTGCGGTGTAGACGTCCAGGAGGCAGTCCAATCCGTCTATCGGAGCTGTCGAATGCGGATCCTGTTGGACGCGGGCCTCCGAATCGACCGTCCATGGCTTGGCGGCATAGATCGAATGTTCGCGATTGAATTCTCCGAGCCGCGATGACTTCACCCAATGTCATTTCCTACCCCAGATCTTGAATCCACTGACACGCTCGGCCGAGACCCCAGTCTGACCCCAACGGTTCCCAACGGGCAGCTATTTGTGTGTCCGGAGGCAACGGCAGAGAGGGCGGCTGTCGTGCTCGCCGCCCTCTTGACCCCCACGATTGACCCCAACGTCACCCCCTCCGGCTCCTCGAACAAGAACTCGAGCTGGTCGACGGCCTCGCGTTGGAGCTCCTCCACGTCGACGTAGATGACCTTCGCCGTACGCCGGACTTGGCGCACAGCGCGTCGAAGTGGCCGTGCACGTGCCGCGGCTCGATCGGCGTACCGAGCGTGGTCGTGAACACGTATCCCTTGTCCCATGCCTCGACCGCCGCTCGCTCACTCTTCTTGCCGGGTACGCCCAACTGCGCGAGGTGCCGGCAGCTCGCCGTCAACGCGGTGCAAACCGTGCTGGACCCGGATCACGCCATTGGTTCAGCAGTAGCCTCACACAATGACTCAGATCACCGGTGCGGCGCTGGGCGTGGAAGCGGGACGTCGCCTCGCCGCGCGGCGTCGAGACATCCAGCCCGGCCTGACCTCCGCCGAGTTCCCGGATCGAGTAGCAGTACGGGTTTGAGTTCGCCGACGACCACCGTGCGTTCCTCAGCGTCGGCGTGCCGGTCGGCAGCCGCAACTGGCCGGACTGGAGGAACAGCGACCCGGAGAGACTGCGCGAGAAGCTCGCCCGGCCGGTTGGAGGCGTCCTTTTCGATGTGGAACACAACGGCTACTGGCACAGCAGGTGGGGTGAGCGTCCAACCGATCGCACAGCCGCCGTCGAGCGGGCGCGGGAGCACCTCGCCACGGTTCCGAAACTGGTGCCGGTGTACTCCCACCGGTACCTACCGGCTGGGCGCGGCACCTCCGGCCACCCCGTGCTCTCCATGCACCAGACCGACATCGTCTTCTACGGAGTAAACCTGCTGGACTACGTCTACCAAGAATTCTCGGCCGGGCCGGGCCTCGACCGCTCAGAGCCAGAATGGCAGCCACAGGCGACCGTCCCGTTCTGGCGAGAGTTTCTTGAGTGACGGTGCGCTGCCGAAGACGCAGGGGAGCTGCAGGCGAGATTCCGCGTCAGGACTTGAAGTTCTCAGGGCGCGACCGGCGGTGCCTCGCGGAACCGTCTCCGAACTTCCCGCGCCTGGCCACCCACCATCGCGCTACGAGCCACGCAGTTGCTACTACCGCCACCGCGAGACCAAGCTGTGCCAGAATCCAGTGCCCGGCATCGCCCGCGATTGCGGCACCGAAGAATCCGCCGTAAAAGCCCACCATCACTGGCCACGGAGCCTCCATCTCGCGGATCGGTGCCCACCAGCTGACAGCCGCGAGAAACAGAGTGGCTACGGCGACCAACCAGGGCGGATCAGCGGTCATCTGCAAACGGTAGCCGTTCCTTCCGCCCTGCTAACAGGCTTGCCAACAGCCACGGAAGCTGCCAAGGCACGGATCCCCGATGCGCGGTCTCAGCGCTGACGGCGATGTGATACTCCCCGCATGGAGCGATTTGATGTGAGGGCGGACGCGCAACTCGATGACGACAACGTGATGCTCACACTGAGCGGAGACTCATGGCTCCTGAACGTGAACGCGAGTCCGGTCGAATGGGCTGCAGGCCTCCCTCGCGTTCCTGGCGCCGACCACGCCCAGCGTTCACATGTGAGCCTCGGGACGTGCGGGAGACACCCCGTCTGGTGGAGCGTGAGCGACGGTCAACTCACTATCAGCGTGGGCCAGGACCTTGAGAGCTGCGACTTTGTCGTGATCCTGCCGGACTCCCTGCTGTCAGAGATTCAGGCACAACTGGACGATCTCGACGGCAACGACTGGACTTAGCCCATCCGGCGTAACGCAACCGCGATCTGCACTGTCGAAGATCACCTGGCGCACAACCGTCCCCACCTCATCCGACAGAGGACATTCGGGCGGCGCAGAACATGTCGAGGCAGTGTCGATCTGCCGGATCTTGCTCTTATGGATCAAGGAAGCCCCTTCAGCGTGCGGTCCGGACAGCGGGTGGCGCCGGGGCGCCGTCCTCGCCGGGCCCGAGAGCAGGACACCGCCTCATCCGCGCGACCCCAATCGACACGAGCCGCCGTCCTGACGTCTGATCCTCGGGTCAGCCCCGTCCGCAGGCCGCTCGCTCTGCGGCCACTACGACCCACGTCCAGAGCGCCTGTGGCTTCTCTACGGATCGGGCAAGCCGACTCTTGACGTGCGCCGCGCTCGTCCGGGTTTGGCAGCTATTGGGGGACGGGGAAGGTGGGCGGCGTTGATAATCACGTCATGTCCTCGCGACGTCCTACGTACCCGTACGTACCCAAGTCCGCCGCGCACCTCTTGCCAGGCCACATCTGGGGCATACCTCTGCGAGACGGCCGATTCGCCTGTGGCGTCGTGGTCACCGTTCCCCGCCGCTCGACCGAGACGGCGCGCTGTCCGGGGTGTCTCACCGGATGGGCGGAACGGTCGGGCTCTACCGCGACGGCCGGATGGTCCGCGCCGGCACCGCAGACGAGGCACGAGACCTCCCGGTCATCGGCACGTGGGGCTTCGCCTTCATCGTCCGCGTCGCCGAGCGCGCGTTCGTCGATCACAAACCGGTCGTTCGCTGACCTGCCCCGAGCAGTGCTCATTGGCGGTCGCTCACGGGGTCTGTGGCCGGACGGCGGTGGACGGTCCGAACTCGACCGCGGATCAGAAGGTGGGGGTTCGAATCCCTCCGAGCGTGCAATCGAAGGCCATGCAGCCACCCTCTGGGGTGTCCGGACGCAACGCCGATGACCTTCGTTGTGCGCGGGTCAGCGTGGCCGGGAATGTCCGGAATCTGCTTGAGCGGGACACCCTGACTCCACAGCGACGACGCGCACGAGTGCCGCAGCCGTGCGCCAGGCAAATCCGTTGGAGAGTTGCTCGCCGGCAGTCTGTCAGGGGTGTCGTTAGTTCTCGAACGGTTCGGTTCTTGAGGCTGTGGTGAGCCTGCCGGCGCCGCGTCGGGCCTCAGCCGACGAACGCGATCGCGTTGCCGTCCGGGTCGCGAACGATGAAGTCGGTGCCGCCCCAGGCTTGTTTGGTCAGCTTCTGCACGATCTCGGTGTCAGCGGCCAGATATTCCGTGTACAGCTCGCGTACGTTCGGCGTATCGACGTACGCCATGATGAGCCCTTCTCGTTCCGCGGCGCCGGCCGCGAACACCGGCTCGTGTACGAGCTTCAGGTGCAAGGTCGCGCCGTCGCGCGACACCGATCCGTAGAACGGCGGGTTGCCGTGCACAAAGTCGATCCGGAAGCCGAGCTGGTCCCGATAGAACGTGGCTGACGCATCGACGTCGGCGACGTACAGCACCGGTTTGGCGCTCGCGACTGCCGTGTCATGAGTCTGCGGCTGATCGCCGGCGGGTGGGGGCGCTTCCGTGTTCGCCTTGAGTTCGGCCCAGCTGGCGCAGCCTGCTTCGAGGGCGATGATCTCTTGGGCCTCGGTCAGGGGAAACTTCAGCGCGAGTGCTTCGCGGTCGGACAATGTGCGATAGCGCTCGAGCTGTCGGATGCGACCGCCAATCGAGAAATTGCCTGCGCGGTGCCAGCGAACGAGCAGTTTCGCCTGTTTCTTGTACGTTTCGAGCTTGGGCATGGCGCTCCCTCTTCGGTCTTGAAGTAGGTGGGCCTTGCCCTTTCGGCTGGTGTGCCGCTGCGCCCTACGACCGGGATTGAACCCGCGCCTGCGAGGTTGAGATTAGCACAGCGCATTGGGCACCCGGCGGCGCAACTGCCATGACGGTGGCACGAGACCCGAGCACAATGGCGCCATGTTGCAGGAGTTCGTCCCAAATGAGGAGACGCCGACACCCGGCCTGGTGGGCGCGTGGTTGACCCTGGACACCCTGCATGCAGAGTCCGTGCCGATGTGGGCGGCCAGCTGGCTCGTTCAGGGGTATGACGGCGAGTCGCTGGCGGAACTAGCTGGCTTGAGCGGACGGGACACCCGTGAGGTTCGCGATGTCCTCCCGGCGGCTCTCGCGGACGTGGGCGTTGACCCTTTGCCCTCAAGGCAGGCGGCCCTCAAGGTGGCATACGACCACATCGCGAACCTGCATCTGACTGGCAGGATCCGCTGGGCCTGGGCCGTTAATCAAGTCGCCGAACTTGTGATTGGCATCGGGTATTCCTCCGAGGCCTTCGAACAGCCTCTGGGCGAGTTGTGGGGAATTGACGACGACCTGGGCGATCCATGGAGCCGGACGGAGGATGAGCTAGCCGGAATCGTGCGCCGGGCGTGCATCGAGCAGGTGCGGCAATGACCGGTTTTCCGGCTCTTAGCTCGGGATGGCAGGCGTACGAGTAGCTCGTCCAGTGCTTCCCCCGAGTGCGCCGGGGATCGACGCCCACAGAATCTTCTGGCAAGAATGTCGGATCCGGAACGTAGCGTTCGTAGAACAGGTGAATGGCGGTCGTTCACGCGGATCCGTCGAACTCGGCTTGGGAGGTGTTGTGAAGCTGCTGCTCACATCCGGTGGTGTGACGAACGAGAGCATCCGTGATGCCTTGGTCGAGCTGCTGGGGAAGCCGATCTCCGAGTCTCGTGCGCTCTGCATCCCGACAGCGCAATGGGGTCATCCGATGCTCGGGCCTGTCTCGGTGCGAAGGTCCGTCGTCGGTGAGCCTCCGTTTCACAGGCTCACCAGCTTGGGCTGGGCGTCCTTGGGCGTCCTGGAGCTCACGGCACTGCCCAGTATCGGCGAGGAGCGGTGGGTGCCGTGGGTTCGGGAGGCAGACGTGCTGCTGGTGGACGGTGGTGACGCGACGTACCTGTGTCACTGGATGCGGGAGTCGGGGCTGGCGGGCGTCGTCTCGTCGCTCCCCGAGACGGTCTGGGTGGGGCTCAGTGCCGGCAGCATGGTGATGACCCCGCGGATCGGTGACGACTTTGTCAGCTGGCCGTCCGCGCCCGACGACCGCACGCTCGGGGTCGTCGACTTCTCGATCTACCCGCACCTGGACCACGAGCAGATGCCGGACAACACCATGGCTGACGCGGAGAGATGGGCCGCCGCCATCGCCGGCCCGGCGTACGCGATCGACGACGAGACCGCTATCAAGGTGACCGACGGCACCGTCGAGGTCGTCTCCGAAGGGCACTGGAAAGCCTTCCCCGCCTAGGCCCTAGCCGAAGGAGTCGACCGACGATGCAAGGTTTCGCGTGGAACGCGGTGTGCATCGACTGCGCGCCGGACGAGTACGACGCCGAGGTCGCCTTCTACCGCGACCTGCTCGGGGCAGAGGTGGCAGAGCGCGAGCCGCGGTGGGCTGCTCTGCAAGACCCCCGGAGTGGAATGTGGCTCAACATCCAGGCCAACGACTGGTACGTACCTCCAGTCTGGCCGGAGGAGGTTCCCGCGCAGACGAAGATGATGCACTTCGAGATCCGGGTGGACGACGTCGAGGCCGCGGTCACGCGGGCAGTCTCGGTCGGCGCCCGCGAGGCCAGTCAGCAGCCGGCAGACCGCGACCCGAGCAGACTGAGGGTGATGCTGGATCCTGCGGGTCACCCCTTCTGTCTCTGGAGCTGACTATCGCTAGCATCGGCGGCATGGCAACGCGGCTTGTGCAGATCACCATGAAGGCTCGGGACGATTCGGCGCTCGGCGGGTTCTGGGCGGAGGTGCTCGGCTGGGAACTCTCGAGCGAGGGACCCGGCGTGACCAACCTCGAACCCAAGGGCTTCGTCTACCCCGACCCTGTCGCCGTCTGTATCGACCTGGTCGCCTCCGCGGAACCCAAGACGGTGAAGAACCGCGTGCACGTCGACCTCGCCACCACCTCGGCAGCCCATCAGGCGGAGCTGGTGGCCCGCCTGAAGGAGCTCGGCGCGACACTCGCCGACGTGGGCCAGGGCGACGACGTCTCTTGGACGGTCATGGCCGACCCGGAGGGCAACGAGTTCTGCGTGCTGGACTGGCACGACCCGGTCCAGGACACCGGACCGATCGCCACGGTCGTGGTCGACTGCGCAGATCCACGCGCCATGGCCGACTTCTGGGGCGAGGCCATGGACTGGACCGTGCACAAGGTGACCGACCACAACGCAGTACTGCGTTCGGCCAAGGGTGTCGGGCCCTACCTGCAGTTCCTCCGCACGCCTGACGAGAAGACCGTGTGGAACAGGGTCCACCTCGACATCCGCCCGTACCCAGGCGACGACGTCGAGGCAGAGGCCGCCAGACTGCAGTCCCTCGGAGCGACACCTATCGATCTGAGCGGCACCAATGTCACCTGGACGGTCATGGCCGATCCGGAAGGCAACGAGTTCTGCCTCCTCGCCCCACGCTGACGGCAACGTGGCGGGTCAGTCCCGGCGGCCTTTCAGGCTGCGGTTGATGGCGCGTTCGACTTCGCGGGTCGCCTCGCGTTCGGCGAGGGTCTGGCGTTTGTCCCAGGTTTTCTTGCCGCGCGCGAGGGCGATCTCGACCTTCGCGCGGCCGTCCTTGAAGTAGAGCGTCACCGGGACGATCGTCAGCCCGCTCTCGTTGACCTTGCGCTCGATCTTGTCGATCTGCGCCCGGTGCAGCAGCAGCTTCCGCTTGCGCCGCGAGCCCTCGTTGAACCAGCGGGCCTGCGAGTACTGCGGGATGTGCACGCCGTACAGCCAGATCTCCCGGTCCTCGACGGCCGCGAACCCGCCGACCAGCGACGCCCGCCCGGCGCGGAGCGCCTTCACCTCGAGGCCCTGCAGCACGATCCCCGCCTCCCAGGACTCGCCCAGCTGGTAGTCGTGGGCAGCCTTGCGGTTGCGCGCGACGACGGGCTCAGCCTCTGGCTTCTTCACACTCCGATTCTGCCTGGCGGCCGGCCAGCGCCGCGATCCCGGCCAGGTACTTCCGCGGGATCTCGGCGCGGGTGCGGAGCTCGATCGGGTCGGCGTACGGGATCAGGCGCAGCCAGGAGACGAGGCGGTGCACACCGACCAGCGCCTCGGCGGCGTCGAGGTCGCGGCGCAGCACCCGCGGATCCGCGTCGAGACGGTCGCACCAGACATCGACGTACGCCGCGAGGAGGGCGTCGCGGTGCTCGCGGGACAACGGCGCCCGCGTCCAGTCGGCCACCGCGTCGAGGAAGCCATGCAGGGTGACGAACGGATGCGCCCAGATCGTGTTGCCGAAGTCGAAGAACCGCGGCCGGAGTACGCCGCTGGAACGGTCGCCGAAGATGTTCGCCGGGTAGACGTCGTTGAACTCCAGGTCCAGCGGAACGGTGCCGCTGAGCAACGCGGTCCGCCGATCCAGTACGTCGGCGGCTCGCTCGACGCGTGCCACCAGGTCCGGATCGGCGTACAGCGGATGCCCGGGCGGCAGGTCCGCCCACTCCCGGGCCACGGCGCGGACCCGATCGCCGGCCGCGGCCGGGGCGAGCTCGATCATGCCGGGGTACTCGGCCGGATCGAGGCGGCCGAGGAGGGAGCACTGCAGGCGGGCCAGTGCGCGTACGACGGTGCAGCGCGTCGGCTGATCCGCGACGTCCGGGTGCCAGAGCGTCGTACCGTGATCGTCGGCGAGCAGGCGGCCGCGTTCGCGGTCCAGCGCGATCGGCAGGATCACGTCGTACGGAGCGAGCTGTGCCAGCGTCGCGACCAGACCTGGCTCGAATCGGTGGCCCGGGTTGTTCTCCTTGAACCACACCAGGCCCTCGACCGTCGTGTAGCAGCGGACCACCGACCAGAAGCGGGCCCGGTAGGTGACGGGCTCGCCGCTGATCCGGCGGCCGAGCTCGGCGAGGCGGTCGCCTACCCATGCGTCTGCGGTCTGCGTCCACTCCGGTGACGTCCAGCGAGTGACCCACTGACCCCGGGCGTCGGGGCCGAGTGGTCTCGCGGGCGGCGGGAAGTGGGGCATTCAGCGGGTGGCGGTCAGCAGGTAGGTGGCCGGGATGCGGTCGGCGGTGTCGCCGAGGGCCGGGTACATGTCGCTCTCGGAGAACTCCTGGAACGAGCGGAGCGTCAGCCCGGCAGTCAGGACGGCGCCGATGACGTTGCCGATGCTCCAGACGAAACTCTTGTGGGGGAGATCCGGGACTCCCAGCGTCCTGGTGATCTCGGGTGCCTTGAGCGGATCGGCGTAGCCGGCGCGATCCGGGACGAAGTAGTCGCCGGAGACGCTCAGACGGTCCTCGGCGGCGACCGTCAGCACCTCCCACAGCGGGTGGTGCTCGCTGATGATCAGCGAACCGCCTGGGTTGAGTCGTTGCGCGACGAGGTGGGCCCAGGCGTTGATGTCCGGCGCCCAGCACAGACCGCCCCAGGAGATGAAGATCAGGTCGAATCCGTTGAGGTCCTCGGACAGGGCCATCATGTCTTGCTCTCGGAAGTCCACCGCCAAGCCCAGCGCGTCGGCCTTCGCCCTGCCCGTGGCCAAGTGGCTCGGCGCGAGGTCGACGGCGGTGACCTCGGCTCCCAGCTGGGCGAACGTCAGCGCCTCGTCGCCCACCGAACAGGCGAGCTGCAGAACCCGCCGTCCGCTGACGTCACCGATCGCGGCGCGCTCGTGGTCGGTGAACACGCCGGCCTCGGAGCGAAGCGACTCCACCGACGCGCCTCTGCGCGCCGGCGCCAACGCTTCCCAGTACTGCTGGTTGTCGCGTACGACGCTCGCCGCGGATTCGTCCGGCACGACGTTGTGCCACTCGACGTAGTCCGGCTCCGGGTCGACCGGGAATCGTACGGCGTCGATCGTCGTACGCCCGCTGATCCAGGCCTTGGAGACCCGGTGCCCGCCGTCCATCAACCGCCCGTCCGCCGACAGGATCACCGGATAACTGAGATCGGCCTTCTGGATCAGATCGGCATGCCGAGCAACCATCCGGCAGGTCACCGCCCGGCCCCCGAACCAGCAATCCTCGTCGAACGCCTTGATCGCCTCGATCGGCACAGCCTCCACCGGAAGCCCTTCCGCCAACTCCCACAACCGCTCAGTGAAGTAAAAAGCCCGCCCACCAGCCACAGCCCGCGAATGCCGCTCAACCAATCCCGCCATCATCCCCCGCCAACATTCCACCCGCCTGCCGTTTTCCTAGGTGCGGCACCTTCATGCGGTCACCAGGTCGCGCGCGGGGACGAAGATGTTGACCTCGGCCAGGTAGTCCGGAGTTTGCTCGATGATCTCCTCGCGCTCGAGGAACGGATGCTCGGGGATCCACGGATCCGGGAGGGCTTCGACCTCGGTCCAGACGGGCGGATCCTCGCCGGCCGTCTTGAACTCCTGGGCGGTCAGGACCGCGAGCAAGGTGTCGAAACCCGCATGACCGGTTGTGTCCGGCGCGGCCTCCCATGCGGCTTCGGAGCCGTCGTGGCGGTCGAGCAGCAAACGCAGATGGTCGCGTCCTTGCAGCAACATCCGCCACGCCCAATCGGTGTCGCTCGCCTCGCGAATCGCGGCTGCCGTGACGGGTGCGGTCATGATCCGTTGATCCCACGCCTTGTCAAGCGCCGTCAGTTTGGTCTCGAGGGTGTTGGTCATGTGGGTGAATTCGGTGGTCAGGTCGATGCTGTAGCGGTCCGCTAGGACGAGTACCGACCAGAGGCAGTCGGCGAGTTCGTGGCCGAGGCGGGTGTCGGCGTTGTCGATGTGGCGGCGGCCTTCGGTGGCCATGACGAGTTTGGCGAGGTCGGTGGTGGTCCAGCGGGTGCAGCCCGCCGCTTCGTTGTGGCGGTCGTAGAGCTCGTTGATGGCGACAGCGCGCGCTTGCAGGGCTGCGAGATCCATGCGCGTAGACCCTAGCCTTGTACGGTGAGCGCGTGCGCGGACGACGTACGGCGGGACTTGTGGCGACTCTCGCCGTGGTCGGCTGCTCGGTTCAGCCGCAGGTGGAGATCTCGAGCGGGACTGGTGCGAGCGCGGAATTCGCGAAGCATGTGAAGTACTACGACATTCACCTGCCGGCGGGTGCTGCCGGGCTTGAATGGGTGGAGCTTCGCGACTGGGACGTGAACGAGATCTATCTGCGCTTCGCCACCGACCGGGTCGGATTGGCCAGCTTCCTCGGTACCTACCGGCTCACGCCGGGCACGCTGACGGACACGACCCGGTCGGAGGCCCTGCCGAGGGAATCCGGCTGGGACGACGAAATGCCCGCGAGGTTCGCCGAGTGGCAGCCGAGCAACTGGCCGGCGCGAGCGAGTGACCAGATCGACGACACCGACTCCAACGGCCTGCCTTTGTACGTCGACCTCCTGGTCGACAACCCCACTGCCGCCCGCCCCACCGTCTTCGTCCGCATCATGCAAACCTGAGCGCCATGGCCCGGACCAATGATCTTGCCTTCGTGAGGGATGCCGTCGGGCGGTTGGAGGGCGCCGGCGTCAGGACCTGGTTGTTCGGCGGTTGGGCGTCGGAGCTGCTCGGGCTGAGTCGCCCGCGCGCGCACCAGGACCTCGACCTGCTGTATCCGGCTGACAACTTCGAGACTGTGGACGGATACCTGCGGAGCGGTGACGTGCGCGAGATCGTGGCCAAACGATTCCCGCACAAGCGAGCCTTCGAGGTCGACGGGATCAGGGTCGAGCTGTTCCTGGTGCAGCCGGGCCTGTACACCGACTTCTGGGGTGCTACGCGCCACACGTGGCCGGCCAACGTTTTCGACGTCGAGGCCGGCGGGTTACGGGTTGCCAGCGCGATGGCGTTGCTCGAGTTCCGCGACGCCTGGGAGGAGCTACGGCCGATGGTGGGTGGACGGATGGTGACTGCAGAGGAGTGGTTGGCAAACCAGATGACCGGTGGAGGCGGCACGTTTTAGGGTGGGTGTATGGCGTCGGTCAAGAAGTTTCAGGTCACCTTTGACTGTGCGGAGCCTGAGCGGGTTGGTCGGTTCTGGTGTGAGGTGTTGGGGTATGTCGCACCGCCGACGCCGGAAGGGTTCGCGTCCTGGGAGGAGTACGACCGGTCGCTGCCCGCCGAGCAGCAGGGGGCGTGGTTCGCGTGTGTCGATCCGACCGGGGAAGGGCCGCGGCTGTTCTTCCAGCGGGTTCCTGAGGGCAAGGTCGTGAAGAACCGCGTGCACCTCGACGTCCGCGTCGGCACCGGTCTCGTCGGTGAGGAGCGCCTCGCTGTGCTCGAGGCCGAGTGCCGGCGGCTCGAGGCGCTCGGCGCCGTCCGCGGGCAGCTGCTGCTGGCCGACGAGGAGAACGAGTCCTGCCAGAACATGCAAGATGTCGAAGGCAACGAATTCTGCCTCGACTGATCCCTGCACACGTGGAAGCTGAAGAGGTCCTGACCGGCGGGAACGTCGCCGACCGCGTCGTGCGGATCGGCGAGACGGTGCGGAAGCCGGCGCTCGGCCACACGGCCGGGGTCGAGGCGGTGCTCGAGCATCTGGCGGCGAAGCGGTTCGAAGGCGCGCCGCGGACGTTGGGGCGCGACGAGCAGGAGCGCCACGTCCTCGAGTACATCCCAGGTGTACTCGCGGACACGCTGCCGCCGTTCTCACTGGACGAGCTGCGTCGCGCCGGACGGCTGATCCGTGAGCTGCACGACGCCATGGACGACTTCGAACCGCCGTCGGACGCCGCCTGGCACCCGGCGGTACCGGACCCGGCCGGCGGCGAGCTGATCTGCCACGGCGACCTCGCCCCGTGGAACCTGGTCTGCAACGACGACCGCTGGGTCTTCATCGACTGGGACAACGCCGGGCCGTCGACGCGGTTGTGGGACCTCGGGTACGCCGCGCAGTCGCTCGTACCGCTGCTGCCGGGCGGCGACGTAGCGGTGGACGCCCCGCGATTGCGCGCGTTCGTGGACGGGTACGGGCTCGACCAGGAGCAGCGCCGGGTGTTCCCCGCGCAGGTTGCGGCCCGTACGCGCGGATCGTACGAACTGCTGGTCCGCGGCCACGAGACCGGTGAGCAACCGTGGGCCCAGCACTACGCGGACGGCCACGCCGACTTCTGGGGTCCGGCCGCCGACTATGTCGCCAGGCACCAGGACGCGTGGGTCGACGCGCTGCTCTCCAGCCCCGCGTAACACTCCCCGGGCGGCGCCCGATCTAGCGGGTAGGGGGTGGGGAAATGACAGTGCTGCGAACGTTGCTGGCAGTTTTCTTCGTTCTCGCCGGGCTCGGAGGCGTCGTCTCCGCGGTCCGCCAGGGCGAACTGTTCGACCTCGTCGTGGCGGTGGCCCTGTTCGCGACCGCGATCGCACTCTGGCCGCGCAAACATCAGAGCCAGGTCTAGCTTGCCGAGGGCAAGGTCAGCTGAGAGGTGACGGCCAGTCGGTCTCGGGCAGCAGAGCGCGGAGCGACGTCGTACGCCGGGGGCCGAGAACTACCTCGGTGTCGATGTTGGCCGGGTGGATCTGGCGGATGAACTCCCGGCAGCGGCCGCACGGCGGCACCACCTGCACCGGGCCGTCGCCGCGCCAGACGGCGACGATCGGCCGCACCGGTCGAACCACGGGATTTCGGCGCCGTGTGAGACTGCGGTGGTGGGTGAGTCGTACGTCGAGCTCAACGGTGTCCGGCACTGGGTGCGGGTGGTGGGTGATCTGCGTGGGCGGACGCCGGTTGTCGTGGTGCACGGCGGGCCCGGCGGATTCATCTATGACTTCGAGCGGCTGACGGGGCCTGGGCTCGAGCAGCTCGGGCCGGTTGTGTACTACGAGCAGCGCGGCTCCGGGCGCAGCGACGGCGACGGGCGGTACGCCGTACCGCTGCTCGTCGACGACCTGGAACAGTTGCGGCGGCATCTCGGCCTGCCGCGGATCGTGCTGCTCGGCATCTCGTTCGGCGGGGATCTCGCGGCCGAGTACACCGTCGCCTATCCGGATCGCGTTGCCGGCCTGATTCTTCAAGGCACCGCGCTGGCCGGGCCGCTCACACCGTCGCCTTGGGGATCCGGTTTCGAGGCGGTTGCCGCTGATGAAGAGATGCGGGCCGCGATCCGCGCCGCGGTCGCTGAGTCGGGTCCGGCCGCCGTCTGGGATGTCGTCGACCGGGAGACTCTCGACCGCTTCCTGTTCCGTCGGCCCGCGGCGGCGCGGCGGGTCCGCGAGCTGTGGGAGGAGAGCGGGCTGGTCAACACCGGCGAGATGGCGGCCGCGCTCGCCGCTGAACCGCCTCGGCGGGTGCCGCTCGTCGACGAGCTGGCCGCGCTGGAAGTGAGAGTGCTGGTGCTCGTCGGCTTCTGGGATCGCAACGCGGGCGTGGATGCGTGTCGTGACCTGGCCGCCCGGCTACCGCAGGCTCAGCTCCGCGTCTTCGGCGAGAGCGCCCATTTCCCGAACGTCGAGGAGTCTGACCGCTACCTGGCCGAGATCGCGGCGTTCACGGGAGTCTGACGGCTATTCCTCGCCGGAGAAGCGTTCCCAGGCTGACTGGCGGCTGATGCCGAGGGCTTCGCCGATGCGGGCCCAGGTGACGGATCGGGAGCGCAGCGTCTGTACGCGTTCCAGTACGGCGGCCTCGACCTGGCCGCGGGACTTGTCGAGCCGCGCGATGTCCGCAAGCAACTCCTCGTCGCTCTTGCCGTCGAGCGATGGGAGCGACGCTTGCTCGTCGATCACCTGCACGCACAGGTCGACGCACTCGTTGCAGATGAACACGCCGGGCCCGGCGATCAGTCGCTGCACCTCGTCCGCGACCTTCCCGCAGAACGAGCATCGCAGCACGTTGTCCGGCATACCGCGTCCTCCAGTCTGTCAGGATTGTCCTGACACGCATGTCAGGCTAGCCCTGACAAGCTGCTAGGGTCAACCGGGTCGGAGGAAGGGGCGGATGTGTTCGTCAGGTACCAGAGTCCGGCGCCGGATCGGCGCGGACGGCGGATCGGCGTCTTCGGGCTGGTGAACATGCTCGGTCAGCGCGGGTATCTGAGCGCCGAGGAGGAAGAGTTCCGCCGTACGACGAACGCCTGGTACGACGCGACGTACACGAACCCGTCGACCGTCGACCCCACCGTGTACGAGGCCAACCTGCAGGCGGCCGCGTGGTTCCGGGCGTCGGCCGCGCACCTCATGAAGCCGCTCCCGGGCTACCTGGCGATCCTCGCCGCCCACAACGTCCCGTGCGAACGCTACGAGTCACCCGCGCCAGGCCGGGTGCTCTACGAGGACGAACACCAGGTGGTCGTCGTCCCGCACGAACCCGAAGACCTCACCCACATCACCACCATGCTCTGGCTCCGCCCGAAGCCCGACTAGCCCGGAACCCAGCAGAGGCAGAATGGGTGGCCGGCCGGGTCGGCGTACGTCTGGACGCCGCGAGCGGCGGTCGGGTCGTCGGCCGGTTTGAGGAGGCGGGCGCCGAGCGTCAGGGCCCGGTTGTGAGCGGTGGTATGTGCGTCGACGCCCTCGAAGTACAGGTCGAGGTGGATCTGCTGTGGCGAACCGTCCGGCCAGTCCGGTGGTACGTGATCGGGCGCGTGCTGGACGCCGAGCGCCCACCCGCCGTCGACCCAGATCGCGTGCCAGCGGTCGCTCCACCTGTCGACGGTGCCGCCGAGAAAGGCGGCCCAGAAGCTGCTCTCCGCTTCGATGTCGGCCGCGTCGAAGACGATCATCCGGTGCTTGATGTCCATCGGCGCAGTCTGGTGTACCCGCCGGGGTGAGGTGAAGTGGGGCGGTGGATCACTTACCGTGATCCTCATGGCGTTTGCGGCGAAGGGGAGCAAGGGGGAGTCGTTCCTTGCGGTGGTGGTCGGCGGTGGGACGGCGTTCGGGTTGGTGGTGGTGACTTCGCGGGCGTGGAAGGCGTGTCAGGTGGACATCGCCGGCAGCGTGCCGAACGGGCTGACGCTGCTCTTCCTCGGTGTGCCGATCGCGTTGATCGTCAATCTGGTGCTGTTCACCGTCGTCTTCCGGTACGCCGGGAAGGCGTTCCTGTTCTCGCTGATCGCCGCGGCCATCGCGATCGCGATCGCCGACCTCGCCCTGTTCTCGTGGCAAGGCACCCCCGCCGCCTCACCCGGTACCTGCCCGGGCAACGTCCCGCCCTGGTGGCCGGAATGGATCCCGACCTGACGGTCACCCGGCCAACCGCGACAGTGCGGCCGCGCGTTCGGGATCGCCGATATGGGCGGCCGTCGGGAACAACCGGGCCCAGGAGCCGGCGCGGGTCAGCTGGCTGAGCCGGCGGGCGAGCTCGGCGGCGCGGCGCAGGTCGGGCATCGAGTGACCGTCCGTCCACCGCTCCAGATAAGCGTCCTCCAACCGAGCGACGACCTCCGGGCCGTGGTCGTCAGCCGCACGATCGAGCGCGACCAGCAGACTGCAGAACGGGTGCCCCACATTCGCGTCACCCCAGTCGAAGAACGTGTACCGCCCGGACCCGGCAACCAGAATCTGACCGTCATGCAGATCCGCATGATCCAGTGAATCCGGTACGCCGAGACCCGCAAGCTCCTCGCACCACGCGACCAGCCGTGGCCGGAACCGCCGCAACCGTTCCCGCTCCACCGCATCCAGGGCCCCGTTCCCGGCGACGGCCTCGTCGAAGATCGACGGCAGCAGCGATACCCGAGCATCGGGTACGCCGAGACCCAGCAACGCCTCCGCCCGCGGCACGAGGGCCCGCTGCAACTCGGCGTACTGCGTCAACGCCTCCTCCCACTCGCGCGGCCCGATCTCCAGGGTGCGAAGCAGCGGCCCGCCGGACGGCAGCAGCGACCAGCCCCGGGTGGCGTCGACCGCGTACGGCGTCAGCACGTGGGACGGCACCCATCGGGACAGCGCCTCGCCGAGCCCGGCCTCGAACGCGCTCCCGGGCGACGCGGCCTTGAACCAGACGGGTTCCTCCGCCTCGACCCGGACGAGCACCGACCACGGCCGAACCCGGACCCGCCGCGGACCTGTCTCGCGAACGCCGGCCTCGTCGAGTTGCGCGTCCAGCCAGCCGAGCGCGGCTGCCCGCCACGCCGGGTCCTCCCAAGGCGTCACTGCGTCCGGATACGCGCCGCGGTCGATCTGCATGCGGGGACCATAATCGAGGGATGACGCGCTGGCCGGACTCGCCGTACCGAGTGGGGATCTCGGGCTGGCGCTATGCACCCTGGCGGAAGGTCTACTACCCCGACGGGCTGCCGCAGCGCGCCGAGCTCGAGTACGCGTCCTCCCGGTTGAACTCGATCGAGCTCAACGGTTCCTTCTACGCCCTCCAGCGCCCGACGTCGTACCAGCGCTGGTACGACGAGACGCCCGACGGGTTCGTGTTCTCGGTCAAGGGGCCGCGCTTCGTCACGCATCTGAAGCGCCTGGCCGACGTGGACGCGCCGCTGGCGAACTTCTTCGCGTCCGGTGTGCTTGCGCTCGGCAACAAACTCGGACCGGTGCTGTGGCAGCTGCCGCCCAACTTCCAGTACGACGCGGAGCGCTGCGCCGGCTTCTTCGAGCAGCTGCCGCGCAGCACCGTCGAGGCGGCCGAAGTCGCGAAGCGCCACGACGAACGGATGGAAGGCCGTGCGCTGCTCGAGGCTACCGTCGACCAGCCGATCCGGTACGCGCTCGAAGTGCGGCACGACAGCTTCAAGACCAAGGAGTTCGTCGAGCTCTGCCGGGAGCACGACATCGCGGTCGTCTGTGCCGACACCGCGGGCAAGTGGCCGATGTTCGGCGACGTCACCGCGGATTTCGCCTACGCCCGGCTGCACGGCGCCGAGGAGCTCTACGTCAGCGGATACGACGACAAGTCCCTCGGTCGCTGGGCGCGGAAGGTCCGGTCCTGGAAATGTGACACCTACGTGTACTTCGACAACGACGTCAAGGTGCACGCCCCGTACGACGCGGAGCGCCTGGCCGGAAAGCTCGGAATCACTTCGGCCGACACCGAAGCATGACGGCCTTAGCGTCGGCCGTATGACACAGAACCCCGGAGAACTCGTCGAGCAGGCCGTCGAGCGATGCCTCCACCTCGTGGTGACCTGGCCGGCCTGGGACGGCGTGCCGCGCACGTCCGACGACGGTCGCACGTTCACGCCGCACAAGGCGGTACGCCGGATCGCCGATCACCTGGTCGATCACCTGGCAGAGGTCGAGGCGCTGCTGGCCGGCGTGCCGACGCAGCCCGACGAGTGGCACGCGAGCGCGCTCACGTCCGCCGCCGACCTCGCGCCGTTCACCGAGGACGACGTCCGGGAGGCCGAACAGCGGCTGCAGCGACTCGGGCGGACGTTCGCACTGCGGTACGCCGCCCTCGACCCGGCCGAGTGGGACAAGGACCGCAGCCCCAACTGGACGCTCCGCGAGATCGCCGAGCACCTCACCGAACTCGACTGGTACGCGGCTCAGGTCGGCGATCTGAGCCGATAGCGCGGACGCCCGTCACTCACCAACCACGCCGCGCCGCGGCCCGACACGCTCGTCGCCGGCCTGCCGCCGTCGCTTCGCCGGGGTTGGTGAGTGGCTGAGGTCCGCCTTCAGAACAGGCGGGCGCCCACCGGCCGCTCCAGGTCGAGCAGGAACTGCTTGCGCTTCAGCCCGCCCGCGTAGCCGGTCAGCGATCCGTTCTTCCCGATCACCCGGTGGCACGGCACGACGATCGACAGCGGGTTCTGCCCGACCGCCTTGCCGACCGCCTGCGCCGTCTCGCCGAGCCGCGCCGCGATCTCGCCGTACGTCGTGGTCTCGCCGTACGGGATTTCCTCGAGCACGGCCCACACCCGCCGCTGGAACGCATCTCCCTCGGGCCGGACCGGCAGGTCGAAGGAAACCCGCGATCCGGACAAGTACGACTCCAGTTGCTCGACGACGAGCGCGATGAGCGGGTCGGACGCCTCGACCCGCTCACCCAGCGTCTGCGCCGCCGGCTTCACCCAGTGGTGCGGAAAATAGATTCCGAGCAGTTCCGCCTCCGACACCACCACCGTGAGGTCCCCGATCCGGGTGCTGACCACCGCATGCCTGTTCATACGGACAGAACGCGTCAGCACCCGGACCTGTGAGGGCTACGAGCTGACGCGGTCCCGGGTCCGGCGACGGAAGTCGCGGCCGACGGTGGTGAATTCGTCGGTGTGCAGCTCAGCGATCGCGACCGACGGCGTGCCGTCCTCCGCGCACTGCGCCAGCCATTGGCCGCGGGGACCGGCTATCCCGGACGTCAGGTCGGTGTCCGGGTTGGCCGTGGCCGCGAGGCTCACCCAGAAGGTGTTGTTCGCGGCGGCCCCGCGGACCTGCACTCCGATGTGCGCGTTCACGCCCTCGTTGTTCGCGTACGACACGAGGACGACGTCGGCGCCGAGCCGGTCGTACTCGGTGAACAGCTCCGGGAACAGCACGTCCAGCCCGAGCGCGAGCCCGAAGCGGACACCGTCCACCTCGAACGTCACCGCTTCCTTGCCGGCGGAGTACATCCAGGTGACCTTCGTCGTGGACAGCATCCGCTCGTCGTACCGGGCGACCAGCTTCCCGTGGTCGGACACGACGTACATGCTGTTGTGCGGACGGGCGCCGGGCAGTTGGTGGACCGACGGGATCACGGTCCAGATCCCGAGCTCGCGGGAGAGCGCGACGATCTGGTCGAGCTCGTCCTGCAGGGCGGCCCAGTCGGCCCGGGACCAGTCGGACGGGCCGATCTCGTCCGGGCCGAGCGACGACATCACCCGCTTGCTCGGGAAGCAGATCGCTCCTTCACCGAAGTGCACCAGGCGGGCGCCCGCCTTGGCGGCCTGCCGCATCAGCGCTCGGACCTCGTCGCCGCTCTCCCGGAGCAGGGCGGCG
The DNA here is from genome assembly GCF_040610875.1 of Kribbella sp. NPDC003505. Taxonomy (NCBI): domain Bacteria; kingdom Bacillati; phylum Actinomycetota; class Actinomycetes; order Propionibacteriales; family Kribbellaceae; genus Kribbella; species Kribbella sp. NPDC003505. The sequence goes on along the minus strand of NZ_JBEXNA010000004.1, from coordinate 124,052 downwards.
TTCGTCGGGTCTTCGCGGACCGTCGACTGGGCGACGGCGATGCGTGGGAATTCCGGCATGTCTGGTTCTCCTCGAGGAGTCGGACGGAAGTGCCGGAGGGCAGCCGTGTAGGACTCGCCGGTCTTCGCGGCGCGGGCTCGAACCCGTTGTTTGAGATTCCTGTGCGCTGTCATCTGGCCTTCCACGCACTCGCACGCGATCCCCCAGCGATCCCGTCGAGGCGGATGACCAGGACGAGCGGCCCGAGACAGGAAGTCCCTTTGCCTTCTCACGGTGACCGAGCTGGGGCCGGTCGACGAAGGTGAGGCGCGGGCCGCGCCGGACCCACATCCTTCCCGACCCCGGCGGCCGGAGTCAATCAGGCCCGCCGGGCGGCATAAAGTCGGACCTGGGCGCGGTTGTCTTCCGGAGTACGCGCAGACGACGTTGGGAGCAGAGGGTGAGCATTCGGGTCGGGTACAAGGCTTCGGCGGAGCAGTTCGGGCCGCGGGATCTGGTGGAGTACTCCGTGCGGGCCGAGGAACTCGGGCTCGACAGTGTGACCGTTTCGGACCACTTCCTGCCGTGGCGGCACGAGGGCGGCCACGCGCCGTTCGCGCTCGCCTGGCTGGCGGCGGTCGGCGAGCGGACCAATAGGGTGCTGCTCGGTACGTCGGTGCTGACGCCGACGTTCCGCTACAACCCGGCGGTCATCGCGCAGGCGTTCGCGACCCTCGGCGTGCTGTACCCGGGGCGGGTCATGCTCGGCGTCGGCAGCGGCGAAGCGCTCAACGAGATCGCGGTGTCGGGTATGGAATGGCCCGAGTTCAAGGAGCGGTTCGCCCGGCTCCGGGAGTCCGTGCAGCTGATCCGCGACCTGTGGACGAAGGACGGTGTCAGCTCCGACGGGCCGTACTACAAGACCGTCGACGCGTTCATCTACGACCGCCCCGAGACGCCGTTGAAGGTCTACGTCGCCGCAGGTGGCCCCCTGGTCGCGCGGTACGCCGGGCGCGCCGGTGACGGGTTCATCGCGACGTCCGGCAAGGGCATGGACCTGTACACCGAGCAGCTGATGCCCGCCGTCCGGGAAGGCGCCGAGAAGGCCGGGAAGAAGTTCGAGGACGTCGACCGGATGCTCGAGGTGAAGATCTCCTACGACCGCGACCCGGCGCAGGCGTTGGAGAACACCCGGTTCTGGGCGCCGCTGTCGCTGACCGCCGAGCAGAAGCACAGCGTGACGAGCGCGACCGAAATGGAGCGGCTGGCCGACGAGCTGCCGATCGAGCAGGTCGCCAAGCGCTGGATCGTGGCGTCGGACCCGGAGGAGGCGGTGAAGCAGCTCCAGCCGTACGCCGACGCCGGCTTCAACCACTTCGTCGTCCACGGTCCGGGCAACGACCAGGAGCGTTTCCTCACCCAGTTCACCGAGGATGTCCTTCCGCTGCTGCGCAAACTGGGCTGACAATCGCTGGGTGGGTGACTACGAGATCGTCCAGGACAACGACCCGCGGTGCGCCGAGCTCGAAGCGGCCGGCTACCGCGTGGTCGCCGAGTCCTGGGCGGTACGGCTGTTCGACCCGGATCGTGAGCTGCTGGAGTCCGCCGTACTCCGGGCCACCGCGGGCGGGCTCACGATCCGCGAGCTCGGCGCCGAGTCCGCGGAGGAGTTGCACGCGCTGGAGAAGTCCAACGAGCCGGACTATCCGTACACGCCCGCGACGCACCGCGTGGTCGGCGAGTTGGCCGAGACCCGAGCGCTCTGGCCGGAGCACCGGGTGTTCGGCGCCTTCGACGGCAACCGGCTGGTCGGCGCGACGGTGATCCGCGCGAAGGACGGCTTCGGGGACACGCGGTTCACGTCGGTGCTTTCCACGCACCGCCGCCGCGGCGTCGCGCAGGCCGTGAAAGCCGCCTCGATCCTCGCCCTCCTCGACGTCGGCATCACCCGCTTCAGCACCGGCGGAGCCGCCGCCAACCAGGCCAGCCTCCAGGCCAACCAGTCCCTCGGCTACGAACTCACCGAACGCTGGCGCACCTACGCCCCCTGAAGGGGCCCCGGCCAGCGGGTGGTGCCGCGGGCGGCGGGTGGGCGGAATAGCATCTCGGGATGCCTCTGCTTGTGGGATCGGTGTTGTCTCGGGGGACTTTGCGGGATGTGGCGCAGCCGCGGTTGGCGGTGGGGGGCGGGTTGTTGTTGCGGCCTTGGCAGGAGAGGGATGCCGACGTCGTACGGACGGCGTTCGGATGTCCTGACATTCAGCGGTGGCATGTCCGGCGGCTCGACACGCTCGAGGAGGCTGGAGAGTGGGTCGGACAGTGGGCTGATCACTGGGACGCGGAGACGGCGGCGAGTTGGGCGGTCGTCGGTCACGACGATGAGCCGCTCGGGCAGGTCGGGTTGCGGGACATCTCGCTCGCGCAGGGGTCGGCGGCGCTGTCCTACTGGGTGACCCCGGCGGCTCGTGGGCGGGGCGTCGCCGCGGGAGCGGTCGACTCGCTGTCCGCCTGGGCGTTCGGGCAGGCGGGATTCAATCGGCTGAACATCCACCACTCCACCGCGAACACCGCGTCATGCAGGGTCGCGACGAACGCCGGCTACCAGCTCGAAGGCACCCTGCGGCAGGCGATCATGCACGCGGACGGCTGGCACGACTGGCACCTTCACGGCCGGCTGCGCACCGACAGCCGATAGCTCGACATGCGTACTGTCTGGGAATGCGGACCCCTCAGCAGTACCTGCGTGGTGAGTTGGTTGTCGTGATCGACGTGGCCGAGCTGGAGCGCGCGGCGGTCTTCTGGAGTGAGGTGCTCGGCTACGTCCGTGAAGGGCAGTCGGAGATCTATCTCAGCCTGGTGCCCGCCGACGGCGCCGGCGTGGAGATCCTGTTGCAGCGAGTCACCGACACGAAGCTCGGCAAGAACCGCCTCCACCTCGACCTCCGCACCGCCGACCTGGACGCCGAGGTCGCCCGAGTCCTCGCGCTGGGCGCCCGACGCCTCACCGAGGAGCCGGTGAACGAGGCAGGGTGGGTCTGGCACGTGCTGGCCGACCCGGACGGAAACGAGTTCTGTGTCCTGCAGCCGCCGTCGCACCGCGGGTAGCACTGCGGGTAGCCCTGCGGCGGGGCTGTCAGTGGAGGTCTTCGGACAGGGACTTGGCGGCTTGCGTGAGGAGCGGGATGGCGCGTTCCACCAGCGGCTCGGTCATGCGGCCGGCGGGGCCGGAGATGGAGATGGCCAGCGGGGAGGGTGCGTCGGGCACCGCCACCGCCACGCACCGGACGCCGACCTCCTGCTCGCCTTCGTCCATCGCATAGCCGTCGCCGGCCGCCTGGTGGAGTTGGGTGGTGAACGCGTCGGGGGACGTGATGGTGTTGTCGGTGTGCTGTGGCATGCCGGTGCGGTGCAGGAGCTCGCGGACCTCGGCATCGGGGTACTGCGCGAGGATCGCCTTGCCGACCGCCGTGCAGTGCGGGAGGACGCGGCGGCCGACCTCGGTGAACATCCGCATCGAGTGCCGCGACGGGACCTGCGCCAGGTAGACGATCTGGTCGCCGTCGAGCATCGCCATGTTCGCGGACTCGCCGAGCTCGTCGACGAGCCGCGCGAGATGCGGCCGGGCGAACACACTCAGCATGTGCGACGAACTCTCCCCGAGCCGGATCAGCTTCGGCCCGAGCACGTACTGCCGCGACGGTTCCTGGCGCAGGTAGCCGAGGTCGACCAGGGTGCGCACCAGCCGGTGGATCGTCGGCAGCGGCAGCCCGGAGGCCGTGGCCAGCTGCGACAGGCCCATCATCCCGCCCGCGTCGGCCATCGTCTCGAGCAGCCCGAAGGCGCGCTCGATCGACTGCACGCTGCCGGTCCGGCCCTTGCCGTTCGTCTCCGCCATGACACCCACCTTTCCGGATCACGGAAGTTTAGCGCCAGATCCCGGAAGGTCGAACGGTTGCATCTTCCGCAAAGTAGATATTAGTCTCCACAATACGGAAAAGGAGGCTGCAGTGGACGACCTGATGGCCGAGCTCGACCGACGCCTGGCGGCTGCCGACGCCGCGCTGGCCGCCGACTACCGCGGTGATCGCGGGGTCCGGCAGCCGATCCACACCGTGTACGTCCCGGCCGACCGGTACGACGTACGCACAGTGGACGACTGGGGTGCGCAGGCCCGTGCGGCTCTCGACAGGTACGCAGCCTCGGCCGCCGACCTCGCGAAGATCGTCGCGGCCGACCTGACCGACGAGGTGTACGACCGGGTCCGCGCCAAGCTCGAGCGGGAGCCGATCGAGGACCTCCGCATCGACTTCGAGGACGGCTACGGCAACCGGCCGGACGGCGAGGAGGACGCCGCGGCGATCGCCGCCGCCGAAGCTCTCGCGGCCGGCCCGCGGACGCCGTACCACGGGCTGCGGATCAAGTCGTTGGAAGCGCCAACGAGACGACGCGGAGTCCGTACGCTCGACCTGTTCCTCGAGCACCTCGGGGCGGTCGGCGACGGCTTCGTCGTCACGCTCCCGAAGGTGACCTCGGTCGAGCAGGTCGAGGCGATGGTGCTCGTCCTCGAGACGCTCGAGCAGAAGTACGGCGTACGGCGGCTGAACTTCGAGATCCAGGTCGAGACCCCGCAGGCGATCCTCGGCGCGGACGGTACCGCGCTGATCACCCGGATGATCAAGGCCGGCGGCGAGCGCGTCACCGGGCTGCACTACGGCACGTACGACTACTCCGCTTCGCTCGGCGTCGCCGCGGCGTACCAGAGCATGGAGCACCCGGTCGCCGATCACGCGAAGGACGTGATGCAGCTGGCCGCGGCCGGTACTGGCGTCTTCGTGTCCGACGGCTCGACCAACGTCCTGCCGGTCGGCGACGCGGTCCACGACGCGTTGCGGCTGCATTTCCGGCTGGTACGGCGTTCGCTCGCGCGCGGCATCTACCAGGGCTGGGACATGCATCCCGCCCAGCTCCCGACCCGCTTCGCGGCGACGTACCTCTTCTACCGGGAGGGGTACGACGAGGCCGCGCAGCGCCTGCGGGCGTACCTGGGTGACGGCGAGTCGGGTTACCTCGACGAGCCGGCAACGGCGGCCGCGCTCGCCGGGTTCGTGCTGCGCGGCATCGAGTGCGGCGCGATCGAGACGACCGAGTTCGACACCGCGGCCCTGGCTCGACTCGCCCGCCGGGCGGTGCCCGAGGGTTAGGGCATGTCCTAGCCTCGCACCATGCGACTGGTTGCGGAGTTCACCACGGAACCGTTCGACGTGGACGGTTCGCCGCCCGCGCACGCCACCGAGGCGCTGCGTGCGGCAGAGGAGGCCGGGCTCGACTGCGAGTTCGGCCCGCTCGGTACGCAGGTCAGCGGCGAGCAGCACCTGTTGCTGCCCGCACTCCCGAAGGTTCTCGAGGCGGCGTTCGCCGGCGGCGCGAGCCAGGTGACCTTGCAGGTACGGCGCGATGCCTGAGCAGCATCCCCTGGTCGAGGCGATCACGCCGCTGGTGGAGCGGCTGAACGCCGAGCTGATCGCACCGGCGGACGCCCGGGACGACGACATCCCGCTGCGATGGGAAGGGGAGGCGGTGGTCGCCGTCAGGCTGCCGAAACCCGCCGACGGCGGCACTGCGGCTGCCGTGGCCGGTACGGGCGCCGGAACAAGCGCAGGTGGTGCCGGCGGTGTGCAGGGCCTGCTGGCAGAGGTTGCTGACGAGTTGGGCAGTCCGCTGCGCGACCTGTCCCGGCATGACAAGCAGCAGGCCGTTCTGTTGCTGGAGGCGCGCGGCGCGTTCGAGTACCGCAAGTCGGCCGAAATCGTCGCCGAGGCGCTCGGCGTCACCCGCTTCACCGTCTACAACTACTTGAACCGCGCCCGCTGATTTTCAACAAACTGTTGACGACTGGCGGAGTGGGTGTCACGCTCTCGTCATACGGAAAGTCGATTTCGGGATTCGAGAAGGTGTGATCCGTGGACCTGGAGGAGTTCAACTCCACTGCGGCCGACCGGCTCCGGCCGGGGCTGGCAGCCTGCTGCGACGTGCCCCGCTGGGTCGACGCGATCCTGGCCAAGCGGCCGTACGGCGATCGCGCGGCGCTGACCGCGGTCGCCGACCAGTTGCTCCGTGAGCTCGACGACAACGAGGTCGATCGCGCGCTCCAGGCGCACCCACGGATCGGTGACCGCCCGCAGGGCGCGAGCGCCGAGGCCAACTGGTCGCGGAACGAGCAGTCCGGTGTCGGCGCGGACCCGGCGGTCCGGCAGAAACTTGCCGAGGGCAACCGTCAGTACGAGGAGCGGTTCGGCCGGGTGTTCCTGATCTGTGCGACCGGGCTGTCGGCGGCGCAGATGCTGGACAGCCTGCGGACCCGTCTCACGCACGACGACGCGACCGAGGCAGCCGTCGTCCACGAGGAACTGCGCAAGATCGCGCTGCTCCGGTTGAACAAGGTGGTGGAGGCATGAGTTCGCTCAGCACGCACGTCCTCGACACCGCGCTGGGTCGACCGGCGCAGAACGTCGAGGTCCGGCTCTACCGCGACGACGTCCTCGTGGCCGGCGGCACCACGGACGCCGACGGCCGGATCGCCGAGTTGCAACCGAAGCTCGAGCCGGGCACGTACCGGCTCTGGTTCGACGTCGCGGCGTACGCGAAGGCCACGGGCCAGGACAGCTTCTTTCCCGAGGTCTCCGTGACCTTCACGGTCGCCGACGAGCGGCACTACCACGTCCCGTTGCTGCTCAGCCCGTTCGCGTTTTCCACCTACCGAGGGAGCTGACCTCCGATGGCCATCCACCTGGGCGCCAACCAGTACGGCAAAGCCGAGAACCGCGTCGTCCGCGTCTACCGCGACACGCCCCGGCACCAGATCCGCGACCTGAACGTGTCGACATCGCTCCGCGGCAGCTTCGAGGCGGCGCACACGACCGGCGACCAGTCCGACGTACTGCCGACCGACACGCAGAAGAACACCGCGTTCGCCTTCGCCAAGGAGAAGGGGATCGGGGCGATCGAGGACTACGCGCTGACGCTCGGCGCGCATTTCCTGGATGCGTCGCCGGCCGCGGAGGGCGCCCGGATCGAGGTCGAGGAGTACGCCTGGGAGCGCATCGACGACCACGACCACGCGTTCGTCCGGGCCGGCACCGGCGTACGGAACACCGTCGTCAACGTCGAGGGCCGGGGTGCGCAGCGCACGGCGTACGTCGTCTCCGGGATCAGCGATCTCGTCGTCCTGAAGTCGACCGGGTCGGAATTCCACGGGTTCCTCAAGGACAAGTACACGACGCTGCAGGAAACCGACGACCGGATCCTGGCGACGTCGCTGGTCGCGCGCTGGCGCTACGACCACACCGACGTCGACTGGGACAAGTCGTACGACGGCATCAAGAGGCTGCTGCTCGAGCGGTTCGCGAACATTCACAGCCTGGCCTTGCAGCAGACGCTCTACGGCATGGGTTCCGCGGTGCTGGAGGCGCATCCGGAAGTTGCCGAGATCAAGTTCTCGGCGCCGAACAAGCACCACTTCCTGGTCGACCTGTCGCCGTTCGGTGTCGAGAACCCCGGTGAGGTTTTCATCGCCGCGGACCGCCCGTACGGCCTGATCGAGGCCTCGGTGACTCGCGACGACGCCGGCGACGCCGGGTCCGCCTGGCTTGCGACACCGGGTTTCTGTTGAGCAGGACCGTGATCGAGGGCGCCTACCTGGCGACCCTCGATCCGGCCCGGCGCGAGTTCGTCGGCCACGTGGTTGCCGAGGGCAATCGCCTGGTCGCGGTCGGGCCGGGGCCTGCGCCGTCGTACGACGATGCTCGCGTCGTGGACGGGCGCGGCTGCCTGGTGACGCCGGGGTTCGTGAACACGCATCAGCACCTGTACCAGTGGGTGACGCGCGGGCTCGCCGCGGACGCGACGCTCTTCGAGTGGCTGACGACGCTGTACCCGGTCTGGGCCCGGATCTCCGAGGAGACCGTGTACGTCGCGGCGCGGGCGGCGCTCGCCCAGCTCGCGCGGACCGGCTGCACGACCGTGGCCGATCACCACTACGTCTTCCCGCGCGACGGCGGCGACCTGCTCGCGGCCGAGATCGCCGCCGCGGGTGAGGTCGGGCTGCGGTTCCACCCCGCGCGCGGCTCGATGGACCGCGGTCAGAAGGACGGCGGGCTGCCGCCGGATTCCGTGGTCGAGAACCGCGACGAGATCCTCGCCGCGACCGAGGCCGCGATCGACCGCTGGCACGACTCGTCAGCCGACTCGATGTTGCAGATCGTGGTCGCGCCGTGCTCGCCGTTCAGCGTGACCGGTGAACTGATGCGCGAGTCGGCCGAGCTGGCGCGGCGTCGCGGCGTACGGATGCACACGCACCTCGCCGAGACCACCGACGAGACTTCGTGGTGCCAGGAAACGTACGGCTGCAGGCCCTTGCAGTACGCCGCCCAGCTCGGGTGGACCGGTCCGGACGTGTGGTTCGCGCACGGCATCCACTTCGACGACGCGGAGATCAAGCACCTCGGCGGCACCGGCACCGGCGTCGCCCACTGCCCCAGCTCCAACGCCCGCCTCGGCGCCGGCATCGCCCGCGCCGCAGACCTCCGCGCCGCCGGATCGCCCGTCGGCCTCGGCGTCGACGGTGCCGCCAGCAACGAATCCGGCAGCCTGGTGGAGGAACTGCGGCACGCGCTCCTGTTCGCCCGCGCCCGCGGCGGCCCACAAGCCCTGACCGTCCGCGCCGCACTGGAGATGGCGACCCTGGACGGCGCCCGCATCCTCGGCCGCTCCGCCGATATCGGCTCCCTGGAGCCCGGCAAACTTGCCGACCTCGCCGTCTGGAACCTCACCACCCTCCCCCACACCGGCATCCCCGACCCCGTCGCCGCTCTGGCCCTCTCCACACCCCCACCGCTCACCCTCCTCCTCGCCAACGGCCGCCCCGTCGTCGAACACGACGTGCTCCTCACCGCCGACGAACCCACCCTGGCCAGCGAGGTAGCTCGCACCCAAGCCCGGCTGCTGGGGTGAGTGGACAAGCGCCGGGGTCGGGCAACAAGAAATAGCCTGTCTGGCGACCCCGGGGCTTATCCACAGATGCGCGATCGGACGTCCGGGCGTGGTGCGAGACGTGCACCTTCTTGGGCGTGAACAGACGACTGGAAGTGATCGCGGCCGAGCGGGGCGGGTGGTTCACGCGCCCGGACGCGGTCGCCGCGGGGTACAGCGACAGCGAGTTGCGGCAGCGGGTGCGTAGCGGGCAATGGCTCCGATTGAGCTTCAATTCGTACGTCGACCCGCGCGACTGGCCGGCCGACGAGCCGCCGTGGGAGCGCGCGATCCGGCTGCACCTGCTGAACGTGCGGATGGCGAGCGCGCGGCTCGGTGACGTCGTCGTGAGCCATCAGTCCGCGGCCGTGCTCCACGGTCTGCCTGTCTGGGGGACCGATCTGGCGAGGGCGCACTTCACTCGCGTCGCGTCAGGCCGCGCCCGGACCGGTCGAGGGATCCGGATACACCGTGGAACGCCTGCCGTTGACGAGCTCGTGGAGGTCGGCGGTCTGCGGCTCACGAGCGTCGATCGGGCGATCGTCGAGACCACTTGTACGACTTCGTACGAGGTCGGCGTGGTCCTCGCGGACGCCGCGCTCCGAATGCGGCTCACCACCCCGGAGCGGCTGGCCGGCGTCGTACGACGGCATCGGCGCCGGCACGGCTCTCCGGCCGCGACGGCCGCCGCACAGTTCGCGAACGCCTTGAGCGAGTCGGTCGGGGAATCGCGCCTGCGCGTGCTGCTGGCGAACCACGGTCTGCCGGCACCGCAGCTGCAGGTGGAGATCCGGGATGCCTTCGGCCGGCTGATCGGGCGGGTCGACTTCCTGCTCGCGGGCGTGCTCGTCATCGAGTTCGACGGCGCGCTGAAGTACGGCAACACCGCGGACGTCGTCCTTGCGGAGAAGTGGCGCGAGGACCGCCTCCGCGAACACGGGTACGGCGTGTTCCGCGTCTGCTGGGCCGACCTCGACCACCCACGCGACACGGCCGCCCGGATCTGGCAAGCGCTGAAGAGACACACGGCGGGGTCAGGGAACAAGCAATTGCTTGTTCCCTGAGCCGAGCAGGTGTCGTCCGATCCGCTAGAGCTGTCAGTGGTGCAAAAGCTCTCCGTTGATCCAGACGGCCTGGACGTCGGCGGGGGTGCCGAGGGTGAAGATGCGGGCGAGGGCTTCTTCGGTGTCTTCGGCGTGGGTGATGGCTACGGCCAGGGGGGAGCCCTCCGCGGGGCGGAGGAGTTGGGCGTCGAAGTGCTGGCCGACCGAGAGGTGGCCGACGTGGGGGAGGGCCAGGGCTTCGGCGCCGGCTGTCGTGGCGAGGTAGAGCAGGTGGGCTGCGGTGAGCGGCCGGCCGTGGTCGCCGAGGAGTTGCTGGCAGAAGTACGCCTGCAGGCCTTCCTTCAGCAGTGAGAAGCCGGTGCCCGCGCCGACGTCCGATCCGAGCGCTACCCGGACCCCGAACTGCAGGTGCCGGGTCAGCGGGAACAGTCCGCTGCCGAGCGCCGCGTTGCTGGTCGGACAGTGCGCGACCGTCGCGCCGCTGGTGGCGAGCGTCTTCAGCTCGACGTCCGTCGGGTGCACGTTGTGCGCGAGGACGGTACGCCGGTCCACCAGGCCGTGCCGGTCGTACGTCGTCACGTAGTCGCAGCCCCCGAACAGGTCGGCGACGGACGCGATCTCGGCCTCGTTCTCGTTCACGTGCGAGGTGAACAGCGCGCCGGGGATCGCCTCCATCAGCTCCCGGCAGGTCGCGAGCAGCTCGTCGGTGCACGACAGCGAGAACCGCGGCGTCACGGCGTACCGGTTGCGTCCGACCCCGTGCCAGCGGTTCGCGAGCGCGAGCGACTCGGCGTACGCGCGAACCGGTGTGGTGAGCAGCTCCGGCCGTAGCAGCCGGTCGCTGAGCACCAGACCGCTCGTCACCCGCAGACCGACCTTGGACGCGGCGCCGAACAGCGCGTCGACGGCGTCGGTGTAGTGCGCGCCGAAGACGAGCGCCGACGTCGTACCGGCGGCCGCGAGCCCGCGGACGAACTCGTTCGCCACACCGGTGGCGTAGTCCACGTCGGCCATCCGCGCCTCCTCGGGCAGCGCGTACCGGTCGAGCCACTCGAGCAGCGGCAGCCCGAGACCGCCGACCGCGCGAATCTGCGGGAAGTGCACGTGGGTGTCGACGAATCCGGGCAGTACGACGCCGTCGCGCAGGTCCACGACCTGCTCGGCGGGATGCGCCTGGCGGAGCTCCGCGAACGGTCCCCGGGCAACGATCAGCCCGTCCTCGACCAGCAGCCCCGTGTCGCTGCCGACCCGCAGGCCGGCGCCGTCGAACGGGTTCTCCGGCGTGTCGACGAACGTGCCACGATAAAGAGTCATGCCTGTGCCTCACGCTGAGCCGGCGCGGGGCGACGCACGGCAGGACGGGCCGACGCGGGATGCCGGTCGGCGAATTCGGGCCGGGCGGATCGCACGGCGGATCGGGACGGTGCGGGCGGCGGTTCGGCCGCGAACCGCTGCAGAAGCCACCCGGCGACGCTGACCGCGATCACGGCCGGCTCCTTGCCGGGGAGATCGGGCAGGCCGATCGGCGTGGTGATCCGCGCGATCGCCTCGGGCGGGTTGCCGTCCTCGGCGAGCTTGCGCTGGAACCGCGTCCACTTGGCGCTGGAGCCGATCAGGCCGATCGTCGCGAGGTCCTCCTTGCGGATCGCGGCGTCGCACAGGGCCGCGTCCTCGGCGTGGTCGTGGGTCATGATCACCGCGTGGGTGCCGGGCGGGAGCTCGCCGACGACGAGCTCCGGCAGCACGGGCACGTTGCGGACGTGAACGTGTGCGACCGCATCGTCCAGCGCCGACAGCCGGTCGGCCGTCAGTTGATCGGCCCGGGAGTCGATCAGGTGCAGCTCGAGATCGTGCCGGGCGAGGATCCGCGCGAGCTCCAGGCCGACGTGCCCGACCCCGAAGATCGCCACCGACGGAACGACCGGCAACGGCTCCAGCAACAGCTTCACTTCACCACCACAGCACTGCACTCCGTGCTGGTACGGCGCTTTGTCGGACAACGCGGCGGTCAGCACCTCCGGGGTCGTCAGACCGTCGGCGATCAGCTGCCGCGAGCGCTCGACCGCCAACGCCTCGAGATTCCCGCCGCCGACCGTCGACCAGACGTTGTCGGCAGCAACAACCATCTTCGCGCCGGCCTCCCGCGGAGCATGTCCTCGCACGGACATCACGGTGACCAGCACGCCGGCCTGCCGTCCGGATCGCAACCGCTGAACGGCTTTCACCCACTCCACGACACACCTCCCCGGGCCCGATCGACCGCCCAGTACACGGCCTCCGGTGTGGCCGGCGACGGCAGATCCACGCTGGTGCCGGCCGGGCCGAAGGCGGCCGCAGCCTGGCGCAGGGCCTCGCGGACCGAGAACGCCAGCATGAGCGGCGGTTCGCCGACCGCCTTGGAGCCGTAGACGGCGCCTTCCTCATGCGCCTTCTCCAACAGCGTGACGTTGAAGACCTCGGGCATCTCCGAGAAGCTCGGCAGCTTGTATGTGCTCGCGGCCTGGGTGGACAGCCGCCCTCGCCGGTCGCCGGAGCTCTCGTCCCAGCGGAGGTCCTCAAGCGTCAGCCAGCCGGCGCCTTGTACGAAACCGCCTTCGATCTGGCCGATGTCGATCAGCGGACTGAGGCTGTCACCGACGTCGTGGACGATGTCGACGCGGCGCAGGGTGTACGCGCCGCTGAACCCGTCCACCTCCACCTCGGCCGCCGCGACGCCGTACGCGAAGTACTTGAACGGCTCGCCGCGCATCGCGTTCGCGTCCCAGTGCAGCCCCTCGGTCCGGTAGAAGCCGGCTGCCCACAGTTGAACGCGCTGGTGATACGCGAGGTTGACCAGCTCGTTCCAGTCCACGCCGTCCCCGGACAGCCCGCGGACGACGCCATCGACGAACCGCACATCCAAAGGGCTGATCCCGAGCTTCCCGCCGGCGACCTGCGCCAGCCGCTCGCGGATCTGCTCGCACGCGTTCTTGATCGCCGCGCCGTTGAGGTCGGCGCCCGAGGACGCCGCGGTCGCCGAGGTGTTCGGCACCTTGTCGGTCCGCGTCGGAGCCAGCCGTACCCGCGCCAGCGGCACACCCAGGGTGGTCGCCGCGACCTGCAGCATCTTCGTGTGCAGGCCCTGCCCCATCTCGGTGCCGCCGTGGTTGATCAGCACCGATCCGTCCTTGTAGACGTGCACCAGCGCGCCCGCCTGGTTGAACGCGGTCAGGTTGAACGAGATCCCGAACTTCACCGGCGTCATCGCCAGCCCGCGCTTCAGGTGCGGATGCGACGCGTTGAACGCCTCCACCGAGGCCTGTCGCTCGGCAATCTCCCCGTTGGCCAGCACCTGCGACCAGCACGACTCGAGCCGATCCGCGTGCCGGACCGGCTGCCCGTACGGCGTGGAGTCGCCCGGCTGGTAGAAGTTCCGCCGGCGCAACTCCGCCGCGTCGTACCCGAGCAGCGGCGCGCACCGTCCGAGGATGTCCTCGATCACGAGCATGCCCTGCGGCCCGCCGAACCCGCGGAACGCGGTCTGCGACGTCTTGTTGGTCTTCGCGATCCGGCCGTCGACCCGGACGTGCGGGATCTCGTACGCGTTGTCGATGTGGCACATCGCCCGCGCCAGCACCGGCTCCGACAGGTCGAGACTCCAGCCGCCGTCGGCGGTCAGCGTCGCGTCCAGCGCGACAAGCCTGCCGTCGGCGCCGAATCCGACGGTCCACGAGCTGTGGAACCCGTGCCGCTTGCCCGACATCGTCATGTCCTGCGTGCGGTTCAGCCGCAACCGCACCGGCCGGCCGGTCAGCGTCGCGCCCAGTGCGGCGATCGCGGCGAAGCCGTGCGGCTGCATCTCCTTGCCGCCGAAGCCGCCGCCCATCCGCAGGCACTGCACGGTCACCGAGTGGCTGGCGAGCCCGAGCACGTGTGCGACGATTTCCTGCGTTTCCGAGGGATGCTGCGTGCTGGACTGCACGAAGATCTGCCCGTACTCGTCGACCAGCGCCAGCGCGGCATGCGTCTCGAGATAGAAGTGCTCCTGCCCGGCGAACTCGAACTCGCCGCGGAACACGTGTTCCGCCCCGGCCAGCGCCTGGTCGACGTCGCCGCGCTCCAGGTGCCGCCCGATGCCCTGGAAGCTCTCGGCCTCGATCGCCTCGCGAACGGTCACCAGCGACGGCAGCGGCTCGTACTCGACCTCGACCGCCGACGCCCCCAGCCGCGCGGCCTCCAGCGTCTCGCCGAGCACCCAGCACACCGCATGCCCGTTGAACATCACCTCACCCGGGAACAACGGCTCGTCGTGCTTGACGCCCGCGTCGTTCACCCCCGGTACGTCGTCCGCCGTCAGTACGCGGACCACACCGGGCACGTCGTACGCCGGTTTCACTCGCAGCGCGGTGACCCGAGCGTGGGCGTGCGGCGACTGCACCGGCCATGCGTGCAGTACGTCGCGGGTGCGCATCACCAGATCGTCTGTGTACAAGGCCGCACCGGTCACGTGCAGCGCGGCACTCTCGTGCGGCATCGGTACGCCGACCACGGCCGCGGCGGGCCGTTCGGACAACGAGCTCATGCGCCGACCCCCTGGAAGTAGAAGCGCAACAACGACTGGCCGAGCATCGCGGAGCGGTACGACGAACTCGCGCGGTGATCGTCCATCGGCGTACCCTCGGCCGCCATCACGGCGGCGACGGTCCGCACGGTCTCCTCGGTCCACGGCCGGCCGATCAGCGCCGCCTCCGTCTCACGGGCGCGCAGCGGGGTCGCCGCGACACCACCGAGGCCGATCTTCGCGTCCCGGACGATGCCGTCGGCGACGTCGACGGCGTACCCGATCGCGACGCTCGAGATGTCGTCGAAGCGCCGCTTGGCGATCTTGTGGAACGCGCTCATCGGTGCCAAGGGCAACGGAATGACGATCGTCCTGATCAGCTCGTCCGGCGCCTTCACGGTCTGCCGGTAGCCGGTGAAGTACTCCGCCAGCGGCACCTGCCGCTCGCCCCGGCCGGAGGCGAGAACCAGCTCCGCGTCCAGTGCGAGGAGTGCGGGTGGAGTGTCTCCGATCGGTGATCCGGTGCCGAGGTTCCCGCCGATCGTCGCGCCGTTGCGGATCAGCCGGGAGGCGAACTGCGGGAAGAGCTGGTCGAGGAGCGGGATCCGCCCCGCCAGCCGCCGTTCGATCTCGGTCAGCGTGAGCGCCGCGCCGATCCGCACCTCCTCGCCGCCGAACGAGAACTCCCGCAGTTCGTCCAGCCGGTCGATCGCGATGGTCAGCGGCGGGCGGTCACCGAAGATGTTCACCTGGACGCCGAGATCGGTGGAACCGGCAACGACCACCGCATCGTCCCGATCGCCCAGCATCGCAAGCGCCTGGTCGAGTGACGCCGGTCGGACGAACTCGCCTTCCGCAGACACCATGCCGGTCGGCGCCGGGGCGGGCGGTGGTGTGTCACGGCGTACGGCGAGCGCGTCGTTGTCCGCAGGCATGTCCAACGCGTAGGCCGCGTCCCGGATCGGGCGGTAACCCGTGCACCGGCACAGGTTCCCGCTCAACGCATGCAGATCGAACCCGTTCGCGCCGTGCTCGTGGTCACCTTCACCACAGGCACGACCCGGGCGGTAGTACTCGGCGGCCATGCTGCAGATGAAGCCCGGCGTGCAGAAGCCGCACTGCGAGCCCCCGCGGACCGCCATCTCCTGCTGCACGGGGTGCAGGTCGGCAGGGGTGCCCAGGCCTTCGGAGGTGATCACCTCCTGGCCGTCGAGGGACGCGACCGGCAGGAGACACGCGTTCACCGCGGTCCACTCGGTCTGTGAGTCGGTGCCGGGGCGGGCGACGAGGACGGAACAGGCACCGCACTCGCCCTCCGCACACCCCTCCTTGGCGCCGGTCAGGCCGCGGTCGCGCAGCCAGTCCAGAACCGTCGTGTGCACGGAGACCGCGCCGATCGCGGTGAGCTCGCCGTTCACCGTCAAGGCGGGGGCGCGCAGGGCTTGGGTCGTCATCGGTTGGTGCTCCATCGGGTGCGTGCGCTGTGGATCGGGTTGGCGTCGGACACGAAGTCGTCGAACCGGTAGCCGGCGATCTTCGCGATCTCGAGCAGCGCGGCGGCGTGCTCCTGGTTCTCGCAGTTCCCGAGCCGTTCCCGGCCCTGCTCGACGATCCGCTCGTACGACTCGGCGTCGCGGACCGAGATCACCAGCGGGAATCCGAACCGGTCCTCGTACGCCGAGGTGATCGCGGTCAGCTCGTCGCGCTCGGGGTCGCCGAGGAACGTCAGCCCCTTGTCGGACTGGTCCCGCAGCGACGCCTCGCCGCTGAGGCCGTCGGCGACGAACTGCGAGCCGAGCCGCGGGTACGCCTGGATCAGTTCCAGCTGCTCCTCGCGGGAGCCGGAGAACAGCGCCTCCTGGAACGAGCGCCGCAGCGCGTGCGTGTCGGCGTACGGCCGCATCTCCCAGGCCCGCTCGACCGCCCAGCGCGGGCCCTGGAACAGGCCGCCGAACGTCTCGACGAACTCCTCGCGGGTCATCTCGTTCACCTGGTCGAGCCGGACCGTGTCGCCCGGCTGGCCCGCCACCGCGGGCCCGAAGTTCTTGCCGACGTGGTGGAACAGGATGTTCAGGCCGATCGCGGTCAGGCTGCCGAGCGTGATGCCGCTGCCGAAGATGATCTCGGCCCAGCTCGGGACGGCCTGCGCGACCTGCGGCTGCGCGGTCACGTACATCGCCAGGCCGACGCTGGTCGCGACGATCACGACGTTGCGGTGGTCGTGGAAGTCGACCTTCGCGAGGGTCTGGAAGCCGACCACGGCCACGGTCGCGAACATCGCCAGCGCCGCGCCGCCGAGCACCGGATGCGGTACGCCGGCGACGATCGCACCGGCCTTCGGCACCAGACCGATCAGGATCATGATCGCGCCCGCGGCCGCGACCACCCAGCGGCTGCGGACCCGGGTCAGCCGGACCAGGCCGACGTTCTCCGCGAAGCAGGTGTACGGGAACGAGTTGAAGACGCCGCCGATCGTGGTGGCCAGGCCGTCGGCCCGCAGCGCCCGCGCGATGTCCTCGCGGCCGACCCGCTTCTCGACGATCTCGCCGGTCGCGAACACGTCGCCGGTGGTCTCCACGGCGGTGATCAGCATCACCACGACCATCGAGATGATCGCCGCGACCGAGAACTTCGGCCAGCCGAAGTAGAACGGCGTGGTCACCCCGGCCCAGGCCGCGTCACCGACCGCGCCGAAGTGCGCGTCCCCGAACGCCCAGGCGACCAGCGTGCCGACGACCAGGCCGATCAGGACCGCGATGGTCGCCATGAAGCCCTTGAACACCCGCTGGATCAGGACGATCAGCGCCAGCGTGCCGAGCGCGTACGCCATGTTCTTCCCGCTGGTCGGCGCGGCGCTCGGGCCGGCGCCGCCGACCGCGTCCCCGGCCGCGACCGGCAGCAGCGCCAGACCGATGATCGTGATCACCGACCCGGTCACCACCGGCGGGAAGAACCGGATCAGCCGGCTGAAGTACGGCGCGATGAAGAACGTGGCCAGTCCCGCGACCAGGACGGCGCCGTAGATCACCAGCAGCCCGTCGGTGCCGCCGCCCGCCGCGAGGCCGATCGCGATCATCGGCGAGACCGCCGTGAACGTCACGCCTTGCAGCAGCGGCAGCCGGACGCCGACCTTCCAGAAGCCGACCGACTGGATGATCGACGCGATGCCGCAGGTGAACAGGTCGGCGTTGATCAGGTGGATGAGCTGCTCGGTGCTGAGCCCGATCGCACTGGCGAGCAGGATCGGTACGATCACCGCCCCGGCGTAGAACGCCAGTACGTGCTGAGCGCCGTACACCGCGAGCTTCGCAGGTGGGAGCACCTGGTCGACGGGGTGGCGGTTGGTATGGCGGCTCGGTCGCAGGACTGCCTTCATCGGGGACACGCTCCTCGGCTGCTTGGGGCGGTGCGGGGATTTGACCTGCACCTGAGCATCGGCTCACCGGGGGACGGATTGCACCCGGTGAACCTCCGAAGATGAACGGCCGGAGAACGGTCCGTTTTGTGTGATCACACAACTACAGCGATTTGAGCGCCAGGAACACGTCCACCCGGTCCTCGAGGCTCGACAGATCGCGTCCGGTCAGTTGCTCAACGCGTTCGATCCGGTAGCGAACGGTGTTGACGTGCAGGTGCAGGGACTCCGCCGTCCGTGTCCACGAGCACGAGCAGGCGAGGAAGGCCTGCAGCGTCATGAGCAGGTCGGCGTGGGTCCGGCGGTCGTGGTCGAGAACCGCACCGAGGACGCGGTGGCTGTAGGTACGGCGTACGTCGTCGGGCAGCGTGGCGAGCACCAGGACGTGCGAGGCGACCTCGTCCGATGTGACCACCGACACCGGCGCTCGCGCGGCACCTGCCGCCCGCTGCGCGAACCTGGCCTCCTCGAGCGCGCCGGCGAGTGCGTCGACCGCCGTCTCGCCGCTGATCCCGACCGCGAGGCGGGCCCGGTTGAGGCCCGGGGCGAGGCGACCGAAGGCCCGGCGCAGGTGCTCCGGAAGGCCCGGCGCGAACGGCAGGAATCCGACGAGCAGCCCGTCCCGCCCAGGGGCGACGACGGCCGGGCCGACCGTCAGCGCGACATCCTCCAAGAGGCTGAGAGCGACCTCGCTCGGGCCGTCGTCGCGGAGTTCGGCGACCGCCACGACCATCGGCCGCTCGGAGTGGGCGCCGGCCTGCCGCAGCCGGGCGGCGACCTCGGTCAGCGGGGCGCCCGACTCGACCATGGCCAGCGCGTCCGCCACCAACGGGCGCAGTGCGCGGCGGCCCTCGTCACGCCGGGCCCGGTCCAGGGCAGCGATCGCGCACAGCTCGTGCACCGCCTCGACGTGATCGCCGGACCATTCGTTGTGGTCGCCCTCGATCACCAGCACCCACGCCGTCAGCCGGTTGCCGAGCCCGGATCCGACCGGGAACAGGCTGTACGACGCGTCGATCGTCATCGCCACGGCCGGTGTCCGGTCCGCGGTCAGGAACTTGCGGGTGACCGCGTCGACCGCGGCCGCGTCGAGCTCGCCCGGCCCGGGAACGACGTGCCGCCCGGTCGGGGTCAGCACCCGGCAGTCGTGCCCGATCTCGGCGGAGATCCTCGCCGCCAGCTCGTCGAGGCTCCGCCCGGCGGCGATCGACGACAGCAGCTGCCGCTGGCGCACCAGGCTGGCCGACAACCGCGCGCCGGTCTCGGCCGATCCCGCCGCCGCGACGTACTCCGTGACATCGGCGAACGCGATCTCGATCGGGACCTCGACCAGGGTCACGTCGTGCCGCCGGCAGGCCTCCACGAGATCCGCCGGCACGTCGCCCAGTTGCGCCTTGCCGGCCAGGATCGTGGTCGCTCCGCGGCCGGCCATCGACGCCACGAACACCTCGCTGTCGGCGGCCTGCCGGCGCCAGACCAGTCCGGTCAGGACGACCTCGCCGCCGCTCAGGTACCGCCCGGGCTCGAGCAGGTCGGTGGTCACCAGCCGCCCGATCGGCCGATCCAGCATGCCGGCGCCGGAGTACAGCAACCGCAGCCCCAGCTCGGGCGCATCGAGCAACTCCGCCAGCAACACGACGTACCTCCCTTTAGAGGAAAGTACAACGCGCGCGCCCGCGTACGACAGCCCCTCGGTCCGCGGCCGAACCCCGCCGGACGCTTGACGCTCTCTCGATCACGCGCTTATGGTCATTTCGCAGAACAGAAATCAAGTTCCACAATGCGGAAATTGGAGTCGGGATGAGTCACCAGCTGAAGTACACGGTGAACTGTTCTTTGCTCTTCGCCGAGTTGCCTCTGCTCGAGCGGCCGGCCGCCGCGCGCCGGGCCGGGTTCAGCGCGGTGGAGTTCTGGTGGCCGTTCGTCGCGGCCGTCCCGCCGGACCGGCAGGTCGACGCGTTCGTCAGCGCGGTCGCCGACGCCGGCGTACGGCTGACCGGGCTCAACTTCTTCGCCGGTGACATGCCGGGCGGCGACCGCGGGCTGGTGTCCTGGCCGAAGCGGTCCGGCGAGTTCCGCGACAACGTCGACGTCACCGTCGGCATCGGCGAGCGGCTCGGCGCCCAGGGCTTCAACGCCCTGTACGGCAACCGCGTCGACGGCAGCACCGAACAAGAACAGGACGACGTCGCCGTCGAGAACCTCGCGCTCGCCGCCAAGGCCGCCGCGCGGATCGGCGCCACGGTCCTCGTCGAGCCGGTCAGCGGCGCGGAGCGCTACCCGCTGAAGATCGCGGCCGACGCGCTGGGCGTGATCGATCGCGTGCAGGCGGCGTACGACGTACCGAACGTCGGACTGCTCGCGGACCTGTACCACCTCGCGGTCAACGGCGACGACGTCGACCGGGTGATCGCCGACCACGCCGGCCGGGTCGCCCACGTCCAGATCGCCGACCACCCGGGCCGCAACGAGCCCGGCACCGGCACCCTCCCGCTCGACCGCCAACTGACCGCCCTCGAGGCGAACGGCTACACCGGCTTGGTCGGGCTCGAGTACAAGCCGTCCACCAACTCAGACGCAAGCTTCGGCTGGCTGCCGTTCGAGCGCCGCTGATCGACCCAGGAGACGAATCATGACCAACATCGCCTTCATCGGCCTCGGCATCATGGGCAACCCGATGGCCGTCCACCTCGCCAACGCCAGCCACACCGTCGCCGGCCTGGACCGTACGCCGGAGCGCGCGGAGGCCCTGGTCGCCGCCGGCGGCCGCGCCGCGACCTCGCTCGCCGACGCGGTCAAGGGCGCCGACGTGATCTGCGTGATGGTGCCCGACTCACCAGACGTGCAGGACGTGCTCGAGGGGGAGGACGGCGTCTTCCATTTGGCCGAGACCGGCACCCTGATCATCGACTTCTCCAGCATCCGGCCGGACGTCACGCAGCGGCTCGCCGAGCAGGCGCGGGCGAACGGCTTCCGGCTGCTCGACGCCCCGGTCTCCGGCGGCGAGGCGGGCGCCAAGAACGCCGCGCTGTCGATCATGGTCGGTGGAGACGCGGACGACTTCGCCGCGGCCAAGCCGCTGTTCGACGTCGTCGGCAAGACCGTCGTGCACGTCGGCCCGAGCGGGTCCGGCCAGACGGTGAAGGCCGCCAACCAGCTGATCGTCGCCGCGAACATCCAGGCCGTCTCCGAGGCGGTCGTCTTCCTGGAGGCGTACGGCGTCGACACCAAGGCCGCGCTCGAGGTCCTGGGCGGCGGGCTGGCCGGTTCCACCGTGCTGAACCAGAAGAAGCAGAACATGCTGTCGCGCTCCTTCGAGCCCGGGTTCCGGATCGACCTGCACCACAAGGACATGGGCATCGTCACCGCGGCCGCTCGCGAGGCAGGTGTCGTCGTACCGCTCGGCGCGCTGGTCGCCCAGCTGGTCGCGTCCGCCCGGGCGAACGGCGACGGCGGCCTCGACCACTCCGCGCTGCTCCGTGGTGTGGAGCGCCTGTCCGGCAAGGCGGTCAGCTGATGACTCGCATGCGCGCGGTCGACGCCGCCGTACTGATCCTGGAGAAGGAAGGCTCGACGCAGGCGTTCGGGCTGCCCGGCGCCGCGATCAACCCGTTCTACAGTGCGATCCGCGCGCACGGCGGGATCAAGCACGTGCTCGCCCGCCACGTCGAGGCCGCATCGCACATGGCCGAGGGCTACACCCGGGCCCGCGCCGGCAACATCGGCGTCTGCATCGGTACGTCGGGACCGGCCGGGACCGACATGATCACCGGGTTGTACTCCGCCTCCGCGGACTCGATCCCGATCCTGTGCATCACCGGCCAGGCGCCGGTGGCGAAGCTGCACAAGGAGGACTTCCAGGCCGTCGACATCTCCTCGATCGCCAAGCCGGTCGCGAAGTGGGCGGTCACCGTGATGGAGGCCGCGCAGGTCCCGGGCACCTTCCAGAAGGCGTTCCAGGTGATGCGCGAAGGCCGGCCGGGACCGGTGCTGATCGACCTGCCGCTGGACGTGCAGCTCGCCGAGATCGACTTCGACATCGACACCTACGAGCCGCTTCCGGTCTCGCGCCCCGCGGCGACCCGGGCGCAGGCGGAGAAGGTGCTGCAGCTGCTCGCGGACGCCGAGCACCCGCTGATCGTCGCCGGCGGCGGAATCATCAACGCCGACGCGTCGGACCTGCTGGTCTCCTTCGCCGAGATCACCGGGATCCCCGTCGTACCGACCCTGATGGGCTGGGGCGCGATCGCCGACGACCACCCGCTGAGCGCGGGCATGGTCGGGCTGCAGACGTCGCACCGGTACGGGAACGCGACCATGCTGGCCTCGGACGTGGTCCTGGGGATCGGCAACCGGTGGGCGAACCGGCACACCGGCGGACTGGATGTGTATCGGGGAGCTCGCAAGTTCATTCACGTGGACATCGAGCCGACGCAGATCGGGCGGGTGTTCGCACCGGACTACGGGGTCGTGTCGGACGCGCGCGCCGCGCTGGAGGTCTTCGTCGAGGTCGCCCGCGAGTGGGCCGCCGACGGACGCTTGCCGGATCGTACGGCGTGGGCCGCGGAGTGCCGCGAGCGCCGTACGACGCTGCAGCGGAAGACGCACTTCGACGCGGTGCCGATCAAGCCGCAGCGGGTGTACGAGGAGATGAACCGGGCCTTTGGGCCGGACGTGCGTTACGTCAGCACGATCGGGTTGTCTCAGATCCAGGCAGCGCAGATGCTGCACGTGTACCGACCGCGGCACTGGATCAACGCCGGCCAGGCCGGTCCGCTCGGCTGGACCGTGCCGGCGACGCTGGGGGTCGCGGTCGCGGATCCGGACAGCACGGTGGTCGCCTTGTCGGGCGACTACGACTTCCAGTTCCTGATCGAGGAGCTCGCGGTAGGGGCGCAGTTCAACATCCCGTACATCCACGTGGTGGTGAACAACTCCTACCTCGGCCTGATCCGCCAGGCGCAGCGGAACTTCGACATGGACTACTGCGTGCAGCTGTCCTTCGAGAACATCAACAGCCCGGAGGTCAACGGGTACGGCGTCGACCATGTGAAGGTCGTCGAAGGCCTGGGCTGCAAGGCACTGCGGGTCTCCGAGCCGGACGGGATCCTGCCGGCCCTGGAGCAGGCGAAGAAGCTGATGGTCGAGCACCAGGTCCCGATCGTCGTCGAGGTCATCCTGGAGCGGGTCACGAACGTGTCGATGGGTGTCGAGATCGACAACGTCGTCGAGTTCGAGGACCTGGCGATCTCACCCGAGGACGCGCCCACGGCCCTCGCGTTGCTGGACTGACCCGTGCGCGTGGTCGTTGCCTCCGACAAGTTCAAGGGCACCTTGACGAGTGCCGAGGTCGCGGACGCGGTCGGCACCGGGGTACGACGAGTCTGCCTCGACGCCACCGTGGTCGCAGTCCCGGTCGCCGACGGCGGCGACGGCACCCTGGCCGCCGCCGTCGCGGCCGGCTACACCCTCGTCCCGGTCGTAGCCTCCGGCCCCACCGGCGAGCCGGTCCACTCCGGCTACGCCCGACTCGGCAACTCGGCGGTGGTCGAGCTGGCCGATGTCTCAGGCCTGGTCCGCCTCCCCGACGGCATACCCGCACCCCTCACCGCCACGTCGTACGGCACGGGCGAGCTGATCGCCGCCGCCGTCGACGCCGGGTGCACCCGCATCATCCTCGCGATCGGCGGCAGCGCCTCCACGGACGGCGGCGCGGGGCTGATCGCCGCCCTGGCGGACCTGGGAACACCCCCTGGGGTCTGGGAACAGGCTATTGCTTGTTCCCAGACCCCAGCGCTTGTCGCCGCGAGGCTCCAAGGCGCGCGGTTGGTCGTTGCTTGTGACGTGGACAATCCGTTGACCGGGCCTCGGGGTGCGGCGGCTGTGTACGGGCCGCAGAAGGGGGCTACGCCGGAGCAGGTTGTGGAGCTGGACGCTCGCCTGGGGCGCTGGGCCGATGCGGTCGCTGACTGGACCGGCGCGGACCTTCGCGACACAGCGGGCGCCGGTGCGGCCGGCGGGGTCGGTTTCGCGGCGCTGGCGTTGCTGGGTGCCGAGCTCCGGCCGGGTATCGACCTGGTGCTGGAGATGGTCCATTTCCGCGAGCAGCTCGCCGGCGCCGACCTGATCATCACCGGCGAAGGGGCCTTGGACGAACAAACGCTGCACGGCAAGGCAGTTGCCGGTGTCGCGGCCGCTGCCGGCCGGCTGGGTCGCGACGGCGCGGGAATCCCGGTCGTCGCGGTCTGCGGTGTGAACCGCCTGGAGCCCGACAAACTCCAGGAGATCGGCGTATCGGCGGCCTACGCACTGACAGACCTGGAGCCTGACGTCAGCAGATGCATCGCCGAACCCCGCCCGCTGCTGGAACAGCTCGGCGAACGGATCGCAGCCGAGCACCTTACGATGGCACGAAGAGAGAAAGGCATCGCATGAGCGCTCTTGATCTCGTGATTCAGGCCCGCCGCGTGGTGCGACCCGACGGGGAGCGGTCGGCCGCGATCGGTGTCCGGGACGGGCGGATCGTCGCGATCTCCCCGTACGACGCGGAGCTCGACGCCGCGACGGAGCTGCGCGTCGGGGACGACGAAGTGCTGCTGCCCGGACTCGTCGACTCCCATGTGCACGTCAACGACCCCGGCCGCACCGATTGGGAGGGCTTCACCTCCGCGACGAAGGCCGCCGCGGCCGGCGGTGTCACCACGATCGTCGACATGCCGCTGAACAGCATCCCGCCGACGTGCGACGTGCCGGCGCTGGCGCTGAAGCGCAAGACCGCCGAGACCCAGGCGTACGTCGACGTCGGCTTCTGGGGCGGCGCGATCCCGGGCAACGTGCCCGACCTGCGCCCGCTGCACGACGCCGGCGTGTTCGGCTACAAGTGCTTCCTCCTGCACTCGGGTGTCGACGAGTTCCCGCCGCTGGACGCGGCGCAGGTCGAGGCCGCGATGCGCGAGATCGCGTCGTTCGACGGTCTGCTGATCGTGCACGCCGAGGACGCCCACGCCATCGACGAGGCCACCCCGCCGAACGGCGCCGGCTACCTCGACTTCCTCAATTCGCGGCCGCGCGCCGCGGAGAACGAGGCCGTCGCGCAGGTCATCCGGCTCGCCCGCGACACCGGTTGCCGCGTCCACATCCTGCACGTCTCCAGCGCCGACGTCCTCCCACTGCTCAGCCGAGCCCGCACCGACGGCGTACGGATCAGCGCCGAGACGTGTCCGCACTACCTGAGCTTCACCGCCGAGGACATTCCGGACGGCGCCACGCAGTACAAGTGCTGCCCGCCGATCCGCGAGGCCGCGAATCGCGAGCTGCTGTGGGAGGGCCTGCGCGACGGCACGATCGACCTGGTCGTGTCCGACCACTCGCCGTCGACGATCGACCTAAAGCACCTCGACACCGGCGACTTCGGCACCGCGTGGGGCGGGATCGCGTCCCTCCAGCTCGGCCTGCCGGCTGTCTGGACCGAGGCCCGCCGCCGCGGCTTCACGCTGACCGACGTCGTCCGCTGGATGTCCGCCGCCCCGGCCGCGCAGACCGGCCTGACCGCGAAGGGCGGTATCGAGGTCGGGTACGACGCCGACTTCTGCATCCTCGCCCCCGACGAGACCTTCGTCGTCGACGCGCGGCAGCTCCAGCACAAGAACGCCATCACGCCGTACGACGGCCGCACGCTGACCGGTGTCGTGCGGAGCACCTGGCTCCGCGGCGTCCCCGTCGACATCGCCGCCGACCCGCGCGGCCGCCTGCTGACCCGAGGAGAACGATGACCTTCTACGCGCCGAAGGGCGGACTGCCTGCGCAGACCGACCTCACCACCGACCGCGCGGTCTTCACCGAGGCGTACGCCGTCCTGCCGCGCGGCACGATGCGCGACATCGTCACCAGCCGGCTGCCGTTCTGGGACGACACCCGGTTGTGGGTGATCGCGCGGCCGCTGTCCGGGTTCGCCGAGACGTTCTCGCAGTACATCGTCGAGGTCGCGCCGGGCGGCGGCAGCGACAAACCCGAGACGGACCCGGCCGCCGAGGCCGTACTGTTCGTTGTCGCCGGCAACCTTGTGCTGACGGTCGCGGGCGAGAAGCACACGCTGACCGAGGGCGGGTACGCCTACCTGCCGCCGGGCGGCGACTGGACGGTGCGGAACACGAGCGACGCGGCGGTCACGTTCCACCTGGTGCGGAAGGCGTACGAGCGGATCGAGGGCATCGACGTACCGCCGGCGCTCGTCACCAACGAGGCGGATGTCGAGGGCCGGGAGATGCCGGACACGAACGGCGCCTGGAAGACGCAGCGGTTCGTCGACCCGGACGACGTACGGCACGACATGCACGTCAACATCGTGACGTTCGAGCCGGGCGGCGTGATCCCGTTCCCGGAGACGCACGTGATGGAGCACGGGCTGTACGTGCTCGAGGGCAAGGCGATCTACCTGCTGAACAAGGACTGGGTCGAAGTGCAGGAGGGCGACTTCATGTGGCTGCGCGCCTTCTGCCCGCAGGCCTGTTACGCGGGTGGGCCCGGCCGCTTCCGGTACCTGCTCTACAAGGACGTCAACCGGCACCCGAAGCTCACGCTCTGACGGTCACCGGTCGCTGCGGAGGGAGGAGCGCGTCCGTGATCAGCCGGGCGTGGCGTTCCACGTCGTACCGCGTGCCGTCGTACGCGAGCCGTTCGCGTTCGATGCCCTCGGAGAGGAAGCCGGCGCCGACGGCGACCGCGCAGGACGCCGGGTTGTTCAGGCGGTGCCCGAGCTCGAGACGGTAGAGCCCGGCCTCGTGGTGGGCCCAGCCGGCGAGCGCGCGCAGGGCATCCCGCGCGACGCCCTGGCCGCGCACGTCGGCCAGCGTCCAGTACCAGATCCAGCCCACCCGGTGCCGGTCGATGTTCGTCACCCCGACGCACCCGATCGGGTGGTCGTCGGCGTCCGCGACGGCGTACACGTGCCCGTTGTCCAGGTCCGCGACCCGCCCGATCCAGTCGACGGCGGACGCGCGGTCCACGATCCCGCCCTGATGCACCATCTCAGGGTCGTCGTGCGCCGCCGCCAGCCGCAGCGCATCACCCGTCCGCCACCGCCGGAGCCCCAGCTCCCCGAGCGCGTATCCCATCCAACGAAAATACTCCTGCGACGTCGCGCACAGACCCCCTCACGGCGCGTTCAGTTCCACACCACGGCCAGGCCCCCGACGATCACGACCACGGTGCCGAGAATCTCGACCAGGCGGTCGCCCAGCGGGATCTTCCCGTCGAACCTCCGATGGGTCGTGTCCTGATCGAAGGTGAAAGTCACCCCGCGCGCCGTGGCCAGGCAGCCGCCCACGGCGACCACCCCGCCGAGGGCAATCCCAACGGGATCGCAACCGACGGTGGTGTGGCGGTCGTCGCCAGCACGAGGGCGACCAGGTAACCGAGGCCGGTGGCGGTCAGGCATCGTGCGCGGACTGGCGTCGCCAGGCGCAGAAGTAGTGCGCCGACGGGCCAGGCGACATACGCGGCGAGGAGAACGGAACGCGGCACTGGGAGAGGATAGGGCGCATGGCATATCTGGATTTCAGGGATCAGGTTGTGGTGGTGACCGGGGCCAGTAGTGGGATCGGGGCCGCGGCGGCGGTCGGGTTCGCGGAGACGGGGGCAACGGTCGCGCTGCACTACCACCGGAACGAGGAGGGTGCGAAGCACACAGTGGGCGCGGTGCAGACGGCCGGTGGTACGGCGTCCTTGCACCAGGCGGATCTCGCCGACCCGGTCGCGGCGGACGCGTTCGTCGACGAGGTGCTCGCGCAGCACGGGCGGATCGACGTCCTCGTGAACAATGCCGGCGACCTGGTGAACCGGTCCGCGATCGCCGAGGTCACCGACGAGGAGTTCCACCGGATCCTGGACGTCAACCTGACCTCGGTATTCGCGCTCAGCCGGCGGATCGTGCCGGTGTTCCGCGCGCAGGGCGGCGGCTCGATCGTGAACGTGACGTCGATCGCCGGGCGGACCGGCGGCGCCGGCGGGTCGGTCGTCTACGCGACGTCGAAGGGCGCGGTCAGCACGTTCACCCGCGGTCTCGCCAAGGAACTCGCCCCGGAAGGCATCCGGGTGAACGCGATCGCTCCCGGCGTGATCAAGACCCCATTCCACGACCGCCACACCGGCGACACCCAGATGCAGACCATGCTGACCACGATCCCGATGGGCCGCACCGGTACGCCGCACGAATGCGTCGGCACGATCCTGTTCCTGGCCTCCGAGCGGATGTCGTCCTACGTCACCGGCCAGATCATCGAGGTCAACGGCGGTCAGCTGACGCCCTGAAGACCGCGTTGTGGTCCAAGACCTCACCGGTCGGCAGGTAACCGAGCTCATCCAGTACGGCGTGCAGCCGTGCGCGCGACTCGGGGCGTTTGTCCTCGACGATCACGACGCGCGGCCGCAACCGCTTGAACGTCTGCGTGGCTCCGGACAGGGCGGCGATCTCGGCGCCTTCGATGTCGAGCTTCACGGCATCCAGCCGCTCCAGCTCGCCGGCCCAGTCGTCGAGCCGGACGACAGGCACCTCCTGCACCACGTCACCGTCGCCGTACAGCGACCGCACGCCGGCGTCCGCCTCGTCGTACCGCGGGTCCGCCCGTAGCGTCGCCAACTCCCGCCGCTCGCCGAGTGCCATCGGCACGACCTCCAGCTGTACGCCGTTGCGCGCCGCCGCCGCGCCGAGCTTCGCCACACTGTCCGCGGCCGGCTCGAATGCGATCACCCGCCCGCCCCCGAGCTCCTGCAACCGCTTCGCGACAGTCAGGGCATGGACACCGATGTTCGCGCCGACATCCAGCACCACGTCCCCCCGCCGCAGCTTCGCTCGCAAGAACCGCCGTACGGCAGGCTCGTACCGTCCCGCGTAGTACAGAACAGCCTGCAGGTTGTCCCGCAGATCGAGCTCCAGCAGCACCCCCTGCCGTCGTACCCGCACCGTCGACGCCCACCGCGAGGGGATCTTCACCAGCCCCGGATTCGCCTCCGCCAACCGCGGCGAGATCCGCAGCGCGACCCGATGCACCCCCGCGTCGGTCAGCCCCTCAACCATCCCCAGAACCCGTCCACCACGACGCGCAGCACCGACCCCCAGCACCCGCTCCAGCCGGCATGCCAGACGCCAGGCTGCGCGCCGTACAACTCCGTCCCGGACGTCCATGCGCGCCCTGTTACCCACGATCGTCGGCGATACTCGTCCCGTGGGCGAGGTCAACGTCGAGCTACGCCGCTCCGGGTTCGCGGACTGGCAGCTGGAGTACGCCTTCGACCACTGGATCGGCGTCGTCGTCGTCTTGCCGCTTGCACTTCTCAGCAACCTCCTGACGCACCTGCTCGTGTTCCGGTGCGGTTGGACGCTGCACGTCTCCGCCGGCGACTACTACTACAAGAAGGTGCGCTACCGCTCGAAGGCCGCCGCCAAGGCCGATATCGAACGACAGCGGGAGCTGGCCGCGGCGATCGCACCGCCGGCTCCCGTCGAGCCGACGCGACTGCCCACACGAGGTGGATCCCTGCGCCGACCCTGGTGACAGCGGACCTCCGCCACTCACTAACCCCGGGCCGGAGCACTACGCCACGCTCGGCGGCACAGGGGAACCCGTGGTTAGTGCGTGACGGGCGTCCGGTTCATCGCGACAAGGTCCGGAAGCGGTGGGCAGACAGCGGCAGGAAGATCGCTACCAGCAGGAGCGGGGCGATGAGGGCTGCCACTTCCGCGTGGGAGCCGATCCAGGTGGCGGTGGCTGACGGGTCAGGGTTGCCGAAGAGGGCTCGGGAGGCGGTGGCGGTGGCCGACAGCGGGTTCCACTGGGCGATCGTGCCCAGCCAGGCCGGCATCGTCGACGTGGCGACGAAGGCGCTGGACAGGAAGCCGATCGGCCAGACCAGGACCTGCACCATCGTCACGCTCTGGGCGTTCTTGACCGTGAGCCCGATGAAGATCCCGACCCACAGCAAGGCGAACCGCAGCAGCAACAGCAACCCGAACGCGGCCAGTGCCGACGGCAGCCCTTCGTGCCATCGCCATCCGAGCACCAGCCCGGTGCCGACCAGGACGGCCAGTGTCACCACCGAGTCGAGCATGTCGGCGATACAGCGCCCGAGCACGACCGCCGCCGAGCTCATCGGCAGTGACCGGAATCGGTCCGTAACGCCCTTCGAGACATCGGTGGTGACCGCGGTCATCGTGCCCTCCAGCCCGAAAAGCATCGCCAGCGCGAAGATCCCGGGCACGAGCAACTCGTAGTACGACGAACCGGGCGGCTCCATCGCCCCGCCGAGCAGCCCGCCGAACATCAGCAGCATCAGCACCGGGAAGAACCACTGGAAGATCACCAGTCCCGGCTGCATCCGCCAGTGCGTCAAGGTCCGTCGCGCGATCGTCCAGCTGTCCGCGAGCGCCCAGCCCAGGCCGTTCATGCGGCCGCTCCGGTCAGGTGCAGGAACACTTCGTCCAGCGTCGGCCTCCGCAACGTGATGTCCTCCGGCTCGATCTTTGCCTCATGCAACGAGTTCGCCAGCTGCACGAGCGCCTTCGTGCGATCCTTCACCGGCACGCTCACCCGGACGTCCCGCACCCGGACCTCCCCGTCCGCCAGCGCCGCGGTCAGCTCGAGCACCCGCGGGACCTCGGCCGGATCCGCGAGGACCAGATCCAGCCAGTCCGACCCCAGCCGGGTCTTCAACTCGTCCGGTGTCCCTTCCGCGACGACCTTTCCCGCCTTGAGCATCGAGATCCGGTCCGCCAGGTGGTCCGCCTCCTCCAGGTACTGCGTCGTGAGCAACACCGTCGTACCGCCCGCGACCAGCTGCCGTACGGCGGACCACACCTCGATCCGCGCCGCCGGGTCGAGCCCGGTCGTCGGCTCGTCGACGAACAGCACCCGCGGCGCCACGATCAGACTCGCCGCCAGGTCGAGCCGCCGCCGCATCCCGCCGGAGTACTTGCTCACCGCCTGCCCGGCCGCCTCGGTCAGACCGAACCGCTCCAGCAACTCGTCCGCCCGGCCTTTGGCGTTCCCCAAATGGTTCAGCCGCGCGAACATCACCAGGTTCTGCCGCCCGGTGAGGATCTCGTCCACCGCGGCGTACTGCCCGACCAGTCCGATCCGCCGTCGGACCTCCGCCCCTTGGCGGCGTACGTCGTACCCCGCGATCGTCGCCGTACCGGAATCCATCTCCAGCAGTGTGGACAGGATCCGCACCGCCGTCGTCTTGCCGGCGCCGTTCGGGCCGAGCAGGCCCGTCACCGTGCCGGCCGTGACCTCCAGGTCGAAGCCGTTCAGCCCTGCGCCCTCCGTGCCGCCCCGGTAGTTCTTCCGTACGCCGACGGCCTCGATCACTCGTTCCGTGGTCACTTCCCACCTCTCCGCTGGTTGAGTCGTAGAGTGTACCGTACATTGTACGGCTCAGGTACGATGCAGCCAACGACGAGCGCTGGAGGATGGGTCCGAGTGGCGGGTAGGAAGGCGGCGGCACCCGATCCGGCGCGCAGCCTGGCGCTGCTCTGGGGAAGTCACACCAAGCCCGGCCGCTCCGGCCTGACGGTGCGCGCGATCGTCGGCGCGGCGATCGCGCTGGCGGACGAGGCCGGGCTCGAGGCGCTGTCGATGCGGATGGTCGCCGACCGGCTGAAGGTCGGCACGATGTCGCTCTACACGCACGTCCCGGGCAAGGGCGAGCTGACCGACCTGATGTTCGACCAGGTGTACGGCGACCTGTACGCCGACGCGGACGAGCCGGCCCGGCAACCGGGCGGCTGGCGCGGTGCGCTCGAGTTCATCGCCCGGCGCAACTGGGACGTGCTGACCGCGCACCCGTGGATCCACGAGGTGCCGACGATGCGGACGGCGCTCGGGCCGAACATCACCCGGAAGTACGACACCGAGCTCCGCCCCCTGGACGGCCTCGGCCTGACCGACGTCGAGATGGACTCGGCGCTGACCCTCGTCCTCACCCACGTGCAGGGCACCGCGCGGGCAGGCGCCGAACAGCTGCGCACCCAGCGCGACTCCGGCCTGTCGGACGAGGAGTGGTGGCGTCAGATCTCTCCGACGCTCACCACGGTCATGTCCGGCACGCACTTCCCGGTCGCGGGGCGCGTCGGCACCTCGGTCGGCGAGCACTTCCAGTCGGTCATCGACCCGGCCCACGCGCTCAGTTTCGGGCTGAGCACGATCCTCGACGGTCTGGCCCAGCTGATCGAGTCGCGGTCAGCTGTTCAGTAGGTCCTCGAACGGAGTCGGGTTCTCGAAGGGGTCGGCCTGGGTCGGCGTCTCGTTGTGCAGCGCCGCGACCAGTTCGGTGGCGGCCTGCGTGATCCGCGCGCGGAGGCCGACGGCGTTCGGGCCCCAGTCGGTGGAGGCGGCGTACACGGCGGTCGGGACCGGCAGCGCCTTCAGGTAGGCGAACAAGGGCCGCAGAGCGAACTCCAGGACCAGCGAGTGCCGCTCCGTGCCGCCGGTCGCGGCCAGCAGGACGGGCTTGCCGGCCAGGGCCTTGTCGTCGAGCACGTCGAAGAACATCTTGAACAGACCGGAGTACGACGCGCTGAAGGTCGGGCTGACGACGATCAGGGCGTCGGCGCCCGCGACCGTCTCCAGGACCTCGCGCAGCGACGCCGACGGGAAACCGGTGAGCAGGTTGTCGGTCAGTGCGTGGGCGTGGTCGCGGACCTCGATCAGCTCGATCCGCGAGCCGATGCCGCGTCCGGACAGCTCGTCCCGCACGGCGGCCGCCAGCTGGTCGGCGAGCAGCCGGGACGACGACGGTGTCGTCAGCCCGGCCGTCACGACGGCGATGACCTTGTCCTTCATCGGGTCGGCTCCTCGATCGTCTCCAGTTCACGCGCCCGCTCCGCCGCGGCCTTCAAGGAAGCGTGCGTCGGCGCGTCCGGTACGTGGGCCGGCTTCAATGCCGCGAACTCCTTCCGCAGCACCGGGATCACCTCTTCGCCGAGGATGTCGAGCTGCTCCAGCACGGTCTTCAGCGGCAACCCGGCGTGGTCGATCAGGAACAACTGCCGCTGGTAGTCGCCGACCTGCTCGCGGAACGACAGCGTCCGCTCGATCACCTCTTGCGGGCTTCCGACCGTCAGCGGCGTCTCCCGGCTGAAGTCCTCCAGCGACGGTCCGTGCCCGTACACCGGCGCGTTGTCGAAGTACGGCCGGAACTCGCGGACCGCGTCCTGCGAGTTCTTCCGCACGAAGACCTGGCCGCCGAGCCCGACGATCGCCTGGTCGGCGGCGCCGTGCCCGTAGTGCTCGAAGCGCTGCCGGTACAGCTGGATCATCCGCTGCGTGTGCGACATCGGCCAGAAGATGTTGTTGTGGAAGAAGCCGTCGCCGTAGTACGCCGCCTGCTCGGCGATCTCGGGCGACCGGATCGACCCGTGCCAGACGAACGGCGGTACGTCGTCGAGCGGCCGCGGGGTCGACGTGAAGCCCTGCAGCGGCGTGCGGAACTTGCCCTCCCAGTCGACGACGTCCTCGCGCCAGAGCCGGCGCAGCAGGGCGTAGTTCTCGACGGCGAGCGCGATGCCGTTGCGGATGTCCTGACCGAACCACGGGTACACCGGACCGGTGTTGCCGCGGCCCATCATCAGGTCCACCCGGCCGTCGGCCAGGTGCTGCAGCATCGCGTAGTCCTCGGCGATCTTCACCGGGTCGTTGGTCGTGATCAGGGTCGTCGAGGTGGACAGGATGATCTTCGACGTCTGCGCCGCGACGAACCCGAGCTGGGTCGTCGGCGACGACGGCACGAACGGCGGGTTGTGGTGCTCACCCTGGGCGAACACGTCCAGACCGACCTCCTCGGCCTTCTTCGCGATCCGGACCATCGACTTGATCCGCTCGCCCTCACTGACCGTGGTCCCGGTCGTCGGGTCCTCGGTCACGTCCCCGACGCTGAACACGCCGAACTGCATCCGTCCTCCTCGGGTAGGTAGTTCACTATTAAACTACTGACACCCACCAGAACACCAATCCTCCCCCGGGCATTCCGAACGCGCATCACCCACCAAACGGCAACGCCGACCCCGCGCCACGCTCGGCGTGGCGGGGATCGGCGCTGTTTTCGGGCCTTGGTGAGTGGCGGCGGTCCGCCTCAGACGGTATGCGGTTTCAGCAGCTCGTCGTCGCCGGTCAGCGCGGCGGCGATCCGGCGATGCTTGCCCGCCTCGTCGCGGCGGGACTGCCGTTCAAGGGTGCGAGCCAGCATCAGGTGGGCGTAGTACTCGGTCGGCTCGCGTTCGATGACCTCGAGGAGGTGCTCCTCGGCCGGCTTCAGCAGGGCCGCGTGGTAGTACGCCCGGGCCAGCAGCAGTCGCGTCCCGACGTCGTCGGGCGTCTCGTCGACCACCGGCTTCAGCGCCCGGATCGCACCGCGGTAGTCCCGCTCCTCGAAGTACTGCTGTGCCAGTCCGTAGCTCAGTGCGCGCATGTCTTCCACGGGCCTGGCAACGCCGTACGCCGGGGCGGTATTCCTCAGGACGCGTCCAGGACGGCCACCTGGTCCGGGGTCAGGCTCAGGTCGACGGCCGAGTACGAGTCGCGGATCGTCTCCGGGCGGCTCGCGCCGGGGATCGGGATGACGACCGGGGACTTGGCGAGCATCCAGGCCAGCGTGAGCTTCTGCGGGCTCACGCCGAGCTCGGCGGCCAGCGTCTGGAAGGCCGGGTACTGGGCGCCCAGCTCGCCGGCGCTCGAGATGCCGCCGAGCGGGGACCAGGGCAGGAACGCGATACCGAGCTCGTCGCACAGTTCCAGCTCCGGCTCGCTCGAGCGGAACCGGGGCGAGAACTGGTTCTGCACCGACACCAGGCGGCCGCCGAGGATCTCGTTGGCCTGCTTGATCTGGGCGGGGTTCGCGTTCGAGATGCCCGCCATCCGGATCTTGCCGGCGTCGAGCAGGTCGCGGACGGCGCCGATCGAGTCCTCGTACGGCGTCTTCGGGTCCGGCCGGTGGAACTGGTACAGCCCGATCGCCTCGACGCCGAGCCGCTTCAGCGACGCCTCCGCGGCCTCCGCGATGTGCTTCGGCGAGCCGTCGAGGGTCCAGCTGCCGTCACCGGGCCGCAGGTGGCCGCCCTTGGTCGCGACCAGCACGTTCGAGGTGTCGCCGCCGTACGTCGACAGCGCCTTGGCGATCAGGCTCTCGTTGTGCCCGACGTCGGTCGCGGTCAGGTGGTACGCATCGGCGGTGTCGATCAACGTGATGCCGGCGTCGAGGGCGGCGTGGATGGTCGCGATCGACCGGTCCTCGTCGGGCCGGCCCTCGATCGACATCGGCATCCCGCCGAGCCCGATCGCGGACACCTCGACGTCACCGATCCGGCGGGTCTTGTTCGTGTCAGCTGCCATACGTCCAACCTCCCGCGCGCGGACTGCGAAATCCAACAGGGATCTCCGCACGGATTCAGCACTCCGAGTGGTCAATGCCGAGTCAAGGGCTTACAAAACGTAGAGAAGTTACGTAAGAATATGGCGGAACTCACCTCAGGAACGGAGCCGCCCGTGCCGTCCCGTCGTACCTTCCTCCAGCTCACCGGCCTCAGCGCGGCCTCGGTCACGCTCGGCATCTCCGCCCCGGCGACCGCCGACGCGACGCCGGCCCGCCGATCCCCGACGGTGCGTTCGCCCTCGGGGTCGCGTCCGGCGACCCGCGCCCGGACGGTTTCGTCCTCTGGACCCGGCTCGCCCCGACCCCGCTCGCCACCGACGGCCACGGCGGCATGCCCGCCGTCGACGTGCCGGTGCAGTACGAGGTGGCCGAGGACCGCGGCTTCCGGAACGTCGTACGGCGCGGGCTCGCGATCGCCTCGCCGGAACTCGCGCACGCCGTCCATCCGCAGGTGGCCGGGCTCCAGCCGGGGCGCGAGTACTTCTACCGCTTCCGCGTCGGCACGCAGCTCAGCCCGGTCGGCCGGACCAAGACGCTGCCGACGTACGGCGACCGGTTCACCTTCGCGACCGCGTCCTGCCAGGCCTGGTACCACGGGTACTTCGCCGCGCATCGCGACATCGCCCGCCGTGCCCCGGACGCGGTGTTCTTCCTCGGCGACTACATCTACGAGTACGGAATCGTTGCCGGTGACAACCTCTGGCGCGCGGGTGTCGCGGTCGGGCCCGAGCACGGCGTCGAGATCGAGACGCTCGAGCAGTATCGGTTGCGCTACAGCCTCTTCAAGACCGACCCCGATCTCCAGGCCGCGCATGCGGTCGCGCCGTGGTTCCTGGTCTGGGACGACCACGAAGTGCAGAACAACTACGGCGCCGCCAACTCGCTGTACGGCGTACCGCCCGAGCTCTTCGTCCACCGCCGCGCCGTCGCGTACCGCGCGTACTACGAGAACGCCCCGCTCGCCCTCGACAGCCTCCCGCAGGGGCCGGACAGTCGCGTCTACCGCCGGTACGACATCGGCTCGCTGGCCAGGGTGCACCTGCTCGACACCCGCCAGTACCGCGACCCGCTGCCTGTCGACGAAGCCGACCGCGTCTCCGAACAGCGCACCATCATGGGCGCCGAGCAGGAGGCCTGGCTGTACGACGGCCTGCGCAGCTCGCGCGCGTCCTGGAACATCGTCGCGGGCGGCGTCGTCCTGACCGCCGTCACCGACGACCGCACCGAACAGTGGGACGGCTATCCCGCCAACCGGCGCCGCGTACTCGAGGCGATGGCCGGCGCCGGCACGTCGGTGATGCTCACCGGCGACATCCACCGCCACGTCGCGTCCGAGCTGCAGCTCGACGCACGCACCGTCGGTGTCGAGCTGGTGTGCTCGTCGGTCGGCTCGAACGGCGACGGCACCGACACCGATGCCTACGCGAAGGACTGGCTGCAGCACCCGAACATCAAGCTCTACAACGCTCGTCGCGGTTACGTGCACAGCACCATGACTCGCACCGAGCTGACCACCGAGTTCGTCAACTTCCCGTACATCCAGGCCGACGCCAACGCTCAGCCGAACATCCTCGCCCGCTTCCGCACGCCCGTCGCCGACCCCCGCCTGGAGGCCCTGTAATGCGTCGTCCACCAGCAATCACCGGTCTGCACGGCAACGGCGGCATCCGGATCGTGACGCTCGACTGGAAGCCGGTGTCGTGGGCGACTGTCGTCGACCACTACGCCGTCTACGCCGACGGCGCGCTGATCGGCAAGACCGTGTACCCGCACTTCGTCCATCGCGGCCTCGGCTTCACCGGTGTGACCAGGTCCTACTCCGTCGTCACGGTCGATGCCGCAGGCAACCGGTCCGCGGAGTCCGCGGCCGCGGCCGTCGCCAACCTGACGTCGGTGACGATCTCGGGTACGCCGGTCGCGACCGTCGGCACCTTCGACGGCAAGGGCTCCGAGCTGGCCCTCTCGCCGAAGGGCTACGCCCAGTACCCGACCGTCTTCCCGGCGGACGTCGCCTACACGTTCGGTACGTCGACCCCGGCGGCGGACTGGTCGTACCTGCTGCCGGGGCCCGCCGACAAATGGGCCGGCTCGAAGAACCACCGCGCGACGTTCCGCTTCGACCTGCCCGCCGTACCGTCGCAGGATCTCGATCTCGCGCTCTGGCTGATCGACAGTCATGCAAGCCTGGCTGCATCGGCCCTGCTGACGGTCAACGGGGTCGAGGTCGGCCGGCTCGCCTTCGCGAACGGCGCGACCAAGGGCTCGACGATTGCCGACAGCACCTATCCCGGCTCGCCGCTGAAACCGTCGTACCTCGAGCAGCCGTTGGCTCGGACGCTGTTCCGTCCAGGCGCAAACGTCCTCGAACTCTTCAAGGACGTCGGCTCCTGGATCGCGTACGACGCTCTCGGCATCTTCGCCCGGCGCTGAGGATCAGCCGGCGTGGACGTGCGGGCGCCGGTCCTCGACGACGTACGTCGCGCGGGTGCTGATCGGAGCGCCCGGGGTGTCGACGTACGGCACGACGCGGAAGTCGTTGCGCCACTGGTGCTGGTCGACCGTGACCCGTGAGTACCCGCGCTGGGAGTTGAAGAACTTCAGGTGCGGGTTCGCGGCCAGGAACTGCTGTCCCTGGTCGGTCGTGTCGGCGCCGTTGCCGCCGCTGGTGATCGACGTACCGACGAACTCGGTGCCGACGGTCGCCGAGTCCGGGTCCGCGAAGTCACGCTTCAGCTCGAGCGCGTAGTTCTGGTGCCGGTCGCCGGTGATCACCACCAGGTTGCGGACGCCGCTGTCCTGCGCGGCCGCGAGCACCTTGTTGCGCTCGGCAACGTAGCCGTCCCACGGGTCCAGCCAGACGTGCGTCTCCGGGCCGGGCGTCCAGTCGGTCTGGCCCATCGGCGCCTGGTTGCCGAGGATCTGCCAGCGTGCGTGCGAGGTCCGGAACCCGTTCAGCAGCCACTCGCGCTGCTTGCCGCCGAGCATCGTGTTGTCCGGGTCGAACCGGTCGTCGCAGGTGGACGAGTCGCCGTCGCCGCACGGCTGGTCGGAGCGGTACTGCCGGGTGTCGAGGATCGTGAAGTCCGCGAGCCGGCCGTACGGCAGCCGCCGGTGGTAGCGGATGTCCGGTCCGGACGGCATCTGCTCGTGCCGCACCGGCATGTTCTCGTACAGCGCCTGGAACGCCTGCGCCCGGCGTGCGCGGAAGACCGCGGGGTCCTGGTCCGGCTCGGTGTCGACCTGGGAGATGTCGCCGGCCCAGTTGTTCTCCACCTCGTGGTCGTCGAACGTGTGGATCCACGGGTGCGCCGCGTGCGCGGCCTGCAGCGGGGCCTCGGTCTTGTACAGCGAGTACTGCAGCCGGTACCGCGCGAGGTCGAACGTCTCGGTGTGGAACCGCGGGTCGGTGGTGACGCCGCGCTTGTTGGTCTTCACGCCGGACTCGTACAGGTAGTCGCCGAGGTGGACGACCAGATCGAGGTCCTCCTGGGCCATGTGGTCGTACGCCGTGAAGTATCCGTCCTGCCATGCGTTGCAGGACGCGAACGCGAACCGCAGCTCCCGCGGCTGCGCGAACGGGTGCGGCGTGGTGCGGGTCCGGCCGGTCGGTGACACCTCGGCGCCGGTGCGGAAGCGGTAGTAGTACACGTGGTCCGGCTGCAGGCCCTGGACCTCCGGGTGCACCGAGTGGCCGAGCTCGGGGGTCGCGACGACGCTGCCGCGCCGGACGACGTGCCGGAAGTTCTCGTCCCGGGCGACCTCGTACTCGACGCGGACCGGCTTCGCGGGCATGCCGCCCTTCCCGTCCACGGCGTACGGGTCGGTGGCGAGCCGGGTCCACAGCACCACGCTGTTCCACTGCGGGTCGCCGGACGCGACACCGAGCGTGAACGGGTTGCCGGCGCCGGACGGGGCGGCGTACGTCGTCGAGGCGGTCCAGGCCCCGGTGCCGAGCAGTACGGCGGCGGAGCCCGCACCCCCGTACCCGAGGAAGCGACGGCGGGACACGAACATGGTTCCTCCAGAGGCTGGGCGGTCGAAGCGGTGCCAGTGTTCTGCCGGAGAATGGCGGGGAGGTTAACGTGATCATCCGGGAACTTAACGACAAGCGACGGTATGAATCCGGTCTTCGCTAGGCTGGCCCGAATTGTTAGCTACCGGGGAGTTACCAATGGCCTACGAACCTTGCCGTTACGCGCAGCGCTGGCCGGAGCTGTTCGAAGCGCTCGACGACGACCAGAAGCAGCGCGTCAGCGACGCACTGTCGAACAACCGGCTCGAGGGCTGGGAGCCGCAGCGCGACGACGTCGCCGACCTGGTCGACCGCGAAGCAGGCCGCATCGACACCGCCGAGTACATCCGCCGGACGATGGCGAAGGTGACCCGCGGCGGCTCGGCGTGACCGAGCCCGACGCCGAGGAACTCGCGGCGAAAGAGCGCTGGAACGCGTACTTCTGGGAACCGGGCAGCTGCCTGAAGAACAAGCTCGGCCTCAACAACCCGATCGACCTGAACCTCGCCGAGTACCGGCTGCGGGCCGTCCGGCAGGGGGAGATCGACCGCGGTGAGGCCGACATCCCGCGCACGTACGACAAAGCGCACCTGCAGGCGATCCACCAGCACATGTTCCAGGACGTGTACGACTGGGCCGGGAAGTTCCGCGACGTCGGCATCAGCAAGCGCGGCCACTCGTTCGTCCCGCCCGAGTACCTGGACAAGTGGACCTCGAAGGTCGCCCAGAAGGTCCAGGACAAGGACTGGTCCACGATGTCGCGCGAGGAGTTCGTGCAGAGCATTGCCGAGGTGTACCGCTACCAGAACCTCACGCACCCGTTCCGGGAAGGCAACGGTGCGACCGGCAAGGTGTTCATCAGCCACGTGTCCGAGATGTCGCCGTACCGGCTCGACTTCGACCGAGTCGAGAAGGACGAGTGGAACGCCGCATCGAGTGCGACGTACCCGGCGGACCTGGAGACGAGTGTGGAGCCGGACCCGAGCAAGATGCACGCCGTCTTCGACAAGCTGACCGTCGACCGCGGCGCCGTACTGCGCGCCGACGCCGAACTCGGCGCCGCGCTGCAGCTGCAGAACTCGACGTACGCCGGCATCGACGAGTCCGAACACATCGACATCGACGACAAGCGCCCCGGCACTCACGCCGTGGATCTCGAGGCCGAAGCCGAGGCCGAGCACCAGACCTGATTCACCGCCCGGCAGGATGGGGGCATGGAGACCGACGAACGGATCCGCCGTGCCCGGCCGGACGACGTACCGGCGATCGTGGAGCTCGTGTACTCCCTCGCCGAGTACGAACGCGCCCGCCACGAGTGCCACCTGACCGCCGACCAGCTGCACACCGCACTCTTCGGCGCCACGCCCGCCGTGTTCTGCCACGTCGCCGAACACGAGGGCGAGGTCGCCGGCTGCGCGATCTGGTTCCTCAGCTTCTCCACCTGGCGCGGCGTCCACGGCATCTACCTCGAAGACCTCTTCGTCCGCCCCGAAACCCGCGGCACCGGCCTCGGCAAGGCCCTCCTCACCGCCCTGGCCCAGGAATGCGTCCGCAACAACTACGAACGCCTCGAATGGTCCGTCCTCAACTGGAACACCCCCGCCATCGACTTCTACAAGTCCCTCGGCGCCACACCCCAAGACGAATGGACCATCTACCGCCTCACCGACGAGGCCCTCACCAGCCTTGGGTCGTAATCGCCCGCGCTCGGCTGGCTAGCTTCGGCGGCTCTTGGCGGCGTACATGGCCTGGTCGGCTTCGTGGAGGAGGGTGTCGAGGTCGGTGGTGGTGGGGGTGATGGGGACGGTGCCGACGCTGGTGGTGACCTCGACGGCGATGTTGGGGAGGGGGCGGCTGACGGCGTATTCGAGGCGGGTGATGAGGGTGGTGAGGTCGTCGCCGGAGATGTCCTCGGCGAGGACGGCGAACTCGTCTCCGCCGAGCCGGGCGACCGTGTCGCCGTGGCGGACGGCGGTGCTGAGGCGGGTGGCGATCTCGCGGAGTGCGCGGTCGCCGGCCTCGTGGCCGTAACCGTCGTTGACGAGTTTGAAGTGGTTGAGGTCGCAGAACAGCAGCGCGCCCGGGCGGCCGGTGATCCGGGTCTGTTCCAGGACCTTGGCGAACCGGTGCTGCAGGAGCCGGCGGTTCGGCAGGCCGGTGAGGGGGTCGTGCGCCGCGTGGTGCCGGAGTTCGCGCTCGGCGTCCTTGCGGGCCGTCACGTCGTCGATCTGGACGAGCAGGATCCGCGGCAGGCCGGCGCCTTGCTCGACGAGTGACGCCGTACCGCCGAGCCAGATCGCGTTCCCGCTCGGCTGCGTGAACACCCGCTCGAACCGGTAGGTACCGTTGCTGGCGGCAAGTTTCTCCAGCTCGGTCCGGGTCTGCTCCGGCTCCTCGTCCCGCAGGAAGCTGACCAGCCGCGTCCCGACCAGCTGGTCCGGGGTGTAGCCGGTGATCCGGCAGAACGCGGCGTTCACCCGCAGGATCCGGCCCAGCTCGGGCCCGTCGAACGCGACCGTCGCCATCCCGTTCCCGGCGCCCTCGAAGACCAGCCGGAACGTCGCCTCGCTCGCCTCCAGCCGGGTCTTCTCGGCCAGCAGCCGGTCGGTCAGCCGGGCCTTGTCGATCGCGAGCCCGGCCTGGGTGGCGAAGATCTCCAGCAGTTCCCGGTGGATCGGCCCCGGCCGCCGCTGGTCCTCGGGCAGGTCGACCGACAGCATCCCGACCAGCTCGCCGTCGGAGGAGTACAGCGGCGCGAACAGCGCGTCCAGCGGGTGCCAGGCCTCCGGAGCATCCGAGACCGGTACGTCGGGCACCCAGCCGGTGACCTCACCCTCCGGCAGCCGCTCGTGCGGCACGAACCGGAGCTTGCCCCACTCGTCGGCGATCGCGAACTCGGCGTCGAACAGGTCCGCCGCGCTCACCTTCCCGAGCAGCGCCGAGCGGGCCTCCGGCGACCCGGCCACGGCGATCACCTCGAACTTGCCGTCCGGGTGCCGCAGGTTCAGCACGGCGATGCCGAAGCCGAGCCCGTTCACCACCCCGTCGACAACTGCCTGCAGCGTCTCGGCAAGGCTCCGCCCGGCGCCCATCCGCGCGCTCACCTCGTACAAGCGCCGTACGGCGGACAGCCGGACCGTGGGCTCGTTCTGCACTCGTTGAGAATAAGCCGATTTCACCGGGGGTGAGCAGGTGTATGCACAGGTGACCCGGTTAAGCGTTTGCTATGAGATGCGTCAGTACCGCAATTCGGTCAGTCCGCGGTAGCTGCGCTCGGCCGACTGCCAGGCGTCGGTGGGCTTGTCGTGCTCGACCAGATACTGCTCGACACCGCCCGCCTCGGCGTGCGTGAACATCGCGCCGAAGTCGAGCTTCCCGGCCCCGACGTCCTCCCAGGACCCGTCCGCGGCCATGTCCTTGACGTGCAGCGCCGGGAACCGGCCCGGGTGCTCCTGGAACAGCTTCGCCGGGTCGTGCCCGCCGTCCACCGCCCAGTACAGGTCCAGCTCGAACCCGAGCAGTTCCGGGTCCACGTCCAGCAGGATGTCGTACAGCACCTGCCCGTCGACCTCGTCGAAGTCCCGGCCGTGGTTGTGGAAGAGCAGCTTCAAGCCGTTGTCCCGCGCGACCTTGCCGGCCTCGGTGAACGCGGCGGCCGCCGTTCGGAAGCCCTCGACCGAGTGCAGCTCGGACGGAATCGACGGTACGACGGCCCACTGCGCGCCGAGCGTCTGCACGTCGGCCAGCGCGCCGGCCCAGTCGTCGCTCAGCCGCGCATACCCGACGTGCTCGAGCACGATCGCGAGCCCGGCGTCGTCCGCGAACCCGCGAATCTCCTCGGCGCTGTGGTCGAACCTCCCGCTCACCCCCACCGTGCGGTATCCGATCCCGGCGAGCCGCTTCAGCGTTCCCGGGTAGTCCTCGGCCAGCACGTCTCGCATCGTGTAGAGGTGCATGCCGATTCCGTCGGCAGGAATGGTCCGGTCAGTCATACAGGCAGCTCCTTTTCAGAGGACGTGTTCCTGATACCTCGCCAGCGCCAGGTCGAAGACTTCCTGCCCCGGCGCGTCCCACA
Organism: Kribbella sp. NPDC003505; assembly: GCF_040610875.1. NCBI lineage: Bacteria > Bacillati > Actinomycetota > Actinomycetes > Propionibacteriales > Kribbellaceae > Kribbella > Kribbella sp. NPDC003505. Next base: position 80,519 of record NZ_JBEXNA010000004.1, on the reverse strand, counting down.
ACTGCTGGTTGAAGATCTCGACCTCGATCGGTCCGTCGTACCCGGCCGCGTCGCAGGCCTCGCGCAGCCGGCGCAGCTCGATCGCACCGTCGCCCATCATGCCGCGCCCGAGCAGCGTGTCCGCGGGCAGCGGAACCACCCAGTCGCTGACCTGGTAGGACACGATCCGCTCGCCGGCCCGCTCGATCTGCCGGTACACGTCGGCGTCCCACCACAGGTGGTAGGCGTCCACGATCACGCCCACCTGCGACGCCGGGAACTGCTCGGCGAGGTCGAGCGCGCCGCCCAGCGACGACACCACGCAGCGGTCCGAGCAGAACATCGGGTGCAGTGCCTCGACCGCCAGCGTGACGCCGCGCTCTTCGGCGTACGGCGCCAGCTCGGCCAGCCCGTCGCGCACCATCGCGCGCGCACCGTCCAGGTCGCGGGATCCGGCCGGGAGTCCGCCGCTGACGAGCACGAGGACCGGCGTGCCGACGGTCGCGGCCTCGTCGATCGCGCGCCGGTTGTCCTCGATCTTCGCCTTCCGCTCGGCGGCGTCGGTCGAGGTGAAGAAGCCGCTGCGGCACAGCGACGAGACCTTCAGGCCGGCGTCGGCGACCAGTTTCGCCGCCTGGTCGACGCCGTACTCCTGGATCGGCTCGCGCCACAGGCCGATCCACTCCAGCCCGGCCTTCGCGCTCGCCGCGACGACGTCCTCGAGCGGCCAGTACTTCGTGGTCGCCTGATTGAGGCTGTACCGGTTCATGCGTCGATCCCGCCGACCCGCAACAGCTGACGGAACCGGTCGACAGCCAGCTCGGGATCGGTCAGTACGCCGGCCTGGTCCGCGAGCCGGAAGGTGTCCGCCAGGTGGGGCAACGACCGGCCGGTCTGCAGACCGCCCACCATCGTGAAGCCGGGCTGGAACCCGTTCAGCCAGGCCAGGAACGCGATCCCGGTCTTGTAGTAGTACGTCGGCGCGGAGAAGATCTGCCGAGCCAACGGTACGGTCGGCTGGAACACCCGCTCGTAGGTCTCCAGGTCACCGGCGTCCAACGCGTGCAGAGCTGCTGCCGCCGCCGGGGCGATCGCGGCGAAGATCCCGAGCAACGCGTCGCTGTGCCGCTCGCCGTCGCCGCGGATCAGCTCGGGGTAGTTGAAGTCGTCCCCGGTGTAGAGCCGGACGCCCGCGGGCAGGCAGTTGCGCAGGGCAACTTCCTTCGAGGCGTCGAGGAGGCTGATCTTGATCCCGTCGACCTTCTCGACGTTGGCGTTGATCAGGTCCACGACGCTCGCGGCCGCGGAATCGAACGAGTCGCCGCCCCAGTACCCTTCCAAGGCGGGGTCGAACATCGGGCCCAGCCAATGCAGGATCACCGGCTGGGTGGACTGGGTGAGAAGGCGGTCGTACACCTTGCGGTAGTCGTCCGGCGAGTCCGCCGCCGCGCACAAGGCCCGGCTGGCCATCAGGATCGGCCGCGCGCCGACATCCTCGGCAACGGCCAACTGCTCTTCGTACGCACTGATGACCGCATCCAGGGTGGCCGGACCCGTCAGCTGGTCGGTGCCGACGCCGACGGCGATCCTGCCGTCCGGCGCTTCGGCGGCGGACCGGCGGATCAGCTCCTGCGTTGCCTTCCAGTCGAGGCCCATCCCGCGCTGCGCGGTGTCCATCGCCTCGGCGACCGACAGGCCCAGCGACCACAGGTGCCGCCGGAACTCCAGCGTGTGCTCCCAGTCGATCACCGCGGGCGCGCCGGGCGCGTTGTCCCCGAGCGGATCCGCCACTACGTGCGCCGCGGCGAACGCGAGTCGCGAGCGCGCCGGCGAGTAGGTGCCCTGAGCAACCGGCTCGCCGGTCAGCCGGTACTTCTCGAGTCCCCCGTGGACAGGAAGGTTCAGCTCCATCAGTTGGTCCCGAGATCGAGCGCCGGGACCTCGAGCTTGCGGCCCTCGTGCCACGACTTCAGACCCAGCTCGGCGAGCTGGACGCCCTTCGCGGCCTCGACGAAGTCCCAGGTGAACGGCGCGTCGTCGACCACGTGCCGCAGGAACATCTCCCACTGCACCTTGAAGCCGTTGTCCATCGGCTCGTTGTCCGGCACCGTCGCCCACTGGTCGCGGAACTTCTCGGTGACCGGGATGTCCGGGTTCCACACCGGCTTCGGCGTCACGGACCGGTGCTGGACGCGGCAGTTGCGCAGGCCGGCGACCGCGGAGCCCTCGGTCCCGTCGACGTGGAACTCGACCAGCTCGTCGCGGAAGACCCGCGTGGCCCACGAAGAGTTCAGCTGCGCGACGATCCCGCCCTCCAGCTCGAACACCCCGTACGCCGCGTCGTCCGCGGTCGCGGTGTACGACTCGCCGTTTTCGTCGACCCGGGTCGGGATGTGCGTGGCGCCCTGGCAGTACACCGACTTCACGGAGCCGAACGTCTGGTCGAGCACGTACCGCCAGTGGCAGAACATGTCGAGGATGATGCCGCCGCCCTCTTCGGACTTGTAGTTCCAGGACGGCCGCTGCGCCTCCTGCCAGTCACCCTCGAAGACCCAGTAGCCGAACTCGCCGCGGACCGAGAGGATCCGGCCGAAGAACCCGCCGTCGACCAGCCGCTTCAGCTTCCGCAGGCCGGGTAGCGACAGCTTGTCCATCACCACGCCGTTCTTCAGCCCGGAGTCGACCACGAGCTTGGCCAGGTCGACGGCCGCGTCCAGGCTCTCGGCGATCGGCTTCTCGCAGTAGATCGCCTTGCCGGCCTCGACCGCGGCCCGGACGCCCTTCTCGCGCAGCTGGGTGAGCTGGGAGTCGAAGTAAATCTCGACGTCCGGCTCAGCCAGTGCCTCGGCCAGATCGGTGGTCCACCGCTCCAGCCCGTACTGCTCGGCGATCCGGCGCAGCTTGAGCTCGTTGCGGCCGACCAGGATCGGCTCGGGGATGATCATCGTGCCGTCGGCCGCGGGCAGTCCGCCCTGCTCCCGGATCGCCACGATGGAACGCTCGAGGTGCTGGCGCAGGCCCATCCGGCCGGTGACGCCGTTCATCACGATGCCGATGCGTCGCTCGTTCACAGTTCTACCTCTCACGCTCGGGTGGTGTCATAAACGTCGAGGCGGCCGCACATACCGTGCCGGCCGAACTCGGTGGGGGTCGGAAGTCGGTGGAGTTCGGCGGTCTGCAGATGCGGCGCGGTGCCGGCCTCCAGCGCGTCCAGCGCGGCGCCGGTCTCGTCCGCGAGCCGCCGGGCGCCCTGCTCCCAGCGCTGGCGCCAGTTGGCGAGCTGCGGCCGCACGATCCGGATCGCCGCCGCGAAGAACTCGTCCAGCGCCGCGGGGCCTTCCACCTCGTACCGCTCGCGCAGCACGGCGTACCCCTGGAGCGCGAGGTCGCGCCGGGCCATCGCCGACCGGGTGCGGGCCTCGCCCTCGCCGGTCAGGGCGGTCGCCGCCAGGTACGTCGCGCGGTCGGCGAGGTGTTCGGGCGGCAGCGTCAGGACGGCGTCGCCGGCCTCGGGTAGCCCGGAGTTGGACATCAGGGTGAGGATCTGCAGCCCGCCGTCGTTGACCAGCCGGTGGATCGTGCCGGGGTCGAACCAGACGACGGTGCCGGCCTGCAGTGGGGTCTCGGTGTAACCCTTCGTGTTCAGGGTCTGTACGACGCCGGCGCCGGCGATCACGCAGTACCCCTCCGAGCAGGCCAGGTGGACGTGCGGCGTTCCGCCGACCAGGCCGTCGGGTGCCTCGGCGTCGTACACCGTCAGCTTCGAGATGCCGATGCCGCCGGGCAGGGCCGCAGCCGGTCCGGGCTCGAACTCACACATGGACGCCTCCCTCCCGCAGGCGTGGAAAGGGCTTTCCGTAGCCTGTGATCGCAACCATAGGTGGGCGTCACGGCCGAGTCAACCTGCAACGGAAAGCGATCTCCAACACCCTCTCCCGCCGCGCCGCGTTCACCTCACCCCGTCCGGCGGCAGCTCCGCATCTGATGGGTGGGCGTCCGAAAGTCAGGGTTTGCGCCCGGGATATCGGTCGCCAACCCGGCATCTGAGACGTCCACCCACCAGATGAGGCGGCGGCTGCCGGCGGGGAACGGCCTGGCGGCGTGGTACGTCGTAGCCGGTCGACAAGACATTCGCCCTCCGGCCTCCGAGCCGGACTCTTGTGGAGGTGGTTATGGCCGACAGAATCAGCCGCCGGCAGGCGTTGATGCTCGGTGGAGGTGCGCTGGCCGCACTCGGCTCGGCGGCCGGTGCGCAGACGGCTTCGGCGGCACGGCCCGTGGAGCGGAGCGCAGCGGCGCAGGCGGGGACGGAGTGGTTTCGGCTACCCGTCGTGACGGCGAACATCGGGCGCAAGCACCTCGGCGCCCGCGAGGCCGCGATCACGGCGGTCCGCGGGGGCGACCCGGGGCACCGGCCGTTCGTCGGCTGGCAGGAGATCAGCGAGGGCGACTCGGGCGAGCCGCCGATGATCACGCGGCACTTCGGCAGCAAGTACCGCAACGCGTTCCTGCACGACCCCAAGTCGTTCCGGGTGCCGATCTCGGTGCCGGAGCCGTGGAAGATCGTGAACTCGAAGCGCACCTTCGTGCACGGCGGCATCGCCCACGTGACGCCGCCCCGGTACATCAACGAGGTGGTCGTCGAGCACAGCGCGCACCCGGGCCTGAAGTTCGCCCTGATCAACTCGCACTACATCGCGAACGCGTACAACGGCAACAAGAACCCGAACCTGCAGGACGAGTGGCAGCTGCACAAGAAGCTGCACCGCGAGCGCGTGATGGCCCACCACAACCAGGGCCACCTGGTGATCTGGACCGCGGACACCAACAATCCCGGCTACGTGCGGGCCACCGGCCAGGACAGTGAGCACCGGGCCCTCTTCAAGGGCATCGACCGGATCAACTGGCTGCCCGGCGACGGCAAGGTCCGGCTGGACCTGGTCAACACCAAGGTGATCCCGATGAACGTCGACGGCCATGACGCCCGGCTGGCCGTGTTCCGGATCAAGCTGGCCTGACGCGGACCGTCGCGACCGCCTGAGCCCATTCGTTCCGGCGCCGGCCACGATTGCCGGCGCCGGGACCGGGCTCGAACGTCCGGTACCGCCGCTTCCTCGCCCAGCCGGTCGACGCGCCGAGCGTGGTCCACGCCAGCTCGGCGACACCCAGAGCCGAGATCTCCGGTACGTCAGCCGCCTCGACCGGATGACCGAGCAGATCCGCCTGGGTCTGCATGAGCAGGTCCGATACCGTCGCGCCGCCGTCCGCACGGAGGCTGCTGAGCGGGCCCGGGATCGTGTCCGCGAGGTCGCAGATCTGGTGCGCGACCGCGTCGACGGCCGCCCGCGCGATGTGCGCCCGCGTCGTCGAGCTGCTCATGCCGGTCAGGGCCGCCCGCGCGTCCCGGTCCCAGTGCGGTGCGCCGAGTCCCGCGAACGCCGGTACCAGGACGACGCCCTCCGCCGCCGGGACCGTCCCCGCGAGAGCCGTCAAGGCGCCGACGTCGGGAAGACCGAGCAGGTCCGCGGTCCAGGCGAGCGCGGCGCCGGACGACACGATGTTGCCTTCCAGCGCGTACACCGGCCGGTCGGTCAGCCAGGCGAGCGTGCATCCGTCCGGCTCGAACCCGTCCACCGGCGTCATCACCGACGAGCCGGTCCCGTACGTCGCCTTCACCAGACCCGCTTCGGCACACCCTTGCCCGTACATCGCCGCATGCGAGTCCGCGAGGACGGCGACGATCGGGATCCCGTCGGCCAACCCCGGTACGCCCTTCGTCACCCCGAATCCGGCGTTCGACGGGCGTACGTCGGGCAGCGCCGCCCGCGGTACGCCGAACGCTTCGAGCAGCTCGTCCGACCAGTCCAGGGTCGTCAGGTCGTACAGCAACGTACGAGAGGCGTTACCGGCCTCGGTCAAGTGCTCTTGGCAACCGGTCAGCCGGTAGATCAACCACGCGTCGACGGTCCCGACCAGGCAGTCGGACCGGTCGCGGAGCCAGCGCATCTTGGGCGCGGAGAACATCGCGTCGACGCGCAGGCCGGTACGCCGGCGGACCAGGGCGTCGACTGCCGGCGGTAGTTGGGCACACCAACTACTGGTGCGAACGTCCTGCCAGCCCAGAACCGGACCCACGGGCTCGCCCGAGGAGTCCCAGCCGACGACGGACTCGCGCTGGGTGGACAACGCGACCCCCACGATCTCCGCTCCGCCGCCCGCGAGGCAGGTGGCGATCGCTCGAAGGACGCTCCGCCACAGATTCTCGGCGTCTTGTTCGACCCAGCCGGGCCGGGGCGTCGCGAGGCCGACCGGGGCCGAGCCGCTGCCGAGCACGGTTCCGTCGGCGGCGACCAGGACCGCCTTGGAGTTGGTCGTGCCCTGGTCGATCGCGAGTACCGCCTGGACCATCGGCCCTCCAAGTTTCAACTGAGCTCTTGACGTGACTCTAGCCGCGTGGTGACACTCATGGCGACAGGCTATGCAGTACTGAATATCTATTCGCAAAGCGAAACGGAGGAGAGCGCGTGAAGCCGAGCAGACGCCGGGTGATCATCAACACCGATGCCAAGAACGAGGCGGACGACCAGTTCGCGATCGTGCACGGGCTGCTGTCGCCGACCTTCGACGTCCGCGGCCTGATCCCCGCGCACTTCGGCACCCGCCGGTCGGATCGCAGCATGGAGGAGTCTCGCGAGGAGATCGACCTGCTCTTGGACCTGCTGGACCTGACCGGCCGGGTCACCGTCGCGAACGGCGCCCCGACCGGTATCCCGGACGAGCAGACCCCGCTCGACTCGCCCGGTGCGCGGCTGATCATCGAGGAGTCGAAACTGGCCTCCGACGGTGACCCGCTGTTCGTCTCGTTCCTCGGGCCGCTCACCGACATGGCCTCGGCCATCCTGCTCGATCCCGAACTCGTCCACCGGAACGTGATCGTGATCTGGATCGGCGGCCGCGGCTACAACGGCTACGCCGCCGACCACCGGATCGAGTTCAACCTGTCGAACGACATCCATGCGGCCAATGTCGTGTTCGGGTCCGGGATCACGGTCTGGCAGGTCCCGAGCGACGTGTACACGAAGGTTTCGGTCAGCTACGCCGAGCTCGAGGAGAAGATCGGCGACGCCGGTCCGCTCGGCAAGTACCTGATCGAGCAGCTGGTCGCGTGGAACGCCACCTGGCACGGCGAGCCGATCGAGTCCCGCTCCCTCGGCGACTCGCCCGCCATCTCCTTGATGCTCTACCCGCACAGCGGCAACTTCCGGACCCGTCCGGCGCCGCGCTTCGGTGTCGACGGCTGGTACCTGCCCGGCACCGACAACCCCATCCAGGTCTGCGAGCAGGTCGACGTCCGGTTCCTGCTGGAGGACATGTTCGCCAAGATCCGCCGCTTCGCCCGTCAAAGGAGCATGCAATGAGCACGTCGTACACCCGCCGGGGATTTCTCGGTCTCACATCCGCCGCCGCGCTCGGCGCCGGTCTGTCCGCCTGCACCGGGGGTGGTACGTCGACCGGCGGGGGCGCCACCCAGGCGGCGTCGAACAACCTGCGCCTGTTCACCTACGAGGGTGACGAGACGATCGGGTTGCTGAAGGCGCAGGTGAAGAAGTTCGACGAGCAGAACGGGACCACGACCACGGTCGACAGCCTGCCCGGCTCGGGGGCGGCGGTGTACCCGGACAAGCTGCGCACGGAACTGCTCGGCGGCAAGGGCCCGGATGTCTGGCGGATCTGGGGCGGCCAGATCGGAGCGCCGTTCGCCAAGGCCAAGCAGGCGCTCGACCTGACGCCGTACTACTCCAAGTACGGCTGGGACTCGAAGATCAACACCCAGGCGATCGGCGGGATGACCTTCGAGGGGATGAAGGCCGGGGTGCCGTTCGTGTCCCTCGGGATCGGTGCCTGGTACAACAAGTCGCTGTTCGCGAAGGCCGGCGTCAGCGCCCCGCCGAAGACGTACGCCGAACTGGAGGCGATCAACGACAAGCTGGTGGCCGTCGGCGTCACGCCGCTCGGGACCGGTGGCAAGTACGGCTGGCACATCATGCGGCTGTTCGAGTACTTGCTCGAGCACACCGCGGGACCGGAGCTGCACGACAAGCTGCTGACCGGCGCCGAGAGCTGGGACCGGCCCGAGGTGGTCGAGGCGTTCGCGCTGTTCAAGAGGTGGCAGGACAAGAAGTGGCTGCCGCAGGGCGCGCTCGGTCTCGACCCGGCCGACATCGAGCCGGCGTACGTCCAGGGCAAGACGGCGTACACGATCACCGGACCGTGGACCGAGGCGGCGGCGATCCTGTCGGCGAAGAAGAGCTCGTCGGCGTTCGGCAACTTCGAGCTGCCGACCGACAAGAGCCCGGCGCGGCACTCCGGCTTCGTCGAGGGCTACATGATCAACGCGAAGTCCGGCAACGCGGACAAGGCCGCGGCGCTCATCGACTTCATCATCCAGCCGGCCACCCAGAAGGCGCTGCAGGTCACTGCCTCCACGGTCAAGGGCGCCGAGCCCGACCCGAAGACGCTGCCGCTGGCGGCGGAGTGGGCGCAGAAGTACGGCAGCAACCCGTTCTACACGATCCAGGACCAGGCGTTCCCGAAGAAGCAGGCCGACCAGTACTTCAGTGTCCAGAGCGACCTGCTGCAAGGCTCGGTCCAGCCGGATGCCGCGGCCAAGAAGATGCAGGAGATCGTCTCCGCGTGGGCGAAGAGCTGAGCACATGGCCAGCTCAGTCGCAGTCGTCAAACCGAAACGCGGGGGCCGCTGGTCGCCGTGGTTGTTCGCCCTGCCTGCCCTGGTGGTGTACGTCGCGTTCCTGGTGTACCCGGCGTTGTCGTCACTGTGGTTCAGCCTGACCAACTGGGACGGCCTGAGCGCGACGTACGAGTTCGTCGGGCTGGACAACTACTTCAAGCTGCCGCAGGACCCGGTGGTCGTCACCGCGGTGCAGAACAACCTGATCTGGACCGTGGTCACGATCGCCGTACCGACCGTGATCGGGCTGCTGCTGGCGATCGCGCTGAACGGCAAGGTGCACGGCAAGCCGATCCTGCGGCTGATCTTCTACACGCCCGCGGTGCTGCCGCTCGTGTCCATCGCGAGCATCTGGGGCTGGCTGTACAACCCGCAGTACGGCGCGATCAACTCGTTCCTGCGGCTGATCGGGCTGGACGGGTTGGCGCAGGCGTGGCTCGGGCAGGACTCGACCGCGCTCTGGGCCGTGATGGTGCCGGCGATCTGGTTGCGCACCGGATTCCCGATGCTGCTGTACCTGGCCGCGCTGCAGGGCATCCCGAACGAGCTGTACGAGGCCGCGACTGTCGACGGCGCGACGAAGTGGCAGCAGTTCTGGCACGTGACGATGCCGAGCCTGCGGCCGGCGCACTACATCGTGCTGGCGCTGTCGCTGATCGACTCGTTCAAGGTCTTCGACATGATCTACGCGATGACGTACGGCGGTCCCGGGACGTCGACGCAGGTGATGGGGACGTGGATGTACTTCAACGTCTTCCAGTACTACCAAGCCGGCTACGGCACCGCGATCGCCGTCGTGATCACGCTGGTGGCGATCGCGGTAGGCATCCCGTACGTCCGCTCCCAGACGAGGGAGGCCTCATGACCACCATCGCCCCGGCCCAGGTGACCGCGCCGGCTCAGGCTGCCGCCACCGAACCGATCAGTTCCGGTCCCAAGGGGCGTCGCGGCCTGGTGATGACGCTCGTCCTGGCAGTGATAGCGCTCTTCTGGATCTCACCGCTGGCACTGCTGGTGATCACCGCGGTGCGCCCGCTGTCCGACTTCATCGGCAACGGGCCGTTGTCCTGGCCCGACCAGCTCACCTGGAGCAACTTCAAGGACGCGTGGGGCATCGGCAACTTCGCCACGACCTACAAGAACAGCGCGATCCTGGCCGCGATCAAGGTGCCGCTCGGTGTGCTGGTCTCGGCGATGCTCGGGTTCGCGCTGGCCAAGCTGCGGATGAAGTTCCGCCGGACGGTGATGTTCTCGGTGTTCCTCGGGCTGACGATCCCGATCTACATCACGATCGTGCCGGTCTTCATCATGATGCGGCAGGCCGGAGCCACCGACAGCATCTTCGGGCTGATCGGGCCCTACCTGGCGTTCGGCATCCCGTTCGAGGTGCTGGTGCTGCAGTCGTTCTTCCGGCAGCTCCCGGACGAGATCATCGAGGCCGCCCGGGTGGACGGTGCCGGTGACTGGCGGGTGTTCTTCACGATCATCCTGCCGCTGTCGGTGCCGGCCCTCGTCACGGTGGCGATCCTGGACGCGGTCGCGACCTGGAACGAGTTCCTGTTCGCGCTGATCCTGTTGAACTCCGACGCGCACAAGACCATCCCGGTCGGGCTGCTGAACTTCCAGGGCCAGTTCGCCAACAACAACACCGGCCTCGCGGCGGGCATCCTGATCGCCGTCGTGCCGATCCTCATCGCTTACACCCTCCTTCAGCGCTGGATCGTCGGCGGTCTCACCGCGGGCTCGCTGAAGGGCTGACACCGCCCCGCACCGCCCATGACAAGGAGAATCGAAACCATGACAGACATGCCGGTCTTCGGCGCGGGTATCTGGCACTTCGCCACCTACAAGGATCGTTACGCCACCGACGGGTACGGCGAGCCCGTCGGCCTGCTGGAGCAGATCGACCGCGCCGGCGCCGTCGGCGACCTGTCCGTCGTCGACCTGAACTGGCCGTTCGCCGGGTACGACGGGACGCTCGACGAGGTGAAGGCAGCGCTGCAGCGGAACAACCTGAAGGCGATCGCGATCACGCCGGAGATCTACACGAAGGACTTCGTCAAGGGGTCGTTCACGAACCCGGACCCGAAGGTCCGGCAGCAGGCGCTGGAGCTGTTGCACCAGGCAACCGAGCTGGCCAAGGGCCTGGGCTGCTCGTACGTGAAGCTGTGGCCGGGTCAGGACGGCTGGGACTACCCCTTCCAGGTGAACTACCACGACATCTGGAACCTCGCGCTGGACGGTCTCAAGGAGCTGGTGTCGGCGCATCCCGACATCAACTTCGTGATCGAGTACAAGCCGCGTGAGCCGCGGGTGAAGATCATCTTTCCGAGCGTCGCGCGCACGCTGCTCGGCATCGAGAAGATCGGCCTGCCGAACCTCGGCATCCTGCTCGACTTCGGCCATTCGCTGTACGGCCAGGAGACGCCGGCCGACGCGGCGCAGCTGGCGATCGACTACGGCCGGCTGTTCGCGATCGACGTCAACGACAACCTGCGCGGCTGGGACGACGACATGGTGGTCGGCTCGGTGCACCTGGTCGAGACGTTCGAGTTCTTCCACACGCTGCGCAAGAACAACTGGGAGGGCGTGTGGCAGCTCGACCAGTTCCCGTTCCGCGAGGACAGCGTGCAGGCCGCGAAGCAGGCGATCACCTTCCTGAAGGCGGTGCACCACGCGCTCGACGTCCTGGACGAGGAGGCGCTGGCGGCGGCGCAGGCGTCCCACGACGCCCTCGCCGCGCAGAAGCTGGTCCAGAAGGTCCTGCTGAGTTCGATGGCTGAGCAGGCATGAGCGATCGTATGACGCTGACAGTCGAGCACGCGACGCTGCCGGTGCTCGGGCGGCTGCCGATCCACAGCAGCCGCGCCGAGCAGATCGTGCACATCGCCGAGGCCGCCCAGCAGATCCGGATCCAGGACCTGAAGCTGGTCCACCACGCCGGCGCCGGGCACATCGGCGGCGACTTCTCCGCGATCGACATCCTGGCCACGCTGTACGGCGCCGTGCTCGACATCTCGCCCGACGCGGTCGACGACCCCGAGCGGGACCGCTTCATCCTCAGCAAGGGCCACGTCGCCGGCGCGCTCTACACGACGCTCGCCGCGTTCGGGTTCCTGCCGGTCGAGGAGCTGGCGACCTTCCTCAAGCCGCTGTCCGCGCTGAACGGGCACCCGAACCGGAACAAGGTCGCGGGCGTCGAGGCGAACACCGGTCCGCTCGGGCACGGCCTGCCGGTCGCGGTCGGTCATGCCCTCTCGGCCAAGCTCGACGTCTCGCTGCGGCGGACGTACGTGCTCGTCGGCGACGGCGAGCTGCAGGAGGGCTCGAACTGGGAGGCGATGATGGCGGCCTCGCAGTACCAGCTGGACCGGCTGACCGTGATCGTGGACCGGAACCGGCTGCAGCAAGGCGCGACCACCAAGGAGACCAACGACCTCGACCCGCTGCCGGAGAAGGCGGCCGCGTTCGGGTTCGCGGTGGTCGAGGTGAACGGCCACGACCACGGCGAGCTGCTCGACGTGCTGTCCGCCGTACCGTTCCGCCCGGGCAAGCCGACCTTCGTGATCGCCCACACGCACAAGGGCCACCCGATCTCGTTCATGAGCAACAACGTCGCCTGGCACCACCGGGTGCCGGACGCGGCGGAGTTCCAGCAGGCGCTGACCGAGCTGGAAGCTGTTGCTCCCGGATATGCCAAGGAGCCGGCATGACCGCCGTAGAAACCCCTTCCATCGCTGACCAGCCGCGGTACGACTGCCGGGACGCGTACGTCGAGACGCTCGCGGAGCTCGCCGAGGCCGATCACCGAATCGTGGGGGTGGTCAACGACTCCGTCGGGTCGAGCAAGCTGAACAGCTTCCGCAAGGCGTTCCCGGACCGGCTGATCAACGTCGGCATCGCCGAGCAGGACATGGTCGGGGTGGCGTCCGGGCTGGCGAACGGCGGCCGGATCCCGTTCGTGTCGGCGGCGTCCTGCTTTCTCACCGGGCGTGCGCTCGAGCAGATCAAGGCCGATGTCGCGTACTCGAACACCAACGTCAAGCTGTGCGGGATGAGCCCGGGTGTCGCGTACGGCGAGCTCGGCCCGACGCACCACTCGATCGAGGACATCGCCTGGCTGCGCGCGATCGACGGCCTGCGGATCGTCGTACCGGCGGATCCGGTCGAGACCGCGGCCGCGCTGCGCTGGGCGGCCGCGGCGCCCGGGCCGGTGTTCATCCGGGTCAGCCGGATGAGCGTGCCGAAGGTGTACGCCGACGACTACGAGTTCCGGCTCGGCAAGGCGATCACGGTCCGCGAAGGCAACGACGTGACCGTGATCAGCAACGGGACCGTGCTGTGGCGGGCGCTGGCCGCCGCGGAACGGCTCGCCGCGGAAGGGATCTCGGCGCGCGTGCTGTCGATGCCGACGGTGAAACCGCTGGACGTCGACGCCGTGGTCGCGGCCGCGCGGGAGACGGCCGGCATCGTGACCGCCGAGGAAGCGGTGCCGGGCGGCGGGCTCGGCGGCGCGGTCGCGGAGACCGTCGTCCAGCATCACCCGGTCCGGGTGTCGATCCTCGGTATCCCGGAGTTCGCACCGACGGGGTCGGCCGGCTACCTGCTCGACCGGTACGGCCTGTCCGCGGACGGCATCGCCGACGCCGCCCGCAAGCTGCTCAGGCCAGGTAGCTGACGAGATCCGCGATCGAGATCATCGCGAAGCCATGAGCGTCGGCGAAACCGCGCAGATCGGCGCCGGTCATCAGGGTGCCGTCGTCGTTCATGAGCTCGCCGATCACGCCGACCGGCGGCAGTCCGGCCAGCCGGACGAGTTCGACGGTGGCCTCGGTGTGACCGGGCCGCTGCCGGACTCCGCCGTCGACGGCGCGCAACGGCAGGATGTGGCCGGGCCGGATCAGGTCCGCGCGCTGCGCCGAGGGATCGGCCAGCACGCGGACGGTCCGCGCCCGGTCCGCGGCGGAGATGCCGGTGCCGACGCCGGTCGCCGCGTCGACGGACACGGTGTACGCCGTCCGCAGGCTGTCCTGGTTGTCCGGCACCATCAGCGGCAACTCGAGCCGGTCCAGGATCTCCGGCGCGGCGGGCGCGCAGACGTAGCCGCTGGTGTGGCGGACGAGCAGGGCCATCAACTCGGGGGTCGCGAGGCTCGCGGCGAAGGTCAGGTCGCCTTCGTTCTCGCGGTCCTCGTCGTCGACGACCACCACGGGTCGCCCGACGGCGAGCTCGGCGACGGCGCGCTCGATGGTGTCCAGGCTGGTGACGGTGTTCACGGTCGTTGTCCTCTCGGCAGTGCACGCAGAGCACTCCGGGGGGCAACGACAAGCCCACGCCCCCGTTTCCGAGGACGTGCGACTGCCACGTGCGTCTTCCCATCCGGACTTTCACCGTCGGTCCTGGAGTTCCACCAGGTCAACCGCTCCTCCTCGCGGAGTCACGGGTCGCGGACTGTCACCGCCGGCTCGGAATTTCACCGACCCCAGAGCACGTGTGTTCTTCTCGGCAACAGCCTAACGGCAATCAGCAGATCAGGAGTGTCATGTCCATCTCATCCGTCTGGCACCCGATCGAACTCCCGGCCACCGGCGACTGGGTCGAGTTCGAGCACGAGACCGGTCTGCGCCTGCGGCGCCCGACCTTCTGGGACGGCGCCGGCCCGGAACAGGTCCGCTCCGCGCGTGGTGGTGTGGGGCGGAAGGTTCGGTTCGCGGCGCCGCTGCCCGGCCGCTGGCGGTGGGCGGCCGGCGGCGGGTCCGCCGTTCCGCCCGAGGGCGGGGAGTTCGACGTGGCTCCCGCACCTGCCGGCGAGAGCAATCCGTTCTACTTGCACGGGTTCTGGCGGATGTCGCCCGGCGGGCGCAGTCTCGTGTATGCCGACGGGACACCGGCGGTCCTGGTCGCCGACACAGCATGGGCTCTGCCCTGGCGCGCTACCCCGGAGCAAGTGCGTGAGTATGCCCGGGACCGGCAGTCCAAGGGTTTCAACGCAGTGCTGCTGATGACCGTGCAGCCGGACATGCGGGCAGTCGGGCCGCGCGACCGCACCCAGGACGAAGGCTTCGACGTCGGATTCGAGGACCTCCCGGACGGCCACCTCAACCAGCTGAACGTCGAGTACTTCCAATACCTCGACCTGCTGCTGGAGATCCTCGTCGAGCACGGCATCGTTCCGGTGCTGCAGCCCGTGTTCCAGGGGTTCGGCTGGAAGGGGCTCGACGTCGCCGGCACCGTCGTACCGCCGGAGGAGTACGCCGCCTACTGCCGGTACCTCGTCGCGCGGTACGGCGCCCGGCCGGCGATCTACCTGGTCGGCGGCGACGGCTCCGGAGCCGAGCCGCAGACCGCGGCCGGCGGCGCCGAGGTACACGCGGTCGACTGTTACGAGCAGCCGACCGGCATCCACTACCGGCCGCACATCCGGGCGGCCGCCCATCAGGACGCCGAGTGGCTCGATTTCCAGTGGTGCCAGACCGGCCACACCGGCGAGCACGTCCCGGAGCGGGTCGCCGACATGTGGCGGAACCACCCGGTCAAGGCGGTCGCGAACGGCGAACCGACGTACGAGCACACCGGCCGGACCGGTGTGGCCGAGGGCTGGTGGCAGGGCCACGAGGCGTGGAGCAACCTGTGCGCGGGCGGGACGATGGGCGTCGTCTACGGCGCGGGCAGCCTGTGGCAGTGGCGGCTGCACAGCGAGGAGCCGGGGCACTCCGAGTTCTTCCTCGCCCCCGGCGCCGGCTGGCGGGAGGCGATCGGCTTCGAGGGATCGACGTACGTCGGGATGCTCGGCAAGATCCTGAACGGACTGCCGACGACCGACATGACGCCGGACTGGACTCGGGTGATCTCGGGCCGCGCCCTGAGCACCGTGGACGGCGGCCTGATCGTGTACCGCGAGAACGGCGGCCCGGTGATGGTGTTCGACGACACGGTCCCGCTGAACTACACGATCGTCGACCCGCGCGACGGCTCGGTCGTCGCGACCGGCCGGCGGGACACGCCGCGAAGTCCGCTGCCTGACGCCGGTGGCGCACCGCGGGTCTACATCTGCCTATAGTCCAGGTTGATCGTCTTGAAGGGGAGCGCCGTGAACAGCAACCGTGGTGTCCGCCAGCCCGGGCTGGACGAGCTGCGGCTGCTCGCGAAGGTGGCCCGGATGTACCACGAGAAGGGCATCCGGCAGCCGCAGATCGCCGCCGAGCTGAACCTGTCCCAGGCGCGCGTCTCCCGGATGCTGAAACAGGCCGTCGAGGTCGGCATCGTGCACACCGTGGTGACCATGCCGAGCGGCGTGCACAGCGACCTCGAGGACGAGCTGCAGGGCCGGTACGGGCTGCGGGACGCCGTGGTCGTCGACACCCTCGGCGTGGGCGACGACGTGCTGCCGGCGCTCGGCTCGGGCGCGGCGGCGTACCTGGACATGACGCTGACCGGCGGGCACGTGGTCGGCATCTCGTCGTGGAGCGAGACGCTGATCAGCGCCGTCGACCGGATGCCGCGCAAGAGCGTCCCGGTGGTCGACAAGGTGGTCCAGATCGTCGGCGGGCTGGGCGACGCCGCGGTGCAGATGCAGGCCACCCGGCTGACCGCGCGGTTCGCCGAGCTGACCGGCGGGATGCCGGTCTACCTGCCCGCTCCCGGGCTGGTCGGCACCCCCGCCGTCCGCCGGGCGATGATGAACGATGTGTCGGTTCGGGACGTTCTGGGCACGTGGGGACAGCTCACCGACGCCCTGGTCGGGATCGGCAGCCTCGAGCCTTCGCCGCTGCTGCAGCGCAGCGGCAACGCGGTCGCGGAGGCCGACCAGGACGAGCTGCGCCGGCTCGGTGCCGTCGGGGACGTGTGTTTCCGGTTCTTCGACGAAGAGGGAAAGCTCGTGCGTTCGACGTTCGACCAACGGGTCATCGGGGTGACCGCGAAGGAACTGCTGGCGGTGCCGCGCCGGATCGGCGTGGCCGGCGGGGACCGCAAGTACTCCGCGATCCGCGCCGCCCTGCTCGGCGGCTGGGTCAACATCCTGATCACCGACCTCGCAATGGCTCACAAGCTTCTCGATGCAGCCTGACGAGCAGCGGGAGGTCTACGCGACCATCGACCTGGCGTTGCGGGTCGGTGAGGTGCTGCTGTCCAGCGGCGCCGGTACGGCGGACGCGACCGCGACGATCCTCGGCGTCACCGCGGCCGGCGGGCTGCGCGGGTGCGAGGTCGACATCACGTTCACGTCGATGGCGGTCTCGTACCAGGCCGCGCCCGACGTCGCGCCGGAGACGCACATCCGGCTGGTCCGGTACCGGTCGCAGGACTTCTCCCGGCTGACCGAGGTCGACCAGCTGGTACGGCGGTTCGCCCGCGGCGACGTGACCCGCGAGGAGGCGTCGCGGGAGCTCGCCCGGATCACGTCGGCC
The DNA here is from genome assembly GCF_040610875.1 of Kribbella sp. NPDC003505. Lineage (NCBI taxonomy): Bacteria > Bacillati > Actinomycetota > Actinomycetes > Propionibacteriales > Kribbellaceae > Kribbella > Kribbella sp. NPDC003505. Next base: position 63,383 of record NZ_JBEXNA010000004.1, on the reverse strand, counting down.
GGCCCGCCGTACCCGCGCTGGAGCGCGGTGCTCGCCTGGGGCGTGATGGCCGGCGGCGCGACGCTGCTGCTCGGCGGCGGCTGGCTGATCACGCTGGTCGCGGTGCTGACCGCGATCGTGATCGACCTGAACAACCGGTGGTTCGCCCGGCAGCGGCTGCCCGCGTTCTACCAGCAGGTCGCCGGCGCATTCGTGGCGACCGCCGTCGCGCTGATCCTGTACGCCGTGCACGCACCGGTGAAACCGTCCCTGGTCGTTGCCGCGGGCATCATCATGCTGTTGGCCGGGATCGCGCTCACCGGTGCCGTCCAGGACGCCATCACCGGGTACTACGTGACCGCCGCGGCCCGCAGCCTCGAGGCGATGCTGCTCACCGGCGGGATCATCGCCGGCGTCTCGCTCGGCCTCGCGCTCGGGCTGAGGTTCGGCCTGCACGTCGGCATCGAACCCCAAACCATCCAGCTGGCGAACCTTCCGATCATGGTGATCTCCGGCGCGGTGATGGCGGTCGCCTTCGCCTACGCGACGTACGCGCCGCTGCGGGCGTTGCTGCCCGTCGCCCTGATGGGCGCCCTCGCCTCGCTGGTGTTCACGCTGATGACACGCGCGTCCTTCGGCCCGGCGTGGTCCACGGCCGCGGCCGCGTTCGTCGTCGGTCTGGGCGGGTACTCGGGCGGCCGGCGCACCGGCGTACCGCCGTTGGTCGTGGTCGTCGCCGGATCGATCCCGTTGCTGCCCGGGCTGACGATCTACAAGGGCCTGTACGAGCTCATGGGTGTCGGCCAGCTGATCGGCATCGTCAGCCTCACCACCGCAGTCGCGATCGGCGTCGCGCTCGCCTCGGGCCTGATCCTCGGCGAGTACGTCGCCCAGCCGATCCGCCGCGAGGCGAGACGTCTCGAGGACCGTCTGGCCGGGCCCCGCCTCGTCGGACCGCGCCGCCCGGTCCGCCGCCGGACCGGCCGCACGACCCGTCGCCGCCGCCGCGCCGCCTAGCGGACGGCCGCCGCCAAAAGCCCACTTTGTGCCCCCACCGTGCATTTCGGCCGCCGGGATATGCGCGGTGGGGGCACAAAGTGGTCGACGGGGCGGGTGGAGGGTGTGGTTTACTGCCGACTGGTGCGATTCCACGGTGTGACGGTTCTGGCCCGTCGGCTCTGCCGCGAGGCGGAGTAACCCGGTGCTGACCCGGGGCCACGCGGTGATACCCCGCTTCAGCTCGGACCTCCCGGTCCCTGGCCATCGTCAAGTGGTGGAGAGCGAAGCATGTTCACAGGACGAATCGAGCACGTCGGGACGGTCGCCGGGGTCGACGGCGGCTCGTTGCGGGTGACCTCGGACGTGGCGGTCGCGCCGGGTGGCGCGGTGTGTCTCGACGGAATCAGGTTCACCGTGGAGCCGGGTCCGGCCGGCGAGATCCAGGTAGTGGTCACCGACGAGACGCGACGACGTACGACGCTGGACCGGGTCGCCGTCGGTACGACGATGCACGTCGAGTTGCCGGTGGCGGCCGGCGACCGGATCGACGGGCACTTGGTGCAGGGGCACGTCGAAGGCGTCGGCAAGGTACTACGGGTGGACGTCGAGCCGGCCGGCCACAGGGTGTGGATCAAGCCGCCGGAGCGACTGCTGGCCCGGCTGGTGGCCAAGACCTCGGTCGCGATCGACGGGGTGAGCATCACCGTCGCCGAGGTGCTGAAGGACCGCTTCTCCGTCGTCCTGGTGCCGAACATGCTGGTGAAGACGAAGCTGGGTTCACTGGCCGCGGGAAACCGGGTCAACCTCGAGAGCGACCTGCTGGTGCGGATGGCCCGCGACCGGCACGGGCCCGAGCTGATGCGGGCGGTGGCCCGACTGCCTTGGGCCGGTCAGCTCAGCGGCGAGATCGGCGTACAGAAGGTCGTCGCGCAGATCGCGGCCGGCGGCGGCGTGGTCGTCTGGGACCCGACCGCCGAGGGCGAAGGCGACGTGGTCTTCGCCGGCGAGCGCTTCCGCCCCGAATCCATGCGCTTCCTGCTGACCGAGGCCTGCGGCCACACCACGGTCCCGTGTGACGCCGACGTCCTGCGGAGGCTGAGGATCGACCCGATCCCGGGCGAGGGGGATCGTCAGGGGACCGCGATGCATGTGCCGATCGACCTCGCCTCGGCGCCGGGTACCGGGGTGTCGGCGGCGGAACGAGCCGCGACCGTACGGCGGTTGGCGTCGCCGGACGCGGCGCCCGAGGACTTCCTCCGGCCGGGCCACGTGTTCCCGCTCGCGGCCTGTCCCGGGCTGCTGGCCGAGCGCCAGGGCCACACCGAGGCGACCGTTGCCCCGTGCAAGGCGGCCGGTCTCGCGCCGGTCGGGGTCTGCTGTGAGGTGATGCGCGCGGACGGCGTGATGGCCGGCGCCGCGGACCTCGAACAGTTCGCGCTCCGCTGGGAGCTCCCGATGATCGACATCCACGACCTGGAGCGCTGGCTGTGAACGCCCTCTACGACAACCCGGAGTTCCTCGACGGCTACCGCCGTTTACGGCAGTCCGGTGCCGCGATCAACGAGCCGCTCGAGATTCCCGCGATGAACGCGGCGCTCCCGCCGGTCGCCGGGGTGCGTGCCGTGGATCTCGGTTGTGGTGAAGGCGGTCTGGCCGTCCGGCTGGCCGAGGCGGGCGCGGCCGGCGTGCTGGCCGTCGACGCGTCGGAACAGATGCTGGCCGCTGCGACACCGCATCCTCGCGTTCGCTACCAGTGCGCCGACCTGGCCGACTTCGACGTACCGCGCGGTTCCGCGGACCTGGTCGTGAGCAGCATGGCGCTGCACTACGTCGAGGACTTCGAGGACCTGGTGGCGCGGGTCGCTCGCTGGCTCGTGCCGGGCGGGGCTTTCGTCTTCACGACGGAACATCCGGTGATGACGGCTCCGCTGGTCGCCGCGGACTGCGTGATCGACGACTACGCCGACGAGGGGCGCCGCGAGCGGACCTGGTTCGTCGAGGGCGTGGTCAAGTACCACCGCACGATCGGGACTGTCGTCGCGATCCTGCATCGGCACGGCCTCCGGGTGGACCGCGTCGACGAGCCTGTCCCGACACCCGGCCAGGTCGCGGCGCAGCCGTCCCTCGCGATCCACCGCCGCCGCCCGCCGATCCTCCTGGTCTCGGCGCGTTTCGCGCCACAGGGTGACCATCGTGTCGACGGCACGTTAGAGTTACCGACGGGAAACATCGGCGAGGAGGATCGACGTGGCACTGGGTAGGACGTCCCCACGGGACCTGCCGCTGTTCGCGGATCTGTCCGGGCGCGACATCCGGGACATCTTCCGCGCCGGCGAGGAGGTCTCGGTACCGGCCGGCTGGTCGCTGATCCTGGAGCAGACGCCGCCAGACGCGGCGTACCTGATCCTCAGCGGGACGGCCGCGGTCCGCGAGAAGGGCGAGGAGATCGCCGAGCTCGGCCCCGGCGACATCGCCGGTGAGGTCGCGGTCCGGAAGAACACGTTGCGAACGGCAACCGTCACGGCGAAGTCGCGGCTGCAGCTGCTGCACTTCACCCGGGAGAAGTTCGACGACCTCACCCGCCGGCTGCCCGCGTTCCGGGACGCCATCGACGCCACCATCGCCGAGCGCCGCGGTGGGCACTGACCCTGGGACGCCGGATCTGGCCGGACTGACCCGGGAGTTCGAGCGGACGCTGCTCGGTGGCGAGCGGAAGTTCACCCGGATCGAGGTGTCCGAACGGGCCGGGATCTCGATTCAGCGCGCCGAGCGGATGTGGCACGCACTCGGGTTCGCGACCGTGCCGGACGACGAGGTCGCCTTCACCGACGACGACGTCGAGGCGTTGCGGCTGGTCGCGGCGCTCGAGGACGACGGGTTCATCGAGCCCGAGATGGAGTCCTCGCTGGCCCGCAAACTCGGGCAGACCCAGTCCCGGCTGGCGTCGTGGCAGTCGGCGATGTTCCTGGAGTTCCTCGGCGGGTCCAAACTGTCCGCGGACGAGGCGATCGAGGTCGCCGGCCTGTTGCTGCCGGCCATGGAACGCCTGCAGACCTACGTCTGGCGCCGGCACCTCGCCGCGGCCGCCGGGCGCGCGGTGGCCGGCTCGGACGAGTTGGCCCGCGGCGTTCGGGCGGTCGGCTTCGCGGACATCGTCAGCTACACCCGCCTGGCCCGGCGGTTGGACGAGGCGGAGCTGGGCGAGCTGATCGAGCGGTTCGAGGGCACCGCGGCCGATGTGGTCGCGCTGAACGGCGGCCGGGTGATCAAGTCGATCGGCGACGAGGTGCTGTTCGTGGCCGACACCGCCGCGCAGGGAGCCGCGGTCGCGCTGGCGCTGCAGGACGCGGTGACCGCGGACGCGGACCTGCCGGAGCTACGGATCGGGCTCGCGTACGGCACGATTCTGATCCGGCTCGGCGATGTGTACGGCGAGGTGGTCAACCTGGCTGCCCGGCTCACCACCGAATGCAAACCCGGCCGGGTCCTCGCCGACCGTGAACTCGCCGCGGCCCTCGACGGCCACCCGTCGTACGCCATCCACCGCCTGCGCCGCGTCGCCGTCCGCGGCTACCGCCATCTGGTCCCGTACGCGATCCAGCGAGCCGGTTGAGCGGCAGCTCGACAGTACGTATACGCCCACTGCGGGGGATCGGCGCGGCGCGCACGCCTGCTGGATGCGGCTGTCGGCGGACACCTCCTGTCGAGCTGCCGTCCGTGACATACGGTTCGGGGTGTGCGGGAGATCAGGACGCCGGCTGAGCTGCAGCTGGTTGGCGGGGGCGACCCGATTGTTGGGTGGGCGGCTCAGGGGTTGGCCGCCGGGGTGCGTGCTTGGCGTGCGGGGGCAGCGGTAGCGGTCGCGTCACCGGATGTGTCGAAGCATGACCGGCTGGCGGTGGTCGGGCCGGTCGAGGATGCGGTCCGGCTGACGGCCGGCGTACTGGCGGAGGTCGGTCCGTCGTACCGGCCGTTCGGGGACGAGGAGCTGATCCGCGAACTTGCGGCGCGGGTGCCGGGGCTGACGTTCTCGGCGGCCTTCGGGTGGATGGATGTCGAGGTGATCCCGGACGTCACCACGACGGCTGCCTGGATCGACGGGGATACCGGCGTCGAAGAGCTGCTGACACTCGCCTCGCCCACGTCGTACGCGTGGCCCGGGCATCCCGGCGTACGGCGTTGGGCCGCGGTGACGGGTGAGCGTGGCGAGCTGTTGAGTATCGCCGCGGACGCGTGGAGCGCACCCGAGGTCGGTTTCCTCGCCGGCGTCGCGACGCATCCCGTGGCCCGCGGCAAGGGACTGTCGCGCCAGGTCTGCGGATTCACGACCGCCGAACTGGTGAAACGCCACGGCCGCGCGGCCCTGATGGTGGACGCGAGCAACGCCGCCGCGATCGCCGTCTACCGCCGCCTCGGCTACACCTACCGCCGCGTCGCGGCAGCGTCGGTCACCTCGTCGGCTTGACGGTGAGGGTGACGCCGGGGGTCGGTGTGCCGGAGGGCTTGGCAGTGGTGGGCGTGGCCGGGGCCGGCGGCGGGGCGAAGGGGGTCTTCGTCGAGTCCTTGCAGTTGTCGGACGTGACGTCGCCGTTCTCGTCGGGGACGACGACGGCCTGCGGGAACAAGTTGCTGGTGGAGTCGCGGGACACCTGGCCGTAGCTGGCCGCGCAGTCCTGCAGCTCCAGGGTGATCGGTTTGCCGTTCTGGTCGTAGAGCCGCACTGACACCTGCTTGCCCTGGGCATCGAACGGGTAGATGTTCGAGACCGGGGTGCCGTTCACCGTGATGCCGTTCTCCGGCGGGTTGTAGCGCGTGCTCGTGCCGCGGTAGTCGTTGTAGTTGTTGAGGAACCCGAACGACGCACCGGCGTACGCCGCGGCCAGGAACGCCGGGACCGCGACCGCCGCGACGACGTTGAGCGGGACGACGTACCACAGCCAGCGCCGGTCCTGTTGGGTCCGGCGACCGATCCACACCGACACAGCGGCGCCGGCGAAGGCGCCGACCACGGTCACCGACAGAGCGCCGAACAGCGCGAAGAATCCGCCCGCGCCGATCATGCCCCGCACGACCCACCAGACCGGCTGGCCGATCGTCACCAGCTCGTGCCGGACGTTCGGCGGGATCTGGTCGATCCAGCCGCGGATCGCCGCCTCGCCACGGGCGCCGCGCGGGGTGTCCAGGACGATCCGCGGGTCGTTGTCGTGCAGCGCGCGCAGACCGAGCGTCGCCGCCACGAACAGGACACCGAGCCCGAGCAGCCCGAAGAACGTCGTCTCGTCCCGCGACCACGCGAAGATGCTGACCGCAACGAGGAACGGGCCGACCGTGCAGGCGATCAGGCCCCAGTGCAGCGCCCGCACGCCGGCGGCGAGCTGGTCCTGGTTGACCGGCTCGGTGCGGGCCGGATAGCCGGCCGCGGTGCGCAGCTCGTCGGCGTACTGCCGGGGCGTCCCCAGGCGGGCCTGCAGGTCGGCGAAGGACGGCTGGTCGCCGAGCTCGGCCGCGACCTCGGTGAGGTGATCGGTGACGTCGTGGAGCACATCCTCGAGCTCGCCCGGCGGCAGATCGTCGAGTTCGGCCCGCACCTGCGTCAGGTAGCTCGCGACCGCTCCGGTCAGGGTGCTGTTCACGCGGCCTCCTTCTCCAACAGCAGCACCGACATCGTGTCGGCGAAGTGGTTCCAGGTCTTCGTGGACTGTTCGAGCAGTTCGCGCCCGGTCTTGTTCAGCCCGTAGTACTTGCGGTGCGGGCCTTCCTCGCTCGGCTGCACGTACGACGTCAGCGCGCCGGCCTGGAACAGCCGGCGGAGTGTCCCGTACACGGAAGCGTCCGCGACGTCCTCGAGCCCCGCCGCGCGCAGGCGGCGCAGCACGTCGTACCCGTAGCCGTCGGCGTCTCGCAGTACGGCGAGCACGGCGAGATCCAGTACGCCTTTGAGTAGTTGGCTCGTGTCCATGGCGGCCTCCTCCGGTGTTCCGCGGAGAAGACTACTACACATTGCGGAGTACTCCGGTTGAGAGACTGGGCGACTCCGCAATGTCGATCAAGTCGGCCCCGGGCGGCTGGGGCACAGTGGTGGACATGGCGGACGTGTTCGAGAAGTTCGTGGCGGTGGTCGCGGCCGGTCTTCGGGAAGCCGACGACCCGCTCGACGGCGCCGGCCTGGCGGGCCGCGTGCATCTGTCGCGGTTCCACTTCGACCGGGTGATCGGTGCGGTGGCGGGCGAGTCGCCGTTCGCGTTCCGGCGGCGGGTGCTGCTCGAGCGGGCGGCGTACCGGCTGCTGACCGAGCCGGTCGCCGTACTCGATGTCGCGGTCGAGGCCGGGTACGGATCGCACGAGGCGTTCACCCGTGCGTTCGCCAGGGCGTACGGGATGTCGCCACGGGAGTGGCGGCGGGAAGCGTCGCGGGTCTTCTTCCTCGCGGCGCCGAGTGGAGTGCATTTCCAGCCGCCGGCCGGTCTTCGGCTGCCGGCCCGTAGAAAGGTGAGAGGCATGGACGTACTTGTCAGGATGGTCGAGCACCACGTGTGGCTGACCGCAGAACTGATCGAACGCGGCGCCCGGCTGGATGCCGCCACCCTGGACCGCCCCATCGAGCTGTCCGTCGAAGGGATCGACGACGACATCTCGATCCGCTACCTCCTGGACCGCCTGGTCTGGCAGGAGGAGATGTGGTTGGCGTCCGTCGAGGACCGCCCGTTCCAGGTCCCGGAGTGCGGCCGCGAGGTCGTCACCCCGATCCCCGAACTCCGCACCCGGCACGCCGACGCCGGCGCTCGCTTCGTGGCCCTCGTCAACCAACTCAACGAAGAAGGCCGCTTCGACGAGTCCTTCGTCGACACCACCTGCGAACCACCCCGAGTCTTCACCTACGGCGGCATGGTCGCCCACGTCCTGACTTTCGCCGCCCACCGCCGATCCCTCCTCGTAGGCGCCTTCTACACCGCCGGCATCACCGACCTCAACGCCGGCGACCCGATGCACTTCGTAGCCGAAGGCAACTAATTCGTCGAGTCGTGAAGATTGGCTCACGCGCGCAGCCGATATTCACGACTCGACGTCGGGGGTGCGGACCAATCGCCACGACTCGGCGCTCTGGGGCAGGGGGAACGGGCTAGGCGGCGCGGAGGGGGTGGCGTCGGGCGCGGAGGTCCTCGGAGACGCGGGCCACGACGGTGTGCGGAATCTGCAGGATGTCGTAGGCGGTGACGACCCGGATCCGCCAGCCTTCCCGCTCGAGGTTCTCGCGGCGGCGGATGTCCAGCCGCCACTGACGCGCATCCGCCAGGTGGCGCTTCCCGTCGTACTCGATCCCCAATTTCGAGTCGGGGTAGGTGAGGTCCGGTTCGGCCAGCCAGCCGCCGGCGGAGTCGGTGACCACGTAGCCGGTCTCCGGCTCGGGCAGACCACCGAAGACGAGCAGCAGCCGGAGCCGCGATTCCATCGCAGAATCGACGCCTGAGCGGACGAGGGCCGCTGCTTCCCGAGCACGTCGGGCGCCCCGGACGCCGATCGCCGCGAGGGCTGCCTCGACCAGGTGGTTCGGCTCCGCGTGGGAGTGCCGTACGAGGGAATCTCCTGCGCAGACCAGTCCGGTCAGGTCGCAGTGCGGTGACAGGTCGACGAATGTCCGCTCGGGCGAGGTCAGCGGCAGTCCGGCACGCAGCGCGCGGTCGAGTCGCTGTACTTCGTGAACGCGCAGCCCGCTCACCCGTGGAAGGGTTCGCCGCGGCTCGCGTCGTACGGTCACGTGGACGATCTCGGCGGCGCGATCGTCGGCGCTCCACAAGCTCAGCGCGGTGTCGTGACTCACGACCGCACCGGGCGTCAGCATCAACGCTGCCTCGGCCTGCAATCGAGACGTGAGAGCGACCGTTGCGTCGACGTACACAGGACCCAGCACCTGTCGGTACCGCGGGCCGCGCAGCACGCCGCGTGAGATACCCGCCGCCCGCGCATCCGCCACCGTGAACAACACACGACCATCATCGCGGGATCCCCTGTCCGACGCTTTCCTTTGTCCACAGCACCGCCGAGTCGTGGCGATTGGCTCCGAACCGCTTCGTCGAGTCGTGGATTCTGGCTGATCTGCTCAGCCGATTTCCACGACTCGACGGGAGAGGAGGGTCAGTTCTTGGGGTCGTGGAGGTTGGGGCGTTGGGTGGGGGTGGTGATTTCGACCTGGATCGACTGGGGTTTGGTGGGGGCCGTCAGGTGGCCTGAGGAGATGGGGATGTTGAGTTGGCTGGCGGCTACGTCGATGTCGATGGTGGCGCCGGTGTCGTTGGGGCTGGTCCACTCGGTGTCGGACAGGGTGATGGCCAGTCCGAGGATGCGGCCCTTGGGGATGATCTGGTCCTGGGCGCGGAGGGGGACCGTGACGGTGGTCCACTGGCCGGGCTCCAGGGGGGTCGGCTTCGTGAGGGACTTGCTGTGCGCGGCGTCGATCCAGCCGCGGCTGACGATGCCGTGGTCGCTCTGTGCGGTGAGCTTCTCGACGGTGTAGTAGCAGCTGTCGTCGTAGTCGGTGCTCGATCCCTCACAGGTGCTGTCGTCGGTACGGCGGATGCCGGTGTACCGCTGGGCTTCGCCGTACTCGATGAGGCGCGCGGTCACCGGCGTCGTCGCTGAGTCGGACTTCAGCCGGAGCGTGACCGACGGCGTCCCGCTGACCCGCAGCGGTGCCGCGAGCGGCGCGGACAGGAACATCTGACGCCCCGCGATCACCTGCGTCGGGTCCGCGACGATGTCGTCCTCGGTGAGCTCGGGATCGTCGGTGACGGTGACCGAACCCTTGCCCGCGGCACCCAGCTTGCCGGCCGCCAGCGGCACCGGCAGCGGACGGTTGACCGCAGGCCACGTCCGGTAGTTGCGCCACACGTCCGGCGTCGTCTCGACCGAGACCATCGGCTCCTTCATCACGCCGTTCTGCAGGCCCTGCAGCCAGTAGTCGAACCACTTGTGCAGCTCGTCGACCCACTCGTCACGGCGGAACTCGAACGGGTCCACGTGGTCCTCGAGCCCGAGCCACAGCTTGCGCGGCACGTTGTTGCGGGACAGCGCCGACCACCACTGCGAGAAGTGGTTCGTCTGCACGTTGTAGTCGCTGAGTCCGTGGGTGATGAAGACCGAGGCCTTCACCTTCGACGCGTTCGCGGTGTAGTCGCGCTGGGCCCAGAACGAGGTGTAGTCGCCGGTCTCGTCGTCGTCGTTGTCACCGAGCTCGCCGCGGACCTCGTCGCACGCGGCGCTGTCGTGCCCGACGTATCCGGCCAGCCAGGGCATGTAGTCGTCCGAGTACGGTACGCCGCCGGAGCGGGTGTAGTCGTACCACGACGAGATCGCCGAGATCGGCACGATCGTCTTCAGGCCCGGTACGGCGGTCGCCGCGACGCCGTTCGCGAGCGTCCCGTCGTACGACTTGCCGATCATCCCGACCGCGCCGGTGGTCCAGGACGCCAGTACCTTTTGCCCGCTCGCGGTATGCGCGGTGTTGCGGCCGTTCAGCCAGTCGATCACGTCGACGACCGACTGGATCTCGTCGCGGCCGCCGACGTCGCCGCAGCCGGTGGAGCGGCCGGTGCCGACGATGTCCACACCGACCATCGCGTAGCCGCGCGGGACGAAGTAGTTGTCGTAGAACAACGGCATCTTCCGGATCACGCCGTCGCCGTCGTAGGTCTTCTTCTCGCTCTCGTTGCCGCGTCCGCAGCAGGAGTAGTACGGCGAGGCGTCCATGATGACCGGGATCTTCACGCCGGTGAGGGCGGTCTCGCTCGGCCGGACGATGTCGACCGCGATCTCGTCGTTCTCGCCGTCGGAGTCGGTGTCCATCGTGGCGTCGACGTACACCGATTCGCGGATGGCGTTCGCGTAGTCGTAGACCGGCTCGGTGCTCTTGGTGCGCGTGTCGATGTGCTGCGGCACACTGGGAGCAGCAGCCGGGGCCGGCGTACCGGGCCCGTCCGGGAGCGGCGCAGCGACGGCCGGACCGACGACGGTCGACAGGCTGAGCACGGCGGACGAGACCAGGATCGTCACCCGGGCGCGGACGGTCCTCATGGCTGGGAAGGCTAGTCACTCGCGGGCCGCAACGCCAGGTTCTGCCGAGATTGGCAGCGACCTGCCCGATACGCAGCGTGAGAACTGCGTGGTTCGATAAGGTGACCGCCACCGCCCACCGGGGGGACGCACGAAAGGGTAGGCCATGAATCTGCGAGCACCGGTCACGTTGCTGGACGTGGCACAGCGTGCGGGCGTGTCGGTCGCGACCGCGTCCCGCGTGCTGAACGGCGGGGACCGCGTGCCCCGTCCGGAGTTGCAGGAACGGGTGAAGGCCGCGGCCGACGAGCTCGGCTACACGCCGAACGCGCAGGCGCAGGCGCTGGCCAAGTCGTCGACGAACGTGGTCGGCATCCTGGTGCACGACATCGAGGACCCGTACTTCGCCGCGATCGCGAACGGCGTGATGCGCGCCGCCGACGAGCGGCACCTGCTGGTGATGATGGCCAGCACCTTCCGGGACGCCGACCGTGAGATCGCCTACCTGTCGTCGTTGCGGGCGCAGCGGGCGCGGGCCGCGGTGATGATCGGCAGCCGGCGGACCGACAGCGACAGCCTGGCCCGGACGGCGGCCGAGGTGGAGAGTTTCCTCAACTCCGGCGCGGGTCTCGCCCTGGTCAGCCAGTCCGGGATGCCCGCGCACACCGTCGAGCCGGACAACCGTTCGGGGTCGGCGGACCTGGCCCGCGAGCTCGTCGGGCTCGGCTGGCGCAAGTTCGCCGTGCTGGGTGGGCCGGAGACGCTCGCGACGGCACGCGATCGGCGCGACGGGTTCGTCGCCGGGCTGGCCGAGGCCGGGCTGGCGCCGGTGGCGGTCGAGGCCGGTGACTTCACGCGTGACGGTGGGTACGCCGCCGCGGAGCAGTTGCTCGACCGGAACGCCGACGTGGACTGTGTGTTCGCGGTCAACGACGTGATGGCGGTCGGCGCGATGTCCGCGGTGCGTGCGCGCGGCGTCGACGTACCGGGTCAGCTCGGCGTCGCCGGGTTCGACGACATCGCGACGCTGCGGGACGTGTGGCCGGGTCTGACGACCGTGCGGCTGCCGCTGGAGCAGATGGGCCGCCGCGCGCTGGAACTCGCCATCGAGGGCGGCGACGCCACGACCGAGACGTTCAAGGCCGAAGTAGTACTGCGGGAGAGCACCGCACGGCGCTGAAATATGCTCGACGGGTGACAGTCTCCGAGATCTTCGACCCGTCGGCCTGGAAGCAGGTGGACGGCTTCGAGCTGACCGACATCACCTACCACCGCGCGGTCGACGCCGGTGTGGTGCGGATCGCGTTCAACCGGCCGGAGGTGCGCAACGCGTTCCGGCCGCAGACCGTCGACGAGCTGTACCGGGTGCTGGACCACGCGCGGATGTCCACCGACGTCGGCTGCGTGCTGCTCACCGGCAACGGGCCGTCGCCGAGGGACGGCGGCTGGGCGTTCTGCTCGGGCGGTGACCAGCGGATCCGCGGCAAGGACGGTTACAAGTACGCCGAGGGCACGACCGCCGAGACCATCGACCCGGCGCGCGCGGGCCGGCTGCACATCCTCGAAGTACAACGGCTGATCCGCTTCATGTCGAAGGTCGTGATCTGCGTCGTCCCGGGATGGGCCGCGGGCGGTGGCCACAGCCTGCATGTGGTCGCGGACCTCACGCTGGCGTCGGCTGAGCACGCGCGATTCAAGCAGACCGATGCGGACGTGGCGTCGTTCGACGGCGGGTTCGGCTCGGCGTACCTGGCGCGGCAGGTCGGGCAGAAGTTCGCGCGGGAGATCTTCTTCCTCGGCGACGAGTACTCCGCCGACGACGCGTACCGGATGGGCATGGTGAACAAGGTCGTCCCGCACGCGGAACTCGAAGCCGTCGCGCTGGAGTGGGGCAAGAAGGTCTGCGCGAAGTCCCCGACGGCACAGCGGATGCTGAAGTACGCGTTCAACCTGATCGACGACGGGCTCGTCGGGCAACAGCTGTTCGCGGGCGAAGCGACCCGCCTTGCCTACGGCACCGACGAGGCTGCCGAAGGACGCGACTCGTTCCTGGAGAAGCGGCCGGCCGACTGGTCGCCCTACCCGTATGCCTTCTAGTCACGTTGCGGGCTGCGCATCTTTACATTCCGTGACAAGATCGTCTCGTGGGGGCATGCTGGGGAGGATGCAAGTGCACGGGGTGGGACGCCTGGCTCGCGGTTGATGCCAGCCATCTCTATGTCTTGTGCAGGCTGGCTGACAAGCTCGGACCTGATCAGCGGACTGCCATGCAGGCGCTTCTCGACAGTCATGGATGCGATGGTGATCGTGGGCTGATCAGCAGTGCGGAATGCCTCTCGTCGGAGGTGAAAGCCAAACCGGAGATCTGTGCGGCGCTGCCGCCAGATGTGGCCGACCAGCTGTTCACGCTCGCCGCGGACGACGGATTCGCCGATCTTCCGGAGAAGGCGCCGGATTCCAACCGCGAGTTCGGCGCACGTGACCGGCGCTTGGCCGCTGCGGCTCACCAGCACGGTGGGACGCACGACGTCCTGGTCTGGCTGGTGAGTGACGACGAGGACTTTCTGGCCAACCTCGAGGAGCTCGTGGAGCACCTGGACGTCGCTCCGATCCACAGCTGCGATTTGCTCTATCGACTGGCTGCGTGCGGCGCGCTCGAATGGGTAGCGCTTGAGGAGCTGATCGCGGTTGAGAATGACCGGATCTCGACGATGGTGATGGGAGACTTCAAAAAGGCCCGGAAGCTGGAGCGGCTGAATGACCTGACGTCTCGGCTGGTGGCGTCGAACTGGAGGCAGCGGGAATGACCGAGGGCACTAGCGGGCCGTTGGCAACGATGGCCGCTGACGGCAAGCACGTAGTTCACCGCCTCAGACTCGTCCGCCGGGTCGGCCAGGCGCTTCGGCCGCACGAGGCCGACTTGACCTTGCTGCCGGGTGAGAATCTGCCCCTTCCGGATGGCCAGACAGAGATCCGGACGATACGGACCGACTTGATCCTGCAGTCTCTCGACCTGCGCCTGCGCATCGTCGCTTTACCGGGATGTACGGCCGAGGCGCTGGGCGACAGCGAGCTACGGATGCCACTGGGCACGATCCTGATGGAGTTTCCGGAGACTGCCGCGCTGGTGGTCGTCGCCGACGAGGAACTGCTGCCGAGCCGGATCTTCGAACCGGCCGACTTGTTCGATGCCGTCGGTGACGAACAACGAGATCCGGACCCGCAGCCGCTCCCGGAGTTGGCGCGAACCTACCTGCGCCGCGTCTCCCCGGCCTGGAACCAACCGGAGTTCGTGGCAGGGGTGTTGGAGGATCTCACCGCGGAGTCGGCCGATGCGGCAGCGGAAGCGCGCATTCTGGTGCAGGCGAAACGCACGACGAAGCGGGAGGCGAAGGAGGCCAGGGACGCAATAGACCGCACGGATTCGATCGCTCTCGCCGCTACGGTGGCGGCGGCGTTGCGCGGTGATGCGGTCGACGCGCTGATCGACGACGTGGTCGCCAGGCGGCGGACGCCATGATCGATCGGCTCGTGCTCCGGAACTGGAAGTCGTACGAGGCCCTCTCGATCGATTTCGTTGCTGGATGCAATTTTCTGATCGCGGAGAACGGCGTCGGCAAGACGGGCCTGATCCAGGCTCTCTACTTCGGTCTGTTCGGCGACGGGAAGCTGCTCGGAAGCCGATCGCCCGCCGCGCATGCCATCCGTGGCGGTGCGCGCGAGGCGCACGTCGAGCTTATGGTCCGGTTGGGTGAACAGCTCTGGAGTGTGCACCGGGTTCTCCGGCGCGACGGCGGGATCGACAATCTCTTCGAAGCCGACGGAGTCGACCGCGCGGAGTCCGATTGGCTCGGCCGACTGGCTGCCGAATCGTTGGTCGACGCAGTTCAGTTGCGCTTGCTCTGCGCGATTCCAGAGGGTGCGTCGAGTCCGGCCGAGCTGGACGCGCAGGACCGCTACGACCTGGTGGCGCACCTCTCGAGCGTCCTCGGTGCGACGAAGCTGACAGCGCTCGCCGATCAGTACCAGGCCGAATCCGTCGCAGTAGCGAAGGAGGCCGACAAGATCCGGCTGACCGAGCGAGATCGTCCGAGCCGGGAATCGAGTCGGCGGCTCGAGACCTTGCAGGAGAACCTCGAGTCGGCAAGTGCCGCGCAGGAGACCGCGCGAAACACGTTGGCTGAATGCGACGCAGTTGTCGAGTCGCATCGACGATGGGCGGAGTGGGCCGGCTGGGCGGCGGAGGCCGGGGAGCGAGCGGAATCCGCACTCTTGGAATGGGGACCGCTCATCAACGAAGCCGGCCGGCTGTCGGCTCGTGAGGTGCAGAACTTTCACCTCGATGTTCCCGAGGTGCGGGAGCCTGAACAAATCACTCGTCTGCTGCGGAGGTATGCGGAGGCCCGTGAGGAGGCTGGCAGGCTGGTCGGTGAACTTCGGGAGCTGTACCGACTGCGCACGCAAGAGCTGGCCGCCCTTGAGGCGCAGGCAGCGGCAAGTAGCTCGTCGATCGATCTGCTGTCGGAACCGGGCGCGATCTGTCCTACCTGTCTACGTCCGATGAGTGATGCGGAACGGGAGGAGGCCACCACGCGCAACCGCGCCCGGATCACCGAGCTCCGGCCGGCGATCGACGACCTTCGCCGTGGACAGGAGCAGATCGCCGGCCTCGGGCGCCGAGTGGCTGCGGTGACGGATGCTCCGATTCTGGACGCCCGGCCAGCGCCGACCGATCCACTGCCCCCGGTCGATCGCGAGGCGGCCGATGAAGCGCTGCGGCTTGCGGAGGAAGCATTCGTTGCGCGAGCGGCCGAGGTGCGGAGACTCGAGGAGGAGGTCCGCGGTACCGAACTGGCCGCGGAGCGTCTCGCCGAAAACGATGCCCTGAGCAAGCGACTTGTGGAGATGTACCGGCGCAGCGACATCTGTCTGATGGCATCGATGACGTTCCGCCGGGTCGCGGATACCATCTGCACCGGGCGGCTCGAGCCCCTCGCAACGGAACTGGCGAAGCGATGGAATGAGATCTGGCCCAACCGGCCGAAGCTCGAGTTGGACCAGCATGGTGCGCTGATGGCCGACGCCGGCGGGGCGAAGCTGAACCTCGTCGACCTGTCCGGCGGCGAACGGGCAGTGGCGATGATCCTGCTGCGGATTCTCGCGGCGCAGGCAGCGAGCCAATGTCCGTTTTTGTTACTGGACGAGCCGCTTGAGCACCTCGACCCGGCTAACCGGCGAACGCTCGCCAACCTGCTGGCCGCTGCGGGACGGTCCGATGCACAGCGGCGGCAGCTGATCGTGACGACTTACGAGGAGACTGTTGCTCGTCGGCTCGGCCGTGCGGACGACACCGAGGTGGTCTACGTGCGTACAGCGCGCCGCTGACCCGCCTGGAGAGTCTTAACATTGAATTCTGCGGTCTTCACAGAAATATTCGTGCGAAGTGCTGACAGTTCGCGGTAGATCGCTTACCGTCGGGCGCTATGAACATTCTCTCCCGCCGTGGGTTGCTTGCTGGTGTCGGTGCTGTGGTGGTTGGCGGAGCAGTAGGTGTGCCGGCGTCCGCCGGGACGCTCGCGCTCCCGCCGTCGCGGCGGTTCGTGCTCGACGGACCGGGGGGCGAGCTGTTCCGGAGCAAGCCGCTCGCCGACGTGACCGTCATGCAGTCGATCGCGTTCGACAACCTGAACCAGCGGCTGTTCACCGGGCAGCTGCGCGCGGGCTCGCCGTCCAGCAGCGGTGATCTCACGCTGACACAGCTCACGCTCGCCGGTGACGTGGTTGGTCACATGTACCTGAGCGGATTCGGCCACGCGGTCTCGATCGGCGCGGAGGCCGTCGGGCAAACGACGTACCTGTGGACCGAGACCGACGTCGACACCGCGAACGCGCGCGGCCGGCAGATCGCCCGGTTCCGTTGGCAGGACGGCGCGACGCTGACCAAGGACTCGCCGGGGCTGCGCAGCTGGAAGCCGGTCGCGGACGGTGCGGTGTTCACGCCGTCGGTGGACCAGCAGCACGGCCGGATCGGGATCCGGCACACGCTGGCCGACGGGTTCCACATCAACGTGTACTCGCTGGCCGCGGCGCGCGCCGGGGACTTCTCGCGCGTACTCGCGTCGTTCAAGCAGCCCGCGATGACGGCGGGCATCGACTTCCAGGGCTGGGCGCTGTACGGCTCGTACGTCTACCTGTGGGAGGGCGAGGCGTACGCCGGTACGCCGGATCCTGCCGCGGCGACGTCGAAGCTCTGGACGTACGACATCACCAAGGGCGAGGTCGTCGAGTCCGTACAGATCCTGGACGGCGCCGACCTGGTCTACCGCGAGGCCGAGGGGGTCGGGGTGCACGTCGATCGTCTCGGCTGCCCGCGGTTGTGTTTCGGCTTCGCCTCCGGCGTGACCGGCGACCGCCGGGCCAACCTCTTTTATCGGAGCAGATTGGTGTAACCGCATGGACAACCTGTCCCGCCGCGGGTTGCTGACCGGTGCCGGCGCATTAGTTGCCGCTGGCACCCTCGGCGTACCGGCGGCCACCGCCCGGACCCTGTCCCTCCCCGCCTCGAAGCGCTTCTTGATGAGCGCGACCACCAACGAGTTCTTCCGCAGCCAACCGCTGCAGGACGCGACCGTGATGCAGTCGTTCGCGTTCGACACCCCCAACAACCGCCTGTTCGCCGCCCAGTTGCGCGGCGGCAGCGGTGCGAACAGCGGCGACCTCGCCCTGACCCAGCTCGACTTCTCCGGCAACCAGCTGGGGTACATGTACCTGACCGGGTTCGGTCACGCGGTGTCGATCGGCGCGGAGGCTTCCGGCAGTACGACGTACCTGTGGACCGAGACCGACGTCGACACGGCGAACGGGCGTGGACGGCAGATCTGCCGCTTTCCCTGGCAGAACGGGAAGACGCTGACGTCGTCCGCGGTGACGAAATGGAAGCCGGTGTCGAGCGGCAGCGTCTTCACCCCCGCCGTGGACCAACGCTTCAACCAGCTCGGCGTCAGGCACTCGTTGTCCGACGGGATGTACATCAACGTCTACTCGCTGACGGCCGCGCGCAGCGGTGACTTCTCGACCGTGCTCGCGTCGTTCCAGCAGCCGGCGCTGACGCCCGGGATCGACTTCCAGGGCTGGGCGCTGTACGGCTCGTACGCGTACTTCTGGGAAGGCGAGGCCTATCCCGGCGAGCCCGACGAGACCCAGGCGACGTCGAAGATGTGGTGTTACGACATCAACGCCGGCCAGTTGGTCGACTCGTTCCTCACCCTGGCCGGCAAATCCCTCACCTACCGAGAACCAGAAGGCATGGCCGTCTACGGCTCCACCGACGCCACCGCCCGCCTCTACTTCGGCTTCGCCTCCGGAGTCACCGGCGACCGCCGAGCCAACCTCTTCTACCGCAACGACCTCGTGTGAGTTATTGGGCGACGCCGTACAAGCGGTCGCCGGCGTCGCCCAGGCCGGGGACGATGTAGCCCTTGTCGTTCAGGTGGGAGTCCATGCCGGCGATGACCAGGTTGCAGGGGACGTGGAGGTTGGTGAGTTCGCGTTCCACGCGCTCTACGCCCTCGGGGGCGGCCAGCAGGCAGATGGCGGTGATGTGGTCGGCGCCGCGGTCGACCAGGAACTGGATGGCCGCGGCCAGTGTGCCGCCGGTGGCCAGCATCGGGTCCAGGACGTAGCACTGGCGGCCGGACAGGTCCTCCGGGAGCCGTTCGGCGTACGTCGACGCGGTCAGGGTCTCCTCGTTGCGGACCATGCCGAGGAAGCCGACCTCCGCGGTCGGGAGCAGCCGCGTCATCCCCTCGAGCATGCCGAGGCCGGCCCGCAGGATCGGGACGACGAGCGGCTTCGGCGCGGCGAGCTTCACGCCTTGGGCCTCCGCGACCGGGGTCTGTACCGTGACCGGGCCGGTCCGCACGTCCCGGGTCGCCTCGTAGGCGAGCAGCGTGACGAGCTCCTCGGTCAGCCGCCGGAACGTGGGTGAGTCCGTGTGCTCGTCGCGCAGCGCGGTGAGCTTGTGGGCGACGAGCGGGTGGTCCACGACGAGGATCTGCATAAGCCCGAACGGTACCGTCGGCGATTCGCGGCGGGAAAGCGCGCTCGCTGCCAAACTGGAACTGTGTCCGTTGTTCGGGCATTGGATTCTGCCCTGTCGCCCACCAGGGAGTGACCCGATGACCGAGAAGACGCCCGAGCAGGTCGACCGCCTGCGCCGCCGTGCCGCCTTCCTGCGCGAGCGCGAGGAGGCGGCGGCCCTGCGGGACCGGATCGCGCCCCGGCGGGCCCGCGTCCGGCAGCTCCGCGAGGCGATGCGCCGGGCGACGTTCCATCACTGACCATGACCGGGCGGTGTCGACCTGTGTTGGCGGATCTGATACCACAACGAGATCGCCTGGACAGCTGGAGTCTGGGACGATGAGCCGGTGTCCGATGCCACGGCTATGACCGATCTCGACTGTGCGGTTGCCGCCTACCTCGAGGACGGGCACTGGACTGTCACCCCGCTCGTACTGCGCGGTGAGCTCGACCTGTCCGCCCTGGTCTCCGCCCTGCGTCGTTACCCGGGCGAGGCGGGCGTGCTCGGCATGGTGTCGGTCGACGAGGACTTCTTCGTCCTGGTGCGGGTGGACGGCGGGCGGGCGCGGTTCCTGATCTCCGACGTGACCGCCGCGACCGAGTGGCCGCTGGCCCGGCAGGTCGTGGACGAGCTCGACATCCCGCTGGCCGATGACGACGACGAGCAGGTCCCGGCCGGCGACCTGACGATCGTGGCCGACCTGGGGATGACCGCGATGGACCTCGGGGCGCTCTGCGACGACGTCGACCTGTACCCGGTGGAGATGCTCGAGGAGGTCGCCGAGGCGCTTGGCTTCGGCAACCAGTTCGACGACGCGATCGAAGCCGTTGGCTAGTCCGGTTCTGCGGCAGGCGTGGTCGCGGTTGATGGCGCTGGCGCTCGAGGAGGCCGAGCGGGCATTGCCCGACGTACCGATCGGCGCGCTCGTGGTGGACGGCGACGGGGAGATCATCGGCCGCGGGCACAACGAGCGGGAGCTGACCGGCGACCCGACGGCACACGCCGAGATCCTGGCGATCCGGCAAGCGGCTCGGCACGTCGGCGAGTGGCGGCTGACCGGCTGCACGCTGGTGGTCACGCTGGAGCCCTGCACGATGTGTGCGGGGGCGATCGTGCTGTCCCGTCTGGACCGGCTGATCTTCGCGGCGTACGACGAGAAGGCCGGCGCGGTGGGGTCGCTCTGGGACGTCGTACGGGACCGCCGGCTCAATCACCGGCCCGAGGTGGTGGGCGGTGTGATGGCCGACGAGGCGGGCGCCCGGCTGCGCGATTTCTTCATCGGGCACAGACCTTGATAGTGTCCTCGGCGGTGGCGTGTCCGAGCGGCCGAAGGAGCGCGCCTCGAAAGCGCGTGACGGGCAACCCCCGTCCGAGGGTTCAAATCCCTCCGCCACCGCCATTCGGTTGGATGGTCCCGCACGAAGTGTGGGACCATCCAACCGAATATCAAGGGCTGTGGGATTTGGGAGGAGCCTGCGACGGTTCCCTCCGCCACCGCCAACCGCCCCTCGGGGCGGCAGATAGCCGGAGACCCTGATGCTGTGTGATGCGTCAGGGTTTTCGTCTCTCTGGACCTGACTCGGGACGCTCGGCGAGAGGGCCCCTATGGATGTTGCGGAGCTCGACGGCATTCTGCTGGCGGGTGCGGCGGTTCTGCTGGTCGCCGTGGTCGCGGTGCGGCTGTCCGCGCGGATCGGGCTCCCGTCGCTGCTCATCTACCTCGGGATGGGCCTGCTGCTCGGAGAGTCGGGGCCGGGCCACATCCACTTCGAGGACGCGCAGCTGGCGCACGCGCTGGGGTTCGCGGCGCTGGTGGTGATCCTGACCGAGGGCGGCCTGACCACCCGGTGGAACGAGGTTCGCCCGGTGATGCCGCTCGGGCTGGTGCTCGCGACGGTCGGCGTCGCCGTCAGTGTCGGCGTCGTCGCCTGCGTCGCGCATTTCGTGCTCGGGCTGAGCTGGCAGCTGTCCGTCCTGCTCGGCGCCGTGACATCCCCGACGGACGCGGCGGCCGTCTTCGCGGTGCTCAGACGGGTGCCGATCCGGCCGCGGCTGCGGGGCGCGCTGGAGGCCGAGTCCGGTCTGAACGACGCCCCGACCGTGTTGCTCGTCACACTCGTCAGCACCGGCGAGATCGGCGACAAGGGCCTGCTGTGGTTCAGCGGCCTGGTCGTGTACGAGCTCGTCGTGGGTGCCCTGTTCGGCCTGCTGATCGGCTGGGTGAGCGTCGGCCTGATCCGGCGGATGGCGCTCGGCTCGGCCGGCCTGTACCCGCTCGCGGTGCTCTCGGTGGCCTTCATCTCGTACGCCGGGGGCGCCGTCCTGCTGCACGTGTCCGGATTCGCCGCCGTCTACGTGACCTCGCTGGTGCTGGGCCGGGCCGAATTGCCGCACCGGATGGCGACCCGGTCGTTCGTCGACGGGATCGCGTGGCTGGCGCAGATCGGGCTCTTCGTGATGCTCGGGCTGCTCGCGTCACCGGGGGACTTCGAGCTGAACGACGTCCTCGTCGCGCTCGTGATCGGGTTCGCGGTGACCGTCGTCGGGCGGTTCGCGTCGGTGGCGATCTCGGCGGCGCCGTTCCGGCTGCCGTGGCGGGAGCGGACGTTCATCTCGTGGGCGGGTCTGCGCGGGGCGGTGCCGATCGTGCTCGCGACCATCCCGCTCGCCGAGGGAGTGCCGCAGGCCGGCCGGATCTTCGACGTGGTGTTCGTGCTGGTGCTGCTGTTCACGCTGTTGCAGGGCCCGTCGCTGCCGTGGCTGGCGAAGCGGCTCAACGTGCTCGACGAGAATGCGGCGCACGAGGTGGACATCGACGTGGCCCCGCTGGAGTCGCTCGGCGCCGACATGCTCCAGGTGTTCGTCCCGAGCGAATCCCGGCTGGCCGGCGTCGAGATCGGCGAGCTCCGGCTACCGCCCGGTGTCTCGGTCTCGCTCGTGATCCGCGGTGAGCAAGCGTTCGTTCCGGACCGCCGTACCGTGCTCCGGGCCGGCGACAACCTGCTCGTGGTCGCGCCCAGCCCGGTCCGCGAGCAGACCGTCCGCCGCCTGCGCGCCGTCTCCCGCGCCGGCCGCCTGGCGGGCTGGTTCGGCGAACGCGGCCGCGAACAGCACTGACGCCTCGCCGCGCCGATCAACTAACGCGTCGCCGCGGCGATGACCTTGGTCAGGCGGGCGTGCAGGTCCATGAGTTCGTCGACGTCCATGCCGAGGCGCTCGACGATGGCAGGTGGTACTTCGAGGGCCTGCTCGCGCAAGGCCCGGCCCTTGTCGGTGAGCGCCACAGCGAGGGAGCGTTCGTCGGCGCGAGACCGGTCGCGGCGCAGCAGGCCGGCCGCTTCGAGACGCTTGAGCAGCGGCGACAACGTCGCGGGCTCGAGCTGCAGCATCCGGGAGAGGTCCTTGACCGAGACCGGCTCGTGCTCCCAGAGCGCCAGCATCACCAGGTACTGCGGGTGGGTCAGGCCCATCGGCTCGAGGACCGGGCGGTAGAGCGCGATCACGGTCCGCGCGGCGACCGCGAGACCGAAGCAGACCTGGTGCTCCAGCGCGAGAGGGTTGTCGGGCGGCGTGATCTTCGTCCCTGCCATGCGGTTAGTGTAGCAACATTATGTACACTAACTATTAGTGCGAATAGTCAGTGAGGGAGCGATGACGCAGGTGATACGACGCCGGACCCCGCGGCCGATGAACATCGAGACCGTGCAGCGCTGGGTGGTCTCGGCCATTCTCTTCCACGTCGGCAGCGTCCCGGCCGTCACCCTGGCCGTCTACAGCATCGGCGTCGCCGGCGACGACTTCGGCAAGGGCGTCGGCCTGTGGCTGATGTCGGGCGTGATCGGCGTACTCACCGCGGTCGGCATCCTCGCCATTCACCGGCGCAGGCTGGTGTCGGCCTGGCTGCTGCCGGGTATCCTCCCGACCGCGGTCACCGGGTTCTTCATCTTCTGACCGCGGCCGGAGGCCTCAGTTCGGGTTCTGGCCGGAGGGGACGGGCTGCGGGCTGCGGACCACCGGCAGGCAGACCGTGGAGCCCGGGGCGACCGCCACCGACGGGATGCCCTTGAGCTTCACCGCGCCGAAGCCGGCGCCGATCACGAGGTCGACGGTATGGTCGGTGCGGCCGTCGGCGATCAGCTGCGCCTTCTGGTTGAGCTGACCCGCGACGAGCAGCATCTCCGGCGCGTCCTCGGTGGCGCCGCGCAGCGCCACCACCTCGGTCTTGTCGCCCTTGGGCTCGTTGGCGACCCGGTCGATGTTGAAGCCGCGCTGTTTCAGCACCTCCGCGACCCGGCCGGCCGAGCCCGCGCGGGCGCCGCCGTTGTACACGTTCAGCACCACCTGCTTCGGGACCAGGCGGTTGTTCGTCAGTTTCTGCTCGGTACAGGTCGGCTCGGCGCTGCTGTGCATCAGCGAGTTCCAGCCCCACCAGCCGCCGCCGGCGAGGATCCCGAGCAGGATCACCATCGTGATCGGCGTGCGCCACCGGATCCGCGAGTGCGGTCTCGGTTGCGGATGAATCGCTGTCACTTGCTCCTCCCCCCGTGAGCGGCAGCCATGGTCAGTCCACTACCAGTACCCGCGCATGCAGGACTTGACGCTGCTGAAGTGCGGCCCGCAGCGCGCGGTGCAGCCCGTCCTCGAGATACATGTCGCCCTTCCACTCCACCACGTGGGCGAACAGGTCGCCGTAGAAGGTCGAATCCTCGTCGAGCAGTGCGTTCAGGTCCAAGGTGCCCTTGGTGGTGACAAGCTCGTCCAGCCGCACCTGCCGTGGCGGCAGCGAGGACCAGTCCTTCGGCCGCAGGCCGTGGTCCGGGTACGGCTTGTCGTCCCCGACGCGCTTGAAGATCACCCCCCGAAGTCTAGCCGGATCACAGGTCGTCCGAGAGGTCACAAATGTCACCGGAACAGTCCGGTTCACCGACTCAACCTTTCCGGGCTGCCCGGCGTCCTACAGGAACAGGAAGCGGTGGGGGCGGATCCGCGCCCACGACCAGGGGGAGTGAACGATATGCGAATTCTTCCGAAACTCGGCCTCGCGACCGCGGCGATCACGCTGATCGGGCTCGGTACGGCGGTACCGGCCGAGGCTGTCACGGTGTCCCAGGTGAAGGCCGCCCAGGCCCGCCTGAACACGCTCGGCTGCACGTCCGGCCCGGTCGACGGCAAGGCCGGCCCGATGACCCAGGCGGCCACGGTGCGCTTCCAGTCCGCGAACGTCCTGAGCCAGACCGGGTCGCTGAACAGTACGACGTACGCGCGCCTGATGGCCTCGACCGCGAAGCGCTGTGACGTCCGCGCGGTGCCGCGGCGCTCGGGGACCGGGCGCCGGATCGTCATCAGCCAGACGCAGAACTGGCTCTGGCTGATCGATGCCCGGGGCAAGGTCGTGCGACAGGGCGGGATCATCGACAACCCGACGTACCTCAAGCCCGGTACGTACACGAGCGGCTCGAAGTGCGGCCGGCCGGCCCGGGTCCTGCGCAACACCGACGGCGGGCGGCTGTACCTGAACCACTTCGTCCGGTTCGCGCCGTGCGGCGTCGGGTTCCACCAGATCCCGACCTACAAGTCGAACGGCCGGCAGATCCACGCCGACTGGCTGCTCGGCACGAACTACCGCGCCTCGCACGGCTGCATCCGGGTGTCGGCCTCGATGTCGGTCGCGATCTGGTCGTTCGCGGCCGGCGCGACGCGTGTGGTCGTCATGCGCTGACCTCGGAGGACTAGCATGCCGACCGGGTAGTACAGCCCAGAGTCAGGCAACCGGGGAAAGGCGCGCCAGATGGCCGAGAAAGCCGACGTCGTGGAGACCGTCAAGCAGGGGTACGCGTTCGAGGGGCCGGCGCTCGAGCTGGGTGCGTTGCTGGTCGACGGTGAGCCGAATCCGGAGGCAGCGGTGCGGATCCCGCTGGGGATGATGAACCGGCACGGCCTGGTCGCGGGTGCCACCGGTACCGGTAAGACGAAGACCTTGCAGCTGATGGCCGAGCAGCTGTCGGCGGCCGGTGTCGCGGTGTTCGCCGCCGACATCAAGGGCGACCTGTCCGGCGTCTCGCAGCCCGGTGCGGGCGGCGACAAGCTCCTCGCCCGAACCAAGAGCATCGGCCAGGACTGGACCGCGACCGGTTTCCCGACCGAGTTCTACGCGCTCGGCGGCCAGGGCACCGGGATCCCGATCCGCGCGACGATCACGTCGTTCGGCCCGGTGCTGCTGTCCAAGGTGCTCGGGCTGAACGACGTCCAGGAGTCGTCGCTCGGGCTGATCTTCCACTACGCCGACAAGGCCGGGCTGACCCTGCTCGACCTGAAGGACCTGCGCTCGGTCATCCAGCACCTCACCTCCGACGAGGGCAAGGACGACCTGAAGGAGCTGGGCGGCCTGTCCGCGGCGACCGCGGGGGTGATCCTGCGGGCGCTGATCGGGTTCGCCGACCAGGGCGCCGAGGCGTTCTTCGGCGAGCCGGAGTTCGACACCGCCGACCTGCTGCAGCAGCGCGACGGCAAGGGTGTCGTGTCGCTGCTGGAGCTGCCGAACCTGCAGGACCGGCCGGCGCTGTTCTCGACGTTCCTGATGTGGCTGCTCGCCGACCTGTTCCACGATCTGCCCGAGGTCGGCGACGTGGACAAGCCCAAGCTGGTGTTCTTCTTCGACGAGGCGCACCTGCTGTTCAACGACGCGTCGAAGGCGTTCCTGGACGCGATCGCGCAGACCGTCCGGCTGATCCGGTCGAAGGGCATCGGCGTGTTCTTCGTGACCCAGACGCCGAAGGACGTCCCGGACGCGGTCCTCGCGCAGCTCGGTTCGCGCGTGCAGCACCAGTTGCGGGCGCACACGCCGAACGACGCGAAGGCGCTGAAGGCGACGGTGTCGACGTTCCCGAGCTCGTCGTACGACCTGGGCGAGGTGCTGACCCAGCTCGGGATCGGCGAGGCGATCGTCACCGTGATGAACGAGAAGGGCGCGCCGACCCCGGTCGCCTGGACCCGGCTGCGGGCGCCGCAGTCGCTGATGGCGCCGGCGTCCGCGGAGCAGTTGACCGCGGCGGTGCAGGCTTCGGCGAACAACGCGAAGTACTCGCAGACGCTCGACCGCGAGTCGGCGTACGAGATCCTGGCCGCGAAGGTGCAGGCCGGTGCGAAGCAGGCCGAGGCCGAGAAACAGCAGCAGGAGCAGGCCAAGCAGCAGGAGGAGCCGCGGCCGCGGGCGCAGAAGCAGGAGAAGTCGATGGTCGAGCAGGTGATCGGGTCCTCGGCCTTCAAGCAGTTCGCCCGGTCGGCCGGCCGGGAGATCGTCCGGGGCCTGTTCGGCGCCGCCCGGAAGCGTCGCTGACGGTCCGGGTTTTCCTTGTCAGGACAGGGAAACCTGGCCCGATCGTTGATCAAACGACTGACTCAGCAAGCTCTGCCGATCGTTTCCAAGTCGTCATCCACAGCCGCGCCGTCACCGATTGGGCCGTGACGCCTACACGCCGTACCGTGTGAAGTGATGGTTGCACAGAGTAGGCGGGCGATGCGTTCCTGGGCGCTCTGGACCCTGACGGTCCCGGCGTTCGCCGTCGTGGTGCTCGTCGACCTGGCCGCGATCGGGTACGGCGTGCGCGCGTTCACCGAGGTGCCGAGCTGGCGCGGTCTCGACGTCGTGTTCGCGCTGACCGTCTCGGCGCTGATCTCGGTCGAAGGCGCTCGCCGGGTGGAGAGCCGCCGGCGGCGCGGCGGGGCGTTGCACAAGGACCTCTCCCCGGCGTGGATGATCGCCGCGTCGGTGATTCTGCACCCGGCGCTGGCGATCCTGGTCGCGGTGCTGCTGCGGATCTGGTGGCGGATCCGGGCCGGCAAGTGCATCCCGTACCGGTGGGCCTTCTCGACCGCCGTGCACGTCCTCGCGGTCGGCGCCGCGCACGCGGTCTTCGTCTCCGCGCGCGGCCTGACCGGCGGCGACGGCCTCGGTCTGGTCGTCTCGATGGCCGCCGGCGCCGTGGCCTACGTCGTGACCGACACCTTGCTGTGCGGGCTCGCGATCTCGCTGATCATCCCGGGCAGCAACCGCCGCGAGACGGTCGGCGGCCTGGACGACCTGTGCACCGACGTGGCCGCCGCGACCTTCGGGTGCCTGCTCGCGGCGGCGTGCCTGATCAGCCCGTGGTTCGCGTTCGTCGCGATCCCGGTCACGCTGACCGCGCAACGCGCCCTGCTCCTCGGCCAGCTGGAGACCGAGGCCCAGACCGACCCGAAGACCAGCCTGACCCGGGTCGACTGGTGGCGGCGCCGGACCGAGCACATGCTGCGCACCTCGCGGAACCAGCACGAGCCGATGGCGGTGCTGCTGATCGACATCGACCACTTCAAGCAGGTCAACGACCGGCACGGCCACCTGGTCGGCGACGAGGCGCTGCGCGCGGTCGCGACGATCCTGCGCAGCGCGATCCGGGCCAAGGACGTGATCGGCCGGTTCGGCGGCGAGGAGTTCGTGATCGCGCTCCCGGACACCGGGCTCGACGAGGCGACCGTGACCGCCGACCGGCTCCGCAACGCGGTCGCCAACAGCCCGCTGGCCGCGATGTGCGCCGGCGTCCTGGACGACCCGGACCTGGATCCGGACACCTTCCACCTGACCGTCAGCATCGGCGTCGCGGTCTTCCCGGCCGACGGGACGACCGTCGACGACCTGCTGCTGCGCGCCGACCGCGCGATGTACGCCGCGAAGGCCGCCGGCCGGAACCGGGTCCGCCTGGCCGCGGACATCGTCCCGCTGCCGCGGCTGACCGCGACCGCACAATTCGTGGACCAGACAGAACCTTTGGCTCCTGCCCAGCGTCCTGTGAGGTGAGGACGGCAGGACGGAGCACAGATGACGGCCACGGGGAGTCGTGACGACGACTTCACGGCATTCGTGCTGGCCAGATCCGCGCGCCTGGTGCACTTCGCGCGCGTGCTCTGCGGTGATGCGGGCCTCGCCGAGGACCTGGTGCAGACCGCGCTGGAGAAGGCGTACCTGCGCTGGGACCGGATCGAGATGGCCGACCCGTTCGCCTACGTCCGGCAGGCGGTGGTCAACCAGCACCTGTCGTGGGTACGGCGACGGCCGTGGCGCGAGCGGCCGAGCGGTGACACGACCGAGCTCGAGCTGCTCCTCGAGGCGGACGCGGATCCGAGCGGCGGCGTCCATCGACGGGTCGCGGTCGGGGCCGCGCTCGCCACGCTGAGCCGGCGCGAGCGGGCGGTCGTCGTACTGCGGTACCTCGAGGACCTGACCGAACGGGAGACGGCCGCGGTTCTCGGGGTGGCGATCGGGACGGTGAAGAGCGCGAACGCGCGAGCCCTGGACAAGCTGCGGGCCGCGCCCGAGCTGAGCGGTGTGGGGGAGCGGGCATGAACGACGAACAACTCCGGGCAGCCCTGGCGCCTGACGACACGATCGCGCCGCTCGACCCGGCGCGGGTGATCGCCGGCGCGCGACGCCGACGGGTCCGCGGCCGGGTCGCCGCCGCTGCCGCTTCGGCCGCGGTCGCCGGGGTGGTCGCCGTGACGGTGGTCGCCGGGCTGCCGCGAGCCGACGTACCGCAGCCGGCAGGCCCAGGTCCGGCCGTGCCGGTGCAGCCGCCGACCCCGACGCCGACTCGCACGCCCTCGGTGCGACCGACGCCACCGCCCAGCGCGACGCCGACATTTCCGGCTCGGCGGACGGTGCGGCCGACGAGTGTGCCGACGGTGAGCACGCCGCCGGGGCCGCGCGGTGACCGTGCGACGCCGCTGCGGCAGGCCACCCCGTCGACTCCGCCGACGCGGACGCCGGACTGAACGGGGACAGAACCTTTTCCTTGCCCGGGTGCGTCCTTCAGCCCGACCGAACATCACTTAGGTGCGGAGGGCAACAATGAACGAGGCAGGCCGGAAGCGGCGGACGACCCGGGTGCTGGTGGGCGCGATCGCGTCCGCGGCCGTCGTCGGGGTCGCGGTCGCCGGAACGGCGATGGCGCGCAGCGGCGGCTCGACCGCGGACGCCGCGGCCCAAGGCGGTCCCGCGGCAACGCCGACCCGGTCGACGTCGCAGCAACCGGCGTCCCGTGCGACGCCGAGTGCAGTCGCCACCCCGACCCGCGCACCGTCCGCGCGCCCGGTCCCACCCACCCTCCCACCGACCGCGATCCCGACCTGCCGGCCGGTCCCCACCCCCTCGCTGCCACCGTCAGCGACCCCGACCCGCGGCCCGGTCGCCACCCCGACGCGCCGCGCGATCGCCACCCCGACCCCTCCGCCGACCGCGACGCCGACCCGTCGTCCGGTCCCTACGCCGAGCCTTCCGCCGACGGTGTCGCCCACTCGTGCGGTTCCGTCGCCGAGTTGCACGCCGGCCTCGGCCCAGCTGCCGACGGCATTCCCGGCCGGCAAGTAGCACGCTCGGGCAGCGGATCTCCAGCACTCATCAACCACTCGTCAATCGCACGGCCGCACGCTCGCTGAGCGTGCGGCCGTGGTGTTTGTGCCGATTGATGAGTCGTGGAGGTTCAGCAGGCGCCGAAGGTGCCGGCCGAGACCCACGCCTTCGCGACGTACATACCGGCGTTGACGCGAAGCCAGACGTTGCTCGTGCCCTGCGAGCCGCTGACGCTCTCCCCGGTGGTCTGGCACTCGACGGTGACCTGCGCCGACTTGCCCGCCATCCCGACGACCGCGCCGGAGGAGTTCGGGGCGTTGCGCACGTTCAGGTAGCCGGACGAGATCGACACCGTGCCGCGGCCACCGTCACCGGTCCACAGATAGGTGACGTCGACCCACGAGTTGTCGGCCAGCTTGAGCGCGTCCCAGAACACGCCGTCCGCGAGGTCGATCCCGGCCGGGTTGGCGACGGTCCGGCCGAACTGGTCCTTCCCGCCGTTGTAGCCGTCCTGGTACGCCGCCTGCGCCTCGGGCTTGCCCTGCGGCAGGTCCTTCCACATCTCGCGGGTCGCGCTCGGGTTCCAGTAGTCGTCCTTGGTGTTCCACGGGCCGACGTCCCACACCGGCTCGAAGGCGCACCGGGTGGCGGTGCAGACCTTCACCGAGTACGTGCCGGATCCGGCGCTGGACAGCCCGCGTCGGGACGGCAGGGCGACGAAGTGGTCCCGGCTGACGATCACGTGGCCGTTGGCCGTCGTACCGCCGACCAGGCCTTCGCGGGTGGCGAAGACGTGCGACTTGAGCGGTGCCGCCTGGATCGTCATCCGCGGTGCCGCGGTCGTGTCGGTGGGTTGTACGGTCACGTCGCCGACCCACGGCGCGGCGCCGGTCGAGGGAGCGCTGACGATGATGCGGACCTGGACCTGGTCGCTCGCCGCCGGCAGCGCGGTCGGCGTGCCGGCCTTGGCGGCGGTCCACTCCGACCACCGGTTGCCGGCCCACGACCGTACGTCGACCTCGGCCGACGAACCGTCCGGCGTACCGGAGGTGTAGCCGATGACCACGGCGGACGTGGAGGCGCCGAACCGGACCGGGGCGAGCTCGGCCAGGCCGGAGCGTTGCCTGATCTCGGTCGAGCCGATCGCGGCCGGGGCGTCTCCGAGGATGATCCGGCTGCCCTCGACGCTCACGTTGCTGGATCCGGCGAGGGGCTGGGCCGCGATCGCGACCGGATCCGGGGTGGCGGCGGTGCTGGGCAAGGTCGCGGTAAAGATCGCGGCGGTCAGCGCCAGACAGGCGGTGAGCGCGGTGGAGCGGGTGATACGCATGGGCGGAACCTCCGGGGCGGTGAAGGCTTGTGCACCCAATGTGACTCACAAACACCTCTTCTGCATAGCCCGTGAATAAATTTCTCGTGACGGAACAGAACCGGTGCGGTCACCCAGCGGGTCTGGATCGTTGTGACAGAGGCTGAGGAGAATCGATGACCCGGACCGCGGACGCCGACTTCGAGCGCTTCGTCGTGGCGCAGTCGACACCCTTGCTCCGCTTCGCGGAGATGTTGTGCGGCGATCGGCACACCGCCGAGGACCTGGTGCAGCAAGCGTTGATGCGGTCCTACCCGAAGTGGCACAAGCTGACCGGCGACCCGTTGCGGTACGTCCGGCGCGTGCTGGTCAACCGATTCCTCTCCCAGGCCCGCCGGCACTGGAACAACGAAGTACCCAGTGATCCGGTGCAGAACGATTGGGACCAGCGAGCGGTGGCGGACTTCGCCGGGGCGGTTCAGACCAGAGAGGCCGTGCTCTCGGCCCTCGACGGTCTGACCGTCCGGGAGAGAGCCGTGGTCGCGCTGCGTTACTCGCAGGATCTCTCCGAGGCCGAGACCGCCGAGCTGCTCGGCATGGCGGCCGGGACCGTGAAGAGCACGGCCTCCCGGG
Source organism: Kribbella sp. NPDC003505 (assembly GCF_040610875.1). Taxonomy (NCBI): domain Bacteria; kingdom Bacillati; phylum Actinomycetota; class Actinomycetes; order Propionibacteriales; family Kribbellaceae; genus Kribbella; species Kribbella sp. NPDC003505. The sequence continues at coordinate 31,955 of NZ_JBEXNA010000004.1, read as the reverse complement.
CCCTGGCCAAGTTGCGTCTGGCACCCGACCTGATCGACAGCGGAGTTGGAGGAAACTGATGAGTGACGAGCAGCGGGTACGCGACGCGCTCACGTACGAGATGCAGCCGTGGCAGCCGGACACCGCCGACCTGATGCGGCGCGGCAAGCGGCTGGCCTGGGTACGCCGGGGGCTGGCCGCCGCCGGTGTGACCGCACTGGCCGGCACCGTCGCGACGGTGTCCGCCGCGGTCGGCGGCCCGGCGCCGGTCAAGAATCTGCTGGCCGGGGGCGGCAAGCCGCCGGTGCCGGCGGTGGTTCCGACCGAGACCCCGAAGGTGCCGTCGGTGGATCCGACCTGCCTGCCGCAGAAGCCGCACCTGCCGAAGGTCTTGGTCTCGGTGAACAAGACCATCGACCCGAACAACCCGCAGCAGCCGACGCTGCCGGCCAAGCCCAGCCTGCCGACCGTGCCGACTGCGAAGCCGACGCTGCCTGCGAAGCCGAGCCTGCCGGGCAAGCCGAGCCTGCCAAGCACGACGCCGAGCTGGCCGACGGGTAAGCCGAGCCTCCCGACGACGAAGCCGAGCTGGCCGACGTCGAAGCCGTCGCTCCCGACCGCCAAGCCGACCTTGCCGACGGCCGAGCCGTCGCTTCCGACGACGAAGCCGAGCCTGCCGACGAAGCCGAGCCTGCCGACGTTGCCGACCGCGGCCAAGCCGACGCTGCCGGGCAAGCCGAGTCTGCCGACGACGGTTCCGTCCGCCAAGCCGGTCCCGACGCCGCCGCTGCCGGAGTGCGTCAACGGCGTACCGACCGAGAAGCCGACGGCGCCGAACCCGACGCTGCCGAACGTGCCGGGCAAGCCGACCGGAAAGCCGACCGCTCCGTCCCTGCCGACGGTCACGGTCTCCGGCGGCGTGAAGGTGACGGTCGACCCGGGCACGCAGCAGACCGCCCAGCCGACGCTGCCGAACAAGCCCTCGGTACCGACCACGAAGCCGACGTTCCCGACCACGAAACCCAGCATCCCGACGCCGAGCTTCCCGACGACGTTCCCCACCGGTCACCCCTCCTCAAACCGGTAGGGACCAGCCACCGGCGAGTGGGTCACGCAGCTACTCGCCGGTGGCGCCATCCGCGAGCTCGCGGGCCACGTCCAGGTGGCCCGCGTGCCTCGCGTACTCCTGCAGTACGTGGAAGAGGATCCAGTTCAGCGTCGGCCGGTCGTCGGTCCCGAAACGGCCGCCGGCCGACGCGACCGTCGCCGGATCGACGCCGGCCACCACGCTCCGGGTGAACTCGCCGCCCGTGTGCAGCTCGGCCAGCAGTCCTGGGAGCGTGTCGTCGGGCCCGAGTGTCCACGGGCCGTCCGGATCGTCCGCGGAGTCACCCCACGGGTGGTCGACGGGCTCGGCGACGAACCCCCAGCGCAGCCAGCGCCGCTCCATGAAGATCAGGTGTTTCAGCAGCGCCAGCGGCGTCCATCCCGACGGCAGGCGACTGCTGCGCAGGTCGGAATCGCTCATCCCGGTCAGCTTCGTCTCGATGATGCCGCGATAGCGGTCGAGGTACTGCAGGTGCAGCTCGATCGTGTCGGCGAGGTCGCGGGCAGGCTTCACGACAGCGTCCTCAGATAGTCGGCCGTCGTCGTGTCCGCGGGGTAGAACGACTCGATCATCAGCTCCGACACCGTGACGTCGAGCGGCGTGCCGAACGTCGCGATGGTGGTGAGCAGCGACAACTCGTGCCCGTCGTGCGTGAGCTGGAACGGTACGACGACCTCGGCCGGCGCGGGTGGCGCCGGCTTGTCGTGGACGGCGTACCCGCGCAGCTCGTCGTACAGGTCCTGGAGCTCGGGGTCCGCGGTGCCGGCCACCTGGCGTTGCAGGCCGGCCAGTGCGGCGGCGCGGACCTCGGCGAGGTTGGCGATCCGCCGCGCCAGGCCGTCCGGGTGCAGGGTCAGCCGGAGCGCGTTGATCGGTGCCTGGAGCAACTTCTCGTCGACGTCCGCGGTGAAGATCGCGATCCCGGCGTTCGCCTCGACGATGTTCCACCAGCGGTCGACGACCAGCGCCGGGTACGGCGCGTGCGCCTCGAGCAGGCGGCGCAGCGTCGTCCGGATCGCGAGCATCGACGGCGAGTGCAGCGACGCCTCGCTGTACACGGGCGCGAACCCGCCGGCCAGCAGCAGCTGGTTGCGGTCCCGCAGCGGTACGTCGAGTTGCTCGGCCAGCCGCAGCACCATCTCGCGGCTCGGCCGCGACCGCCCCGTCTCGACGAAACTCACATGCCGCGTGGACACCTCGACCCGGTTCGCGAGCTCGAGCTGGCTGAGCCGCCGGCGCTCCCGCCAACCGCGCAGCAGCTCGCCCACCGGGCGCTGGAACGTCTCCTCGATCGTGGCTGCCATACCCCGACCGTAGCGGTTCGCGTAGACAGCTCCATTACCTCTGACGTCATCGACGGTACGCCGGGCGCGGCGGCAAGGTTCTGTTCATCACCACGAACCGAGGAGGAAACACCATGAACGCAACCGCTCTCGCCGACCAGTACTTCGCGATGTGGAACGCGGCCGACGCCGACCGCCGGGCCGAGCTGATCGCGGCCAACTGGACCGCGGACGCGACCTTCCAGGACCCGAGCTTCGAGACCACCGGCCACGACGAGCTGAACAAGCTGGTCGGCGCCGCGCAGCAGATGTTCCCGGGGCTGTCGTTCGTGCGGATCGGCGGCATCGACGAGCATCACGGCTACCTGCGCTGGACCTGGCACCTGCAGGCCGACGGGCAGGAGCCGGTGGCGGGCGGCACCGACATCGTCGTCCTCGACGCCGACGGGAAGATCCAGAAGCTGATCGGCTTCCACGACTTCGCCCCGGAGCACTGACCTTTCGGGCACCCTGCAGACGAGACCGGATCGCGGCGTACCTCCTGGAGGGCGAGCTGCCGACGGGCGACTGCTAATTGGGTGGAAGGTCCGCGGCGGTCGGCGCAGCATGGACGGATGCTCACCGCTGACGAGCAGGACGTTTTCGAGCGCGACGGGATCGTGAAGATCCCGTCCGCCTTCCCTTCCGACGAGGCCGCCGCCATGCGGGACGTGCTGTGGAGCGAGTTGTCCGCGCGGCACGGGATGGATCGTGACGACCGCGCCACGTGGACGCCGTTGCGGCCGACCGGCCTGAAGACCACCAAGTCCAGCCGCGCGGCCCTCGCGGTGCTCGGCCCAAGGGTGCGCTCGGCGCTCGACGGGCTGCTCGGCGAGTGGATCCGGCCGAAGCACGCCGGCCAGGTGCTGGTCACCATGCCGGAAGGCGTGTCGTGGTCGGTGCCGCACCGGCAGTGGCACACCGACGTCGGGTTCGAGACGCCGACGGAGGCAGTCAAGATCTGGGCCCTGCTCGGGGATCTGGAGCCGGGCGGCGGCGGGACTCCGCAGGTCGCGGGCTCGCACCGGATCATCGAGCGCTTCCTGACCACGACGGACGAGCGCGAGTTCAAGGCGGTCCGCGACCAGGTGCTGCGCTCCGATCCGTGGCTGCGCAACCTGACCTCCGAGCAGCGCAGGGTCGACCCCCTCGAGCCCACCGAGATCGAAGGGCTGCCGGCCCGCGTCGTCGAGCTCACCGGTCGGGCCGGCGACGTCTACCTGACCCATCCGTGGATTCTGCACTCCATCGCGCCGAACGCCGGCGACGTTCCGCGGATGATGCGCAGCCGCTTCATCTGGAAAGCGCAGTGACCAGCCGCGCGCAGCGGACCGGGTCGTCGGTGAGGCCGGCCGAGAGTCCCCAGAGCCAGTAGTCCACGGTCCGCCAGATCACCCAGTCCCGCGCGCGGTCCCGGTCCAGCCCGGCTTCGCGGACCGCGCTGTCGAAGTACCGGAGGATGTCCGTCATCTCGTCGAGCCGTGTCCAGAGCACACGGCCGAGGTCGAACTCGATGTCGCCGCGGTACAGGACCGGGTCTACGGTCAGCCATTCCTCCCGCGTGCCCGCCAGCACCTGGTCGGAGTGGAAGTCGCCGTTGACGGCGAGGGTCGAGCTGGTCCGTGAGAGTGCCGGCGCGACGTCGAGCGCCTCCCGTAGCGCGCCCTCCGGGAACGGCCGGCCGAGCTGCGTCCACTGCGCCTCCAACTCGGCTGAGCGCTTGGCCACGATGTCCGCGGTGGACAGGGCCTCGTCAGGGCCCGGTACGGCGAGTCTGCGCATCAATCGGCCGAGTACGGCGACTGCTTCGTCGACGGGCCGGGTCGTCAACGGTGTGGACAACCGCTCCAGCAACATCGCACCGGCGTCGACATCGACGTCGTACAGGTGGGCCATGCCCCGACCTGCCCACCAGCGGAGCGCCCAGACCTGCTCGGAAACCTCGTTTCCGGGCGGCGACATCCGCAGCACGAACTCGCCGGAATCCCGCCCGACCGGGACCACAATCGCGTTCGACCCGTGTGAAACCGCTCCCACGACGGTCAGATTCCAGCGCTCGCACTGCCGTTGCACTGCCTCCGGCAGGTCGCGCAACCAGTCAGCACCCTCGGTCCACCACCGCGGCATCCGCAGGAATTCCGCTGGCACGTCAATCATCGGGTCACCGTAACCGGGGCAACCCGGGGCATTTACCGAGGGGGCAATGGCCTCCCCAGCGGCGAGACGGAGGTCCATGATGTGGCCATGGGCGGAGACGTTGATGTGGACGGGTTGCGGTTCGACGCGGAGGTCTCGCGGCAGATCGAGGCGGTGTACCGGACTCCGGACGTGGTCGAGCAGCGGCGCGCGGTGCGGGCGGCGCTCGCGTTGCGGCCCGGTGACCGGGTGCTGGACGTCGGGTTCGGGCCCGGATTGCTGGCGGCGGAGATGGCCGGCGAGGTCGGGCCGAGCGGACGGATCTGCGGGATCGACGTCAGCGACAGCATGCTGGCGATCGCTCGCACGCGCGCCGACGTACCCGGCGGGCCCGGCCTGGAGCTCGAGCTCGCGTCGGTCGAGCGGATCCCGCACCCGGCGGAGAGCTTCGACGTGGTCGTCTCCACGCAGGTCTTCGAGTACGTCGAGGATGTCGCGGCCGCCCTGGCGGAGGTACGTCGGGTGCTCCGGCCCGCGGGGCGCGTCGTACTCCTCGACACCGACTGGGGCTCGGTGGTGTGGCGGTCGAGCGACGACGAGCGGATGGCGCGGGTGCTGACCGCGTTCGAGGATCATCTGGCCGATCCTCATCTGCCGCGGACGCTGGCCGACGTACTGGTGAAGACCGGTTTCACGCCGACGCATCAGCAGGTGGTGCCGATCCTCAATCTCGGGTACGACCAGCGCACGTACAGCGGCGGCCTGATCGACATCGTGTCGGACTTCGTGCCCGGCCACGGCGGCATCACGCAGGACGAGGCGCGAGCGTGGGCGGACGACCTGCGCGGTCTCGGCGAGAGCTACTTCTTCAGCCTGAACAGGTACCTGTTCGTCGCGTCCGCCCTCTGACGACGCTGTGACGTGCCTGGCGGGTGCGTCCTGGGAGAGACACACCCGCCGGCCGGTCGTTCTCCCGCCCCTCAGTGGGAGAACTCGCGGCTCGGTGAACACCACCCATGCCCGAATGGCACTGACCGAACCGCGGGACCACCTAGAGGTACCCCAGATCGCCGCCCGGCACACACTCCGGCACGCGTATCGGACGGAAACTTCACATTCCTCAAACCTTCGCCGGTCGTCCCTGACCTGAGACCTGCCTAGGCTGGTCCGCGATTTTCGCGCACCCGGGTCGGTGCGCGGACGACCAGGGGGAAGGAACGACGATGCCGGAAGTGTTCGACGACGAGTTGACCGAGGACGTGCTGGACGAGCTGGAGGCGCTCGGCGCGGCCGAGGACGCGGACATGATCCTCGGTGCGGCGGGTGAGAAAGGTGCCTGAGGCAAGGATTTCCTGGCGCGGCTTCACGATGAACCGGCGGACCGTGGCGATGGTCGAGGCCGCGGAGCAGCTGTACGACTCGAAGTTCGCGATTCTGCAGGGGTCGTACAACGCCGGCGACGTGCAGGCCTCGGCCGGCACCCACGACGGCGGCGGCGCGGTCGACGTCGACGTGCGGACGAAGAGCGCCGCGCAGCGGGTCGCAGTGGTGAAGGCGTTGCGGCAGGTCGGGTTCGCCGCCTGGCTGCGGACGCCGGCGCAGGGCAACTGGCCGTATCACGTGCACGCGATCGCGGTCGGCGACAAGGACCTGTCGCGGGGTGCGGCCGTCCAGGTCGCGGAGTACCACCGCAAGCTCAACGGGCTGGCGAACCGCGGCAAGGACGACGGGCCGCCCGGGTACTACGGGATGACCTGGGAGCTGTACCTGAAGGCGCACCCGCCGAAGGACCCGGTGCCGGACTCGACGATCTCGCTGGCCGCGATGGAGTACGCCCGGACGCACGACGCGATGACCGGCGTGTGGGGCGCGGACCGGGCCCGGGTGATCGCCTGGGCGGCGCATCCCCGGGTCGGCGCGATCACGAAGGCCGAGACGGTGCCGCCGGCCGGCGTGCCGTGGCACCTGCATTTCCAGCGGGTGATCCGCAAGGTGCAACTGCACTTCAAGCTCGAGGTCACCGGGATCTTCAACTCCGCCGTGGCCGGCGTGATGAAGCGGTACGGGTACACGATCGTCGCCTGAACCTGCGTGTCCGGAGCATCGGCAAGGCCCCACCGGTAGCAGCCGGTGGGGCCTTGGTGGTCCACTACCGCCCGGGCATCCCCGGTGCAGCTGTGGAGGTGGAGAGCGGAACCGACGCCGATGCAGGGGTCAAGACGTCAGCTCCGCTTGCCTGTGTGGAGTTATCTCGAGTCGGCCGCCCAGACCTGCGCCTGGTGGAACTCGAGGTGTTGCCGCATCGCCGCCGGAGTGCCGCCGGTGCTGCCGAACCCGAGGTGGTTCATGGTCGGTACGACGACGGCGTGCACGTCGGACCGCTTCACCTCGTCGAGCAGTGCGTGGAACGCCGCCGACTCGGCCGCATCGCGCTCGGTGTAGACGGTGCCGAGGGTGAACCCCTCGGCGCTGGCGAAGGCGACCAGGGAATCGGTCGCGGCGGCCAGCTCCTCCGCGCAACTCAGCGCGTCGGCCCGTACATACCCGAGCAACGTCGGCCGGGTGGTCATCGCCCAGGCACCGCTTGCGTGTCGACCAGCACCGGCTCGCTCGTCACCCGGAGGGAGGCGAAGCGCCGGCGCATGGCTTCCTCGTACTGCGCTGCCTGCTCCGCCGTGGCGGTGTGGTCCGCGATCGGGTTCGCGCCGAACCAAACCCGCACCCGACGGTGCGTTGCGGGGGTCTCGAGCGTCTCGGTCATCGCGGTTCCTTCGGCAGTCTCGGTCTCACCCCGGACGGCTTTGTCCGGCGTTGAGATAAAGAAACCTCACCGGCACCGACCTTCGGAACACTTCCGTAGGGACCTTTACAGAGGCCTAACGCAGAGTAGGGAAACCCTACGAACCTGCAGGTCAGCGCCCTCTGCGCGGCATCGTCGAGGCGGCTGGAAAGCGTGTCAAGAATGGCTGCAGGTATTTGCAGATAACGATTCGGCGTCCGCCGCTTATTCGACGGCGATAGAAATCTATGACGTCCTGCTAACCCTTTGCGCGCGACTGCTTACGTACCGGCAGCAAATGTGCCGGATGGCGCGGTACAGCGGTGAGCGTGACAGCCGCGGCGCCGACCGCGAGGGCGGCGATGACGTTCAGGGTCAGCGGCAGCCCGAGGACGAGAGTTACCGTGGGTGCTGCCAACGCTCCGATGAGCAGGGCGAGTGAGTCGGCGGCGAAGAAGATCGCGCTGACGCTCGCGAGGACCTCCGGTGGAGCGGCGCGCTGGATCGTCGTCTGCGCCGTGATGAGCAGGATGCTGCCCGGTAGGCCGATGAAGACCGCGGCGACGATCGCGATCGGGACGTTCGGGGCGTTGAAGAGCGCGAAGAACGCCGCGGCGGTCGCGAGTTGCGTCAGGGCGAGGAGTTCGCGGGTGCCCAGCAGGCGGGCGGCCTTCGTGCTCAGCGCGGCGCCGAGGAGGTATCCGGCGCCGAGGCCGGAGATCAGGTAGCCGACGACGTACCCGGGCGCGTGCAGGCGTCCGACGGTGAACGGTACGAGCAGCGCGGTCAGGCCGGCGTTGGCGGTGAGGAACGCCGTCTGGCCGATCAGGATGCCGCGCAGCGCCCGGTGCTCGATCGTCGCCCGGAATCCTTCGAGCGGCCGGGGCGGTGCACCGGCGGCGCTGTGCCGGCGGGTGCGGATCGTCGCGATGATTGCCGCAGACAACAAATAGCTGGCGATGTCGACGGCGAGCACGAACTCGATACCGGGTCCCGCCAGCAGCAGTGCGCCGAGCGGCGGCGCGGCCAGCCGGATCGCGCTGCCGGTGGCTGCGTTGACCGCGTTCGCGGTGGCCAGCTCCTTGCCGGTGCCGACGACCGCCGGGAGCAGCGCACGGGCCGCCGGCCGGAACACCGTCGTCGCGGTGTTCTCGAGCAGGATCGCGAGGTAGATCGGCCAGCTGCGGCCGTGGTCGGCGGACAGGATGAGCCCGACCGCCGCCGCGCTGACCAGGTCGGCGATCCACATCGCCCGGGCCAGGTTCCAGCGGTCCAGCAGGACGCCGGCCCAAGGGCCGATCAGGAGTGCCGGGAGGGCCTCCAGTGCCAGGGTCAGACCGGTCGCGACCGCGGATCCGGTCAACGCGAAGACGTGGAAGGGGATCGCGACCACCAGCAGCCACGATCCGATGCCGGAGATCGCGCCGCTGAGCCAGAGCCGCCGGAAGTCCCTCACGCCGCCGGAATCTATCTTGTCGGGATAGACATCGGCAAGAGTGTTCTGTGAAGATAGGTTGCATGGAGCTTGGCGACGTCCTGCGCGACCGTCGGAAGGCGGCCGGGCGGACCATCGCGTCGGTGGCCGTCGACGCCGGTCTGTCCGTGCCGTACATCGCGAACCTCGAGAACGGTCGCGGCAATCCGACCCTCGCCGCCCTGGACCGGCTCGCGACCGCCCTCGGTGCGCGGCTCGAGGTCCGCATCGACGACGAAGAACCGTCGGCTGCGCCGTCGGGTGCCGCCGACTTGCTGGCCGCGTCCGGCCGGGCCGAAGCGGTCGTCACCGCCATTGCGAGCGGGAGATCTCGGGCAGCGACGCGTCGCGAGCTGATCGCGACTCTCGACGCGCTCGCCCTCCTCCTGGGCCGTCCCCCGACGGCCGCCGATCTCGATCGACTGCTCGACCTCCTGCTGCTCGCGTAACTGGCTCGCGTGGCCACAGATGGTCGTCGTAGGGTCCGCGACATGGAGATCGGGGCGCGGATCGCGCGGGCGCAGGTGGACGGACTGGCGAGGTCGCGGCGGCAGATCGTCGCGGGACCGTTGGTGGGGATGCTGCACGACCAGGACGAGTGGTACCTGTCGACGATGGTCGCCGCCGAACCCGGGCAGCCCTTCGCGCCCGAGGAGGTCCCGCCTGCGCTGGCTGTCATCCGTCAGGCCTTCGCCGCCGAGGACCGCTGGCTGAGCGCCGAACTCGTCGACGAGGCGAGCCCCGGCCTCGCCGACGCGCTCGCGGCGAACGGGATGACGCTGGTGTCGCGTCTCCCGCTGCTCGTCGCCGAACCCGACGACCTGCTCGTACCTGAGCTTCCGGCCGGCGTGACGGTGAAGGTCGTTGCGTCCGACGAAGACCAGAAACAGGCGAACGCGGTGGCGGCGACGGCGTACGAGATGGCTGACGCCAACTTCGCGTTCAAGCCCGACCCGGCCGACGGCGGCGCAGTCCTCGTGTCCGTCGACGGCGTGCCGGCCGCGACCGCGGCGTGGACCGCAGTGGCCGACGGCGTGACCGAGGTTGCCGGCGTCGGCACGATCCACGCCCACCGACGCCGCGGCCTCGGCGGCATCGCCACGGCGTACGCGACGCTGAAGGCGTACGAGCTGGGCGGCGCGACGCTGGCCTGGCTGACTCCGGGCGACGACGGCGCAGACCGCGTCTACCGGCGCCTCGCCTACGCCCCCAAGGCCACCGCCGTCCACCTCGGCGACCCCGGCGGTCACCTCGCCGACCTTCGCTGAACGGACGATTCCGCAGTCAGGGCCGCAGTCAGGGCTGGAGCACGCGGGTGATGGTGGTGTGCAGGGTCTTGTTGGCCGTCCGGGGGCTGACGCGACCGGCGGCCACGGACTCGCCGGCCGCGTGGCCCAGGGCGATCAGTGTCGTGACCAGCCATTGGGCGGGGAGGTCGCGGGTGATCTCGCCTGTGTGTTGACCGCGGCGGATCAGGCGTTCGAACCGGTCGGTCACCGGGTCGTGGCGTTCGTCCTGGGCACCGGTCTGCGGTAGGTGCAGCAGGAGTGGATGCCGCTCGAACGCGCGCCAGGCCAGGTCGATCAGACGGAGCACATTGCTCAAGGCCGGTCCCTCGTCCAGGTTGAGGGCGTCGATGGCAGTCAGTGTCTCGGCAGTCAGCTGGTCGAGTACGGCGTTCAGCAGGGCGTCGCGGGACGAGAAGTGGGCGTACACGGTCTGGCGCGTGACGTTCGCTGCCTCGGCGATGCGTTCGAGGCTCGCGTCGGGCTGCTCGTCCAGGAGGGCGACAGCGGCGGCGAGGATCGCCGTACGGCTGCGGTCGGCGTCCGCGCGGCGGCGTCGTCGTACGGGCTTGTTCTCTGACACCTTGTCAAGGTTAGCGGAGCTGGTTATCTTTGACGGCATGTCAGATTTAAGCGCCCGAGAGTTCGTCGCCGACTTCTTCGAGTCGTTCACCCGGGAGGTGGTCACGGGCGGTGACGCCGCGGCGATCGTCGACCGGTACTACACGCCCGACATCGAGCAGGTGGCCGACGGCGTCACGCTCGACCGGCAGCGGCTGATCGACCACCTCCGCCCGGTGCGGAAGAACCTGGTGTCGTTCTCGTACGACGTGCACGAGGCGATCCGCGCCGGCGATCGGGTGGCGGCGCGGTTCACGATCCACGCGGAACTGCGGGCCGGGCGCACGATCGCGACCGAGGTGTTCCTGTTCGGCGAAGTGGCGCCGGACGGGCGGATGCGCCGTACGACCCAGGCCACGCGCACCGTGAGCGCGGCGTGACGACGTTCCGGGTGCTGGGGATGACCTGCAGCCACTGCGTCGGGTTCGTGACGGAGGCGCTCAAGGAGTTGCCTGGCGTCGAATCGGTCGAGATCGACCTGTCGACCGGGACGGTTGCGCTGGTGACCGACCGGCCCGTCGAACCCGCGGCGATCCGGGCCGCGGTGGACGCCGCCGGCTACGAGGTCGAAGGGTGACGGACCACGTCGGCTTCGCGACGAGCCGAGTCGTGGCGTTCGGCTGCCACCCAAGATGAACGAGTCGTGGACTTTGGCGCTTTCCTACAGCCAAAGCCCACGACTCGACGAAGCGCGGCGGGTCAGCGGACGGTGAAGCCTGCCTTGCGGAAGGCATCGGCCAGGGAGGTCTCGTCCATGGAGGTCTCGGTCGGGGTGCCACGACCGCCGGATCCCCGGCCGGCCTGACCGCCCGAGCCGCCGCGGCCGCTCTGACCGCCGGGTCCACGACCCTGGCCGCCCGGTCCGCGACCACCTGAACCACGGCCCTGGCCGCCGCCCTGCCCGCGGCCCTGCGCGCCGCCCTGGCCGCGGCCCTGCGCGCCGCCCTGACCGCGACCGCCCTGGCCACCGGCCTGACGACCGCCGGAGCCGACCTCGTCGTCCAGGCGCAGCGTCAGCGAGATCCGCTGCCGCGGGATGTCCACCTCGAGCACCTTCACCGTGACGATGTCGCCCGGCTTGACCACCTCGCGCGGATCCTTGACGAAGTTCTTCGACAGCGCCGACACGTGCGCCAGCCCGTCCTGGTGGACACCGATGTCGATGAACGCGCCGAACGCGGCCACGTTCGTGACCTGGCCCTCCAGGCGCATCCCCGGCTTCAGGTCCGCGATCTTGTCAACGCCCTCGGCGAACACCGCGGTCTTGAACGCCGGCCGCGGGTCGCGGCCCGGCTTCTCCAGCTCGGCGAGGATGTCGGTCACCGTCGGCAGACCGAACATGTCGTCGACGAAGTCCGCCGCCTTCAGCCGCTTCAGCTCCGAGGATCCGATCAGCGACTTCACGTCGGACCCGGTCGCGTCCAGGATCCGGCGGACGACGGGGTACGACTCCGGGTGCACGCTGGACGCGTCGAGCGGGTCGTCGCCGTCGGGGATCCGGAGGAACCCGGCCGCCTGCTCGAACGCCTTCGGCCCCAGCCGCGCCACGTCCTTCAGCGCCGTCCGGGACGTGAACGGCCCGTTGACGTCGCGGTGCTGGACGATGTTGTCCGCCAGGCCGGGCGTGATCCCGGAGACCCGCGTGAGCAGCGGCGCGGACGCGGTGTTCAGGTCGACGCCGACCGCGTTCACACAGTCCTCGACGACCGCGTCGAGCGAGCGGGACAGCGAGTTCTCCGGGAGGTCGTGCTGGTACTGGCCGACGCCGATCGACTTCGGGTCGATCTTCACCAGCTCGGCCAGCGGGTCCTGCAGGCGGCGCGCGATCGAGACCGCGCCGCGCAGCGAGACGTCCATCCCGGGCAGCTCCTGGGAGGCGAACGCGGACGCCGAGTACACCGACGCGCCGGCCTCCGACACGACCGCCTTGGTGAGCTTGAGCTCCGGGTGCTTGGCGATCAGCTCGGCCGCCAGCTTGTCGGTCTCGCGCGACGCCGTACCGTTGCCGATGGCAATCAGCTCGACGTTGTGCGCGGCCGCGAGCGCGGCCAGCGTGGCGATCGACTTGTCCCACTGGTTCTGCGGGACGTGCGGGTAGATGACGCCGGTGTTGACGACCTTGCCGGTCGCGTCCACGACGGCGACCTTCACACCGGTCCGGAAGCCCGGGTCGAGGCCCATCGTGGCGCGGGTGCCGGCCGGTGCGGCCAGCAGTAGATCGCGCAGGTTGGCCGCGAACACCCGGATCGCCTCGTCCTCGGCGATCTGCCGCAGCCGCATCCGCAGGTCGATGCCGAGGTGCACCAGGATCTTCGTCCGCCAGGCCCAGCGGACGGTCTCGACCAGCCACTTGTCGGCCGGGCGGCCCTGGTTCTCGATGCCGACCTTGCGGGCGATCGTGGTCTCGTACTCCGTCGGGCCGTCCACCTCGACGCCGGCGGGCAGCGGCTCGACGGAGATCGTCAGCACGTCCTCCTTCTCGCCGCGGAACAGCGCGAGGATCCGGTGCGACGGCATCTTCGTGAACGGCTCGTCGAAGTCGAAGTAGTCCGAGAACTTCGCGCCCTCGGTCTCCTTGCCCTCCCGGACCGTCGACGCCAGCCGCCCCTGCTCCCAGAGCCGCTCGCGCAGCGCGCCGATCAGGTCGGCGTCCTCGGCGAACCGCTCGACCAGGATCGCCCGGGCGCCGTCGAGCGCCGCCTGCGGGTCCGGGACCTCGGCGTTCACGAAGACCGCGGCTGCGGCGATCGGCTCGACGTCCGGGTCGGCCATCAGCCCGTCGGCGAGCGGCTCGAGGCCGTTCTCCCGGGCGATCATCGCCTTGGTCCGGCGCTTCGGCTTGAACGGGAGGTAGATGTCCTCCAGCCGGGACTTGGTGTCGGCCGCCAGGATCGCGGCCTTCAGCGCGTCGTCCAGCTTGCCCTGGCTCTCGATCGACTCGAGCACCGTCTGCCGGCGCTCCTCCAGCTCCCGCAGATACCGCAGGCGCTCCTCGAGGGTGCGCAGCTGGGCATCGTCCAGCATCCCGGTGACCTCTTTGCGGTACCGCGCGATGAACGGGACCGTCGACCCCTCGTCCAGCAGCGCCACCGCTGCCCGCACCTGGTTCTCACCGACCTCCAGCTCCTCGGCGATCCGCTGCTCGATCGACTGCACCACCACTGTCCGTTCCCCTCTACGCCCGACAACCACCGAGCATTCTGCCCCGGTCAGGTCCCATATCCTTCCCCATCCCACCCCCCACCCCGAAACCCGTCCCACCCCCACCTGTGGACAACCCGTGCAATCATCACGCGGGAGGGAATACATGGGGCAGTTCAAGCAGTACATCGAGTCGTACGATCCGTCGGCGGTGCGTCGGATCTTCTACGTGGTTGTGCCGCTGGCGGCGATCGTGCGGGCGGTGGCCACCCGTCAGTTGGAGCCCGTCCTGCTGGCCGCGTTTCTCGTCGTCCTGTTACTGCCGCCAGGTATCGCCCCGAAGGGTGCGGCTCAGATGGCTGCCTATCTGGAGGCCCGACCCGTGCTGGGCTCGGTGCACACCTTCTTCGTACTGACCTGCGGTGGCTTCGTGCTTCTGGCCAGCTTCCTGTCGCGGCACCTGAGCCTTCTGTTGGCTGTCGGCCTGGGGTTGTCGGGGGTGGTCGGTCAGCTCTGGCGTTGGCGGCGTACAGCGAGCTCCCCGCGGCCGGGTGGGCGCGGGGAGCTCGGCTGAGTGGGTCAGGCGGCTTCGCAGAGGAGGTCTTCGGGGGCGGCCTCGGTGGTCGGCTGCTTGGCGGGGCGCATCACGGTGGCGGCGATGGCGACTGCGGCAGCGACGATGGCGGCGGCGACGGCGAAGGAGAGGTGGTAGCCGTCGGTCAGGGCGTCCAGGACCGGCTTGGTGTCGGCGACCGCGGCGGTGCGGGTGGCGGACAGGGTGGCCAGGACGGCCAGGCCGAGGGCGGCGCCGACCTCGCCCATGGTGCCGATCAGGCCGGAGGCCAGGCCCGCGTCCTCGGGCTTCACGTCCGCCATCGACAGACCCATCAGGGCCGGGAAGCAGATACCACCGCCCAGACCCAGCAGCGCCAGGACCGGCAGGACGTGGACGAAGTAGTTGCCGCCGACCGGGGCCTGGGTGAACAGCGCCAGCCCGATCACGATCAGCACCAGTCCGGCGATCAGCGGACGCCGCGGGCCGAAGCGCATCACCAGCTTCTCGGAGTACCTCACCGACAGCAGCCCCATCACCACGGTGGTCGGCAGGAAGGCCAGTCCGATCTGCAGAGCGTCGTAGCCGAGCACACGCTGCAGGTACAGCGAGCCGAGGAAGAAGATGCCGAACATGCCGGACGCAGACAGCGCCTGCACCAGGTTCGCGCCGGTCAGCGTGCGGGAGCGGAAGATCCGCAGCGGCACCAGCGGGTTCGCCGCGGTCGCCTCGCGGACGACAAACCCGGCCAGCAGCACCAGCGTGACCGCGGCCAGCACCAGGGTCCGCTGAGCGGTCCAGCCCAGCTCGGCAGCCGGCTTCACGATCGTGAACACGCCGACCATCAGCGCCGCGGTGATCAGCACCGCCCCCGGTACGTCGGTGCCCTTGCCGATGCCCAGACCCTTGTCCTTCTCGATCAGTTTCACAGCCAGCGCGACGGTCAGCACGCCGATCGGCAGGTTCACGAAGAAGATCCAGTGCCAGCTGATCGCCTGCGTCAGGACGCCGCCCGCCAGCAGACCGATCGACCCGCCGGCCGACGCGACGAACGCGTACATGCCGATCGCCTTGGCCTGCTCACGCGGCTCGGGGAAGAGCGTGACGATCATGCCCAGGATGACCGCGGAGGTCAGCGCACCGCCGACGCCCTGGATGAACCGGGCGATGACCAGCACCTCCTGGGACCCGGCCAGACCGCACAGTACGGAGGCGGCGGTGAAGACGACCAGTCCGGCAGTGAAGACGTTCCGCCGCCCGAGGAGGTCGCCCAGCCGCCCGGCCAGCAGCAGGAGGCCGCCGAACGCGATCAGGTACGCGTTCACCACCCAGGCGAGGGATGAGCTGGTGAAGCCGAGGTCGTCCTGGATGGCCGGCAGGGCCACGTTCACCACGGTCACGTCGAGCACGATCATCAACATGCCCGCGCACAGGGTGTACAGAGCCAGCCAGCGCGAGCGGCCGCCCTGCGCGGCCGGCGTCGTCGCCAGGGTGTCGGTCGTCGCGTACATTCCGGTTCTCCTTGCAGTCCGTCGTAGGGGCCTTACACCTCTACGTCGAACCAGGAGGACTCAGATTGACACGTCCTCAGAAGTTTTTTCGCGACGCGTCCGGGACAGCGTGTACGCGGTCAGCGCTGGGACCAGTCCGGACCCGACAACGAGCAGTGTGGGCAACTGCGACGCCAGCGCGAACCAGGTGAGCAGTACGACGACCCCGCCTGCCACTGGAAGCGGTCGGCGCAACAGGAACAAGTTGGCGGACCGGAACAGCGACTTGAACGTAGCGGTCTCCGGCGCGTCCGGCAGGATCGCCAGGCCGCTCAGATAGAGCCCGAGGATCATGCCGGTCAGCGGAATCAGCACCGCGAGCGCGAAGATCCGCACCGGGCCGTCGGCGTACGCCCAGAACGAGATCCCGAACGCCAGCATCACGCCGCCGACCCACAGCCCGAACGCAGGCAGCCAGAACCGCTTCATCGCCCAGCCGAACTCGTGGAAGAACCGCCGCAGCAGCTTCGGCTTCTCCTGGCTGATCGCGTCCGGCACCACCCGCTGCATCGCGAACGCGGCCGGGAACAGCGTCAGGATGCCCAGGCTGATCACGACGAACACGAGCTGCAGCATCAACAGGTCGCCGACGACCGCCAGCTTTCCCAACACGGTGCTCGTCCGGCCGGCCTTCTCCACCGATCGCCTCCTCGTTCCGTACGGGCGGGTCCTGATCGTATGATCACGAACAATCACGGACAGACCAGGGGATCACATGCTTGCACAGGAGCGCCACGAGCTGATCCTGCGGAGCCTGCGCCGGCACGGCCGGCTCCGGGTGGCGGACCTGGTCGCCGAGCTGGGCGTCTCCGCGATCACAGTACGCCGGGACCTGGCCGAACTGGACTCGGCCGGGCTGCTCCGCCGGGTGCACGGCGGCGCGATCGGCGTCGGGACCGCGGAACAGGGCGCGCACGGCAGCCGGCTGACGATCGGCATCGTCGTCCCCAGCGCCACGTCGTACTACTCCGAGGTGATCCGCGGCGCCGAGGCGATCGCCGACCGGTACGGCGCGCGGCTGGTGCTCGGCGTCTCCGGGTACGACGTGACCACCGAGCGTGAAAGGCTCGACAAGGTGCTCGGGATCGGCGTCGCCGGACTGCTGATCAGCACCGCGCTCGGCGACGGCGACGCGGACCGGCTGGACAGCCGGCTCGACGACATCGACGTACCGGTGGTGCTGATGGAGCGCGCGTTCGGATTCCCGCACGCGGCCCGCGAGTACGACCACGTCCGCACCGACCACGCGTACGGCGCGATGCTGGCGCTGCGGCATTTCCTGGCGCTCGGCCACCGCCGGATCGCGATCAACCTGCAGGCCACGGTCACGGCGTACTGGCTGCGCCGCGGCATCGAGTCGGCCGCGAAGGCACTCGGCGTCGACGTGTTCCTCTCACCCGTCGACCTGCCGATGCGCGGCGACGACCCCGGCGCGATCGCCCAGCTGGACGCGTTCCTCGCCGAATGCGAGCAGTTCGGCAGCCGCGCCGTCCTGGTGCACTCCGACGAACACGGCGCCCGCCTGGTCGAACGCGCGATGGACCTCGGCCTGCGCGTCCCCGAGGACCTCGCCGTCATCGCCTACAACGACGTCACCGCGTCCCTGGCCGTGGTACCTCTCACCGCCATCTCCCCACCCCGCCGAGCCCTCGGCGAGACCGCCTGCGACCTCCTCCTCCGCAAACTCGAGTCCCCCACCACCCCCGTCCAGCACCTCAGCCTCCTCCCCACCCTCAACATCCGCACCTCCTGCGGCACCGCCGACAGATAACGTCAGAGGACTGCGCCCACGGGAGGACGACCATGGGGTACGCCGAGTTCGAGGCCGAGTACAAGCGGGTGTACGAGGTAATCCTCAACGGCCGCGGCGACCGGGACCTGAGCGCAGACGTCGCACGACTCTCGGCCCTGGCCGCCCAGATCGACGACGAGGACGACCGCGAAAACGCGTACCTGATGCGGATCGAGAACGCCACCCCGGAGGAAGCAGGCGCGATCGGCTCCATGGAGCACGTACTGCGAATGCTGGCCGACGCCTTGCGCTTGCAGGAGAGCGCCGGCAGCCGCACCTGAAGCGCACGGCCCGCGGGTGGAGTCGGAGAACTGTGCGACGGGGAGGATTGCGATGGAGTATGCCGAGTTCGAGGTCGAGTACAAGCGGGTCTTCGAGGTAATCCTCAATGGCCGCGGAGACCGGGACCTTACCGACGACGTCGCCCGAGACGCAGCGCTGACAAGGGCTGGCACCCCGGAACTTTGATCGGTCTCGTTCCAGTCGTGATCGAATGTGATCATTCGAGCGCTTGGGTATTGACGAGGAAAGCCCTTTCCCATACTTTCGCTGCACTTAGGGGTCGTAGGCCCCGGCTGAACAAAGTCAGCGAAGGAGTTCCCCTGTGAGACGTGGAGTGGGACTGACCCTGCTGGCCGCTGCGCTCAGCGTCGTGGTCAGCAGTTGTGGCAGCGGGGTGATCGACAAGAGCACGGACGGCGTGCCCCCGGCCGAGGCGACCGGGACGCTGCGGGTGCTGCTCCCGTCCTTCCCGCCCAGTGCGAAGGGCAAGGCGGAGTTCCAGAAGGTCGTCGACGACTTCCACAAGGCCTATCCGAAGATGAAGGTCGAGCCGGACTTCGCGACGTACAAGAACCTCAACGAGAAGATGTCGACCGCGATCGCGGCCGGCATCCCGTACGACGTGATGGTGACCGGCGTCGGCTGGGTGCAACCGTTCGCGTCGAAGAACATCTTCGAGGACCTCGGCAAGTACGGCGTGACCCCTGACTACATCAGGGACAAGAGCACCCCGGCGCTGATCCCGGCGGTGACCTACGACAAGAAGCTGTACGCCTATCCGCTGATCGCCGACGCCCGCGCCGTAGCGCTGCGCAAGAGCGCGTTCCGCGAGGCGGGCCTGGACCCGGACAAGCCGCCGACGTCGCTGGACGAGATCAAGGTCGCCGCCGAGAAGCTGACCAAGCGGGACAAGGACGGCAACATCACCCGCAGCGGGTTCGACCTCGCGTCGGCGACCGGGTTCCGGCAGTCGTTCGTGACCTTCCTGGCCTCGACCGGTACGCCGCTGTACGTCGGCGGCGAGCCGAACTTCGACAACCAGCAGGGTCTCGACACGCTGTTGTGGATCAAGTCGATGATCAACAACGTGCAGCCGTACGGCCAGACCAACGCGGCGCAGCAACCCCTGGTGCTGACTGGTGAGGCCGCGATGGGCATCGTCAACGGCGGCGTGGACTGTTCCGCCGAGGGCATCGGCCAGAAGAACTGTGACGACCTGAAGTTCTTCCGTTTCAACAGCGGCAAGGAGATCGAGTACGTCGGCGGTGACCTGGCCTCGATCGGGTCCCGCAGCCGGCACAAGGACGCGGCCTGGTCGTTCATCCAGTCGCTGACCAAGCCGGCCACGCTGGACGCGCTGGCCAAGCTGAACAAGAAGGTCCCGGCCTACAAGGACGCGAGCAACTCGCCGCAGGCGAAGTCCAACCCGCTCAGCCAGTTCGTCGCGGACGGCCTGGTCTATGCGGTCAACGAGAACGAAGTGCCGTCCAACTGGCTCGAGATGCGCGGCAACTTCGACATCCAGCTCACCCAGGCGGTCCTCGGACAGAAGGACCCCGCCAAGGTGCTGCACAACCTGGCAGGACAATCACGATGAGCACAACTCTTGAACGTCCCGCACTTGCCACTCCACGCAAGGTGAGCCCGTCCAAGGACGGTCGCACGCTGCTCCGCAGTCAGGCCCGGGCGGGCTGGGCCCTGCTCACGCCCGCGTTGCTGCACTCCGGCGTCTTCATCGTGATCCCGGTGATCGCGGTGCTGGTGCTCAGCCTCACCGACTACAGCTTCGGTGACACCTGGGCCTGGGTCGGTTTCGGCAACTACGCCGACCTGTTCCGCGACGTCGACTTCCTGGCCTCGCTGTGGCACACGGTGCTGTACGCGATCGTGGTGATCCCGATCTCGATGGCGATCTCGCTGGCGGTCGCGATCGGGCTGAACCAGAAGATCCGCGGCCTCGGGTTCTTCCGGACGGCGTTCTACATCCCGACCGTGACCGCGACCGTCGCGGTGGCCACGATCTGGCTGTGGATCTACAACCCGGGCTCGGGCTTGGCGAACGGCTTCCTCAGTCTGTTCGGCTTCGCGCCGAACCGGTGGCTGGCCGACCCGGCCACCGCGCTGCCTTCGCTGATGGTGGTCGGCATCTGGCAGGGCCTCGGGACCAAGATCATCATCTACCTGGCCGCGCTCCAGGGCGTGTCCCGCGACCTGGTCGAGTCGGCCGAGCTGGACGGCGCGGGCCGCTGGCAGCGGTTCGTCAACGTCACCTGGCCGGCCATCGGCCCGGTCCAGTTCTTCGTCCTGATCACGTCGATCGTCGGGACCTTCCAGGTGTTCGACCTGGTGTACGTGATGACGCAGGGCGGCCCCGGATCGGAGACCCGGGTGCTGGTGATGGACATCTACCAGAACGCGTTCCAGGACCTGAAACTCGGCTACGCGTCCGCCGAGACCGTGATCATGATGATCGTGATCGCGCTCTTCATCGGCGTCGGGCGCCTGCTCCAGAAGGCGGATGCCAATGACTAGCGTTTCGTTGCCGGCGGTGGGTTCGGCGAAGCCGTCGGCGTTCCGGCCCGGCCGGATCCTGCTGTACGTCGTCCTGCTGGTCGGCGCGCTGCTGATGATCACGCCGTTCGTGTGGATGCTGCTGACTGCCTTCAAGAGCAACCTGGAGATCACGAAGTTCGGCTGGCTGCCGGGGGAGCTGCGCTGGCGGAACTTCGTCGAGGCGATGCAGACCGCGCCGTTCCTGCGGTATTTCCGCAACAGCCTGTTCATCGCGGTCGGCGAGACCGCGTTCACGCTGGCGGTCTGTACGACGGCCGGGTACGCGTTGGCGAAACTGCCGATCCGCGGCGGCAAGACGTTGCTGAACTACTTCATCGTGCTGCTGCTGGTTCCGTTCCAGATCATCCTGGTGCCGCTGTTCCTGATCGTGAAGTCGATCCCGCTGTTCGGCGGCAACAACATCCTCGGCCAGGGCGGGATCGGCTGGCTGAACTCGTGGTGGGGCCTGATCATCCCGCTCGGCGCGGCGCCGTTGTTCACGTTCCTGGCGCGGCAGTTCTACGTCTCGCTGCCGGACCAGCTGGCGCAGGCCGCCCGGGTGGACGGGCTGGGCGAGTTCGGCATCTTCTGGCGGATCATGACGCCGCTGATCAAGCCGGCCCTGATCACGATCGCGGTGTTCCAGATCGAGGCCGCCTGGAACGGGTTCCTCTGGCCGTTGATGATCACCACGTCGGACGATCTGCGGCCGCTGCAGCTCGGGCTGGCGATCTTCTCCCAGAACCCGGCGGAGATCCAGTGGCCGTACCTGATGGCCGGGACGGCGCT
Source organism: Kribbella sp. NPDC003505 (assembly GCF_040610875.1). NCBI lineage: Bacteria > Bacillati > Actinomycetota > Actinomycetes > Propionibacteriales > Kribbellaceae > Kribbella > Kribbella sp. NPDC003505. The sequence goes on along the minus strand of NZ_JBEXNA010000004.1, from coordinate 10,590 downwards.
CGCGACGCTGCCGATGATCGTGCTGTTCGTCTTCGCCCAGAAACGGTTCGTCGAAGGAATGGCGAACGTGGGCATCAAGGGCTGAATCCTCGAACAGGTGCTCACCCCGCCCCGGGTGAGCACCTGCGAGGCCCCCTCCACATGCGGTGGTCCCGAAGAAACACCGGAGTTTCCCACTCGGTCCCCCCGCTGGGTCACTCACCCGTTTATCGGCGCAGTGTGGCCCTCGTTACAACAATCGTGAGGTTTTTTCGCCGATCCGTGCGACGATTTCCTTTCGCATGCATTCGGCGACGGTCCGTGAGCGAATCAGTGCAGGTGGCTGTGGACGACGTAGCGGACCATCGGCCCGAGATCGGTCGTGCCGAGGAGCTCCAGCGCGTGCGTCGCGCGAAGCGTGGCCAGGCCGTGCAGGTTCGTCCACAGCGCGGTGGCACGGAGCTCGGCATCGGCCGGGTGCAGCCGGGCGACCAGGTCGACGAACGTCCGGAACAGCGGCAGCGAGGTCGCGCGCAGATTGCCGCCGGCACCGGCCAGCAGGTCGTGACGGAAGATCAGGTCGAACATCCCGGGCCGCTCGGCGGCGAATTCCAGGTACTTCGTCGCGGCCGCGACCAGCTGCTCCTCGGGCGGTCCGTCGCCGTCGGGCTCGAGACGGTCGGCGAGATCCCGCAGGCCGGTCGCGGCGATGGCGGCGAGCAGCGAGTCGTGGGTCGGGAAGTAGCGGCGCGGTGCACCGTGCGAGACGCCCGTACGGCGCGCGATCGCGCGCAGCGTGAGGTCGGACAGGCCGTCCTCCTCGAGGAGTTCGACCCCGGCCTGGACGAGCCGATCGGGCAAGGACACGTACGGTAGTATCGCCGACGTGACTGCCGGGTCGGCTTCGAGCCATTACCGAGTTGGGTCCCCGGCTGCGTTCTGAGCGCCGCGCGGGCCCCGCCCCGCTTCTCTGTTGTCTGCGAATTCCTTTGTCATGACACCAGAGAGAGAAGCGAATCCTGAACGATTTCACCGCACAACTCATTGCGGAGTTCAAGGCCAACGACGGTAAGGTCGGCGGTCCTTTCGAGAACTCCCGGTTGTTGCTCCTGACAACCACCGGCGCGCGCACCGGTGAACCGCGCACCGCGATCCTCGGGTACTACCCGGACGGCGACCGGGTCCTGGTCGTCGGCTCGGCCGGCGGCGGCCCGAAGCATCCGGGCTGGTACCACAACCTGCTCGCCGACCCCGAGGTCCACATCGACCTGGGCCTGTTCGACTATCCGGCGACCGCAGTCGTCCTGCGGGACGCGGAGCGCGACGAGGTGTTCGCGCGACTCGTCGAGGCCGACGCGGGATGGGGCGAGTACCAGCAGCGCACCACCCGGACGATCCCGGTGGTCGCGCTGGTCCAGAAGCCGGGGCCGCCGCCGCACGGCGGAGGCTCGTTCGCCGAGGCGTTGCAGACCATCCACACGGCGTTCCGGCGCGAGCTCGCCCTGATCCGGCACGAGGTCGCCACCTCGGGCACGCTGGGCGCACAGCTCCGCATCAACTGCCTGACCGTCTGCCAGGGCCTGCACTTCCACCACACCGGCGAGTCGACGATGTTGTTCCCGTCGCTGCTGGAGCAGCACCCGGAGCTGGCGGACGTGATCGCCGTACTCCAGACGGAGCACGACCAGATCGCCGTACTGCTCGAGGAGCTCAAGCGTCTGGTCGGTGCTCCGGACGTCCTGGCCCAGGTCGACGAGCTGATCGCGCAGCTCAACGCGCACCTGGACCGCGAGGAGGCGGAGCTGCTGCCTTATCTATAGCGGCCGTTGCGCCAGCAGCGCGTAGGAGTTGGGGAGCCGGCCGGACCACGCTGCGGCGCACGTGTCGTCCTGCGGGCGCCAGAACGGCTCGGCGTACTCCTCGAGGACCTGGAGCTGTAGACCGGCTTTCGTGACCGCGGTGACGATCTGGCCGAGCGTCCACTGCCATTCCTGGGCGCCGTTACCCGGGAACGTGTCGTTGATGTGCGACTTGGCGAAGTAGCTCCGGTCAGGTCGGATCCGCGGCTCGTCCTGGTCCCAGGTCCACAGCGGTACGGCCGGGTGCGCCTCGTACACGAAGAGGTGTCCACCCGGTCGTACCACCCGGGCCGCGTCCTGCGCCCAGGCGTCGATGTCCCGCATCCAGATCAGCGCGCCCTTGCCGGTGTACACGAGATCGGCCGATGCGTCCTTCAGCGGTACGCCGGGGACCTCGGCCACGACGTACCGGCAGTTCACGCCCAGGTCGTCGGCCCGGCGCTGCGCCGCGCCGGCCGCCACGGAGCTGTAGTCGACACTCACGACACGTTCGGCGTCGGCCTTCACCAACGCCACGTCGTCCAGCCCGTGCCCACTCTGGAAATGCACCACCACCGGCCGTCGCGCCAGGACCGGCGCCAGCAGCTCCCGCTCCCGCGCGAACAGCTGCTCGTCCCCACGAGCCTCCGCCAGTAACTCGTCGTACTCGTGAACGTGCTTCTGCGAAGCCTGCTCCCACACCACCCGATTGCCCGCGACGACTTCGTCCATGCCCTAAGTCAGCCCAACCCCAGCTCTTCGAGCAACTGCATATCGTGCAGGTCCACCGGCCTCAGCTGGTAGCCCCGGTGCGACCGGAGCTGCGCACTGAGCGGCATACAACGCACCGGCCGCCCGCCGATCCACCCTTCGACGGCAGGCGGTATGAGGTACGCGTTGCCGTCGAAGTCAAGCTGCTCGGTCCCGCCGTCAACCGGTGTACTGGGGTGCAGGTCCACGCGATGCCCCTCGGCCGCATGTGTCAGCTGCACCGTGACCTGCACGAACCGGGCATCCGTCACGGCGTACCCCAGTCGTTCCAGGACCTGCACCACCTCATCCAGCTGCGGTCTGGCCACACCTAGGTCCAGATCCCCGTGGGGCCGCGTCTGCCGCCCCACCAGCGCATCCACACCCCAGCCGCCGTCCACCCAGACGTCCAGCGGCTTCAGCGCGTCCAGCAACTGCAACACCCGCTCCGGCGTCACCGTGCGACCTCCTGTCCAGGCTCACTCGTTGTGGAGGACCTCGGCGATCGTGGCGCGGGCGGCGGCGCGGGCCGGGAAGTACGCACCGGCCGCGGCGATCACGATGCCGGCGAGGACCAGCAGGGCGAGCAGACCCGCAGGGTATACCTCGAGCATGAAGTCCGGCAGCTCGATTTGGGCGCCGTTGGCCATCGCCGGGACGACCAGGCGGTGCGCGACGATCCCCAGTGGGATGCCGAGCAGGCCGCCGACCGCACCTACCGCGGTCATCGACGTCACGACCATCGCGGTGACCTGTGCGGGCGTCATACCGATCGACTTGAGCATGCCCAGGTCGCGGCGGCGTTCGCGGGTGTTGAGTACGACGGTGTTGAACACACCGAGCGCCGCAACGGTTCCCAGCATCAGCGTGAGCAGGACTACGGTCGCCAGTACGACGGCCACGAAGGTGCCGGGGTCCTGACCGGGCGTCTCCTCCAGACCGGAGTCCTTGGCCTGCACCGCCTTCACGACTGCGTCGAGATCGGTCCCCGCCTTCACGTTGACCTCGTACAGGTTGGCCCGGAGCTCTGGTGCGATGAGCGCGAGCGTTGCCCAGTTGGACAGCGCCTCGTCGCCGGAGTTGTACATCGCCTTCCCGACGATCTGCGCCCGTACGCTCTTGCCCCTGGACTGCAGTGTGATCGTGTCGCCGAGAGCCAGGCCGCGCTGCCGCAGGAACCGCTCCGACACGACCACCTGGCCTGGTCCGTCGAACCAGCGTCCGTCCAGGATCCGGTACCCGAGTTGATCGAAGTCGCCGCGGTAGAACGAGACCCGGACGTCCGTTCGTGTCCCAGGCAGCCGCATTCCCAGGTCCGTGCTGGCAGCCACGGACGTGACACCGGGCGTTGCCCGCAGTACGGCCTCGTCTTCGGCGTCGGTCAGCTTGGCGCCAGGGGGCGCACCCGGCGGCGCCTTGCCCTCGGCGCCGCTTTGGCCGGCGAACATCGTCAGGTCAACAGCATCCGCTCGACTCGCCGCGGTCTGGTAGGTCGTCAGTGACTTCCCCAGCCCGACAGCCAGCGTCACGCTGGTCACTCCGAGCACCACTGCCGCCAGGGTCAGCGCCGTACGTCCAGGACGCGCGAACGGCATGCCCAGCCCCAGACTGACCGCCCGCGGCAGCCGGGTCCCACTCAGCGACCGCTGTACTCGTAGCCCTCGTCCGGCCCTCGGTGCGCTCCCCGCACTGATCGCCTGAGCCGCTGACAGACTGCGTGCTCGCAACGCCGGCAACAGGGCAGACAGCGCAACCAGAGCAGGCACGCCGAGGAGCGTCGCGACGTCGACCCAGATCGGCACGCCCAGCCCGCCGGCGCCGTAGTTCTCGAAAGCCCTTGTCAGCAAGGACGTCGCGAGTACGTTGCCGAGCACCACACCGGCGGCGCAGCCAACGACGGCCGGGATGGAGATCATCCCCAGGTACACCGTCATGACCTGTGTCGGCGTGAATCCCAGTGACTTCAGAACGCCGATGTGCTTGAACCCTGCGACCACAGCGCCGCTGACGACGTTGGCCACGATCAGTACGGCGACGGCGAGTCCCAGCCATCCGAACACCATCAGGAACGGTACGAACGTGTTGGGCTCGCCCGCTGCCATCGCTCGCAACGCCAGGTACGACTGGGTGCCTATGAGGGCATCGGACGGCAGACCGGCCGTCACGCCCTGCTGGCCCGCCGTGACGTCGGCGTTCGTCGCAGCGTGTGCGAAGCGATAAAGCATCTGCGTCGCCGTCGGGTGCAGTGCGTTCATCTGCTCCGGTGTCACCCAAGCATCGGCCGACTGGCTCACGCTGTACGCAAACCCGACGATGGTCAGCGTCTGACCGCCCGCTGTCATGGTGCCGTTCAGTTGCGGACCCCCGCGTCCCTCTTTGTCGACCGGGTTCCGGTTGAGCACGATCTCACCCGGCTTGGTTGCCCAGCGCCCCTTCCACACATTCAGCCGATCCACAGCACCACCTGGATCAGCACGGCCCACCGTCACCAGTGAATCCATCAGCTGCGTGTGGCCGAGCTCAAGCGTCGCCTGCGCGAACGGTCCGGCGACAGCGGCCGCACTCCGCGCCGCCGCCGTCAGTTGCGCGTCGGTCACCTTGCTCCGGTCATACGACGCCGTCAGCTGGGAACCGCTCTGCTTGGCGTACGCGTGGTCGAACGGTCCGCTCGACGCGGCCAGGAGGCCCAGTGCGACCACGATCATCGTTGTGGAGAGCAGGACGACGACGCCGATCACGACGGTCTGCACGCGACGCCGTCGTACCGCTGCCCGCGCGACCGGCCAGACGGCGCTCACGGCGTACGCTCCAGACTGCGCTCCCCGGCGATCTGTCCGTCGAGGAAGTCGATGACCCGGCTGGCGCAGCGTGTTGCGAGCTGCTGGTCGTGTGTCACCAGCAGGAGCGTCTGACCGATCTGGTTGAGGTCCAGGAGCAGATCCATGACCTGCTCGCCGGCCCTGGTGTCGAGCGCACCCGTCGGCTCGTCGGCGAGCAGGATGGCGGGGCGGTTCATCAGTGCGCGGGCGACTGCTACCCGTTGCCGCTCACCCCCGCTCAACTGTGCCGGGTAGGTGTTGCGGCGTCCAGCGATGCCCAGCTCCTCGAACAGCTCGAGCGCGCGCTTCCGTGCGTGTGCTGCCGACGTACCGGTGAGCTGTGCCGCCAGCGCGACGTTGTCGAGAGCTGACAGGTCGTCCAGCAGGTTGAAGAACTGGAAGATCATCCCGATCCGCCGGCGCCGGAACAACGCCAACCCCTTCTCGTCCAGCGTGCCCAGATCGTCGCCGTGCACCACGACCGATCCCGACGTCGGCCGGTCCAGTCCGGCGACCATGCTGAGCAACGTCGACTTGCCGCTGCCCGACGGTCCCATCACCGCGACCGCCTCGCCCGCGTGGATCTCCAGCGACACCCCGTCGAGCGCGGCGGATTCGCCGTACTCCTTGCGTACGGCGGTGAGCTGTACGACCGCCTGTCCGTTGTCCTCCGTCATGCTCCTCACGCTAGAGCCGCGGAACGGTCGCTGACGTCAGCCTGCCGGGCTAAAGTGCGCGCCTTGTCATCCTGGAGATGTACGACCTGCCACGCATTCTTTGGGACAGTGGATCTCGTGATGTGGTTGCTGGTAGCGCTGCTGGCTGTGGTGGCCGGTCTGCTCGCGTTCGCCTCTGTGCGCGCTCGGCGTGCCCATACGCGTGCGTTGGAGGAGCGCGGCTGGCTGCTGGAACGGGAACGGGAGACCGCGGCGCGGAAGGCGGTCGACGCGGAGCGGGCGCGGATAGCACACGACCTGCATGACATCGTCAGCCACAACGTCAGCGTCATGGTCATCCAGACCGGTGCGGCCCGGCAGGTGCTGGCAACGTCACCCGACGAGGCGGAGGCGGCTCTCCTCGCGGTAGAGGCCGCGGGCCGCGACACCATGGCAGAACTGCGGCATCTGCTCGGTGTGCTCGCACCGAAGGCGGACGGGGCCGAAGAGGACGCGCTGTCGCCGCAGCCGAGTCTGACGCGCCTGGGCGAGCTGATCGATCGGATCGCGTTCGCCGGTCTTCCGGTCGAGGTGCGGATCTCCGGCGACCCGGTTCCGCTACCAGCCGGCGTCGACGTCACGGCGTACCGCATCATCCAGGAGGCGCTCACCAACGCGCTCAAGCACGGCGACGGGAACACGGCCGAGGTGACCGTTCGCTACGCGTCGCACGCGCTCCGGGTCGAGATCCTGAACACCGGGCCGAGCGTCCTCACCGGAGGCCGCCCGGTCGCGTCCGACGGTGAGGGGCGGGGGCTGCTGGGGCTGAAGCAACGCGTCGCCGTGTACGGCGGGCAGCTGGACGCCCGCCGACGCCTCGGCGGCGGCTTCCGGGTCCGCGCCAAGCTCCCACTGGAGCGCCCGTGACGACGCGGGTCGTGATCGCGGATGATCAGGCTCTGGTCCGCACCGGCTTCCGGATGATCCTGTCCGCGCGCGGCATCGAGGTCGTCGGCGAGGCCGCGGACGGCGTCGAGGCAGTGGACGCCGTACGGCGCCTGCACCCGGACGTCGTCCTGATGGACATCCGCATGCCCACCATGGACGGCCTGGAAGCCACCCGCCGCATCCTCGCCACCCCGACCAGGTGCCGGATCCTGATCCTCACGACGTTCGACCTGGACCAGTACGTCTACGCCGCCCTGTCCGCCGGCGCCAGCGGCTTCCTGCTCAAGGACGTGACCCCCGAACACCTGGCCGCCGCCGTCCGCCTGGTCACCACCGGCGACGCCCTCCTGGCCCCCTCCATCACCCGCCGCCTGGTAGAACGCTTCGCCACCCCCGCACCCACCCTGCACCGCGACCTGTCGTCCCTCACCCCCCGCGAACTGGAAGTCCTCACCCTCATGGGCCAAGGCCTCTCCAACGCCGAGATAGCCACCGCCCTCACCCTCAGCGAAGCCACCGTCAAAACCCACGCCGCCCGAATCTTCGCCAAACTGACCCTCAGAGACCGCTCCCAAGCCGTAGTCCTCGCCTACGAAACCGGCCTGATCACCCCAGGCGACCACTGACCTGGCGTACGCTCGGCCATGAGGGAAAGCAGCCTGCTGACCTGGGCCGCGGCGGCGGTCGGCCCAGTGCTCGAGATCAGTCCACTCCATGGCGACCAGGGCCCCTGGCGCCTGACCACCGCCGACGCGCGCTACGTCTTACGGGCACCGACTCCACGCATCGATGCGCCGATGATCGCGACGGGCGCCGCGGCACTCCAAGTCGCCGAAAAGCACGACCTGCCTGCCCCGCGCCTGGTCGACGTCGATCTGTCCGGCTCGGATGCCGGCGTACCCGCCACTCTCGAGACCCTTGTGCCTGGCACATCGACATGGACAGTCGGAACCCCCGAGAGCCTTCGCGTTGCTGGAGCCGCGTTGGCCCACCTGCACTCTGTCCCGATGCGTCCGCAGGCCCATCTCCCATTCCGCCCACGCCCCATCGCCGTGGACGACTTCGCCCGCGACCGCCGCGCCGGTCACCTGCCCACCACACCGCTCTTGTCCCGGGCCGACGACCTCGTCACCGCGCACGGTCTGCCCAGTGAGCGGTCCGTCTACCTCCACGGCGACGTGTGGCCCGGAAACCTGGTCTGGTCCGGCCATCACCTCGAAGCCTTCATCGACTGGAAGACCGCCGGCGTAGGCGCGCCCGGAGTAGACCTCTCCGAACTCCGCAAACAAGCAGCAATCAGCTTCGGCCCTGACGCCCCCGCCCACGTCCTCACCGGCTGGCAACAAACCGCCGACACCCCAGCTCAACACGTCGCCTACTGGGACGCCGTAGCAGCCTTGAACACCCCCACCACCCTCTACAGCCCCACAGCCACCACCCGCCGCAACCACTTCCTACGCCAGGCCCTCCACCATCTCCCCTGACAAAGCACCAGGGCGACCCCCATTTCTGAGAGCCGCCCTGAAGAGTGGCGGAGGATACGAGATTCGAACTCGTGAGGGGTTGCCCCCAACACGCTTTCCAAGCGTGCGCCCTAGGCCTCTAGGCGAATCCTCCAAGCGGAGAGGATACCGAGGCGGCGCGGGAATCCGAAATCGGGGGCGTGAACCTGGTGGGCGGGTGGGGCGACTGTGGGGGTGAGGGAGGTGACGCGTGGAGTCGGGTTGGGTCGACGTGGTGGTGCGGGCTCAGGTGGGGGAGCGGGAGGCGGTTGCTGAGCTGGTGCGTGGGTGGCACGAGGCGGTTTGGTCGTATGTGCGGCACATGCTTGGCCGCGAGGAACTGGCCGACGACGTGTCGCAGGAGGTCTGGCTGGCCGTCGTGCGGGGTCTGCCGCGGCTCAAGGAGCCGGAGCGGTTCGCAGCGTGGCTGTTCACCATCGCTCGGCGCAGCGTGGTCAACCACTTGCGGCAGCGGTACGCCGACCAGCCGCGGGTCGACGCGGACGAGGAGCCCGACCCGGCGGATCACGTGGTCGACAGGGTCGACGTACGGCGGTTGCTCGGCGGCGTGCCTGTGATGGAGCGGGAGGTGCTGGTGCTGTTTCACCTGGAGGACCTCAGCTTGGAGGAGTGCGCAGAGGTGCTCGGCGTACCGGTGGGGACGGTCAAGTCCCGTCTGCATCGGGCACGCCGGCTGCTGAGGGAGGAGGCGGGCTCGTGATCTCGGCAGAGGACACCATCGCGGGTCTGCACGACGCGCTCTCGCTCCGGCGCCGCGTTCGGTCGCTGGTGCAGCTCTGCGGCGCCGCTGCGGTGGTCGGATTCGTCGTGGTGCTCTGGCTGACCGAGGACGGGCTGCCGGCCAGGACACAGGCCGGCTTCGCAGCCCTAGTGCTCGTAGGACTCGCTGTTATGACCAGGGCGGTCTACGTACTGCGTCAGCGCGGTCACTTGTTCGCCAAGGACAAGGTGATCGCCAGCTCGATCGCCTCCGGGTTCGCAGTGCTGCTGGCGATCGGGCTCGCGCTCGTCGGCCACGGCAGACTCGGCCCACCGTTCGTACTGGCGGCGGTGGCCTACCTCTTGTTCACCCATCGAGCGAAAAGACGACTGGAGCGACGATGAAACCGATCGGACCCTTGGCGATCGCCCTCAGGCGTTTCGGGACCAGGCGGGTCGGCCTGGTGCTCGCAGCGGTGCTGATCCTGCTGCTGGTGATGGGGCTGCTCATCTAGGGTCGGCTGCATGGAACTGCGCCCCATCACCCCGGCAGATGTCGACACGGTGCAGGAGCTGATCGAGTCGGATCCGGGGTACACGGAGCGGATCACCGGCCATCCGCCGGGTGAGTCAGACGCCCAGAGCTTGTTGATGATGCGTCCGGAGGACCTGCGGCCCGAGGAGTCGAAGGTCGTGCTGGGGGCATTCGACGACGGTCAGCTCGTTGCCGTTGTCGACCTGCTTAGGGGCTTCCCGAACGAGCACACGGCGTTCATCGGGCTCCTCGAGGTTCACGCGACCCGCCAGGGTCACTGGTACGGCGGGACGACGTACCGGCTCCTTCAGCGGTACGTCGAGACCACCTGGCCCGAGGTCCGGACCATGCGGCTGGGTGTCGTCGACACGAACGCCCAGGTCGCCACTGGATTCTGGCGGCGGCAGGGGTTCGAGGCGACGGGTGAGATTCGCCCGTACCGGTACGACTGTGAGGATGAGGTGGTGCCGCCCCGGATCGTGGTCTGACCCGCGTTACGACTGGCCCTTGGGTGCCTTGTGTTTGATCTGTCGACTGCGCGTCCGGGGCGGCGCTTGCTGCCGTCGGGTCGGTCAGGCGTGTCTCTATAGGGGCCTTGCCCGTAACAAGGCACCGTCACAGTCCTGACCGTCTGGACCGACCCGACGACGGCCATCCGTTCCCGAGCCGTCAGGAGACGAACGACCTTGCCCAGCATGCCCTACCCAACTGCACCGGCGATTCCGTCCGACCCTGCCGAGGTCGTGCCGGGGGTTGATACGCACAAGGACGTGCATGTCGCGGCGGTACTTACCGCGATGGGTGTCCTGCTGGCCACCGCCACGTTCCCGACAACAGCGGCCG
>NZ_JBEXNA010000003.1:299137-945713 GCF_040610875.1 Kribbella sp. NPDC003505 | reverse complement strand
TACCAATCCCCGAACACCTACGAGACCAGCTACACCGCTACCCTCTCGGCAGCGGCATAAACCACCACCGTGTCCAAGAACCGGGGGTAAGGCCCTAGCCCGCATCAGCGTGTGCAACGGGAAGCTGTGCTGCCCCAGGAACGACGATTTGCCCGAACCCGAATAGAACACTCGCCGCCGCGATGGCAGCAGCGCGACCTATGCCCTTGCGCAACATTCTCGGACCTCCTCGTCGAGGCGTGATCGTGCGACAGTGAAGCACATAGGGCCGGGTGGTGTGAACGGCCCGAGCTCGGTTGGACTCCTGCGTTCGGGGTGTCCGGCCAGTTGGCGGTTAGCGTGACGTCGAGGGGCCCGGCTGGGGAGATCGCCCAGGCCGCCGGCATCAGCGGACACGACACTTTTCGCGCTCTGCGGCGCGTGGCATCAGACGGCCTGCTCGACGTCACATGGAAGAACCCGCCGGCGCTGCGCGACTGCCCTGAAGTTGCGCGACGACGTCCAAGCGGGGAACTACGCGACTGGCTGGATCCCCTAGCCAGGCAAAGCAAAGGGCGTTGGATCTACAACACAGTTGAGCCAGCCAGAGCCCGAGCGCGCAACATGTCTAGCCTGGCGGCTCGTGGACGAACAGATGTCAGTTCGCCGTCGTCCCGAGCACGGTCAGGTTGTACGTCGCTGTCGTCGCAAAGTCGCCGCTCGACCCGCGGATCACCAGCACATGCCGGCCTGGTGCCGCCGGGGGCACCGCGAACCACAGCCCACAAGCGCTGCCCTTGAGCGGACCGGCTTCGAACCCACTGGGATTGCCTGCCTGAGCGGTGAACCGGATGTTTTCGGCTCCGAGCCGCTGGATCGGGACCGGCCGTCCGTCGAACGTCACGCTGCCCGTCGCGTCGGCCAGGAACGCCTGGCATCCCGCTTCGTCGTCGATCAGGTTGACCACCGGACCGGCCAACGGACGTTCAGCAGGCCACTTGCACGCGCGAGAAACCTGGCCGCCGAACGTGCCGGCGACCAGCCAGACATCCTCCGGCTGGTTGTTCCCACAGTGCACCCCTGTCTCGTCCAGCACCGGATTGACGTTCTCCGCGACCGACGCCCACTCCCACCAGCGCGCCTGCAGCCGCAACGACCCGAGAGCGACGCGCTGCACCGGCACCTTCGTCCCTGACGACACGGCCGGAGTCGTCGGACTCGGAGCGAGCGCGCTCTCAGTGGGAGGCAATGGGGTGGGTGCCGAGCCGCGGGAAGCGGTGGAGCAACCACTCACCAGCCCCGCCGCGAAAACCAGAGCCAGGAACTTTCGCATCCGCGACCCTAACCCATGACGACGCGAACCAGCAGTACCTGAACGACCATGACACTCCCCTGCTGATCTCCGGCGATCGAGACACTCCGCTAGGCGGAACTCCCAGCGAACCAACTCCCGTCCCTGCCGGTTGTCCACGGGAGTTGCTTGAGCGAGGGGCGCTCCTCTCGGTGGTGCGACGAAATTTCGTCGCACCACCGAACGGCCCATGTCAGACTCCCCGGATGCCGATCAACGCCGAGCAGGTCGCGGACGCGTTCGGGCTCGGACTCGTACTGGACGACCGCCCGTTGGCCAACGGGGATCGCCCCGCCGTCACCCGGATCGTGTCGACGACGAATGGACGCTGGGTGGTCAAGTACGACCGCCTCGGCTCACCCGACCGCCCCGACCTCGCCGAGTGGCAGCGCACGAAGGCCTGGACCGTGCACCGTTTGGAGAGCGCCGCTGCGGCAGCCGGTATCCCGATGCCGCGCCCCGTCCAGCCGCCCGAGCCGAGCGTGGGCTTCTGGTACGCGCCGTCAGACGCCGGCGGCGAGCTTGTTCGGGTGACCACCTGGGTAGAGGGCCGCGATCTGCGAGACGACCACGTCCACGACGAGGAATTGGCCTCCTGGCTCGGTGGCGTGCTGGCCCGGATCGCCCAACTGGACGTGGCGGTCGACCAAGACGCCGATGCGTCGCCGGTCCATCCGCTGGACGAGTGGCGGAGCTGGGTCCGGGAAGCCCAGGGCGCGACTGGCCTGGAGCTGGGCCGGGCGGCCCGCGCCGTCCTCACGGTGGTCGAGGACTCGGCCGACCTGATCGCCGACGCGCTGCGGCACCGGCCGCCGCTGACGATGACCCATGGTGACGCCGCCCGCGCCAACATCGTCGCCACTCCGACCGGACTGGTGCTGATCGACTGGGAGTCGGCTACCGCCGACGTCCCGTGGTGGGACGCGGCGTCGAACGCCGTCCGCCTCGCCGCTCGCGACGAGCGGAGCATCGCGGGCGGAGACCCGCGGATCGTCCGATCGCTGATCGGGTCCTACCGGGATCAGGGCGGCCCCGCCGGGCCCGCCGACGCGACAGCCTTCGCCGGGCTGCTCGTCGGGCACCTCAGCTTCACAGCCTGGTGCCTGTGGGTGGCGCTGGGGCACCGTGACGAGAGCGCCGCGCAAGTCGACTTCTGCACCCGCTCGCTCCTCGACGCCGGCGAACATCTGCCACGGATCCTGCGGGAACTGGACGACTGGGCCCGTCTGCTGACCTGAGATTGTCGTACGACGGAGCCTACTGAGTCGCACTTACCCCGGCAGGGCTGCGGGAGCGGGACGCCTACGCGGAGCGGGTGACGCACGTTGAACGGAGCTGGCGTGCCCGGCATGGTGCGCGGTGATCGAATCCCTGCGTGGCGCCCTCGAGGCGATGACGTCCCGGCTCGCCGACGGCCTGCAGCCACCGGAGGGAGGTTGGCGCGCAAGCCGCGAGTACGCAGCGCAAACCCGAGCGATCCTCGACGACCCGCGCTCAGCTCTCCCCCGGCATCCCACCGGCCCCTGGCTCACAACCAACTGACCAACCGGCGCCCGGCCGGATGCCGATACATTGGCGACGCTGGCGGACTGTCGCACAAGCCGAAGACTTCAGCCAGGGCGATCCTCGATGACCCGCGCTCAGCTCTCCCCCGGCATCCCACCGGCCCCTGCTTCACAAGCAGCTGACCACCTGGCCGCCCGATTGGGCTTGCCAGTTGTCGAACCACTGGCGAGGGCCGGTGGACTGTCGCGCACCAGCCGAAGCTGGACAATCCGGAAAGCTTCCTGGGGGTGGCCTCCGTCGACACGCCCTGCTGATCGGCTTCACCTGCTGGGGCCACGGCTGCCGAGCCTTCCCGGCTGTTGCCTGGCAGGGTCCTGGATGGCGCGCCAGTCGGCTCGCTCTGGTGATCGGCTTGGGCCGCGGCTGCCGGACCGTCGAGGCTGTGCCCGAGACAGCCCGGGCAGGGTCCTGGGCGTCGCCTCCGCCGACCTGTTCTGCTGATCGGCTGCGGTGACCTTTCCCGGCCGTTGCCTGGCAGGGTCCTGGATGGCGCGCCAGTCGACTCCTTCTGGTAATCGGCTTCGGCCGCTGGGGCTGCGGTTGTCGGATTTCGCGGCTGTTGCCGGGACAGCCCGGGCAGTGTCCTGGGTGTTGCCGCCGTCGACCTGTTCTGCTGATCGGCTTCGGCTGCGGCTGCCGACGTCTTCCGGCTATTGCCGGGCAGCGCCGTCGGACGTCATGTGAACCGACCCGGGCCCGGGCGACCGAGACGCTGGCCGAGGTGACCGTCGAGGTTCGCGGCGTACGACGGAACCACGGGACCGCTGGGCGGCTGTTGAGCGGCCGATGAAGTCAGTAGCCTCGGGTGCCGTCTAGTTGCTCGCGCAGGATGTCCAGGTGGCCTAGGTGGCGGGCTGTTTCTTCGATCATGTGGGTGAGGATCCAGCGCACCGATACCGGGGTGAATTGTGGTGGTGTGAAGTGCTGCATCGTGTCGAGAATCAGTTGGGCGACGATGCGTCTCGACTGCGCGCACTCGGTGGCGTAGCCGCTCAACAGGTCGGCGATGGCGCGGCCGCCGGTGGACCAGCCTCCGTGCTGGTCGCGCTCGAATGGCTTGTCGGCAAGTGACGGAAAGCTTCCGGCGAACCAATCGTGCTCGGTCTGCCGGAGATGCGAGATGACGCCGGCCACCGTCATGCGTGGAGACGTGTCCAGGAGGGCGCGGTTGGCGAGTTCGGTCGGCAGGCCGTCCACCTTTCGATGCACGGTTGCTCGTTGCCAGTCGAGGAATCCGGTCAGCACCGCCCGCTCGTCGGCGGCGCCCTCCGGGAAGACACGCTCCACGCGGGTCAGTTTGTCAGAGCCGCGACGATGGTGCCGAGGACTACTGCGATGACGGCGAAGCCCAGGGCGCAGAGCAGCGGGAAGGCTATCGGGTGACGGCCGGCCCAGCTCACCGCGCCGGGTTGCCGGCGGGCCAGTTGCACCATGGTGATCGGCTTGTCCGATCCGCCGGTGGGTAGGCCGAGGTGGTTGACCAGGCGGTCGAGATCGGAGGGCGCGTAGAGGGCTCCGTTGATGGTGAGCAGAGCTTGCTGTCCGGCGTCGAGTACGACGATGGTGTCGGAGACAGCGCCGGGCTGGACCACCGTTGCCCGCAGCACCGATGCGGCGAGGGTGCGGTCGCGACGGCGGTGGAAGGTGAGGCCGCGTGCCGAAATCTCGGCCGGCGTGACGACGATGCGGGACCGTGACAGGTAGATGGCCAGGGTGATGGCCAGCAGCAGCGCGAGGCTGATGCCGGTGATCAAGGCGGGCAGGCCTCCGGCCAGGACGCCGGCGATGACGAGGACCACAGCGATCACAACAGTGAACGTGAGGACCTGGCGTCGCGGACCCGCACCCGGCCGCAGTACGAGCACGTCGGTTTCATACACGGCTTGAACCCTACGGCAGCACAGGTCTCCAACCACGCCCTGCGCGTCGACGACCAAGCGGCGGACTGGCTACGCCGTCCGATCCTGAGCGCGAGGCCAGAGGTCCCAGCCACCCCTGACTACGGCACTCTCGCACGTGAATCGAGACGAATGCCGATGCTGGAAGAGCTCCCGTGCTCGCCGCGAGCGGCTGGAACAAGCGGGTATTCCGCACTTGGACGGCCTGCGCCCGAGGCGCTGGTGCACAAGTTGTCAGCGAGGCTCGGGCAGTGAGAGGGCCGGGTCATGGTTCAGCCATGCCATGGCGGCGACGACGAGGGCTTGGGTGCCGGTGTCGAGGGTGGGCTGGAGGACCGGCGCGAAGTTCGCGGAGTGGTTGACCGGGATGTCCTGTGCGACCCGGCCGGCCTGTTCGGCGGCCCGGTAGGTGTCGGGGTCGATGCCGCCGATTCCCCAATAGGTGTACGGCGTGCCGAGTGCGGCCGGGATATCGCTGAAGTCCTCGCTCGCGCTCTGCTGCGGAAGATGGCCGACGCGGTCACCGAAGAAGTCCGCGAACGCGGCGGTCACGCACTCTGTGACGCCGGCGTCGTTGTCGGTCAGGGGGTAGCGGTCGAAGAGCTCGAATTCGGGGTCCTGCGGCGAACCGGATGCCTTGCACTCGGCGCGGACGATCCGCTCGATCGCGCCGAGCACGGTCGTCCGGGTGTTCTCGTCGTACGTGCGGACGTTGAGTTGGAGGACCGCATGGTCGGGGATGACGTTGCTCTTCGTACCGGCCTGGATGCTGCCCACGGTCAGGACCGCTGTGTCACCTGGCGCGACCTCGCGGGCGACGACGGTCTGCAGCCGGACGACGATCATGGCCGCGAGGACGACCGGGTCGACGGCGGCCTGGGGCATGGAGCCGTGGGCGCCGCGGCCGTGCACGGTGATTTTCATACTGTCAGCGGCGGACAGCGTCGGCCCGGAGCGGGTCATGACGGCGCCGGCGGTGAACGGCAGCACATGCTGGGCCATCGCCACGTCGGCCGTGCCGACGAGTGCCGCCAACCGGTCCTCGAGCATGCCTCTGGCTCCGTCGGCGGTTTCCTCGGCCGGCTGGAAGACCGCGACGAGCGTGCCCGACCAGGTCTCGGGCCCCTGCGCCATCAGGGTCACAGCGCCGAGCAGACAGGTGACGTGCACGTCGTGCCCGCATGCGTGCATCACCGCAGTGCCGTCTTCCGTGGTCTGTGTACTGGCGTAGGGCAAGCCGGTTTGCTCGCGGACCGGAAGGGCGTCCATGTCGGCGCGGAGCATCACGGTGGGCCCTTCGCCGTGGCGCAGGATGCCGACGACCCCAGTGCCGCCGACGCTCTCGTGCACCTCGCAGCCCGTCTCCCGCAAGCGCGCGGCCACGTTGGCCGCTGTCCGTCGCTCCTGGTGCGACAGCTCGGGATGAGCGTGCAGGTCGCGGTAGAAGTTCTCTTGCCAGGGCCGGACCGAGTCGAGCGTGTTCAGGACTGCGGTCGCGGCTTCACTGTCCATGTGTCCATCATGCTCCGCGCTTGGTGCCCGGCGGCACTGGTGCGTTGAGGTCGTAGCGGACGCCGAGCATGCGGATGACGAAGCACACGCCCGCGGCGACGACCGCTGCGGGGAGGCCCGCTGCCCCCAATCGGTCCGCGGCGACGACGACGAGCGCGCCCAGAAGTGCCGGGATCGCGTAGAGGCCGCTGGTCAGAACCGATGGGATCTCACGGATGAGGATGTCGCGCAGCGTCCCGCCTCCCACCGCGGTGATCGTGCCGAGGATGACCGCCTGGCTGAAGCCGACGCCGAACTCGAGTCCTTTGAGCGCGCCGCTGACCGCGAACAGGCTCAGACCGGCAGCGTCGAGGACCAGGATCGGTTTGGCGACCCGGTCGAGGTGGCGGCCGAAGACGAACGCCACGAGGCCGCCACCAGCTGCCACCGTCAGGTATCGCCAGTCGCTGAAGGTGGCAGGCGGCAGCGCGTCGAGCAGGATGTCGCGGATGATGCCACCGCCCAGCGCGGTGCACATGCCGAGCGTGACCACACCGACGATGTCCACGCGGACGACCCGGAGCGCTGTCAGGGCGCCGTTGAGGGCGAAGGCGAACGTGCCGGTCAGGTCCACGATCAGAAAGGTCGACGACGCAGTACTCACCAAACCTGTGTACCGGAGACACGCGCGACGAACCAGCCTGGTGGACGCCCGGACCTGGCGTGAGTGAGCATCGTGTCAAACGCGCCGCTCGGTTACTCCCAGAGCTCCGGTGCAGTGACTGCCCTGGCGACGTCGAGGCAACGGTGGACCGCGGCGGATGCTGTGGCGTTTCCTTGAACGCGCGAGAGTACGACGGACAGCTGGGCGCCGACCCCGACGGCGGAGGGCGCGTCCGCGAGCCGGCGCCGCCAGCAGGCTCCGTGCCTCGTCCGGCGTCACGCGACGTCAGCAGGCTTCGAGGACGAAGAAGATGAAGCAGATGAAGCGTGCGGGGTGGTTCTGCTGCGGCGGGCGGAGTTCGGGCGGGGTGTCCGGGGAGATCGGCGGTTCGCTGATGACGCAGATGCGGAAGCCGGCCGCGGTGAAGGCGTCGTTCATCGCCTGGAGTGGGCGGTGCCAGTTTCTGTAGGTGACCGTGCGGCCGGCGTGCTCGGCGTCGTAGGAGAACTCGGCGATGTCGAAGTAGTTGGCGTCGGGGTTCAACGCCGTGTACACGATCGGGTGGTTCACCGACAGGATGAGGCGCCCGCCAGGCTTCAGCACCCGGCGGAGCTCGGCCAGCGGCCCGGTCCAGTCCTCCAGGTAGTGCAGCACGAGAGACGCCGTGACGTCGTCGAATTGCGCATCGGCGTACGGGAGCGGCTTCGCCAGATCGCCGACCGTCAGGTCAGCGCCCTCCCCCAGCCTCTCGCGGGCCAGTTCGAGCATCTCCGCGCTCAGGTCGAAGCCGGACATGATCGCGCCCCGATCGCGAAGCGCCGCGGACAGCGGTCCTGAACCGCAGCCGACGTCGAGGATCCGACGGCCGGCGACATCTCCGGCAAGGTTCAGCATGGCCGGCCGCTCGTAGTGGCCGTTGAGCAGATTGAGCTCGTTGTCCGCGGAGTACGCCGCGGCGAACTCGTCGAAATCGGTCTTCGGCACCAAGCGCTCCTTCGTACACAGCTGGTCGAACACCCGATCCAACATCAACCGCCGGGCGCTGTCGAGGCAGCCGTCAGCAAGGACCTGTTGTCCGCCACCCACCGCAGCTCGGCCGCTTCTTCGTCGATCATGCCGTCGGCAACCCAGCTGCGCTGGGGCTCGATACCTTGCGCGGCCAGGGACAGTACGAGGTCGATCGTTGCCTGACCACGCCTGACGATGGCGTCGACCACGTCGAACGGCGGCGTCGGGCCGTACGCCGCCAGGAAGCGCCGGATGCGTTCGCGACGATCCGGGACGGCCGGGAAGTGGTGCCATTCCAGGCAGTGCTCATCGGCTCGCGTCGGAGCGAACCAGAACAGGGCGTACGCGATGTCGTCGAGGGGATCGCCAGGATGCAGGTAGTCCCAGTCGAACACTCCCCTGGCCTGTCCGTCCCTCCACACGAAGTTCCAGGGGCCGGGGTCGCCGTGACAGAAGACATGGCCGGGCTCTGGCGGTGCGGCGAGCACTGGGTGTCCGAACACTGCCTCAGCCGGCGGCACCCAGGTACGGGACGCGTCGTGAATCCGGCGCAGCAGTCGCGCGGCCGATTCGAGTCCCTCGTCCTTGTGCTGGTGTTTCCACGCGTCACCGCCCGCGTCGCCTTCGAGCAGGCGCAGCGTTTCCGTCGTACCGTCGTTCGACAACGGCTCGGGAACCGCGTCCTGCAGTCCCTGGGCGCGCAGGTGCTCGAGGAACGCGTGCACCGTCGCTGTCTGCGGGGACGCGGGACGAGTCACGATCCCGTCAGCAATCCGCACCGGTCGAAGCTCGGCATTCGTGTCGGCTGCTCGAGCGCGCGCGGAGGTCCCGTCCTCTTGGGTCATGCCGGCGACGGGTGCTCGCGGCTGCGGTAGGTCAGGAGACCTTCCACGCCGCGGAGGAAGGTGTCGCAGACTGGTTCGGGGTCGGTCAGGCAGCCGGCGGCCATGGCGCCGTCGCGGAGCATGACGAAGTGCCGGGCGGCGGGTTCCGCGTCGATCTTTCCGAGGTCGGTGAACAGCTCGGTCATCGTGTCCAGGAACCACTGCCGGTGACTCAGGACAGCCTGGTGGACTGCGAACTCGGGGTCGGGGTACTCCGCAGCGGCGTTCAGGAACGCGCACCCGCGGAACCCGTCGCGCTGGATGTCGTCGGCGATGAACCGGCTGACGGCCCGGATGACGTCCTCGGGGCCGGCGCTCCCGGCCCGTGCGGTCTCGACCCGTTCACGGATCGCCGTGTCGGCCTGGGTCAGGTACGCGACGATCAGGTCGTCCTTGCTCGGGAAATGCCGGTACAACGTCGCCCGCGTCACCTTCGCCTCGGCGACCACCCGGTCGATCCCTACGGCGTGGATGCCGTCGGCATAGAACAGCTCGCCGGCCGTGCCGAGCAGCCGCGCCCGCGCTTCTGACATCCGCTCCCCTTCGATCTCTTGCAGTACCGCCGAGATTAGCAGACAGAACGATCGGTCTTGACAATACCGTGTGTCGCCGTCGTCTGGGCGGTCCTGGTGCACCGCCGTCGGGCTGGGCATCGCGTCCGCGTCCGGCGGGCCGAAAGCCTCCCTCACCTCCGTCGCGGGCTATGCGATCCTGGGCGGCGTGTTCTTCCTGATCTCCGCGGTCCGCCTGCACCGCCTCACCTCGAAGGCGAACTGACATGACGGACAGCACCGTGGACGTGGTCGTCATCGGCGCCGGACCCGTCGGCGAGAACGTGGCCGACCGCGTCGTCCAGGGCGGCCTCACCGCCGCGATCGTGGAGCACGAACTCGTCCGCGGCGAATGCTCGTACTGGGCCTGCATGCCGACCAAGGCCCTGCTCCGCGACGCCGCCGCACTGCGAGCCGCGCGCGCACTCCCGGCCGCGGGCCAGACGGTCAAAGGCGACCTGGACCCGGCACTCGTGCTGGCCAGGCGCGACCGGTTCACGTCCAACTGGAGCGACGCCGGCCAGGTCGAGTGGCTGAACCAGGCAGGCATCACGCTGGTCCGCGGCCACGGACGGGTCACCGGGCCTCGTACCGTCGCCGTTACCCACTCAGACGGTACGACGAGAACGCTGCACGCAAATCAGGCGGTTGTGATCGCCACCGGAAGCAGCGCGTACCTGCCGCCGATTCAGGGATTGGCGGATGTCGAGCCGTGGACGAGCCGCGACGCGGCCGCCGTACGGTCGGTCCCGGAGCGGTTGGCGATCATCGGCGGGGGCGTCGTGGCCTCCGAGATGGCGACCGCGTTCACCGCGCTCGGCGCCCACGTGACGCTCGTGTCGCAGAGCCGGCTCCTGCCGGGTGTCGAGCGGTTCGCCGGCGAGCAGGTGGCCGCCGCTCTGCGCTCGGCCGGAGCGACGTTGCACCTGGAGGTCGACGCCACCGAGGTACGCCGGGACACCGCGGGAGCGGTGCACCTCACGCTCTCCGACGGCACGTCCGTCGAGGCCGACCAGGTTCTCGTCGCCACCGGGCGGACGCCCAACACGAAGGATGTCGGCCTGGACAGCGTCGGGCTCACGCCCGGCGACTGGTTGCAGGTCGACGACGCGCTCGCTGTCCTGGATGACACCGGCGAGCCTGTCGGCGACGGCTGGCTGTACGCCGCGGGCGACGTCAACAAGCGGGTCCTGCTGACCCATCACGGCAAGTATCAGGCTCGTGCGCTCGGCGACGCGATCGCGGCACGTGCCCGCGGCGATCAGCTCGGCCTTGGCAAGTGGGGACGTCACGCGGTCACCGCCGACGTGGACGCCGCGACCCAGGTGATCTTCACCGATCCCGAGGTCGCCGCCGTCGGATTCTCCGCCGAGGCCGCGGCGGCTGCCGGCCGGAAGACCCGGGTCGTCGACTACGACCTCGGCGCGGTCTCCGGGGCCGCACTGCACGCCGACGACTATCGCGGACAGGCGCGGATGGTCGTCGATGACGACCGCAACATCCTGCTCGGCTTCACCGCGGTCGGGCCCGACGTCGCCGAGCTTCTGCACGCCGCGACCATCGCGATCGTCGGCGAGGTGCCGCTGGACCGGCTCTGGCACGCGGTGCCGGCGTACCCGACGATCAGCGAGATCTGGCTGCGCCTGCTGGAAACCGATGGGCGCGATCGCTAGCTCGTGAAAAACTCGGCGTCGTGCGGATCAGTGAGGCGAAAGCGGACGACGTACCGGGGCTCGCGCGGCTGTTGTGGCTGAACGGCTGTGACCAGGAGCCGGAGCAGCAGGCAGTCGATGCGTTCGCGGCGGAGCTCGGGCAGTGGTGGGACGCGCGCGACGGCTCGCATGTCGCGTACGTCGCCCGGGAGGACGCGGCCGGGATCGTCGGTATGGCATGGGTCGCGCTGGTCCCTCGCGTACCGCGTCCGGGGATGTTGAGCCGGATGTCGGCGGACATCCAGAGCGTCTTCGTGCTGCCTGAGCAGCGCGGCCGCGGGATCGGGTCGGCGCTGGTGCAAGCCGCCGCCGACCACGCCGTACGGCTCGGGTCTCTGCACGTGACAGTTCACTCGGGGAGCAAGGCCGTGCCGGTGTACGAGCGGTTGGGGTTCGCGTCGTCGCGTCAACTGCTGCAGCGGTACCCGGACAGCCGCGTTTAGCGGGCCCGGAAGCTGCGTCGGTACGCCATCGGTGAGGTCCTGATGTGCTTCGCGAAGTGCTGGCGCATCGCGACCGAGGTGCCGAATCCGCAGTGCCGGGAGATCTCCTCGACGGACAGGTCGGTGGTCTCCAGCAGTTCCTGCGCGTGATGCACGCGCTGCCGCAACAACCACTGCAGCGGCGTCGTTCCGGTCTGCTCCCGGAATCTGCGGTTGACGGTGCGCGGGCTGGTCCCGACGTACGCCGCGATGTCCGCCAGCGTGACCGGTTCGCCCAGTCGTTGCCGTAGCCACCGCATCGCCGGCTCCAGGGAACCGTGGTCGTCGCCGGGCTCGGGGTGAGCGACGTACGGCGCCTGGCCGCCGTCGCGCTGCAGCGGGACGACCATGTGCCGGGCGACGTCGGCGGCGACCGCGGAGCCGAAGTCCTGACGGATCATGTGCAGGCACATGTCGATCCCGCTCGCCGCCCCGGCTGAGGTGAGGACGTCGCCGTGGTCGATGAACAGCACATCGGTGTCGACCTGGACCTGCGGGTACCGCTCGGCGAGGTCGCGCGCACGTGACCAGTGCGTCGCGATCCGGCGGCCGTCGAGCAAGCCGGATTCGGCCATCACCCGTGCGCCCCCTGCGCTGATGGAGGCGATCCTGACGCCGCGCCGATGCGCCTCACGTAGCAGGTCGAGCATCTGGGCCGACGACGCACGTCCCGACGTGGCGCCGATGACCACGATGGTGTCCGAGTCGAGCGCATCCGCGAGCGTGTACGGCGGCGTGCACCCGAACATCTCGACGCCGCCGACGCCGGCCACCACCACCTCGCGGCCCTCGCCGCACACTCGTAGGTCGTAGAGCCGCGGCCCGAACAGCTCTCCCGGCTCCCTTTCCAGCGAGTGCGCCGTACTGAACACCTGGAGCGGCATCGACAGGTCGAAACTGTGGATCCCGTCCACGACGAGGACTGCGATCCGGTGCATGGCGACAATCTATCGGACGGCGGCATTCTTGCCACTGTCGTCACGCGGTGATCGCTTCGACGATGGAGCACATGTTGCTCGCGGTCCTCCTGTCAGCCGGCTCCGTCGTCGTTCTCCTCGCGATGGGTCTGATCACCGGCCAACTCCTCGGTGACGACGCCGAAAGCTGGGCGCGGCGCGTCCTGCGCGAGAGGAAGGCACGTCGATGAGCCGCGTCGCCGTCATCGGGGCAGGGATCGTCGGAGCCTGCGTGGGCTGGGAGCTGACTCGGCGCGGCGCGCAGGTGGTGTTCATCGACGCGGGCAGGCCGGGCGAAGGTGTCACCAACTGGTCGTTCTCGTGGGTCAATGCCAGCAACAAGACCGCACGCAGGTCGTACTTCGCTCTGAATGTGGCGGGCATGGCTGCGCACCGTGATCTCGCCCGGACGATCGGGCCGGACTCGTGGTGGCATCCCAGCGGCCATCTGCGCTGGGCGGACGATCAGGCTGGGTTGCTGGAGAACGCTCGTGTCCTGGCTGAGTGGGGCTACCGGGTCGAGTTGCTCACCGGGGCCGATGTTCGTCGCCGCCTCGAGCCGGCTCTCGCGATTGCCGACGACGTTCCGGTTCTGTGCTATCCGGACGAGGCCTGGGTGCACGGTCACCGCCTGGTGGGGCGATTGGTCGACGAGGCTGTCGCGTTGGGCGCCGAACGGCGCTTCGGTACTGCGGTTCGTGACATCGGCACGGGTTCGGACGGGAGCGTCCGGACAGTTGTCCTGTCGGACGCGAGCCGCCTCGACGTCGATTGTGTCGTGAACGCCGCAGGGCCGGATGCGTCGCAGATCGCAGGTCTCGTTGGCCGGGAGCTGCCGATGCGCGATGAACCGGGCGTTGTCACGCGGCTGAGCTGCGCTGGGGTGCCGGTGCGGCGGGCGATGCATGCGCCGCACGTCGAGATCCGCCCAGATGGCAACAGTTTGGTAGTACTCCACAGCCGCGAGGTCGACGCGCGGATCGGGGCCGGCGACGACGCGTCGCAGCTCGCACGTCGACTGCAGGACCTGGCGCGGGACGTCATACCTGAGCTCGGCGACGCGACCATCGCGGCGGCCCGGATCGCGCATCGCCCCATCCCCGCGGACAAGTACCCATCCGTGGGTGCACTGCCGTCGGCGCCCGGCTACTTCGAGGCCGTTTCCCACAGCGGCATCACCCTCGGCCCGGTCCTCGGCCGGCTGCTCGCCACGGAAATCCTCAACGGAAACCGTGCTGATCTGCTCGCGGATTTCCGGCCGGAGAGATTCCGTGGCCAGGAGCGGGCGGGGTAGACGCGACTGCCGGTGCGAGGCGAGCGCGCGAGTCGTTGTCCATAGCAATCAGTACGGCGTGTTCCGCGAGCCGCCCGAACGCGGCGGGGAGTCGTGGTCAGCCGGCGAGTTGCCGGAGGCGGGTAGCGCTGTCCGGGTTCGCGGGGAGGAAGGTCTCTATGGCCAGGCTGGCCGCGGTCACTTCCAAAGGGGCGCCGATGGTGGCGATGAGGGTGAAGAGTCGGACCGGGCCCAGCCGGGTGTTGAGGTCGAGGGTGACCATGGGTTGCTGGGCGGGTGCCGTCGGAGGCTTGTCCGGCAGGTAGCTCTCGACCTCGTCGAGGAGGTTGGCGAGAGCTTCGTCGGCGGTGTCCCGGCTCTTGCGTTTGAGTTGGTGGATCAGGCCGAGGCTGCACGCGGCGGTCATCGACGAGATGCTGGGAAGACCTCCGGGGTGGACGGACAGGCGGAGCATGTTCACCGGGGGTTTCAGGAGCTCGGGGTCGACGCCTTCCCAGAGCAGCGCCGCGGCATCGTTCGCGTCGACGAGGTTCCAGAGGCCGTCGACGATCAGTGCCGGGTTGGGCATGTGCGCGTCGATCAGTTCGCGCAACGGTTCGCGGAGCGGGAGCATCGCGGCGGAGTCGTACGGCTGGTCCAGGTAGCGCGGCGCGTACCCGCCGGCGAGCAGCAGCCGGTTCTGTTCGGCCGGCGGCAGGTCGAGATGGTTGGCGAGGTGGACCAGCAACTGCCGGCTCGGTTGTGCACGGCCGGTCTCGACGAAGCTCAGATGTTTGGTCGACACCTCGGCGTCGACTGCCAGCTCCAGCTGGCTCATCCGCCGGTGCGTCCGCCAGAAGCGCAACAGTTCTCCGACGGTCTGTGGCTCCTCCAGCACGGTCACGAGTTCAGCGTACGGCGGTGGCGTGCCGCGCAGCCATTACCCGCGAGGTAACTGCACCAAGGAGGTAATTGAGCCGCTCCCCCGCTGCCCTGGATCGTTGCCGGTGTTCGCACAACGACCTGGAGGCCAACCCCATGAACCCCACCTACACCGCCGTCGCCACCGCGTCCGGACGTGACTCCCGCGCCGTCACCGCCGACGGGCAGCTGGACATCCAGCTCGCCATGCCGAAGGAGATGGGCGGCACCGGCGACGGGCTCAACCCCGAGCAGCTGTTCGCCGCCGGATGGGCGGCCTGCTTCTCGACCGTGCTGGACATCCTGGCCAAGCGTCAGAATCTCGACGCCAAGGACGTCGCGGTGACCGCCGAGGTCAGCCTCGTCCCGGCCGGCGGGAGGCTCGACCTCGCCGCCGTCCTGCGGGTCGAACTGCCCGACCACCTGCGCGGCGAGGTCGGCGACAAGTTGCTCGAGGCAACCCACGCCACCTGCCCGTACTCCCGAGCCACCCACGGCAACATCTCCGTGGACGTCATCGCCGAATGAGCTTCAACCGGTGTGCCGGGCATCCACGCCGTGAGTGGCGAACAGCTCGTGCAGCGCCGCGTGCCCCTGGGTGAAGTCCCACTGCTCGGCGCGCAGACCGGCGGCGCGAGCCCCGGTGATGTTGCGGGGCATGTCGTCGATGAACAGGATCGAGCCGGCGTCCGCCCCGATCCGTTCCGCGGCCAGCGTGAAGAACGCCGGGTCAGGCTTGGCGACGCCGAGGTCGTACGAGTAGCAGCTGACGTCGAACAGGTCGTCGTACCCGAGCGCGGCCCGCATGTGCGCGCCGCGGTAGTTCTCCTGGTTGGTGCCGAGGTGTACGCCGTACCCCTTGCGCTTCAGGGCCCGCACGATGTCGAGGGACTCCTCGATCAGCACGATGTTCTTCCACACCGCGTCGTACACCTCGGTCACCGGCGTGCGCACGCCGTACTTCACCAGTGACGCCTCGAGCACCGGCAGGTAGTCGCCGCGTCCGGCGAGCATCGGCAGCTCGTCCGACCACGTCTCGTACAGGAAGTCCCGCGCCCGGTCGCCGACGTACGGCTCCATCGCCGCGTACCACCCGCCGGGCAGGTCCTGCAGGACGCCGTCGGCGTCGAACAGCACGTGCCGGATGCGCTCATTCATGCAGGACAGGATGCCGGACCGGTTCGTCGGCGCCCACGGATTTCTCGTCCTCCGGTACGTCGCCGGCTGCTTCCTGCCGGACGCCGTACAGGGCCGCGCGCACCTCCCGCGGGACGTTGCACATGGTCAGGACGGGTCTTGCAGGATGCCGAGGACGTTGCCGTCGGGGTCGGTGAGGGTGGCGACCAGGCGGCCCTGGCCGACGTCCTTCGGGGCGTCCTTCAGGGTGCCGCCGGCGGCGGTGATGTCCTTGATCTTGGCCTCGATGTCGGTCACGTGCCAGTACGCGATCGGCGAGGTCATGTCGCTGTTCGGAACCAGGCCGATCTGCTGCCCCTCGGCCTCGTACCCGACGTAGTACGGGGAGTCAGCCATCGGCTCGACACCGAGCAGGGCGGTGTACACCGGCTTGGCCTTCTCGAGGTCGGTGACGGGGTGCAGGATCGTGTTGACGCCTAGCGTGGTGGTCATTTCGTCACTCCAGAATCGTGGGCCGCGGCCCTGACGTTTACTGACTCCAACGCTATTTCGCACCCGCTCCCGGTGCTTCTCGATTCCTGATCAGTTCGGCCCGACGTACTCCGCGAGGTGCTTTCCGGTCAGCGTCTTCGGCTTCTTGATCAGCTCCGCCGGGGTGCCTTCGAACACGACCTTGCCGCCGTCGTGGCCGGCGCCCGGGCCGAGGTCGATGATCCAGTCGGCGTGCGCCATCACGGCCTGGTGGTGCTCGATGACGATCACCGACTTGCCGGCGTCGACCAGCCGGTCCAGCAGGCCGAGGAGCTGCTCGACGTCGGCCAGGTGCAGACCGGTGGTCGGCTCGTCGAGGACGTAGATGCCGCCCTTCTCGCCCATGTGCGTGGCCAGCTTCAACCGCTGCCGCTCGCCGCCGGACAGCGTCGTGAGCGGCTGCCCGAGCGACAGGTACCCGAGGCCGACGTCGTTCAGCCGCTCGAGGATCTTCTCCGCGGCCGGTACCCGCGCCTCGCCCTCGGCGAAGTACGTCAGCGCCTCCGACACCGGCATCGCGAGCACCTCGGCGATGTTCTTCCCGCCGAACGTGTACTCCAGCACGGCTGCCTGGAAGCGCCGGCCCTCGCACTCCTCGCACGGCGCCTCGACGGTCGCCATCACGCCGAGCTCGGTGTAGATCACCCCCGCGCCCTTGCACGCCGGGCACGCGCCCTCGGAGTTCGCGCTGAACAGCGCCGGCTTCACGCCGTTCGCCTTGGCGAAGGCCTTCCGAATCGGTTCCAGCAGACCGGTGTACGTCGCCGGGTTGCTCCGCCGGGACCCGCGGATCGCGCCCTGGTCGATCGCGATGACCCCGTCGCGGTCGGCGATCGAGCCGTGGATCAGCGAACTCTTCCCGGACCCGGCGACGCCGGTGACGACCACCAGGACCCCGAGCGGTACGTCGACGTCCACATCCTGCAGGTTGTTGGTCGAGGCCCCGCGGACCTCCAGCGCGCCCGACGCCGAGCGCACCGACGGCTTCACCGAGGCCTTGTCGTCCAGGTGCCGCCCGGTCAGGGTCCCGCTGGTCCGCAGCTTGGCGAGCGTGCCCTCGAACACCACCTCGCCGCCCCCCGAGCCCGCGCCGGGACCCAGGTCGATCACGTGGTCGGCGATCGCGATCGTCTCCGGCTTGTGCTCCACGACGAGCACCGTGTTGCCCTTGTTCCGCAACTGCAGGAGCAACTCGTTCATCCGCTGGATGTCGTGCGGGTGCAGACCGATCGTCGGCTCGTCGAAGACGTACGTGACGTCGGTCAGCGACGACCCGAGGTGGCGGATCATCTTCGTCCGCTGCGCCTCACCGCCGGACAGCGTGCCGGCCGGGCGCTCCAAAGACAGGTACCCGAGGCCGATGTCGACGAACGAGTCGAGGGTGTCACCGAGAGCCTTCAGCAGCGGCGCGACCGACGGCTCCTTCAGCGCCCGGATCCAGGCGGCCAGGTCGGTGATCTGCATCGCGCAGAGGTCCGCGATGTTCTTGCCGTTGATCTTCGACGCCCGCGCCTCGGCGCCGAGCCGCGTCCCGTCGCAGTCCGGGCAGGTCGTGAACGTCACGGCCCGCTCGACGAACGCGCGGATGTGCGGCTGCATCGCGTCCACGTCCTTGGACAGGAACGAGCGCTGGATCGCCGGGATGATCCCGTTGTAGGTGAGATTGATGCCCTCGACCTTGATCTTGGTGGGCTCCCGGTACAGCAGGTCGTGCAGTTCCTTCTTGGTGTACTTCTTGATCGGCTTGTCCGGGTTGAAGAAGCCGGAGCCGCGGAAGATCCGCCCGTACCAGCCGTCCATGCTGTAGCCGGGGATCGTCAACGCGCCCTCGTTCAGCGACTTGTTCTCGTCGTACAGCGCGGTCAGGTCGAAGTCGGTGACCGAGCCCATGCCCTCGCAGCGCGGGCACATGCCGCCGGCGTACACCTGCTCGCGGACGACCTTCTTCTCGCCGGCGCCCTTGTCGGCCGTCATCGAGCCGGTCGCGGTGCGCTTCGGGACGTTGAACGAGTACGCCGTCGGCGGGCCCGCGTGCGGTTTCGCGATCCGGCTGAACAGGATCCGGAGCATCGCGTTCGCGTCGGTCGCCGTGCCGACCGTGGAGCGCGGGTTCGCGCCCATCCGCTCCTGGTCGACGATGATCGCGGTGGTCAGGCCGTCGAGTACGTCGACCTCAGGGCGGGCCAGGTTCGGCATGAAGCCCTGGACGAACGCGCTGTAGGTCTCGTTGATCAGCCGCTGCGACTCGGCCGCGATGGTACCGAACACCAGCGAGCTCTTGCCCGAGCCGGACACCCCGGTGAACGCCGTCAGCCGGCGCTTCGGGATTTCGACGCTGACGTCCTTCAGGTTGTTCACCCGGGCGCCGGTCACCCGGATCAGGTCGTGGCTGTCGGCAACATGCTCCTCGGAACCCATGCGCTTGTCCTCCCCAGCGAGTTGGTTGTCAGGATGCCTGGTTGATCCGGATGTGGTTGCCGGCCGGGTCCCGGAACGCGCAGTCGCGGATGCCGTACGGCTGGTCGACGGGCTCCTGGATGACCTCGGCGTCGGTGGCCTGCAGGCGCTCGAACAGGCCGTCCAGGTCGTCGGTCTGCAGCACCAGGGTCGCGTAGGTGCCCTTCGCCATCATCTCGCTGATCGTGCGCCGCTCGTCGTCGGTGACGCCGGGATCGGCGGCCGGCGGGTAGAGCACGATGCCGGTGTCCGGCTGGCCGGGCGGGCCGACGGTGATCCAGCGCATGCCCTCGTACCCGACGTCGGTGCGGACCTCGAAGCCGAGGACGTCGCGGTAGAACTTCACCGACTCCTCCGGGTCGCTGTGCGGCAGGAAGCTGGCGTGAATCTTGATCTCCATGACCGTACGCTACGTGCCGGACGTGGGAGAGGCTTCTCGATTCCTGATCGGTCGCGTGACCTGTTTCGCGACGCACGACGGGATCCCGAGCGTCGCGTCGCCGGCGTGCTCCTTGTAGACGCTCGGCGGCATCCCGACCAGCTCGGTGAACCGGGTGCTGAACGTGCCCAGCGACTGGCAGCCGACCGCGAAGCAGACGTCGGTCACGCTCATCCCGCCGCGGCGCAGCAGCATCATCGCCCGCTCGATCCGCCGGGTCATCAGATACCCGTACGGCGACTCTCCGTAAGCGCGTTTGAACTCGCGGCTCAGGTGTCCCGACGACATGTGCGCGCCGCGCGCGAGCGCCTCGACGTCCAGCGGCTGCGCGTACTCCCGGTCGATCCGGTCCTTCACGCGCCGCAGCCGCGCCAGGTCCTGCAGGCGCTGCTGCTCCGTCGTTCCGCTACTCACCGTAGGAATCCTGCCATGTCAGCCGACGGAAGTCATGTCACCGGCCGGTGGTGCGGTCAGCGCGCTCCCCAGTTGAGGTAGGCGACGTTGGCCAGTAGCCAGCCGAAGCCGATGGCCTGCTGGCCGTCGCGTTCCGGGGTCGGCTGGTAGCGGTTGTAGAGGGCCAGGCAGTGGGCGTGGATCCGGGGATCCCACGGGGCGGCCTGCATCCAGCGCGGGGCCTGGTGCGCGACCGAGGCTGCGCCGGTCGCACCGCCGGCGACGGTCGTGTGGACGGCGGGGAGCCCGTCCGCGTCGGTGGTCGCGACGTTCTGGGTGAAGGTCCGCGCGATCCGCTCCATGTCCTGCCCGGTGAACGCGAGCCGGGCCCGGAACGCCCGGACGGCGAACTCGACGTCGATCGCGCCGTGGCTGATGTCCTCGAACTGGCGCGCCGGCCCACCCGACGGAGTGAAGACCGAGACGTCGGTCGCCGGCTCACCGGTCTTCGTGAACCCCTCGTAGATCCGCCCGCCCGCCGGCCAGTAATGCCACTGGTACGCGTCGCCGGCATCGACCGCGAGCTGCCCCGCCAGCATCCGCCCCATCGCCGCGACCTTCTGCCGGTAGCTGCTGTCGCCGGTCGCGAGCGCGAGCTCGACGAGCGTCTGCCCGAGGCCGACCGACTGGTTGATCGGCTGCTCGCACCCGTCGTACGCGAGCGGCTGGCCCTTCGGCCAGATCAGGTGCCCGCCGTCCCGGTACTCCCAGTCGTGGACGGCGACCGCCTCGCGGCACGCGGTCAGGTACTCGGCCGCCTTCCGCGAGTAGCGGCGGCGCAGGACGGGCGAGCCGGCGACGATCCTGACGAAGCTCGCGATCGGGTACGTGATCATCCCGGTGTGGACGGCGAAGATCACCGGCCGGCAGCGCATCTCGTACGTCCCGAGCCGCGGTACGTCGCCGGCGCGCGGCGCCTCCCGCCGATCGGCAGCCGTGAGCTGGAGCGGGCCCGGAGCAGCCGCGTAGATCCGGCTGACGGCGTAGTCGGGGCCGGCCGGGTCGAGCGAGAGGTCGGTCAGCGTGACTGTGCGGTTGACGAAGGTGTTCACGAGCCGAACGGTGAACGTGTCCGGCCGGGTCCCGGCGGTGACGGTGACCGTGGTGTCCTCGGCGTACGACAGCGCCTCGCGGAGATCGAGCAGGGGCTGCCCGTTGCCGTCGGCAAGGGTTGCGTACCCGGTCGTGTACGGGTGATCGGCCCGCCACGCCGGGAGCGACAGCCCTCGGTAGTCCGTGACGCTGCGTGCGCTGTCGCGGACCGCGAGGACCTGGTCGACGTTGTCGATCAGCCGGTCGAGGTAATACGTGTCGCGGTACTTCTCGTACATCCGGACCAGGCCGAGCAGGACGTACGACTGGCTCCAGGCGAGCATGCCGGAGCGGCCGTCGCGGTTGGTGTTGTCGTTCGGCTGGTCCGGCTGACCGGGACCGCCTTCCTGGAAGAGGCGGTCCCAGTCGTCGAACGTCTTGCGGGCCGTGTAGTCGATCCCGTCGGCGTACGCCGGCGTTGCACCGACGGCGCCGGCAACAGCCCCGGCCGCGGTGAGTTGGAGGAGCGTACGGCGGGACGGGCGAAGCTCGGGCATGGCGGGTCTCCAGCTGTGAGGCGGGCCAGCAGGCGACCACCATTCTCCCGCAGGAAACCGATTTACGGCAGGTCGAGCGTGAGCGGTAAATCTTTGAGGAAGTCGACGGCGTCGAACATCGCACCGGCCGACGCCACCCCGGTCGCCCGCGTCTGGCCGGCCAGGATCCGGCGGACCGCGCCCACGGCCAGCGGCGCCGAGATCGCGTAGATGTCCTGCCCGGTCGCCGTCGCCCGCCGCTCCTCGCCGCCGATCTGCACGCGGACGTCCACCACGAACGTCTGGTCGGACCGGCCCTGCTCGTCGACGGCGGCCGGCGCCGGGGTCTCCGTGTCCGCCAGGTCACCGGCCGCCTCGAGCGTCATGTACGTACGGACCTCGGGGACGGCGACGTGGGTCGGGATCGTGATGACGTCGGCCATCGTGAACTCGGCGATCACGCGCCGCCGGCCGAGCGGGTCGGGGAACGTCCAGTCCTGCTGGACCACCTCGTCCTGGTGGTACTGCAGGCTGCCTCCGGAGAAGCGCACCCGGCGCCCGGCCCGCCGGTCGTGCGAGACCTTCCCGGCGGCGCGGGTCCCGGGTGTGGGGTGCCAACTGCTCAGCCCGTACGCGACGTGCACCTCGTCGGCGGTCGTCAGGTCCCCGAGTGCTGCCGTCGTCAGCAGGTCTCCGAGTCCGCCGTAGAAGGCCATCGCCGGCACGACCGGGATGCTGCTGCGCCGGGCGAACGTCGAGACGTTCGCCTCGAGTTCGGCCGCTACGTCGACGTACGGGATCCGGGCGCGGGCGGCGGCGTCGATGATCGGGTCGGCGGTGGTGGCGAACGGGCCCGCGCAGTTGATGACAGCTGCCGCGTTCTCCAGGGCCTGGTCGAGGGCGTGCGGGTCGTCGACGGCGGCCGGGCGGATGTCGAGGTCACCCCACTGCTCCGCGAGTGCGGCCTGGTTGCGGCCCGAGGCCACGACGGGAAGGTTCTGCCGGACGAGTTCCTCGACGACGAAGCGGCCGGTGTGACCGGTGGCGCCGTACACGACGATTGCGTTCATGGAGACGAGTCTGGCCGGTCCGGGCCGGGTGGTGTGAGAGTCCGGAACGACACCATCCGTACACTTTCGGACATGCCCACCGTCGCGCTCGCCACCGCCGGCCATCTGCTCCACTTCGAGCTCGGGATCGCCTACGAGATCTTCGGCAACCCGCCGGTCGGCGTCGACGAGTGGTACGACGTCCGGCTGTGCGGGCCGCGGCCGGTCCAGGTCGGGCCGTTCGTGGTCGAGCCGACCGAGCCGCTCGACGCGATCGCGCGGGCCGACACGGTCCTGGTGCCGGCGCTCGCGGACGTCGACGAGCCGATGCCCGGCGAGCTGGTGGACGCGGTGCGCACGGCGTACGACGCGGGTGCGCGGATCGCGTCGCTGTGCACCGGCGCGTTCGTGCTCGGCGCGGCCGGCATTCTCGACGGGCGGCGGGCGACCACGCACTGGGCGCACACGGAGGTGCTGAGCGCGCGGTATCCGGAGGTCGTGGTGGATCCGGACGTGCTCTACACGGACAACGGGAAGGTGCTGACCGCGGCGGGCAAGGCCGCAGCGGTCGACCTGTGCCTGCACCTCGTCCAGCTCGATCACGGCGCGACGATCGCGAACACGGTCGCCCGGCGTCTCGTCGTACCGCCGCACCGTACGGGCGGGCAGGCGCAGTTCGTGGCGACGCCGGTGCAGGTCGGCGGCGACCACTCGCTCGCGCAGTTGCTGGCTTGGGTGCAGGAGCGGCTGGATCAGCCGTTGACCGTGACGGACCTCGCCAAGCGCGCCAACACCAGCTCGCGCCACCTGGGCCGCCAGTTCCGCGCCGTCACCGGCCAGACCCCGCTCCAATGGCTGCTCACCCAACGGGTCCGCCGCGCCCAGCAACTGCTCGAGTCGACCGACGACCCGATCGACAAGGTCGCCACCGCCACCGGCCTCGGCACGGCAACCACCCTGCGCCGACACTTCCAGCGCGTCGTCGGAGTACCCCCGAACACGTACCGCCGCTCCTTCCGGAGCGCGTAGTCTCGGTCGGCATGGGGGCTCTACTGGTGGGAGAACCGTGAGCAAGCAGACTGGGTACGCCGACGTGAACGGCCTGCGCATGTACTACGAAGTGCACGGCGAAGGCGGTACGCCGCTGCTGTTGCTGCACGGCGGCCTGTTCAACATCGACCTGCAGTTCGGGGAACTGATCGACGGGCTGTCGGCCAAGCGGCAGGTGATCGCGACCGACTTCCAGGGGCACGGGTACACCAACGACATCGACCGCCCGCTGGGGACGGCGGAACTGGCGTCCGACGTGGTGGGGCTGCTGGCACGTCTCGACGTACCGAGGGTCGACCTGTTCGGGTTCAGCGTCGGCGGCGCGGTCGCCCTCTACCTCGCGATCGAGTATCCCGAGCTGGTCCGCAAGGCCGTCATCTCGTCGGTCTCCTTCAACCCGTCGGGCGACCGCGACGAGAACGCGGCCGCGGTCGAGTCGATGAAGGTCGAGATGATCGCCGGTACGCCGATGGAGGCCGACTACCTGGCGAAGTCGCCGCACCCCGATCACGACCACCTGCAGACGCTGCTCGACAAGCTCGGCGCGTACGACCGCGGCACCTCCGGCTGGTCCGACGACGACATCCGCGGCATCGAGGCCCCGACCTTGCTCACCTTCGGCGATGCCGATGCGGTGAAGCTCGAGCACGTCGTGCGTTTTCACCAGCTCCGCGGCGGCGACGTCAACGGGGACTTCGTCGGCGTCCCCGCCTCCCAGCTCGCGATCTTCCCCGGCACCACCCACTTCACCGGCCTCGCCCGCACTCCGCTCGTCCTCGACGCGGTCACCACGTTCCTCGATGCGTGACGACCATGCCGGGTCTGGCGGAGCTGCGTGAGCTGATCGTCCGGGCGGCCGGGCGCGAAGACACCGTCGACGGGCTGTTGGTATCGGTGGTGACGGCAACCACCCTGCCGGCAGCGAGTCTGGCGACGCCGACGTTCGCGCTGGTCGCGCAGGGACGGAAGCGGTTGGCGCTCGGCGAGCAGGTCTTCGAGTACGGCGCCGGTGACTACCTCGTCGTTTCCGTCGACCTGCCGGTGACCGGGCACTTCGTGGAGGCGTCGCCGGATGCGCCGTGCCTCGGGGTCGGGCTCGAGCTTCGTCCGGAGATGATCGCGGCGCTGCTGCTCGACGCGGCGGACAAACCCGGGCCGGTCCGCGGTCTGACCGTGAGCCGCGCATCGGCCGAACTGATCGACGCGATGATTCGTCTCCTCCGCCTGGTCGAGGAGCCGGACGATGCGCCCGTCCTCGCACCGCTCGTCCAGCGCGAGGTCCTGTGGCGGCTGCTCCGCAGCCCGCAGGGAGCCGCCGTCCGCGACATCGGCCTGGTCGACAGCAGCCTGTCGCACGTCGCGCGCGTCATCCGGTGGATCCGCGACCACTACACCGAGCCGTTCCGCGTCGAGGACCTCGCGGCAATGGCCGGCCTGAGTACGTCGGCCTTCCACCGGCACTTCCGGACCGTGACCGAGCTGACCCCGATCCAGTTCCAGAAGAAGATCCGGCTGCAGGAGGCCCGGCTGCGCGTGGTCGGGCTCGGCGAGGACGTGACCAGCGCCGGGTACGCCGTCGGTTACGACAGCCCGTCCCAGTTCAGCCGCGAGTACCGGCGCGAGTTCGGGATGCCGCCGAGTCGCGATCGAGCAGGATCAGGCAAGTCACCGCGAGCATTGGTCTAACACATTCCCCTGCGCGACGCGTGTACTGGTCGGGAACCTGATCCTGACCAGTAGGAGTTGTGCACGATCATGCATGTAGCTGTCATCACCGGCGGAAGTTCCGGCATCGGCCAGAGCGCGGCCTTCGAGCTCGCGAAGCGCGGCACGGCCGTCGTCGTCACGTACCGCGGCGGCCGCGAACGCGCCCTGGAGACGGTCGAGCGGATCGAGAAGGACGGCGGTACGGCGGCGGCACTGCCGCTCGACGTCGCCCGTCCGGAAACGTTCGACGCGTTCCGCGCCGCGCTCACCGACGTACTGCGGGGATGGGACCGCACCTCGTTCGACGTACTCGTCAGCAACGCCGGTGTCGGACAGCCGCCGGTCATGTTCGACGACACCACCGAGGAGCTGTTCGACCAGATGGTGAACGTCCACCTCAAAGGCCCGTACTTCCTCACCCAGACACTGCTGCCGGTGATCGCCGACCACGGCGCGATCGTCTTCACGACCAGTACGTCGGCGCTCGAGTCGGCGCGGCCGACCCCCGGCTACTCGGTCTACGCGAGCGTCAAGGGCGCGCAGATCGTTCTGACCCGCTACCTCGCCAAGGAGCTGAGCGCGCGCGGGATCCGCGTCAACGCGGTCGCGCCCGGCGTGACCCGGACCCGGCTGGGCGACGACGCGTTCGCGCAGCACCCCGAGCTGATCCCGCCGATCGCGGAGCGCACCGCCCTCGGCCGGATCGGCGAGTCCGACGACCTCGGCAAGGTCATCGCGTTCCTCGGCTCCCCGGACGCCGGCTGGATCACCGCCCAGACCGTCGAGGCGTCCGGCGGCTACGAGCTCTGATCAGCCGACCCGGAAGACCGGCCAGGCGATGCCGGTGCGCCAGGCCGTCGGGTCGGGGTCGTCCTGCGGGCGGACCGTGTACGTCTCCTGCACCGGGCCGGCCACGGCCAGCGCGTGCTCGTGCACCCAGGTCGCGAGTCGGCCGTAGGTGACGTCGATGTCGTCGTGCGGTCCGTGGTGGACCGTGGCCGCGAACTCGACGGCGGGCAGCTCGACCGGCCGCACCCGCCCGTACGACGGCGCGTCCGCCACCGGGTAGTAGACCAGGACCCTCCCGCGCCCTTCGGCGAACAGGTCGTTGTCGTAGTGCCCGCCGGGCGGACCGAGCGGCTCGGCGACGGCGGCGTCGAGCTCGGCCATCGCCCCGTCGTACCACTGGAGGACGCCGTCCAGGCTGAGGATGTCCGTGATCCCGGCAACCAATCGCGCGGGCTCCGTGCGGAGCTCGACCTCGAGAGGCCCCGGAGCGGGCCGGAGCAGTTGTTGCAGGGAGGTGACAGCCGCCCGGGTCCGCTCGAGGGTCTCCTGCAAGCGGTCGAGATGGACGGCGACGAGCTCCGCGCGCCTGTCCGGGTTGTCGGTCGCGATGATCGCGGCCACCTCGGCCAGCGGTACGTCGAGCTCGCGCAGCCGGTGGATGACCTGCGCGGACGGGATCTGGTCGACGGTGTAGTAGCGGTAGCCGCTGGACGCGTCGACCGTCGCCGGTTCGAGCAGCCCGCTCTCGTGGTACCGCCGCAGCGTGCGCACGCTCAGATGGGTCGCCCGCGCGAACTCGCCGATCGTCAACCCGCTGCGCACGTCGTTCAGCCTGCACCCTCCCCCGGGGAGAGAGTCAACTCCTTGCGTCTCCCCCGGCGGGAGACGGCACCGTCGCCGGTATGGATCTCAGCAACCGCACGGCGGTGGTGACCGGCGCGAGCAAAGGCACCGGCGCCGCGATCACCGACCGTCTCCGTGCCGAGGGCGTCACCGTCCTCGGCGTCGCGCGCACCGCACCGGCCGACGCCGGGCTGTTCGTCACCGCCGACCTCACCACGCCCGCCGGGACCGCCGCGGTCGCGGAGGCCGTCCGCAGCGAGTTCGGTACGCCGGACATCGTCGTTCACACACTTGGCGGCTCGAGCAGCCCGGCCGGCGGGTACGCCGTACTCGACGATGATCTGTGGGACGCCGAGCTCCGGCTCAACCTGCTCGCCGCGGTCCGGCTCGACCGGGCGCTGCTCCCGGGGATGACCGAGCGCCGCGCCGGCGCGATCGTGCACGTGTCGTCGATCCAGCGGCGGATGCCGTTGCACGAGGCAACGCTCGGGTACGCCGCGGCCAAGGCGGCGCTCACGACGTACAGCAAAGGACTGTCGAACGAGGTCGCCGCGCACGGCATCCGGGTCAACGTCGTCTCGCCCGGCGCGATCCGGACCACGAGCGCCGACCACCTGGCCGACCGCATCGCCGCCGCCCGGGGCCTGACCCGCGAGCAGGCCTGGCAGGACATCCTCGCGTCGCTCGGCGGCGTACCGCTGCAGCGCGCCGCCGAGCCCGGCGAGGTCGCCGACCTCGTCGCGTTCCTGGTCTCCGATCGCGCCTCCGCGATCACCGGCGCCGACTTCACCATCGACGCCGGCACCGTCCCCACCATCTGAGGAGCTCCAGTGCTGCCTGACACCATCACGAAGTACCTCGTCGGTCACGTCACCCGGAACGTACCGGCGGCGATGCGCTGGTACGCCGACCATGCCGAGGTCACCGACGACGGCAAGACCTATCGCGGCCGCGACGAGATCCGTGCCTGGCTGGCGAGGTCGGCGAGCGAATACAGCTACACGACCGAACTCATCAGCACCCGGCAGATCGACGAGCACACCTACGTCGCGACCCACCACCTCGAGGGCAACTTCCCGGGCGGAACCGTCGACCTCGACTTCACCTTCACCCTCGTCGACGGACTGATCAGCCGGCTCGTCATCGCCTGAGCTCCGCACCCCACGCCGCGTCCCGGGCGCTGCGATACGACGGCGACGACCTCGGTACGACGACGTGCTCCGCCGTACCGTCCGGGGTGCACAGGTCGAGGACCACCTGGCCCTTGCGGCGCGTCGGCCGGGTCAGCACCCGCGCCGCGGCCGCGCGCACCGGGCGCCGGGTCGCGACGACGTACGCGAACTTCTCGTCTTCGTAGTTGCGGATGCCGTCCTTCAGGATCCGGTGGAGTTCGGTGCGTGGCAGACGCGCCGCGAAATGGCACCAGTCGATCGGACAGGGGCCTTGGTGCGGGCAGGGCGCCGCGATCGTGAACCCCTGCTCCATCAGCAGGTCGCGAGCAGCAAGCGTCCGGCGGTGACCGCCCGGAGTGCCTGGTTCGACCAGGACGATGGTGGTCGCGGACTGCGCCGCGGCCCGGATCAGGTCGTCGCGGCGGGCAGCGGCGAGCTCGTTCAGGACGTATCCGATGGTGACCAGATCGACCGGCCCGGGCGCGCTCCAGTTCCGGAGATCGGCCGGTGTCCAGCACCAGTTCCGCGCGAAGTTGCCCTCGGCAAGGTGCTTGCCGAGGCGGAGCGCGGCTGGTTGACGCTCGACGATCTCGCTGGTGATCGCGGGCCACAGCGCAACAGCTGCCCAGGCTGCGGCGCCCGTCCCGCCGCCGAGGTCCAGTTGCGTGGTGAAAGCCGCGTCGATGTGATGCCCGGCCATCGACAAGGCCGCGTGCAGCGCGCGGAACGTCGCCGGCATCCGGACCACGGCGTACGCGAGGGCGTCGAGCGGATCGCTGATGCCGGGGGTCGCGTCGTCGACCTCCTCGGTGCGATAGCGGTGTGAGAGAGCGGCTACGCGGCGGCGCAGTTCGTGCTGGGGAACGCCGGCGACGGCACGTGCGAGGGCAGCATGAAGTTGGGTGTCCACGGAGGACATGCGGAAGCTCCGGTTCGATCGGCACGGAGTGCGCGGCTGTCTGAGCGCGCACGTGATCCGCGGCCAGACGCCGCGACGCACCGATCGGTCCGGAGAAGAAAGCTGTCAGCCCGTCAGCGGGCAGCAGCCGAGGAGGGAACGGCGCGGAACCGGACAACCTTCCAAGCCATCACACACCTCCTCGATCCAGCTCGACGATAACAGAAGTCAGCGGCCCTCCGACGTACACAGGCAGACCTTGTTGCCCTGCGGATCGGCCAGCACGATGAACGCGGGCGCCTCCTCGTCGTACACGACCTTGCCGCCGGCGGCGAGCGCTGCCTCGATCCGCCCGGGCACGACCTCGGGCGGCAGCCACAGGTCGAGGTGGAACCGCTGGCGTGGCTCCTCGTGCGGCTTCGTCCCCTGGAACCACAGGTTCGCGACCCGTCCCGTCGGGTCGATGATGTCGTTGCCTGTGAAGGCTTCCGTGCTGCCGGTGAGCACCGCCGCCCAGAACGGACCGAGCTCGACCAGGTCCGCCGTGTCCAACGCTACCTCGAGTTGCGACACGGCCGCCGGGTCGGCGGTCAGACCGTGCTCGGCCGCGATCGAGCTGATCCGCGCCGCGAGCTCCGGATCCCTGGTCGCCACGTCCACGAACGACGCGCCGAGCCGCACCTCGGGCACGGCGTCCTGGCAGGCCTCCCCCACCGCGGCCACGAACCGCGCGCCGTCCACGTAGGCGTCGATCAGGAATCTCGCGTGCAACGACTGCGCGAGCCGCCGCCAGTCCGCCACTTCAGGCCCAACCACCATGCCCCGAGGCTACGTCCCGGCACCGACAGTTCCGGCCTGCAGTGTCGCGAGATCGCGCTCGGCGTACCGGCGATGCTCGAACTCCTCGGCGAGGATCGTGCCGAGGCACTCGCCGACGACGTAACTCTCGGACGCCGGGTAGCCGGGGCCGGGAACAGGTGTCGTGTGCTCGGTCAGTTGCGAATACGACAGATCGATTACATGCCAGCTCCGAGTACGACGGCAGAACATGCCCGGCCGCTACAGCCATGAGATTGCATCTTGTTGCAATCGCAGAGCCTTCCAGTGCCGGCGACTCACCCCTACCGTCGACATACCGGCCGCCGGGGGGCGCCGGGCCCGCCCATGGAGGTATTGATGAAAATCCGCAAAGTGGTGACGCTGCTACTTGCATCGGCCCTCGGATCGGTCGTATGTATGACTTCCGCCTCAGCTGCGCCGCCGGATGACGCCAGGTCGGTGGCCGCTTCCGCGAAGTCACCGGCTGACTGTTCAGCTGTGGCGCAGGCGTCAGGCGAGTGCCTTGGCTGGGCCGGCGGGGAAGGGGCAGATCTGGCGGCGGCCACAGTTGCCAGTGCGCTGCGTCTCGGGAAGGCCGACCTGGCCCGCAAGTTCTTCGACGGTCGTCGTGCCAGAATGAGCGCGGGCACTCAGAGCGTAATCAGTCAGGCCCTCGCGGTGGAGGCCAAGGAAGGTGCCGACGAAGCCGCTCGCGTACTTGCCCCGCTCGTGTTTCCCGCACGAAGCACCACGCATGCCGTCCCGAAGATTTATAGCCCCAATGCCTCTCAGATCGACAACGGCGAGACCCGCGCTACGGGTTGGTACAAATGGGTGCTGCATGGATCAACGCAGACTCAGATCTACTACGGATACACCAATTCGTCCGGGTACCACACCTTGGGCTCGCTGACCGCCGATCTCGAGGCTCACACGTATTATCCCGGCTCGGGTGCGCATTGGTACATGGATGTCGTACACAGCTCCGGAGTGCGGCCGTATCTCAGTAGTAATGTGGAAAGGATCTACCAGGACGTCACCCTTGGTGGGGATCCCGCGAAATCCACTCTGAACTGCTACGCCGGCGGGTACACACTCGAGTGCAACGTCTACAGCAAGCCGTCGATGACGACGGGGAATTGGTACTATTTCCAGGCGAACTGGACGAATCAGCCGCCCGGATATCCGTCATCGACAGTCGAGGTCGAGACCCGGCGGTGGAAAGTGATAGATTCCGGCAACTGGGAGTTCTTGGCCTACGGCAACGGTGGCTGAACTCGACCAAGGTCAGTGCGCCCCAGGAGGATTGGTTGACCGGACCCGGCGAGATCGCTGATGCCCAGCGCCATCGTCTCGAGATGCTCGACGCTGTCTACGCCGCCATCCAGCGCCGCCTTGAGGTCCTGGAGTTGGTCAGCAACTCGGACGCGCCCGAGGATGCGCTGCGAGCTGTCCAACAGCTTCTCGGCGTGACCGAGCAGCATGCCCAAGCAGTGCTGGACCTTCAATTCGGGAGGCTGACCCTGTCGGGCGTGGCTCGCATCGAACGTGATCGCGAGCGGTTGCGCGCCGAGTTGGGGTGATCACCCCGGCGCTGCTGTAGGCACACCTCGGACGCCTTGAGAAAGTCACTCCGTACGCGCCTCCGTCCTCGCCACTCCGTCCTCGCCACTCCGGCGTCAGTGACGACTCGCGACCAGATCCTGGCGCTGAGTCGTTGGGCGAGTCGTACACTGTGGAGCCATGGACCGCGATCAGGCTGGGGCGGGCGACTGCTCGGAGGCTGCCCAGGACGCCGGGGACTGTCTGGGGTGGGCGGGCACGCGGGGCGCTGATCCGGTCGCGGCGGCGATTGCCAGTGCGCTGCTTCAGGGGAGGTCCGCGGGCGCCCGGGCGTTCTTCGAGAACCATCGGGCCGAGGTCGATCCGGCGACCAGGGACCTGATCCTGGAAGCCTTCGCGGTCGAGTCCGTCCACGGGGCCGGGGCGGCACGGCGCGTCCTGGCGCCGCTGGTCTATCCGCCACCCCCAACCATGTAGGCATCGGCTAAATAGTTTGTCCGTGGGTGGAACGGTTGGTGTACTCGGGGCGTACCGAAGAACAGGTGTCACGTTAAGGAGTCCGTCATGCGACCTCGCTTCATGTCTGTCGCGGAGACCACTGACACCTGTTCGAAGGACATGAAGCTGCGTGGAAGTACTGAACCTCGGGATTCTGGCGCATGTTGACGCCGGGAAGACCAGCCTGACCGAGCGGCTGCTGTATGCCGCCGGAGTCATCGACGAGGTCGGCAGTGTCGATGACGGGAACACCCAGACCGACTCGCTCGCGCTCGAGCGGCAGCGGGGGATCACGATCAAGACGGCTGTCGCCTCGTTTGCGCTGGGCGATCTCACCGTCAACCTGATCGACACCCCGGGACACCCGGACTTCATCGCCGAGGTGGAGCGTGCGCTGAGCGTGCTGGACGGCGCAGTCCTGGTCGTCTCCGCGGTGGAGGGGGTGCAGGCGCAGACCCGCGTCCTCATGCGCACCCTGCAGCGCCTGCGCATTCCGACCCTGATCTTCGTGAACAAGCTCGACCGGCCCGGCGCGCAGTACGACGGCGTACTGCGGCAGATCACCGCCAAGCTCACCCGCGAGATCGTCCCGATGGGCGAAGCAGCACACCTCGGCACCCCCGAGGCGGCGTTCAAGCCCATCGTCCAGGAGGACACGCTCCTGGAGGTCCTCACCCGGCACGACGACGAACTCCTCGCGCGGTACGTCGAGAACGAGCCCCTGTCCCTGGACGAGGCACTCGCCGCACAGACACACCGGGCGATCGTCCACCCGGTGTACTTCGGGTCGGCGATCACCGGCGCCGGCGCGGAGGACCTCACCGACGGGATCCGGCAACTGCTCCCCCGCGCCCGCACCGACGGCGAGCCGCTCGACGGCACCGTGTTCAAGGTCGAGCGCGGACCGGCCGGCGAGAAGATCGCCTACGTGCGGATGTTCTCGGGCGCCGCCCACGTCCGTGAGCGCGTCCGGTACGGCGACACCGAGGGCAAGATCACCGCGCTCGAGGTCGTCGGCGAAGGCCCTGCGAGCACGATCCGCGCCGGCCGGATCGGGCGTTTCTGGGGGCTCGCCGAGATCCGGATCGGCGATACCGTGACCGATCCGCACACCACCTCCACCGCGCAGCGACGCAGCGCCCACGCGTTCGCGCCGCCGACGCTCGAAACGGTCGTCACGCCGCGGAAGCCGTCCGACAAGGGCAACCTGCGCGTCGCGCTCACCCAGCTCGCCGAGCAGGACCCGCTGATCAACCTTCGCCAGGACGACCTGCGGCAGGAAACCTACGTCTCGCTGTACGGCGAGGTGCAGAAGGAGGTCATCGAATCCACGCTTGCCACCGACTTCGGCATCGCGGTGGACTTCCGGGAGACGACGACGATCTGCGTCGAGCGGATCGACGGGACGGGCGCGGCGGTCGAGTTCAACAAGAAGGACGCGAACCCGTTCCTCGCCACCGTCGGGCTCCGGGTCGAACCGGCGCCCGTGAACGCCGGCGTCAGCTTCGCACTGGAGGTCGAGCTCGGCTCGATGCCGTACGCGTTCATCAAGGCCGTCGAGGAAACCGTGCGCGAAACCTTGCACCAGGGGATCCACGGCTGGCAGATTCCCGACGCCCGCGTCGTGATGACGCACTCGGGCTACTCCGCGCGCCAGAGTCACGCCCACGCCGTGTTCGACAAGAGCATGTCCAGCACGGCCGGTGACTTCCGGTTCCTCACGCCGCTGGTACTGATGACCGCACTCCAGCAGGCCGGTACGACGGTGCAGGAACCGATGCACCGCTTCCGGCTGGACATTCCGACCGACACGACCCGCGCCGTACTGGCGGCACTCGCCCGGCTCCGGGCGATCCCCCAGGTGCCGGCACTGGCCGCGGAAACCTCGACCCTGGAAGGAGAAATCCCCGCCGCGGCGGTGTACGAGCTCGAGCAGCAACTCCCCGCCCTCACCCGCGGCGAGGGCGTTCTGGAGTCGGCGTTCGAGCGCTACCAACCGGTGACCGGTCCGATCCCGGATCGCCCGCGCACCGACCACGACCCGCTCAACCGCCGGGAGTATCTCCTGCACGTCCAGCGGCGGGTCTGATCCCGTGCACGACGTTCGCGCCGAGGTCGTCGTCCGTGACGACCTCGGCGACGAGCCCCGCCGAAACCATCACCGCACGCGCCGTCGGAGCCTGACCCTCGCTCACCTCGACGAAGAGGTGACCGCCGGGAATCAACCACTCCGCGGCGTCGGCAGCCACCCGACGCAGGACAGCGAGACCGTCCGCACCACCGTCCAGCGTCACGTGCGGCTCGTAAAGCCGCGCCTCCGACGGCAGCAACCGGATCTCGTCCGTCGGCACATACGGGACGTTCGCCACCAGTACGTCGACCTGCCCGCGCAACCGCACCGGCAGCGCGTCGAACAGATCACCCTCGTACACGGACTCGGGCGGCACGTTCCGCCGAGCGCACCGCACCGCGGCCGGCTCGATGTCGGCGGCGTACAACGACACCTCACGCTCGGCCGCCACCGCAGCGC
Source organism: Kribbella sp. NPDC003505 (assembly GCF_040610875.1). Classification (NCBI taxonomy): domain Bacteria; kingdom Bacillati; phylum Actinomycetota; class Actinomycetes; order Propionibacteriales; family Kribbellaceae; genus Kribbella; species Kribbella sp. NPDC003505. The sequence goes on along the minus strand of NZ_JBEXNA010000003.1, from coordinate 911,474 downwards.
CCAGGGCGCCTGCACCACAGCACAGGTCCACCACGACCGAGCCCGCGACAGTCACCCGCAGCGCCTCACCGACCAGGAACTCGGTCCGCCGGCGCGGGATGAACACGCCAGGATCGACGGCGATCCGCAGCCCGCGGAACGACGCCCAGCCCACGACGTACTCCAACGGCTGTCCGCCGACCCGCTGCTCGACCATCGCGTCCAGCTCGGTCGCGTCCCGTGCGGACCCGGCGATCAACGCGGCCTCGTCCTCGGCGAACACGCATCCGGACGCCCGCAACCGCTCGACGATCCCGTCGAGCTCGAATGAAGAAACAGCCACCGATCCCCTTCGACGACCACAGACTAGCCGAACGCGTTCACTCCGGTGAGCTCCGCCGAGACGGTCCAGAGCCGCTCGGCCGACCGGGGGTCGATCGCGTACGGCCGCACGCCGGGGGTGTCGTCGGTCGACACCTCGGCGACCTCGCAGTCCTCCAGGAACACGCCGCCGATCCCGTCGAGCTGGGGTGACGTCGCCGCCCACACCTGCGTCGCCGCGCCCTGCTCCGGACTCTTGAACCCGGGGTTCAACGGGTTGCCGTCCTCGTCGATCCAGCCGTAGCCGACCATCTCCTCGCGGGTCAGGTGCCGCTGCAGCGGCGTGAGGATGCCGCCCGGGTGCAGCGCGAACGCGCGGACGCCGAAGTCCTTGCCGAGGGCATCGAGCTGGACGGCGAACAGCACGTTCGCGGTCTTCGCCTGCCCGTACGCCTCCCACTTGTCGTACCCGAGCCGGAACTCCAGGTCGTCCCACCGGATGTCCGACCGCCGGTGCCCGGTCGACGACACCGACACGACCCGGCCGCCGCCGTCCGCCGCGATCGCCGGCCACAGCCGGTTCACCAGCGCGAAGTGCCCGAGGTGGTTGGTCGCGAACTGCGCCTCCCAGCCCGGCCCGACCCGCGTCTCCGGGCTGGCCATGATCGCGGCGTTGTCGATCACGATGTCGACCGGGCGTCCGGACGCGAGGAACCGGCCGGCGAACGCCTCGACGCTGTCGAGGGAGCCGAGGTCCAGTTCGTCGACTTCGGCGAGGTCGCCGAGGATCTCGCGCGCCGTATCCGGACGTCGTGCCGGCACGACGACGTGCGCGCCCGCGCGGGCGAGCGCCTTGGTGGTCTCCAGGCCGAGGCCGGAATACCCGCCGGTGACGATCGCCAGCTTGCCGGTCAGGTCGATCCCGGCCAGGACCTCGTCGGCGGTGCTGTCGGGCCCGAAACCCGAGCCGATCTTGTGTTGTCCACTCATGGGTTCGAGCCTACGAATCAGAGCTCGCTCCAAGTCAAGTGCGGATCGGCGCGCAACGACTCCGCGAGCCGCTGCAGCGCCGGGTTCGGGTTGTCCGGGCTCCAGCACGCGTGCAACGTCACCGAGTGCGCGTCGGCCGCGTCCAGCTCCCGGTACCGGACGCCGTCGACGCCCATCGCCATGATCGAGCGCGGGATCAACGCACACCCCAGGCCGGCGCGGACCAGGGCGAGCATGGTCGGCACCTGCGACGCCAGCTGGCTGACGGCGTACCGATCCATCCCGATCATCGCCGCGCAGATGTCGTGCAGGTACTGCGAACCCTCCGGGCTGTACCCGATGTAGTCGTCGGTCACGTCCACCAGCGACACCGGACGGTCGCCCTCGGCCAGCGGATGCGCGGCCGGTACGGCGAGCACCAGGTCCTCGGAGTGCACCAGCAGCGACTCGAACTGCGCCGGGATCGGCGGCCGCACCAACCCGAGGTCGATCTCCAGGTTCGCCAGCGCCTCGAACTGGGCCGGACTCACCAGCTCGGTCAGCTCCGCCGTCACCCCGGGCGTCCGTTTCCCGACCATGGTCAGGAAGTCGGCGAGCACGGCGTACGCGCCGATCGCGGTGAACGCGAGCCGCAGCGTCCCGGTGGTGCCGTCCGCGGCGCGGCGGGTCGCCTCGGGCGCGACGTCCAGCAGCGCCAGCACCCGGCGGGCGTGCTCGAGGAAGACTCCCCCGGCCGCGGTCAGGCGGACGCCGCGGCCGGTGCGGTCGAACAGGCGGACGTCGAGCGTGCGTTCGAGGCCCTGGATCTGCCGGGTCAGCGGCGGCTGGGTCAGGTTGAGGCGCTGCGCCGCCCGCCCGTAGTGCAGCTCCTCGGCGACCGCGACGAACCCCCGGAGCTGTTGCAGCGACAAGTCCATGGTCGCCATGCAAGCACGGTATCGGTCCATACGTAAATGGGCTTGGACCTGCATAACGGAAAGCGCCTACCGTCGTGGCTACCTCGACGTGAAGGAGTACTCACGGTGCCGAATCCCGCGCCCAGACTTGCCGCCCTGATGTCCCCGGACCGTGCGACGGATGTCGTCGACGCGAGCACTCGACAGCTGCTGGAGGAGCGGTTCGAGGTGGTCTGGGCGACTGCCGACCACACCGCCGGGCCCGGGTCCCCCGCGAAGCCTCCGGCGCTCGCCCCGGATGCCGTACCGGCCCTCGCCGAAGGCGCCGACGTACTGCTGACCAGCTGGGGTACGCCGCACCTGGCCAAGGAGCTGTGGGCCGACGGCAACGGCCCGAAGGTCGTCGCGCACGCGGCCGGCACGGTGAAGAACCTGATCGATCCGGCCATCCTCGACCAGGGCGTCGCGGTGTTCTCGGCCGGCCCGCGGATCGCGTGGTCGGTCGGCGAGTACTGCCTCGCGTCGATGCTCACCCTCGCCCGGCGGCTGCCGCGCTTCGACGGCGCGATCCGCGGCGGCGGCTGGAAGCAGACCGGCTTCCGCGGTCACGAACTGGCCGGCGCCAAGGTCGGCATCATCGGCGCGAGCAGTACGGCGCGGGCGCTGATCACCCTGCTGAAGCCGTTCGGCTGCGATGTGGTCGTGTACGACCCGTACCTGAGCGCGGAGCGCGCGACCGAGCTCGGCGTACGCCTGGCCGACCTGCCCGAGGCAGCCGCGAGCACCTTCGTGTCGATCCACGTCCCGAACGTCCCGGAGACACAAGGCATGATCTCCCGCGAGCTGATCGAGAACCTGCCCGACGGCGCGGTCGTGGTCAACTCGTCGCGCGGTCCGGCGGTCGACCAGCAGGCTCTGCTCGACCACGCACTCGACGGCCGGATTTCCGCGGCCCTCGACGTCTACGACCCCGAGCCGCCGTCCTTCGACGCGCCCACCCTGGCGTGCCCAAACCTGTTGCTCACCCCGCACATCGCCGGTGACACCGCCGAGGGCCATCTGGCGCTCGCCGGCTACGTGATCCGCGACACGCTCAAGTGGCTCGAGGACGGAACCCGCGGGCCGAGCTTCGTCGACCCGGCCGTCTGGTCGATCGCCGCCTGAAAGGACTGACCATGTCCCGCATCACCCAGGTCGAGGTGTTTCCGGTGGCGGTGCCGTTCGCCCGTCGGTTCGTGCTCGGCAGCGGCGCGGTCGGTTCGCCCGACGCGGCTCCGGACCAGGCCGGCGCGGTGATCTTCGTGAAGCTGACCACCGAGGACGGTGTGGTGGGCTGGGGCGAGCAGCGCGCACTGCCCAGCTGGAGCTACGAGACCGCCGAGACGATGGCCGTCGTGATCCGCCGGCACCTCGCGCCGATCCTGCGCGAGCTCACGCCGTTCGACGTCGAACTGTTCCACCAGCGAGCGGCCAAGCGGCTCAGCCCCGCCGTCTCGAACGGCTTCCCGTTCGCCCGCGCGGCCGTCGACGTCGCGATGCACGACGCGGCCGGAAAGCTTGCCGGCGTCCCTGTGCACGCGCTGCTCGGCGGCAAGGTGCACGACGAGATCCCGCTCTGCTCGGCGATCGGGGTCGGCGACCAGGACACCGTCCGCGCGCACGCCCTCGAGTCGTCGGACTACTCGGCGTACAAGGTCAAGATCGGCGGCGACCAGGACGCGGACACCGCCGCGATCGAGACCGTCGCGGAAGTCGCCGACGGCAAACCGCTGTGGCTCGACGCGAATCAGTCCTACCGCCCGGCAGCGCTCAAGCAATTGCTGCAGCGCACCAAGCACATCGGCACGATCCACTGCATCGAGCAGCCCGTCCCCAGCACCGACACCCTCGCGATGCAGCGGGTCCGCGAGCTGATCGACCTGCCGGTCGCGATCGACGAAGGCAGCTTCTCCGCGCAAGACCTCGCCCGGGCGATCCGCCTGGACGCCGCCGACCTCGTCGTGGTCAAGATCTGCAAGTCGGGCGGTCTGCGGAACGCGCTGAAGACCGCCCAGACCGCGCTGGCCGGCGGCGTGGAACTGCTGGCCAGCGGCCTGACCGACTGCGGCGTCGCGTTCGCCGCCGCCCTGCACGTGTTCAGTCAGCTCGAGCTCGCCCTGCCCGCCGAGCTCAACGGGCCGGAGCTGCTGACCGATCTGTACGTCGAGGGGCTGAGCATCACCAAGGCCGTCGCAACGGTCCCCACCGCCCCTGGACTGGGCGTCGAGGTCGACGAGGAGCGCATCCGCGCCGAGTCGATCGACCTGCTCTACCGGTGAGGAGAACCATGAACAAGCTGTCCCGCCGCAGCGTCCTGCGGATCGGCGGCCTGGCCGGGCTAGGTCTCGCGGCCGGCTGCTCGTCCGGCCCGCCCTCGGGTACGGCGACCTGGGCCATGTGGTCCAGCAGCGCCGCCGAGAAGAAGGTGTGGGAGGACTTCGGCACGTACGTCGAGCACCAGCTCGGCGTGAAGTCGGTCGCCACGCTGACCCCGTCCAGCGGCTACCCGACCAAGCTCGACCTGCAACTCGTCAGCGGCACCGCGAGCCTCGTCACCGCGCTCAACGGCACGCTGATCCCGACGTACGCCGCCCGCGGCGCGCACCGGCCGCTCGACGACCTGATCGAGGCCGACCCCGACTTCGCGCTCGACGACTTCTACGACACCAGCCGGAAGATCTCCAGCTTCAACGGCAAGACCTACGCGATCGGCTTCGACGTCGCGCCGACCGTCATGTACTACAACAAGGACCTGCTGGACAAGCAAGGCATCCCGCTGCCGTCCCGGACCGAGCCGATGTCCTGGGCCACGTTCCGCGACCTCGCCAAGCAGCTCACGAAACCTGGTGAGCAGTACGGCTTCACCTGCGCGCCGGCCATCGACGACCTGGTGTCCTGGATCTACTGCGCCGGCGGCAACGTGATGAGCGCCGACGCGAGCCGCAGCGCTCTCGGCGACCCCGAGGCAATGGAGGCGCTGCAGTTCGTCATCGACCTGTTCGTGCAGGACAAGGTGACGCCGCCGATCAAGAACCTGGTCACCGAGAGCTCACTGTCCAACTTCCTGCAGGGCAACGTCGCCTTCATGCAGAACGGGCCGTGGCAGGTCGTGAACGCCCGGAAGGCGAAGTTCGACTGGGACATCATCCCGTTCCCGGCCGGCGCGAACGGGAGCACGCCGCGGGTCTCGGGTTCCAGCTTCGCGATTCCATCGGGGGTGCGCGAGGGTGCCGAGCTCGACCTCGCGTGGAAGCTGCTCAAGACGCTCACCAGCACCGGCGCACTCGACATCTACGCCAAAGCCGGCCGCAACAACCCAGCCCGGCTCAGTGCCGGCAGCGCGTTCCAGCCACCGCCCGACAACCTCGGGATCGTCCAGGACATCCTGGCCGGCAAAGTCGCCGGCGGGCACGCGTTCGACGTCACCACGAACTGGAACCAGGTCAAACAGCTGCTCGGTCAGGATCTTCCGCGGACGTTCCTCGGCCAGGTCCCGGTCCCGGACGCCATCACCGGTCTGACACCGCGGCTCGACGTACTGATGCGTCAGCATCTCGACACGGTCCGCCAAGCCACTGCCAGGAAGGGGTGATCACCATGGCCATCTCCACGGCAGACACCGCACCGGTCACCGCCACTCCGACACCGGCCCGGCAGGCGCCCACGCCGCGATGGCGCAGCAGGGAAGCGCTCACTGCCTGGCTGTTCATCCTGCCCAGCCTGATCGGCTTCCTGATCTTCACCGCCGGACCGGTCGTCGCCGCCGGCGTCATCTCGCTGCTGAACTGGAACCTGTTCAGCGCCCCGACCTGGGCCGGCCTGCACAACTTCGCTCGGCTCGGCCCCGACCCGACGTTCTGGTCGGCCCTCGGCAGCACGGCGTACTTCACGCTGGTGAGCGTCCCGCTGACCATCCTCGTCAGCCTGCTGCTCGCACTGCTGCTGAACCAGGGCCTGAAACGGATCGCCGTCTTCCGGTCGCTGCTGCTGTTGCCGTACGCAACCATCACGGTAGCGGTCGCGTTCGTCTGGATCTGGCTCTACATCCCGCACGACGGCCTGGTGAACGCCGTGCTCGGATGGTTCGGCATCAACGGCCCGGCATGGCTGATCTCCGACACCTGGGCGATGCCGGCGCTGATAGTGATGAGCGTCTGGAAGAGCTTCGGCTTCGGCATGGTCGTGTTCCTGGCCGGCCTCCAGGCGATCCCGCAACAGCTGTACGAAGCGGGCCGGGTCGACGGCACGTCGCCGTGGAAGAGCTTGCGGCACATCACCCTGCCGATGCTCTCCCCTGCACTGTTCTTCGTCGTCGTCACGTCGGTGATCGGCTCGTTCCAGGTGTTCGACCAGGCGCTGATCATGACGAACGGCGGCCCGGGCACCCGCACCACGACCCTCGTCATGTACATCTACCGGACCGGCTTCGAGAACTACGACCAGGGGTACGCCGCGGCGCAGTCGCTCGTGCTCTTCGCGTTCATCGTGATCATCACCGCGGGCCAGTTCCTGTTCCAGCGGAGGCTGGTGCACTATGACAACTGAGATCCGGCGTAAGTTGGTCGTCTTCACCTGCTTCCTCGTCACCGCGATCACGCTGGTCCCGGTCGTCATGATGGTGCTGGTCGCGTTCCAGTCCGACGGCGAGTCGATGGCCGCGAAGCCGTCGTTCTGGCCGAGCACCTGGCACCCGGAGAACCTGACGCGCGCGTTCGACCTGGTCCCGCTCGGCAAGTACCTGCTGAACACGATCTACTTCGCCGCCGGTACGACGCTGCTCGAGACGGTCACGGCGGCGCTCGCGGCATACGCGTTCGCGCGGCTCAACTTCCCCGGCCGCAGCTGGCTGTTCGGGATCTATCTGGCGACGCTGATGATCCCGTCGCAGGTGACGCTGATCCCGCAGTTCGTCCTGGTGGCGAAGCTGCACGGGATCGACACCTGGCCGGGCATGATCCTGCCGCACGCGTTCACCGCGATCGGGGTGTTCCTGCTGAGGCAGTTCTTCCTCGGCATCCCGCGCGACTACGAGGAGGCCGCCCGGCTGGACGGCGCGAACCGGTGGCAGGCGTTCGTCCGCGTGATCGTGCCGCTCGCGGTACCGGCGATCGCGACGCTGGCGGTGTTCAAGTTCATCGGCCAGTGGAACAACCTGCTGTGGCCGTTGGTGATCTCCAACAGCGACGCCACCCGGACCGCGTCGGTCGGCCTGCAGGTGTTCCAGGACACCAACGGGACCCAGTGGAACCTGTTGCTGATGGCAGCCACCGTCACCACCATTCCCCTGATCGTTCTGTTCTTCCTCACCCAACGCTGGTTCGTCCGTGGAATCACCATGAGTGGCCTGGGAGGCCGTTGATGTCGTATCTGTGGTCCGTCTTCACCAAGCCTTGGATCGGGCTGCCCGGTGACGAGCTCGGCCGGGTGGTCTCCGGTCTCGGGTTCGCCGGCGCCGAGGTCCCGGTCCGGGACGCCGCGTACGTCACGCCGGGCGGCGCCGAGGCGGAGCTGCCGAAGTTCACCGCCCAGTTACGGGCCGAGGGCATCGAACCGATCAGCGTCGCGAGCGACCTGTCCGAGCCGGTGTTCGCCGCCTGCGCGGAGGCCGGCGTGCCGATGATCCGGATCATGGCCGACCTCGGCCCCCACGGGTACGCCGCCTCCGTACGCCGCAACCGCGCGCTGCTCGAGCAGGCCGTCGCCCTGACCGAGCGGTACGACGTACAGGTCGGTGTGCAACCGCACCACGGCCGGTACGTGTCGTCGACGCTGGGCGTGCTGCAGTTGCTCGACGGGCTGCCCGAACGGTTCAAGCTGGTCTGGGACGCGGCGCACGACGCACTCGCCGGCGACCATCCCGCGGTCACCCTCGAACTCGGTGCGGATCGGCTCGGGATCGTGAACCTGAAGAACGTCCACTACGTCCGCGCCGACGGGGCCTGGAAGACGAACTTCGTGGAGGGCGACGACGGGCTGTCCGACTGGGCGGCCGTGTTCGCGACGCTCCGCCAGCTCCGCTACAGCGGACCGATCTGCCTGACAGGTCAGTACTCCGATCCCGCCGTGCCGGTGGAGACCCGGCTGGAAAGAGATCTGCGGTTCGCTGTCACATCCGCCGCGCAGCATCCGTCAAGGGAGTGAAAGCAACCAACTGATGGAGAAGCGATCATGCACGCACGGATGACCAACCCCGCAATGGTCCTGCCCGACGCCACCAAGGGCATCCAGAACATCTACAAGGCGATCGGGCAGTCCGGGGCCGACGGCAAGACGCTCGAACTCGTGCACCTGCGGGCCAGCCAGATCAACGGCTGCTCGCCCTGCGTGTTCGGCGGCGTGAAGTCGGCGCTGAAGAACGGCGAGACCGACGAACGGCTGCACCAGGTCGCCGCCTGGCGGGACTCCGACCTGTTCACCGACGCCGAACGGGCTGCGCTCGAGCTGGCCGAGGCCGCGACCCGGCTGGCCGACAACCCGACCGCGGTCACCGACGAGATCTGGAACGCGGCCGCCGATCACTTCGACGAGAAGGAGCTGTCGGCGATCATCCTGATGATCGGCCTCACCAACCTCTTCAACCGCCTGAACACCACGGTGCGGGCACCTGCCGGTGCGACCTGGTAGTCGATAGCGTGGGCCCCGGATGTCGAGATGATGTCCGGGGCTCCGACGTATCCAGGTGAATGGAGGCGAGCAGATGAAATACATGTTGCTGATCTACGGGAACGAACAGACCTGGGAGACGTTGCGGGCCGTGGGCATGGACCAGGTGATGCAACAGCACGGCAAGCTCATCGACGAACTGAAAGCGTGCGGTGAGCACATCGACGACAGGCCGCTGACCACCGCGAACTCGCGGGTGGTCCGGGTCCGGGACGGCGTCCCGACGGTGACGGACGGGCCGTTCACCGAGGCCAAGGAAGTGCTGGCCGGCTACTACGTCGTGGACTGCAGCCTGGAGCGCGCGACCGAGATCGCCGGGCGGCTGCCGGAAGCGCCCTACTCCCCCATCGAGATCCGGGAGTTCACCGAGGAGAGCTGACCGTCCAGGGACTTGCCGGCCTCAGCTGGGCGTTGACACCTGAGACCGGCGAGTCACTGACTCTGACCGTTCACGTCCGACGGGTCACCTCGACGCGAGGATGACCCCACCTGAGGCAGGCTGATCGCCCATGCCCCGGCCACCCTGGACGAGTACGGTCGCGCCGGGCGCCGGCGCCTGCGCACCGTCGCCGAGTCGCAGCGTGGTCGTCATTCCGTTGCTCAGTCTGAGCATCGCCACGCGTCGCGGCCGCACCGACGGGATCGACGAGTTCACCTCGTGGATGCCGGTGCACACCGCTGGTTGGACCGCGGCCCGTCCGAGCCCTGCGTCGCCGTGACTCCTCACATCACGGCGCTGCTCGGCGAGCCTTTTCATCGCTGACACACTTCCCCCTTCTCATCGTGTACTACCCCCGAGTGACGGCGGATACGGCCGTGTTCACGTCACACGACCGCACACTCCCCCGTCCTCCCCGCACCCGGAAACGACGCGGAAGTGATCAGGCAACCCTCGCTGAGAGTGACGACGTTTTCAAGGGATCGTGACCGGAATCCCGAGTGCCGGAATTCCTGTCCAGGAAAGCTCTACTGACCACCGAAGCCGGTGGTCGCGATGCCCTTGATGATCTGTCGCTGGAAGAACAGGAACACCACGACCAGCGGCAGCGCGGCCAGGATCGCGGACGCCATGTTCTGCGCGTACTGCAACCCGTAGGCGCTTTTGACGGTCTGCAAGCCGACCGGCAGCGTCATCAGGTCCGCGTCCGTGGTCACGATGAACGGCCAGAGGAAGTTGTTCCACGCACCGATGAACACGAAGATCGCCACCGCCGCGAGGATCGGCCGCGACAACGGCAGCACGACGGACCAGAACACCCGCAGCCGGCCCGCGCCGTCGACCCGGGCCGCGTCCTCCAGCTCCACCGGGATCTGGTCGAAGAACCGCTTCAGGATCAGCACCATCGCGGGCGCGAACGCCTGCGGCAGGATGATGCCCCAGTAGGTGTCGACGAGGTTGAACGCCAGCATCTGCCGGAACAGCGGCACGATCAGCAACTGCGGCGGAATGATGATCGCGGCGATGATCGCGGCGTACAACAATCGCTTGCCCTTGAAGTTCACCCGCGAGAACGCGTAGCCGGCCAGCGCCGCTGTCGCGACCGTGATGAGCGTGATCGCCACCGACGTGATCAGGCTGTTCCATGCCCAGGACGGGATGTCGCCGGCCGACAGAACCTTGCGGTAGGCCTCGAAGCTGAACCCGTCCGGCGGGTTCAGCGTGATCTGCGACGCACCGGCGTCCGCCTCGCTCTTCAGCGACGTGAGCACGGCCCAGGCGAACGGGACCAGCCAGGCTACGGCCAGCACCGCAAGCACCAGCAGCGCGGCCATTCTGGACACGCTCCAGGGGTTTTCGCCCGGCTTGTGCGTTTGTTTGATCCCACGACTCAGGGTGTAGGTGCTCACGAGACGCTCCTGCGGTTGATCAGCTTGTACTGCGCCAGCGACACCAGAACGATCAGCGCGAAGAACAGGTACGAGATGGCCGACGAGTAACCGAACCGATAGCCGGTGAAGCCGGACTCGTAGATGTACTGCACGATCGACCGCGTCGTCCCGGCCGGACCGCCGTTGGTCAGCATGTAGATCTGGTCGAACACCTTCAGCGACGCGAGGATCTGCAGCGTCACCAGCAGTGCCGTGGTCGGCGCAAGTTGCGGGATCACGATCGAGAAGAGCTGCCGCCACTTGCCCGCGCCGTCGAGCGCCGCGGCCTCGAACTGCTGCTCGGGAATGTTCTGCAGCGCCGCCAGATAGAGCAGGAAGTTGAACCCGATCGTCCACCACAGCGTGGTGACCACGACCGAGATCATCGCCACCTTCGGATCCTGCAGCCACGCCACGGGTCCGGCGCCGACCTTGTCCAGCACAGCGTTGATCAGCCCGAGCTTCGGGTTGTACATCCAACTCCAGAACATCACCACGACGGTGGACGCGAGCAGGTACGGCAGGAAGAACGACAGCCGCCACAACCAGCGCCCCGGCAGACCGAGGTTCACGAGCAGTGCGAGCGCGAGTGACAAGACGATGAGCGGGACCGTGCTCAGCACCGTGAACCACAGCGTGTTCCCGAGCGACTTCCACAGGTCTGGGTCGCGCAACGCGTCGGCGTAGTTCGAGAAGCCGACCAGTCCGCTGCCCGCGCCGGTGAGCGTCTCGCCGGTGAAGCTGAGGTACAGGCCGTAGATCGCCGGCACCACGAGGAAAAGCACGAACAGTACGGCGAACGGCGCCGCGAACGCCCAACCTGTCAGGGACTCGCCACGTTTCGCGCGGGCCCTGCCCTGAGCGGTGACCTCCTCCGTCGTAGCGGGCGGAGTGTCGATCGCAGTAGACATCTGTGCCTCCTCTCTCACACCGGCTGCGGACGGTCGAGCAGCTTGTTCAGCCGGGCGACGAACCCGTCGAACCCGGCCGCCGGGTCACCACTGCCGAGGAACACGTTCTGCACGTTCTCGGCGAAGTAGTTCTGGAAGTCGCTGCCCGCACCGCTGAACCACACGTCCGGGTCGTAGTTCACGTAGCCCGGGATCCCGGCGTAGTTCGACTGCGGCTTCAGCGCCTGGTACTCCGCGCTCGTCGCGACCGGCCGGTACGCCGGGATGTGGCCGCCGTCGGCCCACTTCACCGACCGCTTCAGCACCTCGGCCACCATCGTGTACACGTGCTTGCGGCGTTCCGGCGACACCTTCGACTGCCGCGGCAGCACGAACGTGTGCGAGTCGGCGTACGCGGCCTGGGTCCCGAACATCGTCGGGATCGGCACCGCGTCGACGGGCAGCTTCGCCTCCTTCAGCACCGGGAGCTCCCAGACGCCGCCGAAGAACATGCCGCTCTCGCCGTGCAGGAACTCGCTGGTCGCCGTGCCGCCGTCGCCGCTGCGCGAGGCGATCGTGTCGTTGAGCAACGACTGCACGAAGCTGAGCGTCTTGACCGCGGCGTCCTTGTCCACCTTGGCCGGTTGACCGGGCACCAGCGTCATGTCGGCGCCGGTCTGCTTGTAGAGCGTGTACCAGAGCCGCCACATCTGGGCGCCGTCACCGAGGTAGCCGTATGACAGGCCGTGCTTGCCGGTGACCTTCTGCAGTTCGGTCGCGACCTCGGTGAACTCCTCCGGGCTCTTCAGCGTGTGCAGAGCCTCGGTGACACCGGCCTTCTCGGCGTGCTCGGTGTTGTAGTAGAGCACGAACGGGTGCGTGTCGAGCGCGATCGCGTACAGCTTCCCGTCGTACTGGCACTTCTCCCAGACGCGGGCCGGGAAGTCGCTCTCGCGCAGGCCGGCCTCGGCGAGCAGGTCCAGGTCCCACGGCTCGAGCAGGCCGCCCGGCGCGTAGCCCGCGATCCGGGACGCGTGCATGATCGCCACGTCCGGGGCGCGCCCGCCGGCCGATGCCATCGCGAGCTTCGTGTAGTACGGCGGTCCCCAGGCCAGCACGGTCTGGGTGGTGTGAAAGCCGAGGTTCGCGGCGTTGACGGCGTCCACCAGGCCAGCCATCACCGTGCCGTCACCACCGGTCAAGAGGTGCCAGTAGTTCAGGTCGGCCGTCGAGCGGGACGCGCCGGGCGCGCAGCCGACGAGCAACCCGCCACCGGCCAGCGCGGCCGCTGTCTTCAGCAGGCTGCGCCGGGAGAAATCTGCAGTCATTCGGTCTCCTTCGGGGCGGGACCGATGATTACATCGTTAGAATGCCCGGCACAAGGTTCCAATGTGCGATTTTGTGGAAACGTATCCGTTATCGTGCGGTACTGGCACGCGCGACAACGCGGTGCGGGATCATCACCCTGCGTGGCGGTGCGGTCTTGTCCGCCATCCGCTCGGCGAGCAGGTCGAGGGCGGCGGCGACGAACGCCCGCCGGTCGAAGTCGATCGTGGTCAGCGGCGGGATCATGAACTGGCTGTCGAGGATGTTGTCGAACCCGGCGACCAGCGTCTGCCTCGGTACGTCGATGCCCGCGCTCCACAGCGCCGACAACGTGCCGGACGCGATCGTGTCGGTGAAGCAGAAGAACGCGTCGGGCAACTCGTGCTCGGTCAGGTACTTCCCCACCACCGTCGCGGCGCCCTCCGGACGCCAGCGGTCGAGGCTGATCTCCAGCCGCGCATCGACCGGTACGCCGGCCTGCTCGAGCGCCTCGCGGTACCCCGCCGTCCGCAACCGCGAGGCCGCGGTCCCCGGCGACTCGGCCGATCCGCCCAGGACGCCGGCGCCGCTCGACCCGCGCGGGATCTCCGGCGTACCGACGGCGGCGATCCGCCGGCAGCCCTGCGCCAGCAGGTGATTGGTCATGTCCCGCGCGGCCGCGACGTTGTCGATCGCGACCTGGCTGACGACGTCCTGGTCGACGTCGCCGATCAGGACCAGCGGCGGCAGCGGACCGGCGGACGTCACCGCACTGTCGTCGAGGTTCACCGGGTTCAGGATCAGGCCGTCGACGAGATACGCGCGGGCCTTCGACAGCAGCTCGAACTCACGGTTCGGCTCGGCCGCGGTCTGCTCGATCTGCACACCCCAGCCGCGCTCATGGGCGAGCTCGACGACCAGGTGGACGATCTCCGCCGAGTACGGCCGGAGCAGGTCGGGCAGTGCGAGCGCGATCATGCCGGAGCGGCCGTTGCGCAGGCCGCGGGCGCTCATGTTCGGCACGTAGTCGAGCTCGGCCAGCGCGCTCTCCACCCGGGCCCGGGTCTCGGGTCGCACGAAGACGACGCCGTTGATCACGTTCGACACCGTCTTCGGCGACACCCCGGCGAGCTTGGCGACATCTTTGACGGTGGGACGCATGTCGCCCATTGTCACATCTGGCGCACGTTGTCAGGCCGCACCAGCCTTGCGCTCCTCGCCCGCCCCCGACACAAGAGCGGATATCCACTGCTCTTGGGGGTTCTCGGCTGGTGCGAGAGCGAACAACCCGCAACGCGAGCGGATATCCGGTCTTGTGCGCTCTGCGCTGTCTGCCCTCGTGAGGCACGCAGAGAGCGGGCTAGGGGGTGATGTGTGCGCCGCCGTTGACGTGCAGGACCTGGGCTGTGATGTGGCGGGCGGCGGGTGAGGCCAGGAAGTGGATCGTGCCGGCGATGTCGGCAACCTGGCCCTCGCGCTTGGTCAACGTTGCCTGCAGCAACGTCTCGCGACGCTCGCCGGTCAGCCGGCCCTGGAAGAACTCGGTGTCGGCGGTGAATCCCGGCGCGACGACGTTCGAGGTCACACCCCGCGGTCCGAGTTCGGCCGCGACGTCGGCGTTCCACATCGCCAGCGCAGCCTTCGAGGCTCCGTACGAACCGGGCCCACGGGCGCCCGCGATCGAGCCCAGCTGAACCACAGCCGTGGTCAGCCGGGGCGCGAGGGCTGTCGTCGTGAGCACCGCGCTCAGCAGGTTGGCCTCCAGGTTGGCCAGCCAGTTCGCCTTCAGTTGGGCGAGATCACCGTCGGGCCGGCCGAAGTCGGTGTTGCCGCCGGCGTTGTTGACCAGGACATCCACCCGCTCGGGCAGTTCGTCCAGCAGCCGCTCCACCTGGGCCGGATCGGTCGCGTCGCACACCACTGCCCGCGCGCCGAGATCCGCGGCGGACTTCTCGAGTACGTCGGCCCGCCGGCCGGTGATCACCACCTCGTCGCCGTCGGCCCGGAACCGCTCCGCGGTCGCCCGCCCGATCCCGGTCGCTCCCCCGGTCACCACGATCGTCCTCATCACAACATCCTCACGTTTAGCTCTAAATGTTTAGCTCTAAACGTACCATGGGTCGCGTGGCCGACAACTATCCGCTCGACGCCCCCAGTGCGTATCCCGCCGCCGAGATCGCGCGCGCCTGGCAGCGCGAGCGTCCTGGTACGCCGACCGACTCGATCGAGATCGTCACGCCGCTGTGGCGGCTGGCCAAGCTGTTCGCCGACGACCGCCGCCGGGTGCTGGCCGACGCCGGTGTGGACCCGGCGACGCTCGATCTGCTCAGCGTGCTGCGGCGCGCCGGCACGCCGTACGAGCTCAGCACGCGTGAGCTGGCCCGGCGGACGCTTGTCACGGCCGGGGCGATCTCGCAGCGCGTCGCGCGCGCCGAGGACAGCGGGCTGGTGACGCGACGGGCCGCGGACGACGGCAGCCGTGCCGTCGTCGTCACCCTCACCGAAGCCGGCCACGACCTGATCGAGCGGACGGTCGACCAGGTCCTCACGCGAGAGTCCGAACTGGTCGCCTCCCTGTCCCCCACCGCCCGCACCCGACTCGCGGCCCAGCTCCAGGACCTCCTCGACGAGGTCGCCCGGGTGGCCCGCGAACCTTCCCCGCGGCGTTGAGACTTTCACGAGGAGGTGCAGCAGGCTGATCAGCTCTAAGTTGCTACGGGCGGTTCAATGACACCATTGAAGGATGCTTCCTGCTGACAGTCACGACGTCATCCAGGTGCGCGGCGCCCGCGAGAACAACCTCAGCGGCGTCTCGCTCGACATCCCCAAACGCCGGCTCACCGTCTTCACCGGGGTCTCCGGTTCCGGCAAGTCCTCGCTCGTCTTCGACACCATCGCCGCCGAGTCCCAGCGGCTGATCAACGAGACCTACACCGCGTTCGTGCAGAACTTCATGCCGAGCCTCGGCCGGCCGGACGTGGACGCGCTGCGGAACCTGTCCGCGGCGATCATCGTCGACCAGGAGCGGATCGGCGCGAACGCCCGCTCCACCGTCGGTACGGCGACCGACGCCCACACGATGCTGCGCGTGCTCTTCAGCCGTGCCGGGACGCCGTACGCCGGTCCCCCGTCGGTGTTCAGCTTCAACCGGGCCGAAGGCATGTGCCCGGCCTGCGAAGGGCTCGGCCGGACCGCCGAGTTCGTCCTGGACGAGTTGGTCGACCGCGAGAAGAGCCTCAACCAGGGCCCGATCAAGGCGCCCGGCTTCTCGGTCGACAGTTGGCACTGGCAACTGATGGCGCAGTCGGGTCTGTTCGATCCGGACCTGCCGCTGAAGGACTACCCGCGCGAGGCGTGGCAGCAGTTCCTCTACCAGGAGCCGATGAAGATCCGGGTCGGGAAGAGCAATCTGACCTTCGAGGGACTCGTCACCAAGCTGAAACGGCAGTACCTCAGCAAGGATCCGCAGTCGATGCAGAGCCACGCGCGGGCGTTCGCCGACCGCGCGATCCGGCAGGAGACGTGCGGCGAGTGCGCCGGCGTCCGGCTGAACGCGGCGGCCCGGAGCGTGACCGTCGACGGGCGGACGATCGGCGAGTGCTCGGCGATGCAGATCAGCGATCTCGCCGATTTCGTTGCCGGCATCAAGCATTCCGGGGTCGGCCCGATGCTGGAGGGGCTCCGGGAGTTGCTCGAGTCCTTCGTGACGATCGGCCTGGGGTACCTGAGCCTGAACCGCGAGTCGTCCACGCTGTCGGGCGGCGAGGCGCAGCGGGTGAAGCTGGTCCGGCATCTCGGGTCGAGCCTGAGCGACGTCACGTACGTCTTCGACGAGCCGACCGTCGGCCTGCATCCGCACGACATCCAGCAGATGAACGACCTGCTGCTGCAGTTGCGGGACAAGGGCAACACGGTGCTGGTCGTCGAGCACAAACCGGAGACGATCCGGATCGCCGACCACGTCGTCGACCTGGGCCCGGGCGCGGGCCTGGCCGGCGGGCGTCTCTGCTATGCCGGTGACGTGGCCGGCCTGACCGCGTCCGGCACGCTGACCGGGCAGTACCTCGACCATCGGGTGACCGTGCGCGACGACGTACGCCGGCCGACCGGCAAGCTCTCGATCGCACACGCGACGCTGCACAATCTCCGCGATGTGAGTGTGGATGTCCCGCTCGGCGTCCTCACCGTGGTGACAGGTGTTGCGGGATCCGGGAAGAGCTCGCTCGTTCACGGCTCGCTGGCCGGGCGGGACGGTGTGATCATCGCCGGGCAGGAACCGATCCGCGGGTCCAAGCGGAGCAACCCGGCGACGTACACCGGGCTGCTGGATCCCATCCGTACCGCCTTCGCCAAGGCGAACAAGGTCAAGCCCGGGCTGTTCAGCGCCAATTCGGTGGGCGCTTGCCCGACGTGCAAGGGCATCGGGCTGGTGTACACCGATCTCGCGATGATGGCCGAGGTCGCGTCGGTGTGCGAGGACTGCAACGGCGCCCGGTTCACGGCAGAGGTACTCGAGCACCGCCTGCGCGGCAAGAACATCAGCGAAGTCCTGCGGATGACGGTCGCCGAGGCCCGGGAGTTCTTCACGACCGGTACGGCGCGGACGATTCTTGACCGGCTGTCGACGGTCGGCCTCGGGTACATCGGGCTCGGGCAGCCGTTGACCACGTTGTCCGGCGGCGAACGTCAGCGGCTGAAGCTCGCGATCAACATGGGAAAGACGGGGTCGATCTACATCCTCGACGAGCCGACCACCGGGCTCCACCTCGCCGACGTCGACAAGCTGCTCGGCATGCTCGACACACTGGTGGATCAGGGGAACACGGTCATTGTCATCGAGCACCACCAGGCGGTGATGGCGCACGCCGACTGGCTGATCGACATCGGCCCGGGCGCCGGACACGACGGCGGCCGGGTGGTCTTCACCGGCACGCCCGCGGACCTGGTCGAGAGCAGCCCGACGACGACCGCGGAACACCTGCGCAGGTACGTGTCAGGTGCCTGAGAACCGGGCGATGTCCGCGAGTTCGGGAGTCAGGTCGGCCGGCTCGAACAGGTCCGTCCGGAGGGTGGCGTGCTCCCAGGTGCCGATCGGCCGGCCGGCCTTCAGCACGGCCGGGCGGAGCATGCCGCCGCCCGGGAAGATGGACTTCGGCAGATCGACGTGGCGGTCCTGATAGCCGAGAAGGTACGCGTCGAACTCTCCGAGCAGCCGTACGTCCTGACAGCCGGGCAGGTCGTCGAGGCCTTTGAGCTGGGTGGTCCCGACCTCGAAAGAGGTCGTGGCCACCGCCTCGACGGCTCGCCGGGCGAGCGGGACCGGCAGACCCGACCAGGTCGCGAAGTCGCGTGCGGTGGCTGGGCCGTACGCGGTCAGGTACCGGCGGGCGAGATCCTCGGCATCACCGTCGAGGACCAGTGGTTTACCGAGCCAGTCACGGACCGCGACCCAGGTCTCGCCAGGCCCGTAGCAAAGCCGCCCGAGCAGGCCGGTGTAGCGGATCAGGGCGTAGACCGCCTGCCCTTTCGGCTCCGCGATGAGCCCGGCCCGCAGCAGTACGTCTGCCAGTTCGGCGCGGTTGCTCGGACCGCGGGCGAGCAGCCACTCCTCCAGGACGTCGGCCGCCTCCGCACGGACGTGCTCCGGCAACCCGAGTTCGCCGTACCGGCGTTCGGTGTCCTTGATCAGCTTCTGGCCGAGCAAGCCGAGCAAAGGGCCGGCGTCCTCGGTCGCCACGAGTTGGATCGTGCCGCGCATGAACCAGCCGCGGAGCACGGAGCGCTCGGTCACCTGCGCGTGGACCACATCGGCGAGCGTGGTGGACGTCGAACGGGCGCGGACGGCGTACGTCGCTCCTCGCCAGGTCTGGGCCTGGAGTCCCCCCGTCCGGCGCACGACGTCGGCCACCCCTCCGGGGCCGGCCTCGTTCACCGGACGCGCAAGGCAGTTGGCCTGCATCCTGGCCGCCAGCAACCAGTCCACAGACCTCCGCACCACCCCAGCATGACACCACGAACCGGCCGTGTCCGCATCTCGAAAGGCAATTTGCCTGGCTCACCCGCGAAATGCGGGGTTCTTCACCCTGAACCAGGGTGAAGAACCCCGCATTTGCCTGGTCAGCCAGGGAAACGTCGGAGCTGGTCAGAGGGCGGGCTGGACGAGGTCGGCGTAGGCCGCCTGGCCGGTGACGTTCGGGTGGTAGGACTCGCTGACCGGGTTCGACAGGCCGTTGATCCACTCCGGACTGCCGCACACCGAGTGGCCGATGAACGCCGACGTCGGGTTCACGAACGCGAAACCGGCCGCGCCGGCCGCCGACGAGATCCGCGAGTTCAGCAGGTCGGCGGTCGCGTTCAGCTTGGTCATCTCGTCGGGGCTGAACCAGGTCCCGGCGTTGCAGTCGGTGCCGTTGAACAGCCGCGGATACCCGACCACGACCACCTTGGCCGACGACGCCCGGCTCCGGATCGACGAATACAGCGTGTTCAGCCGGCCGGGCAGGGTGTTGTTGATGATCGACTGCGCGTTCGCCACGGCGCTGTTGCAGTCACCGAGCCAGGAGGGTTTCGCGCACTCGGTGATCACCGACGAGAACCCGGCATCGTTGCCACCGACCTGGACGGAGACGATGTCGGTCGAGCTGGTGACCGACGGCAACTGGCTCGAGGTGACGTTGGCGACCTTGGCGCCGGAGCAGGCGACGAACGTCAGGTTCGCGCCGAGCCGGCCGGCGTCGATGTAGGCGTACGCCTTCGTCGAGCGCTGGCAGGAGCCGCTGCTCTCGATGTAGGTACGGGTCCCGACACCGGAGGCGTACGAGTCGCCGAGCGCGACGTAAGTGGGCGCCGCGGCGTGCGCGACACCCGGGCTGAGGAGCATCGCCGCGCCGAGGGCCGCGGCGGACAGCAGACTGACGACTGACTTCATGGGGGCGGACCGCCTTTGCATGAGCGGGAAGTGGCGACAGTAGTACTCAACGTCACTGTTACTGACCCGCAAGTAACACACAAGGGCTTGGTAACAAATTCACCGTGGATTCCTGGTGACCGTCACCAGCTCGACAGGCCCGCTCCGGCCGGCAATGGGTAGCACCCGTCGACGAGCTGCACGTCGGGAGGCAGCAGCCCGCTCTCCAGGTAGATCGTGTTCGGCAGCGCCGCCAGGACATGGATGTGCGCGCCGCCGCCGTGCGAGGCGTACGGCACTCCGAACCCGGCCGCCATCAGCCCGATCTCGAGACAGTCCGTCAGCCCGCCGGCCCGCCGCAGATCGGGCTGTACGACGCCGACGCCGCCGCGCGCGATCAGGTCCCTGAACGCGGCTTGCCCGTAGCGGTTCTCGCCCGTCGCGATCGGGATGTCGAGCTTCTCGGCCAGCCGGACATGACCGTCGGTGTCCCCGGCCGGCAGCGGCTCCTCGAACCACCGGCAGTCGAGTTCCTCGTACACCCGGCCGCGCCGCAGCGCCTCGGCGTACCCGAAGGCCTGGTTGGCGTCGACCATCAGCGGAGCGTCCGGGCCGATCACGTTCCGGACCGCGGTGATCCGCTGCACGTCCTCGGTCAGCGGGCCGCCGCCGACCTTCATCTTCACGCCCTGGAACCCCTGCTCCATCGCCTGTGCGCAGACCCGCTCCAGACCGGCGACGTCGAGCTCGAGCCAGCCGACCATCGCGTACGCCGGGATCGCGGTGCGCTGTGCGCCGAGCAGCTTCCACACCGGGACGTCGAGCGACTTGCCGAGCAGGTCCCACAACGCCTGGTCGATCGCCGAGATCCCGTACGACGACAGGCCCGCTGTGCCCTGGTAGTCGGTCAGGGTCTGCAGCGTCTGCCGGATACCCCGGATGACGGTCGGGTCCGCTCCGATGATCGCCGGCGCCAGCTGCTCGGTGACGATCTTGGCGAGCACGGCCGGTGAGCTCTCGACGCGACCGAAGTACGTCGTACTCACGCCGCTGACGCCCTCGTCGGTGTCGATCCGGACCCGGGCGAGACCGTCGCGGTCGAGCAGCTGGATCGCGTCGCGGACCGGATGCGCCTTCGGCTCGGACGTGACCTCGACGGTGACCGCGGTGATCTTCATGAACGCTCCGGACCGGGGACGGAGAGGGGGTTGAAACCGTACGGCAGCTCGAGCCGGTGCGCGGCCATCAGGCCGGCGTCGCCGAGCAGGTCGCGGGTCTTGCCGTCCGCGACGATCCGGCCGCCGTCCATCAGCAGGCTCCGCTCGCACAGCTGGAGTGCGTACGGCAGGTCGTGGGTGATCATCAGCAGCGTGACGTCGAGCTCGGCGAGGATGTCGGCGAGCTCACGGCGGGCTGCCGGATCGAGGTTGCTCGACGGCTCGTCCAGCACCAGTACTTCGGGACGCATCGCGAGCACCGTCGCAACCGCGACCCGGCGACGCTGGCCGAACGACAGGTGGTGCGGAGCAAGGTCCGCGTGGTCCTGCATGCCGACCAGGACCAGGGCTTCGTGGACGCGATCGTCGAGCTCGGAACCGCGCAGGCCCAGATTCGCGGGGCCGAAGGCGACGTCGTCGCGGACCGTCGGCATGAACAGCTGGTCGTCCGGGTCCTGGAAGACCAGACCGACCTTGCGCCGGATCGCGGTCAGGTGCTCGCGATGTACGCCGGTGCCGCCGATCCGGATGCGGCCGCTGCCGGTGCCGCCCGCGACCGACCCGAGGATGCCGTTGAGATGCAGCACGAGCGTGGTCTTGCCGGCGCCGTTCGGGCCGAGCAGCGCGACCCGCTCGCCCGGCTCCACGGTGAAGTCGACGCCGAACAGGGCCTGCCGCCCGTCGGGGTAGGCGAAGACCAGCTGCTCGACCTGGATCGCTGGACCGCTCACAAGGCCACCACCCTAGCGGCGACCGCGATCGCCACCGCGGCCAGGGAGATCGTCAGACCCTCGATCCACTGGCTCCTGGTCGCGCCCTCGACGCTCAGCAGCGGCATCCGTCCGGTGTAGCCGCGCGAGCGCATTGCCAAATGGACGCGCTCCCCGCGCTCGAAGCTCCGGACGAACAGGGCGCCCACTCCCCCGGCGACAGCCTTCAGGTGCCCGGCGCGGCCGCCGGTGTACCCGCGGGACTCCCGGGCGACCCGCATCCGGTGCAGGTCGTCGGACACGACACTCAGGTAGCGGACCATGAACGACAGGATCGCCACCAGCGTCGCCGGCAGTCGCAGGCGCTCGAGCCCGGCGAGCAGGTCGCGTGGCGCTGTCGTCGCCGACAGCAGGATCGCCGCGATCACGCCGAGTGTGCCCTTCGCCAGCACGTTCCAGGCGCCGAGCACGCCCGACTGCGACAGGTGCAGCCCGAGGACGTCGATCCGCGGGCCGGTGGCGACGAACGGCAGCAGCAACGCGAACACGATGAACGGCGTCTCGACCGCGAGCCGCCGCGACACGACCGGGGCCGGCAGCTTCGCCACCGCCACGGCCGCCACGAGCATCGCGGCGTACAGGCCGAACGCCCAGAAGATCGCCGCCGGGGTGGAGACGACCGCGAGCACGAAGACGAACAGCGCGACCAGCTTCACCTGCGCGGGGATGCGGTGGACCGGGCTGTCCACCGCGACGAGCAGGCCGTCTCCGCTCATGAGGCCTTGTTCGCTCGCAGCGACGCCAGTTTCGCGATCGCGAGGCCGACGACGATGGTCACCAGCACGCCGATGATGCCGGCCAGCGCCCCGGAGACCTGGGCGTTGCCGATCCCGTGGACGCCGTAATCGGCCAGCGGGCTGCTCGCGGCTGCCGAGTGCTTGGCCGCGCTGTCGAACCCGAGCTTCGCCCCGACGAACTCCAGGCCGTCCGGGTGCGCGCTCGCGAACAGACTCAGACCGCCGGCGACCACCAGCGTCACCGCGATGCCGACGCCGAGCGACCGGCCCGCGGGCCTCGCCGCGATCGGGCGGTCCGGGGAGACGGTGGACGTGTTGCCGTCGGCATCGACCAGGACCAGGTCCTGCTGCAGGTGCCGGGCGGCGTACACCAGGTCCGGCCGGGTGGCGACGACCGCGCTCAGCACGGCGGCGGTGATCACCGCCTCGCCGATGCCGACCAGGATGTGCCAGCCGACCATCGCGGTCGCGAGCTTGCCGAGCGGGATGTCGACCGCACCGCCGATCGCGTATAGCCCGGTGAACGCCAGCGCCGCGACCGGGACCGACACCAGCGCGCCGACGGTCGCGGCCGGTACGACGCTCCCGGCCCGGCGCGGCATCAGCTTGAGCAGTGCCCGCGTCAGGAAGTATCCGACCAGGACCGTGATCAGGCCCATCAACGTGATGTTCGTCCCCAGTGCCGTCAGCCCGCCGTCGGCGAACAACAGCCCCTGCACCAGCAGCACCGTGGACATCACCAGGACGGCGGTCCACGGCCCGACCAGCGCGGCGGCCAGCGCTCCCCCGAGCAAGTGACCGCTGGTGCCGGCGCCGACCGGGAAGTTCACCATCTGCACCGCGAAAACGAACGCTGCGGTCAGCCCGGCCAGCGCCGGACCGGTCTCTCGGAGCTCGCGGTTCGCGCGCTGCAGGCTGAAACCGACCGCTCCGGCAGCGATCAGGCCGGTGGCGACGGACGTTGGCGCGTCGAAGAACCCGTCAGGTACATGCACTCCGACATTCTTGTTCTAGTTGCGACCGATTCGCAACTAGAACTTGAGAGCTTCCCCGATCGCCCGGTGGAACGTCGGGTACGCAAGGATCATCTGACGCAGCGTGCTCACCGGTACGGCGGCGTGCACCGCGACCGCGAGCGCGCTCAGCACCTCGCCGCCCGTCGGGCCCGCGCTCGTCGCGCCGACCAGCACCCCCCGGTCGGCGTCCAGGACGACCTTGATGAAGCCCTCGTTGCCGGCCTTGTGGATCCAGCCGCGGGTCGAGGCCGGGATCGGCGTCGACCCGGTGCGCACGTTCAGCCCCGCGTCGCGGGCCTGCTTCTCGGTCATCCCGACCGCGCCGATCTCCGGGTCGGTGAAGGTCACCCGCGGCATCGCGTGGTAGCTCGCGGTCGGCGCGTTCTCCTCCTGCAGGATGTCGCGGACCGCGATGTCGGCCTGGTACATCGCGTTGTGGGTGAAGACGCCGACACCGGTGACGTCGCCGATCGCCCAGACCTTGTCGCCCGCACGGACGTGCTCGTCGACCTCGATCCGGCGGGCCGCCGGGTCCAGACCGAGCTTGTCCAGCCCGAGCCCCGCGGTCGCCACCCGCCGGCCGGTTGCCACCAGCAACTTCTCGCCCGACGCCGTCCTGCCGTCCGCGAGCGTCACGGTGAACGTGCCGTCGGCGTACGCGACCTGCTGCGCGTGCGCGCCGAGCAGGAACGTCACGCCGTCGCGCTCCAGCGCCTCGCGGGCCAGCACACCCGACTCCGGCTCCTCCATCGACAGCACCTCGGGCGCGCCCTCCACCACCGTCATCCGGACGCCGAACCGGGCGAACACCTGGGTGAGCTCCATGCCGATCGCGCCGCCGCCCAGGACGACCATCGACTCCGGCAGCGTCTCGACCTCGATCGCCTCGCGGTTCGTCCAGTACGGCGTGCCGGCGAGCCCCTCGATCGGCGGGACGGACGGCACCGTCCCGGTCGCGATCACGATGCCGCGGGACGCCTCGTACTCGGCGCCGCCGGCGCTGACCGTGGTCGGGCCGGTGATCGTGGCGACGTCCTTGATCACGGTCGCGCCCTTGTTCACCAGGCGGTCGACGGCGACCTGGTCGTTCCAGGTGTCGGTCGCCTCCTCGCGGATCCGCTTCGCCACCGGCGTCCAGTCCGGCGTCACGCTCGCCGTACCGGCCATGCCGTCGACGCGTCGGGTCTCGGCGATCAGGTTCGCGGCCCGGATCATCATCTTGCTCGGGATGCAGCCGTAGTACGGGCACTCACCGCCGACGAGCCGGGACTCGATGCCCACCACCCGCAGCCCCGCCTGCGCCAGCCGGCCGGCCGCCTCCTCGCCGCCGACCCCGAGCCCCACCACCACGACATCAACCTGTTCAGCCATGCGCCCCAATCTCCCAGACCGGCCTTGACCGGCCAAGTCGCCACCCGGCACGTCGTCGCAGCGTAAGGAACCGTTCACCACCGGCCACGGGAGTCCCGACCGGGGCGGAACCGTGCCGGGGTTCTGCGGCTAATGTGCTGCCATGTTCGTGATCGCGCACCTCAGTGACCCGCATCTCGACGGCTCCGAGGAGCCTCGGTCGCGACTGCGCCGGGTCACGTCGTACGTCCGGTCCTCGTCGGTGGACGTCGTGCTGGTGACCGGTGATCTGGCCGATCACGGGCTGGAGGCCGAGTACGCCGAACTCGCCGGCGAGCTGGACTTCGACGTGCCGGTGCTGGCGCTGCCCGGCAACCACGACGTCAGCGCGCCGCTGCGGGCCGGACTCGCCACGTTCGTGTCGTCCGCCGGCGAAGGGCATCCGGTTCATCAGGTGCGCGACATCGGTGGCGCCCGTTTCGTCCTCGTCGACAGCAGCGTCCCGAGCGCGGACCACGGTCTGCTCTCCGCGGACTCACTCGCGTGGCTGGACGGCGTACTGCGGGAACCGTTCGACGGGCCGCTCTTCGTCGCCATGCATCACCCGCCGCTCGAGCTGCATCATCCGGTCATGGACCAGTGGAAGCTCATGGACTCCGACGCCCTCGCCGAGGTTCTCACCGGCAAACCCGTGACCGCGATCCTCACCGGCCACGTCCACAACGCCATCGTCACCACGTTCGCCGGCCACCCCGTCCTCGGCGCCCCCGGCATCCGCTCCACCGTTCCGCTGCCGTTCGAACCGCACACCGACTCGGTCGTGGACCCCACCGCCCACCCCGGCCTCGCCTTCCACCTCCACACCCCCGGCGAACCTCTTCAGACCGTCTACAGGTTCCCGAGGTGACCGGCGAGATGCTGCTGCGTCCGATCGCGAGGGTGGAGTCGAGCTTGCGGGCTCGGGAGGATGCGCCGCGGCAAGGTGACGAAGGCGCGCCCGATGCGTGGGTGGTGTTCGACGCGTCGGTTCGGGACGCGCTGGCCGACGTGGGTGTCGGCGACGAGCTCATCCTGATCACCTGGTTCGACCGCGCCGACCGCGACGTACAGAAGGTGCACCCGCGCGGCGACACCTCCCGTCCGTCGACCGGCGTCTTCAGCACGCGCTCCCCCGACCGGCCCAACCCGCTCGGCCTGCACCGCGTCACGGTGCTGGCCCGCGACGAGCTCCGTCTGCAGGTGCGCAACCTCGAAGCCCTCGACGGCACCCCGATCGTCGACGTCAAACCCGTGCTCGGCGACATCACCGAACGGTAGCCGCGATCAGGGCAGGTCGACCGGCTGCACGGCGGACGTTCGGCACTGGTGGCCAGGCACGTCCGGCCAGACGCTCAGGGTGTGAGGAAGGTGCGCGGCACGGCGAGCAGCCGCGTGACCGGCAGCCACGACGCGGAGGTCACGCGCTGGGCGAGCGCGCGCCTGCGGTACGTCGACAACCTCAAGGTGATCCTGATCGCCGCGATCATCGTCGGCCACGCCGTCAGCGGATACGGCGAGCTGGACTGGTGGGCGTACGCGGACCAGCGTGAGACGACGCTGTCCCCCGTCACCCAGGCGATCGTCCTCGCGGTCGGCGGGCCGTTCGCGATGTTGCTGATCCCGGTGCTGTTCCTGGTCGCCGGGCTGATGACACCCCCATCGCTGGCCCGCAAGCACCCCGGCCCGTACGTCCGCGACCGCCTGCTCCGCCTCGGCATCGTCTTCGCCGTCTACGTGCTGGTTCTGCTGCCGCTCACGATGTACGTGCTCGAACACTGGATCGGCACCGACACCGGCTCGTACTGGTCGTCGTACTTCGGCGCCGAGAAGACCCTCGACACCGGCACGCTCTGGTTCGTCGGCGACCTGCTCCTGTTCACGCTCGCCTACACCGGCTGGACCGTCGCACGGCGTCGCCTCGCCACTCGCTCCGCCGTCCACGAGATCACCGCGCGGCAGCTCGCCCTGGTGTCCGTGGTCGTTGCCGTGACCACCTTCCTGGTCCGCCTGGTGTTCCCGTTCAACAGCGAGAACAGGTATCTCGACCTGAACTTCTACCAGTGGCCGGCGTGCATCGCGATCTTCGCCGTCGGCATCGTGGCGTCGCGCGCCGACTGGCTCACGGCGGTCCCCGACCGGCTGCGGCGGATCAGCGGCGTCGTGACGCTCGTTGCCCTGGCCGCCTTCGGCGGCTTCGTGCTCGTCGGGGTCAGCGAGAGCGGAATCGGCGAAGAGGCGTGGACCGGCGGCTGGGACTGGTCGGCAATGATGTTCCCGGTCATCGAGAGTCCCCTGGTCGTCTTCGGCCCGATCTGGCTTCTCGGTCTGGCGCAGCGACGCCTTGCACGACAGGTCCCGTGGATCCGGCCACCGGTCATCCGGGCCTGCTTCGGAGCGTTCGTCCTGCAGCAGGTCGTGCTGGTCCTGCTCGCCATCGCCCTGCGGCCCGTACCGCTGCCGGCTGAACTCAAGGCCCTGGCAGTTGCCACGGGTGGCGTCATCCTGTGCTTCGCGCTGGCCTGGCTACTCATCACCCGGATCCCCGGCCTGTCCCGGGTTCTCTGACGACTGTCCGCGGCAGAGGTGGCCAACTGGTCGAACTCGATGCCACCGCCGTCGCCTGACACAAGAAAACGGCTGCTCGCGCCGACTAGGCACGAGCAGCCGTTGACCGGCTCAGAAGTTGATCATGTGCCCTTCGAGGCCGTGGAAGGCCTCCTGGAGGGCCTCGCTCAGCGTCGGGTGGGCGTGCACGTTGCGGGCCAGTTCCTTGGTGGTCAGGTCCCACTTCTGCGCCAGGGTCAGCTCCGGCAGCAGCTCGGTGACCTCGGGGCCGATCAGGTGCGCGCCGAGCAGTTCGCCGTACTTGCTGTCGCTGATCACCTTCACGAAGCCGCTGGCGTCGCCGAGGCCGTGGGCCTTGCCGTTCGCGGTGAACGGGAACTTGGCGACCTTGACGTCGTGGCCGAGCTTCCGCGCCTCTTCCTCGGTGTACCCGAAGCTGGCGATCTGCGGCTGGCAGAACGTCGCCCGGGGGATCATCGCGTAGTCGAGCTCCATGGTCTCGTGACCCGCGATCGTCTCGGCCGCGATCACGCCCATCGCCTCGGCGGCGTGCGCGAGCATCAGCTTCGCGGTGACGTCGCCGATCGCGAAGATGTTCGGCACGTTGGTCCGGCAGAAGCCGTCGATGCCGATCGCGCCGCGCTCGGTGAGCTGGACGCCGATCTTGTCCAGGCCGTAGCCGTCGACGCGCGGCTGGAAGCCGATCGCCTGCAGGACCTTGTCGGCCTCGATGGTCTGCTGGTTGCCGTCCTTGCCGGTGACCGTGACCTTCACCTTGTCGCCGGAGTCGTCGATCGAGTCGACCCGGGTCGAGGTGAGCACGTCGACACCGAGCTTCTTGTACGCCCGGGCGAGCTCCTTGGAGACCTCCGGGTCCTCCAGCGGCACCAGCCGGTCCAGGAACTCGACGATCGTCACCTTGACGCCGTAGTTCGCCAGCACGTACGCGAACTCGACGCCGATCGCGCCGGCGCCGGCGATCACCATGGAGCCCGGCAGCTCCTCGGTGAGGATCTGCTCCTCGTAGGTCACCACCCGGTCGCTCAGCTGGGTGCCCGGCAGCAGCTTGGTGGTCGCGCCGGTCGCCACGATGCAGGAGCCGAACGTGACGGTCTCCGAGGAGCCGTCGTTCAGCGTGACGTCCAGGGTGTTGGCGTCGGTGAACGAACCCCAGCCGTCGAACTCGGTGATGTTGTTCTTCTTCATCAGGAAGTGCACGCCCTTGACCCGGCCGTCCGCGACCTTGCGGCTGCGCTGCACCGCGGTCGGGAAGTCGAAGGTCACCTCGCCGCTGATGCCGAAGGTCTTCGCCTCCGTCCGGAAGATGTGCGACAGCTCGGCGTTCCGCAGCAGCGCCTTGGAGGGGATACAGCCCACGTTCAGGCAGACACCGCCCCAGTACTTCTTCTCGATGATGGCGGTCTTGAGCCCGAGCTGGGCGGCGCGGATCGCCGCGACGTACCCGCCGGGACCGGCGCCGAGGACAACAACGTCAAAGTGCGAGGCCATGCAGTGAACTTTAGTAGGTCGGACCAGCCGATCCGACGCCGAGTCGGCAACTGTGGCCCGCCTCATGTCGTCCGAACGGTCACTTTGTGTGCACCAGGGTTCCGTAGGGACCGTACGACGCCTACGCTGGGCTCGCGCGTGAGGCGATCTCGCATGGGGGACGGATGGATCTGGGGAAGCGCCGGGGGCTGCGGCTCGCGGCACTCGGCACACTGCTGGCGGCGGTCGCCGTGCCGGTGGCGCATGCCGATCCGTCGCCGTCCGCGACCGAGCCGCCGCCGGCCTCGGTCACCGACGTCAACCGCTCCCTCGAGCAGCTCCAGGCCGAGGCCGCGGCCTTGCAGGCCGACTTCGCCAAGGCGACCATCGCCTACACGAAGGCGCTGAAGGAGGCGCAGGCCGCCGAGGCCGCCGCCAAGAAGGCGGAGTCCAGCGCGACCGTGTCCAAGGGCAGGTCCGACGAGGAGCGCCGGCGTCTCGGGGTGATCACCGCGCAGGCGTACCAGCTCGGCATCCCGACCGTGATGGGCACCGAGTCGATGCTGTGGTCGCTCGCCCCGGTCGCCGAGAACCTCCAGGAGATCGCCGACCGGCAGACCGCGATCACGCAGCTGGGCAACACCCAGGTCTCGCAGTACCAGCGGGCCAGGGCCGCCGAGGTCGAGTCGGACCGGCTGAGGGGCGAGGCGACGACGAAGCGCACCGCCGCCGACCAGGCCGCCGCGAAGGCCCAGGAGCTCAGCAACCAGGTGCAGCAGAAGGCGGCCGACGCCGCGGCCGCGATGGCTGACCAGACGGCCGACCTCGACGTCGCCTCCGCGCTGTCGCAGCAGCTCCAGCAGGCCCGCAACCAGCAGGCCCTCGCGCGCTGGCGCGCGTATCTCACCGAGCTCGCCGCCACGAAGGTCGCTCCCCCGGCGGCCGCCGTCCTCAAGAATCCGGCCAAGCTGCCGGCCGGCCTGGGCCCGCTGACCCGCCGCGGCGCCGCCATCCCCGGTGTCGCCTCGGTGGCGGCCGGCGGCCGGACTGTCCGCGTGATGTCGGCCGAGACGATCCGCGCGGTCAACCAGGCCTTCAGCCTGGTCGGCAAGCCGTACGGCGTCGCCGCCACCGGCCCCGACAAGTACGGCTGCCTCGGCGCGGCCCGGGTCGCCTGGCAGCCGTACACGACGCTGCCGAACCTCGTCGGCAAGGTCTATCCGGACTACCAAGCTGTCCCGAACGCGCAGATCCAGCCGGGCGACATCCTGGTCATGGGCAGCAAGTCGCTCGGCTTGGTGCACATCGGCATCGCGCTCGACAGCGGCGAGATGATCGCCGCCGACGAGGCCAAGGGCGCGGTGGTCGTCACGACGATCCCCGACAACCTGTACGCCGCCTTGCGCCCGACACTCGGCGCCCCGGCCAAGCCGCAGGTCGCACCGGTGGCGACCTCCGAGGCCTACGCGTTCCGCTGCGGCAACACCGCCACCTCGTACGACGTCGGCTCAGGCTCCTGGACGTGGCCGCTGCCGGACGGCACCTACGAGATCGGCACGCCGTTCGGCCAGTCGGGAGCGATGTGGTCGACCGGGTTGCACACCGGCCAGGACTTCCCGGCCGCGATCGGTACGACGGTGCGCGCGGTGACGTCGGGCGTCGTCCGCGTCGAGCACCCGGCCTGGGCCGGCAACCTGGTGCGCATCGACCACGGCAACGGACTCGAGACGCTGTACGCCCATCTGAGTCGCGTTGACGTGACGGACGGTCAGCAGGTCACCGCCGGGCAGCAGATCGGTGCCGTCGGCACTGAAGGCAACTCGACCGGGCCGCACCTGCACTTCGAGGTCCGGCTCGGCGGCGACCCGGTGAACCCGATGCCGTTCCTGGCGACCGGATCCGCCAGCACCGGCTGGGGCGGCTACAGCAACGGCATGATCCCCGCCGGCAAGCTGTGCGCCCTCGGGTCCGGCGGCCACATGCTCCGTTGCGACGCCGCCGCGGCGTATGCGCGACTCGCCGCCGCCTACCGCGCCCACTTCGGCAAGTCGCTCTGCATCACCGACTCCTACCGCTCGTACGCGTCGCAGGTCAGCCTGTACCAGCGCAAGCCGTCGCTGGCCGCGCTCCCGGGCACCTCCAACCACGGGTGGGGCGTGGCCGTCGACCTGTGCGGCGGGATCGACAAGTACAACACCACCCAGTACCAATGGATGAAGTCGCATGCCCCGGCGTACGGCTGGCTGCACCCGGCCTGGGCCGATCAGGGCGGCAACCGCGAGGAGCCGTGGCACTGGGAGTTCGGCAACCCGGCCAGTGCCTAGTCGCCCGGTAGGCTGGGCAGGTGGCCGAGAAACAGAGTCCCGACCGCACCGATCACAACATCACCCTCGATGCTGCGGACGACCGGTGGGAGTGGCGGAGGCGGATTCGTGAGAATCCGAGGAAGTTGCTGTTCTACCGCATCGGCGTGGGGGTGCTCGGCGGGCTGCTGATCATCGCGGCGCCGCTGACGGGGTGGTTGCCGGGACCGGGTGGGATCCCGTTGTTCATCGCGGGTCTCGCCGTGCTCGCGAGCGAGTTCGAGTGGGCGCAGCGGCTGCTGTACCGGGTCAAGGACTGGGTGAAGGCGCTCACCGCCTGGACCGGCAAGCAGCCCGCCTGGCTTAAGGCACTCGGGACCCTCGCGCTGTTCCTCTGCGTGCTCGTCGCGATCTGGCTCTACCTGGCCGTGCTCGGTGTGCCGGGGTGGCTGCCCGACTCCTGGGAGTCATTCCTCTACCAGCTGCCGCTGCTGCCCTGAGGCCGTGTCGATCGAGTAGGCAGGCAGCTCGATCAGTTCGCTCATGTTCCGGGCCATCCTGAGCATCTGGTTGAGGAAGAACGGGATGTCCAGGATCCGGTTCCGCGTAGCGATGCCGAACCGGGTCGCCGGCGCCAGGAACGACCCCGCGCGGCTGCCGTCCTGCGTCGTCGACACGGCCTTGCGCAGCGTCGCCTCGTACCGCGCGAAGGCGGTGCGGACGTCGCCGCGCGCCTGCGCCAGCTCCCCCGCCAGCACGTAGGCGCCCACCACCGCCGTACCGGTTCCGAGCGCTCCGAACGTCGCGCCGTACCCCGCGTCGCCGAGCAGCACGATCCGCTCCGTCGACCAGCGCTCGACATGCACCCGGCTGATCGAGTCGAAGTACAGCTCCGTTGCGGCGGGCAACGCCTCGAGCAGCTCCGGGACGTGCCAGCCGAGCCCGCCGAACTGCTCCTGCAGGATCGCCTTCTGCTCCTCCAGGTCCCGGCGGTTGTACTGCAACTGCGGCGACTTGAACACGAACAGCGTCTGCGCCAGCGCCGGATCGCGGCGGTCCGCGCCGACGCTCGCCAGCTTGCCGGGCACGTTGTACATCAGCGTGTCCCCCGAGATGCCCAGCGTGTTCGGCACCTCCCAGCCGGCCACGTAGTACTCCAGGTGCCGCTCGACGACCTGGTCGGCCGGCCACGCCAGCCGCCGTACGACGGAATGCATCCCGTCGGCGCCGATCACGAGGTCGTACGTCTCCTCGACCCCGCTCTCGAACCGCACGTCCACGCCGTCGGAGTGCTCGCGCAACCAGGCGATCGAGTCGCCGAAGCGGTACGTCGCCTGCGCCCGGCTGTGCTCGTACAACACCCGCGACAGATCTGCCCGCAGCACCTCCAGCTCGCCGCCGGCGAACTCGGCCGGCAACCGCATCAGCCGGCGGCCCGACTCGTCGACGAACCGCATCGCGTTCCCGCCGGTCTGCAGCGCCCGCAGGTTGTCGAGCACGCCCATCCGGTCGAGGACCGTTGTGAACACCTCACCGCGGAAATCCACCGCATACCCGCCCTGCCGCAGTGCCGGCGCGATCTCGACCACGGTCACGTCGTGGCCCGCGCGCCCCAGCCAGAGCGCCACCGACGGGCCCGCCACGCTCGCACCCGATACCAGAATCTTCATTTCGTCTCCTTACTGTGTCCGGTAGACACATTAAAGTGTATGGTAGACACAGTTCAAGCCGAATTCGGAAGGACGCCGATGACCGAACTGCTCTGGGGCGGGCCGCCGGCTCGCAGCCGCGGCCCGAAGCCGGCGATCACGCTGGCCGAGATCGCCGCGGCCGGCATCGCGATCGCGGACGCCGAGGGCCTGGATGCGGTGTCCATGCAGCGGATCGCGGGTGAGCTGCCGGTGACGAAGATGGCGCTCTACCGGCACGTCCCCGGGAAGACGGAACTCGTCGCGGTGATGAGCGACATCGCGATGGGCCCCCCGCCCGAGCGCCCGGACCTACCGTGGCGAAAGGCCCTGCACACCTGGGCGCTCGATCTGTACGACGGCTTCACGCGGCACCCGTGGCTGCTCCAGTCGACGATCGGCCGCCGGCTGCTCGGGCCCAACGAGCTCCTCTGGATGGAACGTGGACTGGCCGCGCTCGCCGGCACCGGTCTCACCGGCGGCGAGCAGTTCGACGCGATCCTGGTCGTCACCAGCCACGTCCGGAACATCGCCCAGCAGTCGACGACCTTCCCGGGGCACACCACCGGGCTGACCGCGGAAGAGATGCAGCAGTCGCTCGCCGCGATCCTGACGACCGAGGCCGACCGCTTCCCGCATCTGACCGCCGCGATGCGGACCTCGGCGGGCAGCGAGAACCAAGGCCTCGAGTTCGGTCTGCAGCGAATCCTGGACGGGTTAGACCTTCTCGTCCGCCGCCGGGTAGCTGTGCCTGATGGCGTTGAAACGTTCCCGATAGAGGGTCGCCGATAGCCCGTAGTGGGATTTGAATCGGCGAGCGAAGTAGTTCTGGTCGGGCCATCCGACCGACTCGCCGATCCGGTTGATCGGCAGGTCGGTGTGCAGCAGCCGGTCGGCCGCGAGCTCGACGCGATGCCGCGACAGATAGGCCATCGGCGGGACCCCGGTCACCGACTTGAACAGCCGGACCAGGTAGCCGGGGGCGAGATGCAACTCGCCGGAGAGTTCGGCGAGCGTCCAGTGCCGCGCCGGGTCGGCCTCCATCAACCGCATCGCGTCGAGCACCGCG
Organism: Kribbella sp. NPDC003505; assembly: GCF_040610875.1. Taxonomy (NCBI): domain Bacteria; kingdom Bacillati; phylum Actinomycetota; class Actinomycetes; order Propionibacteriales; family Kribbellaceae; genus Kribbella; species Kribbella sp. NPDC003505. The sequence goes on along the minus strand of NZ_JBEXNA010000003.1, from coordinate 877,373 downwards.
GGATGCGTGTGCTCACCGCGTTCGTCGGATTCCGCCACCGTCCGGGCGACGCAACTCAGGTACAGCGACAGCCAGCCGATCACCTCGCCGCGGTGTCGGCTGAGCGGCTGGTTGCGGAGCCGGCGCAGTCCGTCGAGGTGCCCGACAGCCTCGGCGAAGGTGCCCGGATCGAGATGTGTGGCGAGCATCCCGCGACGCTGCGCGGAGAACGGTCCGGTCCACAACAGGTAACCCAGCAAGGGATCCTCGCGCGCCCACGCGAGCTCGCGGCGCACCAGGTCGGCCGAGAAACAGCAGTTGTAGACCTCGAGGCCGTCGCATTCGACGTACTCGTGCCAGACCCCGGGCCGCAGCAGGATTGCGTCGCCGGACCGGAGCCGCTGGCGCCCCGCGAGGCTGTGGTGGACGCCTTCACCGCCGGTGACGAGCAGCAGTTCGAAGAAACTGTGCGTGTGCAACGGGTGGGACTTCTCGTGCAGGTGTGTGCCCGCGTGCACCACCGTCCCTTCGACGAAATGCAAGACGGTTCCACGGGTCCTGACGGGCTCATCGGCCACCGCTGCCACGAGGTCACGATACGAGCCGAAGTGCAGATCGTGCTAGATCGAGTGCACATCGGGCTAGTGACCGGCGACTGCCGGTCGCAGGATCGGGGAACAAGCGAAACGTCCTCGCCGGTCCATCAGCCAACGATCGAGCGTTTTGTCAGAGCACCCAATGAATCGTTTCACTCGGTTGGAGTCTCATGTCGCAACTCGCCGCACCCACCGCCCTCCGCTTCGAGCATCGGTCCGCACCCGTCCTGGGTATCGGCACCGCGAGCCCGAGGATCTCCTGGCAGGTCCCGGCCGCGGACGCCGGCTACGCGCAGACGGCGTACGAGGTCGAGATCACCACGGGCAGCACGCAGGTCTTCACCGTCCAGTCCCCCGACCAGATCCTGGTGCCCTGGCCGGGTGACGCGCTGGAGTCCCGCCAGGCCGCGCAGGTGCGGGTCCGCGTCCGCGGTACCGGGGACTGGAGCGACTGGAGCGAACGCGCGACCGTCGAGGCCGGGCTGCTCACGCCGGACGACTGGACCGCGCGCTTCGTCAGCCCGCGGGACAACCCGCACGGCTCCCCCGCGCCGCTGATCGCCGGCTCCGCGGAGCTCCCCGGCGGTGTCGTGAAGGCCCGCCTGTACGCCACGTCGTACGGCATCTACATCCCGGAGCTGAACGGGCAGCGGGTCGGCACCGAGGAGCTCGCGCCCGGCTGGACGGCGTACCAGTACCGCCTCCGCTACCAGACGTACGACGTGACCGAGCTTGTCCGACCTGGTGAGAACACGCTCGAATTCCTCCTCGGCAACGCCTGGTACCGCGGCCGGATCGGCTTCCAGGACCAGAAGCAGCTGTACGGCGACCGCCTCGCGGTCCTCGCGCAGCTCGAGGTGACCACCGAGGACGGCCAGGTCCACACGGTCGCGAGCGACGGTACCTGGACCTCCCGGGAGAGCAACGTCCTGGCCGACGACCTGTACGACGGCCAGTCCACCGACCTGCGCAAGCAGCCCGGCGAGCCGGCGCCCGTCGATGTCCTGGACGCCGACCTCGCATTGCTCGTCGCGCCCGACGGCCCGCCGGTCCGGATCACCGACGTGCTACCGGCGCTGGAGATCAGCACGTCGCCGTCCGGCAAGACGCTCGTCGACTTCGGCCAGAACCTCGTCGGCCGCGTCCGCCTCAAGGTCCGCGGTCAGTCCGCGGGCGACGAGATCGTCCTGCGGCACGCCGAGGTGCTGGACAACGGCGAGCTCGGCGTCCGCCCGCTGCGCACCGCGAAGGCGACCGACACCTACATCCTGGCCGGACCGGACGAGGTCGTCCTCGACTCGCCGCTCACCTTCCACGGCTTCCGGTACGCCGAGGTCACCGGCGTGGCCGATCTCCGCAAGGAGGACCTGGAGGCCGTCGTCGTCGGCACCGACCTGCGGCGGACCGGCTGGTTCGAGTCGTCGAACGAGCTGCTCGACAAGTTCCACCAGAACGTGGTGTGGGGCATGCGCGGCAACTTCGTCGACGTGCCGACGGACTGCCCGCAGCGCGACGAGCGGCTCGGCTGGACCGGCGACATCCAGGTCTTCTCCCCCAGCGCCGGTTTCCTGTTCGACACCGCGGGCTTCCTGACCAACTGGCTCGCCGATCTCGCCGCCGAGCAGCAGAAGGACGGCTCGGTGCCTTTCGTCATCCCGGACGTGCTCCGCAACGAGTCACCGGCAACTGCGGCTTGGGGTGACGCGGCAACGATCGTTCCGTGGGTCGTGTACGAGCGCACGGGCGACGCCGGGCTGCTCGCCCGGCAACTGCCGAGCATGCGGGCCTGGGTGGACAAGATGGCCGACCTGGCCGGTCCCGACCTGGTCTGGTCGGGCGGCTTCCAGTTCGGCGACTGGCTCGACCCGACCGCGCCGCCGGAGAACGCGTTCCTGGCCAAGGCCGACCCGGATGTCGTCGCCACCGCGCACCTGGCCCGGTCCGCCGAAGTGTTCGGCAAGGCTGCCGCGGTCGTAGGGCAGACCGACCTTGCCCGCGAGTACACCGACCTTGCCGCGCGCGTCCGGCAGGCCTTCGCGACCGAGTACGCGACCGACGGCGGCCGGGTATTGAGCGACGCGGCAACGACCTACGCACTCGCCCTGCAGTGGGCGCTGCTGCCGACCGAGAACCAGCGGCAGCGCGCCGGCGAACGGCTCGCCGACCTCGTGCGGACGGCGGGCTTCCGGATCAGTACCGGATTCGTCGGGACGCCGCTGATGGCCGACGCACTGGCCGATTCCGGACATCCTGACCTGGCGTACCGCCTTCTGCTACAGACAGGCTGCCCCTCTTGGCTGTACGCAGTGACCATGGGAGCCACGACGGTCTGGGAACGCTGGGACAGCATGCTGCCCGACGGCAGCATCAACCCCGGCCAGATGACGTCGTTCAACCACTACGCCCTCGGCGCCGTTGCCGACTGGATGCACCGGCGGGTGGCCGGCCTCGCGGCCGCGGAGCCCGGCTACCGGACGATCGACGTCCGCCCGCTGTTCACCGACCACCTGACGAACGCGTCCGCCAGGCACCTCACGCCGTACGGCGAGGCGTCGGTCGCGTGGACCCGTGCCGACGGGCGGGTGACGCTGAAGGTCACCGTTCCGGTGGGCTCTCGCGCCAAGGTCGACGTACCGGGCCTCGATCCTGTCGAGACCGGGCACGGTACGCACGAGTGGACCCTCGCCGATCCGTACGCCGAGGCGCCGCAACTGGCCGCCGACGCGACGATCCGCGACGTCCTGGACCACGAGCCGACCTGGTCCGCGCTCGCGGCCGCTGCCGTCGAGCACGGGATCGTCGCCGACGACGCCGAGCTCGCCGGACGGCTCGAGCGGTACCTGGACCAGCCGGCCGCCGGCCTGGTCGACGCGATCAGCCCGCGCGGCTTCTCCGCGAGCGCCGAGGCCCTGAAGGCCGAGCTCGACGCCCTGCTCAACCACTAGCCCGACTCACCGACCGCCCCGCTGCCGCGAAGTACATCCCTTGGAGGTCATGATGAGGTTCCGCCCAGGAGCCAGCGGACTCGCACTGCTGGCTGTCTGTTCCCTAACCCTCTCCGCGTGCAGCGCGGGCAGTCTCGGATCCAGCGACGACGCCGGTGGCAGCGGCTCGGTCGAGATCACGTACCTGACCACGAACCAGGATCAGGACATCAAGGAGGCCGAGCAGCTCGCCAAGGACTTTCACGCGAAGAATCCGAACATCACCGTCAAGGTCGACAGCCGGCCGGGCGGCACCGAAGGCGACAACATCGTCAAGACCCGGCTCTCGACCGGTGACATGCCCGAGGTGTTCAACTACAACACCGGCTCGCTCTTCCAGGCGATCGCGCCGCAGAAGAACCTGCTCTCCATCAACGACGAGCCCTACGTCGGAGACCTGGACGAGAACTTCAAGAAGACCGTGACCGCCGACGGCCAGGTGTACGGCGCGCCTGTCGGCGGGTTCATGGGCGGTGCGGTGCTGTACAGCATCCCGGTCTACGAGAAGCTCGGCCTCAAGGTGCCGACGACCTGGGCCGAGTTCATGGCCAACAACGCCAAGATCAAGGCCGGCGACCCCGGCGTCGCTCCGGTGATCCAGACGTACGGCGAGACCTGGACGTCGCAGCTGTTCGTGCTCGGCGACTTCCACAACGTCTCGGCGGCCGAGCCGGACTTCGCCGACAAGTACACCAAGAACCAGGCGAAGTACGCGACGTCGCCGGCCGCGATCAAGGGCTTCGAGCACACCCAGGCCGTGCACGACGCCGGCTACGAGAACAAGGACTTCGCCTCCGCCAAGCTGCCGGACGGCCTGAAGATGCTTGCCACCGGCAAGGGCGCGCACTACCCGATCCTGTCCGGCGTGGTCGCGAACATGATCGCCACCTACCCGGACGCCGCGAAGACCGTCGGCCTGTTCGCGTTGCCTGGTGACGACGCGGGCAAGAACGGCCTGACGCTGTGGACGCCGGGCGGCCTCTACATCCCGAAGACCACGACCGGCGACAAGCTCGACGCGGCCAAGAAGTTCCTCGCCTTCGTCGCCAGCCCGGACGGGTGCAAGTCGCAGTCCGAGGCGGGCGCGCCGACCGGTCCGTACGCCGTGAAGGGCTGCACGCTCGGCGACAACGTGCCGCGGGCGATCAAGGACATGCAGCCGTACCTCGACAAGCCGGGCGGTTCGAGCCTCGCGCTCGAGTTCCTCTCGCCGGTCAAGGGCCCGTCGCTGGAGCAGATCACGGTCGAGGTCGGCTCCGGGATCCGCAAGGCCAAGGACGGCGCGGCCCGGTACGACGAGGACGTCAAGAAGCAGGCGCAGCAGTTGGGCCTGGAGGGCTGGTGAGGTCGGTGGCTGTGTCGATCTCCCAGGAGCACAGCAAGACCGCGGCGGTCGCGAAGACCGGTAGCAAGGTGTACCGCCCGTACTCGTTCTGGTTCTACGTGCCCACCGCGGTGATCTACGCCGTGCTGTTCCTGATCCCGACGTTCGCCTCGTTCTACTACAGCCTGACCCGCTGGAGCCTGTTCGAGTCGAAATTCATCGGGCTGGACAACTTCAAGCTGTTCTTCCAGGAGCCGGCGCTGGTCAAGGGCTTCACCAACACGCTGGTCTTCGCCGTCGTGACGTCGGGATCCAAGGTCGTGCTCGGTCTCCTGCTGGCCGTGCTGCTGACGTCGCAGATCATCGGTCGCGGCTACCTGCGCTCGGTGGTCTTCTTTCCGGTGCTCGTCAGTACCGTCGGGGTCGGCCTGCTGTTCCAGGTGATGATGAATCCTGAACGGGGGATCATCAACGGGGCCCTCGGCGTCATCGGTATCGACGGGCCCGGGTGGCTCACCGACCCGAAGTGGGCGTTGCTGTCGATCGCCCTGGTCGACGTCTGGAAGGGCGTCGGCCTCGCGACCTTGATCTACATCGCCGGGATCGTGTCGATCCCGCGGGAGTACATGGAGGCCGCCCGGGTCGACGGGGCCGGGGCCTGGGAGTCGTTCCGCCGGATCGTGCTCCCGTTGTGCAAGCCGGCCACCGTCACCGTGATCATCTTGTCCCTGATCGGCGGCCTGCGGTCGTTCGAGCTGATCTGGGCGATGACGCGGGGCGGTCCCGGCTTCACCTCGGACGTCATCTCGTCGGTGATCTACAAGCAGTACCAGGCCGGCTTCTACGGGTTGTCGACGGCCGGCAACGTGATCCTGTTCGTGGTGGTGACCGCGATCGTGCTGCCGCTCAACTGGTTCCTGAACCGTAAGGAGGTGGACATGTGAGCACCGCCGAACTCGTCAACCACCGGCCGGGCCGCAAGTGGGCGCTCAGCGTGGCCGCGATCCTGGCCTCGATCGTGGTGTTCATCGTCCCGTTCGTGTTCATGCTGCTGACCGCGGTCAAGGACCGCCAGCAGGCCGCGGATCTCGACTTCTCCTGGCCGCACCAGTTCCAGTTCGTGCAGAACTTCGTCGACGTGGTCAAGGCCCGCGACTACATGCTGGTGATCGCGTTCATCAACAGCACCATCCTGACCGTCGTGAGTGTGGCCGGGATGGTGGTGCTGGCCGCGATGGCCGGCTTCGTGCTGCAGCGCCGGGCGAGCAAGTGGAACGGATTCATCAACTTCCTGGTGCTGTCCGGACTCATCATCCCGCCGGCCGTCGTGCCGACGATCTGGGTGCTGCAGAAGCTCGGGCTGTTCCGGACGATGCCGGGACTGATCCTGATCGAGATCGCGTTCGGGCTGTCGTTCTGCATCCTGCTGTTCCGGGCGTTCGTCTCGACGATCCCGCGGGAGCTGGACGAGGCGGCGATCATCGACGGGGCGGGGCCGCTGCGGCTGTTCTTCGGCGTCATCTTCCCGCTGCTCAGATCGGTCATCATCACCGTGGTCGTGGTGCAGTCGGTCAACGTGTTCAACGACTTCGTGAACCCGCTGTACTTCCTGCCCGGCGACAAGAACGCCACCGTCCAGCTCACGCTCTACAACTTCTCCGGTCAGTTCTCCACGCAGTACAACCTGCTGTTCATGGACATCCTGCTGATCACGATCCCGCCGCTGATCATGTTCCTGTTCTTCAACCGGCAGATCGTCGCCGGCATGACGTCGGGAGCGATCAAGGGGTAGCCGGTTTGCGGACGAGGAGGGCGGCCTGGGCGGCGTCCTTCTCGGCCGGCAGCGCCGCGCGGGTCAGGCGGGCCACCTCGACGAACCCGGCGGCGGTCAGCAACTCGGCGACCTCGGCGACCTCGTACATGTACACCTCGAGGTCGATGTCGTGCCCGTACGCCTGCTTGAGCTCCCGGCTGCCGTCGCCGACCTTGAACCCGTGCACCAGAACGCCCCCGGGCCGCAGCACCCGGAACAGCTCCGCGAAAGCCTTCGGGAGCTCCTCGCGGGGCGTGTGAACGAGCGAGTACCACGCGAGGGCGCCGGCCAGCTCGTCGTCCTTCAGGCCCAGGCCGAACAACGACCCGACCTCGAAGCGCAGCTCCGGATACTCCCGCCGGGCCACGTCGATCATCCCCGGCGTCAGGTCGACACCGAACACGTCCAGCCCTTGACCGGCCAGGTACGTCGTGATGCGCCCGGTGCCGCATCCGAGGTCTCCCACCGGCCCGTCCTCGACCAGCCGGGTGAAGTACTCCAGCGCGCCGATCTCGAACGGATCGTCGCGGTGGTAGTCCTTCAGGATCGCGTGGTAATCGGCGGCGGCAGCGTTGTAAGACCCTTGGATGTCGTTCACGCGAGGACTCTAGGCAGACCCTCCGACAGTTTCTCGTAGTCCGCGAGCGAGTTGTAGGCATGTGCCGACAGCCGGATGAACTTGCGCTCCTCGAACCCGGTGAAGGTGATCTCGGCCTTCAGCTCGCGCGACACGCGCATCTTCAGCGCGTCGCCGCCGCTCAGGTCGACCGCGGGCGGCAGCTCGACCAGCCGCATCGTCGCCGGCGGGTGCACCACGTCGGCGACACCGGTCCCGAGCGCCTTCGCGAGGATCTTCGCGCCCTCCTCGACCAGGGCGGTCAGCTGCGGACGGCGGGCCGGCCAGTCCAGGTCGGCCAGGACCCGCAGCGACTCCGGCGCCGCGATCCACGGCACGTAGTCGTACGTCCCCTGCATGTCGAACCGCTCCGGCATGCGCTCGTCGTACTCGGACCAGGACACGATCAGCGGCATCGCGGCCGTCCGCCACCGCTCGGCGACGACCAGCCCGGCCGTGGCGCGCGGAGCGGCCGGCCACTTGTGGAAGTTCCCCGTCCAGAAGTCGGCGCCCCCGGCGGCCGGCGCGTCGATCAGCGCCGGCGCGTGCGCGCCGTCGACCACGATCGGTACGCCGTGCGCGTGGGCGGCCGTCACCAGCGCGTCGATCGGGAACACCTTCGCCGTACCGGAGGTGATCTGGTCCACGATCAGCACCGAGGCGTTGTCCAGCTCGGCCGCGACCAGCGCGACCACGGTCTCGTCGTCCGCCTCGAGCGGGATCCCGACCGTCACCACCTCCGCGCCGCGCTCCTTCGCGAACCGCTCGGCCGCGTAGCGCACCGCGCCGTACGCGTGGTCGGTGAGCACGATCCGGCTGCCGGCGGGGATCGGCAGCGTCTGGAGCGCGACGGTGACGCCGGCGCTCGCGTTCGGCACCAGGGCGAATCCGGCCGGATCGGTCTCGAGGTAGGACGCGAGCGCGAGCCGGCTGGCCGTCAACCGGTCGGCGACGGTGCGGAACCAGACCATCGGGTTGGCGTCCATCTCGGTCCGCAGGGCACTCATCACCTCCTGCGTCCGGCGCGGCACGGCGCCGTACGAACCATGGTTGAGGTGCAGGACGCCGGGATCGAGGGTCCACAGGTCGGGGCGGGGGCCAGAAACTATTGGGTATTTCAACAGCATTCCTCGGCATATTTATTGAAGGGCTATTCAGAAGTACGTGATGAGTTCACAGGGAAGAGATAGAAAGAGCAGAGATTCAGATTGGTGGTTGTCTTCGGTTACCGGCCGCAGGTTCTCTACACGGCTATGTTAGGTGGGTCGATGCGGCATCACTCTACACTCGGGCTTGATCACGGTCAGATCGCCGAACTCGTCGGTCGGCTCGTCGGCCGGGCGTGTACCTCGGTCACCTGGAGCCGCGACGACCGACGTACCATCGCCGAATGTGGCTGAGCCACCGACGCCGAGTTTGTCGGTGCGGGCTCGTACCGTACGAATCCTTGGGAAAGAACACGTCGGACGCCGGTGCGATCGGCGGCCATGAGGTCGTGGAGGACAGTTGGGACACAAGCAGGGACTGCGGTTCGAGTTGGCTCCCACCCCGGCACAGGCTGCGCTCATGAGCCGTCATGCCGGCTTGTCGCGGCTCGTCGAGAACTTTTGCCTGGAGACAGTGCGCAAGAGGTGGGCGCAGCGCAAGGCAGAGGAGACCTACGGCATCTCCGGCGCGGACTTGACCAGGGTTCCGTGGACCGCACCCGCACTCGAGAAGCTGTGGCGCGCAGAGCACCCGCAATCGTTCCCGTGGTTCAACGAGAGCAAGCTGTCCTCCCGGATCCCGAAGGAAGCGTGCCGGGCTCGGGCCGCCGGATTCGCCAACTATCTGAGATCCAAGCAGGGCAAGCGTAAAGGCGACCGGGTGGGCTTTCCGACGTGGCGCAAACGCAAGCACGGGACCCGATTTCGGTACGACGGTGACCGTGCCAAGCCGCTCAACACCCACGGTGTGCGTCTACCTGCGATCGGGATCGTCGCCACCCGCGAGAACATGTCCTGGTTGACCGAGCGAATGACCAGCGGCCGCGTCCGTGTCCTGGGTGCGACGATCCGCGAACGTGCCGGACGCTGGTGGATATCTTTCCAGGTCGAGGCAGACCGCGACGAGATCAACCAGCGGCGCCGGGCGGCCGCGAACGCACCGATGTGCGGCATCGACCTTGGGTTGAAGACCTTCGCCGTCATCCACAACAGCGACGGAAGCCGCCAGGAGATCCGTTCTCCGGCCCCACTCAGGGCTGTCCAACGCGCTCTGAAGCGGGCCAACCGAAAGCTCTCCAAGACCCAGGAGGCATCGAAGAACCGGGAGAAAGCACGCCGTCGTGTGGGTCGGCTACACCTGCGAGTCGCCGACCGTCGGCGGGACTTCCTGCACAAGACCACCACCGAGCTGACGAGAACCAAGTCCGCTGTCGCCGTGGAGACCCTGAACGTCAAGGGCATGGTCAAGAACCGCAGACTGTCTCGGGCGCTCTCCGACGCCGGATTCGCGGAGTTCGTCCGCCAATTGGAGTACAAGGCGGAATGGTACGGCTGCCGCATCTGGAAAGCCGACCGCTGGTTTCCATCTTCCAAACAATGCGCGCAATGCGATCGGCTCAATCACTCCCTCGCACTGGCCGACCGCGAATGGAAATGCACCGGCTGCGGCGCCATCCACGACCGCGACGACAATGCGGCCGCAAATCTTCTCCGAGGACTTCTGGCTGAGCGGACCACCACACCAACCTGACGCCAGACCTCTCGCCGGGAAGTTCCCCGGAGAGACAAAACGCCTGATGGAGACCGCATGAGACCTCACTCTCCGGAGTCGGCGGCGGTCGATGAAGCAGGAAGAATCTCAGCGAGGCATCAACTGAGACTCACGCAACGGCTGAGTACCGTCACCAGCCAAACGGTACATACTTCTGGACGTGTACCCCTACCTCGACCACGACGGCCCGATCGCGATGGCTCATCGAGGCGGTGCGAAACACCCGGACAACATCGGCTACGAGAACTCGCTGCACGCGTTCCAGCACGCCGTCGACCTCGGGTACAAGTACCTGGAGACCGACCTGCACGCGACCAGCGACGGGGTCGTGGTCGCGTTCCACGACAAGGTCCTGGACCGGGTCACCGACCGCACCGGGGTGATCGCCGAGCTGCCCTGGTCGGAGGTCAGCAAGGCCAAGATCAACGGTCACGAACCGATCCCCCGCCTGGACGAGCTGCTCGAGCACTTCCCGGACGTCCGGTTCAACCTCGACATCAAGGCCGAGAGCGGCCTGGAGCCGGCCGCGAAGGTGCTGGAGGCCGCGAACGCCATCGACCGGATCTGCGTGTCGTCCTTCTCCCAGTCCCGGGTCCGGCGGATCCGCAAGCTCCTCGGCCGCCGGCTGTGCACCGGGTACGGCGAGTGGGAGGCGGCGCTGATCCGGTTCCTGCCGTTCGCGCTGCCCTCGCGCGGCGCCTGCCTGCAGATCCCCGAGCGGTACCGCGCCTTCCACGTGCTGACGCCCGGCCTGATCCGGCGCGCGCACTCCGGCGGCAAGCAGGTGCACGTGTGGACGATCGACGACCCGGACACGATGCGCCGGCTGCTCGACGCCGGCGTCGACGGCATCATCACCGATCGCACCGACCTGCTCCGCGACGTGCTGCAGGAGCGCGGTCAGTGGAGCTGAAGTGTTATCCGCGGGTACGCCGGATCGTCCCGGGGACCTGACACACTTCCGCGCATGGGAATCCTCTCCGCTCCGGCCGGCGTGGACAAGCGTGAGTACTGGGGCTTCAGCCTGTACGACTGGGCGAACTCCGGCTATGTCACCACGGTCGGCACGGTCCTGTTCGCGCCGTACCTGACCTCGGTCGCCGAGACCGCCGCCTGCGGGTACGTCGGGACCACGGACAAGCCGTGCCACACCAACCTCGACGTGCTCGGCCTCGGGATCTCCCCCGGCTCGCTCGCGTTCTACGTCGTGACGGTGGCCACGCTGGTGTCGGCGCTGTTCCTGCCGGTGGTCGGCGCGATCGCGGACCGGATGACCCGCAAGAAGCTCCTGATGTGCGGCTTCGCGTGGACCGGCGCGCTGGCGGCCGGCAGCATGGTGTTCGTCGGCGGCGGCCGGTGGGCGCTGGGGGCGCTGCTGCTGTTCATCGGCAACCTGTGTCTCGGCTCGTCGCTGGTGGTCTACGACTCGATCCTGATCGACATCGCGCCACCCGATCAGCGCGACGCGGTCTCCTCCCGGGCCTGGGCCTTCGGGTACGCCGGCGGCTTCCTCCTGCTGCTGGTCAACCTCGCCGTGGTGACGGCACACGACGCACTCGGGCTGTCCCAGGGAACGGCTGTGCGGCTCAGCCTTCTCAGTGCCGGGCTGTGGTGGGGTCTGTTCACCTTCTTCCCGTTCGTCCGCCTGCGCGACCGCCCGCCCGTGAGCGTCGTCCCGGTCCGCAGCACCAGCCTCGTCCGCCAGAGCTTCGGGCAGCTCGCGGCGACGCTGAAGCACCTGCGCTCCTACAAGATGACGATGCTGTTCCTGATCGCGTACCTGTTCTTCAACGACGGGATCCAGACGGTCATCTCGGTGTCGTCGACGTACGGCGAGAAGCAGCTCGGGTTCGAGACCCAGGTGCTGATCGCGACCATCCTGCTGGTCCAGTTCGTCGCGTTCTTCGGCGCGCTCGCCTTCGGCCGGTTCGCCCAGCGGTACGGCGCGCACCGCACGATCGCCGGCGGCCTGGTGGTCTGGATCCTGATCGTGATCGCCGGGTTCCTGCTGCCCGCGCACCAGATCGCGCCGTTCCTGACCATGGGCGTCGCGATCGGGATCGTGCTCGGCGGCACGCAGGCGCTGTCCCGGTCGGCGTTCAGCCAGCTGATCCCGAAGGGCCGCGAGGCGGAGTACTTCTCGCTCTACCAGGCCGGCGAACGCGGTACGTCGTGGCTGGGCACGCTGGTGTTCGGGCTGGTCCACCAGCTCACCGGCTCGTACCGTCCCGCGATCGTCGCGCTCGGGCTGTTCTTCGTCATCGGTCTCGCGCTGCTGACCCGCGTCGACATGCGCCGCGGCATCGACGAGGCGGGCAACAGCCAGCCGGCAGTCGTGTAAGCGGAGGCGCCCGTCCTGGTGAACGGGCGCCTCCGCGTCCTGGGCTGGACCCAATGCCGTCCAGTTGGGCGGTGCGGGGTCCTGTCAATCGTGGACGTGGCCGACCGGCCGCTGGATCACCTTCCACCGGACAGACGGCCGGCGATGGGTGGGCGGCGGGGTGCCCGACGCCGAGTCCGGACCTTGGCTCGACTCCCTTTCGGAACGGGGTTCTTCCCTCGCAAGAGGTCGTCCCCCGACTGAGCAGCTTGGGGGTTGACCCCTCAGTTGGCGGGTTGGACCCTCGCATTCCGGGGGGCCAACCCGCAAGCTTAGGGGGCAACCCCGGATCCGGCCAGAAGATCTCCAGGTATCGTCGCCGGACAGCCCATGGTGCTGGGCAGGCCCACGATTGTTGGGTAGGCCAGCCAGATCGGGGGTTCATGACCCAAATGGGGGTGTAGAACCCCGCATCTGGCTGGCTCACCCATCAAACGCCGGGCAGCTACCGAGCTACTACCCGACTGCTACCGGGCCGCTACAGGTGGGGTCGAGGTGGCGTCGCGCGGCGCGGCGGGAAGCCGTGGACCGGACCTGAGACAAGCAACGGTGACTGGAGACAGGTAATACCTTGTCCCCACACACCGCGACTTGTCAGACCACCACCACATCAGGTCCCCACCCACCACGACTTGTCTCATCCCACAGCAGCTTGACAACACCCCGCCGCCCCTAACCGAACGGCGTCCTGGGGGCTAGGCCGCGTTCGGCCCGACGTCGGCCGCGTTCAGCGGACGACGTACCGGTGTGGCAGTCGAGTACTCGTCGGCGCCCACGTCGTACGGCGCTGTGCGGGCCTGCCCGTCGACGTCGTCGGTGACCTGATTCGAGTGGTCGACGCCGGCGGCGTTCACGGCGGCACTGCCCGCACCGAGCCGGTACACGCCGTCGGAGCCCGCGGTCAGCTTCGGATCGGCCCGGGTGAACCCGGACGACGGGATGTTCCCGTTGGCCGCCTGACCCCAGAGGATGTTCCCCGACCAGGTCAGGCCGCCGAGGTACGGCATGTCGACCAGGTCGCCGCTGTCGCCGACCATCAGGTTGTCGGAGACCACGCACCCCAGCGGCGGGACGGTGCGCTGGCTCTCGCCGACCAGAGCCTGCCCGTTGTTCCGCAGCGTGTTCAGCGTGATCGTGACCCGGTCCGGCGCATCGTTGCCGCGCCGCGAGTCGGACGGCTCGCCCTCGTAGTGGTCCCGCTCCGTGCCGCTGCCGAGCACCACGCCGGCGCCCGAGATGCCGCTGACGTAGTTGTTCACGATCAGGTGGTCGTTGCCGTAGATCCGGATGCCGTTCGACCCGGACAGCAGGTAGTTGCTCTCGACCCGGTTGTCGTTGCCGTGCCGCAGCACCAGCCCGCCGGCCGACGAGCGGATCGTGTTGTACCGGATCGTGTTGCCGGACGACTTGACCGAGATCGCCTCGGGGTCGCCGTTGCAGCGCTCGAACAGGTTGTACTCGACGGTGGCGTCGGCGGTGCTGAGCGCGCGGCCGCTCACCCCGAGCCGGATCGGCTCCCCGCCGTTGGACCCGCTGAACGTGTGGTCGCGGAAGTAGTTGCGCAGGATGTAGGTGCGCTGCGCCATCGCCTCCGAGCCCGGGCCGTCGATCACCAGGTAGACGCCGAGCGTGGACTTGTCGTGGAAGACGTTGCGGTCGATCTTCGCGTCGTCGCCGCGGACGACGACCCAGTGCTCGGCGGCGGCGGCGAGGCCGAAGTCGTTGCGGGTCAGCCGGATCCGCGGGCAGTCCGCCGGGATCTCCAGCGTCGTGCTCTGCCGGAACGCGAACCCGCTGATCGTGATGTCCGACGATCCCGAGAACACGAAGCTCTGCGCGCCGGTCAGCGTCACACCGCCGCGGCTCTGCGCCACGATCGTGATCGGCGAGCCGCTGCTGCCGTGCCGGTTGGTGATCGTGATCGGCGATCCCGACGGTACGGCGTACGAGCCGTTGGCCAGCGTGATCGTGGTGCCGGCGGTGGCGCTGTTGATGGCCTGCTGCAACTCGGCGAGCGACGTCACGGTCGCCTGCTCCCGGGCCAGCGCCGGACGGGCGCTGACCAGGGAGAGGGCGACGACGCCACTGCCCGCCAAGAAGGTACGACGGTCCATGACGAGTCTCCTAGCTGTTGGGGCGGTACAACTTTCGGTACTCGCTCGGGGTCACCGAACTCACCTGTCGGAAGACCTTCGAGAAATAGGACTGATCCATGCCGACGGCGGCCGCGATCTCCTCCATCGGGCGTGCGGTCGCCACCAGCTCGCGCTGGGCCCACTCGATCCGGGCCCGCTTGATGTACTGCTTCGGCGACAGGCCGAACTCGGTCCGGAAGTGCCGCATGAACGCCGGCAGGTCGTAACCGAAGTGGGCCGCGAGCTCCTCGACGCTCGGCAGCGTGGCGAGGTTCTCCTGGATGTACTGCACGATCCCGGACTCGCTCGTCTGCCGCTCCGACAGCCTGACCGAGCCAGGCGGCGCACTGTCCAGGTAATGCGCGAACAGCGCCGTGAGCGCCGAGCGCAGCCGGAGCGGGGTCGCGAGTCCGGGCGGGTCCCGGTCGGCCGCGCCGACCTGTTCGAACAGCGCCGCGGCCTCGTCGGGTGCCTTGCTCGGCACGATGTACGGCAGCGTCAGCATCTCGCCGATGTCGCGGTCGCCGATCAGCGCGTTGAAGTGCAGCCAGTGCTTGCGGAACACGTTGTCGCTGATCGTCTCGTACGACACCGGCACTTCGGCCGGCAGGTAGACCAGCTCCCCCGGCCGCGGGTACAGCTCCTCGTCACCGACGACGAGGCGCCCTTCACCTTCCAGGATCAGGTACAGCCGCGAGAACGGATCGGGCTGCAGCGGCCGGGACCACTCGCGGTGCACCTTGGTGATCCGGGCAGCGACGACCAGGTCCAGCCGCAACCGGTCGAGATACGTCCGGATGATCTCCTGCTCTCCTACCGCTGTCTTGGTGGTCATCGGGCGTGCGGTCCCACGTCGGTCGAGGTCAGCGGACGGTACTTCGCGTGCCGCGGCGAGTACTCGTCCGCGCCGATGTCTGCTGCCCGTCCTGTCCGGTGGTCCCCGTCCAGATCGGTGGCCACCTCCGGGTACGACCGGGACGCGGCGTCGATCGCGGGGCTGCCGGCCGTGAGCCGCCGTACGCCGTCGGGCCCGGCCGCGAGTAGCGGGTCGGCGCGGGTGAAACCGGCCGCCGGAGCGTTGCCGTCCGCGCCCTGTCCCCAGTGGATGTTGCCTGACCAGGTGATGCCGTCCTGCAACGGCATGTTCACCAACTGCCCGTTGTCTGCCACCAACAGATTGTCCGTCACCGCGCACTCCAGGGGCGGGAGGGTCCGGTGACTCTCACCGGTCACCGCGGAGCCGCAGTCGAGAACCGTGTTCAGCGCGATCCGCACCCGGTCCGGTGCGTCGTTGCCGGTGCGGGACTTCGGCGGCTCGCCCGGGTAGTGGTCCCGGACGTTGCCGCTGCCCAGGACGACGCCGGAGCCGCTGATCCGCTCGAGGTAGTTGTTCACGACCAGGTGGTCGTTGCCGTAGATCCGGATCCCGTTCTGCCCGGACAACAGGTAGTTGCCCTCGACCCGGGTGCCGTTGCCGTGCCGCAGCACGATCCCGCCGAGGCTGTCGCGGATCGTGTTGTGCCGGATCGTGTTGCCCGACGACTTGACCGAGATCGCCTCGGGGTCGCCGTTCGCGCGCTCGAACAGGTTGAGCTCGACCACCGCGCCGGCGGTCGACAGCGCCCGCGGACTGACCCCGAGCCGGATCGGCTCACCGCCGTTGTCCCCCGGGAACGAGTGGTCGCGGAAGTAGTTGTGGTGGATGCGCACCCCGGCCGCCATCTGGTCGGCGCCGGCGCCTTCGACGCCCAGGTAGATGCCGAGCGTGGACTTGCCGTGAATCTCGTTGTGGTCGAACTCGGTCTGGTCGCCCCGGATCATCACCCAGTGCAGACCTTCGACGTCGGCCAGCTGGAAGTCGTTGCGGGTCAGCCGGATCCGCTTGCAGTCGGGCGGCACGTCGAAGGTCGAGGTCTGACCGCAGAACGCGAACCCGCTGATCGTGACGTCCGACGACGCGCTCAGCACGAAGCTCTGCGCACCCGTCAGGACGACCCCGCCGACGGACTCCGCCCGGACGACGATCGGCTCGTCGCAGGTACCGCGCTTTCCGGTGACCGCGATCGGCGCGGTCAGCTCATAGGTGCCGTCGGCCACCGTGATGACGCTGCCCGGCACGGCGTGCCCGATCGCCGTCTGCAATTCGTCCGGCGAGCGAACGAGCCGGCCCCGCGCAGCGGCTGCCGCGGGCAGCGTCCCGGCGGCTGCCACCAGGCCGGTCACCCCCGCGACCCCGGTGGTTGCCAGGAAGGTACGACGATCCATGTCTCACCCCTTGAGTGCGCCGGAGGTCAGCCCTCGGGCGAACGAACGTTGGAAGAAGAGGAACACCAGCACGGACGGGAGCAGCGCCAGCAAGGACGCGGCGAGGACGACGCCGGGTGTCACGGCCGGATCGATCCGCAGGGTCCGCAGCGCGAGCGGCAGTGTGTACGCCGAGGAGTTCTGCGCGACCAGCAGCGGCAGCAGGTACTGGTCCCAGATCATCGTGAAGCCGAACACGCCGATCACGCCGAGCGCCGGCTTGCACAGCGGCAGGATGATCTGCCCGAAGATCCGCAGCTCCCCCGCGCCGTCGATCCGGGCCGCCTCCTCGAGCTCGCGCGGCACGTCCTTCATGAACTCGGTCATCACCAGGATCGAGAACGCCCAGGCGCCGAGCGGGACGATCATGCCGGCCAGCGTGCCCATCAGGTTCAGATGGACCAGCGGCAGGTCGGCGAGCACCAGGGTCAGCGGCAGCGCGAGGATCTCCTCGGGCAGCATCATCGTGGCCAGGATCGCGACCATCACCAGCGTCATCAGCGGGAACTTCTTCCGCGCCAGCGCGTAGCCGGCCAGCACCGACACCGCCACCTGGAGCAGCAGCCCGAACCCGACCACGAAGAACGAGTTCAGCAGGTACCGCAGGACGCCGTGGTCGAAGGCGATCCGGAAGTTGTCGAGCGTCGGCGTCCTCGGTACGACGCTCAGCTGGGTCGGATCCGAGACGTGGTTGAACGAGCCGACCAGCAACGCGAGCAACGGGCCCGCGAAGACCGTGAACAGCCCGGCGTAGATCACGAACTTCGCGAGCCGGGCGCCGATCCCCTTGCTTTCGGTGAGCCCCAGCGCGGTCTCGGTGGCGGCGCTCATGCGGCCCTCCTTCGTCGCAGCAGCTGGACGCACACGGTCAGCACGAGCGTGGCCGCGAACAGCAGCACCGCGCCGGCCGACCCGACGCCGAGACGGCTCTGCTCCAGGCCCAGCTTGTAGATCAGCGTCATCACGACCTCGGTCGAGCCGTTCGGCCCGCCGTTGGTCAGCAGGAACACCTCGGTGAACGTCCGGAACCCGCGGACGGCGGCCAGCACGAACAGGATCGCGAACACCGGCCGCAGCCCGGGCAGCGTCACGTGCAGGATCCGCTGCCGCGTCGACGCGCCGTCGACCGTCGCCGCCTCGTACAGCCCGCGGTCGATCCCCGCCAGCCCGGCGAGGAAGATCATCATGTCGTACGGCGCCCCGCGCCAGATGCCGGTCACCGCGATCGAGGCGAGCGACGTGTGCGGGTCGTTGATGAACCCGGACGGCCCGAGCCCGACCAGACCGATCACCTGGTTGATCAGGCCGTCCCCCGTCGGGTGGTACATGATCCGCCACAGCTCGGCGACCACGGCGAGCGGCACGACCACCGGAAGGAACGCCGCCGACCGGATGAAGGTCAGCTTGCGGGTCTGCCCTTCCACCAGCAGCGCCAGGCAGAAGCCGAGCAGCATCGATCCGAACGTCTGCCCGACCGCGAGCACGATCGTGTTCCACGCGGCGGACCGGAAGCCGTCCGACCCCAGGACCTCGGCGTAGTTCGCGCCGCCGACCCAGGTGTTGCCCAGGTACGGTCGGACTTCCTGCACCGACATCCCGATCGCCTGCGCCATCGGGATGAATTTGAAGTACACGAACAGCACCAGGGCCGGGGCGAGGAACAGCCACGGCACCCACCACTGGCCGTCGCGGCGCTTCTGGCGGGGCCGGTCGGCGGCCGCCGGCGCAGGTCGCGCCGGGGCCGTCAACCGGGTTGCCTCACGCACACTCATGACGCGTTGACGCCCTGCTGGCTGAGCGTGTCGGTCAGCTTCTGGTCGAGCTTCTTCAGCTCCGCGTCGACGTCCAAGCCGCAGTCCGCGATCAGGGCGTTCACCGTGTCGGCGGCGCTTTGGCGGACCGGCGTCCAGTTCGGGATGGACGGGGCGTAGCGGCCATGCTCGCGGTACACGTCGGCGTACAGCTTCCACCGCGGGTCGGGGCGGACCGTGGTGATGTCGACGCTCTTGTTGACCGGCAACTGCACGATGAAGGCATTCTCGCCCTCCATGCCGATCTTCTGGCCCTCGACGGAGATCGCGTAACCCGCGAACGCGTTCTGCGCGGCCTCGTTCTTCGAGCCTGCCATCAAGTAGACGCTGCCGCCCTCGGCGAGCACAGTCGAGTCCTTCGGACCCTTAGGCATCGGCACGACCTCGTACTTGTCCTTGCCGAGCGAGGAATCGAAGCGCGGCATCAGGTACGGGCCGACGACGTACATCCCGGTCTTGCCGGCCTCGAACGTCTCGTTGGTTGGCGGCGTGTCCATCGTCGCCGCGCCCGGCTGGACCACCTTCGACGTGCAGGCGAGGTCGCGGAACCACTTGGTCGCGGCCACCGACTCCGGGGTCGACATGGCGGGCTTGTACTTGCCGTCGCTCTGCTTGGCGATGAAGTCACCGCCGGCGGCCCAGAGGAAGTTCGAGAAGTACCACGACGCGTAGCCGCGCTTGGTCGAGCCCGGTACTGCCAGGCCGTACGTGTCGGCCTTTCCGTTGCCGTCCGGGTCCTGGGTGGTGAAGGCCTTCGCCAGGGCGGCCATCTGGTCCCAGTTCGCCGGTGCGGACAGGTTGACCTTCTTCAGCCAGTCCTTGCGGATCAGCAGCGCGGCGGCCTGCGCGGAATACGGGACGCCGTACGTCTTGCCGTCGGTGGCGCGTGCCGCGGCCAGCGCCGGCTCGAGCAGCTGGTCGCTGCCCTTGATCGCGGACAGGTCGACCTCGCGGACGATCCCCTGGCTCACCATCGTGCCCAGCTGGGACGAATCGTTCATCACGATGTCCGGCAGGTCCTTCTGCGCCGCCCGCTGGGACAGCTTGGTCTCGAAGTCGTCGAAGATCGCCGTGACCTCGACCTTCTGCCCCGTGGCCGCCTCGAAGGCCGCCGCCAGCTTCTTCATCCCCTTCTCGCCGTCGCCGCCCGGCGTGGTGCGCGCCCACAGCTCCAGCGGCGCCGGCGGATCCTGCTCGGCCTTCCCGGCCCCACCCCCACCGCAGGCGGTCACCGTCAGGGCAAGCCCCACCCCCGCAGCCATGTATCTGAACGACCTGATCACCGACACAGTCCTGCCCAACTTCCGACTCGAGAGGCTCAATTTGTACTTTTTGAGCCTCATTTCGTCGCAAGATAGCGCTTTCCAAACCACGGCGTCAATGACTCATCCGATCTCTGCCAGCCGCGGAGGTCTGGCCACGTGCGCCCGGCCGGGGTGCTGGCCGGGCGCACGTGATCGGGTCAGCGCGACGACGGGGACGCGCTCGGGTTGTTGCGGAAACCGCCGCCGAAAGAGCCCTGGCGGACTGTGTTCGCGGTGATGGTGCCGTTGGAGTTCTGGCCGCTGACGACGACCTGCTCACCGGCCTTCAGATCCGCCGCGGTGCCCTTCGAGGTGATCTCGTACGTCGTGTCGCCGGTGAGCTTGACCACGACGTTGCCGGACTGCGTCTTCACGACCAGCTCGGAGCCGCTCGCCGACACGACCGTACCGATCGTGCCACCGCCCTGGCCTCCGCCCGGCCCACCGCCCGGGTACTGGCCCGGCGCGTTCTGGCCACGGAACCCGCCGTACCCGCCGTACCCGCCGGCGCCGCGCCCGCCGGCCTGCGGCTGGTTCGACGAGCTGTCGGAGGCGAAGGCCGCGTGCAGCCCGGCGCCGACGCCGAGCCCGATCGCGAGCACGACGATGCCGGTCAGGATCGCCGTCGCGAGCGGCAGGCTCAGGGTCTTCTTCGGCTTCAGCGCCGCGTCGACCTCCTCGTCGGACCCCATCTGGGCGAACTCCTCGGGCGTCTGGTTACTCATCTGCAAAGGCCTCTCACTCATGACGTAGCGCATCGATGGGACGGAGGCCGGCGGCTCGGTGCGCCGGCATGCTGCCGAAGAACAGGCCGACCGCCGCGGACACGCCGAGCGCGAGTCCGATCGACGACGGCACCAGCACGGGCCGGACGCCGGCCAGCTGGAAACGAGTGACGATCAGCGCGGCTCCGACACCGACCGCACCGCCGATCAGGCTGAGCAGCGTCGCCTCGATCAGGAACTGGCCGAGGACGGTCCGGCGGCGCGCGCCGAGCGCCTTGCGGATCCCGATCTCCCGGGTCCGTTCGGTGACCGTGACCAGCATGATGTTGGTGACCCCGATCCCGCCGACGACCAGGCTGATCGCGGCCACCGTGGCGAGCAGGGCGGTGAACGTCGCCGCGGTGTCCTGGCTGGTCTGCAGGATCTGCGCCGAGTTCGTGATCCGGAACGGCGACGTCTCGGTCGCCGGAACCTGATGCCGGGCGGTCAGCAGCTGCGTGACCTCGGCCTGCGCGGCGTCGACCCGGTCCTGGGCCGCCGCCTGGACGACGATCTGGCTGAGGGCGCCGTACCCGGCCTGGGTCGCCCGGAGGGTGGTGATCGGGACGATCGCGGTCGCGTTCGGGTCGGTGAAGCCGGTGCTGTCCTTGCCGGCCAGGACGCCGAGCACGGTGAAGTCGACCGCCCCGAGCTTGATCGTCCGGCCGACCGCGCTCGCAGGCCGGGTGAACAGCTCGGTCGCCGCCGTCTGCCCGAGCAGGATGACGCGGCGCGAGCCGTCCACGTCCGCCTGCGTGAACGAGCTGCCGATCTGGACCGGGGTGTTCGTGGCCAGCAAGTACGCCGGCGTCGTGCCGATCACCTGATTGACCGTGTAGCTCGTGTCACCGTTGGTCGCCGTAGCGGAGCTGGTCATCACCGGCGCCACCGAGGACACGTCCGGCGCCAGGTTCTTGTCGGTGAGCGCCGCGGCGTCGTCGAGCGTCAGGCTGTACTGCTGGTTGGCCGGCCCGGCCTGCCCGCGGACGAAGCCGCCGCCACCGCCGGTGGTGGAGACCGTCAGTAGGTTCGTGCCCATCGCCTCGAGGCGGTCCTGCACCGCCTTGCCGGAGCCGTTGCCGACCGCAACCAGCACGATCACGGCGCCGACGCCGATCGACACCCCGAGGACGGTCAGCAGCGAGCGCAGCTTGTTGGCGGTGAGGCCGCGGAGCGCGGCGCCCATCAGGTCGCGTGGTGACATCAGCCGGTCACCTCGTCGGAGACGATCCGGCCGTCCGAGACGCGGACGAGTCGCCGGGCCCGGGCGGCGACCTCGTGCTCGTGGGTGATCACGATGATCGTGCGGCCGCTCGCGTGCAGGTCGTCGAACATGCCCAGCACCTCGTCGGTCGAGTGTGCGTCGAGGTTGCCGGTCGGCTCGTCGGCGAGCAGGATCCGCGGGCCGGTCGCGAGCGCCCGGGCGATCGCGACCCGCTGCTGCTGGCCGCCGGACAGCTGGTTGGGCCGATGGCCGGTGCGGTCGGCCAGGCCGACCAGCTCGAGGGCGCGGTTGGCCCGCCGGCGGCGTTCGGCCCGGCGCAGGTGGGCGTAGGTGAGCGGCAGTTCGACGTTCGCGAGCGCGGTGGTCCGCGGGATCAGGTTGAACGACTGGAAGATGAACCCGATCTTCCGGCCGCGGACCAGGGCCTGCTGGTCCTCGCTCAGCCGGGCCACGTCGCTGCCGTCCAGCCAGTACTCCCCGCGGGACGGCACGTCGAGGCAGCCGAGGATGTTCATCAACGTCGACTTGCCGGATCCCGACGAGCCCATCACCGCGACGTACTCGCCCGCCTCGACCCGCAGCGACACGCCCCGGAGAGCATGGACCGCGGTCTCGCCCTGGCCGTACGTCTTGGTGACGTTCCGGATCTCGATCAGGGACTCAGCGGCCACGGAAGCCTCCGGCGCCGTTCCCCTGGCCGAGGCCGCCGGCCGGGAACTGCCCGCCGCCCGGCTGCTGGCCCTGCCGGTTCTGGCCGTTCTGGGTCCCGCCGATCGCGCCCTGCAGCAGCTCGATCTGATCGCCTTCGTTCAGGCCCGACGTGATCTGGGTGTAGCTGTCGCCACGGACGCCGACCTGGACCTCACGCGTTCCGCTGCCGTCGGCCATCGTGACCGTGTACGTCGTGCCGCTGGCGGCGATCGCGGTGCTCGGCACGTAGAGGGCGTCGGCGGCCTTCGCGGTCTGGACCGTGACGTTCGCGGTCTGGCCGATCCGGGCGTTGGCCGGGAGCTTGGCGAGGCTGAAGGTGGCCGAGTACGACACCACGCCGTTGGTGGTGGTCGGGGTCGGCGAGACCGTCGCCAGGGAGGCGGTCAGCGTCGTACCGGGCTCGGCGTTGAGGGTGACCGTCGCGGTCTGGCCGGCCTTGATCTTGATCGCGTCCGCCTCGGCGAAGGCGGCCACCACCTGGAGCGACTTCAGGTCGGCGATGTCGACGAACCCGGTGCCCGAGGTGGTGGTGGAGGTTGACGTTGAACCTTGACCTGAGGTCGAGCCCTGCCCGCCGCTCCCCGAGCCGGAAGCGGAGCCGGAGCTCGAACCGCCGGCCACCGAGCCGACCGCGCCGTTGACCGCCGTGATGGTGCCGGCGATCGGCGCCTTCAGTGTGGTCGCGTCGACCGCGGCCTCGGCGGCCTCGACGTTCTGGTCGGCCTGCTCCTTGTCCGCCTTCGCCTTCGCCAGGCTCGCCTCGGCGTTGCTGACGGCAACTTCCGGACTCTGACTCTGTCCTTGACCTTGAGACTGCTGGGCTTGCTGCTGGCCGGCGGTCGGGGTCGGCGAGGCCGATGCCTCCTCGGCCGCCTCCCGCGCGTCCTGCGCGTCGCTCAGCGTCTCCCCGGCCGCGGTGACCGAGTTCGCGGACGCGATCTGGTTCTGCTGGGCGATCCGCAACTGCCGCTCGGCGGCGGACGGATCGACCTTCGCGATCGCGGCGCCCTTGGCCACCACCTGACCGACCTTCACCAGGATCTGGGTGACCGTGCCGGAGGTCTCGAACTGCGGCGAGGCGGTCTGCGAGCTCTGCAGGGTCCCGCTCGAGCTGACGCTCGCCGTCACCTCACCGCGCTGCACGGCCGCCGTCGGCCGGGTCGCGCTCGCGGCCGGTGGATCCTTCTTGAAGAACAGGAAGTAGGCGGTGACGGCGATGGCGAGCACGATGGCCACCAGGGCCACGTTCACGAAACTGAGGCCACGGAGCTTGTGGCGGGGTAGCACCATGGACGCAGAGGCTAGGGACGATTACTGAGGATGAGATCCTCGATTCCTGGCAACAGGCTGTGAACCAGGGAGCGATTCGCTGCGTCGTACGTCGGGCGGTTCGCGACGGACGGCACGGTATGAGATCTGCGCGGGACCTGTACGGGATCTGTGAACAGTCGATGACAGCAGGTCACGACGGTGTTATCAAGGGCTGTCAGGTGCGAACATATGGCTCGGACATGCCAAAATGGGAATGATCCGGGCCGGCCGACCGTTGGCACGGATGACGATCTCGGAGGTTTGACATGTCTAATCGCGTACTGCGTGGTTCGGGGCTGGGTGGGGTCAGCTTCGAGGATGACCGTGGTGTCGAGTTCGCGCCGCGTCAGATGATCACGTATGACTGCCCCCGCGGCCACGTGGTCGAGGTGACCATGGCGCACGACGCCGAGGTGCCCGCGGTCTGGGAGTGCCCGCACTGCGGCAGCGAGGCCGCCCGGTCCACCGGCGAGAAGCCGGAGCCGAAGCAGGAGAAGCCGGCCCGTACGCACTGGGACATGCTGCGCGAGCGCCGGAGCATCTCGGAGCTGGAGGAGCTGCTGGCCGAGCGGGTCGAGCTGCTCCGCAAGGGCGAGATCGGCCCGGCGCACCTGCACCGGACCAAGCGCACCGCCTGAACCACCCGGGAACCCTCATCGCAACGGCGCGGTGGGGGTTTCTTCTTGATCTCATTTGCCTAAAACCTTTAGGCAATTACATAATGAGTTATGGCAAGAGCGGGGTTGAGCGGCGAGCGGCTGGCACGGGCCGGGGCGGAGCTGGCCGACGAGGTCGGGTTCGAGCAGGTCACGGTGTCGGCGCTGGCGCGGCGGTTCGGCGTCCAGGTGGCGAGCCTGTACTCGCACGTCCGCAACTCCGACGACCTGAAGACCCGCATCGCCACCGTCGCCCTCACCGAGCTGGCCGACCAAGCCGCCGCGGCGGTAGCGGGCCGGGCCGGACAGGACGCTCTCACCGCCCTGGCAGACGTCTACCGCACCTACGCCCAGTCCCACCCTGGCCGCTACGCAGCCTCCCGCTACACCCCACCCGACGCTCAGGCGACCACCACAGACTTCGTGGTCGCCGGGAAGCGGCATTCAGAGCTGATGCGGGCCGTTCTGCGCGGCTACGACCTGGACGAGCCCGCACAGACAGACGCCGTACGACTGCTGGGCAGCTTCTTCCACGGTTACGTCACGCTCGAGCTCTCCGGCTCTTTCAGCTACAGCGGCCCACCGAGCGCCGCCAGCTGGCCCCGCATCCTGCACGCCATCGACACCCTCCTCCGCACCTGGCCCGAGAGGCAACCTTCGTGATCACCACCCCCCTCACCCTCGACCTGCTCCGCGGCGCCCTGGACCTCGAGCAGACCGCCCGCGGCGTCCTTCCGCACCGCCTCCCGGCCTGGGCGCGAGCGCAGTACGACGACAGCCAGATGGCGATGGTCGACTCGCAGCCCGCCGGCGTACGCCTCGTCTTCCGCACCAGCGCGACCGCGATCGAGCTCGACACCCTGCCGACGAAGCGCGACTACACCGGCGCTCCCCCGCGCCCGGACGGCGTGTACGACGTCCTCGTCGACGGCCGGCTCCACACCCAGCTGACGGCAGCGGGCGGCGACGTCATCACGATCGACCTGGCGACCGGCGCCACCGAGACCCGCGAAGGCCGGCCCCAGACGCTGCGAGTGACCGGGCTGGGCGCCGCGCCGAAGACTGTCGAGATCTGGCTGCCGCACGACGAGACCACCGAGCTCGTTGCCCTGCGCACCGACGCAGCGGTCGAGCCGGTCCCGGCGAGTCGTCGCACCTGGCTCCATCACGGCAGCTCGATCAGCCACGGCTCCAACGCGACACACCCGACCGGCACCTGGCCCGCGCTCGTCGCCGCACAGTCCGGCGTGGAGCTGGTCAACCTCGGCTTCGGCGGCAGCGCGTACCTGCAGCCGTTCATCGCGCGCACGATCCGCGATACGCCCGCCGACCTGATCAGCCTGAAGCTCGGCATCAACATCGTGAACTCCGACAGCCTCCGGCTCCGGTCGTTCACCCCGGGCGTCCACGGCTTCCTGGACACCATCCGCGACGGTCACCCGGACACGCCGCTCCTGGTCGTCTCCCCCATCCTCTGCCCGATCCACGAGGACACCCCCGGCCCGACCGGCTGGGACCTCGCCGCACTCGCCGCCGGTCAGCTCCGCTTCACTGCGACCGGCAACCCGGACGAGGTCCCCGCCGGCAAACTCACGCTGTCGGTCATCCGCGCCGAGCTCGCCCGCATCGTCACCCAGCGAGCCCTCACCGACCCGAACCTGCATTACCTCGACGGCCGCGAGCTGTACGGCGAAGCGGACAACCTCGCCCACCCACTCCTCGACGACCTTCACCCCGACGCCGCCACCCACGAATTACTGGCCACCCGCTTCAGCCGTCACGCCTTCGGCCCCAAGGGTCCGTTCGCCCGGTGACGAGCGCGCCACTCGGCAAGAAATGTCGCCCAGCGGGCCGGTCAGACCGGTCAGGCCGGTCAGTAGCGGGCGAAGTCCTCCAGGCGGTGGAGGTCGGCGCGGCCGCGGGTGGTGGTGACGGCGTCGTCGGTGATGTCGTCGACGTCGTCCCAGGGCAGGTACCAGACCTCGCCCAGACGCCAGTGCACGAGCCGGCGAAGCAGTTGGGGACCGACGTGCCGCTCGTAGCCGAACAGTCGCGTGGCGCGGTTCTCCACGACGATCAGGCCGTCGACCCGCAGCGCGCGCTGCATCGAGACCAGCATCGGTCCGTCCTGGACCAGGCGGACATCCGCGACGCCGCCGATCACGTCGCCGTTGGTGTCCAGGACGCGGCGCCCGAGCAGGTCATTCAGCCGCATCGCCGGCTCCTGGGATCTTGGCGATCACGTGGTTCTCGACCCAGTCGTCGTAGTAGTCGAGATCGAGGTCCTCGACGACGACCGTCACCGCGGTCTCGATGGCGGCGATCCGGCGGGCCGTGATCCGCTCGCGGCCGGTGATCAGCGCGGCCACGACCGGCGGATCGGCGTCCAGGTCGAGCTCGACGTCGTCGATCTTCCCGGCCAGGTGACCGTCGGCCTGGTCGATCAGCTGCCGGTCGAGCAGATGCAGCTGGGCGTGCAGCACCCGGCCCGATGCGTCAGGCGTCCGAGGCATGGTCACTGCCCTCCCTTCGTGATGATCATCAGCGGTATGGCCGCCAGCGAGGCAACGACGAGCAGGGCCAGGTAGACCAGGCCGAACGCGTTACGCACCGGACCGTTGGTCTCCTCGCCGACGTAGTCGGGATCATTGGCGACGATCAGGATCGGCAGGTACGTGAGCGGCAGCGCCATCGCCGCGAACACCACCGAGTACTCCGTCACCAGCACCGGATCGACCGAGGTGAGCAGCGTCAGCATCGCCAGCACGAGGCACACGATCATCACCACATGGAACCGCGACGCCTCGCGCGGCCGCACCAGCTTGCCCCACTGCCAGCCGCGGTACTGCGCGATCGTGTAACCGCACGACAGCGCGGTCTCCAGCGCCGCGCCGAAGGTCGCCGCGAACACGCCGATCAGCACGATCGCCAGGCCGATCTTGCCGAGGGCAACCGCCACCGGCAGCGTCACCTGCCCCAAGGTCCCGACCTGGATACCCGCCGGCAGGAACAGCACCGCGGTGCAGCCCATGATCGCCAGCGACAGGAGCCCGCCGAGCGGGAACCCGACGAACACGTTGGACCGCGCGGTCACCAGGTCCCGCCGCGTCCACTTCTCCTCGACCCCTCCGGAGGAGAAGAAGAACACCTCGTACGGCGTCATCGCCGCACCGAACAGCGCGATCGCGAAGTACGCGTACGTCGACCAGTCCTCGTGGCCGATCGGATGCGGCCGGGTTGCCTGGTGCAACAACTCGCCCCAGTCCGGTCCGAGCTTGAACAAGGCGACCGCGAACACCACCAGCAGCAGCCCCATCAGCCCGAAGACCTGCTCCAGCCGGGAGAACTTGACCCGCCAGATCACCAGCCACACCGCGAACGCGGCCAGCGGCATCCAGAGCAGGTAATTCACGCCGCTCGCGAGTTCGAACGCGAGCGCCACCCCGCCGATCTCGGCGATCAGCGTCAGCAGCGTGACCAGGAACGACGCCACCAGCGTCAGCAGTCCGGTTCGCGGACCGAGCCGCTCACGGATCAGATCGAACACGGGCCGCCCGGACATCGCCACGACCCGGCCGCACATCTCGGCGTACAGGCAGATCCCGATCACGCCGACGATCACCACCCACGCCATGTGCAGGCCGAACCGGGCGCCGACGAGCGCGTTCGTGACCAGGTCGCCGATGTCCACGAAGCCGCCGATGGCGGTCAGGATCCCGAGGGTGACACCGAGCACCTTCTTCACTGCGCGAGCTCCCCGATCCGGCCCAGGTCCGTCGCCGACTGCCGGAGCGCGGGCAGTTGCTGTTCGGCCGCGGCCAGGTCGTCGTTGCCGAGCGCGATCCGGACCGCGGTCACCGCGGTCTGCGCGTCGTCGAGGGTCTTGGTGACCTGCTCGTAGAGCCGCGTCGACGTCGGCGTCGACGGTTGCTGCGCGGAGAACGAACTCGCCGCCGTCTCGACGCCTTTCTCGGCGTCCTTGACGATCTGTCCGGCGGACCGGGTCCACAGGTGCTGCGCCCGCAACTGCTCGACGGCCAGCCGCGTCGTGCTCACCTCGGAGGCGGCGGAGCGCGCCGACTGGGCGGCAGCCGACCGGAGCTTCTGGTCCGGGCTACCGCAACCGCTCAGAATCAGGATCGTCAGCAGCACGATCGCCGCTGCTCGCCGCATGCTCACCGTCCCCGGCCCGATAGTCGTACGACGGCCCGGTACCCAGAAGCATGCCGTGATCAGTCGTTCGCTTCGCCGCCGACGCAAGGGCCGGCTGAAGCCGCCTGATGGCTTCGAGGTGGCTGTGTGTCCAGAGGATCCTGATCGCGGTGGGTGTCGCCTGGCCGTCGCGGTCGTACAGGTCGCGTCGTACGGCGTCGATCAGGCGGGTCTTCGTCTCGTGATCGTGTTCCAGCGCGTCGGGAACGGGGCCTCGGCCGTCGACGCTGCGGGCGAGTGTCGCGTACCACTGCAGCAGCCGGTCGGCCGCCGCGAGTAGTGCGGACTGTGCGGCGGCGCGGTCGTCCGAGGGTGGGCGGCCGTCGGCGTACCGTTCCCAGAGCTCGAGTACGGCGTCCGCGGCCAGGCGGATCCCGACCACTCCGGTGACGAGCGCCGTCATCTCGCTCAACGGCACCGGCTTCGCTCCGCGCTCGGTGAGGTACGTGCGGAACGTGTCGTCCAGCCGGCGCGCCGCGGCCGCTGCCCGGCGACCGTCCTGCGGTGCCGACGGTCCGGGCCCGCAGCAGGACACGGCGTACCCGACGACGCTGACGAGGTACTGCGCGCTGTCGACGTACGCCTCCGCGAGCGCCTTCCCGACCGCGGTCGAGGCTCCGCGCGGCCAGAACAACAGGCCGACGAGCAAGCTCACCGCGCAGCCGAGCGCGATGTCCTCGATCCGGAACAGGATCAGCGACCAGCCCTCGGGCTGCGCGATGTTGAAGAGGATCACCAGCGTGACCGTGAACGCCGCCTGACCGGTCGCGAACGAGATCGCCGCCGGCACGATGCCCGCGATCAGGACCGCGACGGGGAGCAGGATCCAGAGCACCACGCTGGTGTCGCCGATGAAGAACAGGAGGCCGGCGCCGATGAGCGAGCCGACGACGGTGCCCCCGACGGCGCGGTACGCGTTCTGGCCGGTGTTGAGCGCGTTCGAGCGAAGCACCGACAGCGTGCCGAGGATGACCCAGAAGCCGTGCTGGACGCCGGTGAGGTTCGCCAGCGCCACCGCCGCCGCGAGCCCGGCCGCGCCGCGGATGCTGTTGTGCAGCCACACCGAATGCCGTTCCAGATGCGCGGCAGCACGTTCGGCTGCGCTGGTGACCGGTCCCGTCAGCGACCGTGGCTCTCGCCCGAGCAGGCGATCGGTCCAGCTTCGCTGATCGGCGATGCGGGCGGACTCCACGTTCTGCGCGATCAGCATGACCGCGAAGCCGATCTCCTGTGCGCGGAACGACACGTTCAGGCTGCCCATCAACGCGGCCGGTGAGCCGTACGCCGACGGCAGCCGGGCGACCGCGCCTTCCTCCAGCCCCGTCACCGCGTCACGTAGTACACGCGTCGCCTCGGCCAGCCCGTCGACGGCGAGCTGTGGATCCTCGAGCAGCTCCGCGCTGCGTTCCAGGACGTCAGCGGCCGCGAGGTGAACCGCGGCCGACTCCGTGTCGCTGCCGGGAAGCACCGCGGGACGCGAGTCGCCGAGGATCGCGCTCAGCCACGTCAGTTCGTCGACGAGCCGCACCAATGCTCTGGACCCGGTCGACAGGCCGGTCGGCCGGTACGGCGTCGCGGTGAAGGTCCGCCGCAGCTCGTCGATGAGAGCCGCGGTGCGCTCGGTCCGTACGGCGCAGACCTCGAGCGTGTCCCGCGCCTCGGAACGCAACTGCGCCGCCGCCGCTCGGCAGACCCGGGCGGCTGGTGCCGCGAGCGGATCGACCCATGGCCTCGGCCACAGGAACCTGACCGCAAGGACCGCGCCGGCCGCGGCGATCGCGACGCCGGCGAGCCGGTCCGGCAACATCGCGAGCGGACCGGGCGTGGCCACCGAGAGAATGAAGGCGAGCAGCAACGACGTACCGGCGCCGGCCAGGACCGAGCTGACCACCCCGGAGAACAGGACGACGAAGCCCACGACAGCGGTGGTCACGACCGCGGTCCAGACGGAGCGGCCCGCCAACGTCCCCAGCGAGACCAGCACCAGCCACGCCATCGCGAGCTGCACCTGTGCGCGGAGCCGTTGTACCTTGGAGCCCGGGAAGTCGACCAGCAACAGCATCGCGAACGCCCCGAACGCGGCGAACGTCGCCACCGTCGGCGCGTGCAGAACCTTGGCACAGAACGCGAACAGCGCCGGCATCACGATCGCCGTGCGCGCCGCCCGCCGCGTCGCTCCCAGCCCTGGATCCCGCGCCCGCAGCCAGGCGACGAGGCGCCGACCGAGCATCACCACCCGCATCCCGCCTCTCGCCGAGCCCGATGGCGTCAGTCTCCTCCACCCGGCCCGGTCCGGTCACGCGGGTACTCCGAGCAGAGGCAGCCCACGCCGCGGTCGATCCATTCCGGGAGCCGCCAGTCGGGGTGACGCCGAATCATCAGCGCCCGGATCTCGGCCGCGGTCGTCTCCTCGGACACCCCCGAATCCCGCCGCCGCCAGGTCTCGTCCCGCAGCTCGGTGAGGTAGTCGCGCACCTGGGCCAGCAGCCCCGCGTCGCCGACCTCCCCGTGGCCCGGGACAACGATCCGGTGGCGCTCCGCGGCCAGGCGGTCCATGACCTCGATCCAGCGCACGCCGGACACGTCGACGTCGTACGGCGGGAACCACGGGAAGATCGCGAACTGGTCCGCCTCGGCCAGGTCGCCGGTGAAGATGATCCCTTCGCCGGGGACGGTGACGACCTGGTCGCCCTTGCTGTGCGCGCGCCCGGTCGCGCTGAGGTGGACACTGCGACCGCCAAGGTCGAGCGCGTAGGTGTCGTCGTACGTGACGTCCGGCGCGGGGATGCGGACGTCCTCGAGTTCGCGCGCGACCGGTTCGCCGAGCTCGCGGAACATGCGCAGGTAGCCGTCGCCCTTGGTCGTCAGGTCGTCGGCCTGAGCCGTGTTGACGAGGTACGTCGCCTCGCCGGCGAAGACCTGCGCACCGAACGCGTGCTCAGGATGGAAGTGCGTCGTGGTCAGATAGAGTCGGCGGCCGTTCGCATACGACGTGGCGAAGCGCAGCACCTGCTCCGCGTTCCGCGGGCCGAGGCCGGTGTCGATGACGAGGACCGAGTGGCTGCCGCCGACCAGGCCGATGTTGGGGACGAGGTCGACGTTCCGATTCGGGATCACGACGACGTCGCGGCCGAGCTCCTGGACGTGGGTCAGGTCGACGACCGGGTCGGCGTACGGGTATTCGGTCATGGCTTCAGCTCAGCACCGGGCGGCGCCGCGCGTCCAAGACCGGTCCCGCATCGGCGATACCCGGCGGGTATCGTCGCAGGTGATGGAACTGCGGACCTTGCGGTACTTCGTGGCGGTCGCCGAAGAGCTCCACTTCGGTCGGGCCGCCGCCCGTCTGCACATGAGCCAGCCGCCGCTGAGTCGCGCGATCCGGCAACTCGAGGCCGACCTCGGCACTCCCCTGTTCCACCGGTCGCCGAGCGGCGTCAGCCTCACTCCCGCCGGGTCCTCACTGCTCTCCGAAGCCCGGATGCTGCTGCAGCAGGCCGAGCAGCTCCGCGCCCGAGTCGCCGCCGCGGCCGGCGCCGCCACGCTGACCGTCGGCATCCTCGGCGACAGCACCGACCCGGACGTCTCCCGACTGGCCGCGGCGTACCGGCGGCGGCACCCGAACGTCGACGTACGGATCCGCGAAGCCGACCTCACCGACCCGACCTGCGGCCTGCGCGCGGGCCTCGTCGACGTCGCCCTCACCCGCGGTCCGTTCGACGAAGCGGGCCTCCGCGTCCAGGTCCTGCGCTCCGACCCGGTCGGCGCCGTACTGCGCGCCGACGACCCGCTCGCCGGCCACGACCGCCTGAAGCTCGCCGACCTCGCCGACCGCCGCTGGTTCCAGTTCCCCGCCGGCACCGACCCGCACTGGCAGTCCTACTGGAACGGCGGCGAACCCCGCCAAGGCCCCATCGTCCGAGCCGTCCAGGAATGCCTCCAGTCGGTCCTCTGGAACGGCACCGTGGGCCTCGCACCGCTCACCCACCACAACCCCGGCAAAGAGCTCGTCACCATCCCCATCGACGACTTCCCACCCAGTCCTCTGGTCGTCGCGTGGAGCGTGACCACGCCGCTGATCCAGTCCTTCGCTCAGACCGCCAGATCCACCTACCGCCCCTGACGGTCTACTTCCTGTCCGGGTCGATGACCTCGCCCTGGACGACGTCGCCCGACGGCGGGCGGGGCTGGGTCGGGTTGCCGGGCATGAAGGGGGTGAAGGCGGGTGGAGCCAGGGTGGTCGCGCGGCGGCTGACGAAGCGGGTGACGAGGCGGCGGGCGAACGGGCGGGTGAAGGGGAGGACGAAGAAGAAGCCGAAGATGTCGGTGACGAAGCCGGGGGTGAGCAGCAGGGTGCCGCCGATCAGGACCAGGGCGCCGTCGGTCAGCTCGCGGCCGGGGAGCTTGCCGGTCTGGAGCGAGGTCTGCAGGGCGTTCCAGGCGCGGCGGCCCTCACGCTTGACCAGCCACGCGCCGAGTGCGCTCTCGACGATCAGCAGGGCGACCGTCGGCCAGCCGCCGATCACCTGACCGACCTGGATGATCACGAAGATCTCCACGATCGGCACGACCAGCAACGCCAGCCCGATCAACCAAGCCATGTCCCTGCCCCTTCCGGCGATTCCCTCCAGTGTTACAGGTCCGCCGGACGGCTCAGGCCGGAACCTTCTCCCGCGGCTTGGCCGACCCCGAAGCCGGCGGCGGTGTCGTGTCCGCGCGCCCGCGCCGCCGCTCGATCAGCGCCAGGGCGAGCCCCAGCAGACCGAGGCCGGTGAGGATCCACTGCGGCCATCCGCCGAGGATCGTGGCCAGGGTGTGACCGTCACGCACCGGGACCGTCGCGACGTACACGTCCGGCACGAACTGGGCGGACTTGTGCTCGACCGTCCCGTCCGGCCGGATGACACCGGAGATGCCGCTCGTCGACGCGATCAGCACCGTGCGCCCGGTCTCGATCGCGCGCATCCGGGTGATCGCGAACTGCTGCTCCGGCTGCCCGGTCCCGCCGTAGGTCGCGTTGTTGGTCTGCACGATCAGCACCTGGGCGCCGCCCTTGACCACGTCCTGGATGACGTTGTCGTAGGCGAGTTCGAAGCAGATCACATCGCCGTACGTGACGCCGCGGATCGGCATCACGCCCGGACCCACGCCCGGCACGGTCTGGGCGCCGACCATCTCGAGCCGCTTGATGTACGGCAGCAACTGGTCGCGGAACGGGATGTACTCACCGAACGGCACCGGGTGCCGCTTCGCGTACCGCTGCCCCGGACCGGTCGCCGGATCCCAGACGATGCCGGTGGTCTGCCGCTCGTTCTCCCCCGGCCCCTCGGTGACGGCGCCGACCAGGATCGGTACGCCGACCGCCTTCACCGCCTCCTCGATGTCGGCACGGGTCTCGGCGTCCTTGTACGGGTCGATGTCGGTCGAGTTCTCCGGCCAGATCACCACGTCCGGCTTCATCTCGGTCCCGGCCTCGACCCGCTTCTGGAGGTCGAGCGTGGCCTGCAGGTGGTTGCGCGTCACGGTGCGCGCCCGGCCCAGGAACTCCAGCCCCTTGCCCGGCACGTTGCCCTGCACCATCGCGGCCCGCACGGTCTTCCCGTCGCCCTCGGTCGACAACGGGACCAGCGCGCTGCCGAACACGATCGCCAGCCCGGCGACGAGCCCGACGGCCCGCCACCGCAGCGCGGTCCCCCGGCGCAGTACGGCGTACACCAGGACACCGACGAGCGCGACGACGAAGCTCAGACCCGGGATACCGACGAAGGCCGCCAGTTTGCCCAGCGGCTCGTCGGAGAACGCCCACGCGAGCCGGCCCCACGGGAACCCGCCGAACGGCACCGACGCGGTCGCGAACTCGGTCGCCACCCACAGACAAGCGATCCAGAGCGGCCACAGCCGCAGCTTCAGCACCTGCGTCGCGACCATCCCGAACACGGCGTAGAACAGACCTTCGAGGATCGCCAGGGCGATCGCGGCGTCGCCGCCGATGACGCTCAGCCACGGCACCAGCACGGCGTAGTACGCGATCCCGAACCCGGCGCCGACCACGAAGCCGGCCTTCATCGAGATCCCGTTCAGCGCGGCCAGGAGCAGCGGAACGGCGACGATGGTCAGCCACGGGAGGTCGTGCGGTTCGAACGCGAAGCCGAGCAGCACCCCGGCGGCCACGGCCGCCGCCACTCGCGGCAGCAGCCGTCCCAGCGCCTTGAACCGGTCCACGCGGTCAACCCCTTGTCCTCACGTCACCGGCGCATGCCGGTCGCCCGACCGTACAACGTCCGGGACACGCCAATGTATCCGCCCGGCGGCTATCAGGTGTCACTCGATCGAGCCGACGCACAGGGCGGCTACGTGCGCAGACTGCGCTGAAGGTACCGACGCCGGGGAGGATCACCCGGGTCGACTAGTCACACCGCTGCAATTCAGCCCGGAAGAGAGGAAGGAGGCTCGGCGTGCCTTCGGACCAACCGGCGATGCACTGGCTGCGCACCGCGCGGCTGTTGTCTACTGGCCGCCGAGCCTCTTCCACCTCTGCCCCGCGGGGGGCTCACCGCCGGCGATCTCAGCCCCCGTCGACTCAAGCCTGGCTTTGGCCTGGTCAGCGTCGCGGGATCATCCGGCGGCCGAACTTCATGTGACCGTTGAACAAACGGGATGTTGACGACTCCCAAAACGATGCTCGCTGACGGCGACGGTGTCAACCTCTCCCCGGCTCTTTGAGCCCGTTGTAACACGATCGCCTGCCCTGCAAAGGAAAACGAGGATCCCTCACCGAAGTCACGTTACAGAGCCGTGTCGGCACTCCACGTGATCGTTACCGAGGGCAACCAATCGTCACGCAACCGGTACGACGACGGTTCCCTTGGCCCGGGTGATCTCCAGCGGCTCGGCCAGCACCTCGGCCGCCGACTCGGACCGGTCCGGACGTCCGCGGCAGACGACGTACGCGCTGAAATCGAGGTCCCGGCTGCGGTTGCCGACCCGGCTGATCGTCGCCTTCACCTCGACGACGTCACCGGCCCGGAGCGGCTGCAAGAACTGCACGTCGGAGTACGACGCGAACAGGCCCTCGTCGCCGTCCGACTGGATACACACCTCGGTCGCGACGTCCCCGAACAGGGCCAGCACGTACGCCCCGTCGACCAGGTTGCCGGCGTAGTGCGCGTGGCTGTACGGAACATACCGACGATGCGTCACCGTCAGCCCAACAGTTGCCTTTGACACCTTTATGCGCTCTTTCTGTAGGCGTGCCGCTTGGTCACCAGTGCGTCGACGAGATAGCTGGCCACTTCACCGGGCGTGGTCCCGCGGCCGAACACCCGGTCGACCCCGAGCTCGCCGGCCATCTGCTCGGTGAAACGGGGGCCGCCGGCAACGAGTACCGGCCGCGCGTCGTCGGCGTACGCCTCCCGGAAAGCCGCCGACATCTCCTTGGTGTTCAGCACGTGCGCCTCGCGCTGCGTCACCACCTGGGACACGAGGATCGCGTCGGCCTTGTCCGCCTTGGCCCGCCGGACCAGCTCCGGTACGGCCACCTGCGCGCCGAGGTTCACCACCTTCACCTCGCGGTAGTACTCCAGGCCCTTCTCCCCCGCGAAGCCCTTGATGTTCAGGATCGCGTCGATGCCGACCGTGTGCGCGTCGGTGCCGATGCAGGCGCCGACCACGGTGAGGCGGCGGCGCAGGCCCTTGCGGATCGCGAGGTTGACCTCCTTCGGCGACAGCAGCGGGTAGTCGCGCTCGACCACCTCCACCTTCGACGTGTCGACGAGATGGTGCACCGGGCCGTAGACCACGAAGAACGTGAAGTCCGGGCCGATCGCCTTCGAGTGCACAACCAGGGCGGGGTCCATGCCCATCTTGTTGGCCAGCTGGACCGCCGCGCCCTCGGCCCGCTTGTCGTGCGGGACCGGCAACGTGAACGACAGCTGCACCATCCCGTCGCCAGTCGTGTCGCCGTACGGCCGGATGATGCTCACTTGCCCTCCTCCAACAGCTCGATCGCCGGGTTGTAGTACTCCGCGGACTTCCGCGCGACGCCGTCGAGGCCGCGGCCGGCGTCCTGCGGCCGCTTCATCAGCCCGAACGTGCCGTCGCCGATCGCGTTCAGCAGCCCGTCGTCGACGATCTCCTCCAGCAGCTCCACGGACTCGGCCAGCACCTGCCGCGCTCGGGTCGCGATGAACCCGTTCGGCTCCGGCCGGAAGTCCTCGTGAAGGTTGCCGGCAGCACCTAAGACGTAACGCACGTTCTGCAGTGCCAGGTCCCGGTCCGAGATCCACGGCGTCACGACCGCCTCGGTCATCATGCCGACCAGCAGGATGCCCTGCCCGGTCATCGCGCCGACCAGGTTGAAGAACCCGTCCAGCAGGTAGCCGCGGAACACGTCGCCGGTCATGTGCCGGGTCGGCGGCATCCACTTCAGCGGCGCCTTCGGGAACAGCTGCCGGGCGAGCATCGCGTGCGCGAGCTCGAGCCGGAACGAGTCCGGCAGGTCCGGGTTGATCTCGAACGCGTGCCCGAGCCCGAGCTGCCAGTCCTCGAGCCCGGCCTCCTTGGCGAAGTACTCGTTGAGCAGCTGCGAGACCGTCACGGTGTGCGCGGCCTCGACCGCGTCGGCCGTGGTCAGGTAGTTGTCCTCGCCGGTGTTGATGATGATCCCGGCGCGGGCGTGGATCTGCCGGCTGAAGCGCTGGTCGACGAACGTCCGGATCGGGTTGATGTCGCGGAAGAGGATCCCGTACATCGAGTCGTTCAGCATCATGTCGAGCCGTTCGAGCCCGGCCAGCGTCGCGATCTCCGGCATGCACAGACCGGAGGCGTAGTTGGTCAGCCGGACGTAGCGGCCCAGCTCCTTCGACGACTCGTCCAGGGCGGCCCGCATCAGCCGGAAGTTCTCCTGCGTCGCGTACGTCCCGGCGAAGCCCTCGCGGGTCGCGCCCTCGGGCACGTAGTCGAGCAGCGACTGCCCGGTCGACCGGATCACCGCGATGATGTCGGCGCCCTCACGAGCGGCCGCCTGCGCCTGCGGGATGTCCTCGTAGATGTCGCCGGTGGCGACGATCAGGTAGATCCACGGCCGCTGCTCCGGGTCGCCGTGCCGCTTGACGAGCCGGTCGCGCTCCCGCCGTCGGCCGTCGATCCGCTTCAGGCCGGCGGCCGCGACCTTCCGCGCCGCGGACCGGGCCCGGGCGGCGTCGCGGCCCTCCGGCATCCGGAACGTGACGGAGCCGGACGCCGCCTTCTGCGCGAGCACGCTCAGGTCCTCGGCCTCGCCGCGGACCAGCGCGTCCCAGACCGGCAGCGCGAGCCCGTGTTCGAGGCCGACGTCGGCCCGCACGGTGTCGGCCAGCCGGTTCACCCACGGGATGCCTTCGGTGTCGGCGCCGGTCAGCCCGGCGAGCCGTAGTACCGCTCGCTCGACCGACACCGTGGTGTGCTGACGGGCGAGGTCGACGATCGGCTTGCCGGCCTTGCGCGCGAGGCTGCGCGCCTTCCGGACGGTGACCGGATCGAGGTCGAGCTTCTTCGGCATCACAATCCCTCGGCTTGATGGACGACACGGCCACCCACGACCGTGCGCACGCAGGTGGGTGTTCCCTGGCTCAGGTCCGGCAGCACCGGTACGCCGGCCCGCGGATCCGTCGACCAGGCGGCGACGCGCTCGTCCGGCGTCTGCACGACGAGGTCCGCGTCGCTCTCCCAGATCGCGTACGTCGCGGCAGCGCCGGGCGCGAGCACACCGGCGTCGTCGATCCCCACGGCTCGCCAGCCGCCGCGGGTGTGCGCCTGGAACGCCGCGCGGACGGTGATCCGCTCGGAGCGCTCGTGGTGGAACGCGGCCGCGCGGACGGCTTCCCAGCCGCCGAGCTCGGTCACCGGGGAGTCCGACCCGAAGGCGAGGACGACGCCCGCGCGGGCCAGCGAACCGAACGGGTTCATCCCCCGCCAGCGGTCGCCGACGCGGGCGGCGTACATGCCGTCCGGACCGCCCCACAGCCCGTCGAACATCGGCTGCACGCTCGCGACCACGCCGCACCGGGCCAGAACGGCGATCGTTGCCTCGTCGACCATTTCGACGTGCTCGAGCCGGTGCCGGGCCGCGACCAGCGCCTGGACGCCGACCTTCTCGGCGGCGAGCTCGAACCCGCAAGCGATGTTGTCGAGCGCCTCGTCCCCGATGCAGTGGAACCCGGCCTGGACGTTGCGCTCGGTGCAGGCGATCACGTGCTCGGCGATCTGCTCCGGCGTCAGGTACGCGTGCCCGCGGTGCTCGGCGCGATCGGCGTACGGCTCCCGCAGTGCCGCCGTCCGCGAACCCAGTGCGCCGTCGGCATTCAGATCGCCGGCCAGGCCTGCGAGCCCGTAGGTGCCGATGTGCTCGAACGCGCCCGGCTCGCCCCAGTACAGCGTCGCCGACAGGCCGAGCTCCTCGGCCACCTCGCGGACGATCGGCAACTCCCACAACGGCCCGATGTGCGGCGCCGCCATCTCGTGGAAGGCACCGATCCCCTTCGCGGCCATCGCCTGCAGCGCGGCGGTGATGTGCATCCGCCGCTGCTCCGGGCCGATCAGCTCGCTCAGCGCGTCCCGGACGGCATGGTGCGCGTCCCGCTCCAAGCGGCCGGTCCTGTCCAGCCCAGCTCCGTGGGCGGTCGGGATCAGGGCGGAGGAGATCACGCCGGAATGCCCGTCCACCCGGGACAGGTACACGCGCCGCCCACCACCGGAGGCATCCAGCTCCTGCGCCGTCGGCACGCGGCCCTCCGGCCACTTCGTCTCGTCCCACCCGGCGCCCTCGATCACCGCGTCCGCGGGCAACTTCGCCGCGAAGGCCGCCAGGCGGTCGAGCGCGTCGGCGAGTGACGTCGTACCGGCGAGGTCGAGACCGGTCAGCAGCGCACCGGCCTGCGCGGCGTGGACGTGGGCGTCGACGAAGGCCGGCGTGACCAGCTTGCCGTCCAGGTCGACGACCTCGTCGGCGCCGTCGGCGTACGAGCCCGCGCCGGTGTCGTCACCGAGCCACGTCACCACCCCGTCGTCGAAGGCGATCGCGGTGGCGTGAGGGTCGGCGGGCGAGTAGACGGAGCCGTTCGTCAGAAGTGTGCGCACGGCCTAATCCTCCGCCAGCCTGCTCTCGAACAGACCACGGACACCCGGCTCGGTCCGCAACAGCTCCATCGCATAGTCCGCGTGACCCGGGACGTACCCGTTCCCGACCAGCATCGTGACGTCCGCCGCCAGGCCTTCGGCGCCGAGCGCGGCCGCGGAGAACGAGGTCGCCATCGAGAAGAAGATCACGGTGCCGCCGGCCGCGGTCGACAGGACCGCGCCGTGCTCACACCCCGGTACATCGACGCACACGACGGTGATGTCCGCTGGTCCCCCGGCGGCTTCGACGGCCTGCGCCAGGGCCACCGGATCGCGGGCGTCGGCCAGCGCGACGACATCGGCCAGACCGGCCTCGGTCAGCCGGTCGTGCTCGGCCTGGAACGGCACGACCCCGATCGTGCGCGCCGCACCCGCCGCCCGCGCCGCGGCCAGCGACAGCGACCCGGACTTACCTGCGCCACCAATTACTGACACGACAGGCTTTATGCCTTTGTCGACATACGAGCCGACCACACGCGCGGTCAGCGCCGGCGCGCCGCACACGTCCATGACTGCCAGCGAGAGCTCCGGCTTCAGGTCGTCCGGCAGCTTCGCGACGATCGACCGGGCGAACAGGATCGCGTGCCCTTGCGCCGGCACCTGCTCGCTCTTGCCGTCCCAGTCCTGCAGGCCGTCGGTGATCTGCAGCGGCGTCAACGTCAGCGACACCAGGGTCGCGACCCGGTCGCCCTTGTGGAGCCCGAGAGGCGAGTCCGGACCGGCCTCGTCGACCACGCCGACGAGCATCCCGCCGGAGCCGGTGACCGGGTTCTGCATCTTGCCGCGGGTCTCGACGATGTCGAGGACCGCCCGGCGGATCGCCGCACCGTCACCGCCGTGCGCCTCGGCCAGCTGGCGGTACGACGCGGCGTCCAGGTTCAGGCGCTCGACCGCGATGCGGACCTCGTCGGGCCAGATGCCGGGACGGGCGTCGAGTTTCTCCGCCGCCTGCGGCAACACGCCGGACGGCGCGAGTACGCGGTGCAGTCCTACCGGGCTCGATGACACTGATCCTCCTCTGTGCGGTCGGGCAAAATACTACTCACAGCGCGCCACGACGGGAATTCTTACGGCGTACTGTTGGATCTGAGGGAAGTTCTATCGCTATCCTCACATCAGACCGCATTCCCCCACGTCCCCGCGGAGGACCTGTGACCGACCTGATCACCCCGGAGCTGGCGCCCTCGGAGCAGCCTGGCGACGGTCAGCCCTATCGCTACCGGCGCACCGAGCTGGTCGAACCGGACTGGACGCGGCTGCCGGGCTGGAAGGACGTCACGGCCGAGGAGTGGCGCTCGGTGCAATGGCAGCGGTCGCACTGCGTCAAGAACGTCAAGCAGCTGCGTGACGTGATGGGCGACCTGCTCGAGGAGCGGTTCTACGAGGACCTGACCCGCGACCAGGCCGAGCGCGCGACGATGTCGATGCTGCTGCCGCCGCAGATGCTGAACACGATCGTCCCGGCCGGCGCCGCCGACTACACCGAGGCGTTCTACGCGGACCCGGTCCGCCGCTACATGCTGCCCGTGTTCAGCGACCGGCGGACCGACTGGCCGTCGCACCCGCACGCGACCCGGGACTCGCTGCACGAGCACGAGATGTGGGCCACGGAGGGGTTGACCCACCGCTACCCGACCAAGGTCCTCGCGGAGATCCTGCCGACGTGCCCGCAGTACTGCGGTCACTGCACGCGGATGGACCTGGTCGGGAACTCGACGCCGGTGATCGACAAGCTGAAGTTCGTCGCCAAGCCGCAGACCCGGCTCGACGACATGCTCGACTACCTGCGCCGTACGCCGGGGGTCCGGGACGTCGTCGTCTCCGGCGGCGACGTGGCGAACATGCCCTGGCCGCGACTCGAGGCGTTCCTGACCAGCCTGCTGGAGATCGAGAACATCCGCGACATCCGGCTGGCCACCAAGGCGCTGATGGGGATGCCGCAGCACTGGCTGTCGTCCGACGTGCTGTCCGGTGTGGAGCGCGTCGCGTCGGTGGCGCGCAGCCGCGGTGTGATGCTCGCGATGCACACGCACGTGAACGCGGCGCAGTCCGTGACGCCGCTGGTCGCCGAGGCGTCGAAGGCGATGCTCGAGGCGGGTCTGCGCGACGTGCGCAACCAGGGCGTCTTGATGCGCGGCGTGAACGACTCGATCCCGCAGCTGCTCGACCTGTGCTTCGCGTTGCTCGACGGCGCGAACATCACGCCGTACTACTTCTACATGTGCGACATGATCCCGTTCTCGGAGCACTGGCGGGTCTCGGTGCGCGAGGCGCAGCACCTGCAGCACGGCATCCTCGGATACCTGCCCGGCTTCGCGACGCCGCGGATCGTCTGCGACGTGCCGTACGTCGGCAAGCGCTGGGTGCACCAGCTGTCGGAGTACGACGAGGTGCGGGGCATCTCGTACTGGAAGAAGAACTACCGCACCGGCATCGAGCAGCAGGATCCCGAGGCGCTCAACCGCACCTACGAGTACTACGACCCGATCGACACCCTCCCCCGCGAGGGCCAGGACTGGTGGACCCAGCACGCCGGCAACCACCTCGCCGAAGCCGAGCAACGAGCCGCCGCCTCCCGCGCGGCCGCCGAATCCCAGAAGCTCCTGGACATCAACTGACCCCCTGATCAGTCTTCGGTGCCACCGCAGGGGGCGGCACCGAAGACTCTGCTACTTCGTGGCTACTTCGTGCAGAGTCAACGCACTGGTGCTGAGGTAACAACTTGGGTGCAGGAGCTGGGCCTCGTCACGCGGGCACGCTGGGCAAGCGCTAACATCACGGGTCGCTTGTCGGGCGGTGTGTCTGGGGCATGCCGCGATCTCGGGAGTTCGTGTGCGGGTGATCCGCCGGATCTTTGGTGTTCTGCTCGCCCTCGTAGGCCTGATCGTCGCGGTGCTCGGCGGGGCCGCGGCGTTCTGGTTGATCGGGCCCGACAACACCGTCCGTACCGGCGAGCAGCCGCTGAGCAGCAAGGGGCTGGCGATCGCCAGTACACCGGAGATGCTCGACCGGCACGGGCCCGTGCTGCACGTCGACGTGCGGTCGACGAAAGCTGCGCCGGTGTTCGTCGGTGTCGCCCGGGACTTCGACGTCGACAGTTATCTGAAAGGTACCGCGCACTCGAAGCTGGTCCAGCTCGAGTATCCGATCGCGCTGACCACGCAGGACGTGAAGGGTACGGCGGGGCCGCTCGTCGCGCCGGGCACTCTCGACTGGTGGGTCGCCCAGGCGGGCGGCGCCGGCACGCAGTCGATCGCCTGGACGATCGAGGACGGCCCGTACGAGGTCGTCGTCATGAACGCCGATGGGAAGACGGCGCCCGACATGCGCGTCGACCTCGGTCTGGAGATCCCGGGCGCGTTCACGACCGCGCTCGGGATCTTCGCCGCGGGCATCCTCTTGCTTGCTCTCGGCATCTTGCTGGTGCTCTTCCGTCGCCGCCCTGCCAACTCCCGGCCGGCCACTGGTTCACCGGCCACAGGCGGCCATCACCAGCACCAGCACCAGCACCAGCACCAGCACCAGCAGTACCCGCCGGCTCAGCCTGCACCGGGACCGTACCCGCCCGCCGGCTACCCGCCGGCCCAGCCTGTGCCGGGACCGTACCAGCCCGCCCAGCACCCGCCCGTGCAGGGAGCGCCGCAGCAGTGGCCGTCCGGTGGCGGCACGGTTCGGCG
The DNA here is from genome assembly GCF_040610875.1 of Kribbella sp. NPDC003505. Taxonomy (NCBI): domain Bacteria; kingdom Bacillati; phylum Actinomycetota; class Actinomycetes; order Propionibacteriales; family Kribbellaceae; genus Kribbella; species Kribbella sp. NPDC003505. The sequence goes on along the minus strand of NZ_JBEXNA010000003.1, from coordinate 833,663 downwards.
GGTTGTCGCGGTGGGCCTCGCGCTCGGAACGGTGACCGGCTGTGCAGCGGTTCCTCCGGCGGACAGCGTGACCGCGCTGACCCGCCCGGCGGTCAGCGACTCCGCGGCGGCCGCAGTCATCGCGCACTACAACGCGGTCAACAACAAGGCGAATCGCACCCGCGACAGCAAGCTCATCGCGACAGTCGAAGGCGGCAACCTGGTCCGTCAGAGCCAGGCAGGGTACGAGATCGACCGAGCCGGCAAAGCCAAGCCGGTGCCGGCGTTCACGTACACGAAGCCGGTGATCGGCGCACCGCAGTACGGCAGCTACCCGATGAGCTTCGTCAGCGCCTCCGGGATCTCCAACGACAAGAACTACCGCCATCTCGGCGTGTGGGAGCGCCAGTCCGCCGGCAGTCCCTGGATCCTCACCTTCGCCGCGGGCGTGAAGACCACTGTCAAGGTCCCCGACCTCACCGGCCTCCGACCGGCGACGAAGCGAGACGACACCCGGCTCGCCGCCGCGCCACAAGCCGCCGCCACCGCGCTGGCGACGTACCTGAGCGTCGGCGCCAAGTCACCCCGCGCCGCGGCCTTCCAGCCGAACGCCGACGTCACGAAGCTGATCACGAACCTCGCGAAGACGCGGGCGGCGCAGGCCGATCCGCCCCAGTCCGTCCGCAGCATCACCGACGTCTTCACGCCCGCGAAGCAGTCCCCCGCCTACGTGACCAAGGCCGGCACGGCGATGGTGTTCGTCTCGCTCACCCGCGAGCACACCCTGCTGATCGGGAAGGACTACAACTTCTGGTGGTCGAAGCTTCCGATGACCGCCTTCAGCCCGGCGACGGTGAAGTACCGGAGCGCACTGACTTCGACGACGCTGCACGACGCGGTTCTGCTGATCCCACCGAAAGGCAAGGGCAAGATCCAGGTCGTGGCCCTGGAGTCCCAACTCATCGACGCCGGCGGCTACTGACCGAGCTGCCCGCGCAACTCCGCGAAGGCCTGGATGGTTGGGCCTTGCCAGGTTGGGTCGCTGTTGGCGTGTTCCAGGGTGCGAATGGCGTGCATGCCAAGGGCGGTGGCGGCAGGGAGCTCGTTGTCGTTGCCGTCGCCTACGTAGAGGCAGTCGTGGGGGTCGGCGCCCAGGGCGGCGCAGGCGGCCTTGTAGATGGCTGGTTCTGGCTTTGCGGTTCCGAGTTCGGCTGAGAATGCCGTGGCGTCGAAGTACTGGGCCAGTGGGCTCGCCGGCCACTGGAGCTGAGTCTCGGCGGTGATGTTGCTGACCAGACCGATGCGCCAGCCTGCGGACTTGAAGGCGGCCAGGGTGTCCAAGGTCGCCGTCGGCACCCTGGTGAGCAACTGTTGCGCCAGGGCGCGTCGCAGGCTCGTTGCCTCTTCCACCTGTTGGTTGGTGGGTGCGCCTCCGCAGCGTTCGGCGATGACCCGCAGCGTGCTCGGCAGGTCGCCGTACGCGCCGATGAACCGCTCGTACGAACACGCGTCGAACGCCCGCTGGAACGCCTCGCCGTCGACCCCCAGGACGGCGCCCATCCGCGCGTTGACCGCGTCCCGGTCGGCGTCGCCGCCGAAGACCAGCGTGCTGAACAGGTCGCTGAGCAGGACCTTCACAGGACCGTCACAGGGCCGGTGGGCGGCGCTCGTACGGCGTGCTCAGCACGATTGTCGTGGTTGTGGACACGTTCGCGCGGGCCCGGATCACGGCCAGCAGGTTCTCCAGCGCGGCCGGCGAGGCGACTCGAACCACCAGGATGTAGCTGGAGTCGCCGGCCACCGAGTAGCAGGACTCGATCTCCCGGACGTCGCGCAGCCGCTCCGGGGAATCGTCGGCCTGGGACGGGTCGATCGGCCGGATCGCGATCAGCGCGGTCAACGGCAGGTCGAGCGCGGTGTGGTCGACGGTCGCGGCGTACCCCTGGATGATGCCGCGCTGCTCGAGCCGCTTCACCCGCTGGTGCACGGCGGACGTGGACAGGCCGGTCGCCTTGCCCAGGTCGGTGAAGCTCATCCTGCCGTCGGACGCGAGCAGGCCGACGATCTTGCGGTCCAGGTCCTCCATCCTGGAGACACTACTTGAGGAGACCCTCCGCCCGCTCGTCATCTCGCGACGGTGAGCACGACCCCGGCGTGGTCCGACGGCCACAGGCCGGTGACCGGATCCTTGGCCGAACTGTCCGCCCCGGTCACCGCGCCCGCGATCACCCGGACCTGCTCGCCGGGCGCCGGGCGCGCGAAGATCATGTCGATGCGGTGGTCGAACGACGGCGGCGCCGGCTCGTCGACGGTCTCGTTCAGCCCGGACGTCCAGCCCTGGTTCGCGGGTCTCCAGGTCAGCCAGAGGTCGGTGAATCCACCGGGCCCGGTGATGAAGTCGTACGGCGCCTTGTGCGGAACATGGTCGTGCGGCTTGACCGAGCTGTTCAGCGGATCGGAGTTGCAGTCGCAGCCGATGATCGTCGTCCGGCCACGGTCGCCCGCGGGCCCCGCGAGCAACTCGGTCGCCTGGGCCAGCGCCAGGTCGGAGCTGAACGCCTCCAGATGCGTGTTGACGAAGCGGAACGGGCGCCCGGAGCCGTGCGCGACGTCCACCCAGTTGTACCCGCGCACGAACGTCGCCGGGAGACCGGCGACCGACAGCACAAGCCGGGCGTTGTACTGACCGCTGCCCGAGTCCAGCACCCGCAGGTTGCTCGACGCCCGGAGCAGAATCACGTCACGGATCGTCAGCCGCACGTCCCGCCCGTCGGTCGCCGTCCCCGTGAACGGGTTCCCGACGAAGGACGGCGCCTCCACGTCGGACTCCTGCTGGACGACGACAGCCTTGTACGGAACGCCCGTACGGCGCAGGTCCTGGAGCAGGATCGCCAGGTAGTCGTAGTCGACGGTCGTCGCGTTCAGCGCGCCCGGAGTCGCCGACCCCGGCAGCTCCAGCGGCCCTTGCCGCCAGAGTGCGACCTCCTGCAGCCCGACCAGATCCGGCTTCGCCGCAGAGATCTCCTCGGCGAGCAGCTGACTGCGGCGCGGGAAGTTCGTCCTGTCCACGATCGCCCGCGTCACGTGGTTCGCGTTGCCCAGCGCGACGAACGCCGCCGCGCCGGTCAGTCCGGCGGTGGCCTCGATCGGCCGCTGGATGTCCGCGCCGAGGTACAGGTTGCGCGTCATCACCGTCACGGGCTTGTCCACGTTCGCCGACGCCGGCACCGCGTACAGCGGCACCGCGAGCACTCCAAGAACCACCACGAGCCTGCAGAACCACGACCGAAGCATTTGCATCCCCTCCCCAGGGTCGGTACTGATCCTTGGTCTACCACGCGCCGGTGGCAAGGGCTTGTGCGTCGCGAGCTGTCGGCGGGCTGTGAAAGCATCCCCCTATGCCAGTACCAGATTCAGCGACAGGACAGCGCCTGATGCTGCTCGACACCGCGTCGTTGTACTTCCGTGCGTTCTTCGGCGTGCCCGACACGATGAAGGCCGCCGACGGTACGCCGACCAACGCGATCCGCGGGTTGCTCGACTTCATCGCGCGGCTGACCGAGAACCACCGGCCCACCCACCTGGTCGCCTGCTGGGACGACAACTGGCGGCCGTCCTGGCGGGTCGCGCTGATCCCGTCGTACAAGGCACAGCGGGTCGAGTTCGTGACGCCGAAGGGCGAGCAGGTCGAGGACGTCCCCGACCGCCTCGAGGTCCAGGTGCCGTACATCCGCGCCTGCCTGGAGGCGATCGGGATCGCCGTCGTCGGCGCGCCGGACCACGAGGCCGACGACGTGATCGGCACGTTGTCGCACCAGGCGACGATGCCGGTCGACGTGGTCACCGGCGACCGCGACCTGTTCCAGCTGATCGACGACAGCCGCGGCGTCCGGGTCGTCTACACGGCCGCCCGCGGCGTCGGCCGCGCCGAGGTGTACGACGAGAAGGCGCTGCTCGCGAAGTACGAGATCCCCGCCCAGCGGTACGCCGACTTCGCCACGCTCCGCGGCGACGCGTCCGACGGCCTGCCCGGCGTGAAGGGTATCGGCGAGAAGACCGCGGCCGCGCTGGTCACGTCGTACGGCGACCTGGACGCGATCCGCGCCGCGGCCGCCGACCCGGCGACGCCGATGGCGCCCGGGGTGAAGAAGAAGATCCTGGCGGACAGCGACTACTTGGACGTCGCGCCGAAGGTGGTCGCGGTCGCGAAGGACGCCCCGGTCGGGCCGTACGACGCGACGATGCCGCGCGAGATCAAGGACCCGGAGCGCTGGCTCGACCTCGTCGAGCTGCTCGAGCTCGGCAGCAGCGCGCAACGCGTGATGGCCGCGCTCGACCTGGGCCCGAAAGCATGAGGACGCGCGAGCTGGCGGAGCAGTTCCGCGAGGAGATCGTCATGCTGCGCCGGGCGCTGCACCAGGTCCCGGAGTACGACCTGGACCTGCCCAAGACGCAGCAGCTGATCCTGGACGCGCTCGCCGGGTTGCCGCTGGAGATCACGCTCGGCAAGGAGCTGTCGTCGGTGACCGCCGTACTGCGGGGCGGCGCCGGGCAGTTGTCATCCGCGCGCCCGGTGGTGCTGCTGCGCGGCGACATGGACGCCCTGCCGGTCACCGAGCGGACCGACGTGCCGTTCGCCTCCCAGCATCCCGGGATGATGCACGCCTGCGGCCACGACCTGCACATCGCGGGCCTCGTCGGCGCCGCGAAGGTGCTGTCGGCGCTGCGCGACGAGCTGCCGGGTGACGTCGTGTTCATGTTCCAGCCGGGCGAGGAGACGTCCGGCGGCGCGCCGATCATGATCCGCGAGGGCGTGCTCGACGCGGCGGGCCGGCGGGTCGACGCGGCGTACGGGCTGCACGTCGGGTCGTCCTCGCAGCCGCTGGGGATGTGGAGCAGCAGGCCCGGCTCGTTCATGGCGGCGGCCGATCAGCTGCACGTGCGCGTCGTCGGCGCGGGCACGCACGGCTCGACGCCGTACCGCGGCAAGGACCCGATCCCGGTGCTTTGCGAGATCGTGACCGCGTTGCAGACCCTGGTCACGCGTCAGTTCGACGTGTTCGACCCGGTCGTGCTCACGGTCGGCCGGATCGCGGGCGGCACGAAGGAGAACATCATCCCGGACGACGCGTTCTTCGACGCGACCGTGCGGACGTTCTCCGAGGCGGCCCGGGCGAAGGTGCAGACGGCATCGATCCAGCTGGTCGAGGGGCTCGCGGCCGCACACGGCGTGCAGGTCGAGGCCGAGTATCAGGTCGGCTACCCGGTGACGGTCAACGACGCGGCCGAGTTCGAGTTCGCCCGCGAGACGATCGTGGACGTGTTCGGCGCCGACCGGTTCCGCGAGCGTCCCAACCCGCGCTGCGGCGCGGAGGACTTCTCCTATGTCCTGCAGGAGATCCCGGGCGTCTATCTCAACCTCAGCGCGTGCGCCTCGGCCGATCCGGACGCGGCACCCGACAACCACTCCCCCTTGGCGAACTTCGACGACTCGGTCCTGCCGGACGGCGCGGCGCTGCTGGCCGAGCTCGCCGTCCGCCGTCTGAACCGGGCCGGCTAGGGAGAATTCCCGATAGGCGGGCGGTCCGCGCTGCAGCAGACTGCCCGCATGCCCTTCGTGAACGTTCCCGACGGTTACCTGTACTTCGAGCAGCACGGTGCGGGCCCGGACGTCGTCCTGCTCAACGGCGGCCTGGCTGATGTCCGCATGTGGTCGTCGACCGTGCCCTGGCTCGCGGAGACTCACCGCGTCACGACCTGGGACTACCGCGACACCGGCCTGTCGGCGCCGGCCGACCGCGCGTACGACGAGATCGCCGATCTGGCCGCCGTCCTCGACGCCGCCGGGATCGAGCGTGCCGTGCTGGTGGGGGTGTCCGACGGTGGGCGGCGCGCGCTCGGGTTCGCGCATCGGCATCCTGATCGGGTCGTGCACCTGTGCGTCGTCGGCGGGTCGTTCGGCGAGTTCCCGCACCCGACACCGGCCGAAGAGGCCGCCCGGGTCGTGATGCGCGCTCACTTCGCGCGGCAGGCCGAGGTGCTCGAGTCCGACGGCATACCGGCTGCTGCCGAGCACGACGTCCAAGGCTGGTGCCCGGCCGTCCGCGGCGACGACCGCCGGCTGCTCGTCGGCCTGGAGATCGCGAACTCGCGGGTCATGACGATGCCTGTTCACCACGGCGTCGAGCTCGACCCGCCCGTCAAACACCGCTTCACCGAGTTCACCACGCCGATCTCCGTTCTGATCGGTGGCCGCGACTTCGACGGCACTCAGCTCTGGGGACGCCGGCTGGCCGCGCAGGCGCCGTACGCCGACCTGACGGTACTGCCGGAGGCTGATCACATGCCGATGTTCTCGGCGCCGGACGGCTTCCGGGAGTTCGTGAGCCGCGTACTGGCCTGATTCCGCAACGCCACGGCGGTGAGTAGGGCGCCGAGGACGGTGGTGCCCGCGGCGACGACGTAGATCGCGGGGAGGCCGGGACCGGCGACGACGCGACCGCCCAGCCACCCGGCGAAGGCCGCCGCGACCTGGTACGCCGAGGCGTTGACCGCGATCGCCAGCGTCGGGGCTGTGGCCGCGGTGGTCAGGACTCTGGCCTGCATGCCGGGGATCACGGAGAAGCCGACCGCGCCGAGGGCGAACACGAGCACGCCGGTCACTGTCGGGCTCGAGCTCAGTCCCAGGGCAACGAGCAGTCCGACGAGGAGTGCGAGAGCGCCGAGCTGAGACGGCAGCAGGGCCCGATCCGCCAGACGGCCGCCGACCAGGTTGCCGATCGTCGCGCCGACGCCGTACACCAGCAGCATCGGCGCGACGGCCGCCGCCGGGAACGATGCGGGGCCCGTCAGCAGCGGTGCGAGGTAGGTGAACACCATCAGTACGCCGATGTTGGCGACGGCGGTGATCGCGATGGCGAGGAGCAGTGCGCGGCTGCGGAACACGGCGAACTCCCGCAATGCCCGGGTGCGGACGCCGGGCTGGTCGTCGGGCACGAAGCGCGCGACGAGGACCAGGCCGGTCGCGCAGCAGGCCGTGATCGCCGCGAAGGTCGTCCGCCAGCCGAACGCTTCACCGATCCAGGTGCCGAGCGGAGCGCCGAGGATCATCGCCAGGTTCATGCCGAAGGCAAGTTTCGCGACGGTCGACGCCTTCTTGTCCGGCGGCACCGAGGCGGTGGCGATCACGATCGCGTTGGCGAAGAACGTCGAGGTGACCAGCGCCGTCACCACCCGGGCCGCGAACAGCACGCCGTACCCGGGGGCGAGCGTCGACAGCAGGTTTCCGACCACCGCGACCGCCAGCAGTGCGATGACCAGCGGCCTGCGGGACCGGCCGGCCGTGATTGCCGTCAGCAACGGACCGCCGACGATCATCCCCAGCGCATACGCCGTGACGAGCAGGCCCGCCGCCGGTATCGAGACCCCCAGGTCCCCCGCCACGGCCGGCAGGATTCCCGCCACCACGAACTCCCCGGTGGTCACGCCGAACACACACACCAGCAACGCCGTCAGCTTCATGTCTCCCTCATGGATACGTAGCGACTGATCCGTGAGAACGGTAGATCGTCCTCACGGATAATCGCAACCTGTACCATGAGAGTCATGGAGTCACCGCTGCCGCCCGCACCCGGCGCCGACACTCATCTCGCGCTCGACTTCGCCAACACGGCGATCGCACTCCCCGGCGGGCAGTACGTCGACCTGCTCGGCAGCCCGGCCTCGGTGAACGAGTGGCTCACAGCCCACAACCTCGCGCCCGACGACGCCGACGTACAGGAGATGTGCGCGACCCAGCTCCGCGCCCTCCGCGAACACGTCCGCGCACTGTTCGCCGCGCGAGTCACCGGCGCGCCGGCCCTGCCCGCGGCCCTGGATGCCGTGAACGACGCCCTCACCCGCGTCCCGACCGCCGAGCTTCTGCACTGGGACGACAAGACCGGCCCGTACCGAGCCGCGCCCTGTCCCACCAACGAGATCCTCGAGCACGCCCTGGCCACCATCGCCGCCGGCGCCGCCGACCTCCTCACCGGCCCCGAGGCCGAAGCCCTCACCGCCTGCGCCGCCACCCCGTGCAACCGCTACCTGATCCGCCACGGCCGCCGCCACTGGTGCTCCACCCGCTGCGGCGACCGAGTCCGAGCCGCCCGCGCCTACGCCCGCCGCACCGCGACCTAGGGCATGTCTGATAATCCAGCGCCGTCGCGAGGAGGTGCTCGGTGCGGTAGCTCGGCGTGCGGGAGCGAAGGTCTCGATGCGGCGCATCGTGGCCTTTGCTCACGTGCGGCGAGATGCCGTGCCGAGTGCCCCGCAGTAGGCGCTGGATTATCAGACATGCCCTAACCCAACGCCCTCTCGAGCCACGCCATGAAAGCCGCGTAGTCCGCCGAAATCGACATCGCGATCTCCACCCCGTCCTCCGCCGAACTCATCCGAGCGATCTCGTCAAGCACCACCCGCTCCCGCACGAACCGCACCCCCGGCCACAACATCGCCGCCGCCAGCGTCAGCGAGTCGTGCTGCATCGCCGGATACTTCGCCGTCCAGCGATCGAAGTGCTCCCGCAGTGCCCGCTCCCACGGGCTCGCGTCCGGCGCGGCCCACCGCTTGTAGAGCGGCGACTCCGTGGTGACCTCCATGGCCGGATGGAACGTCACGTCCGACATCACGAACCTCGCCGGTCCCCAACGCTCCAAGGTCGGCAGCAGCGCGATGGCCGCGTCCGGGTCGGCCCGGAAGTTGTGCTCGGCCCGGTCCGGGTGCCGATAGTTGATCGCCCCACCCATCTGCGTGACAGCCATCCGGGCCACCAGTTCGGGTTGCTCCCGCTGCAGGGTCGCCAGATTCGACAGCGGTCCGATGCCCACCCACCGCAGCCGCCCTTCCGTCGCGGCACAGACCTCGCTCACCGCCCCGACGACGTCCGACTCCTGCTGCGGCACGTCGGCCGGACACATCCCACCGACGACCCAGCCCCTCCGGTTCCCCAGATCGGAACCCGCCACCACGCGGACGTCCGGCCGCCCCACCAGATCCAGCAGCCACCGCACGAACCGGGCCCGCTCACCGCCGTACTCGTCAGTGGTAACCACCAGGGCCAGCTCAGGCACCAACCGCGCCGCCGCCACCAGAGCCACGGCATCGTCCGGGTCCCCACCGGCATCCGTATCGATGATCATCGGCGCCGTGGCGATCGCCGGCGGGCCGGGCGACGGTGGCGGCCCGCCGGCGATCCAGCCGAGATCGTCGGACTCGTCAAAGATCGCGGCCCATCCCGCGAGCGCCATCCACTCCGCCACGGGATCCTCTTCGCGATCCTCGCCCATCGCCACCGCCACCCTTCCGCATCGCGCTGAACACATTCTCGACGAACACCCGCTTGTCGCCGTCACTCCCGCTCCGCTCGTACGCGGCCCAGATCGCTTGCCTGTCAGTCTCCGGCACCTGCGCCCGATCCAACGTCCGCTGCAGCGTCTCCACCTGCCGGTTGTCGGCCCGGTACACGAACGAGTCGAGGAACTCCGCGAGCCGCGGATCGGTCGCCCGGCCCTCGATCCACGCCCGGATCTCACCGCGGAACCGGCCGGCTCCGTCCTCCAGCCCGCTCCGGTAGTTGCCTCCGGCATCACGCAGGACCGCGACATCCCGCGCCAGATCGGCGACCGCCGTCAGATTCATCACCTTCACGCCCTCCCGCACCCGCGGGTCACGCAGACGAGGCGACAACCGCGCTCTGCTCAGGCCCTTCAGCGGGTCCGGGTCGTGACGCTGACCGGACTGCACGGGTCCCCGGGCGTCGATCCGCTCCGGACTCGACATCGGCCCGTTCAGCAGCTTCTCGACGCTGTGCAGAGCGATCCGATGCGCGAACGTCTTCGACTCGTCGGTCGGCAGCGCTTCGAGGGCCTGTCCCAACCGCGTCTCCGCCGCGGGCAGGTGCACCTCGTACCCCTTCTTGCTTCCGGGGTGCGGGTCGTCCGGGGACTCGCCGTGGAACGCGTACCGCCCGACGAACTCGGTCTCCGGGTAGACCGCGGCCAGCAACTCCTGGGCGCTGCCCTTGAAGCTCGTGTCGACGAGTGCCACCCGGCTCCCCGGCTCCCCGACCGGCACCCGCTCGCCGCGGAGGTAGTTCGTGAGGACCTGGTACCCCCCGACCGCGTTGGCGGGATTTGCCCGGGCCGCCGCGCCCCGGAACCCGCGCACCTGCGGGAATGCCAGGCCTTGATGACGCTCGAGGTCCTGCAGTGCGTTCTCCACCAGGAGGCGTGACAGCACGACGTTCGAGCCGTGCCGATGGAAAAACTGCCCGTCGAGCCGGATCATCGCCAGCGCGAGATGGTGGCCGTCCCGGCCGAGCGCGACGACCCGATCGACGTTGCGGGCAGCAACATCCTGCCGGAGATCGGCGAGCATGTCGTCGGCCACGCGGACCATCAGCGGAGCCGGAAACTCGTAGGTGACGAGGTAGGCGTCCCGCAGCGTCCTGACATCCGCGGGGTCGTCGATGCTCAGTCGCGCCGCGACCCGGTGCGCTGTCCGGATGCCGCGGTCGCGGACGAAGTTCGTAGGCACCCGTCAAGTACCGCACAGAACGCGATACCGGCGCGGAAGTTATCCACAGGCTGCGGTGGGCGGGGACGCGCCAGGGGCGTCCCCGCCCAGCGAGGTCAGCGGGCCATCGGGCGGCCGGCTGGGGTGGGTGCGGCGGTCAGGGCTGCTGCTTCCTCGTCGATGTCTACTACCGCGCCGCTGAACTGGGCGTTGTAGAGGCGGGCGTAGGCGCCGTCCAGGGTGAGGAGTTCGTTGTGGTTGCCCTGTTCGACGATCGCGCCGTTCTCCATGACGAGGATCAGGTCCGCGTCGCGGATGGTGGACAGGCGGTGGGCGATGACGAAGCTGGTGCGGTCGGAGCGCAGGGCGGCCATGGCGCGCTGGACCAGGACCTCCGTGCGGGTGTCGACCGAGCTGGTTGCCTCGTCGAGGATCAGCAACTGCGGGTCGGCGAGGAATGCGCGGGCGATGGTGAGGAGCTGCTTCTCACCGGCGCTCACGTTGCTGCCTTCCTCGTCGATGACCGTGTCGTAGCCGTCCGGCAGGCTGTGTACGAAGCGGTCGACGTACGTTGCCTTCGCGGCCGCCAGCATGTCCTCCTCGGTGGCGTTCAGGTTGCCGTAGAGGAGGTTGTCCCGGATCGTCCCGCCGAACAGCCAGGTGTCCTGCAGCACCATGCCGATCCGCGAGCGCAGGTCGTGCCGGGTGAGCTCGGTGATGTCCACGCCGTCGAGCGTGATCCGGCCGCCGTTCAGCTCGTAGAACCGCATGATCAGGTTGACCAGCGTGGTCTTGCCGGCGCCGGTCGGGCCGACGATCGCGACCGTCTGCCCTGGCTCGGCGACCAGGCTCAGGTCGGTGATCAGCGGCTTGTCGGGGTCGTACGAGAACGACACGTGCTCGAACTCGACCCGGCCCCGCGCGTCGGTCACCTTCTGCGGTGTCGCATCGTCCGGCACCTGCTCCTCGGCGTCCAGGACCTCGAACACGCGCTCGGCCGACGCCACGCCGGACTGCAGCAGGTTCGCCATCGAGGCCACCTGGGTGAGCGGCTGGGTGAACTGGCGCGAGTACTGGATGAACGCCTGTACGTCGCCCAGCGACATGGTGCCGGAGGCGACCCGCAGACCGCCGACGACCGCGATCACCACGTAGTTCACGTTCCCGATGAACATCATCAGCGGCATGATCAGACCCGAGATGAACTGCGCGCCGAACGCGGCCTTGTAGAGCTCCTCGTTCTTCTCCGCGAAGCTCGCCTCGATCTCCTTCTGCCGGCCGAAGACCTTCACCAGCTCGTGCCCGGTGAACGCTTCCTCGATCTCGCCGTTCAGCGCGCCGGTGTGCCGCCACTGCGCCACGAACCGGACCTGTGACCGCTTCGCGATCGCCGCGGTCAGCACCATCGAGATCGGGATCGTGACGAGCGCGATCAGCGCCAGCAGCGGGGAGATCACGAACATCATCGTGACCACGCCGACCACCGTCAGCAGTGAGGTGAGCAACTGGCTCAGGGTCTGCTGCAAGCTGGTCGAGATGTTGTCGATGTCGTTGGTCACCCGGCTGAGCAGCTCACCGCGCGGCGCGCCGTCGAAGTAGCTCAGCGGCAGCTTGTTCAGCTTCTCCTCGACGTCGGAGCGCAGGTCGAGAATGGTCCGCTGGACGACGCCGTTCAGGATGTAGCCCTGCGCCCAGGACAGGAAGAACGCCCCGGCGTACAGTGCCAGGACCAGCAGCAGGACGTTGCGCAGGGCATCGAAGTCGATGCCGACGCCGGGGATCAGGTCGATCCCCTGCAGCAGGTCCGCGAGCCGCCCGTTGCCGGACGCGCGGGTCTGCTCGATGACCTGCTCCTTGGTCATACCGCTCGGCAGCCGCTTGCCGATCGCGCCGGCGAAGATGATGTCGGTCGCGCGGCCGAGGATCTTCGGGCCGAGCACCGACAGCCCGACGCTGAAGACCGCCAGCAGCACGACGCCCGACACCTGCATCCGGTGCGGCCGGAGCCGCTTCAGCAGCCGCTTCGCCGAGGGCAGGAAGTCGATCGACTTGTCCCCCGGAATGCCGCCGGGAGGACCGAACGCCCGCCCGGTGGTCGGCCGCTCGGTCGCCTTGACGGTCTTCGCCGCGCCCGGCTCCTGCCCGTTCGGCGACGGCTTCTGCTCGCTCATGCAGCCTCCTCCGCGGAACGCTGGGACTCGACGATCTCGACGTACGTCGGACACGTGTCGAGCAACTCCTGGTGGGTGCCCGTGCCGACGATCGCGCCGTCCTCGATCACCACGATCTGGTCGGCGTCGATGATCGTCGAAACACGCTGTGCGACGACGACCACGCAGGCCTCCCGCGTGACCGGCCGCAACGCCGCCCGCAGCCGGGCGTCGGTCGACAGGTCGAGCGCCGAGAACGAGTCGTCGAACAGGTAGATCTCGGGTTTGCGGACCAGCGCCCGCGCGATCGCGAGCCGCTGCCGCTGACCGCCGGACACGTTCGTGCCGCCCTGGGCGATCGGCGCGTCCAGCCCCTCGGGCATCGCCTCGACGAAGTCCCGGCCCTGGGCGATCTCGAGCGCGTGCCAGAGCTCCTCGTCGGTCGCGTCCGGGTTGCCGTACCGCAGGTTGCTGGCCACCGTCCCGGAGAACAGGTACGGCCGTTGCGGCACCAGGCCGATCCGCTCCCAGAGTGCCTCGGGCTCGATCTCCCGTACGTCGACGCCGTCGACGAGCACGCGCCCCTCGGTGGCGTCGAACAACCGCGGCACCAGCGACAGCAGCGTCGTCTTACCGGCGCCGGTGCTGCCGATGATCGCGGTCGTCTGCCCCGGCGAGGCCACGAAGCTGATGTCCCGCAGGACCGGCTCGGCGGCCCCCGGGTACTTGAACGAGGCGCGCTCGAACACGAGCCGGCCGCGCCCGGTGAAGTTCGTGATCGGCGTGACCGGCGGCCGGACCGAGGAGTCGGTGTCCAGCACCTCGGAGATCCGGTCCGCGCAGACCGAGGCCCGCGGCACCATGATCATCACGAACACGCCCATCATCACCGAGAACAGGATCTGGATCAGGTAGCTCAGGAACGCGGTCAGCGCCCCGACCTCCATGGTCCCGTTCTCGACCCGGGACGCGCCGAACCACAGCACGGCGATGCTGGACATGTTCAGGATCAGCATCACGGTCGGGAACACCAGCGCCATCAGCCGGCCGGCCCGGATCGCGGTGTCGGTGAGGTTCTGGTTCGCCTCGCCGAACCGCTCGACCTCGTGCGGCTCGCGGACGAACGCCCGGACCACCCGGATCCCGGTGATCTGCTCGCGCAGCACCCGGTTCACGCCGTCGATGTTCTTCTGCATCTTCCGGAACTGCGGCACCATCCGGCTCGCGATGAAGCCGATCGTGACCGCCAGCAGCGGCACCGCGACGGCGACCAGCCAGGACAGCCCGACGTCCTCGCGGACCGCCATGATCACGCCGCCGACCATGGTGATCGGGGCCGCGACCAGCATCGTGCAGGTGGTGACCACCAGCATCTGGATCTGCTGTACGTCGTTCGTACTCCGGGAGATCAGCGTCGGCGCGCCGAACTGGTTGACCTCCCGGGCGGAGAACTCCCCGACCCGGTGGAACACCGCGGCCCGGACGTCACGGCCGAACAGGGCGGCCGTCTTCGCGCCGAAGTACACCGCGGTGATCGTGCAGACGATCTGCAGCAGACTGACGGCGAGCATCCAGCCGCCGGTGCTCATGATGTAGCCGGTGTCGCCCTTGGCCACACCGTTGTCGATGATGTCGGCGTTCAGGCTGGGAAGGTAGAGGGAGGCGATCGTCCCGATCAGTTGCAGGACGACCACCAGGGACAGGTTTCCTGCGTACGGACGCAGGTGCGTACGCAAGACGCGAAGTAACATCAATCATCCCCAGAGTCGTGATGGCGGGCACCGCCGAGCGCGAATTCGGCGATGTCCTCGGAGGCCGGCGGCTGACCGGTGCGGTGCTTGTCGTGCTTGAGGAGACCGTCGAAGGCGAAGTCGACGATCTCCTCGGCGGTCAGCACGTGGCCGCCGGAAATCAGTGGGTGGGTCGCCGAGAAGGTCAGCAGGTTGATCCGCCGGACCACCTCCTCGGCCGGGAGCCGGAGCTGCTCCTCGTCGGGCCGGAGCAGCTCGGCGAACGCCGCGTTGGCCAGGTCGGACTGCCGTTGCTGGCGCGCCTTGTCCAGGGCGGTCGCCTTCCGGAAGTCCGGCGGGCGCTGGATGCGCAGGGCGAACAGCAGCTTGAACACCTTGCCGAGCCGCCGCTGGCCGATCCCGACCGCCGCCACCACGCGCTCTCGCAACGGCAGTGAACGGTCGATCTCCGCCAGCGCCTTGACCAGGTCGGAGGTGTCGAACACGGTCGCCATCGCCGCCTCGATCAACGCGTCCTTGCTGCCGAACGCGCGGAAGATCGTCCCCTCGGCGATCCCGGCCGCCTCGGCGATCTGCTTCGTACTGACCTCGGGCCCGAACTCTTCGAGCAACGGCAGCGCGGCCGCGACGATGGCGGCGCGCCGTTCCTCGGGAGGCAGTGGGGTGGCTCGTGGACTCACGAGATCCACGGTAACTGAGTGAGTACTCACTCACAACTGCAATTAGCCTTGCGGCGCAGACCGGTTCACGACCAGCGCGGAGACGCCGTCGAGCAGCCGCTCCAGACCGTACTCGAACGCATGTTCGGAGTTGTAGGGCGCGTCGAACTCATTCCCGACCGCGGTGCCGACGCGCGCCGAGATCGGGAACTTCTCCAGGTCGCCGATCTGGTCGAGGTGCGGGACGTGCGCCAGCCACCACTCCTTGTCGGTCATCCCGGACCGCTGGATCACCTGGCGCGCCTCCACCGCCGTACGGACGGCGCCGTGGACGTAGCCGTTGACGAGCGCGACGGTCGCGTCCATCTCGACGTCGGTGAGTCCGATGCCCTCGACCGCACTCAGCTCCCATTCGTACTTCGCCATCACGTTGGGTCCGAGCGGCGGCCGGCTGATCGCGACCTGGAGCAGCCACGGGTGGCGCAGGTACAGCTCCCGGTTCTCGCGCGCGACCTCGTCCAGGGCAGCTCGCCAGTCCCCTGGTACGACGCGCCGCGGCAGCTCGCCGTACACCGTGTCGAGCATGACGTCGAGCAGCTCCCCCTTGCCGGGGAAGTACCGGTACAGCGTCATCGCCCCGGCGCCGAGCTCGTCGGCGACGCGGCGCATCGACATCGCGGCCAGCCCCTCGGCATCCGCGACTCGCACAGCGGCCGCGACGATCCCGTCCACGGTCAATGCCGGCTTCGGACCACGCGTCGGCACCGGCCGTCTGCGCCACAGCAGCTCGAGACTCTTCGCCGGGTCCCCACTCCCGCTGTACTCCTGGTTCATGTGCGCGATTCTCTCGCAGCAGCTATTCTTCGTACAGCGTACGCAGTTGACCTCAAGTTTCGTCGAGGTTCTAGCGTCGGGTTTTGTCGGTGGTCTACGGAATCATCGACGTCCCCGATCGATCGAATCACCGGAGTCCAGCCGTGAGTATGGAAATGACCGCGTGGAACTCGCTCTACCACGCGATGCACGCCCAGGACGAGAAGCGGCCCTTCTCGCGCGCCACCCTGCGCCGGATCCTCGCCTTCGCCCGGCCCCACCGGCGGTACCTGATCGCCTTCCTCGTGCTCAGCATCGGCGCGGCGGTGCTGGCGGTCGCCACGCCGGTGCTGGCCGGGCGGGTGGTCGACGCGATCGTGGGCGGCAAGGCGGTCGGCGTCGTCCTGCAACTGTCCCTGCTGATCGCCGTCATCGCGGTCGCCGAGGCCGGGTTCAGCCTGCTGACCCGTTGGCTGTCCGCGAGCATCGGCGAGGGCCTGATCCTGGACCTGCGGACCGCCGTGTTCGACCACATCCAGCGGATGCCGATCGCCTTCTTCACCCGGACGCGCACCGGCGCGCTGGTGTCCCGGCTGAACAACGACGTCATCGGTGCGCAGCGCGCGTTCAGCGACACGCTGTCCGGTGTGGTCAGCAACCTGGTGATGCTCGTGCTGACCCTCGTGGTGATGTTGCGGGTGTCGTGGCAGATCACTCTGCTCGCACTGATCCTGCTCCCGGTCTTCGTCGTCCCGGCGCGCCGGATCGGGACCAGGCTGGCGGGTCTGCAACGCGAGGCAGCGAACTACAACGCCACGATGAGCACACAGATGACCGAGCGGTTCTCCGCGCCGGGCGCGACACTGGTGAAGCTGTTCGGGCGGCCGGCCCGCGAGTCGCACGAGTTCGCTGTCCGGGCGCGGCGGGTGCGCGACATCGGCGTCCGCACCGCCATGGTGCAGTGGATCTTCGTCACGTCGCTCACGCTCGTGTCCGCGCTCGCGCTGGCGGTCGTCTACGGCCTCGGCGGGTTCTACGCGTTGCGCGACCAGCTCGACGCCGGCGCGGTGGTCGCGATGGCGCTGCTGCTGACCCGGCTGTATTCGCCGCTGACCGCGCTCGCGAGTGCGCGGCTCGAGGTGATGACGGCGCTGGTGAGCTTCGAGCGGGTCTTCGAGGTGCTGGACCTGGAGCCGCTGATCAAGGACAAGCCGGACGCGGGCCGGGTGCCCGAGGGACCGGTGGCGGTGGAGTTCGAGGGCGTCAGCTTCGCGTACCCGTCGGCGGACAAGGTGTCGCTGGCGTCGCTCGAGGAAGTCGCGAAGCTGGACACCCGCGGCGGGGTCGAGGTGCTGCACGACGTCTCGTTCCGCGCCGAGCCGGGGCAGATGGTCGCCCTCGTCGGATCGTCGGGCGCCGGCAAGTCCACGATCGCGCAGCTGATCCCGCGGCTGTACGACGTGGACTCGGGCGCGGTGAAGCTCGCCGGAGTCGACGTCCGCGACGTGTCCGCGGAGTCGTTGCGGGACACGCTCGGCATGGTCACGCAGGACGGGCATCTGTTCCACGACTCGATCCGGGAGAACCTGCTGCTCGCACGCCCCGAGGCCACCGAGGACGACCTGTGGGACGCGCTGGAGCGGGCCCGGCTGGGCGACCTGATCCGGTCGTTGCCGGACCAGCTGGACACCGTGGTCGGAGAGCGCGGGTACCGGCTGTCCGGTGGTGAGCGGCAGCGGCTGACGATCGCCCGGTTGCTGCTCGCGCAGCCGCGGGTGGTGATCCTCGACGAGGCGACCGCCGCGCTGGACTCGACGAACGAGGCCGCCGTGCAGGCAGCGCTGACCGAGGCCCTCGCCGGGCGGACAGCCGTCGTCATCGCACACCGGCTGTCGACGATCCGGGCTGCCGACCAGATCCTCGTGATCGAGTCCGGCCGCATCGTCGAGCGCGGCCGGCACGCGGAACTCCTGGCGGCCGGTGGCCGTTACGAGGAGCTGTACCGCACCCAGTTCGAGCAGCCCGGCGCGGCAGGCGCCGAAGCGGTTCCGGTCTGAAATTCATCGGTCATTCGCGAGCGTGCAGGAGGTCGTCGGTTTGGTGGGTACGGGGCAACAGCTGGCCGGATACGCGGTGGTCTTCCGGCCGGCTGATCCACCACGCAGCAGCCGGGTAGCGTTCTGGGATCCCTCCGGCGACCCACTCCCCCTCGGCGTCGGCGACCAGGTCGACCTCACCCTGACGGTCGGCGGGCAACTGCAGGACGTCCGGGCCGTCGAGTTGCCGGTCGCCGAGGCGGTGCCGGTGCTCGGGCGGATGCGGCGGGCGGCCGGGGCACATCCTTCGGCCGCGTTCTGGGGCGGGGCCGCACTGGTCGGGTTGCAGCTGGTTGCCCGGGGCAAGTTGCTTCCCGGCGTGACGCCGGACGGCCACGACGCCTGGCGGGTCGGCCCGCTCGAGCCCGCCGACGTCACCCGCCTGCTCACCCTCGCCGAAGCCATGCCCGCCTCGGCGCGCGCACTCCCCCTCACCGACTCCCCCGGCCAGGTGCGGTTGCCGGTGGCGGAGGAGTTGTTGCGGCAGTTCCTGGACGCGGTGGCCGACGGTATGCCGAGGTCGCCCGCGGCCGCGAAGGCACACCGGACGGATCTGTTCACCGCGGCCGCACCCCAACGGGCGGAGCGGTTGCGGACCTGGGCGGACGAGGTGTCGGTGGGCCTGGACACCGGCGTACGGATCTCGCTGCGTGTCGAGCTCGCCGACTCGCTCGCGTTCAGCGCCGTCGTCCAGCTGCACAGCCTGAAGGACCCGACCCTGGTCAGGGATGCGGACGATGTCTGGTCCGACGACGTCCCCGGGTTCGGCCCGCGCGCACGGATCGACGCGACCCTCGCGATCCGCCGCGCCGCTCGCGTCTGGCCGCCGCTCGCCCGCCTGCTCGACTCCGCCGTACCGGACCGGATGGACCTGGCCGACGACGATGTCGCCGACCTGCTGGCCGGATCGGCGCAACGACTCTCGGCGGCAGGCGTCGACCTGCACTGGCCGCGCAGTCTCGGGCGAGAGCTCACCGCACGCGCCGCGATCACCTCGCCCGACGGGCCGCCGAGCGACCTTCCCGGCTTCTTCCAGGGCGAGAAGACCCTAGACTTCAGCTGGCAGGTCGCGCTCGGGGACGACCCACTGACCGAGGCCGAGCTCGACCGGCTCGCGGAAGCCACCCGGCCGGTCGTCCGGCTCCGTGACCAGTGGATGCTGATCGACCCCGAGCTCGCCCGCAAGGCCCGCGACCGCATCCTCAAACCCGTCACCGCGATCGACGCGCTCGGCGTCGCCCTGACCGGCACGACCGAGATCGACGGCCGGCAGGTCACCGTCACCCCAGCCCAGTGGCTCGACGACCTGCGTGCCCGGATCGCCGATCCCGACCGCGCCGACGACCCGCCCGAAGCTCCACCCGGTCTGCAGGCCACCCTGCGCGACTACCAGTTGCGCGGTCTGCGCTGGCTCGCCCGGATGACGTCGCTCGGCCTCGGCGGCTGCCTCGCCGACGACATGGGCCTCGGCAAGACGATCACGCTCATCTCGTTGCATCTCCACCGCCAGCAGTCCGCGGACACCGCGGGCCCGACACTCGTGGTCTGCCCGGCGTCGCTGCTCGGCAACTGGGAGCGCGAGGTGCAGCGCTTCGCCCCCGGCACTCCGGTGCGGCGGTTCCACGGCACGTCCCGTTCGCTCGACGACGCGCAGGAGGGTTTCGTGCTTACGACGTACGGGACGCTGCGGCGCGACGCTGCACGGCTGGGTGAGCACCCGTGGGCGCTCGTGGTCGCCGACGAGGCGCAGCACGTGAAGAACCCCTCGTCCGGTACGGCGAAGGCGCTGCGGACCGTGCCTGCCAAGGCCCGGGTGGCGCTGACCGGCACGCCCGTGGAGAACAACCTCTCCGAGTTGTGGGCGATCCTCGACTGGACGACGCCGGGGCTGCTCGGCCGGCTCGGCGCGTTCCGCAGCCGGTGGGCGACGCCGATCGAGGCGGACAAGGACGAGGAGGTCGCGGCGCGGCTCGCGAAGCTCGTCACGCCGTTCCTGCTCCGGCGGCGCAAATCCGATCCGGGCATCGCCCCGGAGCTGCCGCCGAAGACCGAGACCGACCAGCCGGTGTCACTGACCCGCGAGCAGGTCGTGTTGTACGAGGCAACGGTTCGCGAGCTGATGGCGGAGGTCCAGGCCAGCGACCGGATGGCGCGCCGCGGGCTGATCGTGAAGCTGCTGACCGGGCTGAAGCAGATCTGCAACCACCCCGCGCAGTACCTGAAGGAGCCCGCCGACGCCCGGCTGACCGGTCGCTCGGGCAAACTCGAGCTGCTCGACGAGCTGCTCGAGACCATCGTCGCGGAGGACGGCGCCGTGCTCGTCTTCACGCAGTACGTCGCGATGGCCCGCCTCCTCGAGCGACATCTCGCCGGGCGTGGCATCCCTACCCAACTGCTGCACGGCGGGACTCCGGTCGCGCAGCGCGAGGACATGGTCGATCGGTTCCAGGCCGGCGAGGTGCGGGTCTTCCTGCTGTCGCTGAAGGCGGCCGGGACCGGGCTCAACCTGACCCGCGCGGATCACGTCGTGCACTACGACCGCTGGTGGAATCCGGCGGTCGAGGACCAGGCGACCGACCGGGCGTACCGGATCGGTCAGACCAGGCCGGTGCAGGTCCACCGCTTGATTGCCGAAGGCACCATCGAGGACCGGATCGCCGGCATGCTCGCCGCCAAGCGCGAGCTCGCCGAGGCAGTGCTGTCCGGCGGTGAGGCCGGGCTGACCGAGCTCTCCGACGCCGAGCTGGCCGATCTCGTCGAGCTGCGCGGAGGTGCCCGATGAGTGCCGCACGAGGTTTCCCGGCGTTCGCCGCGCAGCACCGCAGCACGCGGGGCAGGTCGTGGTGGGCGCAGGCCTGGGTGCAGGCGATGGAGGACACGTCGCTGGACGCCGGCCAGCTCCGCAAGGGCCGCCGCTTCGCGAACTCCGGCCAGGTCGGCACGATCACGGTCAGCCCCGGACGGATCGCCGCGACCGTGGACGCGCCCGAGGACACCTACGAGTCCGTGGTGCACGTCGACGAGCTGGCCGACGACGACTGGCACCGCTTCGGCGAGCAGCTCGCCGCGCGGGCCGGGCACATCGCGGCGTTGCTCGACGGCGAGATGCCGCACAACCTGGTGGAGGCCGCGGCCGATGCCGGCGTCACGCTGCTGCCCGGCGTCGGCGACCTCGACTCCAGCTGCACGTGCGACGCCTGGGAGCTGCCCTGCCAGCACGCCGCGGCGCTCTGCTACCAAGTCGCGTGGCTCCTCGACGCGGACCCGTTCGTCCTGCTCCTCCTGCGCGGCCGCAGCCGCGAAGACCTCCTCGACGAGCTCCAAGCATCGTCGTCCCGACCCACCACACCGGGCGTCACCGTCGCCGACGTACTCGCGGCCTCGTCCGGCGACCTGCCGGAGCCACCCGATCTCCCGGCGAAGGTGAGCGCCGACGCTCTGGCCGTCGCCGGCATCGAACCACCCGAAGGTCTCGGCCCGCACGTCCTGCACCTGCTCGTGCTGGATGCCGCCCGCCGCGCACGCTCGATCCTGAACGCGCTCCTGCACGGCACCGCGGAGCCGCAAGCGCTCGACGAGTGGCAGGACACCGTGCGCCTGGCGACCGACTACCCGGAGCTCGTCGCGGCGCTGACCGAGTCCTCCGACCGGGACGTTGCCCCAGGCATCCAAGCCTGGCGGTGCGGCGGCGCGCCGGGCCTCGACGTCCTCGAGCACACCTGGACACCCGAGCCGGCCGAGCTCAACCGGGCGCGGACCGAGCTGCTCGCCGCGGACGACGACCTGACCATCAGCACCTCGGCGAACCGGTTGACACTCGGCGCCGACACCCAACTCAGGCTGGACCGTAACGGGCGTTGGCACCCGTACCGGCTCGTCGACGACACCTGGGTCCCGGCCGGTCCGCCGTCCAAGGACCCGCTGGTGGTCGAGTGGTAGTCCATCAGGACTGCGTGACCGGGCGCATAGCGAGGCCCTCGGTGCCCGCCCAGTAGGTGACGCGCTGGCCGTCGTCGGCCTCGAAGGAGGCGACGGGCATCTTCACCTTGACCGGTGCCTCCGGCTCGCTCTCACCGCCGGGGCTACCGAGGCCGACCGTCATCGACTTCACGGAGTAGGTGTCCAGGTGGCCGCCGGTGGCGAGTACCCCGGCGTACGCCTGCTCGCCGGGAGCGAGCGTGACGGCCTCGTCGTCGCGGGTCGACTCCTTCACCGCGGCGGGGCGCTTGGCCGCACCGAGGGTGACCTCTGGGTAGTTCGCCACGTCGCACTTCTTGGCGCTCGAGTTGGTTGCCACGAGCATCAGATGGCGAACGTCCTCACCTGCCGCGTCGTAATTCGTGACAGTGAAGCTCAGGTCCGCCATGGTGCACAGCTCGACGCTGCCGTCGTCGCGGGGTGTCGCCTTGGTGGGCTTGGCCGAACTCGACGAGACGGGTTCAGTCGTCGAAGCCGGTGGAGTCGTCGAGGTGGTCGCGCTTGCCGAGGTCGTGGCGCTCTGCTGGTCGGAGGGCTTGCTTCCGTCCGCCGTGTTGCCCGACCCGCACGCGGCGGTCGTCAGGAGCACGGCGACCACCCCGGTTCCCAGCGCATGCCTTCTCCATCTGGCCGGCCCCTTACGCTCCCTCGAAACGACGACGTCCACTGACGTTCCCCTCGCTCGGCCTTGCTTGCTAATTCGAATGATGGACGCCTCACCCTCCGTTAAAGTTGGTCACGACTTCGGAGGAGGAGGAGGTGAGTTGATGACCGCGCGAGCCCGCGCTGCTGCACGTCCGGCAGCGATTTCGGTCAGTCAACTCATCCGCTGAACCCTCCGAAAGGGACCACGTTGTCCATCATCTGGAACACCCGTGTCGAGACGCCGTCCGACATCGAGCCGCTCCGCGACCTCACCCGCGACGCGTTCGGCCGGCAGTACGAGGTCGACTTCCTCGACGCGCTCCGCGCCGATCCCGTCGCCTGGATCCCGGGCCTCTCGTTCCTCGCGACCACCTCCGACGACACGCCGATCGCCTACGCGCTCCTCACCCACTGTCACGTCGACGACGTACCGGTCCTGTCGCTCGGGCCGGTGGCCGTGCTCCCGGCGTACCAGCGTCAAGGCGCCGGCGGCGCGGTGGTGCGGGCCGCGCTGGCGACGGCGCGTGACCGCGAGGAGCCTGCCGCGCTCGTCCTCGGCCACGCTGAGTACTACCCGCGGTTCGGCTTCCGGCAGGCGACCGAGTTCGGCATCCACCATCCGCAGTACGACGGCCCCAACCTGATGGCGCTTGCGCTCGGCAACCACGCCGTGCCGGCCGGAACTCTGACCTACCCGGTCACCGGCTGACAGACCGCGCGGCGGTCGTCAAAGGTGTCGTAAAAGGTTCAGTCAAACTCGCCGAATCACTTGCGCACCCCGGTTGTATACATGAAACAGTCGACAGTACCCCGCCTACTAGGAGCACGTGATGATTCGTCGACTGTCACTGAACCGTTTCATCGGGGCCGGCGCGGCGGTCGCCGCGCTGGCCCTCGTCGGGACCGCCTGCTCGCCGGTGGAGCCGGCCGGCAGTGACAACCAGTCCGGCGGCGGCCAGTCGACCGCCGCCGGGCAGGACGTGTTCGGCGACGCCGCCGACCCGGCGCAGGTGAAGCAGGGCGGGACGCTGACGGTCGCGCTGTCGGCCGACCCGGACAAGCTCGATCCCACGCTGTCGCGCAGCCTGTACTCGCGCTACGTCTTCCACACCATGTGCGAGAAGCTGTACGACCTCGGCTCCGACGCCAAGGTGGTGCCGCAGCTCGCGACCGCTTTGCCGACGATCTCGTCCGACGGGCTCAGCCTCACCATCCCGCTGAAGGAGGGCGTGAAGTTCGCCGACGGCGGCACGTTCGACGCGAACGCGGTGAAGACCTCCCTGAACCGGCACCTCACGCTGGCCGGATCGGCCCGCAAGAGCGAGCTAGGCCCGATCACGTCGATCGAGACACCGGACGCGAAAACCGTGGTCATCAAGCTCTCGAAGCCGTTCGCCCCGCTGACCGCGGCGCTCGCCGACCGCGCCGGGATGGTGCTCAGCCCCGCCGCCGTCGCGAAGCTCGGCGCGAACTTCTCGAACGCGCCGGTCTGCGTGGGCCCGTTCAAGTTCGCCAGTCGGGTCGCGCAGAACTCGATCAAGGTCGTCAAGGACCCGCTGTACTACGACGCGGCGAAGGTGCATCTCGACGCGATCGAGTACCGGATCATCACCGACTCCAGCATCCGCTCGGCGAACCTCAAGTCCGGTGACGCACAGGTGGCGGACTCGCTCTCGTCGCAGGACGCGCCCACGCTACAGAAGGACGACACCGTCAGCGTGCTGCAGTCGCAGTCGCTCGGGTACCAGGGCCTGACGATGCGCCCGCCGGCCGGTCCTGCTCGGCGACGACCTCCCGTCGGCGATCGACCCGCCGCCCGGCTGCCGGTTCCACACCCGCTGCCCGGTCGCGGTGGACACCTGCCGGACGATCGTCCCGCAACCGCGCACGATCGGCGAAGGTGGACACCAGGTCGCCTGCCACCTGGTCGAGGACGACGGCACCGGCCCCGACGTACGCTCAACAGAAGGAGTTGCTCGATGAGTTTCACCACCCGGCCGACGCTGCGCGGCACGTTCGGGATGGTTTCGTCCACGCACTGGCTGGCGTCGCAGTCGGCGATGCGGATCCTCGAGCTGGGCGGCAACGCGTTCGATGCCGGCGCCGCGGCCGGGTTCGTGCTGCACGTCGTCGAACCGCACCTCAACGGGCCCGGCGGGGAGGTGCCGGCGATCATCGCGACCGCCGCCGACCCGACGCCGCGGGTGCTGTGCGGTCAAGGGGTCGCCCCGGCCGGCGCGACCATCGAGCATTACCGCTCGCTCGGACTCACGCTGGTGCCCGGCTCGGGTCCGCTCGCGGCCACGGTCCCCGGCGCGGTCGATGCCTGGCTGCTCCTGCTGCGCGACCATGGCACTTTGCCACTGAGCGTCGTACTGGAGCCCGCCATCGAGTACGCGCGTAACGGGCACCCGCTCGTGCCGCGGATCGCGGACACCATCGCCACCGTGCAGCAGCTCTTCGAGGAGCACTGGCCGACGTCCGCCGCGCTCTGGCTCGACGGCGGCCGCCCGGTCACGGGCCGGTTCCGCAACGAGGCGTACGCCGCGACGCTCGAGAAGCTCGTGGCCGCGGCAGTCGGACCGGATCGCGAGACGCAGCTCGAGCAGGCGCGGAAGACCTGGCGGGAGGGCTTTGTCGCGGAGGCGATCGACAACTTCTCGCGGATCCCGCACCGGGACTCCAGCGGCGCGGACCACGCCGGCCTGATCACGGGCGACGACCTGGCCGCGTTCGAAGCGACCTGGGAGGACGCCCCGACGTACGACTGGAACGGGCACACCGTCGCCAAGACCGGCCCGTGGGGACAGGGCCCGGGCCTGCTGCAGTCCCTCGCCGTACTCGCGGAGCTCGGGGACGTCGACCTGGACGCCGCCGAGGGCGTGCACACCACTGTCGAGGTGATGAAGCTGTCGTACGCCGACCGTGAGGCCTGGTACGGCGACGGCGCCGACGTACCGCTCGACACGCTCCTGTCCCCCGCGTACGCCGCCGAGCGGGCGAAGCTGATCGGCGCGGACGCCTCGCTGGAGCTGCGCCCGGGCAGCCCCGCCGGACGGACGCCGAAGCTGCCGTCGATTGCCGCCGGCAACGAGACGGGCGACGCGACGACCGGCGAGCCGACCGTCTCGCCCGTCGGGGAGACGCGCGGCGACACGTGCCATGTCGACGTGGTCGACCGCTGGGGCAACATGATCTCGGCGACGCCGAGCGGCGGCTGGCTGCAGTCGTCGCCGACGATCCCCGAGCTCGGGTTCTGCCTCGGCAGCCGCGCGCAGATGTTCTGGCTCGAGGAAGGGCTGCCGGCTTCGCTCGCACCTGGCAAGCGGCCGCGGACGACCCTGACGCCGACGCTTGTGCTCCGGGACGGTGAGCCGGTGATGGCGTGTGGTTCGCCGGGTGGCGACCAGCAGGATCAGTGGCAGCTGCTGTTCCTGCTGCGGCACTTGGGCGCGGGGCTGGATCTGCAGGAGGCGATCGACGCCCCGGCCTGGCACACGACCGGCTTCCCGTCGTCGTTCTACCCGCGAACGTCGGAGCCGGGCGGGCTCGTGGTCGAAAGCCGCGTCGGGCGCGCCGTCGTCGACGAGCTGGCACGACGCGGGCATGTCGTCACCGAGTCAGACCCGTGGAGCCTCGGCCGCTTGTGCGCCGTACGGAAGGAAGCCGACGGCGTGCTCGCAGCCGCTGCCAACCCGCGCGGCATGCAGGGCTACGCAGTCGGGCGCTGAATCGGGCGCTCAATCGGGCGCTGAGTCGAGCGCTGAGGATTGAGGGCCGCCTTCGCGGCGGCTTCGACGTGGAGGCGAGCTGCTTCGGTGGCGGCCTCCGCGTCCCCGGCTTCGATCGCGTCGACCAGGCGGACGTGCTCCTCGGACGAGTGCGGTGCGCGCTGGGCGGCGCCGACGCGGAACACCCAGTGCACGTGGTGATACATCGCGGCCGAAATCGAGAGCAGCCACCGGTTCCCGCTGACCTCGATCACGGCGCGGTGGAAGGCGCTGTTCAGTTCCGCGACCCGGTCGAAGTCCCCGGCCTTCGTGGCGGCGTTCGCGTCCTTGACCAGGCGGCGCAGCATTGCGATGCCCTCAGGCGTCGCCCGCTCCGCCGCGTGCCCGGCGGCGAGGGTCTCCAGCTGCTGCCGTACGGCGAACAGGTCGCGCACCGCGGTCTCGTCGAGGGTCGCGACCACTGCGCCGCGTCGCGGCAGGATCTGTACGAAGCCCTCGGCCTCGACGACGCGCAGCGCCTCCCGGACCGGGTTGCGGGAGACACCGAAGTCGTCCGCGAGCCGGGTCTCCGTCAGCCGCTCCCCCTCCCGGTACTCACCGTCCACGATCCGCCGGCGCAGCTCCGCCAGGACTTGCTCGCGGAGCGCCACATGGTCGGCACCGATCGTGCGTACGACGCGCGCATCGTCGTCCAGTTGCTCCACCCCTGGGCTCCTCTCCCCGTTCCGGCCTGCGGGCCACGCTAGCCGATCGGCCTCCGCGCGGCACCTGATCCCGCAACCGCGTTATGTTGACGGCTTGAGCATCAGAGTGATTCCGCTGACAGATCCCGACGTCAAGCCGTTCAGCCGCCGGATCGCGTGGCTGGCCGCGGAGGCCGACGGCACGCCGGTCGGTTCCGCGTTCCTCAGGCTGAACAGCCGCAAGGCGTACGCGCACCTCGGTGAGGCAGAGCTCACCGTGCACCCCGCCGAGCGCGGCCGCGGGATCGGGACCCTGCTCCTCGGCGCGGTCGTCAACGGCGCGCGCGAGCACGACGTACGGACGATCGTCACGGACGTCGAGGTCGACTCGGTCGGCGATCGCTTCCTCCAGCGGCGCGGGTTCAGCATCGGCCTGACGCTCATCTACGCGCGGCTCGACCTGTCCACGACCACGCCCGACGTACCGGCGGTCGCCGGGTACCGGCTGGTGTCGTGGGACGGAGCGCCGCCGGACGAACTGGTGCAGACCTTCACCGCCGCGCGCGCCGGGATGCACGATGCGCCGTCCGGCACGATCGAAACCCCGGCGGACGTCTGGGACGTCGAGCGGACCAGGTATGCCGCGCAGCTGATCGAGCAACGCGGCGAGCTCCTGTCCGTCGTCGCGGCCGTGGACGGCACCGGCCGCATCGCCGGCTTCACCGAGGTCGTCGTACCGGGTGACGGGAAGGGCGACGGGCAGCACTATGGCACCGCCGTCCTCCCCGAGCACCGCGGCCGCGGGCTCGCGCTGTGGATGAAGGCCGCGCAGATCCACGCCACCCGTTGCCGGTTCCCCGATCTCGCCGGGCTGCGCACCGACACGGTCGACACCAACACCGCGATGCGCCGGACCAACGACCGGCTCGGCTACCGCCCGCAGTACCGGACGCACCGGCGCAAGCTGGACCTACAGCAGCCCGGCCAGCCGGTACAGCACCAGTGAGCCGGCGACTGCGACGTTCAGGCTGGCGCCGGTCCCGATCATCGGGATCTCGACGACGACGTCCAGTTGGTCGACGGCCTCGGGCGGGATGCCGGTGCGCTCGTGCCCGAGGACGGCGATCGTCCGGTTCCGCGCCGGCGGCAGGTCGGCCAGCCGGATCGCCTCGTCGGCGAGCTCGACCCCGATCACCGTCGTGTCCGGTCTGATCCGCTGGTCGATCAGCCAGCGGATCGGGTCGTGCCCGGTCCAGTGCACACAGGTCCGGCGCCGCAGCGTGTTGCCCTTGGCAAGTGCGTCCGGCACCCAGGGCAGCTTCGGCACCGCGAGACACGCCCCGACCGCGTCACAGGTCCGGAGCAGGGTCCCGAGGTTCACGTCGTGCATCGGCCACAGCGGCGCGATCAGTAGATGGTCCCAGCACGAGTGGGACTTGCGGCGGCGTTGGTGCTTGAGGTCCTTGCGGCTCCGCACCCGGATCCCGCTCATCGAGCAGCGGGATCGATCCTCCCGTCAGGAATGTGAGTCATGCCGCCCAGTCTACTGTCCGGTCTACTGGCCGAGGATCTTCTGGACGGCCGCTGTGGTGATCGGGTGGTAGCCGGGGCGGGCCTTGGCGAAGACCTCGGCGGCGAAGGCGCGGTCGGTGCCGGCCAGGGCCTGGTAGACCGGGAGGACGAGCTTCATCCGGCCGACCCGGGTGAGGAACTCGGCCATCTCGGCGTACGACGCCTCGTAGCTGCTGGCGGCAACGATCTGGTACCAGCGCCGCGCGATCTCGCCGTTCGCCGTGCCGGTCAGGCCGAACGCGCGGTCGAGCTGCTGCAGCAGCACCGGGCTCAGGACGTCGGGAGCCGCGTCGAGGAACCGCAGCCACTCCTGCGTCGTCCACCGCTCCGCGCCGTGCGGCAGCTCGCCGGTCGACAGCCACAGGCCGCGCGCCTCGTCGACGACCTGGAACCGCGCCGACACCGCCCGCTCCGCGAACGCGGGGATGCCCGGTTCGTACAGCCATGCGGCCAGCTCGGCCTCCGTCACGACACCCGGATGCGCCGCGACCAGGTGCTCCCGCAGGTGCTCGACGAAGTCGTCGGTGTTGATGCTGCGGAACGCGAACCGGTCGAAGTACCCGCGCAGGAACGGGTCGAACACCTCGCGCGAGAACCGCTGCTCCAGCCAGGCCAGGAACCACGACCCCTTGAGCGGGCCGGTCGACGTCTTCCCGTGGTACTCGGACCGGTGGTGCAGGCCGGGCAGCTCGACCGCGAGCTCCGCCGGCGTCAGCGGGTCGAGCTTCACCACGGTCGCGTGCTGCTTGATCGCGGTCTCCATCACCGCGAACTCGGTCCCGTAGACGGCCTCGACGATCCGGTTCTCCACGTACGACGTGAAGCCCTCGTTGAGCCAGATGTCGTCCCAGCTGTCCTGCGTGACCAGGTTGCCGGACCAGCTGTGCGCGAGCTCGTGCGCGATCACGCTGACCAGCGACTTGTCGCCGATCACCACGGTCGGGGTCGCGAACGTCATCCGCGGGTTCTCCATCCCGCCGTACGGGAACGAGGGCGGCAGCACGAGCAGGTCGTAGCGGCCCCAGCGGTACGGGCCGAAGAGCTCCTCGGTGACCCGCATCATCTCCTCGGTGTCGGAGAACTCGGTCGCCGCCCGGCGCACCGTCGCGGGCTCGGCCCACACGCCCGACCGCTCGCCGAGCGGCTCGAACACCAGGTCGCCCGCGGCGATCGCCAGCAGGTACGACGGGATCGGCTCGGGCATCACCACGTCGTACGACCCGGCGCGGCGCGACGTCGTGCCGTTGTCGGCGCTCATCAGCACCATCAGCTCCGGCGGCGCGGTCACGTGGGCGGCGTAGCTGAACCGGACGCCGGGCGTGTCCTGCACCGGGACCCAGCTGCGCGCGTGGATCGCCTGGGACTGGCTGAACATGAACGGCATCACGCCACCCGCGGTCATCGCCGGTTCCAGCCACTGCAGACCGGTCGCGGTCGGCGCCGTCCGGTAGCTGACCTTGACCCGCGGATGACCCGCGGTGCGGATCGTCAGCGCGGAGCCCAGCTCCGGGTCCGGCACCGCGAGGCTGTATTCCAGCGGCTCCCAGCCGTCGGCCGTCTCCCCCTCGACACCCAGCACCGTGAGGTCGCGGGTGTCCAGGACGAGCCGGTCGGTCGCACCGGTCCAGGCGAGCGTGTGCGTGGCGCTGCCGGCCAGCACTTTCGCGGCGAAGTCGAGCGCGAGGTCGAGCTCGAGGTGGGTGGTCCGAACCACGTTCGGCTCGGCAAAGGAGTGGCGATCGTACGTCAAGGGAAGCTCCGCAGGTGAGGCGTCCGGGGAACATTACCCACGTCCCGGCCGGTTCGGACGGCCAATCTGGGCCAGCCGCACCACCGTGCCAAAACCCTCGTTCGGTCCTGACACGGCAGACTGGGTCCCATGATGTCGCAGCAGAGTCCCGAGCTGGTGCTGAAACGGCGGCCGTTCGGTTCCTGGCTGCTCGGACCGGCCGACCAGAGCCCGCGGCGGCTGCGCTTCCGGCTGCAGATCCTGCTGACCACGTTCTCGATCGGGACCAACCTGATCGGCGCGCTCGTCGTGTTCGTGCTCGCGGTCTTCGTGCTGCCCGGCCCGTCGCTGGTCGATCAGCTCCAGCTCGTCGACGCGATCGTGATCCCGGCGTACTTCGTGGTCGCGGTGGCCGTCGGCTGCGTCTGGAGCACCCGGCTGACCCGCCGCGTGACGCGCTGGATCGACCTGGGACGGCCGGCCAGTCGTCGCGAGCAGATCGCCACGCTGCAACTCCCGCTCCGGCTGACGCTGATCGAGGTGCTGCTCTGGCTGCTCGCCGCCGTGTTCTTCACCGTGATGACGCTGATCCTGCAGCCGGAGAACGCGCTGCGCGTCGCGCTCACGGTCGTCGACGGCACGATCATCACCTGCTCGGTCTCGTATCTGCTGACCGAGTTCGCGCTGCGGCCGGTTGCGGCGCGGGCGCTCGTCGACTCCCCGCCGCCGCGCCGGCTGCTGGCGGCCGGGCTGAAGGCGCGCATGGTGTTCTTCTGGGCGGTCGGCTCCGGCGTCCCGGTGGCCGGGCTGATGCTGGCCGCCGTCCTGGCGCTGATCGAGGGCGACGTCACGTCGACCCGGCTCTCGGTCGTCATCCTTGCCCTCGGCATCGTGGCGCTCGGCAACGGATGCCTGCTGACCTGGCTGTCGGCGAAGTCGGTGGTGGCCCCGGTGCGCTCGGTGCGGGACGCGCTCAACCTGATCGGCGAGGGCCGCCTGGACGTGAGCATCCCGGTGTTCGACGGCACCGAGCTGGGATCGCTGCAGGCCGGCTTCAACCGGATGACCGAGGGGCTGCGCGAGCGGGAGCGGATCCGCGACGTCTTCGGCAGGTATGTCGGGCCGGGCGTCGTGCAGGAGGCGCTGAGCAGCGACAGCCTCGGCGGCGAGGAGCGGTACGCCGCGGTGCTGTTCGTGGACCTGGTCGGCTCGACGGAGCTGGCGGCGCAGCGGCCGCCGGCCGAGGTGGTACAGCTGCTCAACCGGTTCTTCGCGATCGTGGTCTCCGAGGTGGACCGCCAGGGCGGGTTCGTGAACAAGTTCGCCGGCGACGCGGCGCTGGCGATCTTCGGCGCCCCGGCCGAACTCGCGGACCCGGCGGGCAGCGCGCTCGCCGCGGGACGTGAACTGGCCCGGCGGCTCGCCGACGAGTTGCCGGAAGCAACGGCGGGCATCGGCGTCACGGCCGGGGTCGTGGTGGCCGGCACGGTGGGCGACGTACGGCGACACGAATACACCGTGATCGGGGACCCGGTGAACGAGGCGGCCCGGCTGAGCGAGCTGGCCAAGACGGCGCCCGGCAGGCTGGTCGCGTCGATGAGCGCGGTCGCCGAGTCGGCCCCCGCCGAGGCCGCGAACTGGCGCCCCGGCGACGAGGTCACCGTCCGGGGCCGATCAACGCCGACCCACCTCGCCGTACCGCACCGACCTTGAGCGCCCACCAACCATCAGAGCGGCGCTGGAACGGTTGGTGCGAGCACAAGGTCGTCGATGAGTTGGTGGAGCAGCGCGGCGCCGCGCAACATCGCCTTGGTCTGGCGGTCGTGGGCGGCGCGGCGCTCGGCGATTGCGGCGCGCAGGGCGTCGGTGCTGCCGGTACGGCGCAGGCCGTCGAGGACGGGCTTGATCTGCTCGAAGTAGTACCGGCCTTGGCGGAGCATGTGGATGATCCGCGCGTCCCGCACCTGCTCCGGGCCGTAGCGCCGGTACTTCGTGCCGGGCTCCCGCGTCGGCGCGAGCAGGCCCGCGGCTTCCCAGACCCGGAGGGCCGACGTACGGATGCCCAGGCGGTGCGCGAGCTCTCCGACGAGAAGGGACGGGCCGGTCACGGGTTGCTCGTCGACGTACTCCGCGGCCAGCGCGGCCAGCGCCTCGTCGGCGGCGTCGGTCGCGAGTCGCTGTTCGTGCAGCGCGGCGTGGGCCGCGTCCACCAGCCTGTACGCGAGTGCTTCGTCGCCGTTGTGGACGGCACGCATGATCTCCGTCGCGGTCTCGGCACCGAAACCGGGGTAGAGCGCGCGGTAGGTCAGCAGCGCCTGCAGATGTTCCGGCCCGTACTGCCGGTACCCGGTGTCCGAGCGCGGCGCCGGCGGCAGGATCCCGGCCGCCTCGTAGTTGCGCACGAGCTGCGTCGACACCCCCGCCCGCCGCGCCAGATCCACCGGCCGCAACCCCACGCCTTACCTCCTCCCTCGACTTTGTGCACCCGATCCGTACCGGAGGGGCCCGATGGCGCGGATCTGGTGCACAAAGTGGCCCATTGCCGGGTCAGCGGCCGCCGGAGACGTCGACCGTGGTGCCTGTCATGTAGGACGAGCGGGGTGAGGCCAGGAAGGCGATGACCTCGGCGACCTCCTCCGCGGTGCCGGGGCGGGCCAGGGGCGGCGTCGCACCGAGGCGGTCCAGGCGGCCGGGCTCGTGGATGTCGGTCTGGATGAGTCCGGGCCGGACGCCGAGCACGCGGACGCCCTCCTTCGCGACCTCGTTCGCCAGCCCTGTCGTGAGCGCGTCGACAGCCGCCTTGCTCGCCGCGTAGTCGACGTACTCACCCGCCGATCCGAGGACCGCGGCGCGCGAGGAGATGTTCACGATGACGCCGCCGCTCCCGCCGTACGCCGTGGACATCCGGCGGACCGCGGCGCCGGCGACCAGGAACGCGCTGATCGCGTTGATCCGGAACACCCGGTCGAGGCGCTCCGCGTCGTACTCCGCGACCCGGCCGGACGGCGAGACGACGCCCGCGTTGTTGATCACGGCACCGATCGGGCCGAGCTCCGCCGTGACGGTGTCGAAGAGCCGCTCGATCTGCGCGGCCTCCACCACGTCGGCCTGCACCGCGATCGCGCGCCCGCCGCGTTCCTCGCAGGCCTTCACGACCCGGGCGGCTTCGTCGGCCTGGGTCCGGTAGTTGACCCCGACGTCCCATCCGTCCGCCGCCAGCGCGAGCGACGCCGCGGCGCCGATCCCGCGACTGCCACCGGTGACCAGCACAACCCCACGCCGTCCCTCACTCATACGCCCTACTTTGTCATGCGGGCGGCAGGATGAACTGGAGCTGGGTCTCCGAGTCGGTGAATCCTACGGCGCGGTAGATCCGGATCGCGAGGTAGTCGGGATCCGCGACGATCACGAGGGTCTCGGCCCGGGTCAGGCCGTACCTCGACGCGTGGTGGACGAGAGTGCCGGCGAGACCCCGGCCGCGATCCTCCGGCGACGTCAACACACTCTGGAACCGGGCCAGGCCGTTGCCGTCGAAGATCAGCCCGAGCGAACTCTGCAGCCGGTCCCCGTCGAACGCCCCGAACCACTTCCCGTGGCCCGCGTCGACCCGCGCGCGATTCGTCACGAGCTTGCGCCGGGTGAATTCCTCGTACGCCGCGTCCACCTCCATCTCCGCGCACGCCAGGCTGTGGTGGTACATCTGCTCCCAGTCGTCGTCGCTGCTCAGGAAGCGGTACGTCGACTGCTCGTTCGGCCGCTGCGGCGGGACGACTTGCTGGGCGGTCAGGACCACGCTGCGCTCGACAGCCAGACCGGCCGCGGTCAGCTCGTCCTCGGCGCCGACCTCGCCGTCCGTGCTGTCGACGCCCAGGGCCACATGCTCCGCCTGCGGGAACTCGCGGCGGAAGGCGTCGATCCGGAGCTTGGCGTCGCCGGGCGCGAACGGCGTGCGGTAGAGCAGGAAGTTTCCCCACCAGTAGCCCGGATTGGCCGGCGTCCGTGCCACGACGTACTCGCCGGTGTCGTGCACCTCGCTGCCGCCCATGCCCAGCAGCAACAGATCCGTCCGGAATCCCAGGCTCTCGATCTCCACGCGACCATCCTCGCCCGCGCGTCAATCGGGTTTGGTTGACATGCAGCCATCCGGCTGCCTATGTTGGAAAGGCAGCCGGACGGCTGCATGAAGCGATCGGAGTGCGATGGACGACGAGGTGTTCCGGGCGCTGGCCGACCCGAGCCGGCGCCGCCTGCTCGACCTGCTGAACGCGCGCAACGGGCAGACCCTGCGGGAGCTGTGCGCCGAGCTGGA
Organism: Kribbella sp. NPDC003505; assembly: GCF_040610875.1. Lineage (NCBI taxonomy): Bacteria > Bacillati > Actinomycetota > Actinomycetes > Propionibacteriales > Kribbellaceae > Kribbella > Kribbella sp. NPDC003505. Next base: position 799,014 of record NZ_JBEXNA010000003.1, on the reverse strand, counting down.
CATGGCGCGGCAGTCCGTCAGCAAGCACCTCGCCGTGCTCGAGAGCGCGAACCTCGTCACCACCGTGTGGCGTGGCCGCGAGAAGTTGCACCACCTCAACGCGGAGCCGATCAACGCGATCGCCGATCGCTGGATCCATCAGTACGACCGTCGGCGGGTGCAGCTGTTCGCCGATCTCAAGACGGCCTTGGAGGACGAGATGAACGACTTCGTGTACACGACCTACATCCGGACCACGCCCGAGCGGCTGTGGCAGGCGCTGACCGACCCGGCGTTCACCGAGCAGTACTGGCAGCTGCATCACGAGACCGACTGGCAGCCCGGCTCCGCGATGGTGTGGCACCAGGGCGACGTCACGATCTCCGGACCGGGGCAGGTGGTGGTCGAGCACTCGCCGTACACGCGGCTGTCCTACACCTGGCACCACATGACGCCCGAATTCGCCGCGAAGTACGAGATCGACCAGGCGACGTACGAGCAGATCAGCCGTGAGCCGTTGTCGACGGCAACCTTCGAGCTGGAGCCGGTCGACGGTCAGGTGAAGCTGACCGTGATCCACAGCGGCTTCGAGCCCGGCAGCACGATCCGGACCATGATCCAGGACGGCTGGCCGGCCCTGCTCGCGGATCTGAAATCCTTGCTGGAGGCGTCCGTCCCAGTCCAGCGGTAGGTCGACCGGTAGGAGTTGCGCGTGCCCCGTCCGAACATCGTGATCATCTACACCGACGATCTGGGCTGGGGCGATCTCGGCTGCTACGGCAGCCCGGACATCCGGACGCCGCACCTCGACGCGCTCGCCGCGCGCGGTGTGCGGATGACGGAGTGGTACTCGAACTCCCCCGTCTGCTCGCCGTCCCGGGCCGCGCTGCTGACCGGCCGGCACCCGGCGCACGCGGGGGTCGAGTCGATCCTCGGCGCCCGGCGGGACACGCCTGGCCTGCCGCCGCAGTCCACGCTGGCGTCGGCGTTGTCGGCGGCGGGGTGGCGCACGGCGGTGTTCGGGAAGTGGCATCTGGGCGTCGAGCCGGGGTCGGCGCCGCTGCGTTTCGGGTTCGACCACCACTTCGGGTTCCGGGCCGGATGCGTCGACTACTACTCGCACATCATGTACTGGGGTGTGCGGAACCCGTTGCACGATCTGTGGTCGGACGATGACGAGGTCTGGCACAACGGTGACTACCTGACCGATCTGATCACGGATCGCGCGGTGGAGTTCATCTCCTCGGTCGAGGATCCGTTCCTGTGTTACGTCGCCTACAACGCGCCGCACTACCCGATGCACGCGCCCGCCGATGCGATGGCGCAGTACGCGCACCTGCCGTGGGACAAGCAGGTGATGGCCGCGATGATCAGCCGGGTGGACGACGGCGTCGGCCGAATCGTCGACGTGCTCGAGCGGAGCGGGCGGCTCGAGGACACGATCATCTTCTTCTCGTCCGACAACGGCCCGTCGGCGGAGGAACGCAACTGGCTCGGCGGCGAGGAGATCGCGTACGCCGGGGGCTCGACCGGCGGGCTGCGCGGCCACAAGGGATCGCTGTTCGAAGGCGGAATCCGGGTGCCCGGGATCTGGTCCTGGCCGTCGACGCTACCTGCGGGAGTCACGTCGGCCGAGCCCGCGATGATGATGGACGTGACACCCACCGTGCTGGCCGCCGCCGGCGTCCCAGCGCCTGCCGACCTCGACGGCATCCAGCTCTTCACCGGCGATGCGCCCGAGCGAACCCTCACCTGGGAGTACGCCGGCCAGCAGGCCGTCCGCCGCGGCCCGTGGAAACTCGTCATCGACCCCGCCGAACACCTGGGCAGCCCGCAAACGCCCGGCACCTACCTCTACAACCTCACCGAAGACCCCACAGAATCCAGGGACCTGTCGACGCAGCACCCCGAGATCCTCGCGGGCCTGGTCGTAGCGAACCGGGCCTGGACCGCGACCCTCGACAGTTGGCGCTCACGCACGACCTAGCGCGCGACGTTCAGGGGCGCTTGTGGATCACGAGTGGAAGGACCGCAGCGGCACCCGCTTCACGGAGTTTCGCCGTGGCCACCGTGACCGGCCATTGCGACGACGTGGAGTCGACCAGCAGAAGGACTGTGCGTGCCGTGACGGCCTGGGCGGTGGCGCCGTCCACGGTGATGCCGTCGCGCCAGACCTTCGCCTCCTCGGCCGATGACAGGTCGTCGGTGTAGCCGGTGCGGTCGATCGTCAACTCCGCCCGCTCCAGCCGGCCGACCCCCGCGACGTGATCGGCGATTGCGGACGTGAGATCGGCGTAGCCACCAGCGGCGAGTGGTACGACGACGTCGGGACGCGCCGACCACGAACCACGCCACCGCGAGAGCGCCGCAACGGCACCGGCCTGGAGCGCCTCGACGGCCTCCGGAACCGGCGAGCCGTTGAAGGCGCCCTGCAACACCTCGCGCCACTCGGGCGCGTCGGCGTACACGACGATGCGGCCCGGCTCGGCGGACAGGCCGGGCGGGATCTTCCCGCGCGCGCCGAACGCGCCTCCCGGCCACATCTTCCGTGGCTCCAGGACGTGCACCTCGCCGCGCAGCGACCGGGTGATCGTCGCGACCGTCTCCGGGTCGGGGCGCGGCACCAGGGGCTCCGGAAGCTGCCCCAGACACACCGAGCACCGCCCGCACGGCTCCGCCGACGGATCGTCCAGCGACTCCTGGAGAAGTTGCATCAGACAACGATCACCGCGGGTGTAGGCCCGCATGATGTCGGCCTCGCGCCGCCGGACGGACACGATCCCGTCGTAGTGCGCCGCGTCGAACGTCCACTCGGCGCCGGTCCGGATCCAGCCCCGCTCGACCCGCTCGACGACCCCGTCGACCGCGAGCTGCTTCAACATCAGCTCGACGCGGGTCCGCCGCAGCCCGGTCTCGGCCTCCAGCGCCGGCGCCGATGCCGGCTGGTCCGGGCCGTAGCCCTCCAGCGCGCGCAGCAGCCGCTGCACGTGCTCCGGGACCGGGATCGTCGCCGTCGCGAAGTAGTCCCACACACCGGAATCCGCAGCGGACGGCAGCAAGGCCACCACGGCGTGGTCGATCCCGCGGCCGGCCCGGCCCACCTGCTGGTAGTACGACACCGGCGACGGCGGCGAACCGACATGCACCACGAATCCGAGGTCGGGCTTGTCGTAGCCCATCCCCAGCGCCGATGTCGCGATCAACGCCTTCAACCGGTTGTCCCGCAGCGCGTCCTCGAGACTCTCCCGCTCCCCCGCCTCCAACTGGCCGGTGTAGGCCGCCACCGGGACATCCCGCCCGTGCACCTCCTGGATCACCGCGGCGAGTCGCTGCGCGTCCGCGACCGTCAACGCATAGACGATGCCCGAGCCCGGAAGCTTCGGCAGCACGTCGACGACCCAGGCGAACCGGTCCAGCGGCGACAGCGCGTCCACCACCGCGAGCTGCAGACTCGAGCGGGCCAGCGGACCGCGCAGCACCAGCGTCGACTCACCGAGCTGCTTCGCGACGTCCTCCGTCACGCGCGAGTTGGCGGTCGCGGTCGTAGCCAGCACCGGGGTCTTCGGGTTCAGCTGCTGCAGCACCTCGGACACCCGGCGATAGTCCGGCCGGAAGTCGTGGCCCCAGTCCGACACGGCGTGTGCCTCGTCGATCACCAGCAGGCCGATCTCCCCGGCCAGGCTGTCCAGCACGCGCCTGCCGAAGCCCGGGTTGGCCAGCCGCTCGGGCGACACGAGCAGCACGTCGACCGCGCCGGAGCGCAGGTCGTGCTCGATGGTGGACCACTCGTCGATGTTGTTCGAGTTCAGCGTCGCGGCGCGCAGCCCGGCGCGACTCGCCGCGGCCACCTGGTCACGCATCAGCGACAGCAACGGTGAGACCACCAGCGTCGGCCCGAACCCCTCGGCCCGGCGGATCGCCGTGGCAGCCCAGTACACAGCGGACTTCCCCCAGCCGGTGGCCTGGACCACGAGCACCCGCGCCGCCGCTTCGCACAGCGCCGCCACGGCGGTCTCCTGATCCGGCCGGAGCCGCGCGTCCTCCCCCGCGATCGCGCGGATCAGGTCGCCCGCGACCTTGGCGCGGTCGTCGGTCAGCGTCAGCATCGAGTCGGTCTCACCCATGCCGACGACCCTAGACGCCCGCACCCCCAGTTCGCTCGCCCGCGGGCCGCGGCCTGTGGAAAACCGCGCCGGGTCAGGCGCACCTGCCCGGATGGCAGGGTTCGCCGGCCGGGCTCATCAGGCGGCGAGGCCCCGGGCCCGCGGACGCGAGGTTGTCGTGCGGGTTGGCCAGGGCGCAGCGGTCCAGGGAGAGGCAGCCGCAGCCGACGCAGTCCTTGAAGTCGTCGCGGAGTTGTTCGAGGTGCACGATGCGCCGGTCGAGCTCGGCCTGCCAGCACTCCGAGATGCGTTCCCAGTCGGCCCGGTTCGGCGTCCGGTTCTCCGGCAGCAGCTTGAGGATCGCGGCGACCTCGGCCAGCGGTACGCCGACCCGCTGGGCGATCCGGACCAGCGCCACGCGGCGCAACGTGTCGCGCTTGTAGCGGCGCTGGTTCCCCGACGTACGGCGGCTGACGATCAGCCCCTGGCGCTCGTAGAAGTGCAGGGCCGAGATCGCGACGCCGCTGCGCCGCGACAGCTGCCCGACCGTCAACTCACCCGGCTCGATGTCCATCGCCGTCCCTCCGACCTCAACTTAGATCGAGGCTAGCGGAACGGATCAGGCAGCGACGAGGCGGCGTCCGATGCTCGCCGACATCAATGCGGCCGCCGCGCAGAGACCGCCGGCCAAGTACCACGCGAGGTTGTAACTGCCCTGCGCGTCCCGGATCGCACCGGCGCCGGTCGCGGCCAGCGCGGCACCGACCTGGTGCGACGCGAACACCCAGCCGAACACGATCGGCCCGTCCTCGCCGAACCACTCGCGGCACAACGCCACGGTCGGCGGCACGGTCGCGACCCAGTCCAGTCCGTAGAAGATGATGAACACCCAGGTACTCGGCGCGGCGGTCGGTCCGAGCAGCGACGGCAGCACCAGCAGCGACAGGCCACGCAGCGAGTAGTACGCGATCAGCAGGTACCGGGGGTCCCATCGATCGGTCAGGTACCCGGAGAAGATCGTCCCGCCCACGTCGAAGACACCGACGAGCGCCAACAGGGACGCGGCCGTCGTCGCGGGCATCCCGTGGTCGTGTGCTGCCGTGACGAAATGGGTCCCGACCAGACCGTTCGTCGAGGCACCGCAGATCGCGAAGCCGCCGGCCAGCATCCAGAACGCCGGCCGCCGCGCAGCCGTCCGGAGTGCGTTGAGCGCCCGGACCGCGCTGCTGCCGGTCGTTTCCACACGCTGCCCAGCAGCACTACCCTCCGGAGCGCCGTACGCACGCAGTCCGACGTCGCTCGGGTAGTCCCGCAGGAACAACAGCACCAGCGGTACGACGGCCAGCGCCGCTCCGGCTGCGACGAGTGCGGGCACCCGCCAGCCGTAGTTCGATGCCAGCGAGGCGATGAGGGGCAGGAAGATCAGCTGACCGGTCGCGCCGGCCGCGGTCAGGATCCCGGTCACCAGGCCGCGACGCCGTACGAACCAGCGCCCGGTGATCGTCGCGACGAAGGTCATCGACATCGACCCGGTGCCGACACCGACCAGCAGGCCCCAGCAGAGCAGCAGCTGCCACGACTCGGTCATGAAGACCGTCAAGCCACTGCCCAGGGCGATCAGCACCAGTGCGCCGCTGACCACCTTCCGCAGCCCGAGCCGGTCCATCAGCGCCGCCGCGAACGGTGAGATCCCACCGAACAGCAGCAGGTTGATCGACACCGCCGCGGAGATCGTCGCGTGCGACCACCCGAACTCCTCGTGGAGCGGGTCCAGCAGCACACTCGGCACCGACCGGAACCCGGCCGCACCGATCAGCGTCACGAACCCGACCACAGCGACCGCCCAGGCCAGGTGCACCCGGGGCGTCCTTCGCGTCTCCAGAATTTGCGTCACCGGACAACTGTGCCGGTTCGACCGTCATCGAACTAGTGGCCAGACAGACAACATGTGTCAAGATATGGCCATGAGTCGTCACCTGGCCGCCGTCGGGCCGCACGTGGTCGCAGTGCTCGCGCTCGAGCCCGTGGTCGGGTTCGACCTGACCATCCCGCCGACCGTCCTCGGCGCCGCCACCAAGGCCGACGGCACCCAGCTGTACGACGTGCGCATCTGCGGACTCGGCGGACCTGTCCGCGCGGGCGCCGGGTTCAGCCTGGTGCCGGACCACGGACCCGAGGCACTCGCAGCCGCCGACACCGTGATCGTGCCCGGAACCTACATCGCGCAGCCGCGGTACGAGGGCACGCTGCCCGACGACCTTGCCGCCGCGCTCGCAACCATCCGGCCGGGGACGCGGATCGCCTCGATCTGCACCGGCGCGTTCGTCCTCGGCGCGGCCGGCTACCTCGACGGACGTCCCGCGACGACGCACTGGCGGCGGGCCGAGCTGTTCCGCAGCATCTACCCGCAGGTGCAGCTCGACGAGGACAGGCTGTTCATCGACGACGGCGACGTCCTCACCTCGGCCGGCCTGGCCGCGGGCGTCGACCTGTGTCTGCACCTGATCCGCCGTGACTTCGGCAGCGAGGTCGCCAACCGGGCCGCCCGGCACTGCGTCGTACCGCCGTGGCGTGACGGCGGGCAGTCGCAGTTCATCGAACGGGCCGTCCCCGAGGAAGGCAGTGAAGGTACGTCGCCGACGCGCGCCTGGGCGCTCGGGCGGCTCGGTGAGGACATCAGCCTCGCGGCGATGGCGGAGCACGCACGGATGAGCGTGCGCACCTTCAGCCGTCGCTTCAAGGCCGAAACCGGGCAGTCGCCGGGCACGTGGCTGCTGCAGCAGCGCGTGCGGCACGCGTGCCAGCTGCTGGAGACCACGGACCTGTCGGTCGACCGCATCGCCGAGGAGGCCGGCCTCGGTACGGCGGCCTCCCTGCGACACCACCTGCGCTCCGAGCTGGGCGTCTCCCCGCTCGCCTACCGCAAGACGTTCCGGGCCGGTTAGGTCAGAACCACCAGGTCGTGCGGCTGGTTGTTCATCGACTCGGCGCCGTCCGCGGTCACCACGACGATGTCCTCGATCCGCGCGCCCCAGCGACCCTCCTGGTAGATGCCCGGCTCGACACTGAAGGCCATGCCTTCCTCCAGCGGCAGGTCGTTGCCGGCGACGATGTACGGCTCCTCGTGCACGTCCAGGCCGATGCCGTGGCCGGTCCGGTGGATGAAGTGGTCACCGAACCCCGCGGCCGCGATGACGTCCCGCGCGGCCGCGTCCACGGACTCCGCGGTCACGCCCGGCCGAACCGCGTCCACCGCCGCCTGCTGCGCCTCCCGCAGGACGGCGTACGTCGCGGCGACGTCGGCGTCCCGCGGCGTGCCGACGGCGTATGTGCGGGTGGAGTCGGAGTTGTAGCCCTCGGCAACCGGGCCGCCGATGTCGACGACCACCACGTCGCCCGCCTCGATCACCCGGTCGGACAGCGCGTGGTGCGGGCTCGCGCCGTTCGGGCCGCTGCCGACGATCACGAAGTCGGCTTCGGTGTGGCCCTCCGCGACGATCGCGGCCGCGATGTCGGCGCCGACCTCGGCCTCGGTCCGGCCGGGACGCAGCCACTCGCCGACCCGCGCGTGCACGCGGTCGATCGCCGCGCCGGCCTTCCGCAGCGCGTCGATCTCGGCGGCGTCCTTGCGCATCCGCAGCTCACGGACGATCGGCCCGGCGAGCATCTGGTCGGCCTTCGGCAGCGCATCGCGGATCCCGAGCACGTGCAGCGCCGGCGTGAAGTCGCTGATCGCGACCCGGTCGGCACCGCTCAGGCGCTCCGCGGCCAGGCCGTACGGGTCGACGCCGTCCACCCACGTGACGATGTCGACCCCGAGGTCCGCGATCCCCTCGAACGCCGGGGCCTCGAGCTTCGGTACGACGAGTGCCGGGGCGCCGTCGGCCGGGATCACCAGGGCGGTCAGGCGCTCGAACGAGCCGCCGGGCTGACCGATCAGGTAGCGCAGGTCCGAGCCCGGCGCGATCACCAGACCGGCGCCGGCCGCGGCCTCGCGGGCGCGGTCCAGGCGGGCACGGAGGACATCGGCATCCGGGACGTAAGGGAGTGCTGAGCGACGGGCCATGGTGTGACTCTAGAACTGTCGGCGCGGGTTGCTACAACTTCCCCCATGACCCTGCACCATGTCTCCGTCGGCGACGGCGTCCCCGTCCTCGCCCTGCACGGCTGGACTCCGGACCACCGTCTGATGACCGGCTGCCTGGAGCCGATCTTCTCCCAGCTCACCGGCTACCGCCGGCTCTACCCGGACCTGCCCGGCATGGGGCAGTCCCCCGCCGGTGACATCGACAGCTCGGACGGCATCATGGCGGCCGTCCGCGCGTTCGTCGACGAGCAGATCGGCGACGAGCCGTTCCTGCTGATCGGCGAGTCGTACGGCGGCTATCTCGCCCGCGGCCTGGTCGCCGAGCGGCCCGGGCAGATCCTCGGCCTCGGCCTGATCTGCCCGGTCGGCACGCTCTGGCACAAGGATCGCGTGCTGCCCGAGCACGCCGTGCTACGGACCGAGCCCGGCGTGCTCGAATCGCTCATCGAGGGCGAGGACTTCACCGATCTGGCCGTCGTGCAGTCGGCGGCCGCCCTGGCGGCGTACCGTTCGGACGTCGCGCCCGGGCTCGCGGTCGCCGACACGGCCGCGCTCGAGCGGATCCAGAAGAACTGGGCGCTGACCACGGCCCCCGAGAGCGGCCCGCCGTACGACGGACCGTCCCTCGTGATGTGCGGCCGGCAGGACGCCGTGACCGGCTACGAGGACCTGTGGGCCCTGCTCCCCCACTACCCGCGCGCCACGTATGCCGTGCTCGACGTCGCCGGTCACAACCTCCAGATCGAGCAGCCCGCACTGTTCGGAGCCTTGGTCAGCGAATGGCTCCAGCGCATTCAGCTGGTCTGAGGCAGAATCACCCTCTGCCATTGGAGGCTACCAGCGGGTAATGTCGGGGGCATGGTGACTGGGAAGCGTCCGATCGGCTGGCCGTTGCTCGTTGCGCTGACCAACGGGCGGACCAAGGTCTCCGACGAACGGCTCGTCGCGGCGGTCCGGGACAAGATCGTTCTGGTGACCGGCTCGTCGTACGGGATCGGCGAGGCGACCGCGCGCCGGCTGGCTGCGGCCGGCGCAACGGTGCTGCTCGTGGCCCGAACGGCGGACCAGTTGCAGATCGTGGCCGACGACATCCGGTCGCGCGGCGGCACGGCGTACGTCTACCCGGCCAACCTCGCTGACCCGGCCGCGGTCGAGGAACTCGTCCGGACCATGCTCGCCGAGCACGGGCGGGTCGACGTCCTCGTGAACAACGCCGGCAAGTCCATCCGGCGCTCGATCGCGGACACGTACCAGCGGTTCCACGACATCGAGCGGACGAACGCGGTCAACTACCTCGGTCCGGCGAAGCTCGTGCTCGAGCTGCTGCCGTCGATGCGGAAGCACCGGTCGGGTCACATCGTGAACGTGTCGACGGCCGGCGTCCGGACGCCGCCGATGGCGCGCTGGTCGGCGTACCTGGCGTCGAAGAGCGCGTTCGACGTCTGGCTGCGGTGCGTGGCGCAGGAGGTCCGCGGCGACGGTGTGACGACGTCGACCGTGTACATGGGGTTGGTGCACACGCGGATGAGCGAGCCGACGCCGCTGCTCAACAAGTTGCCGGGGCTGACGCCCGAGCAGGCCGCCGATCAGGTGTGTACGGCGGTGGCGGAGCGGCCGCACAACATCACGCCGCCGTTCGTCCGCCCGGCCGATGCCCTCGGCAACCTGCTGCGCGTGCCGACGGACCGGCTGCTCGAGCAGTACTTCCGGCGGACGGGAGGCGGGAAGAAGCGATGAGGACGATCCGCCCGATCCCGCCGCTGCGGCCGCCGGGCTGGCTGATGCAAGGTGCGGCCGAGGTCGGCGAGTTGTCGGTCGCTCTGGTCAGATCCGGGGTCTGGCGCTCGGCCGGGCCCGCGCAGCTCGTGCGGATCGAGCGTGCGCTGCGGACCTGGGGTCAGTCGATGGCGGCGCTCGGCGTGATCGCCGCGATCCGCTACCCGGACCGCGCGGCGGTGATCACCGGCGACGACGAGATCACCTACGCCGAACTGGACCGGCGCTGCGAGCGGATCGCGGCCGGGATGCACGCGCAGTACGGGATCGGCGCCGGCGGCAAGGTCGCGGTCCTGTGCCGCAACCACCGAGGCTTCCTCGAAGCGACCCTCGCCGCGTCACGGCTGGGCGCGGACGTCCTGTTCGTCAACACCGAGTTCGCCCCACCCCAGTTGGCGGCAGTCCTCGAACGCCATCGCCCGGACCTGCTCGTCCACGACGAGGAGTTCAGCCCACCCCCGCACCTCCCGGCGATCCTCTCCGGCCACGGCGGCGGTGTTCCTGGACTGGACGAGCTGGCCGAGAGCGCGGCGCCGGCGGCGCCAGCGCCGGCGAGCGCCGGGCACATCACGATCCTCACCTCGGGGACGACCGGGACGCCGAAGGCGGCGCCGCGGGTGCCGACCGCGATGGGGCTGGCGGGATTGACCGGTAGCGCGTTGAGCCGGTTCGGGTTGCGGGCGGGCGAGCCGATGGTGGTGTGTCCGCCGCTGTTCCACGGGCTCGGGCTGCTGACCTCGATGCTCGCTCTCTTCCTGGGGTCACCGCTCGTACTCCGACCGCGGTTCGACGCAGCGACCTTGCTGGCGGATGTGGAGGCGACGCGGGCGGGTTCGGTGGCGGCGGTGCCGGTGATGCTGCGCCGGCTGCTCGAGCTCGGGCCGGCCGCGATCGCGGAGTACGACCTGCGCTCGCTGCGGGCCGTGATCTCCGGCGCGTCCCAGCTCGGCGCGCCACTGGCCGAGCGGTTCATCGAACGCTTCGGACCGGTGCTCTGCGACGCGTACGGGTCGAGTGAGGTCGGCATCGCCACCATCGCGACCTCCGCCGATCTGCTCGCCGCTCCCGGCACTGTCGGGCGCCCTTGCCTCGGGAGCACGCTCCGGATCCTCGACGACCAGGACCGCCCGGTGCCGGCCGGGACGACCGGACGGATCTTCGCGGGCGGCGGCCTGGTGTTCGGCGGGTACTCCGACGGCTCCTCCAAGACTGTCGTCGACGGCCGGATGAGCACCGGCGACCTCGGTCACCTGGACGAGGCCGGACGGCTGTTCGTCGACGGCCGCGAGGACGACATGATCGTCTCCGGCGGCGAGAACGTGTACCCGGTCGAGGTCGAGCAAAGCCTCGCCGCGCATCCCGCGGTCGCCGAGGCGGTCGTCACCGGCGTCCCCGACGACGAGTTCGGCCAGCGCCTGGTCGCGTACGTCGTCCTGCGCGAACCGGCCACCGAGGACGACCTGCTGACCCACGTGAAGGCGAATCTCGCGCGCTACAAGGCTCCACGCCAGATCGTCGTCCTCGACGAGTTCCCGCGGAACGCGACCGGCAAGGTCCTGCGCAACAAGCTCACCCCGCCGTGAACAGGTCGCGGAACCGCGTCATCCGTTCGAGCGCGGTCCGCTCGTCGCCGAAGGACACCGCCAGCGTCTCGGCGCCCGCATCTACGAGCTCCTGCGCCGCCGCGACGACCGGCCCCGGATCGCCGGCGGACCAGTCGAGCCGGGTGCCGACCTTGATCGGCCGGTCGCCGTACGACCGCAGCCGCGCGACCGCCGCCGCGAACCCGGCGCCGTCCAGGCCGAGGCCCTGCCATTCGTCGCCGTACCGCGCCGCCCGGCGCAGCGCCGGCTCCGTCGTACCGCCGATCATCAGCGGCAGCGGCGCCCGGAGCCGAGGCTCGAACACCCCGCCCCGATCGCGGCCCTCGAACAGGTCACGCAAGATCCCGAGCGACTCGTTCGTCCGCCGTCCACGCTCCTCGAAGACCGCACCGACCGCCGCGAACTCCTCCTTGGCCCACCCGGCGCCGAGCCCCAGAACAAGGCGTTCGCCGGACAGCCGGTGCAGCGTCGCGGCCTGCTTCGCGACCACGTAAGGGCTGCGCAACGGCAGCACGAGCACCGAGGTGCCGAAGCGGATCCGGGTCGTGCGTGCCGCCAGGTACCCGATCGTGACGAGCGGCTCGTACACACCGCCGTACGTCGAACCGAACTCACCCGGTGGAAGCAGGTGATCGGGCAACCACGCCGTACCGAAGCCGAGGTCCTCCGCCGCGATCGCCAGCTCGACCAGTCGGTCCGGCGGCATCGTCGCCGACTCGTCCGGGAGGACAACCTGCAACTCGACCATGCGCTCGACCCTAACCGGTCAAAGGAGCGGCGGACGCCCAGCACTCATCAACCAGGGCTGCGGACGGTTTCGCGGCCGGGCCGAGCGTGAACTGCGCGGAGTCTGCTCGGTTGGTCAGTGGTGCAGGTCCGCCCGTGGGAGAGTGGGGCCGTGAAGATTCTCGTCGGATACGTACCAACGCCCGAGGGTGAGGCTGCGCTCGCCGCGGCGGCCCACGAGGCCGAGCTGCGCGGGGCCTCGATCCTGCTGCTGAACACCAGCCGCGGCGACGCCTACATCGACGCCCGCTACGCCAACGCCGACGAGTTGGCGGCCGCCGAGGCCAAGCTGCGCGAACACGGCGTCGAGGTCACCATCCAGCAGGCGGTCTCCGAGGGCGACGTCGCCGGCGCGCTGCTGAAGGCGGCCGCCGCCGAGGACGTCGCCCTGATCGTCCTCGGCCTGCGCCGCCGCAGCCCCGTCGGCAAACTCATCCTCGGCAGCACCGCCCAGCGCGTCCTCCTGGAGTCTCCCGTCCCGGTCCTCGCCGTCAAGGTCCCGTCCCCGCACGACTGACCGCAAGAACCCACCGTCGGTTCCGACTACGGGGTAGATCTCCGAAGCGGAAGGAACTGTCGATGGTGTATCCCGAGGTTGGCGTCGGTCTCCCGGTGGTCGGGTTGCGTGGGCCCGACGCGGTAGCGGCGATCGCAAAGGCAGCGGACGACCTGGGTTTCGCGGCGGTCTCGGTGTTCGAGCGCCTGCTCGTCCCGGCCGCGCCCGATTGGGTCAACCACGCCGGGCTGCCGGGAGAGGCCGCGTACGACGCACTCGACACGCTGGCGTACGTCGCGGCGCACACCAGGCAGGTCCGGCTGCACACGGCGATCCTCGTACCGCTCTTCCAGCAGCCGGTGGTGCTGGCCCGCCGCGTGGCGACGATCGACCAACTGTCCGGCGGCCGGATGGATCTGGGGATCGCGCTCGGGTGGTTACCGGAGGAGTTCGTCGCGACCGGCGTACCAGCGCGCGGCCGGGTGGCGGCGTTCGAGGAGTCGATCGCCGTGCTCCGCGCGTGCTGGGGACCCGATCCGGTCGAACACACGGGAGCGCGCTACACGGTGCCGATGGCGATCGTCGGGCCGAAGCCCGTCGGGCCGCTCACCTTGTACGGCGGCGGCGTCACGCGGCAGGCGGTCGAACGCGCGGCGCGGCTCGCGGACGGGCTGACGCTCGCGCACCGCGACTGGGACTCCACCCGGGCCGCTGTCGGCTGGTACCACGAGGCCGGTGGCGGCGGGCCGATCGTCCTCCGCGCCGGACCGATGCGGCCGCACCCGATGCTCGAAGGCCCGCCCGGTTTCACGCCAGAGACCATCCTCGACGACCTCCGTCGCTCCGCCGACGAGGGCATCGGCCGGGTGGATTGGACCTGAACCTCGTCGGCACCCCGATCACCGAGCAGATCGCCGTCCTGACGACCCTGGCCCGGCGCCTGCGGTAATCCGGGTGAGGCGCTGGGGTGGGCCGCCTAAACTGGACGGGTTATGCCTGATGCCCGGACCGAGTCCCCGAGTCCATCCCCAGCACCCTCCCAGGACCCGCGCCGGCGCCGCCGCCGCGGCGGGAAGGGTAGGCGCCCAGCCGCCACCGAACCAGTACCCGATCCCGCATCCGTCGACGGAGCGCTCAACCTCGGTGAGGTGGCGGCACGGCTCGAGGAGCTCACGGCGTACGACCGGGATCAGCTCGGGCGGCGGTTGGAGCGGGTTCGGCGGACGTCGGACCCGAAGAAGCGGGCCGCGGAGTTGCGGGGTGTGGTCGGCGCGGTCGAGCAGGCCGAGCGGCGGGTCGAGGTGCGGCGCAACGCCGTACCCGAGATCACCTACCCCGAAGAGCTGCCGGTCAGCCAGCTGAAGGACGAGATCGCGACCGCGATCCGGGACCACCAGGTGGTCGTCGTCGCGGGTGAGACCGGCTCCGGGAAGACGACCCAGATCCCGAAGATCTGTCTCGAGCTCGGCCGCGGCGTGCACGGAATGATCGGGCACACCCAGCCCCGCCGGCTCGCGGCCCGCACGGTCGCCGAGCGGATCGCGGAGGAGCTCGGCACCGAGCTCGGTGAGACGATCGGGTTCGCCGTCCGCTTCACCGACAAGGTCAGCGAGCGCTCGCTGGTGAAGCTGATGACCGACGGCATCCTGCTCAACGAGCTGCAGCGCGACCGCGATCTCACCCGGTACGACACGCTGATCATCGACGAGGCGCACGAGCGCAGCCTGAACATCGACTTCATCCTCGGCTACCTCAAACGGCTGCTCCCCCGCCGCCCGGACCTGAAGGTGATCATCACCTCGGCGACCATCGACCCGGAGCGGTTCGCCGAGCACTTCGCGGCCGCCGACGGCACCCCGGCGCCGATCGTCGAGGTGTCCGGCCGGACCTACCCGGTCGAGGTGCGGTACCGCCCGGTCAACGACCCCGAGGACCCGAGCACGATCGACCGCGACCAGACGCAGGCGATCCTGGACGCCGTCGACGAGCTCGGGTCCGAGGCGGACGGCGACATCCTGGTGTTCCTGTCCGGCGAGCGCGAGATCCGCGACACCGCCGACGCGCTGAGCGACAAGTTCCGCGGCGACCGCCGGACGACCGAGGTCCTCCCGCTCTACGCCCGGCTCTCGAACGCCGAGCAGCACCGCGTCTTCCAGCCGCACGCCAACCGCCGGATCGTGCTCGCCACGAACGTCGCCGAGACGTCGCTGACCGTCCCCGGCATCAAGTACGTGATCGACCCGGGTACGGCGCGGATCTCGCGCTACAGCCACCGCACCAAGGTCCAGCACCTGCCCATCGAGCCGGTCTCGCAGGCGAGCGCCAACCAGCGCAAGGGCCGCAGCGGCCGGACCAGCGACGGCATCTGCATCCGGTTGTACTCCGAGGAGGACTTCGAGAACCGCCCGGAGTTCACCGATCCGGAGATCCTCCGCACGAACCTGGCGAGCGTCATCCTGCAGATGACCGCGATCGGGCTCGGCGACATCGCCGCGTTCCCGTTCATCGACGAGCCCGACAAGCGCAGCATCACCGACGGCCTGCAACTGCTCACCGAGCTCGGCGCGATCGACACGCCGAAGGGCGGCCGGCTGACCCCGATCGGGCGGCAGCTCGCGCAGATCCCGCTGGACCCGCGGCTGGCCCGGATGATCGTCGAGGCCGACAAGCACGCCTGTGCCCGCGAGGTGATGGTGATCGCCGCCGCGCTGTCGATCCAGGACCCGCGGGAGCGCCCGACGGACCCTGCAAGCTCAGCGGCGCAGGCGCAGCAGGCGCACGCCCGGTTCCGCGACCCGAACAGCGACTTCCTCGGGTATCTGAACCTCTGGAGCTACCTGAAGAAGCAGCAGAAGGAGTTGTCCGGCAACCAGTTCCGCCGGATGTGCCGCAGCGAGTACCTGAACTATCTGCGGGTCCGCGAATGGCAGGACATCTTCGCGCAGCTCCGCCAGGTCGCCTCCCAGATCGGCGTCCAGCTGAACAGCGGCGAGCCGGCCGACCCGCAGAGCGTGCACATCGCGCTGATGTCCGGCCTGCTCAGCCACCTCGGCATGAAGGATCCGGCGAACCAGCACCAGTACCTGGGCGCGCGCGGCACGAAGTTCGCGATCTTCCCCGGCTCCGGGCTGTTCAAGAAGCCGCCGCAGTTCGTGATGGCCGCCGAGCTGGTCGAGACGTCGAAGCTGTGGGCACGGGTGAACGCGAAGATCGAGCCCGAGTGGGCCGAGGACCTCGCCCCGCACCTGATCAAGCGGTCGTACTCCGAGCCGCACTGGGAACGCAAGGCCGGCGCCGTCATGGCCTACGAGAAGGTCACGCTGTACGGCGTGCCGATCGTCGCCCGGCGCAAGGTGAACTACGGCAAGGTCGACCCGGAGGTGTCGCGGGAGCTGTTCATCCGGCACGCGCTGGTCGAGGGCGACTGGGACACCCACCACAAGTTCTTCCACGAGAACCGCAAGCTGATCGAGGAGGTCGAGGAGCTCGAGGAGCGCACCCGGCGGCGCGACCTGCTGGTCGACGACGAGACGCTGTTCGCGTTCTACGACGAGCGGATCGGCGCCGAGGTGGTCACCGGGCGGCATTTCGACACCTGGTGGAAGACCGCTCGACAGCGTGACCACGACCTGCTCGACTTCGAGCGTTCCCTGGTCGTCCGCGAGGGCGCGGAGGTGCGCGAGGAGGAGTTCCCGCTGCACTGGACCCAGCACGGGATGACCTTCGACCTGACGTACGCGTTCGAGCCGGGCACGGACGCGGACGGCGTCACCGTGCACATCCCGCTGCTGGTCCTGAACCAGGTGACCGCGGACGGCTTCGAGTGGAGCGTGCCCGGGTTCCGCGAGGAACTCGTGACCACGCTGATCAAGTCGCTCCCGAAAGCGGTCCGGCGCAACATCGTGCCGGCGCCGGATCACGCCCGGCAGATCCTCCCCGAGCTCGACCCGGCGTCCGGGCCCCTGACCGACGCGATGGCCCGCGCGCTGCGGGACCTGCGCGGCGTGGTGATCGAGCCCGAGGACTGGGACTGGAGCCGGGTGCCCGAGCATCTGCGGATGACGTTCCGGGTCGAGGACGACCAGCGCAAGACGGTGGCCGAGGGCAAGGACCTCGCGAAGCTGAAGGAGAAGCTGAAGCCGAAGACGAAGGCCGCGATCTCGCAGGTCGCGTCGAAGGCGGTCAGCGGGCTGGAGAAGTCGGGGCTGACCGACTGGACGTTCGGCGATCTCCCCCGGAGCTTCTCCGAGCACCGCAACGGGCTGACCGTGGCGGGGTATCCGGCACTCGTCGACGAGGGAAAGAGCGTCGCGATCCGGCTGCAGGAAACCGAGCGCGACCAGGCCGCCGCGATGTGGGCGGGGACGCGCCGGCTCCTGCTGCTGACCATGCCGTCGGTGATCGACGTCGTACAGCGTCAGCTGAGCAACCAGCAGAAGATGACGTTGATGGCCGGCCCGCATCGCAACGTGGGCGAGTTGCTCGACGACGCGATCGCCGCCGCGGTGGATCAGTTGATGGCCGCGGCGGGCGGTCCGGCGTGGAACCTGACCGCGTTCTCGATCCTGCGGGACGCGGTCCGGTCCGAGCTCGCGGACACCGTGCTGACGATCCTGCAGCAGGTCGAGCAGGTGCTCGCCCACGCCCGGACCGTGGACAAGCAGATCTCGCGGGCGTCCAGTCCGGCGTTGCTGGCCGCGCTGTCCGACGTACGGGGTCAGCTCGAAGGTCTCGTCCACCCCGGCTTCATCACGGAGACCGGCGCGCAGCGGCTGCCGGACCTGGTCCGGTATCTGCGCGGCATGGAGCAGCGGCTGGACAAGCTCGGCGCCAACGCGGCGCGCGACCGTTCCGGTATGGCGGTCGTCGACATGCTCACCGACGAGTACCGCAAGAAGCTTCGAGCGGTGCCGACGGGCAAGTATCCCAGCCCGGGACTCCTCGAGGTCCGGTGGATGCTCGAGGAACTCCGCATCAGCCTGTTCGCCCAGACGCTCGGCACGCCGTATCCGGTCTCCGAGAAGCGCATCCGGAAGGCACTCTCCGAGAGTTAGCTCCTCAGGATCGCGGACGCGACCCGTTCGGTGAGCCAGCGGGTCGTGCGTTCGGCACCCCAGCCGAACTCGTCCGCGGCGAGCGCGAACTGCGCGTACCGGAAGTGGAAGAAGATGATCTGCACGCCCTCCTCCACCGTGATTCCGTCGGCCAGGCCGCCGACGTCCCGCATACCCGTGACGATCTCCCGGAGAGCATTCTGCTGACGCTCGTCGGCGACCTTCAGAAACGCCTCCGCCGCGGGCGCACAGGCCGCGGCCCGGGTCACGATCTGGATGATGTCGCCCGACTCCGCATAGATCGCGACGTACCCCTTGGCCAGCGCATCCAGCTTGGCGCGGGCCGACTCGGCGGCGGCGCACTCGGCGATGATGCTCTGCACCAGGCTGCTGGTGGTCCACTTGTCCATCAGCGCCTGGAGCAGCCCCTCCTTGCCGCCGCACTGCGCATACACCGTCGCCGGTGAGACCCGGGCATCACGGGCGATGCTTTCGACGGTGGTCTGCGCGTACCCGTACCGGCCGAACAACTTCCGTGCCGAGCGCACCACCTCGTGACGGGTCATCTCCGCGTAGATGTGGCGCCGGCTCCGGGACTGTTCCTGGTCTGGCACCCGACACCCACCTTCGATCTGCGACGACCGCACCGGGGCGGGCGGCTCCGCAGCGAATCTATCGGAGCGCGCCCGGCGGCGCCTTCCACCCCTCAGGACGTGATGAACTCCAGCAGATCCGCGTTGATGACGTCGGCGTTCGTGGTCGGAATGCCGTGCGGCCAGCCGGGGTAGGTCTTGAGCGTGGCGTTCGCGAGGATCTCGACGGCCCGCGGCGCGGTACTGCGGTACGGAACGATCTGGTCGTCGTCGCCCTGCATGACCAGGACCGGCACGCTGATCTTCTTCAGGTCGTCGGTGTAGTCCTCCTGGGCGAACGCGTCGACGCAGTCGTACTGAGCCTTCGCCGAGCCCATCATGCCCTGGCGCCACCAGTTCTGGATCACTGCCTCGGACGGTTCGGCACCCGGCCGGTTGTACCCGTAGAACGGCCCGGCGGCCACCTCGCGGAAGAACTCCGACCGGTTCGCCGCGATTCCCTGCTTGAGACCCGCGAAGGCCTCCGGCGGCTGGCCGTCAGGGTTCGCGTCGGTGAGCTGCTGCGACGGTACGACGGAACTGATCAGCACGACCTTGCCCACGCGGCCCTCGCCGTGCCGCCCGAGGTAGCGCACCACTTCACCCCCGCCGGCCGAGTGACCGACGTGCACGGCGTCGCGGAGATCGAGGTGGGCGACCAGCGCGGCGAGGTCGTCGGCGTAGTGGTTCATGTCGTGGCCCTCGGAGACCTGGGCCGACCTTCCGTGTCCCCGGCGGTCATGCGCGATGACGCGGAAGCCCTGGCCGAGGAAGAACAGCATCTGGTTGTCCCAGTCGTCGGCCGACAGCGGCCAGCCGTGGCTGAACACGATCGGTCGCCCGGATCCCCAGTCCTTGTAGAACAGTTCCACCCCGTCGGGGGTCGTGATCGTTGCCATGGGTGTTCTCGCCTTCTCGCTCGACCTGGTCCGCGTGCAGTCACCCCGGGGCGGGAGCGCGCACGCCACATCCGACGGTAGGGATCCGCAGTTGACGGTCAGTGGATTTGCAGTGGATCGCTGGCTGGAGCGTGACTCCAGCCTCTAGAGTTCGACTTGACCGAAGCCCGTAAAGGAGGCCGGGCATGACGGAGACGCTCCTGCCTCGAAGCGCCGATGGAGAACCTTCGGGGCACTTCGCCTCGCTGAGGCTGCAGGTCCTCGGACCGTTGCGGGTCTGGCACGAAAGCGTCGAGGTCGCCCCCGGTCCACGCCAGCAGGCCTACCTGCTCGCGCTGTTACTGGCTCGCGCCGGGAGGCCGATCGGCGCCGGCGAGCTCATCGAGCTGATCTGGGGCGACAAGGAGCCCGCCAGCGCACTCAATGTGCTCCACAAATACGTAGGCTTGCTGCGCCGCCTGCTCGAGCCCACCCTGCGACCGCGGGAACCGAGCGCCTACCTCGTGCGGAGCGCCGACGGCTACCTGTGCACCGCCGGTCCGGAGGTTCTGGACCTCGCGCGCTTCCGGCAACTCCTCAGCACGGCTCGCGTGACCCGCGGGCAGAACCGCGAAGCAGCCGCGCTCGATCATTACGTCGCCGCGCTGGAGCTGTGGAACGGCCCGGCCGGAGGGAGCGCGGCGCAGCACGGCCCTGCCGCGATCCCGATCTTCGCCGGGCTCGACGACGAGTTCTTCGCTGCCTGCGTCGAGGCGTCGGAACTCGCGAACTCCCAGGACCGGCCCGACCGGGTGCTGCCGGCACTCCACCTAGCCTCGACCATGGCTCCGTTGCACGAACCGGTGCACGCCGGCCTCGTCCGCTCGCTGTGCGCTGCCGGCCGGCAGGCGGAGGCGCTCACGGCGTACGACCTGATCCGTCGCCGGCTTGCGGACGACCTCGGAATCGACCCCGGTGCGGCGTTGCGGTCGGCCCAACGGCACGTGTTCGAGCAGCGCCCGGAGACCGGTCCGCGACCCGCGCCGCCCTCCCTGCGGACCGTGCCGGCCGCCGCGGACCTCGATCGTCAACTGGTTGGCCGAGCGGAGGAGTTCGACCTGATCCGGGGTGCTGTCGAGCCGGCCCTGGAGACTGGGACGGCCGTCGTCCTCCTCGAAGGTGAGCCCGGCATCGGGAAGACGAGTCTCCTCCACGAGGTTGCCCGCCACGCCCGGCATCGAGCAGCGCACGTGGTGTGGGGGCACGGCCTCCAGGGCGGCGGCGTTCCCGCCCTGTGGCCGTGGGTCGAGATCGTCGGGGGCCTCCTCGACACCAGACCGGCGGCCCGTCGCGCGGAGTGGCTCGCCGGCGATCTCGGTCATCTCCTCGGATCCCGGGACGCCGCAGGGGCGGCGCCACCGGTCCCGGACGACCGCGCCCAGTTCCGGCTGTTCGAGCAGGTCGTCGGGGTGATCTCCGAATCAGCGTCCGAGCATCCCGCACTGATCGTCCTCGACGACCTTCAGTGGGCGGACCTTGCCTCGTTGCAGCTGCTCGAGCATGTCGTCGCCCGGCTTCCCGCCGGCACGGCCGTGGTCGCGGCCCTGCGTAACCGGGATCCGTCACTCAGCCTCGAGTTGGCCCGGGTGCTTGCCGCCGCCAGCCGGATCCCAGGTCATCGCCGGGTCCTCGTCGGGCCGCTCGCCGAACCGGACGTCGCCGAGCTGATGCGACGCGAGACGGGCCACGTGCCCGCGGTGGAAGTCTCCCGCGCCGTCCATGCCCGTACGGCCGGCAACCCGTTCTTCGTCCAGGAGGTGGCGCGGCTGCTCAGCGACGACAGCACCGTCACCGAGGAATCCGTGGTGCGCAGCGGTGTGCCGCTGACCGTCCGCGACGTGGTGCGCGACCGCATGGCCGCGCTGGACCCCGGCGCTCAGGAGCTTCTCCAGACGGCCGCGCTCGCAGGGCGCAGTGTCGAACTGGTGCTGCTCACCCGGATCGCCGGCGCAGACGTGGCGACCTGTCTCGAGCGGCTGGAACCCGTCCGCGAGCTCGGCCTCGTCGGTCCCGCGCCGGGAGACCCCTTCACCTACTGCTTCACCCATGACCTCGTCCGCGAGGCGGTCTGCGAGGCCATCCCACCCGGACGTGCCGCGTCGGTGCACCGGGCAATCGCCGACGCGATCGAGGCGGTGGGCCCGAGTGACGAGTCGTTCGCCGAACGGACGGCGCACCATCTCTGGGAGGCTGGTCCGCTCATCGAACCGGCGCGAGCCATCTCCGCCCTGCTCCGCGCCGGAGCCCGGGCAACGACGAAGACCGCGCTCCGCGACGCCGAACGTCACCTTGTCCGGGCCGTCGAGCGCGCCCGCGGCGCGGCCCTGCCCGAGCTCGAACTCGAGGCGCTGACCCGGTTGATCGCGGTGGCCGGGATGCGCTCCATGTACGGCGCTTCCTCCGTTCACCTGCTGGAGCGGGCGGAGGCGGTGGCGAAGACCCTCGGCCGCGAGCGCGAGGCCGCGAGCTTCCTGTTCTCCCGGTGGACGGCTCACGTCCAGGGCCTGGACCTCGAACGCAGCTGTGTGCTCGCCGATCGCCTGCTGAAGCAGGGATCGACGTCCCGGGATCCGGTGGTCCGCGGCTACGGAGACTCCGCCTGGGGAATCCAGCAGTGGCACCTCGGACGCATCGGAGCGTCGTTCCGCCATCTGACGGCTACCGCGTCGCACGCGCCGTCCGACGATCACACCCCCGACCAGGTGCGCGACGGACTCCGGCTGCTGACCACGGCGATACTTGCCGAGATCTCCGCGTACCACGGGAAGTCTTCCGAGGCACGAAAACTCCTGGACGCACTCGTCGCGGCCGCAGGCGACGATGCGTACGCGACCACCGTCGCGACGAGCATCGCTGCCCGGGCCGCCTGCGTCGTCGGCGACCCCGAGTGGGCCTTGCGCGCCGCGGACCGTGGGATCGCGGCGGATCCACACTTCTCGTTCGGCTTCCTCGGCACCTATCTCCGCCTGGCGCGATGGTGGGCCCTGGCGATGAGCGGTCACGATCCTGGTGCAGCCGCGGACGAAGCGGAGCGGCTGGTGGTGGCCAACCTGACGAACCCCGTCCGATCCTGCGTCTCCACTTGGTACGCGCTGCTGGCGCAGATGCGCCTGGCGGCCGGCTCCCCCGGCGCCGCCGCGGTTGCGCTCGACCAGGCCGACAACTTCCGGGACCGCTATGGCCAGCGGTCCGCGGACGGCCTGCTCCTTCTCGTCCGGGCCGAGCTGGCGAAGGAGATCGCCGGCCCGGATGCCGCCGTACGCCTGGCCGAGCGGGCCCGCGCCGTGGCGAGGCGGCAGGAGGCGTACCTGTTCGTGCAACGCGCCGACCACTTCCTCGCCGGCCTCACCAGGAGCACCGATCGGGCCGGTCGGGAGCTAGGAGTTCAGTAGCCGCCGGCCGTGCTCGTGTACGGCCGTGCGGAGTTCCGGCGGGTCGAGGATCTCGAACGGCCAGCGGATGCGCAGAGTCTGGGCGATCAGCGGCCCGAGGTCGTTGGCCGCGAAGCGGAGTTCGCAGGTGGTCGCGTCGATCGGGTCGACGACGCCTTCGCGGGCCGGGAAGACCTTGCGCACCGTGTCCGCATCCGCCTGGACGCGGATCCGGGCGACGATGTCCCACGGCGCCACCCCGGTCCCCTCGGCCACCAGGGCGATCGGGTCGGGCGGGTTCTCGAACCGGTAGCGCGCGCCGGTCAGCACCGGGTCAGCGATCCGGTCGACGCGGAAGGTTCGCCAGGCCTGCCGGTCGCGGTCGCGGGCGACCAGGTACCAGCGGCGGCCGGTGTGAACGATCTGAAGCGGCTCGACGCTGCGCTCCGACTCGTCGCCGGCGTGGGTGCGGTACCGGAATCGGATCCCCTCGACGTCACGGCAACCGGCCGCCAGGGTGACCAGGACCTCGCCGTCGACCGTCGGCAACTCCCCCTGCGGCAACTGACTGGTGTGCGCGCCGATCGCCGCGACCTGCTCACGCAGCCGCGCCGGCAGCACCTGATGAAGTTTCGCCAGCGCCGAGATGGCCGCCTCCTCGACGCCCGACACGGTCGTGGTGGTCGCGACGCGCAGCCCGACCGCGATCGCGACCGCTTCCTCGTCCTCGAGCAGCAGCGGCGGCAACCGCCCACCGGGTCCAAGCCGGTAGCCGCCACCAATCCCGGCCTCGGCGTCGACGGGGTACCCGAGTGACCGCAGCCGAGTGACGTCGCGCCGGACGGTCCGGGGCGTGACGTCGAGCCGGGCCGCCAGGTCGGCGCCGTCCCACTGCGGGCGGGACTGGAGCAGTGAGAGCAGTCGGAGCAGGCGGGCCGCGGTGTCCATGATCTGTTCATTCTGCCTCGACCTGCGGACCGATCCTGTCCGCAGGTCGTCCTACGGTGAGGTCATGACCACGACACTGGAGAACTTGCTCGACCTGTCCGACTTCGCCTGGCAGCGACTGCGCGACCGGGTGGCCGGGCTGACCGACGAGGAGTACTTCTGGGAGCCCTTCGAGGGTTGCTGGACGGTGCGGAAGACCGACTCGGGCTTCGCGGCCGACTGGGCCTGGATCCCACCCGAGCCTGCGCCGTTCACCACCCTGGCGTGGCGGATCACCCACATCGTCGACATCCTGCAGGAGGACCGCACCGCCACCTGGCTCGGGCACCAGCCCGCGGACGACGACGGCCAACCCCCGGTACCGGCGTCGGCGGCGGAGGCCGTCACCGCACTCCAGCACGCGTACGACGTATGGCGCCGACGGCTCGCGGCGTTCAGTCAGGACGACCTGGATCGCCCCCTGGGTGAGATTGCGGGCCCGTGGGCGGACCACGACGGTACGGCGTTCGTGCTGCACATCCTCGACGAGCTGATCCATCACGGCGCCGAAGTCGGGACCGTCCGCGACTTCTACCGGGGCGTGCGCGCCGAGGACCCCTTCGCCCCCGCCCTGGCCGGCGACGTCACGCCCGCCGACCGGCCCGCTCTGCTCGCCGAGGCCGCCGCCGCCCAGCGCTGGGACGTCATCCCGCGACTCGCCGAGCTGGGCTTCGGCGTCAACGAACGCACACCGAACGGCGTCACCGCGGCCCACCTCGCCGCGGGCACCGGATCCCTCGGCACCCTCCGCTTCCTCGTCGACCACGGCGCGGACCTGTCCCTGACCGACCCCCGCTTCAACGCCGACGTCCTCGGCTGGGCCACCTGGTTCAAGCAGTCAGAGGCAGCCCAGTACCTCACGGCACGAACGCGCTCCGAGAGCGATACCTGAACTCGCGCGGCGGGATCGCGGTCGCGAGCGACCGGGCGAGGGCGTCGAGGGTGTCGTGGACGCCTTGGGTGAAGATCTCCAGGTCCGGACAGCTGTCCCGGTCGGCGGCGGCGGTGACGTTCAGTTGGCCGGCGTACGACAGCGCGGCGACAACCAGCGTCAGATTGCCCATCGGCGGCATCAGGGGGAACGTCTCCAGCAATCGTGCGCCGGCGAGATAGAGCGGCACCGGCGGGCCAGGGACGTTGCTGACCACCAGATTCACCGACCGCTGCCGCGGGAACATCCGGTACCAGGCGCGTTGCCCCGCGACGAACCGGAAGATTCCACTACCGGCCTCAGGACGTGCCTCGTGCTTGCGCGCGGCGGTCTCGGCAGCGATCAACTCGAGCCGCCGGACCGGGTCGGACTCGCCGACCGGTAGCGGAA
The DNA here is from genome assembly GCF_040610875.1 of Kribbella sp. NPDC003505. Lineage (NCBI taxonomy): Bacteria > Bacillati > Actinomycetota > Actinomycetes > Propionibacteriales > Kribbellaceae > Kribbella > Kribbella sp. NPDC003505. The sequence continues at coordinate 773,880 of NZ_JBEXNA010000003.1, read as the reverse complement.
CCATCATCCAGCCAGGCTTGTTGCCCTTGGTCTGGGCAGGACCCTCCTGGCGCTGGGAGATCGTCACCATGGCGCGCTGTACCAGGCCGTCGACGTCCTCACCGCGGCTTGCCAGCAGTCGGCGCAGCCCGCCTGCGACGGCCGCCAGGATCACGTCGTTGACCTTAGCGTGCTGGACGTGGGCGATCTGCTGAGCAAGGTCGAGTCGGCCGCGTACGACGGACAACCGGCGCTCGGCACCGACCGGTTGGTTGAGGCTGGTCTGTGGAGCAGGCTGCTCGGTGAGGACCTCACGCCACGCCGGCAGGGTGCGTCGTACCTGCTGCACCGTCCGCCGCGGATGGACGACGCCGGAAACCCCGCGAGCCAGCTCCTGCCCGCGGCGGTACAGGTTGTCGCGCAGCAGCTGGCCGGCCGACGGGATCGGCCTCGGCGTCCACGGCGGTGCTACGGGCGTGGACGCATCGGCGCTCAGGTCGAGCAGCGCCGCGAAGGCAGCCATCGCTGCGGGCCCGTCCGCGAGGACGTGGTGAACCTTCAAGAACGCGCCCATGCGCTGCTCCGGCAGGCCGGGGAGCAGCCAAAGCTCCCACAGCGGCCGGTCTGGATCCAATTTGGGCCTGGCCAGTTCCTCACACGCCGGCAGTAGTTGGGATTCGTCGGCAACCGCGCGGACCTTGACGTGGTCTGCGAGGTCGAAGGAGGGGGCGTCGACCCACAGCGGCCAGCCCAACCCCAGCCGCGGCCGGTACAGCACCTGCCGGAATCGAGGAACGAGCTGCAGTCGCGGCTCCAGGTGCCGGCGGACCGTGTCGACACGGACGCGGCCCTGCTCGTCGAGCAGGCTGGCGCCGTCGACGACGGCGAGTCCGCCGATGTCGGTGGACCAGCCGTAGTCGTCCCACAGCAGCAGGAACAGGTCCGACGCTCTGATCCGTTCAAGGTGACGTGTGCGGGCCATGTCGCAACGCCCCCTCTTCTTGTCGTCTACACGGCCAGGGCCGCTTCGAGTCCCTGGACGAACGAGTACACCGCGAGACCTCCGGCGTGCTTCGTCCCCAGCTGCCTGAGCTCGTCCGAGACCTGACCGAAGGCCGTCATGCGGTGGTCGTAGGCGTACTTCTCGAAGAGAACAGCCCGCGCCGCCATGACATGCAGGTTGTGCTCGATCAGCCCTTCGCCGCTCTGGTAGGCCTCGTGGACCTCGCACTCGGTTCCTTCTGCGTTCACGAACCAGTCGTAACGGACGGTGTGCGTGTCCAGCTCCCGTGTCAGCCGCAGGAGCTCGCCCGCCTGCGTCTTGAATCCGTCCGCCTCGCCGGGACGGATCTTCAGCCGAGCGTGCACTTCCAGATGAGCCGTGTCTGCGTCCTTCCTCCTTGCGAACCCGGTCGCAGCCGTTGCCGGCGACTGGATTCCGTTCAGGAACGAGAAGACGGCCGGCGCCGCTCCCGTGCGCGCCTCGACCAAGTCAACGCAGTCTTGCGAAACCTCGCCGTACAGAGCCGATCGATGGTCGTAGGCGTAGTCGCGGAAGAGGATCGTCCGCGCCGCCATGATGTGCGTGTTGTGCTCGGCCAGTCCGTGTTCGTCCGTGAACAGCTCGTGGACCTCGCACTCGCTGCCGTCCTCGTTGACGAACCAGTCGCAGCGGAGGGTGTGCGTGTCCTGCTCCCGGGTCAGCCGGAGGATCTCGGCCGCCTGGGCCTTGATCCCCTCGAGCTGACCTGGGCGAACCTTGAGGTGAGCGATGACTTCCAGGTTCGCCATGACCTCCTCCTCAGACGTTCTTCGGTACGTGGCTCCGGAACATCAGCCGCATGACCTTGTGGCCGAAGTCGGACGTCGGGTCGAACATCAGCGGGCATCCTCCGTCGATCACCGTGATGCCGTGCTGCCGCCCGTACTCGGTGGCGGCCGTCGAGACGCTGCCCTCACCGGGACCGCGGTGCATCCACACCTGGGTGATCCCGAGCTCGGCGCACTCGCGCACCGTCTCCTCGGCCCTTGACGGCGCCGTGGCGATGACGACGGCGTCGACCCCTCCCGGGATGCTCTTCAGGTCGTGGTAGCAGCGGTCGCCCTCGACCGAGTCGGCGTTCGGGTTGACGGCGTACACCTGGTAGCCCCGGTCCCGCAGACGCTTGTACACGACGTTCGAGCCGTGGTCCTTCGGCTTGCGCGATACACCTGTCACCGCGATCCGCTTGTTCGCCAGGAACGCGGATGCTGCTTGCTGCATTGTCGGCATTTGTCGTCCTCCCGTCATGCCGTACCGGAAACCCCGAGCGGCGACAGACCGAGTTGCGCCGCGACGGCCGCGTTGTCGTAGTACAGGTTGTCGAGCACGACCTTGCCGTCGCGGACTCGTACCAGTTCCATGCCTTGTACCTCGATGCGCTTGCCGGTCGGCGGCAGCTCGGTGCCGTCGGGCAGCGTGACCGGACCGGTGTGTGTCCCGACGAACACGAACTCGTCCGCGAACGCGTCGCCGTCCTCGACGTAACTGGTGTAGCGGTGGGCGAGGTCCGAGAACGAGCCGAGTTCCTTGGCCAGGCGCTCGCGGATGGCGCTGCGCCCTTCGAAGAAGCCGTCGGGCATCAGCTGGACGGCGTCCTCGGCGTACAACTCCATCACGCCGTCGAGATCGCCCTTGTTGTACCTCTCGATGTACTGCTCGAGGAGCTCTCTGTAGTTTCCTGTGGCTGCCTCTCGTCCTGTCGAGTTCTTGGACTCCCGTTCGACTTCGATCGAGTAGTCCGCTGCGTACGCGGCGACGGCACCGATCGCGGCCACCGTCGGAGCGACGAGGAATCCGACCACGCCGACCGTCACCGGTACCTCGATCACGGGCTTGCCGTCGGAGTTCTTGATGATGATCCGGCGCACGTTGCCTTCGTGGACCAGTTCCCTGACCTTCTCCACGAGGTGTCCGCCCTTGACGTCGATCTTCTCGGTCGTCGTCGTGACTTGCTGACCCATGGTCGTCACCTCCGCACCTGTGTCTCAGGGGCGTCGCCCTACTCAACGCATGCTGGTCTCCGGGATCGCTTCGAGGCAGGGCCGAACGGCACCTTTCACCAGCTCGCCGACAGGCCGCTCGGCTCGGCCACAGAGGTCCGTCGCCTCTGTCCGCGAGTGCGGGCACGGGGATGAAATGGGCGTCGCGTGCCTTCGCCGTCGACCGGCGACGAGTTCGTCAGGGGACGAAGGCTCGTTGGGAGCGGTGCCGGAAGGCCCGGGGCGAGAGGGCGTGGGCCGTGGTGAAGCAGCGGGTGAAGTACGACTGGCTGCCGAAGCCGCAGCGGGCGGCGATGCTCGCGACCGTGGCGTTTGTTGCTGCCAGCAAGGATGCGGCGTGTTCGAGGCGGAGGTCGGTGACGAACGCGGTCGGGGTGACTCCGTACGCCACGCGCAGCGAGCGGGACAGGTGGGCGGGGCTGACGCCGGCGAGCTTCAGCAGCCGCGGTACGCCGCCACGGAGGTTGTCCTCGGCGCGCATCGCCGTACACGCCTTCGCCAGCCAGTCGGGTACGCCGGGGCCTGCTGTCTCGTCGTCGGGTGAGACCAGCTGGAGCAGGTCGATCCAGAACCGCAGCAGGTCGTAGGGGCCGGGCGCGTCCTGGAACCGCTCCAGCGCGTGCTCGAAGACCGCGATCGCCCCCGTCCCGCGGAAGGCCACCGGCCGGCGCGCCGACGCCCAGCTTGCCGTCGGGTCGGTCCGGGTCAGGTCCAGGAACCCCTGCCAGGCCGAGCTCGGGAACGCGACGTTCACGAACTCCAGGCCGTCCGGCGCCGAGCCGCGGACGGCGTGCCGGTCGCTCGGCCTGATCAGGAGCACCTCGCCGGGACGCAACTGCTCCACGCCGGTGGTCAGCAGGTGCTCGCCGCTGCCGGACACGATGCCCATGAACTCGTGGAAGTCGGCATGGGTGTGCAACTCGGTGTCCCGGGCCCGGGCCGGGATCCGCACGCGGGCCGCGTGGTACGGCCGGCCGAACGCGTGCGCCTCGAACCGCAGGATCTGCTCCACATCAAGACAGTACAAATTCCTGTCGCACCGCTGCTAGTCCCCCGGTCCGCCGGACCGGCACGCTGAAGGCATGTTCGAAACAGACGGCTACGTCATCTTCCGCGACGTCATCGACCAAGACCTGATCAAGGAAGTGAACGATCATGTCGAGTGGCTGCAGGCCCGGCACCCCGAGGTCCGGCCCGAGCAGCTCGGACACGTCTACCTGCGCGACGACCCGTTCTGGGTTCGGCTGGTCGGCGACGACCGGCTCGTCGACATCGCCGAGAAGTTCATCGGACCGGACATCGCCCTGTTCGCGTCGCACTACATCTCCAAACCGCCGTACTCCGGCCAGCCGGTGCTGTGGCACCAGGACGCGGCGTTCTGGCCGCTCGACCCAATGGAGGTGGTGACGCTCTGGCTCGCCGTCGACCACTCGACCCCGGAGAACGGCTGCGTCCGGGTGATTCCGGGAAGCCATCGCTCCGAGGTGGCCGGGATGCGCGACAACACCGAGGTGGAGAGCGTGCTCGGCAAGGAGATCGCGGTCGAGGTCGACGAGACCCAGGCCGTCGACATGGTGCTGGCCCCGGGCGACGTCGAGGTGCACCACCCGAACATCGTGCACGGCAGCAACGCCAACGCGTCGCCCTACCGGCGCTGCGGGCTGACCATCCGCTACATCCCGACGTCGACCAGGATCACCGACCCGGAGACGCCGTACCCGAGCGCCTTCCACCTGCGCGGAGAGCCGGGGGTGAACAGCTACCAGCCGCGGCCCGCGTACGTCGAGGGCCGGCACTTCCCGTTCAACGGCGCCTGAGCCCGGACAGGCGAAAGGGCCCGCCCCCGAGAGGACAGGCCCTTCCGACGACTTACTCGAGGCAGATCCGGAACGGGTGTCCCGCCGGGTCGGCGTAGATGCGCCAGCCGCGCGCGTTGTCGGCGGGCGGTGGGTCGAGCGGGTCGAGCGGCTCGGCCCCGAGAGCGACCACGGTGGCGTGACCGCTCGAAAGGTCCTCGACGATCAGGTCGAGATGGAGATCCTGCGCGTCGGTGCCGGGCCACGTGGCCGGCACGTACTCCTCCGAACGCCGGAAGGCCAGCGTCGAGAACCCCAGCGAGGACCCCGGGCCGGTCAGGCTCCGCCAGTCCTCGTCACCGTTCTCGTCGATCTCCAGCCCCAGCAGCGCCGAGTAGAACTGGGCGAGCTCGAGTGGGTCCGGGCAGTCCAGAACCACCGAGCCGAGCCGCCCGGCAGTACTGCCCGGCTGCTCTGCCACCTGCGTCATCTGTCCTCCACTTTCTGGTACGTCAGCCTGCCCCTGGTCCCGGGGCAGGTGCGGGCAGGGCCCTCTGGTCGGAAGGCCCGGCCGCCTACGATGACAGGTCGCGGGGACAGTTCGCATCTTTCGACACGCGTTCTCGCCGACTGAGCCGATCGCTGACAGTGAAGAGACGACTTCTCTACCACCGAAACCGCTAGACACCGGTAGCACGCCGGCGCTCGCCGAGCTTGCGGATCTTGGCCCGCGTCCCGCAGTCCTCCATCGAGCACCAGCGCCGGGAACCGTTGCGGCTGCGGTCCAGGAACAGCCAGCCGCAGCCGCCGTCGTCGACCGGGCAGGACCGCAACTGGCGCAGCTCGACGGTCCGGATCAGCTCGACCGCCGCGACCACCAGCCGATCGGGGATCAGCTGCGCCGGCGACGTCCCGACCACCAGCTCGGCGATGCCGCGATCGCGGGCCGGGTCCGGGATCAGCATCGACCGCGCGGCCGCCGCCGACCAGCGCAGCATCAGCCGCTCGAAGGCGGAACCCTCGCTCTGCTTGACCCCGTCGGGCGCGATCACCGACCGCGCGGCCCGCGGCGCCAGTACGTCGTACGTCGCCTCGCGGATCTCGAGCGTCGCGTTCAGCGCCTTCACGGCCAGCTCCGGCGCCGAGCGCCAGGTGCCCTCGACGGCGCTGAAGTCGCGCAGATCGATCAGCCCGCTCCGGCGGCTCCAGGCGAGCAGCTCGGCGGGCGTCGTGAGGTGGTCGAGCTCGGCCGCACCGCCCCGGGTGCGCGGGCTGACCGTGTTCACGAGGTCGAGGGCCGGGTGGCCGCCCACGATGCGATATTCCCCGCGAAAACTGTCGGTCATGGATGAGACGCTACCACTGTCCGACATTTTACCGGGATCAGGTGACCCATGACTCTCTCGTCCCGCCGAGCCGGCGCCGCGCTGGCGTTCCTCGGCGTCTCGACCTTCTCGTTCGTGACCATCGAGGTCCTCCCGATCGGTCTGCTGACCGTGATCGCGGACGACCTCGGGCGGTCGCGTTCGCAGGTCGGCCTCCTCGTCACCGGGTACGCCGCTGTCGTCGTGCTCGCGTCCATCCCCCTCGCCCGGCTGACCCACCACCTCCCCCGCCGGCTGGTGCTCGCCGGCACCCTCGGGGTCCTCACCGTCGCCACCGCGCTCTCCGCGGCCGCCCCGTCGTACGAGTTGCTCTTCGCCGCGCGTCTCGTGATCGCCCTCGCGCAGGCGCTGTTCTGGGCGATCGCACCGCCGATCGCGACCAGCCTGTTCCCGCCGGAGCTTCGCGGCCGGGTGGTTGCGCGGCTCGCGATCGGGACGGCGCTGGCGCCGATCCTCGGCATCCCGCTCGGCACCTGGCTCGGCGAGCAGGCGGGCTGGCGGGTGCCGTTCGTGGTGATGACTGTGCTCGGCGCGGCCGCCTGCGCCGGGATCGCCGCCCTGCTGCCACGCGCCGAGGTGCAGGACAGCCCGTCCCGCCGGGGCACCTCCCCCGACCTGAGGCGGTATGGCGTCCTGCTCGTCACCTGCGCCGTCGGTGTCACCGGGTTCCTCACGTTCAACACCTACGTCACGCCGTTCCTGCTGGACATCTCCGGGTTCTCGTCCGACGTGCTCGGTCCGATGCTGCTGGCCAGCGGCGCCGGCGGCCTGGCCGGCACGCTGATCGTCGGCCGCGTGCTCGACCGGTACCCGTGGGGCACGACCGTGGCTCCGCTCGGGGTGATCGCGCTCGGCCTGTTCGGGTTGTACGCGCTGGGACAGGTGCAGGCCGTGACGGTCGCTCTGATCGCACTGATCGGTCTGGCCTTCAGCGGATTCGCCGTCGCCGCCCAGAGCCGGACCCTTCAGGTTGCCCCGGGCAGCACCGACATGGCGTCTGCCGGGACGAGTTCGGCGTTCAACGTGGGCATCGCCGCCGGCGCGTTCGTGGGCGGTGCCCTGATCGACACCACGACCGTGCGCGCGGTCGCGCTCGTCGGCGGCCTCCTGGCCGCCGCCGGAGCCCTGGTGATGCTGAGCGAGCCGCTGCTGGTCCGGCGCCGGTCCAGCGTGCCAGAGTGCGCCCATGACCTTTGTGAAGAGCCGGCCTGACGCACCTGCGGGCTTCTTCGAGGTCGAGGCCGCGGGCCTGCGCTGGCTGGCCGTCCCTGGCGGCGTTCCGGTGGCTGAGCCGCTCGACGTTTCTCCCACCCAACTGACAACAACCCGGTTGCAGGACGCTCCGCCGACCGAGTCCGACGCCGAGGACTTCGGCCGGCGGCTGGCGGTCACACACGACGCCGGCGCGCGCTACTTCGGCGTACCGCCGGACGGGTGGTGCGACGACGGCTACATCGGCACGATCCCACTGCCCCACGCCTCGGAGCCCATGACGTCATGGGGCGAGTTCTACGCCAACCTGCGCCTGCGGCCGTATCTGCGGGCCGCTCGCGACGAGGGCATCAACCTGGACGACGTCGAGCGGGTCTGCACCCGGCTGGAGGCAGGTGCGTACGACGATCCTTCCGACGAGCCGTGCCGCATCCACGGCGACCTGTGGTCCGGCAACGTGCTGTGGACGCCCGACGGCGTCCACCTGATCGACCCGGCCGCGCACGGCGGCCATCGGGAGACGGACCTGGCAATGCTCGCGCTCTTCGGGCTGCCGCGGCTCGATCGCGTCCTGCACGCGTACGACGAGGCCCACCCGCTCGCGGACGGCTGGCGGGACCGGATCGGGCTGCACCAACTGCATCCGCTGTTGGTGCACGTCGTGCTCTTCGGCGGCAGCTACGTGGCGCAGGCCCTCGAGCTCGCGCGGCGGTATTGAAGCCTCTTGACGTAAAGCCGCCGCCCGCGAACACTCTCGATCATGATTCCGCAGCCCACAGCGCAGCAGCCGCTCCCCGACGAGACCTTCACCCTCCAGGCGGACGCCACCATCGGCGTCGACGACCCCGCTGTCCAGCCGATCGCCGAGCGGTTCGCCGCGCGGCTGCGGCGGTCGACCGGCTTCGCGCTGCCGGTGCGGGACGGCGCCGGCACCATCACGCTGTCGACCGGCGGCGCCGAGTCCTTGGGTGGTGAGGGCTACGAACTGCGCGCGGACGCGTCCGGCGTCACGATCTCGGCGGCCGGTGCCGAGGGCCTGTTCCGCGGCGTCACGACGCTCCGCCAACTGCTCCCGGCCAAGGCCGAGGCCGGCAGCGCCCAGGAAGGCCCGTGGGAGATCGCCGGTACGACGATCACGGACACCCCGCGGTACGGCTACCGCGGCGTGATGCTCGACGTCACCCGGCACTTCTTCACCGTCGACCAGGTGAAGAAGTTCATCGACCTGGTGTCGCTCTACAAGATCAACCGGCTGCACCTGCACCTGTCCGACGACCAGGGCTGGCGGATCCAGGTGGACTCCTGGCCGCGCCTCACGGAGTACGGCGGCAGCCTCCAGGTCGGCGGCGGCGCGGGCGGCGCGTACACGAAGGCCGACTTCGCCGAGATCGTCCGGTACGCCGCGGAGCACTACCTGATCGTCGTACCGGAGATCGACACCCCCGGGCACACGAACGCCGCGCTCGCGTCGTACCCGGAGCTCACCCCGGACGAGGTCGCGCCGAAGCTGTACACCGACACCGAGGTCGGGTTCAGCACGCTGACCGTCGACAAGGAACGGACGTACGAGTTCCTCGACGACGTGTTCCGCGAGGTGGCCGAGCAGACGCCGGGTGACCTGCTCCACCTCGGCGGCGACGAGGCGCACTCGACGCCGCACTCCGACTACCTGACCTTCGTGCCGAAGGCCGCCGAGCTCGTCGCCAAACAGGGCAAGACGGTGATGGGCTGGCACGAGATCGCCGACGCGCCGCTGCCGGCCGGCACGGTCGTGCAGTACTGGGGCACCGAGGACGAGAAGGCGCAGGCGCTGGCGCTGAAGGCGGTCGAGCAGGGCGCGACGCTCGTCCTCTCACCCGCGAACCGGGCGTACCTGGACATGAAATACCACGCGGAGACGCCGCTCGGCCTGCAGTGGGCCGGCCTGGTCAGCGTCGAGCAGTCCTACAGCTGGAACCCGGCGACGCTGATCCCGAACGTGCCGGCCGGCGCCATCGACGGCGTCGAGGCGCCGCTGTGGACGGAGACGCTCGACGACCTGGACAAGGTCGAGTTCATGACGTTCCCGCGGCTCCCCGGGATCGCCGAGCTCGGGTGGTCGCCGGAGTCCGCGCTCGACTGGACGACGTACCGCGAGCGGCTGGCCGAGCAGGGATCGCGCTGGGAGGTGCTCGGCGTCAACTTCTATCGGGCGCCGGAGATCGACTGGCGCTGACCCGACTCAGCCGAGGACCCGGTCGAGCAGCCACGCAGTGGTCTCGTCCAGGTCCTGCTCTGCGACGGTGTGGATCGTGGTGTCGGCGTCCTGCACTTCCAGCCGGTACACGTACCGGTCCGGCTGCGGCCGGCCGGAGCCGAGGTCCTTGGCGCCCAGCGCGCGGACCGCGGCCTCCAGCCGGTCCGCGTCCGGTTGGCCAGTTGTGTCCAGTTCGCCCTGCTGGATCAGCCCGGCGAAACCGCCGCTGCGGGTCACGCTGACGATCACTGCTGCCTCCTCGCGGTTGCGTGCCCTGCAACTCCAGCGCACCTGCCCCGCACCTGTCCACAGCCGCGCGACACGCCGGGGAATCCGATCAGAATTCTGCGTCCATCACCCGGCGTACCGGTGAATTGTCCTTCGTTGCCAATGCCCGGCGGCCGCCGCCGCCTGCGAAACAGCAGGTCGGCGCGTGATTTGCGGTGCCGGACCGCGACCGTCACGACCGGGATCAGCTGGGCACGGAGCGTAACGACCGGCGACAATCAGCGACACGTGTTTGTGGTCACCCCTACCATCAGCCCGCAGAACGGCTACAGTTATGGCGTTGCAAGTTTGGACTCCCTGACTTTTGCTGTGCTGCATGGCCGGTCTGTCGTCTGGGGCCTTTCGGCGACGCGCGGCTCATGAGGTGTGGGTCGCGGATTGTTAATAGCCATCGAGGAGATAGACAATGGCTGTCGGTACTGTCAAGTGGTTCAACGCTGACAAGGGCTTCGGCTTCATCACCCCGGATGACGGTGGCGCGGACGTGTTCGCGCACTACTCGGCCATCCAGATGTCGGGCTTCCGCTCGCTGGACGAGAACCAGCGCGTCGAGTTCGAGATCACCCAGGGCCAGAAGGGCCTGCAGGCGGAGAACATCCGCGCGATCTGATTCGTCGGATCACCCTTCTAGAACCTACGGAGGGGCCGCACACCGCAATCGGTGTGTGGCCCCTCCGCCGTTTCCAGGGCCTAATGGAAGCGTGACCGACGACCCGCGGTACAGCCGGCCGGACGAGGATCCCGGCGAGCGCCTCGACCGCCACTGGATCGAGCTCCTCCAGGAGCTGCGGCTGGCCCAGACCGGCACGCAGATCCTGTTCGCGTTCCTGCTCGGGATCGCCTTCCAGGCCCGCTTCCAGGACGCGGGCAGCTTCGTCCACACCGTGTACGCCGCCACGCTGATCGCGTCCGCCCTGTCGGTCGGCCTGTTCGTGGCGCCGGTGTCCTTCCACCGGCTCATCTACCGCCGCCAACTCCGGCACCGGATGCTCCCGATCGCCAGCCGGATGGCGATCGCCGGACTGATCTTCCTGATCGTGGCCGTCGCCGGGGGCCTGCTGCTCGCCCTCGACGTCGTCCTCCCCCGAGGGATGGCCGTCTTCGCCGTCGCCTGCATCCTGATCTGGTTCATGATCTTCTGGTACGGCGTCCCGGCCTACATCCGGCGCACTAGCGGAGACGAGGAATGACCTCGGTCGCGATCGTCTCCAGCACCGCCTCCGAGCCGGCGTACACGCCTTCGGAGCGCGGCCAGTGGGTGATGACGTCGGTGAAGCCGAGGGCGGCTGCGCGGCCGACGGCGTCCTCGAAGGCGGATGGGCCGGCCAGGGCGTAGGCCTTGGAGTCGAGGGACAGGTAGCGGTCCAAGTGGCGGCCCTCGAGTAGGTCGTCGAGGCGGTGGCTCAGAGCGGCGACGGACGTGAACCAGCTGTCCAGGTCGTCGGCCGCTCCCCCGGTCGTCATCCAGCCGTCGCCGTGTTCGGCGGCGAACCTGACCGACCGTGGACCGTTGCCGGCCAGGATGAACGGGACGCGCGGTTGCTGCACGCAGCCCGGCAGCGTCCGGGCGTTGCGCGTCTCGAAGTACTCGCCCTTGAAGTCCACGCCGTCCGTGGTGAGCAGCGTGTCGAGCAGATTCACGAACTCCTCGAAGCGGTCCTGCCGCTGCCGCGGCGTCCGGTCCGGCCCGCCCTGGATCGTCGCGTCCAGACTGCCGCCGGCGCCGATCCCGCACACGAACCGGCCGTCGGAGACGTCGTCGATCGCGAGGATGTCGCGGGTCAGCGCCAGCGGGTGCCGGAAGTTCGGCGACGTGACGAACGTGCCGAGCCTGATCGTCGACGTGGCCAGCGCGGCCGCCGTCAGCGTCGGCGTGGTCCCGTACCACGGCGAGTCCTGGAGACCGCTCCAGGTCAGGTGGTCGTACGTCCACGCATGGTCGAACCCGTACTCCTCAGCCCGCCGCCACCGCGGCGCGGCGTCCCGCCACCGGTACTCCGGCAGGATCGCGATTCCGAAACGCATGGACCGCACCCTACCGAGTGTGGCCGAGACCACGATTGTTGCGTTTTGCCACGATCTCCGACACGGTCGTAAGGCCCTACCCCCGACACAACAGAACGGAGGCGCGCCGAAGCGAGGCGTGACTTACCTGTGGCCATCGACATCGACAGCCAGACAGAGACTCCCGACCACGCAGCACATCCCGCCATCGCCGCACCACCACCGCCCGGCAGCCGAAGTCGCGGCTCCGGCCTCGATCGCGTCACCTTCGGTGTCACCGCGGTCATCGCCCTGGCGTTCGTCGCCTGGGGCATCGTCGACGCCACCGGTCTCGGTACGGCGTCCACCTCGGCCCTCGGCTGGGTCGAACAGAACACCGGCTGGCTGTTCGTCCTGCTGGCCTCCGGCTTCGTCGTCTACGTGATCTGGCTGGCGGCCGGACGCTACGGGCGGATCCCACTCGGCCGCGACGACGAGGAACCCGAGTTCAAGACCGTGTCCTGGGTCGCGATGATGTTCAGCGCCGGCATGGGCATCGGCCTGATGTTCTTCGGCGTCAGCGAGCCGCTGTCGCACTTCGCCGCTCCCCCGCCCGGCACCGTCGAGGGCGGTACGTCGCAGGCGCTGGAGACCGCGATGGCGACGACGCTGTTCCACTGGACGCTGCACCCGTGGGCGATCTACGCAGTCGTCGGCATCGCGATCGCGTACGGCACCTTCCGGCGCGGCCGCTCGCAGCTGATCAGCGCGGCGTTCGCCCCGCTGCTGGGCCGCCGTACCGAAGGACCGATCGGCAAGGTCATCGACGGGCTGGCGATCTTCGCGACCCTGTTCGGATCGGCCGCGTCGCTCGGGCTCGGCGCGCTGCAGATCGGGTCCGGCGTCCGGATCCTCGGCTGGCTGGACAAGACCGGCAACGCCGTCATGGTCGGCGTCATCGCCGTACTGACCGCGGCGTTCGTCGCGTCCGCCGTGTCCGGCGTTGCCAAGGGCATCCAGTGGCTCTCGAACATCAACATGGTGCTGGCCGTCGTGCTCGCGGTCTTCGTGTTCGTGGTCGGCCCGACGGTGCTGATCCTGAACCTGGTCCCGACCGCGATCGGCGACTACTTCCGCGACCTGGCCGACATGGCCGCCCGGACCGAGGCCAGCGGCGGCGACGCGATGGCGAAATGGCTGTCCGGCTGGACCGTCTTCTACTGGGCGTGGTGGATCTCGTGGACGCCGTTCGTCGGCATGTTCATCGCCCGGATCAGCCGCGGCCGCACGATCCGGCAGTTCGTCACCGGCGTGCTGCTGGTGCCGTCGCTGGTCAGCCTGCTGTGGTTCTGCATCTTCGGCGGGACCGCGATCGACATCCAGCGCGGCGGCACCGACATCGCCGGCGCGTCGACGGCCGAGGGCCAGCTGTTCGGCATGCTCGACCACATCCCGCTCAGTGCGGTCACCACGATCATCGTCGTCGTCCTGGTCGCGATCTTCTTCGTGTCCGGTGCGGACGCGGCGTCGATCGTGATGGGCACGCTGTCCGAGCGCGGCGCGATCGAGCCGAAGAAGCCGCTGGTGATCTTCTGGGGCGTGCTCACCGGTGCGGTCGCCGCCGTGATGCTGCTCGCCGGCGGAGGCGGCTCCGATGCCCTGCAAGGCCTGCAGAACCTGACGATCGTCGCGGCCCTGCCGTTCGCGGTCGTGATGGTCGGGCTGGCGGTCGCGCTGGCCAAGGACCTGCGCACGGATCCCCTGATGTTGCGCCGCGAGATCGGCTCGGAGGCGGTCGAGGCGGCGGTCATCGAGGGCGTCGGCCGGCACGGCGACGACTTCGCCCTGGTCGTCTGCAACGGCAACGGCCAGACCAACGGAACCGAGGATCCGCTGTCACCGCAGGCCGACGACGCGGTGCCACCGCCCAGACGCTGAGCCTCGAACAACGTCCCACCGCCGCCGGCCGAGTCGGCGGCGGTGGGCATCACTGCGGACCGGGTGGATCGAGCCCGACCTGGTCGTCCTGCGCGAGAGCGTTCGGCAGCAGACGTGGATCGAGGCCGAGCAGGTGCTGTGCCCGATCGAGATCATTTCACCGTCGTCGTTCCATCGAGACCGCATCGACAAGCCGGCGATCTGCGCCGGCCAGGGCATGCCGTACTACCTGCACGTCGAGATTCGTCCCAACGACGTGCTGATCGAGCTCCTCCACCTGCACGGCGGCGAGTACGTTCTGCAGGCGCAGGCACGCTCCGGACAGATCTTCCAGGCATCCGAACCGTTCGCGTTCTCCTTCGATCCGGCAGAACTCCTCGAGCCTCGCTGACCGCCAGACCGGTGCGACCTGCTCTTCAGTCGGCGTCCCGCGGGAGGTCCCAGGCCGCGCGCCGGGCCCGTTCGACGACGGCCTCGTCGTCGTCCGGGAAGCGGAGTACGACCTTCTGGTGCGCGTCGAAGCGCGGCGGCACGAAGAACAGGTCCGGGTACGCCCCCAGCAACCGCTTGCGGTCCTCGAAATCCATCCGGACCACGAGCGACCCGGCGTCGTACTGCCGGGCATCGAGGCGCCCGTCGAGCGTCCAGCGCACCGGACCGCCGGCGCGCGACTCCTTCATCCGATCAAGTGCCGTGGCGATGCGACTGGCGTCTGCGAGGTCCTCGATCAGCGCGGCGGTGTCGGGAACGTCGCCAGGGAGCTGGTGCCGATGCTTCCCAGCCACACCTTCCCGTCGCGTTCGCGGACGCCGGTGGGCATGTGGAAGTCCGGGTGCTTGGCGCGCAGGTCGTGGACCAGCGCTCCGGTCTCGTCGTACGCCTGGATCTCGATGATGTCCGCGGCCTTCGGCTTCAGCGCGTCCGGCAGCGCCCAGACGACCTTGCGGAGCGCCGGATGCTTGGGCAGCAACAGGTCGAGGACAGCGTTGCGCGGCGACCCGACCGCGACCCAGATCAGGCCGTCGGAACCGCGGGCGATGTTGTCCGGCAGCCCCGGGATGTCGGCGATCTGCACGGGCTCGGCGCCGTCGGCCGTGAGGTCGAGCTTGTAGAGGCCGTACGTCGCGGTCTCGGCCCAGAAGAGCGAGCGGTGGTCGCTGCTGAGCGCCACGCCGTTCGGGAAGCCGCGGCCGGTCGCCAGCCGGGTGACCTCCCCGTCCGGCGTCCGGCGGTACACGCTGCCGGTGGTGGAGTGTTCGAGGAGGTCGGCCATCCACTCGTCGATACCGAACCGGGTCGAGGAGTCGGTGAAGTAGATCGTGCCGTCCTCGGTGACGTCGGCGTTGTTGCAGAACCGCATCGGCCGGCCGTCGATCTCCGCGAGCAACGTCGCGACCCGGTTGTCCTTGTCCAGCGTCAGCAGGCCGCGGTTCGCGTCGCAGATCAGCACCTTGCCGTCCGGCAGCCACTCCAGCCCGAGCGGCCGGCCGCCGGTGTCGGCGAGCGTGCTGATCGTCTTTCCGTCGGCGCTGACGCGCAGGATGCGGCCGTCGTACAGCCCGGTGAGGACGCTGCCGTCCGCGTCGATGAGCGTGTCCTCGGGGCCGGCGCCCGGCAACCCGACGACCGCCACCTCGATCCCGGTCGGCGTGCGGGCCGGCGGCGCGGGCGGCGGGGTCCAGCGGACGGGCGCGATCGACGACGTCATGCGCAGACCTTAGCGCTTCGCGGTCGGCCGACCACAAACGGTACAGCCCGGACCGATACTCGATCGGTCCGGGCTGCTCGCCGTACTGGTCAGAAGATGACTTCGCCGCGGGCGCGGCGGGCGCGGAGCTTCTCCAGCGCCTCGTCGAGGATCTCCTGGGCCTCCTGCTCGGAGCGGCGCTCCTTCACATAGGCCAGGTGCGTCTTGTAGGGCTCGATCTTCGGCGGCGGAGGCGGGTTGTTCACATCGGTGCTGGTCGGCAGACCGCACCGCGGACAATCCCATTCCTCCGGGATGGCCGCCTCGACCGCGAACCAGGTCGCGGTCTCGTGGCCGTTCGCACAGAAGAACACGATGCGCTGCCGGGGCGCGGTGTCGCCGCGCTCCGCCTCGCCCATCGGTCCGGCGCCGACCCGGCTGCCACGAATCGCACTGCCACCACCAGCCACGGGAACCTACTCCCCCTCAGCCGAGCTTGTAGAGCAGGCCGAGCGCGACGATGGCGGCGAACCAGATCAGACCGACACCGATGGTGATCCGGTCCAGGTTCCGCTCGGCGACCGACGAGCCGCCCAGGCTGGACGACACACCGCCACCGAACAGATCCGAGAGGCCGCCACCGCGGCCTTTGTGCAGCAGCACCAGCAGCGTCAGGAACAGGCTGCAGACGATCACGACGATCGAGAAAGCGAGAATCACGAGGAGTAGCCTAACTGAAGGTCCAGGTAACGGCAGATGCCGGCGAACTCGTCCACCTGGAGGCTCGCACCTCCGACCAGGCAGCCGTCGACATCCGGTTGGGCCATGATGCCACCTGCACTGGCCATCTTCACCGATCCGCCGTAAAGAATCCGTACCGAGTCGGCGACCGAGGGTGAGATCGTCTCCTCGATCCGGCCCCGGATCGCGGCGATCACCTCCTGCGCGTCCTCCGGCGTCGCGACCTCGCCGGTGCCGATCGCCCAGACCGGCTCGTACGCGATCACGACCTTGCGGACGTCGTCCTGCTTCAGCCCGGCCAGACCGGCGTCGACCTGACCGAGGCAGTGCGCGACGTGACCGTCGGCCTTCCGGATCTCCAGGCCCTCGCCGACGCACATGATCGGGGTCAGCCCCGCCTCGAGCGCCTTCGTGGTCTTGGCGTTGACCAGCTCGTCGGTCTCGTTGTGGTACTGCCGGCGCTCGGAGTGCCCGGTCAGCACGTACGTGCAGCCGAGCTTGGTGAGCATGCCCGCCGAGATCTCGCCGGTGTACGCCCCGGAGTCGTGCGTGGACACGTCCTGGGCGCCGTACCTGATCTTCATCCGGTCACCGTCGACCAGCGTCTGCACGCTGCGGATGTCGGTGAACGGCGGCAGCACCGCCACCTCGACCCGGTCGAAGTCGTGCTTCTTGTCCTGCAGCGTCCAGCTCAGCTTCTGCAGCAGGTGCACGGCCTCGACGTGGTTGAGGTTCATCTTCCAGTTGCCCGCCATCAACGGCGTACGGGCGCTGTCGGCCATCGGTTTCAGTCCTCTTCCAGTACCGCGAGACCCGGGAGCTCCTTGCCCTCCAGGTATTCGAGCGACGCACCGCCACCGGTGGAGATGTGGCCGAACGCCTCGTCGGCGAAGCCTAGCTGCCGGACGGCGGCCGCGGAGTCACCGCCGCCGACGACGCTCAGGCCGTCCACCTCGGTCAACGCCTGCGCGACGGCCTTGGTTCCGCCGGCGAACGGCGCCATCTCGAAGACGCCCATCGGGCCGTTCCAGAACACGGTGTGCGCACCGGCGATCTCGGCGGCGAAGGCCGTGCCGGACTCCGGGCCGATGTCCAGGCCGAGCTGGTCGGCGGGGATCGCGTCGGCGGCCACCACGGTGGCCGGCGAGTCGGCCTTGAACTCGGGCGCGACCACGATGTCGGTCGGCAGCACGATCTTCTCGCCGGCCTCCTTCAGGTACCCCCGGACGACGTCCAGCTGGTCCTCTTCGAGCAGGCTCTTGCCGACCTCGTGGCCCTGTGCCTTGAGGAACGTGAAGACCATGCCGCCGCCGATCAGCAGCTTGTCGGCCTTGGCGAGCAGGTTGTCGATCACCGCGAGCTTGTCCGACACCTTGGCGCCGCCGAGCACCACGACGTACGGCCGGGCCGGATCCTCGGTGAGCTTCTTCAGGACGTCGACCTCGGCGAGCACCAGCCCGCCGGCCGCGTGCGGCAGCTTGCGGGCCACGTCGTACACGCTGGCCTGCTTGCGGTGCACGACACCGAAGCCGTCGCTGACGAACACGTCCGCGAGCGCGGCGAGTTCCTCGGCCAGCGCCTCGCGCTGCGCCTCGTCCTTGCTCTCCTCGCGCGGGTCGTAGCGGACGTTCTCGAGCAGCAGCACCTCGCCCTCGTCCAGGTCCTGTACGGCGGCCTGCGCCGCGTCGCCGGTGACGTCGCCGGCGAACCGCACGATGATGCCCTCGGGCCGGAGCAGCTCGCCGAGCCGCTTCGCGACCGGGGCCAGCGTGAACTCCGGCTTCGGCTCGCCCTTCGGACGGCCCAGGTGCGCGGTGACGATCACCTTCGCGCCGGCCTTCGCCAGCGTGATCAGCGTCGGCAGCGAGGCGCGGATCCGGCCGTCGTCGCCGATCACCTCGCCCTTGATCGGCACGTTCAGGTCGGAGCGGACCAGCACCCGCTGACCGGCCAGGTCGCCGAGATCTTCGATGGTCTTCACAGTGTCAGATCCTCAGGAGAAACAGGCTTGCGCCCGAAGGAGGACACCAGGGTCACCTTCGGACGCAAGCACCGGAACGGAACGTCAGAGCGAGGCGCCGACGTGGTTGACCAGGTCGACCAGGCGGTTCGAGTAGCCCCACTCGTTGTCGTACCAGCCGACGACCTTGACCTGGTTGCCGATCACCTTGGTCAGGCCCGCGTCGAAGATGCAGGACGCCGGGTCGGTGACGATGTCGCTCGAGACGATGTCGTCTTCGGTGTAGGTCAGGTAGCCCTTCAGCGAGCCCTCGGACGCAGCGGCCTTGTAGGCCTCCTTGACCTCTTCGACGGTGACCTCGCGGCCGACCTCGACGGTCAGGTCGGTGGCCGAGCCGGTCGGGACCGGCACCCGCAGCGCGTAGCCGTCCAGCTTGCCCTTGAGCTCCGGCAGCACCAGGCCGATCGCCTTCGCGGCGCCGGTCGAGGTCGGGACGATGTTCAGCGCGGCGGCGCGGGCGCGACGCAGGTCCTTGTGCGGACCGTCCTGCAGGTTCTGGTCCTGGGTGTACGCGTGGATCGTGGTCATCAGACCCTTCTCGATCGTGAACGCGTCGTTCAGTACCTTCGCCAGCGGGGCGATGCAGTTCGTGGTGCAGGACGCGTTCGAGATCACGGTGTGCTTCTCGGCGTCGTACAGGTCGTGGTTCACGCCCATCACCACGGTGAGGTCCTCGTTCTTCGCCGGGGCGGAGATGATGACCTTCTTGGCGCCGTTGTCGGCGTGCGTCTTGGCCTTGGTGGCGTCGGTGAAGAAGCCGGTGGACTCGATCACCACGTCGGCGCCGACGTCCGACCACTTCAGGTTGGCCGGGTCGCGCTCGGCGAACGCCTTGAAGCTCTTGCCGCCGACGGTGATGTCGTCGTCGGTGGCGGAGACCTCACCCGGGAAGCGGCCCAGGATCGAGTCGTACTTCAGCAGGTGAGCGAGGGTCTGGTTGTCGGTCAGGTCGTTGACGGCGACGACCTCGATGTCGGCACCGGACGCCTGCACGGCGCGGAAGAAGTTACGGCCGATGCGGCCGAAGCCGTTGATACCTACGCGTACGGTCACGGGTCTGCGTCTCCTCAGAACTAGCTTTGGCACTGCCGCTACAGCCCGAACACTAGCCCAACAGCCCACTCGATCAACTGGTAGCGTCCAGATGAGACCACCGGTAGTTTTTCACTGCTTCAGACCAGACCACTGGCTGGTACGACGAACGGCGATTTCCGGAAAGTCTCTCCGGAAACCGCCGCTCGATCAGATGTTCATCCCGTTACGGCAGAACGTTCACCGCGGCCCAGGCCGTGTCGACCGCGGCCCGCTCCGCGCTGCTCGCGCCGTACAGGTCCGTGGCGGCGTTCAGCGTCGCCGTCCGGGCGCCGTGGTAGTCGGTCCGCGACGTCATGTACGTCGTCAGCGCACGGTACCAGATCTTCTCGGCCTTGGTGATGCCGATCCCGGTGACCGTGACGCCGCCCGCGGTCGGGCTGTTGTACGCGACGCCGTTGATCGTCTTCGCGCCGCTGCCCTCGGACAGCAGGTAGAAGAAGTGGTTGCCGACACCGGACGAGTAGTGCACGTTCAGCCGGCCGACGCTCTTCGACCACGCGTCCGCGCTGGCCCCGTCCATCGACGGCTTGTCCATCCGCCGGATGTAGTTCACCGCAGGGTCGTAGTCGGTGAAGATCTCCTCACCCATCACGTAGTCCGGGGTGTCCTGGCTGTTGGCGGCGTACCACTCGACCGCCGTACCGAAGATGTCCGAGGTGGATTCGTTCAGACCGCCGGACTCGCCGCTGTAGCGCAGGCCGGCCGAGCGGCTGGTGACACCGTGGCTCATCTCGTGGCCGGCGATGTCCAGCTCGACCAGCGGGCCGATGCCCTGGCTCGCGTCGCCGTCGCCGTACCGCATGCAGAAGCACGAGTCGCTCCAGGATGCGTTCACGTACGCGCCGTCGTGGACGTACGACTTCGCGCCCTGACCGTCGTTGGCGATGCCGTTGCGGCCGTGCACGTTCTTGTAGTAGTCCCAGGTCTCCGCGATGCCGTAGTGCGCGTCGACGCCGGCGGTCTGGGCGTTGGAGTTGCTGCCGGTCCCCCACACGTTGTCCGCGTCGGAGTAGAGCGTGCCGGCGTTGTACGTCGAGTTGCCGCCGCGGACCGGGTCGACCATCGTCCAACTGGTGCCGGACTTGGTGGTGTCGAGCCCGACGGTGCCGACGTACAGGCCGGTGCCGCTGCCGAGGTCGTCGTTGACGGTCGTCCAGCTGTCGAGGACCTTGCCGGTCTGCGCGTCGACGTACGTCTCGGTGCCGGTCGGCTCACCGTTGGCCTTGCGGCCCTCGCTGACGACCTTGTAGGCGAGCTTGGACTGGCCGGCGTTCGTCACGAACACGACGAGCTGCTGCTTGCTGCTCTTCGTCTTGGCGGCTGCGAGCGCTGTCGCGGCGGACACGGCCGGCTTCGTCGACAGGCTGAGCTTGCCGATGCCACCGGTGGACGAACGGGCCTTGCCCGCCTTGTCCTGGTGGACGACGACATCGCCGCCGACGACGGGTAGACCCTGGTAAGTGCGGTCGAACCGGACATGGCTGCTGCCGTCCGCGTCCGTGACGACATCGCGGACGACCAGGTCGCTGCCGTCGCCGAGGCCGAGCTGCGCGGCGTTGGCGCGGGCGGCCGCGACCGGCGAGGCCGGGCCGCTGCCGGGCTGGGCGGCCTGGACGGTGGCGGTGATGGAGGCGACGGCCAGGCCGGCGATCGCCGTCGCGGCGAGACCGGCGCGATGGATGCGCTTCATGGGAACTCCCTTGGGCGGAAGACGCGCACGCACCGGGACAAGGTCGTGCGCGAATGGGCACGGACACCCTGTGCGACCCGTCCGCCAAAAGGAACCGATCGACGTCGAAATCCCCGAAGTCCCGGGTAATCCTTCGACGCCGGGCCGGTCACCCGCGCCGACGGCAGCGGCCCCGGAAACGAGTTCCGGGGCCGCTGGTTCGTGCGGGAGGTCGCTGCCGATCAGGCCGGGTCGAGCATCTCCGGGGTCAGGTTGGCCTCGGTGTTCGGGATGCCGAGGTCGCCGGCGCGCTTGTCGGCCATCGCGAGCAACCGGCGGATGCGGCCGGCCACGGCGTCCTTGGTGAGGGCCGGCTCGTGCAGCTGGCCGAGCTCCTCGAGGCTGGCCTGCTTGTGCTCCAGCCGCAGCTTGCCCGCCACCTGCAGATGGTCAGGCACGTCGTCGCCGAGGATCTCCAGGGCCCGCTCGACGCGAGCACCCGCCGCCACCGCCGCGCGGGCCGAACGGCGCAGGTTCGCGTCGTCGAAGTTGGCCAGCCGGTTCGCGGTCGCGCGGACCTCGCGGCGCATCCGGCGCTCCTCCCAGGCCAGCACCGACTCGTGCGCGCCGAGCCGGGTCAGCAGGGCGCCGATCGCGTCGCCGTCGCGGATCACCACGCGATCGACGTTGCGCACCTCGCGGGCCTTCGACCCGATGCCGAGCCGCCGCGCCGCACCGACCAGCGCGAGGGCCGCCTCCGGCCCCGGGCAGGTCACCTCGAGCGAGGACGACCGGCCGGGCTCGGTCAGCGAACCGTGCGCCAGGAACGCACCCCGCCAGGCCGCCACCGCGTCACAGGATGCGCCGGACACCACGGCCGGCGGGAGACCGCGGACCGGGCGGCCGCGGTTGTCGACCAGACCGGTCTGGCGCGCGAGCGCGTCGCCGTCCCGGACCACGCGGACGACGTACTTCGTCTGCTTGCGGATGCCGGACGGGGAGATCACCACCACGTCGGACGGGTGACCGAAGATCTCGGCGATGTCCTTGCGCAGCCGCCGCGCCGCGGCGCCGCTGTCCAGCTCGGCCTCCACGACGATCCGTCCGGACACCAGGTGCAGCCCGCCGGCGAACCGCAGGATCGACGAAACCTCGGCCTTGCGGCAACACGGCTTGGTCACCTGAATACTGGTCAGCTCGGACTTCACCTGTGCTGTCATCGCCATAGAAAGCATCCTCCCACCCATGTCAAAGACCCTCGGATCACCAACGGGCGGCGGGTGCCCCGGTTACGGCCGCTGCAACCTTCCGGTCCGGTCGGTGCGTTACCTCGCCGACAGTCCGAGAGGAGGGGCATGAAGGCTCCGGATGAAGCCGAGTTCACCGAGTTCGCGGCGAACTCGGTCCGCCGGCTGCGCAGGACGGCGTACCTGATGTGCGGGGACTGGCATCGGGCCGAGGACGCGGCGCAGGACGCGCTGGTGAAGGTGTACCGGCGGTGGCACCGGATCGATCGGACGCAGGGGCTGAACGGGTACGCGCACCAATGCCTGGTGACGGCGGTGTTCGACCAGTCGCGGAAGCCGTGGCGGCGGGAGCGGCTCGTCGACAGCGACGACCAGGCCGGACCGCTGCCCGATGCGATCGGGGCCGTCGACGACCGGATGCTGGTCGTCCAGGCACTCGGGGCGCTGCCGCCGAGCCAACGCGCGTGTGTCGTCCTGCGGCACTACGCCGACCTCAGCCTCGAACAGACCGCCGACGTCCTCGGCATCGGCACCGGCGGCGTGAAGAGCCAGACCTCCCGCGGCCTGACCAGACTCCGCGAACTCCTCGACCAGACCGAAAGGAGCGCCTCATGAGCACCGATATCGAGCGTCTGCTGGCTGCTGCCGCCGACGACGCCGACCAGCCACTCACCACCGACGTCGACCAACTGCTGACCAAGGCCCGGCGCTCGGTCCGTCGAGGCCGGCTCGTCACGGTGTCGACCGCGGTCCTCACCACCGGTGTGATCATCGCCGGCATCGCCACCTGGTCCGCGAACCGCTCGGACGACGACGGCCTGGCGGGCACGCCGAAGAACCAGACGATCACGATCGACGCCACCACCGGCGCAGTCGTCGACCACGAGACCGGGCGGCAGATCGGGCCGCCACCGCCGGTGAGCCCGCTGTCCGATGCCGAGGTGTACCGGCGCTGCGCGCAGTACGACCGCGAGAACGTGACGTTCCTGCAGGAGCACAAGGCCAACGTCTGGGACAAAGCCGGACCGATCACGCCGCAGTGGAAGGTCGTGTTCAAGAGCGGCGACCAGTCGTTCCTCTCCGCCGGATTCCTGTCGCCCGACAGGTCGATCGTCTCCACCTGCACGATGGACGCGCCGCAGAAACCGTTCACCAACGGACGTCTCAGCACCACCGAGGTGCAACCGCGCAGCGCCAACGGCGTACCGCAGGCGGTCGAGTCCGGTGCCCTGGTCCCGGTCGCCGGCGCCGCACGCGTGCTCGTCGAGACGAACGACGACGTGCTCCCCCGGCAGGCGCTGGTCGGCTCCGACGGGTTCTACACGCTCGGCTACGACGGATCGCCACGCGGCGTGCGCGGCATCAAACGAGTCCGCGCGTACGACGCCGACGGCAAGAAGATCTGGCAGTTCGACTACAAGGCCCCCGCGCGGCCGGCACCGCCGTCGGTCCCGTCGAGCGTCACCGTGAAGACTGCCGAGCCGGTCACGCCGGAGGTCGTCCTCATCAAGGATCCCCTGACAGGGAAGGCGCTTGCGCCCCCGCCGCCGGTCAGTCCGTTGACCGACGAGCAGATCACCACCCGGTGCCGCGGAGTCGACGACATCTACTTCAGCGGCAGCCGCAGCCCGGCAGACCCTCGCATCAAGGCCGCCGGTCCGGTCACGAAGGACTGGCAGGTCGCGCTCAAGACCGGGACAGGCAACAAGCTCACCGCAGTCCTCGTCTCGCCGGACAAGCGCGTTTATGCGTGGTGCCACATGCTGGGAGCGACAGCCAAGGGCGCGTACGACTACAACCGCGGCGCCGTACAAGCCGACGGGAAGTTCGCGGACACGTTCGACTTCGGGATGGTGCCGGACGGCGTCGCGCAACTCGTCGTCGACCTGCCGAAGCAGGGCCCGACCCGCGCGCTGATCTCGAACGGCTTCTACATCTGGGGTCTCACCGGCGGGAACTCGGACATCCAGAGCGTCCGGGTCCGCGGGTACGACGCGCGCGGCAAGCAGATCTACGACACCAAGAAGGACGTCGACGCCGACTTCGACTAGAACTCGTCGTCGATCAGGCTCTTCGGCAGACAGCCGTTGGTCCAGAGGATCGCTTGCCACCGGCAAGTGGCGATCGAGGACCGGTGGACGGCCGGCAATCAGCCCGAGTAGTGCGGAAATCCCTGCCATGGCGGCAAGAATGCGCGTACTTACTGGTCCTGCAGAGAGATGTCATTGAGCCCTGAAGGCGTGGACTGCCCGTACCGCGGCGGGCAGGTCAATTGCTGCGGGCAACGTCATTCTCGGGGCGAATTCTCTGAAAGAGGTCGTCGGCCGGCATTCGCTGGTGCTCGCAGAAGGCGACCGGGCGCGCTGCTCGGAACCAGCAAAACCTGGCGATGCGCAGTGTTCTGCCAATATCGAGTCTCTGGTGTTCAGTAATGGCTGGGAAGTTTCCTCAGAGGCAAAAGGTGTCACTTAAGCGGTTTTATGCAGTACCGTCTGCAATTGCAAGGGTGGGGAGTTGGTGTTGGGGGCGCCGAATGGTGAACAATGCCGAGCGGCCGGGGGACTTCGCGGACGCCGGGATCGTGGCGAGGATCGTTCCGATCCTGGTCGCTTTCGGGCCGCCGGTGGCTGTCAGCGGCTGGTTGTGGTCGAAGGTTCAGCAGAATCCGGTGGTCAGCGTCGTCGTTCTGCTGGGCTATTGGTTCCTGGTCGCGGTCGTACGATTCGTCTTCCGGGTGAGCAGTGAGGTCGGGGATTTGTGGATTCCCCGGACCGCCGCGGCCGTCGACCGGAGGGTGAGTGCGTTCCTGAAGAGTTACCGCGCACGCTATCTGAACCAGCTGCTCGCGAGCGTGCGTGATGTCGAATTGCTCGGCATGGCCACCCAGGGAGAGTTCTCGCTCCAACTCCGGCATGTTTATGTCGACGTCAGCCTCGCGCCGTCGCCGTTGCAGACGACGACGCACGCGCCGTTCGTCGGAGCCGAAACGCCGGCCGGTGAGCGCCGGTCGCTGGACTCGTTCCTGGACAGCCGTGAGCCGCGGGTCTTCGCGGTGATCGGTGGCCCGGGTTCGGGTAAGACGACCCTCCTGCGCCGGACGGCGATCACACTGGGAGAGCGACGCGGGCACAAACGCGGGCTGCCGGTGATCCTTTTCCTGCGCGACCATGTCCAGCAGATCATCCGCGATCCCGGGGTGTCGATTCCCGAACTGATCGCGAGCGTTACCTGGTTGAAAGGTACGGTCACGGCGGACTGGTTCGAGCGCGGCCTGACGAAAGGCCGCTGTGTCGTCATGCTGGACGGTTTGGACGAGGTCGCGGTCGAGGCACAGCGGCAATTGACATCCACGTGGGTGCAGGACCAGGTGGCGCGCTATCCGGCGAACCATTTCATCCTGACGTCGCGGCCGCACGGCTATCAATCGAATCCGGTCCGGGGCGCCGACGTACTGCAGGTTCGGCGGTTCACCAGCGACCAGATCGTCAGGTTCGTGCACAGGTGGTACTACGCCATCGAGTGCCGCAGCACCGGCGAGACCGGCGAGCGAACCCGGGCGATCGCGAAGGATCATGCCGCCGATCTCCTCCGCCGGATGCGCCTGCAGCCGGCTCTGTACGACCTGGCGGCCAACCCGATGCTGCTGACGATGATCGCCAATGTCCACAAGTATCGCGGCGCACTGCCCGGCAGCCGGTCGGCGTTGTACGGAGAGATGTGCGATCTGCTGCTGCACCGGCGGCAGGAGGCCAAGCACCTGTCCGCGGGATCAGGTCTGAAGGCCGAACAGCGGGCCAAGGTGGTGCGCGAGTTGGCGCTGGCGATGATGACCCGCGAGGTTCGTGACGTGACGCGGGAGTCCGCGAGTGACATCGTGGGGCCGACGCTGGCGAGGATCCCGCGGGCCGCGACGGCCGATGTGTTTCTGGCCGAGCTCACCACGAGTGGTCTGTTCGTCGAGCGCGAGGTCGGTATGTACGCGTTCGCGCATCAGACCCTGCAGGAGTACCTCGGGGCCGCGGAGATCCGTGATCATCCCGAGGTGAACGCTCTGGCGACGAAGGTCGACAACGCCTGGTGGCGCGAGACGATCCTCCTGTGGGCGGCGAACGCGGACGCGTCGCCCGTCATCGAGGCGTGCCTGACGTCAGGCACGGTCGGCGCACTGGCGCTGGCCTTCGACTGTGCCGACGAAGCCCGCGAGGTCGACGTGGATCTCGTCGAACGCCTGGACGCGATGCTGTACTCGGATCCGCCGGCAACCGACATCCTGGCACGCGACGCGCATCGCCGGCTGATGGCCGCGGTTCGCGCGTCGCGAAGCCTTCGCCACACCGTGACCCTCGGCAATGGCGCCGTGGCGTGCGCTCAGCCTTTCCCCCGGTCGCTGTATCGCCTGTACGTCGACATGGCGAGCGATCCGGGCGGTTCGATTCGCGAGCCCGCGAAGGACGACACTGCGGAGGCGGTCGGGGTCTCGGCCGCCGAGGTCGAGAAGGTCGTCATGTGGGTCAACGGTCTGTTCGACGACGGCACCGCCTACCGGCTACCGGTACGCCGCGAGCTCGCCGATCCGATCACCGGCGTCATCGTCGACCTGACCCGCCGGACCGTGTGGTACGCCGAAGACCCGCTCGCGGTTACCCCGGCAGGAGCGGATCCGCTGCCCGCGGTGCGCGCCCGGAAGCGATACGCCGGGCCACGACTGTTCGTGCCACCAGGGGTCTCGCATCCGTACGTCGCGAGCGCCGGCCTGCTCGCGGAGACCATCCGGCGCGATCTGCGCTCCGTCGTCGGTGCGCTTCCTTATGTACTGAGCCTCGCTCTCGAGCGGGATCTGGAGCGGGCACGGACCCGAGATTTCACGGCGACACTCGACCGGCTCGATCTGTTGAACCACAGCATGACGCCGGCGCTGGTCAAGGACGCGATCCACGTGGATCGGGCGCTGGCGCGCAGTCGCGGCGGAGACTTGTCGCAGGATCGCGACCTGCACCGGCGGGTCGAGCGCCTCCGGGATCTGGCGGGTGGTTTGGCGGCGGTCACGGACTTCCCCGTCCCGCCCGTGCTGGTGCGCGACTTCCGGCGTACCCTCCGTCGGGGGCGCGCCGTCGACGAAGCGATCAGTCAGGCGCTCGACATCATCTTGACGCACTCGTTGATCTCCGACGACGTGTCGATGCTTGTCCAGGAGCTGCAGGACCCGGCGACGCTGCCCGCCACCGCGCCGGCGGGGCGAACCGTGGTGCAATGGGCCCCTGCGCGCATTCGTCGCGACCAGTTCGAGCTCACGGTGGTGGCGCTCAGCGTGCTGCTGTCGCTCTGGGAGCCGCACAAGACGAAATACCGCCACAGCCAGGGGTGGGTGCAGTTCGAGCGGTTCCTTGTCGACCTGGTCGCGGCGTCGAGCGACGTGCCGCCGGCCATTCCCGATGAGGTCGAAGGTGTCCTGCGCCGGCTCGAGCCGTTGTTGCTCAAGGCAACCTGGAGCAGCGGGTCGACTTTCGCGGGAGCCGACACGGGCCGCGACGAGCGATGCTGGCGGATCCTGGCCCGGCGGATCGTGGTCGTGTCCGCGCCCATGATCGCGACGACGGTCCACCACCCCGAGGCGCCGTACACCAGCAGCCCGGCGATTCGGCTCGGCTTGCTCGCCGCGGCCTGCGTCGCGGACAGATTCACCGACGCCGCCATCGCACAAAGCCTTCGCGGACTGCACAGCAGCCTCACCTGCCTCGACGCCCGTCTCGACGATCCCAGCCTGCCCTCAGAGGTCCTCCTCCTCATGCGCGCGTAGACGTCGCGCTTGGCGATGCGGTCGCCGTACTTCGCGGCGAGCTCCGTCCGCGAGGAGCAGCTCCCGACGGTCCGGCCTAGCCGAAGATCTCCCGGTACACCTTCGCGAGTTTGTCCGGCGCGTGGTGCAGGTCGCGGTCCTCGTCGGCGATGTCCGCGATCACCAGCTCGGCCCCGAGGGACTCCGCCGTACGGCGCAGCGACTCGGGATCGGGCACGTGACCGGTGTCGGCAAGCACGACGTCGATCCGCAGATCCGGCGCGTGCCCGGCCAGCACCTCGAGATGCGTCTCCGGCGAGAACCCGTCCGTCTCCCCCTTCTGCTCCCCCAGGTTCAGCGTCAGGAGCCGGCGGGCGCTGGTCTGCTCGAGACCCCGGCACAGCTCGGGGACCAGCAGGTTCGGGATGACGGAGGTGAACCACGACCCCGGCCCGACCACGACCCAGTCCGCTTCCGCGACCGCGACCAGGGCCTCCGGGCACGCCGGCGGATCGGCCGGGTCGAGGGCGACATCGACCACGTGTCCCTCGGTCGAGGCCACCTCGGCCTGACCGCGGATCTCCGTGATCCCCTCCGGGTGCGCCGGGTCCAGCCCGAGCACGCGGGCCGTGATGTCCAGCGGTACGGCGGACATCGGCAGCACCCGGCCCTGCGCACCGAGCAGCCGGGCGACCCAGTCGAGTCCGTCGACCGCTTCGCCGAGCAGCTCCCACAGCGCGACGATCAGCAGGTTGCCGACCGCGTGGTCGTGCAGCTCACCGTTGCTGCGGAAGCGATGCTGCAGCACGTCGGCCCAGGTGCGGCCCCACTCGTCGTCGCGGCACAGCGCGGCCAGGGCCATCCGCAGGTCACCCGGCGGCAGCACCCCCAGCTCCTGGCGCAACCGGCCCGACGACCCGCCGTTGTCCGCGACGGTGACGACCGCCGTCAGCTGGTCGGTGACATGTCGCAGCGCGGACAGGGAGGCGGCCAAGCCATGTCCCCCGCCGAGCGCGACAACCTTAGGAGCTCGCGTCACTCACGCCCCAGATCCCGGTGCACGACCAACGTCGGTGACCCTCTCTCGCGCAGCCTTCGGGCGATCTCCTCGGCCATCGCGACGCTGCGGTGCTTACCCCCGGTGCAGCCGATCGCGACGGTGACGAAGCGCTTGCCCTCGTTCAGGTAGCCGGTCCGCAGGGTGTCCAGCACGTCCACATAGTTCTGCAGGAACTGCTGGGCCAGCGGATGGCCGAGCACGAAGTCTGACACAGGCTGGTCCTGCCCGGTCATCGGGCGCAGGTCGGGCTGCCAGTACGGGTTCGGGATGAAGCGCATGTCGGCGACCACGTCGGCGTCCACCGGGATGCCGTACTTGAACCCGAACGACACCACGGTCGCCCGGAGCTCGGCGTTCTCCTCGTCGCCGAACGCGTTCACGATCTTCGCGGCGAGCTGGTGGATGTTCAGGCTCGAGGTGTCGATCACCAGGTCGGCGCCGGCCCGGATGTCGCCGAGCAGTTCCCGCTCGCGCTGGATGCCGTCCAGCAGCCGGCCCTCGCCCTGCAGCGGGTGCGGCCGGCGGACGCTCTCCTGCCGGCGCACGATCACGTCGTCGGACGCCTCCAGGAACAGCGTCAGCGGCCGGTACCCCTTGAGCCGCAGGTCGTGGATCGCCGAACTCAGCTCCTCGAAGAACAGGCCGGTCCGGACGTCGACGACGACCGCGAGCCGCGGTGCCGCGCCGGTCCCGACGACCTGCTCGACGATGGTGGTCAGGAACATCGGCGGCAGGTTGTCCACCACGAACCAGCCGAGGTCCTCCAGTACGTCGGCGACCGAACTCCGTCCCGCGCCCGACATCCCGGACACGATGATCAGGTTGCCGCCCGTGTCGTCCATCAGTTCTCAGTTCTCCCTGGATCCCCGTCGGGCGCCCCGGCCGGCGCCGGGACGTCGTCGCCCAGTATCTCGCCTGTCGCGGTGTTGACCGACGGGGCCCGGCCGGTTTCCGCCTTCGTTGCAGCAGCGTTAACCGCCAGTACGACGGACTCGGCCAGCCGCGGCCCGAAACCGGGCAGGTCGGCGACCTCGTCGACGGTGGCGGCGCGCAGCTTCTTGAGCGACCCGAAGTGCCGCAGCAGCGTCTTCCGTCGCACCTCGCCCAGTCCCGGGACCTCGTCGAGGGTGCTCTCGACCATCGACTTCGACCGCCGGTTGCGGTGGTGCGTGATCGCGAACCGGTGCGCCTCGTCGCGGAGGCGTTGCAGCAGGTACAGGCCCTCCGACGTCCGGGAGAAGATGACCGGGTCCTCCTCGTCGGGCACCCACACCTCCTCCAGGCGCTTGGCCAGGCCGACGACCGGGATGTCGCCGACGCCGATCTCGTCCATCGCCTGCCGGGCCGCCGCCACCTGCGGCGGACCGCCGTCGACGACCACCAGGCCCGGTGCGTAGGCGAACTTCTTGGCCCGCCCGGTCTCCGGGTCGATGAGCGCCGCGTTCGGGTCCTCGTCCTCGGTCATGGTCGCGCGCTCGTCCAGGAGGCGCTTGAAGCGACGGGTCAGGACCTCGGCGATCGAGGCCACGTCGTTCTGCCCCTCGACGCCCTTGATCACGAACCGCCGGTACTCGCTCTTGCGCGGCAGGCCGTCCTCGAACACCACCATCGAGGCGACCACCTCGGTGCCCTGCAGGTTCGAGACGTCGTAGCACTCCAGCCGCAGCGGCGCCTCGGGCAGGTCGAGCGCGGCCTGGATCTCCTCCAGCGCCTGGTTGCGCGTGGTCAGGTCGCTGGCGCGCTTGGTCTTGTGCATCGTCAGCGTCTGCAGCGCGTTGCGCTCGACGGTCTCCATCAGCGCCTTCTTGTCGCCGCGCTGCGGGACCCGGATCGACACCCGCGCGCCGCGCAGCTCCTCCAGCCAGGCGGTCAGCGCGTCCGCGTCGTCGGGCATCGTCGGGACCAGGATCTCCCGCGGGATCGTGTCGCCCGAGTCACCGGCGTACGTCTGCTGGATGAACTGCGAGACCAGGTCGGCGGTGGTCGCCGTACCGTCCGCCTTGTCGGCGATCCAGCCGCGCTCACCGCGGATCCGCCCGCCGCGGACGTAGAAGATCTGCACCGCGACCTCGAGCGGGTCCTCGCTCAGCGCGATCACGTCGGTGTCGGTGCCGTCGCCGAGGACCACCGCGTTCTTCGCCAGGGCCTTCTCCAGCGCGGCCAGGTCGTCGCGGATCTTCGCGGCCCGCTCGTACTCCAGCTCGGCGGCCGCGGCCTGCATCTCCTTCTGCAGCCGGCGCACGTACGTCGCGGTCTGGCCGGACAGGAACGCGGCGAAGTCGTCGACGATCTGCCGGTGCTCCTCCTGGGTCACCTGACCGGTGCAGGGGGCGGCGCACTTGCCGATGTACCCGAGCAGGCAGGGCCGGCCGATCTGGCGGTGCCGGTTGAACACACCCTTGCTGCACGAGCGCA
Organism: Kribbella sp. NPDC003505; assembly: GCF_040610875.1. NCBI lineage: Bacteria > Bacillati > Actinomycetota > Actinomycetes > Propionibacteriales > Kribbellaceae > Kribbella > Kribbella sp. NPDC003505. Next base: position 742,311 of record NZ_JBEXNA010000003.1, on the reverse strand, counting down.
TCGGGAACACCCGGAGCAGCAGGTCGACGGTCTCCCGGATCGCCCACGCGTGACTGTACGGACCGAAGTACCGCACGCCCTTCTTCTTCTGGCCGCGGCCGACCATCACCCGCGGATACTCCTCGTTGAGGGTGATCGCAAGCCACGGGTACGACTTGTCGTCGCGGTACTTCACGTTGAAGCGCGGGTCGTACTCCTTGATCCACGAGTACTCCAGCTGCAGCGACTCGACCTCGCTGGCGACCACCGTCCACTCGACCTTCGAGGCCGTCGTCACCATCGCCTGGGTGCGCGGATGCAGGTTCACCAGATCCTGGAAGTACGACGACAACCGGGCCCGCAGGTTCTTCGCCTTGCCGACGTAGATCACCCGCCCGGCGGAGTCGCTGAAGCGGTAGACGCCGGGCGAGTCGGGGATCGATCCCGGAGCGGGACGGTAGGAGGACGGATCAGCCACCCAACCACCCTAGTTCGCCCGCCCGACAAATCCGGAATCCGCGCAAAGTTTCTAATGCAGGTTCAATGACAGACTTGAAGGCATGATGCTCGACGAACTCGATCGGACGATTCGCGCGTACGATGGCGTCCGGGTGCTCGAGGCCCAGGACGACCTGTTCTACCTCTACGATCCCGCCGGCGACCTGCCCCCGGAGCGGCAGCAGCCGTTCGCCACCGTGGTGACGGGCGACCACTACGAGACGGTGTCCCAGCTCGACCGGCCGGGATCGTGGCGACTCAACCTCGGCCTCACGAAGACGACGTACACCGCACTGTTCGGCCCCGTCCCGACCGAGCGCGACGCGGACTGGGTGCTCGACTCCGGCCACGACTACGCCGCCCGCGACGTCCTGATGCCGCATCCGTTCTATGCCGGTCAGCACTGGGTCGCGATCGTCGACCCGACCGGTCTGGACCAGCTGCTCGGGTTGATCGACGAGGCGTACCGGTTCGCGGCCCGCAAGTATTCCAACCACCAGGCCCGGCAAACCGGCTGAAGATTGCGGTCGTATTGCGGGTTGGCTCATAAGCCTGAGTTGACCCCCGGCTGGGATGGGCGCGCTCCCTACCCTGTGAACCAGGGTAGATGCGCAGGTCCTTTGCGTGAGGCAACAAGGCCTTGCGCTGACTCGAGGGAGTACCGCCCATGTCCCCCAAGAATGGACACCGTCTTCGGAGGCCGCGCGCCCTACTCGGTGCCGTCGCCGCATCCGCGCTCGCCGTCACCGGGATCGCCGCCACAGCAGCCGGTAGTGACGCGTCGCAAACCACTCCGGTGAGCATCCGCGGCGCCGGCAGCGCGAACGCCATCCCCGGTAGCTACATCGTCGTCCTGGCCGGCCAGAATTCACGCGCCCAGACCCGGGCCGCGACGCAGAGCCTCGCCGCGAGTTACGACGTCAAGGTGCACAAGCAATTCGACTCGTCGCTCAAGGGCTTCTCCGCCGGCATGACCGAGGAGCAGGCGAAGAAGCTCGCCGGCGACCAGCGCGTCGCGTTCGTCCAGCAGAACCAGAAGATCACCGTCAGCCAGGACGACCCGCCGTGGGGCCTGGACCGCGCCGACCAGCGTGACCTGCCGCTGGACAAGAAGTACGAGGCGTCCACCACCGCCGACAACGTGAACGTCTACGTGATCGACACCGGCATCTACGCCGCCCACAAGGACTTCGGCGACCGTGCCTCGGTCGGCACCGACACCGTCGGCGACGGCCAGAACGGCGTCGACTGCATGGGCCACGGCAGCCATGTGGCCGGCACCATCGCGGGGACGACGTACGGCCTGGCCAAGGGCGCGAAGGTGGTCGGCGTCCGGGTGCTCGACTGCCAGGGCTCCGGCTCGACCGAGTCCGTGGTGGCCGGGATCGACTGGGTGACCAAGAACGCCAAGAAGCCGGCGGTCGCGAACATGAGCCTCGGCGGCGGCACCGACGACGCGCTCGACGCAGCGGTCAAGGCCTCGGTTGACTCCGGCGTCACCTACGCCGTTGCTGCCGGCAACGAGAGCGCGGACGCCTGCCAGGGCTCGCCGGCCCGCGAGCCTTCGGCGATCACCGTCGGCGCCACCGACGACCAGGACAAGCGCGCGGAGTTCTCGAACTTCGGCACGTGCGTCGACCTGTTCGCGCCGGGTGTCGACATCACCTCGGTCGGCATCACCGACCCGGACTCGACCGCGAAGATGAGCGGTACGTCGATGGCCACGCCGCACGTCGCGGGCGGGGTCGCGCTCTACCTGGCCGACCACCCGGACGCCACGCCGGCCGACGTCGCCAAGGCGCTCGTCGACGGCTCGACGGCCGACAAGGTCGGCGACCCGGGCGAGGGCTCGCCGAACAAGCTGCTGTACGTCGGGGCTGCTGACCAGTCCTGATCACCTGACCGAAGGCCCGGCCACCGGATTCCTCACCACGGTGGCCGGGCCTTCGCACGTCGTCGATCAGGCCTGGACGATGTTGCTGCCTTCGACCTTCACGTTCACGGCCGGGAGCGCCGTCTGGGCCGGGCCGCTGACCGGGCTGCCGTCGGTGATGCTGAAGTGGCTGTTGTGGAACGGGCAGACGATCTGGCCGTTCTCCACCGAGCCGATCGGGTTGCCCTGGTGCGTGCACACCGCGGAGAACCCCTTGTACTGCCCCGCGGTCGGCTGCGTCACCACGACCTTGGCGTCCTTGAACACCGCGCCGCCGCCGACCGGTACGTCGGACGCCGGGCCGAGCACCGCACCGCCACTGGCCGGCGCGCTGGAGGACGCGCTGCCGCTCGGCGAGGCACTGGTGTTCGGCGCGGAGCCCGAGCCGCTCGTGGACGGCGTCGTACCGCCGCCGGAGGCGTCGTCGCTGCCACCGCAGGCCGCGAGGATCGGCGCACCGGCACCCACCAACGCGGCCATCGCCGCGCACCGCAGCACCGTCCTGCGGTCACGCAGTTCGCCGTCCGCGGATGTCGCCGGTGCCATCGTGTCGTCGCTCATAGATCTGGACCTCCAGGAGCCTGCTGGTCGAAGTGGTTGAACGCTATATACCGACTCAAACGACCGGATCACCCGATCGGTTCAATCCGGTGCGGGCTTGAACCGCAGTTTGAGGGTTTCCTGTGACTCAGCCGGCAGCTGCGGTCGCGGTGCCGACGACACGGGCCGCGAGGTCCAGGACGGCGCGGCGGGTGTCGGCGTCCAGCTCGCTCGAGTGCAGCGGCCAGGCGCCGGCGATGTGCGCGTCGTACGGCAGAATCACCGGGTCCAACCCGCGTTCACGGAACGCGTCCCGGAGCCGGCTGGACGTGTCCTCGTCCCCGACCTGCGTGATCACGACGACGCCGCGGCTGAGCAGCAGCTCCTGTCCGGCCGGGGGCAGCTGGTCGAGCTGTTGCAGGCAGTAGCTCGCGACCTGCTCGATGGCCGGTACGACGAGCACCGTGCAGTGTCCGGTGTTCGCCACCTCGGTCGCGATCTCGTCGAACATGCTGCCCGGGCAGTCCACGACCGTGAGCCCGACGTCGCGCGCACCCTGGCTCTGCACCGCGGCGAGCGTCGACCGGAGCGCTTCGACTGTCGGGTCGCTGCGGACCAGGCTGACCCCCTCGATCGCTCCCGCGCCGATCGCCAGCTCAAGCCGCCGCGACAACTCGGCGCCGCTCGGGTCGACGTCCACCGCGACCACCCGGTCGGCCCGCAGGCTCGCGAGCATCGTCGACAGCAGCGCGGCGACGGTCGACGTACCGCCGTTCGTCACCGGACTGGTCACCCCGACCCACCGCGTGATCGCAATCGGCCGGCGAGCCGCCGCAATCAACTCCACCTCCTCCTGCAGCCGCCCCACCCCACCCACCACAGAAGCCGCCCGCCGAAACCGCTCAAACACCCCCTCCCCCACCCGCCGGTACGCCGAACCTGGTCCAGCCGACCGCTCATGCGGCGGGAGCTGCCGCCTATACGCCGAACCTGCCCCAGCCGGGCGCTCGTACGCCGAACCTGCCCCAGGCTGCCGCTCGTACCCCGAGGCCTGCTGCGCAGGCTGCGGCTGATACTGACCGCCCGGCGACTGCTGCCCAGTCGGCTGCACCTGGCTCTGACCAGCTGGCGGCTCCTGCCCGGGCGGCTTCGGCTCGGCCCGGGTGGGAGTGGGGTCGGGGTTGCGTGGGGAGTGGTGGGGCTGCTGAGGTTCCTCGGGTGAGTTCTCGTCCGGCGCCATCCGGCGCAGCAGGTTCGCCTGCCAGTCAGATTCGGTCACTCGGGTCACTCCGGCCTACGCGGAACGCGGGGGCGCTTGGCGCGCGCTCGATTGCTGCCCGGCACACTTTAGTGGTGGGAGAGGCCTGGAGATGACTGGGACGACGAACGACTCGACGGTGCTGAAGGCGATCGCGGACCTCGCGCCGCTGTGGCTGCCGGGGTGTGTCGTCGACACCGCGGACCGGACCGTCGAGGTCGGGTGGGGACGCGGCGCGCTGCAGATGTCGGCGGTCGTCGGGCTCGGCGAGATCATCGACCGGTGCCGTCAGCTGCCGCAGCAGCTCTGGGCGGAGCAGATCGAGGCGTGGCTGCGGGCGGTCGTCGCGGAGGGCGAACTGGCCACCGAGGAACACCGCTTCGGCGACGTCGCGGTACGGCAGCGCGCGATGCTGCTGCAGCGCGGCTGGTCCGCGCGGACGTCCGGTCCGGTGGCGGACGCGCTGATCCCGTTCGGTGACCACTTCGAGGTCGTGGTGTTCATCGGCACCGGCGCGGATTACCGGAGGTTGACCGTCGTCCGGCGGTCGATGCTCGGCCTCGGCGCCCCGGACGTCCCGTCGCCGGTGCAGCTGACGCTCGAACACATCGCGGATCTGCGGCCGGTCGAGCACGACGGCTTCTCGGTGCTCACCCGCGACGACGACCCGCTGGTGTCGATGGCGATCGTCGACCGTGAGAACCTGCTGCCCGCGGCCGCGATCGGGCTCGGCGTGCTCGTCGGCGTACCGCGGTTGAGCACCGTCGCGTTCTGCGCCGCCGACGCCGGGCAGGAGGCCGCCGACCGGCTGGCGCAGTACGTCGCCGACACCTACCGCGACGCAGCGGATCAGTGCAGTCCCGACGTGTACTGGCTCCAGGGCGACCGCATGGTCCAGGTCCCGGTGACCCTGGCAACACCGCCGACAGTCATGCTGCCGGCGGCATTACTCCCGTCCCCACGGCGCACCTGGCTCCGACACCTCTGGCAGCAGCTCTTCCGCCGCTGATCAGCCGGCCACGCGCTTCCGGGTCGTCGCGGTCTTCTTCGCCGGGGCCTTCTTGGCTGCCGTCTTCTTGGCAGCCGCCTTCTTCGCCGGGGCGGCCTTCTTCGCGACCGCCTTCTTCGCCGGCACCGACTTCGCCGCGGCCTTCTTGGCGCTCGGCTTGGCCGCCCGGCCTTCGAGGATCTCGGCGAGGAACTGCCCGGTGTACGACGCCGGGTTGGCCGCGACCTGCTCCGGTGTGCCCTCCGCGACCAGCGTGCCGCCGCGGCGGCCGCCGTCGGGGCCGAGGTCGATGAGCCAGTCGGCGGTCTTGATGACATCGAGGTTGTGCTCGATGACCAGCACCGAGTTGCCCTTGTCGACCAGGCCGCTGAGGACGCCGAGCAGCTTGCGGATGTCCTCGAAGTGCAGACCCGTGGTCGGCTCGTCGAGCACATACACCGTCCGGCCCGTCGACCGCCGCTGCAGCTCGGAGGCCAGCTTGACCCGCTGCGCCTCACCGCCGGACAGCGTCGGCGCCGGCTGACCGAGTCGCACATACCCCAGGCCGACCTCGACGAGCGTCTTCAGGTGCCGTGAGATCGCCGGGATCGCCGCGAAGAACTCCGATGCCTCCTCGATCGGCATGTCCAGCACGTCGGCGACCGTCTTGCCCTTGTAGTGCACCTCGAGGGTCTCGCGGTTGTACCGCGCGCCGTGGCACACCTCGCACGGGACATACACGTCCGGCAGGAAGTTCATCTCGATCTTCAGGGTGCCGTCACCCGAGCATGCCTCGCAGCGACCGCCCTTGACGTTGAACGAGAACCGGCCCTGCTGGTACCCGCGGACCTTCGCCTCCGGCGTCTCCGCGAACAGCTTGCGGACGTGGTCCCAGACCCCGGTGTACGTCGCCGGGTTGGACCGCGGCGTCCGGCCGATCGGCGACTGGTCGACGTGGATCACCTTGTCGACCAGCTCCATCCCGGAGATCTTCGTGTGCCGGCCCGGCACCGCGCGGGCGCCGTAGATCTGCCGGGCGAGCGACGTGTAGAGAATGTCGTTGACCAGCGTCGACTTGCCCGAGCCGGACACGCCGGTGACCGCGACGAACACCCCGAGCGGGATGGTCACGTCGAGGTCCTTCAGGTTGTTCTGCCGGGCGCCGTAGACGGTCAGCTCGCGGCCCTCGGTCAGCGGCCGCCGGACCTCCGGGACCGGGATCTCCCGACGCCCGGAGACATACGCACCGGTGATCGAGTCCGGGTGGTTGCGCAGGTCCTCGACCGTGCCGGACACGACCACCTGTCCGCCGTGCTCGCCGGCGCCCGGCCCGATGTCGACGACCCAGTCCGCATGGTCGATGGTGTCCTCGTCGTGCTCGACGACGATCAGCGTGTTGCCGAGCTCCTTGAGCCGGACCAGCGTGTCGATCAGCCGCCGGTTGTCCCGCTGGTGCAGGCCGATCGACGGCTCGTCCAGCACATACAGCACGCCGACCAGGCCGGAGCCGATCTGGGTCGCCAGCCGGATCCGCTGCGCCTCACCGCCGGACAGCGAACCCGCCGGCCGGCTCAGCGCGAGGTAGTCCAGGCCGACGTCGAGCAGGAACCGCAGCCGCTCGCCGATCTCCTTGACCACCCGCTCGGCGATCTGCTTCTCCCGCGGCGACAACTCCATCTGCGACAGGAAGCCGTGCACCTCGTCGATCGACATCGCGCTGATCTCGGCGATGTTCTTCCCGCCGAGCGTGACCGCGAGCGAGATCGGCTTCAGCCGCGCGCCGTTGCAGGCCAGGCACGGCACCTCGCGCATGTACTCCTCGAAGCGCTCCCGCCCGGTGTCGCTGGACGCCTCCGCGTGCCGGCGCTCGACGTACGGGATCACGCCCTCGAAGCTCGTGTAGTACGACCGCTCGCGGCCGTAGCGGTTCTGGTACGAGACGTGGACCTGCTTGTCGTGGCCGGTGAGCAGCGCCTTCTTGGCCTTCGCCGGCAGCTCGCCGAACGGCGTGCTGGTCTTGAACTTCAGATCCTTCGCCAGCGCGTCCAGCAGCCGCTCGAAGTACTGCGAGACGTTCTGCCCTGCCCACGGCTGGATCGCGCCCTCGTCGAGCGACTTGGACGGATCCGGCACCAGCAGCTCCGGGTCGACCTCCATCCGGGTCCCCAGACCGGTGCAGACCGGGCACGCGCCGTACGGCGAGTTGAACGAGAACGAGCGCGGCTCGAGCTCGTCGATCGCGAGCGGATGATCGTTCGGGCAGGCGAGCTTCTCGGAGAACCGGCGCTCGCGGTGCGGGTCGTCGTCCGGGAGGTCGACGAAGTCGAGCACCACCAGGCCGCTGGCCAGGCCGAGCGCGGTCTCGACCGAGTCGGTCAGCCGCTGCTTGGCCGACTCCTTGACCGCGAGCCGGTCGACGACCACGTCGATGCTGTGCTTCTTCTGCTTCTCCAGCTTCGGCGGGTCGGTGAGCTGGATGGTCTCGCCGTCGACCCGGGCCCGCGAGAACCCCTGACCGGTCAGCTGCCGGAAGAGGTCGACATACTCCCCCTTGCGGCTGCGGACGACCGGCGCGAGCACCTGGAACCGAGTGCCCTCCTCCAGCTCGAGCACCCGGTCGACGATCTGCTGCGGCGTCTGCCGCGCGATCGGCTCGCCGCACTCCGGACAGTGCGGCCGCCCGGCGCGCGCGAACAGCAGCCGGAGGTAGTCATACACCTCGGTGATCGTGCCGACCGTGGAGCGCGGGTTCCGCGACGTGGACTTCTGGTCGATCGAGACGGCCGGCGACAGCCCCTCGATGAAGTCGACGTCCGGCTTGTCCATCTGGCCGAGGAACTGCCGGGCATACGCCGAGAGGGACTCGACGTAGCGCCGCTGACCCTCGGCGAAGATCGTGTCGAAGGCCAGGCTGGACTTCCCGGACCCGGACAGGCCGGTGAAGACGATCATGGCGTCCCGCGGCAGGTCGACCGAGACGTCCTTCAGGTTGTGCTCACGCGCTCCGCGCACGATCAGACGGTCAGACACAAGCTCACTCTCAGCCGTTCTCGAGGGGTTCCAGGTGGTTCTCCGACTTGCCCGGTCATGCTAACGAGGCCCACCGACAAAAACTTCCGCCGCCGGATCAGGCGACCGTTTCGAAAGTATATTCGATCGCGGACCGTGCTCGATCCAACCGGGCCGGAGGTGCAAGGATCGGCGGTGACATCTGGATGTCACCGAGAGCAGGGAGAGGCGAGAGATGCCGGAGTACCACGGGAACGTGAAGGTCGGCGGGCCGGCGCAGACCCACGAGCTGGCCAAGCTGATGATCACCAAGGTCGCGGTCGGGCCGATGGACAACAACGCCTACCTGCTGCGCTGCCGGCAGACCGACGAGCAGGTGCTGATCGACGCCGCGAACGAGGCGGACACGCTGCTCCGCCTGATCGGCGACGGCGGCCTGGCGCGGGTGATCACCACGCACCGCCACCAGGACCACTGGGAGGCGCTCGCCGAGGTCGTCGCCCGGACCGGCGCCACCACGGTCGCCGGCCGCCACGACGCCGAGGGCATCCCGGTCCCGACCGACCAGCTCGTGGACGACGGCGACCACATCGCGGTCGGCAGCTGCAGCTTGCGCGTCATCCACCTGGTCGGCCACACCCCCGGCTCGATCGCGCTGCTGTACGACGACCCGGACGGCGCGCCGCACCTGTTCACCGGCGACTCGCTGTTCCCCGGCGGCGTCGGCAACACCCAGGGCGACGCCGAGCGCTTCACGTCGCTCATCAACGACGTCGAGACCAAGCTGTTCAACGAGCTCCCCGGCGAAACCTGGGTCTACCCCGGCCACGGGTCCGACACCACCCTCGGCGCCGAACGCCCCCACGTCGCCGAATGGCGCGCACGCGGCTGGTAAGCCACGGCTCAGCCGCGGCCCGGAACTCTCCGGACGCCGGCCAGCACCTGAGACAGGCAATGGTGACCGAGAACATGCAATAGCAGGTCCCCATCCACCGTTGCTTGTCTCCACCCACCGATCCTGGGGTGCTGACGCGTGACAGGACCCGTCGTACGGCGTCAGATCCGTGCGCGCGCCGCTTCGATCTGTTCGGTGACCTTCAGAGCGCCGGCCGAGGATGCCAGGGATGCCGCCTCGTCGGCGAGCGCTCGGGCGTCCGCGGTCCGGTCCTGGGCGATCGCGAGGTAGACGAGGCCGACCAGGTTCGCGGCGACGCCTGCGGTGAAGCCGAGGGCGCGGCGCAGGGCCGTGGACTCCTCGAGCAGCACGCGGGCTTCTGCGTGGTCGCCAGCCATCTGGGCGGCGATACCCAGGTGGCGGAGGGCGTAGGAGAGGGTGAGGTCGTCCCCGGTCTTGCGGGCCAGTTCGACGGACGCCGTCAGGAACGGTACGGCGGCCGCGTTGTCGTCGCGGACGACCTGGTGGAAGCAGCCGATCCAGAAACGTGCCAGGGCCTCGCCCCGCTCGTCGCCGGCGCCGCGGTACAGCTCGGTCGCGCGTTCGAAGTACCCGAGCTCCTCCGGCGGCTCGACGCGCGACTCCAGGAAGCGGCAGTGCAGGATCCGGCCCCGCTGCAGGAGCAGCGCCGCCTCCACCATGTCGAGCGCGCGATCCGCCTCGGGCAGGTCGTCGTACTCACCGCCGAAGATCGCCCGCTCGTACAGTCCGTCGACCTGTCGCATCAGCTCGTCCACCCGCCGGAGCATACGGTGAACACATGAAACACATGACCGGTTTCGCCGAATACCGGCCCGGCGCCACGCGGCACCATGCAGATGTCGTCGTACGACCGGCCGAGGTCACCGATCTCGCGGCCTGCGCCGACCTGATCGTGTCGCGAACAGGCGGCTCCGCCGACGAGCGTCGCAACCGTCTGCAGGCGGACCTCGACGACCTCGACCGGTACTCCGTGGTGGCAGTCGTCGGCGGCGACGTCATCGGGTACGGCGGCGTGATCCGGCACGAGGTCTCCCCCGCCGACCCGCCGAACATGGCGCCTACCGGGTACTACTTGGTCGGTCTGATCGTCGACCACCAATGGCGGCGGCACGGCATCGGCGAGTTGCTGACCCGCGACCGCATGCGCTGGGTCGCGGCGCGCGCCGACGAGATCTACTACTTCGCGAACCTCGGCAACGGCGCGACCCTAGACCTCCACCAGAGCTTGACCTTCACGGAGGTTACCCGCGACTTCACCTTTCCGGGCGATCCCCTGAAGCCCGGAACCGGCGTACTGCTTCGAGCTGAGCTCCAGGGTTAGCATCGCGTTCATGACGACCTGGCAGGACGTTTGTGCGCTGGCCGAGCGGCTGCCTGACGCGCGGCTGGGCGAGGCGCACGAGGGGTCGCCGGCGTGGTACGCCGGCCGCCACCAGTTCGCCCGGCTCCGCTGGGACGACGCCGGTCGCGAACTGCTGCAGGTGTGGACCGGCGACATGACCACCCAGGCCGCGCTGGCCGAGCGCCGGGACGTGTTCCCGGTCGTCCACACCTTTCAGTACCGGGTTACCTGCTGGGGCTATCTCGACCGGATCGAGCTGCGCGAGACCGCCGAACTGCTCCTCGACTCCTACACGATCCGCGGCGGACCGAAGCGCGGGCAGGCCGTCGATCCGGCGGAGTTCCTGCCGCCGCCCGGCTAGCGGTCGGTGAGTTCGGCCGGGTAGGCGATCACGTCGACGAGCGCGTTGTTGCGGATCGCGGTGATCTCGGTCCGGCGCGCGATCGCGTCCTCGAACAGCTGCCGTTGCAGCGACTGCGCGTCACGGAGCGGTACGCCGTTCACTGCCAGCACGAGATCCCCTTGGCGCAGCCCGGCGGCGGCCGCCGGGCTGGCGGGGATGACCTCGACGACCCGGAGCGCCGCCCGCTGATCGAAGCGCTCCGCGAGTGCCGGGTGCAGCGGAGCGGGCGTCGTCACGAGGCCGAGGTACGCACGCCGTACGCGGCCGTCGTGGAGCAGTGCGTAGATGATCCGCCGTGTGGTCGGATTGACCGGGACCGCGAGTCCCAGTCCGATCCCGGCGACCGCGGTGTTGATGCCGATCACCCGCCCGTTGCCGTCGGCAAGCGCCCCGCCGGAGTTGCCCGGGTTCAGCGCCGCGTCCGTCTGGATCACGTCCTCGATGATCCGGTGCGCCGAACCGCTGCGAACGGGCAGCGACCGGCCGAGGGCGCTCACCACGCCGGCGGTCACACTGCCGGCCAGCCCGAGCGGATTGCCGACGGCAACCACCAGGTTGCCGACTTTCACCAGGTCCGCGTCGCCGTACTCGGGCGGATCCGGGATCTCCCGATCGGCCCGCAGCACGGCGAGATCGGACAGCTGGTCGACGCCGACCACGCGCGCCTGCGCCGTCGTACCGTCCGCGAACTCGGCTGACGCCTCGGCCCCGTCGCCGACCACGTGCGCGTTCGTGAGCAGGTGCCCGTCGCCGGTCAGCACGACGGCCGAGCCTGACGAGTCGCCGCGCCGGCTGTGGATCCGCAGGCTCGCGACCCGCGGGATCAGGTGGGCCGCCACGCCCGAGACCACTCGGGAGTAGGCATCCAGGACGTCGTCCCCGGCCATCTCGTCAGCCATCGCCCTCACCTCCTGAATTACATCATTACACCGAAAGCAAGGACGTGAACCGGACCACACAACTGACCGATCGGTTGAAAACTGGCCGATCGGTCAGTCAGGATGCGTGACATGGCAGTCATCACCCCCGCCCGGGAGCGGACCAGGCGCGAGATCGTGCGCCAGGCGATGGCGCTGTTCCAGGCCGGCGGCTACAACGCGACGTCGCTGCAGGACATCGCGACCGCAGCGGGCTGCTCGAAAGCGACCGTGCTATACCACTTCAGCGGCAAGCCGGCCGTGCTCGCCGCTGTCCTCGAACCGGCCGCCGCGGACCTGGCCGAGCTGGTCGCCGCCGCGGCCGAGCTGCCCCGCGCGGAGGCGCAGGACCTCACGATCCAGCGCTTCATCAACCTCGCCGTCGAGCACCGCGGCGTTGTGGACGTGCTCCAGGACGTCATCCCGGTGATCGAGCAGATGCCCGAGGTCGCTCCGCTGGTGGCCGACGGCCTGCGCATGACGCAGTACATGGCCGGATCCGACGACCCGCTCGAGCAGGACCTGGCCAAGTTCGCGATCAACGGCCTGCTCGGCGAGTGCCGGCACTCCGACGAGCGCACCGACGACGACCTCCGACGACTCTGCGACATCGCGCTGCGAAGACTCCTCCGCCGCGCCTGACCGCGCCACCTGGACGACCCGCCGCCGCGCGGGTGGTCGACCCTGCCCTGAACGACACGGAAACGGAACCCGATGGCCAACTTCCTGTACCGGCTCGGCCGGTTCTCGTACCAGCGTCGCCGCCTCGTCGCCGCCGTCTGGGCGCTGTTCCTCGTTCTGCTGGGCGTGGGCGCGCTCACGCTCGGCGGCAAGACCGCGAACACCTTCTCGATCCCGGGCACCGAGTCGCAGCGCGCGCTCGACGCGCTGAAGCAGGAGCTGCCGGCCGCCAGCGGCGCGTCCGCGACGGTCGTGGTGAAGGCGCCCGACGGCAAGACGCTCGCCGACCCGACCGTGAAGGCAGCCGTCGGCGCCACCGTCGCCAACGTCGCGAAAGTGCCCGAGGTGATCGCGGCGATCGACCCGTTCACGAGCAAGGCGATCAGCCCGGACGGTACGACGGGGCTGATCAGCGTCCAGTTCGACAAGCCGGCCGACGAGCTGTCGCACGAGAGCAGCGACGGGTACGACGGGCTGAGCGCGTTGAGCTCGGGTGATCTCCAGGTCGTGCCCGGCGGGCAGATCAAGGCCGGGGTGCCGGAGATCGGCGCGACCGAGGTGATCGGCGTGGCGGTCGCGGCCGTCGTACTGGTCGTGACGTTCGGGTCGCTGGTCGCGGCCGGGATGACGCTGGTGACGGCGTTGCTCGGCGTGCTGGCCGGAATGGCGGGGTTGTTCATCGTGACCGCGTTCACCGATGTGTCCTCGACGGCGCCGATCCTGGCGCTGATGCTCGGCCTCGCGGTGGGTATCGACTATGCGTTGTTCATCAGCTCGCGGCACCGGTCGCAGCTCGGCGAAGGCATGGATCCGGAGGAGTCGGTGGCGCGGGCGACCGCGACGGCCGGGTCGGCGGTGCTGTTCGCAGGCGCAACCGTGGTCATCGCGCTCGCTGGGCTGTCGGTCGTCGGCGTACCGTTCCTGACCGCGATGGGCCTGGCCGCCGCGGCGACCGTGCTCACCGCCGTACTGGTCGCGTTGACGTTGCTGCCGGCACTGCTCGGCTTCGTGGGGAACCGGGTGCTGCCGCGCAAGCTCCGGAAGGCGCCGGCCGCGGCGGCTCCGGTCGAGGGCTTCGGTTTCCGGTGGGGGCGGCTGGTGACGCGGTTGCGGGTGCCGATCGTTGCTGTCGGCATCATCGGCCTGGGATTGCTGACGATCCCGGCGAAGGACATGCAGCTCGCACTGCCCGACGGCGCCTCGGCGGCAGCCGGGAGCAATCAGCGGGTTGCGTACGACCTGACCGCCGCCGCCTTCGGGCCGGGCGCCAACGGGCCGCTGGTGGTTGTGGTGAAGAGCAACGACGCAGCGACGTCGAACGCGCTCGTACTGCAGGTGCTCGGCAAGACGCAGGGGCTCCCTGGGGTCGTGGCGGCACAGCCCGCGGCGGCGAGTCAGGACGGTACGACGCGGCTGCTGCAGGTGGTTCCTCGGAGCGGGCCGGCGAGCGAGGAGACCGCCGACCTGGTGAAGAACCTGCGGTCCGCGGTGAAGCCGCTTGCCACGGGTGACGCCAGTATCTCGGTGACCGGAAACACGGCGGTCGGGGTCGACGTGTCGAACAAGCTGTCCGATGCGTTGCCGACGTACCTGTTCGTGGTGATCGGGCTTTCGTTCCTGCTGTTGCTGCTCGCGTTCCGGTCGGTGCTGGTGCCGTTGAAGGCGACGCTCGGGTTCGTGCTGACGATCGGGGCGACCTTCGGGATCACGGTCGCGGTGTTCCAGGAAGGGCACCTGGCGAGCTGGGTCGGGGTCGACTCCCCCGGTCCGCTGGTGAGCTTCCTGCCGATCATCATGATGGGCATCCTGTTCGGCCTGGCGATGGACTACGAGGTGTTCATCGTGTCCCGGGTGCGCGAGGAGTTCGTGCACGGCCGGCACGCGAACGACGCCACCGTCCAGGGCCTCGGCCACGGCGCCCGGGTCGTCACCGCCGCCGCCCTGATCATGGCGTCGGTCTTCGCCGGCTTCATCCTGGTCGAGGACCCGATCATCAAGGCCATCGGCTTCGGCCTGACCATCGGCGTCCTGATCGACGCCTTCGTCGTCCGCATGACCCTCGTCCCCGCCATCCTCAGCCTCCTCGGCGACCGCGCCTGGTGGTTCCCCCGCTGGCTAGACCGCCTCACCCCCCGCGTAGACATCGAAGGCGAAAGCCTGCGGGTCGAAGCTCCGGAGCCCAAGGAACTCGCGGACGTACGCTGACCCGCGTGGTGGGGCGTCCGTGTCGGCCGCTCCACCACGCAGCAGGCTCGACGCATCACCCACGCGATAGGGCGTGTAGCTCTGAGCCGAGATGCTTACCCGCCCCGCCAGCACGGAACTCGGGATGACGTAGATGCTGCCGTCACCGAGCACGATGAAGAACAGGTCGATCGTGTCGGGATCGTAAGGCATCTTGCCGGCCGTCTTGTCGAGCACATACGGCCGTCTTCCGATCCCGACATCCCAGTACCCCCGCCCGTTCCGTGAGGCACACGACTTCACCTGCACGCGCTGGATGCCATCCGTAGTAGTCACCAGCAGGTCGTAGACCTCCGGCTCCATCGGCAGCGCCACGGCACAGCCATGCAACGTGAACCAAGCCATGGCAAGCGCCGGTGCCGCCGCGCGCAGCATCTCTGGACGGAGCGGCAACTGGAGCGGCTCGGTGGTGGGCTGGGAAGACGGGGACGGCCGGAGCTTCGAACAGTCCAGGCCCAGCCGGACCGCGTGCCCCTTGATGCGGACGCGGGACTCGGCACCGTCACTGACGCCCAGTCCGGCGATCACGTCGGCCCAGCAGGTCGCGTCGCGCATCACCTCACGCAACTTCCGGTCGGACCACTGCCGCTGGCCGGTGAAGTGCGCCGTGTCGAGCGCGAGCCGCTCGGCGTGCTTCTTCAGCGAGCGCACAGTGCCTGCAGATGTGCCTTTCAGTCCCAGTGCGCGGGCGACGCCACGCCATGAATGGTTCTCGGCTGCAGCCTGGCGGAGGTCGTCGTCGTTCCAGGTTCGTCTGTCGCCCCAGGTCGTCATGGGGCCAACGTAACGAGGGGCACCGACAGAATCGGTGCCCCTCGAGGGGTCGGGCTGACAGGATTTGAACCTGCGATCTTTCGGCCCCCAGCCGAACGCGTTACCAAACTACGCCACAGCCCGCCGAACCGCCCCGAAGGGCGAACCGGGGTAAACCATACCCCATCAACTGGGGCAGCACTTAACGGGTCCGGTCAGCGTTTCTTGTTCTTCTGGCGGGCTCGGATCTGGACGTGGACGGGGCTGCCGACGAAGCCGAAGTCCTCGCGGAGGCGGCGTTCGATGAAGCGCTGGTAGGAGGGTTCGATCTGGCCGGAGGTGAAGATCGCGAAGGTCGGGGGCATCGTGGTGGCCTGGGTGCCGAACAGGATCTTCGGCTGCTTGCCGGAGCGGACCGGGTGCGGGTGCGCGGCGACCAGGCGGCCGAGGAAGGCGTTCAGCTGGCCGGTCGGGACGCGGGTCTGCCAGCCCTCCAGCGCCGCCTCGATCGCAGGCACCAGCTTCTCCATGTGCCGGCCGGTGAGCGCGCTGATGTTCACCCGCGGCGCCCAGCGGAACTGGACCAGGTCGCGGTCGATCTCGCGCTCCAGGTAGTAGCGGCGCTCCTCGTCGACCAGGTCCCACTTGTTGTACGCGATCACGAGCGCCTTGCCGGCCTCCTCGACCGCGTTCATGATCCGCAGGTCCTGCTCGGAGATCGACTCCGAGGCGTCGATCACGACCACGACGACCTCGGCACGCTCGATCGCCGCGTTGGTCCGCAGCGAGGCGTAGTACTCGTGGCCCTGGGCGTTCTTCACCTTGCGGCGGATGCCGGCGGTGTCGATGAACCGCCACTCCTGGCCGCCGAGCGTGATCAGCTCGTCGACCGGGTCGACCGTCGTACCGGCGACGTCGCTGACGACGACCCGGTCCTCCTTGGCGACCTTGTTGAGCAGTGACGACTTGCCCACGTTCGGTTTGCCGACGATCGCGACCCGGCGCGGGCCGCCGACCTCGTCGTCGCGCTCGGCCGGGGCCTCCGGCAGCGCCTCGAGGACGGCGTCCAGCAGGTCGCCGGTGCCGCGGCCGTGCATCGCGGACACCGCGAACGGCTCGCCGATGCCGAGGCTCCACAGGTTCATCGCCTCGGACTCGATCCGCTGGTCGTCGACCTTGTTCGCGGCCAGGACCACCGGCTTGCCGGACTTGCGCAGCACCCGGACCACCGCCTCGTCCGCGTCGGTGATGCCGACGACGGCGTCGACCACGAACAGCACCGCGTCGGCGGCGTTGATCGCGACCTCGGCCTGGGCCGCGACCAGGGCGGCCATGCCGACCGCGTCCGGGTCCCAGCCGCCGGTATCGACGACCGTGAATTCGCGGCCGGCCCAGTTGGCGTCGTACGACACGCGGTCCCGGGTGACGCCGGGCGTGTCCTCGACGACCGCCTCGCGGCGGCCGATGATGCGGTTGACCAGCGTGGACTTGCCCACGTTCGGCCGCCCGACGATCGCAAGGACGGGCAGCGGCCCGGTGTCCTCCCGGTCGTGCGTCGGTACTTCGGTGGGCAGGTCAGTCATCAGGGTCCTTCGGGTCTCGCCAGCCCGGGAGCGGGTGGCCGGTTTCTTCGACGGCCGCCTTCACATGGGCGCGCAGCACGTCCCCGATGTGACCGGTGACCGCCTGTACGTCGGAATGTCTCCTGGGAAAGGGTACGCGCTCGACGGCGAAAGGCTCGCCGTACACCACGTCGATCCGGCTTCCGGCCGGCGGATAGCCCTCCACGTCGCCGCCCGGCAGCCGCGTCCCCATCAGCGCGACCGGCAGGATCGGCGCGCCGGTGACCATCGCCAGGTACGCCAGGCCGACCTTGATCCGGCTGAAGTCGCCGGGCCCGCGGGTGCCCTCCGGGTAGATGTTCAGCACCCGCCCGTCGCGCAGCACCTGGATCGACTTGCGGACCGCGAGCGTGTCGTACGACGAGCGGTCGACCGGGATCTGCCCGATCAGGTGCAGGAACCTGCCCTGCAGCCCGCCGAACACCTCGATCTTGCCGAGCTGGTGCAGCATCCGCGGCGCGAGCGCGCCGAGCAGCGGCGCGTCCAGCAGGCTCAGATGGTTCGGGGCCATCAGCAGCGGCCCGGTCAGCGGGAACCGGTCCTCGTGGTGGATGGTCAGGTTGTACTTGCGGCGGAAGTACGGCGCGGCGACCTTCCGCAGCGGGAGCGCGAACCGGTACGGCAGCGCGGGCAGGTCGTCGGTCCGAGGCAGATCCTTGTGCCCGGTGACTTCAGCAGTCATAGCTCCCGGCCTCGAGGAACGGTCTCCTTGGCGAGCCGGCTGATCACGTCGATGACCTCCTCGAGGGTCAGATGGGTGGAATCGACGGTGACGGCTCCGTCGGAGGCGACCAGGAACTGCGAGACCGTCGCGTCGTCGGCGTCGCGGCGGACGATCTGGTCCCGCAGCTGCTCCGCGGTGACCGCACCGGAACCCAGCTCGGCGCCGCGCCGGGACAGCCGGGCGTCCTGGTCGGCGGTCAGGTGGACCTTCAGCTCGGCGTCCGGGGCGACCACGGTGGCGATGTCACGGCCCTCGACCACGATTCCGCCGCCGTCCTGCGCGGCGTCGATGACGGCTCGCTGCCGCCGGACCAGCTCGTGGCGGACGTCCAGGTTGGTGGCGATCTTCGACACCACCGCGCTGATCCGGGGCTCCCGGATCGCGGCGGTGATGTCGGTCCCGTCGGCGATCACGAACTGGTGGCCCGGGTCGGTGCTGACCTCCAGCTCCAGCTCCCGCGCGCGCTGCGCGACCGCCGCCGTGTCGTCCAGGTCCAGACCACGCTCGACGGCCGACCAGGTCACCGCGCGGTACGTCGCCCCGGTGTCCAGGTAGCGCAGTCCGAGCCGGGTGGCCACTCCGCGCGCGGTGCTCGACTTACCGGAGCCGCTCGGCCCGTCCACAGCGATGATCATGCCCCGAAGATTACCTTCGGCCGGGGACAAACTAGCGGTGGACCACCCACCCGCGCTCGGTCAGGACGTCGACCAGCTGGTCGACCGAGCCGGGCTTGACGGCGAGCTCGACCTCACCGGCCGGGCGGCCCGGGCTGTGGTCGATGCGCAGGTCCTCGACGTTCGCGCCGGACTCGGCGGCGTCGGCGAACAGCCGGGCCAGCTGACCCGGGCGGTCCGGGATCGTGACGAGCACCGTGACCAGGTCGATATGCGGCGTCCCGTGCTTGCCCGGCACCCGCACGGCCCCGGACACGCCCTGGCCGAGAATCGCGGTCAGCTCGTCGACCGCCTCCTCCTTGCCGAGGGCAACGAGCAGCCGGTCGAGCTCGCCGCGGATCTGCTCCAGCAGGCCGGTCAGCGCGGTCGAGTTCGCGGAGACGATCTGGGTCCACAGCCGCGGGTCGCCGGCCGCGATCCGGGTCACGTCGCGGACGCCCTGACCGGACAGTTCGAGGTGCGAGGACGGCGCGTCCGCGAGGGTGCCCGCGGCAAGCGCCGACATCAGATGCGGAAGGTGCGAGACCCGGGCGACGCCCAGGTCGTGGTCCTCGACGGACAGCTCGACCGTTCGCGCGCCGCAGGCCTCGGCGAGCCGCCGGACCAGATCGACCGCCTCCGGGGCGCTCGTCGCGTGCGGGGTGATCGCCCAGGTGGCGCCGTCGAACAGGTCCGCGCGGGCCGCGAGTGGGCCGTTGCGCTCGGAGCCCGCCATCGGGTGGCTGCCGACGTACCGGCTGACGTCGTCGGTCAGGCCGCGCGCGTCGGTCAGCGGCTTCGACTTCACACTGGCCGCGTCCGTGACGATCGCCCGGGTCTGCTGCAGCTGCTCGGCGACGACGGCGCCGACATGATCCGGCGGTACGGCGACCACGACCAGCTGCGGCTCGATGTCGACCGTCCGCGCGCCGGCGCCGATCCGCTCGGCCATCAGCGCGTTGTCCGGGTTCCCGTCGACGAGCTCGACGACCACGCCCAGCCGCGCCAGGGCGAGGCCGATCGACGTGCCGATCAGCCCGGTGCCGACGATGCGGACCGGGCCGCGGAGCTCGGTCATTGGGCGCCGGTCAGGTCCGGACGGAGCGCGACCGCGCCGTGCAGGTAGACGTGCTGGATCTTGTCCCGGGACCGGGGCGTCTCGGTGTGCACCATCAGCCGGACGACCCGCGGCAGCGCGTGCGGCACCGGGACCTCCTGCATGCACATCAGCGGTACGTCGGTGAGCCCGATCTGCCGCCCCGCGACGGCGGGGAATTCCGAGCGCAGGTCCGACGTGACGGTGAACAGGATGCTGATCAGATCCTCGTTCTCCAGATCGTTCGCCTCCAGGACCGCCTTCACCAGCTCCGCGGACCGCTCGAGCAGGTGCTCGCGCTCGTCCACGTCCAGCTGGGTGGCACCCCGGATCGCCCGTACCGCCACGTGCCGCCTCCTTCTTTTCGTCTCACCCAACCCTAGGCCACGGTAGCCAAGGACTGGACAGCCGTCTCGGATCGTGCACGCGGGTCAGCCGTTCCGGGCGGCGTCGAGGAGCCGGCGGGCCATCGGCAGCAGTCCGGCCTCGCGCACCGGAGCGAGTGGATCGGACAGCTGCCGGCGGCGACGGAACGTTCCCGGCGGGTCGCCGTACGCCAGCGAGAACCGGCGCGAGAAGTGGTACGGATTGCTGTAGCCGCAGTCGGCCGCGATCTCCGCGATCGTGGCATTGGTGCGCAGGAGCGCGGTCGCCGCCCGGGCCAGCCGGATCAGATCCAGCGCGTACGCCGGTCCGCACCCGTACTCCTGCCGGAACACCCGGTGCAGATGCCCCGCGGACGGGTTCGCCGCGCCCGCCAACTCCGCGACGCTGACGATCCGGGGACCACCCGTGGCCCACACGGTTGCCACGTGATCGACCAGGCGCTGGACGGCGGCTGGGAGGTCGACAGGTGGCGGGCCGGCCGGAGCGCTGACGAAGACCTCGAGCATCGTCGCGACCAGCCGATCGCTGTGCCCCCGGGCCGGCGTCGGAACATCGAGCAAGTAGCTGCACAGCTCCTCGAGCAGACCCGGATCGGACATCGACCGCACCCAGGGCCAATCAGCCGGATCGCCGAGATCGCCGAAGTCCTCGATCTGGAAATGCACGTAGGCGTGCCGCGATCCGCGATCACAGTCCCAGAGATAGGCGTCCCGGTTCCCGCGCTTCGCGAGCGCGAGCGATCCCGGCCGGAGCTCGCGCTCGACCGTCGCCTGCCGGAGTCCCGCGTCGTCGTACACCTCGGTCCGCCAGAGTGCGGAACCGTGCAGGATCCAGAGCAGTTCGAAGTTCGGCAGGCGGCGCGGCCCGTACGTCGCTCCGGGCGCGTAGTCCGCGATCTGGATCGGCGAGTTCACGCTGATCACCGGCGACCGCAAGATCATGAACAGATAGTAGAGCGCTCGTCTGCGACATTGGCCGGCTCCGCGTGCTCCGCGACAGTGGCTGAATGCACTTCACCGAGATCACCGACGAGCTGGTCGGGTCCTACCGGCGGGACGGCTTCGTCGTCCTCGATCAGGCCCTCCCACCCGAGCAGGTCACCGCGCTGCACACCGCGGCCGAGCAGCTGTGCCGCGGCGACCTCGGGACCGTCGAGGGCGCTCCGGACAACGAATCCACCGACGACGTCCTCCGGCAGTTCCTCTGCATCCACCACCCGCACAAGGCGTCCGACGTCGCGCTCGCTGCCCTCCACGCGCCGCGCGTGGTCGAGACGTTGACCGCGGTGATCGGGCCCAACGTCAAGGCGATGCAGTCCATGCTGTTCATCAAGGCTGAGGGCAGGCCGGGACAGGCGTGGCACCAGGACGAGTTCTTCATCCCGACCAGGGACCGCTCGCTGACCGCGGCCTGGATCGCGCTCGACGACGCCACCGTGGAGAACGGCTGCCTGTGGGTCCTGCCGGGCTCGCATCGCCGTGGGGTCATCTATCCCGATCGGGAGCAGGACGATCTGCGGTTCGACTGCACGGTGGAGGCGTTCGACTTCCCGTACTCCGACGACGACGCCGTACCGGTCGAGGTGCCGGCCGGCTCGGCGGTGATCTTCAACGGATACCTCTTGCACCGATCACTGCCGAACACCGGCCGGCGAGGACTGCGCCGCGCGCTCGCCAACCACTACATGAGTGCCGAGTCGCTGCTCCCCTGGCACTCCGTGCCGGACGGCGTTCACGTCGCCAAGCACGACTACCGCGACATCGTCATGGTCGCGGGCACCGACCCGTACGCCTACAAAGGCCTCGACGACATCGCCCGGCCGCACTCCCGCCCGGACAAGGACGGCGGCTGCGACCGCTAGCTCAACTGGGCCTCGGCGGCGTCGACGGTTTGCTCCAGGAGGAGGGCGATCGTCATCGGCCCGACGCCGCCCGGGACCGGCGTGATCAGCCGGGCGACCTCGGCCGCTTCGGCGAAGTGCACGTCACCGACGTTGCCCTCGTTGTATCCGGCGTCGACCACCACGGCGCCGGGCTTCAGCCAGTCGCCGCGGACGAAGTTCGCCTTGCCGACGGCGGCGATCACGACGTCCGCGGTCCGGACCAGCTCCGGCAGCTCGCGCGTCCGGGAGTGCGCGTACGTGACGGTCGCATTCGATGCCAGCAGCAACATGCCGGCCGGCTTGCCGAGGATCGGGCTGCGGCCGATCACCACCGCGTGCGCCCCTTCGAGCGGTACGTCGTACGCCGCGAGCAGTCGCATGATCCCGCCCGGCGTCGCGGATCGGAATCCCGGGTCCTTGGTGTCGTTGAAGGCCATCGCCGCGAACGAGCGCATGGTCACGCCGTCGACGTCCTTCGCCGGGTCGATCGCCTCGAACGCGGCCCGCTCGTCGATCTGCGCCGGCACCGGGTGCTGCAGCAGGATCCCGTGCACCGCCGGGTCGCCGGACAGCTTCGTGATCTCCGCGACGAGCTCGGCGGTGGTCGTCGTCGCCGGCAGTACGACGCTGCGCGACGCGATCCCGGCCTTCTTCGACCGGTTCTGCTTCATCCGCACGTACGTCGCCGACGCCGGGTCGTCACCGACCAGAACGGTCGCCAGGCACGGCTGCACGCCGTACTGCTCCTGCAGGGCGCGGGCGCGATCGGCAGCCTTGGCGACCATCGCGGCGGCGAGATCGGTCCCGATCATCAGATCAGCGGTCATCTGGAGCACTCCTGTGTCGCAGAGGGTGCCCAGGCGCGCGGCGAAGCCGGGTGGCAGACCGTTCCCCGGTGGTCGTCCACCTCAGCGCCAGTCGCGGTCCGCCGCCAGGATACCGGCCCGTTACGCGCGCTTCAGCGCGAGGACGGGGATGGTCCGGACACCGGCCGTCCGGCGTTCGTAGTCGGCGAAGCCCGGGTAGCGGCGCGCCTGCTCGGCGTAGATGCGGTCGCGGTCGGCGCCGGTCACGTCGGTGACGGTGACCTGGTACTCCTCGGTGCCGATCTCGACGGTGCCCTTACCGGCGGCGACGAGGTTGCGGTACCACTCCGGGTTGGTGGGCGCGCCGCCCTTGCTGGCGAAGACGTAGATCACGTCCGGGTCGGTCTCGTCGGCGAGGTACATCGTCGGAGCGACGTACTCCTGCCCGCTCTTGCGGCCGTAGTGATGCAGCAACACCATCGGTGCACCCTCGAACTGGCCTCCGACCTTGCCTTCGTTCGCCCGGAACTCCTCGATGATGTTCGCGTTCCAGTCGCTCATATCGGTCCTCCGCAGTGTGCTAAAGCAATCCTGCGTGGTCCAACGCCAGATAGGCCGCGTCGATTCCGGTCATCGCACCGGGAGTGCGCAGCTCGGCGCGGAACGCATCCACGGTCAGCTCGACCGGGACACAGTCTTCGGTCTCGTCCAGCTGCTGCTTCCCGTCCGGGCGGCAGCCGCGCGCGATCCCGACGTACTTGCGGTACGTCGAGGACGCCGACGACCACTGCCAGCCGACGATGTCGAGGGACTCGCAGACGTAGCCGGTCTCCTCCTCGAGCTCCCGGGCGCCGGCGAGCGCGGGGTCCTCGCCCGGCTCGACGTAGCCGCCCGGCAGGTTGGTGACGACCCGGTCCGGACCGGCCCGGAACATCCGCACCGTCACGATCCGGCCCTCGGGGGTCAACGGCAGCACCGTCACGCCGGACGTGATCCCGGCCGCGGACTTCGGGCCGAACACGTCCCAGTCGACCTCGCGGCCGTCCGGCATCCGGTAGCGGCGCAGGTTCACCGTCAGGAACCGGTGGAAGCCGGGCTCCTCCCCCAGCAGCTCCCACGGCTCCGGATCCCCGACCCGAGCGACATCCAACTGGCCCGGGAACTGCTCAGCCGCCACCTCGTCGGTAGCGGCTGAGCTCTCGTGCTGGTCCGTCACAGCGGACGGTCGGTGTCGGGGTCCTCCGGCGGCGCGACCGGCGCGTCGTCCTCCGGCGGGGCCACCTCGGCCTCGTCGGCCGGCGACCCGCCTGACGACTCGCCCGACGCCTCGGACTCCCCCTCGGCCGGCTCCGTGGGGGCCTCGGCCGGGCGGGACTCGCTCAGGATGCCGGCGAGCGTCTCCTCGGACATCCGCTTGAACTTGCGCACCTGCGACCGGGTGCGGTCCAGGACCGCGACCTCGAGCTGGTCCGGCGTCAGCTCCCGGACCTCGGTGCCGTCGTGGCCGAGCGCGTCCACGGCGAGCCGGAGCGCGCCGGCCAGCGAGATGCCCTCGCTGTAGTGCTCGCCGACGTAGTCCGCGACCTGCTCGGCCGGGCCGCCCATCACGGCATACCCCCGGACGTCGGCGATCGAGCCGTCGTAGGTCAGCCGGTAGATCTGGTCCTCGGCCGGGCTCGCGCCGATCTCGGCGACCAGGATCTCGACCTCGAGCGGCTTCTCGCCGCCGGAGGAGAAGATCGCGCCGAGGGTCTGCGCGTAGGCGTTGGCCAGCGCCCGGCCGGTGACGTCGCGGCGGTCGTAGGAGTACCCGCGCATGTCGGCGAGCCGGACGCCGGCGATCCGCAGGTTCTCGAACTCGTTGTACCGCCCGACGGCGGCGAACGCCATCCGGTCGTAGATCTCCGCGACCTTGTGCAGTGCGGGCGAGCGGTTCTCCGCGACGAACAGGATGCCGTCGGCATATTGCAGCGCGATCGCGCTGCGGCCCTTGGCGATGCCTTTGCGGGCGAAGTCCGCCCGGTCCCGCATCAGCTGCTCGGGCGAGACGTAGAAGGGAACGCTCATCGAAGGTGTCGTCCTCGTCAGTCGATCGAGATCTTGGTCAGGTCAGGGACGCCGAGGCCGGGCCGTCGGGACGCTGGTGCCGCTGGCCCCAGGCCGCGTCGACGAGCGTCGCGACCTCGTCCTCCGGCAGCCGCCGGTACCCGTCCGCGGTGACCACGCCGACCACCGGGAAGATCCGCCGGAGCATGTCCGGGCCGCCGGTCGCGGAGTCGTCGTCGGCCGCGTCGATCAGCGACTGGATCGCCACCGTCGCACAGTCCGTCTCGGACAGGTCCTCGCGGTACAGCTTCTTCAGCGCGCCGCGGGCGAACAGCGAGCCCGAGCCGACGCTGTAGAAGTGGGTCTCCTCGTACCGGCCGCCGGTCGGGTCGTAGGAGAAGATCCGGCCGCCCTTGATGTCCTCGTCGTAGCCCGCGAACAGCGGCACCACGGTGAGGCCCTGCATGGCCATCGGCAGATTGCCGCGGATCAGCGCGCTCAGCCGGTTGGCCTTGCCGTCGAGGCTGAGGGTGGCGCCCTCGAGCTTCTCGTAGTGCTCCAGCTCGACCTGGAACAACCGGACCATCTCGATCCCGAAGCCGGCCGAGCCGGCGAACGCGACCGCCGAGTACTCGTCGGCGGGGAAGACCTTCTCGATGTCACGCTGGGCGATGATGTTGCCCATCGTGGCCCGCCGGTCGCCGGCCATGATCACGCCACCGGGGAAGGTGGCCGCCACGATCGTCGTGCCGTGCGGGACTTCGCTGGACAGGTCACCCTGGCCCAGGGACCGTCGTCCGGGCAACAGGTCGGGCGCGTGCCCGGCCAGGAAGTCCATGAACGACGAGCCGCCTGGGGTCAGGAAGGCTTCCGGCAGCCGGCCGGAGGCATCAGATGTCATCGAGCGGTTCACTCCCCACCCTTTTGCACGAAACCGCGGACGAACTCCTCGGCGTTCTCCTCGAGCACCTCGTCGATCTCGTCCAGGATCGAGTCGACGTCCTCGTCGAGTCGCTCTTTGCGCTCCTGGACGTCCTCCGACGCCTCGACCTGCTCGACCTCTTCCTCGGTCGACGAACGCTTCGGCTGCTTGTGCTGCTGACCGCCGTCCTTCGCCATGGCACACCTCCTAGAACCGCTGGGAGGGCCGCCCAACCGACCCTCAAGAGCGACCCTACCCGGCGGCACCCCCAGTAATGGTGCGAACCAGGTCACTTGCGGTGTCGCATTGGTCAAGAAGTGCCCCGACATGCGCTTTCGTGCCCCGCAGCGGGTCCAGCGTCGGGATCCGCTGCAGCGACTCCTTGCCCGGCAGGTCGAAGATCACCGAGTCCCAGGAGGCGGCCGCGACCTGCGGCGCGTACTGCTGCATGCAGCGGCCGCGGAAATACGCCCGGGTGTCGGTCGGCGGGTGCGCGACGGCCATCCGGATCTCCTCGTCGGTGACGAGGCGCTGCATCCGCCCGGACTTCACCAACTTGTAATACAGGCCCTTGTCCGGGCGGAGGTCGGCGTACTGCAGGTCGACCAGGTGCAGCTTCGGGTCGTCCCACTCCAGGCCGTCGCGGTCCCTATAGGACTGGAGCAGTTTGTACTTCGCGACCCAGTCGAGCTGGTCGGACAGCTTCATCGGGTCGGTCGCGAGCTGGTCGAGCACTTGCTCCCAGCGGTGCAGCACGTCCTTGGTCTGCCGGTCCGCGTCGTCGCCGTACTTGTCCTCGACGTACTTGCGGGCCTGCTCCAGGTATTCCGTCTGGAGCTGCACGGCGGTGAGCTTGCGGCCGTCCTTCATCGTCAGCAGATGTGTGCAGGTCGGGTCGTGGCTGACCTCGTGCAGCGCGGTCACCGGGCGGTCGACGCCCAGGTCGTCGGTCAGCCAGCCGTCCTCGATCATCGCCAGCACCAGCGACGTCGTGCCGACCTTCAGGTACGTCGAGATCTCGGACAGGTTCGCGTCGCCGATGATGACATGCAGGCGGCGGTAACGGTCCGGATTCGCGTGCGGCTCGTCGCGGGTGTTGATGATCGGCCGTTTCAGCGTCGTCTCCAGGCCGACCTCGACCTCGAAGTAGTCCGCCCGCTGGCTGATCTGAAACCCGTGCGCGGCGCCGTCCTGGCCGATCCCGACCCGCCCGGCGCCGGTGACCACCTGACGGCTCACGAAGAACGGCGTCAGGTGCCGCACGATCGACGCGAACGGCGTCGAGCGGCGCATCAGGTAGTTCTCGTGCGAGCCGTACGACGCGCCCTTGTTGTCGGTGTTGTTCTTGTAGAGGTTCAGCTGCGGCGCTCCGGGGATCAGGCGGGCCTGCCGCGCGCCCTCCATGATCACCAGCTCCCCGGCCTTGTCCCACACCACCGCGTCGCGCGGGTTCGTGGTCTCGGGCGCGGAGTACTCCGGGTGGGCGTGGTCGACGTACAACCGGGCGCCGTTGGTGAGGATCACGTTCGCCAGGCCGGTCTCTTCGTCGGTGAGCTGGCTGGAGTCGGCCACCTCCCGGCTCAGGTCGAAGCCGCGCGCGTCCCGCAGCGGGTGCTCCTCGTCGAAGTCCCACCGGGTCTTGCGCGCGAGCGGCTGCGTCTGGGCGTAGCCGTTCACCACCTGGCTCGAGGTCAGCATCGGGTTGGCCCCGGGCTGACCCGGAACCGAGATCCCGAACTCGGTCTCGGTTCCCATGATCCGCCGAACACTCATGGAGTCGAGCCTACGCGGTACCGGCGACGAAATGGGTTGCCGTGTCCACAGGGATAACCTGTGAGACTGCGCCCATGGACGAATTGGTGGCGATTCTTGACGACGACAACCAAGTCACCGGATCGGCGCCACGATCGGTGATGCGCCGCGACAACCTGCGACACTCCGCGACCGGCGTGGTCGTCCGGAATCCGGCCGGCGACATCTACGTGCACCGGCGGACCACCACGAAGGACGTCTACCCGGGCCGGTACGACTTCGCCGCGGGTGGTGTCGTCGCGGCGGGTGAGGACCCGTTCCACGCCGTCGTCCGGGAGCTGGAGGAGGAGCTCGGGATCTCCGGCGTGGAGCTGACGCGGCTGCCGGAGGGCGACTACGCCGACGAGAACACGCGGTACCACGCGTACCTGTACACGTGTGTCTGGGACGGCCCGGTGCGGCACCAGCCGGAAGAGGTCGAGTGGGGCGACTGGATGTCCCCCGCGGAGCTGGTCGCGAAGTTCGACGAGTGGCCGTTCATGCCGGACACCGTCGGGCTGCTCGGTTCCTACGTCCGGGACCTGGTGTGACGATCCTCGAGGGCTGGGACAGCCACGCCTGGATCGACGGCCCGTGGATCCATCGATCCCCGCGCCGCCCGGAGGTCCGGCCCCGGTTGCTCGCCGAGGTCACGCTCCTCCCCTGGCTCGCCCCTCAGCTGCCGCTGCCGGTGCCTGTCCCCGAGCGGACCGCGGACGGCGTACGTCACCTGCTGCTCCCCGGCTCACCGCTCACAGGCGGCGACGAGGCCCTCGGGCGCGAGCTGGGGTCCTTCCTGAAGGCGTTGCACGCTGTTGACCCGGCAGAAGCCGTCGCGTACGGCGCTCTGGACGCCGAGACCGCGTCGGCGACGAAGGCTGTCGAGCTGCACGAGTTCCGGACACAGATCGTGCCGTTGCTGCCCACGGAAGCCCGGGCCGCCGCCCACGAGCTGCTCGATCGCGTCGCCGCCGTCCGCAACTGCTTGATCCACTCCGACTTCGGGCCGGACCACATCCTGATCACCGACGGCAGGGTCACCGGGATCATCGACTGGACGGACGCAGTCATCGGCGACCCTGCGCTGGACCTGTGCTGGGTCCTCAACGGCGCCCCGAAGGCTGTCGCCGCCGGCGCGGCCGAGGTCTACCAACCAGGCCCTGAGCTGGTCGAACGCGCCAAGGACTGGGCCCGGCTGTCGCCCTGGTACGGCGTCCACCGCGGCCTGCGCCTGAACCTGCCCGACGACGTGGTGAACGGCCTGCGCGGCATCGTCTCGCTGCTGTGATGCAACCATTTGGACGGCGACCGGTCATTAGCCGGTGTGAAGATCACCCTGACTGACGATACGGAGCCGTCCATGGCCACCGGCCCCGGAGGCCTCGATCCAGGACCGGACGAGGAGCTGTGGCAGCGGCTGCGCGTCGGCGACCACTTCGCGCTCGGCGAGCTGTTCGACCGGTACGCCGACGACGTCCGTGCCTTCGCCTTCCGGCGGACCGCCTCCTGGAGTGCCG
The DNA here is from genome assembly GCF_040610875.1 of Kribbella sp. NPDC003505. Lineage (NCBI taxonomy): Bacteria > Bacillati > Actinomycetota > Actinomycetes > Propionibacteriales > Kribbellaceae > Kribbella > Kribbella sp. NPDC003505. The sequence goes on along the minus strand of NZ_JBEXNA010000003.1, from coordinate 713,383 downwards.
CCGACGACGTGGTCCAGGCGACGTTCCTGAACACCTGGCGACGCTTCCAGCGCAACCCCCCGGGACCGCTCACCGCGCCGAGCGCCCGCGGCTGGCTGCTGCGAGTGGCCGGGCACGAGTGCAACTCCCTGTTCCGTACGGCGAACCGGCTGCGCAAGCTCGTCGATCGCCTGCCCGAGCCGCCCCCTGACGACGACCACGCTGCCGACGTCGCGCGCCGCCTCGACGACGAGCGCCGGATGTCCGTGATCCGTCGCGCCGTGGCCAAACTCCCCCGGCACGAACGCGAGACCCTCGAGCTCGTCGTCTGGTCCGGACTCACCACCGCCGAAGCCGCGGACGCGCTCGGCGTACCGGTCGGAACCGTCAAGGCCCGGCTGCACCGCACCCGTCGTCGCTTCCCCGACCTGCTGACCCGGGTCGACCTCACCGAGGAGCTGTCATGAACACCGATCTCGAACCGCCGCGCGTTCCGCCGCTGACCGCCGCCGAGCACGCCCGCCTGCGCAACCAGTTGATGGACAAGACGCAGCCCGCCATGCGTCGCTCGGCCCGGCCTTGGGCCGCCCCCATGGTCGGCGTCGGAGCGGTCGCGGCCGTCGTCGCCGGCACGCTGGTCGTCACCAACGGTTCACCCGACGACGCCGGCGTGGCCGGCACGTCGACTCCGCAGGCCTCAGCCGGGGCGAAGGTCCGAGTCGATCTCGGCGCGGTGCCGCAGCGCGACCTGGCCAAGGTCGTCACCGAATGCCAGTTCCCGGGAGAGGGCGGTCCCGCCCAGATCATCTGGAGCCGCCACGTCCGCGGCATCACCAGGGACAGCACCTCGCTGGTGGCAGTGGCGCTGAACACGAAGAATGCTCCGACCCCGAAGACCACTGTGACCCGCGGCGGTCGCAAGCCGGGAACGGGAGGCGCGCCCTCCGACGCCAAACTCGGGTACCGGTACTGCCTGACACGCACACCGGCGAGCGCGAAGCTCGGATCGGTCGCATCGGTCGGACGGGTCCCCGACAAGAACTGGCAGACTCAGCCAACGGACCAGCGCGCTCTGGTGACCCTCGGCAGTGAGGACGCCAACTTGACGTACGCACGCACGACCTTGCAGGCGTGGGCCGTCTACCGGGCGCTGCCGAGCGTCGCCACGGTCGAAGTCCGCTACGTGCTGGACGGACGGCGCGGCCCGTGGACCAAGGGCGTCGTCGAAGGCGGCTTCGCCTACACGGAGGTCCAAGCCAACGGGAAGTTCACGGTCGGCCAGCGTCTCAAGACCGAGGTCCGCGCCTTCGACGCCCAGGGCAAGCAGATCCCGGTCGGCTAGCGGCGGCGCGCCATCGTCCGGGCGAAGTTGATACCGAGCAGGCCCAGCCAGCCGATCACCACCCCGAACGGGCCGATCATGCCGGCCATGATCGCGGTGATCGGGATCGCGGCCACCACCGACACGATCGCAAGCGCCAGACCGCCCGGATCCGGCTCGCGGCTCGGCCGGCCGGGTCGCGCCGGCTCCGGCAGCCCGGGCTGGTCATAGGACCCGTACGACCCGGCGCGGCGCTGGACGTCGCGCCGGTCGAGCTTCTCGAGGAAGCTGTCGATGATCTCGGCCTCGTACTCCGGCCCCAGCTCCTGCCGCGCCGCGACCGCGGCCCGCAGATCCTTCCGCACCTCATCCGTCGCCATACGAGCAAATTAGCTCCGCCCACCACCCCCACCAATCAGGGAAACCCCCCGATCCCACCGGGTGTTAGACCTACCCCGCTCCCGACACAGCTCCGCCGGCCGTTCGCCGAGTCGTGGCATTTGGCTCGGCCGAACGACCACGATCCACGACTCGCCGAACCCGACGCGAACCAATCGCCACGACTCGACGGCAACCCGGCGCCGCAGGATGCCGCGGGACCGGCCGGGACGCCGAAACGCCCGGCTGCCGGAGGCGGCCGGGCGTTTCGGGTGTGGTCCTACAGGTACTGACCCGTGTTGGTCGCGGTGTCGATCGAGCGACCCGGCTCGGTGCCCTGCTTGCCGGAGATGAGGGTACGGATGTAGACGATCCGCTCGCCCTTCTTTCCGGAGATCCGGGCCCAGTCGTCCGGGTTCGTGGTGTTCGGGAGGTCCTCGTTCTCCTTGAACTCGTCCACGCACGCCTGCAGCAGGTGCTGCACCCGCAGACCCTTCTGGTTCTCGTCGAGGAAGGCCTTGATCGCCATTTTCTTCGCCCGGTCGACGATGTTCTGGATCATCGCGCCCGAGTTGAAGTCCTTGAAGTACAGGACCTCCTTGTCGCCGTTCGCGTAGGTGACCTCGAGGAACCGGTTCTCCTCGGCCTCGGTGTACATCCGCTCGACGGTGCGCTGGATCATCCCGTCCACGCAGCCCTGCCGGTCGCCGCCGAACTCGTTCAGGTCGTCGGCGTGCAGCGGGAGCCCGGCGGTCAGGTACTTCGAGAAGATGTCCCGGGCAGCTTCCGCGTCCGGGCGCTCGATCTTGATCTTCACGTCCAGCCGGCCGGGCCGCAGGATCGCCGGGTCGATCATGTCCTCACGGTTCGAGGCACCGATCACGAGGACGTTCTCGAGGCCCTCGACACCGTCGATCTCGCTCAGCAACTGCGGGACGATGGTGTTCTCGACGTCGGAGGAGACACCGGAGCCGCGGGTGCGGAACAGCGAGTCCATCTCGTCGAAGAACACGATCACCGGCATCCCCTCGGACGCCTTCTCCCGGGCCCGCTGGAAGACCAGGCGGATGTGCCGCTCGGTCTCGCCGACGTACTTGTTCAGCAGCTCCGGACCCTTGATGTTCAGGAAGAACGACTTCTGCTCGGCGATCCCGGTGCGCTCGGCGACCTTCTTGGCCAGCGAGTTCGCGACCGCCTTCGCGATCAGCGTCTTGCCGCAGCCCGGCGGGCCGTAGAGCAGCACGCCCTTCGGCGGCTTGAGCTCGTGCTCCAGGAACAGGTCCTTGTGCAGGTACGGCAGCTCGACGGCGTCCCGGATCTGCTCGATCTGGCCGGACAGGCCACCGATCTGGGTGTAGTCGATGTCCGGGACCTCTTCGAGCACCAGCTCCTCGACCTCGGACTTCGGGATCTTCTCGTAGACGTAGCCGGAGCGGGGCTCCAGCAGCAGCGAGTCGCCCGACCGCAACGCAGTGTCGAGCAGCGGCGACGCGAGCCGCACCACGCGCTCCTCGTCGGCCTGCGCGATCACCAGCGCCCGCTCGCCGTCGGCGAGCAGCTCCTTCAGCATCACCACGTCGCCGACGACCTCGAAGTCGCAGGCCTCGACGACGTTGAGTGCCTCGTTCAGCATCAGTTCCTGGCCGAGCTTGAGCCCGTCCAGGTCCACCGACGGGCTCGCCGCGACCCGGAGTTTCCGGCCGCCGGTGAACACGTCGAGCGTGTCGTCTTCGTTCCGTCCGAGGAAGGTGCCGAATCCGGACGGCGGTTGCGCCAGCCGGTCGACCTCCTCCTTCAGGGCGATGATCTTCTCTCGCGCCTCCCGCAGCGTGTCCGCCAGCCGCTCGTTCTGAGCGGTGACACTCGCCAAGGAGGCCTGGGTTTCGGACAGCCTGCTCTCGAGCGACCGGCTGTCAGCCGGGTGCTCGAGCAGCCGACGTCGCAACGCCGCGACCTCGGCTTCCAGGTACCGGACCTGGTTACGCAGTTCTGCCGCGGTAGGACTCTCGTCTCCAGCCACGATCATCACCTCACCATGTGGGGCTCGACCCTATGGACCTTACCCAGAAAACCTCGCCGGGCAAGCTGAATCCCATCACGTGTCGGTTGCGGATGAGTCGGTTGCCTACGGCATGTCGTCAGAAGTTTCGGACGACGGCTCGGGGCGGCGCGGGCCGGCGTAGTCGTCGCCGTACGCGCCCGGTGCCGGACGGCGCTTCTTGCGGGGTGCCTGCACCCCGTGCGCCATCCTCCGGGCGGTGACCAGGAAGGCCGTGTGTCCTTGCATCCGGTGGCCCGGACGGACGGCGAGACCCTCTACATGCCAGTCTCGCACGAGCGACTCCCATGCGCGCGGCTCGGTGAACTCCCCGTGTGCCCTCAGCGTCTCCACAACGCGGCTCAGCTGCGTCGTGGTGGCCACGTAGGCACAGAACACCCCGCCGGGCGAAAGGGCCTCAGCGACCGCGTCCACGCACTCCCAGGGCGCGAGCATGTCGAGGACGACGCGGTCGACGTCGGTCTCGTTCAGCTTCTCGACCAGGTCGCCCACCTCCAGCCGCCAGGCCGGGTGCTCGCCGCCGAAGAAACCGGTCACGTTCTTCCGCGCGACCTCGGCGAAGTCCTCGCGGCGCTCGAACGAGATCACCTGGCCGTGGATCCCGACCGCGCGCAGCAGCGCGGTGGTGAGCGCGCCGGAACCGGCGCCCGCCTCGACCACCTTCGCGCCCGGGAAGATGTCGGCCATCGTGACGATCTGCGCGGTGTCCTTCGGGTAGATCACCGCGGCGCCGCGCGGCATCGAGACCGAGTAGTCGGCCATCAGCGGTCGCAGCGCCAGGTACTCGACGTTGCCCTTGGAGCGGATCGTGACCGCGTCCGGACCGTCGATCAGGTCGTCGTGCGCGATCCCGCCCTTGGTGGTGTGGAAGATCTTCCCGCGCTCCAGCTTGACCGAGTGCCGGCGGCCCTTGGAGTCCTGCAGGGTGATCCACTCGCCCTCCTGCAGCGGTCCGTGGTGGACGCCGGAGAACGCCTGGTCGGGAAAGTCACGCAAGTCAGCCATAAGGCGCTCACCTTAACTTTCGGTCACCCCGACCGAGTAATCAGCGTAATCAGCGTGTGATCAGCGGCCGCGGAAGGCGCGTTCCACGTCCGAGGTCGCGAGGACGCCGTACACGCCGCCGTCGGCGTCGAGCACCAGGTACTCCGACGCGGGGTGCTCACGCAGTGTGGCGAGGATCTCCTCGCCGGTGTCGTTGACGCCGATGATGTGGCCCGCGGCGATCCGGCTGGAGACCTCGCTGACCGTGGTCCACGGACGCTGGTTCGGGGCCACCGCGGCAACCGCGGTCTCCGACACCAGCGCGTGCGGCTTGCCGTCGCCGTCGATCACCACGACCGCTCCGGCGTGCGCCTCGGACGCCAGCCGGACGGCCTCGGACACCGGCGTGCCGGAGTGGACGGCGATCGCGCGCCGGGCCATCGTACGGACCTGGAGCGCGGGCAGTTTGCGCCGCAGCCGGGCCTGCATCAGGGAGGCGGTCGATCCGGACCAGAGGAAGAACCCGACGAGCAGCGCGATGACGAAGTCGATCATCGACGGTTGCCGGTCCCAGATCTCCTCCAGCAGGACCGGGAGCACGAGCACGCCCATCGCGAGCAGCCGGCCCGCCCAGGCGGCCGCGATGGTGCCGGTGTGCATGTTGCCGGTGAGCTTCCAGACGATCGCCCGCAGCACCCAGCCGCCGTCCAGCGGCAGGCCGGGGAGCAGGTTCGTGACGCCGACGATCAGGTTCGCGATGCCGAGCTCCCACAGCGCGACGTACCCGACGCCCTCGTCGACGGCGCGGGAGCCGAGGTAGGCCAGCCCGCCGACGATCAGCGACGCGATCGGCCCGACGACCGAGACGGCGAACTCCTCCAGCGGCGACTTCCGCTCGCCCTCGATGTGCGTGCCGGCCGCGAAAAAGCCGAGGTTGATCTCGGACACCGGGATGCCGAACTTCATCGCCATCAGCGCGTGCGCCAGCTCGTGGACCAGGATCGAGACCGTGAACGCGACGACGAACGCGAACGCGGCCACGTACCGCCAGCCGCCGAGCTCCGGGAACTGCTGGCCGATGATCGCGGCGAAGCCGATCGCGAGCAGCATCGCCACCGGCAGCCAGGTGAAGCGCATGGTCAGCCGGATGCCGCGGACGCGACCCAGTACCCACGTTCCGGGCGGTGGCGGACCGGCCGGCTGGGCGGGGTTCTGGGATTCGCGCGAGTCTGGCATCACCCCAACGCTACTTGGCCGGTGTCAACGCTGCGCTACACACCCACCGTCAGCGCGGCGGCATACCCGCTGGAGACGTCTCCGGTGACCGTCGCGAGCTGATGTACGCCGTCGTCGTCGCCGAACACGTTGTCGTTGTCCAGCGAGGTCCGGCCGAGGTTCTGCGCGCTCCCGTCGTACCCGTCGGTGGCGTAGACCGTGCTGCAGACGTCCTTCGGGAGTGCGAGCTGTGAGGTGCGGGTGATCTGGCCGGCCTTGGTCGCCTCGTCGGCGCTCGCGTAGACCTCGAAGTGGATGTGTGGCCAGCGGCCCGTGTACGCGGCCGGGAAGATCGTGGTGAAGGTGACCTTGCCTGATGCGTCGGCCGACTGGACGCCGCGGAGGTAGTTCTCCTCGGTCACGCCGTCGGAGTAGAGCGAGTACCGCCCCTGGGCGTCGCAGTGCCACAGGTAGACGGCCGCACCTTCGAGGGCCTTGTCCTGGTCGGCATCGACGACGGTGAGTTCGACGGACAGCGGTACGCCGGTGGCCACGCCGGACGCGGAGCCGAAGGACTTGGTGATGTCGCTGCGTACGATGCCGGACTGGGTGAGGACGTTCGGGCCGTTGGAGCCGTCGCCCGGGTACGGTCCGCCGGTCTCCTGCGGGATCTCGTCGACGTCCGTGGCGGCGCTCGTCGTCGAACCGGACGTGGCGGACGGGGAGGTGCTGGCCGATGTGCTGGTCGATGTGCTGCTCTGTGTGCCGGCCGTCGGCTGGTCGGCCGAGCAGCCGGCGACGGCGGCGAGGCCGGCCGCGGTGAACAGGCCGAGGAAACGGCGGCGGTGCAGGGTCGCCAGGTCGTACTCGAGACCGCGGTCGTGGTTCGGAGGAGGCTGCGTCGGTGGCGTCATGTTCCGAGCATGGCAACGCCCGCCGCAGGCGGACCGTGAGTTCGCTGGGAGTTCGCTGGGAGGCGGTTTTCCACAGGCACGGAGTGGGGTGCGGGCGAACTGTCCGTGGTTGTGCCTAGGGTTTGGGTCATGAGCGTTGCAGCTGCTGTCGATCCGCATGAGCACCCGCGGGGCGCCTTGTCGCCCTCTCGAGCCGCGGACTTCATGAGCTGCCCGCTGAAGTACCGGTTCCGGGTCGTCGACCGGCTGCCGGAGAAGCCGTCGCCGGCCGCGGTCCGCGGGACGGTCGTGCACGCGGTGCTGGAGCGGCTGTTCGACCTGCCGCGCGGCGAGCGGACGCTGGAGCAGGCGGCGCAGATGCTCGAGCCACAGTGGCAGCGCCTGCTGGAGGCCGAGCCGGAGGTCGCGGAGCTGTTCGCCGAGGATGCCGGCGGCGAGGAGCTGGCCAAGTGGCTGGCCGAGGCGCACGAGCTCCTCGGGAAGTACTTCACGCTCGAGGATCCGAATGCGCTGGAGCCCGCCGAGCGCGAGCTGTATGTCGAGACCGCGCTGGACTCCGGGCTGGTGCTGCGGGGGTATGTGGACCGCCTCGACGTGGCTCCGACCGGCGAGATCCGGGTGGTCGACTACAAGACCGGTCGCTCGCCGTCGGAGTTCTTCGAGGCGAAGGCGCTGTTCCAGATGAAGTTTTACGCACTGGTGCTGTGGAAGCTGCGCGGTGTGGTGCCGGCGATGCTGCAGCTGGTCTACCTGGGCAACGGCGAGATCGTCCGCTACGTCCCGGACGAGGCCGATCTGCGGGCCTGCGAGCGCAAGGTCTCCGCGCTGTGGGTCGCCATCACCCGCGCCCTCGACTCCGGCGACTGGCGACCCAGCCCCGGCCCCCTGTGTGACTGGTGCGACCACAAGCCGCTGTGTCCGGCGTGGGGCGGCACACCGCCGCCGCTGCCGACCCGCTCCGTCGAAGAGGTCGCGGCCGAGTCGGCAGGCATAGACCTGATCACAGTCGACGGCTAGGTCCTGTCTGGTGATCCAGCGCCGTCGCGAGGAGGTGCTCGGTGCGGTGCCTCGGCGTGCTGGAGCGAAGGTCTCCATGCGGATCCATCGTGGTCTTTGCTCCAGTGCGGCGAGGTGCCGTGCCGAGTGCCCCGCAGTAGGCGGTGGATTACCAGACAGGGCCTAGGCAGCACCTGCACCCCGGCAGAGGAACCCTGGGTCGATACGGTTCGTCGCATGAGTGTGGGTGATGTGGCGGTGCGGGCGGCCGACGTCTGGAAGCGGTACGGCGGTGGCCTGACGCAGGTGGACGCACTGGCCGGTGTGAGCGCGGACTTCGGGAAGGGCCGGTTCACCGCGATCATGGGCCCGTCCGGCTCCGGCAAGTCGACCCTGCTGCACTGTCTGGCCGGCCTCGACAAGCCCACCGACGGGAAGGTGTTCCTCGGTGACGTCGACCTGACCACGCTGCCGGACAAGCAGCTCACCCATCTGCGCCGCGACCGGATCGGGTTCGTGTTCCAGGCGTTCAACCTGGTCCCGACGCTGTCCGCGCTGGAGAACATCACGCTCCCCCTCGATCTCGCCGGTCGCAAACCCGACCAGGACTGGCTGACCACGGTCGTCGACACGGTCGGTCTGATGGACCGCCTCCGGCACAAGCCGTCGGAGCTGTCCGGGGGTCAGCAGCAGCGGGTCGCCTGCGCCCGCGCGCTCGTCTCCCGGCCGGACGTCGTGTTCGCCGACGAGCCGACCGGCAACCTCGACTCGCGGGCGTCCGGTGACGTCCTCGGTTTCCTGCACCGCTCCGTGCGGGACTTCCAGCAGACCGTCGTGATGGTCACCCACGACCCGAGCGCGGCGTCGTACGCCGATCGCGTGCTGTTCCTGGCCGACGGCCGGTTGCGGTCCGAGCTGGTCGACCCGACCGCGGAGTCGGTGCTCGACACCATGAAGGAACTCGACCTCGAGCAGGAACACGGCGACACGACCGACAGGACCGGCAGCGCCGCGGGCGAGCTGGCCGGCTGATGTTCAAGCTCGGCATCCGCTCGGTCCTCGCGCACCGGGTCCGCTTCGTGCTGTGCACGCTCGCCGTCACGCTCGGCGTCGCGTTCGCGGGTGGCGCGATGGTGTTCACCGACACCCTCTCGACCGCGCTGAAGAAGAACTTCCAGGTCAGTACGGCGGACATCACCGTGACGCCCGCGTCGCCGATCGAGACCGGCACGGACCGCCCGGCGATCTTCCAGTCCGACGTCGTCGATCGCGTCCGTGCCGTTCCCGGGGTCCGGGACGCCGCCCCGCAGTTGATGATCAGCAACGTCCAGATCCTCGGCCCGGACGGCAAGCTGCTGCAGAACTACGGCCTCTCGTCCTTCGGCGCGAACTGGCCACGTGACCCGCAGAACGCGCCGTTCAAGGTGCTCACCGGCGTGCCGCCGTCCGGCAGCGACCAGCTCGCACTCGACGAGTCCACCGCGGACCGCGCCGGCTACTCACTCGGCGACCAGGTCCGGATCGTCACGCCGACCCGGGCCGTCACCGCGACGCTCACCGCGACCACCACACCCGCCCAGGCCGGCGCGGCGGCCGGTGCTCCGCTGGTCAGCTTCGACGGCGCGACGGCCCAGCTCTTGCTGCTCGGGAGACCAGGCTGGACGTCGATCACCGCCTCGGTCCAGCCCGGGGCCGACCCCGGCACGGTCAGCCAGGCGATCGCCAAGGCCGTCGGCGACTCGGTGCAGGTCCGGACGGCGAAGCAGGTCACCGCCGACGGCGAGCACGACCTCGACAACACCTTCGGCGGGTTCGGCACGGTGCTGCTGCTGTTCGCGTTCCTCGCGCTGTTCGTCGGCACGTTCCTGATCGTCAACACGTTCGCGATGGTGGTCGCGCAGCGCTCCCGGGAGCTCGCGATGCTGCGCGCGATCGGCGCGTCCCGCGGCCAGATCACCGGCACGATCCTGGCCGAGAGCGCCGTGATCGGCTTCGTCGGCGCCACGCTCGGACTGCTGATCGGCATCGGCGTGGCGGTCGGGATCCGGTTCTTCTACGAGCGGCTCGAGCTGCGGATCCCGACGGCGGCGCTGCAGGTGACCCCGACCACGATCATCGCCTGTTACGTGATCGGCATCGGCGTCACGATGGCCGCCGCCGCTCCGGCCGCGCGCCGGGCGGGCAAGCTGCCTCCGGTCGCGGCGATGCGCGACGACGTCCGGATCCCGGAGCGCTCGCTGCTCGTCCGGGTCCTGATCGGCGCGTTCATGCTCCTGATGGCCGTCATGTTCTACGCCATCGGCGTGAACGCCGGCGGGCTCCCCGGCGCCGTCCTGATCACGCTCGGCACCGGCACCGCGGTGCTCGCGATCGTGATGCTCAGCCCGCTGGTCAGCCGGTACGTCGTCCGCGCGCTGATGTACCCGTTCGGCCGTCAGGCGCCGATCACGCTCGGGCGCCGCAATGCCGAGCGGAACCCGCGCCGTACGTCGGCGACCGCGGCGGCGCTGATGATCTCGGTCTCGCTGATCTCCGGCCTGCTGGTGATCGGAGCCTCGGTGAAGGCCTCGATCGACCGGAGCATCGTCGAGGCGCTCGGCACCGCCGACATCCTGATCAGCAACGACGGCGCGCCCAGCTTCAGCACGGAGGTCGGCGACCGGGCCGCGAAGGTCCCGGGAGTCAGCTCCGTACACCGGGTCCGCCAGCAGACGGGCGAGGTCGGCAAGACGAGTGTCCGGATCAGCGGGGTCAGCGACGGCACGCTGGCCGGGCCCGTCACCACGCACTTCGACGCCGGCTCGGCCGCGGCGCTCGACGCCGGCCAGGTGCTCCTCCCCCGCAACCTCGCCAAGACCCTCCAGCTCACGGTGGGCAAGACCTTCGCCCTGAAGACCACGAGCGGCACCCGCACCCTGACCGTCGGCGGGATCCTGGCGCCGAACCGGCAACTGAACGCGGTCGTCGTGTCACTGTCCACGTACGAGACGCTCGGCGGGTCGCCGAGCGACAACCTGCTGTACGTCGGGGTTGCCGACGGCAACCAGGTGGCGCAGGTCCGGACCGCGATCCTCGACCAGCTGCGGACGGACTACCCGGCGCTCCAGGTCCGCGACCAGCAGGCGTACGCCGCGGTCGCACGGGAGCCCGTGAACGGCGTCCTGGCCGCGGTCGGGTTCCTGCTCGCGATGGCGATCCTGATCGCGCTGCTCGGCATCGTGAACACGCTCGCGCTCGGCGTCGTCGAGCGGACCCGGGAGATCGGGCTGCTGCGCGCGATCGGGATGGACCGGCCGCAGCTCGGCCGGATGCTCCGGGTCGAGTCGATCGCGATCACGCTGTTCGGGGCGCTGCTCGGGCTGGCGATCGGCGTGACGTTCGCGGCCTCGGTGCAGGCGGCGATGGTCGACGACGGGCTCGCCGTCCGCGACATCCCGGTGCTGCAGCTCGTGCTCGCGGCCGCGGTCGCGATGGTGTTCGGCGTACTCGCCGCTGTCTGGCCGTCACGCCGTGCTGCGCGCCTCGACGTGCTGCGGGCCATCGCGTCGGAATGACCGCGGGATGACACGTGGCGTGACGCTCGAGGTGGAGCCAGACCAGTGATTCACAGGTAGCCTGCCGGTGTGCCGGGGACCGTACAGTCGATCGAGCGGGCCGCGGCGGTGCTGCGACTGCTCGCCGCCGCGCCTGACGGGCTGGGGGTCGCCGATCTGGGCAACGCGCTCGGGCTCGCGAAGCCGACCGTGCACGGGATCCTCCGCACGCTGCACCAGGTCGGCTTCGTCGACCAGGACCACAGCGGCGCGCACTACCACCTGAGCGACGCCTTCGGGCGTCTCGGTGAGAGCTACCTGGACCCGAACGAGCTGCGCAGCCGCGCGATCAACTGGGCCGATTCGCTGGCGTCGCGCAGCGGTGAGGTGGTCCGGGTGGGCCGCCTCGTCGAGGGCAAGGTCGAGGTCGTGCACCATGTGTTCCGCCCCGATGACAGCGACCAGGACCTCGACGTCGGTACGACGCTGCCGCCGCACGCGACCGCGCTCGGCAAGGCGGTGCTCGCGTTCGACGCGAGCGGCGCGGCACGGCCGCGGAAACTCGAGGCGTTCACCACCCGGACGATCACCGACCCGGCGCGGCTGGCCGAGGAGCTCGCGGCGGTCCGGGCGCGTGGCTGGGCGACCGAGTTCGAGGAGCACACCGTCGAGCTGGCGAGTATCGCGGCGCCGATCCGGGGTCTCGGCGGGCTGGTCGTCGGAGCGGTCGGCCTGGCCGGCCGGGTGGAACGGATCTGCGACAGCCGGCTGCGGCACCGCGGCGACCTGATCAGCATGGTCCGCGCCACCGCCGACGCGATCGCCCGCGATCTCCGCGACGACACATGACCGGGGGCGGCCGGGTGAATGAGGGGTGGGGGGATGGCTGAGCAGTACGTGGCGGCAGTGGACCAGGGGACGAACTCGAGCCGGTGCATCCTGTTCGACCGGCGCGGGCGGTTGGTGTCGGTGGCGCAGCGGGAGCATCGGCAGCTGTTCCCGCGGCCGGGATGGGTCGAGCACGACGCCGAGGAGATCTGGCGGAACGTGACCCGCGTGGTGCCGGCGGCGATCCGGCAGATCGGCGCGGCGCCGTCCCAGGTCGTTGCCATCGGCATCACCAACCAGCGCGAGACCAGCCTGCTGTGGGACCGCCGGACCGGGCGGCCGATCGGTCACGCCGTGGTCTGGCAGGACACCCGGACCGACCGGCTCGTCACCGAACTGGCGGGCGAGGAGGGCCCGGACCGGTTCGCGGATCTGTGCGGCCTGCCGTTGACGACGTACTTCTCCGCGCCGCGGATCCGGTGGATGCTCGACCACACTCCCGGGCTGCGGCAGCGGGCCGAGCGCGGCGAGATCCTGTTCGGCACCATGGAGACCTGGCTGATCTGGAACTTCACCGGCGGTCCGGGCGGGGACGCCCAGCACGTCACCGACGTCACCAACGCCAGCCGGACGATGCTGATGAACATCGAGGCCCTCGACTGGGACGACCAACTGCTCGAGGCGTTCGACGTACCGCGGGCGATCCTGCCCGAGATCCGCCCGTCGTCCGGGGTGCTCGCGACCGCGACCGAAGTCCTGCCCGGGGTCCGGATCGGCGCCGCGCTCGGCGACCAGCAGGCGGCGCTGTTCGGCCAGACCTGCTTCAGCGCCGGCGAGGCGAAGTGCACGTACGGCACGGGGTCCTTCCTGCTGATGAACACCGGGCCGGAGATCGTCCGGTCCAAGCACGGGATGCTGACGACCGTGGCGTACCGGATCGGCGACCAGCCCGCGTCGTACGCGCTCGAAGGCTCGATGGCGGTCACCGGGTCGCTCGTGCAGTGGTTCCGCGACGGGCTCGGCATGATCCATACCGCGGCCGAGATCGAGACGCTGGCGCGGACGGTCGAGGACAACGGCGGCGCGTACATCGTGCCCGCGTTCTCCGGGCTGTTCGCACCGCACTGGCGCAGCGAGGCGCGCGGGGTGATCGCCGGGCTGACCGGCTACATCACCAAGGGTCATCTGGCCCGGGCGGTCCTCGAGGCGACCGGGTTCCAGACGCTCGAGGTGGTCGACGCGATGAACGCGGATTCCGGGATCGCGCTGACCGCGTTGAAGGTCGACGGCGGGATGACGGCCAACAACCTGCTGATGCAGTTCCTGGCCGACCTGCTCGACGTCCGTGTGGTCCGGCCGATGGTGACCGAGACGGTGTCGCTCGGTGCTGCGTACGCCGCCGGGCTCGCGGTCGGGTACTGGCCCGATCTGGAGGGGCTGCGCAGCAACTGGCACCGCGCCGGCCAGTGGGTGCCGCACATGGATCCGGCCCGCCGCGCGACGGAGTACGCGAACTGGCAGGCCGCCGTCCAGCGCACCTTCAACTGGATCCGCACCGAGGAACACGAGCTGTAGCAAGCCTTTCGGGCACGGCCGAAGAGCGGCAGCCGTGATGTCGCTGTCAAACGCTTGATATACCCCGCGCCTACCTTCCTGGTGTCGGAAGCAGTACCGAACTCGGGAGGAGAAAGTCTCATGTCCACAGCTCGCCGGATCTTCGCCGCGGCCGCCCTCGGGGTGTCGACGCTCGCCGTCGCACCGCTCACCGCGAACGCGCAGACGCTGCACGTCACGCACATCACCTGCCACGAGCAGGAGGACAACACCGGAGCCGACGACATCTACCTGCAGGTGGACGGCGGCACCGTGATGGAGTCGATCCAGTTCGTCAAGGGCGACAGCAAGGACATCGCCAACGTGACCGTCGAGCAGGGCAAGGTGCTGGTGATGCGCGAGGGCGACTTCCCGGACGACGACGACAACCTGGGCCAGCGCCAGATCACCGGCCCCGGCAACTACGAGTTCACCGACGACGGCGCCCACTACACCGTGACGGTGGGCTGACTCCGGCCGCGGAACAGGTAGCTGCTGTGTCGTCCCTCCCGGTCCGAGTAAGGCACGGGAGGGACGGCGGCGTCCAGACGTCAGGCGGGTGAGACGATGTCCGGGGCCTCGAGGCGGACCTTGTCGGCGGACTCGTCGTCGGGCTGGTCCTGGGAGTCGCGCTCGGACTGGACGCGCTTGAGGTAGAACGACACCTCGCGGTCGATCGTCGCCTCGTCCCAGCCGAGGATCGGCGCGACCAGCCGGGCGGCGGCCTCGGCGGCGCCGACCCCACGGTCCCAGGCCTCGATCGAGATCCGGGTCCGCCGGGCCAGGATGTCGTCCAGATGACGCGCCCCCTCGGCCTTGGCGCCGTACACGATCTCGGCCTTCAGGTAGTCCTGCGTGCCCGGCAGCTGCTCGCCGAGCGACGGGTCCTCGGCGACGAGTTCGAGCACCTCGTCGATCAGGGCGCCGTAGCGGTTCAGCAGGTGCTCGATCCGGGCCACGTGCAACCCGGACCGCTGCGCGATCAGCTGCCGCTGGTTCCACAGCGCCTGGTAACCGTCGGCGCCGACCAGCGGGATGTTCTTCGTGACACTGCGCGGCACCCGCCCGTCGAGCGCGTCCGCGGCCGCGTCGATCGCGTCCTTGGCCATCACCCGGTACGTCGTGTACTTGCCGCCGGCAACCACCACGAGGCCCGGCGCCGCGTGCGCGACGACGTGCTCGCGGGACAGCTTCGACGTGCTCTCCGACTCGCCCGCGAGCAGCGGCCGCAGACCGGCGTACACGCCCTCCACGTCCTCGCGGGTCAACGGCGTGGTGAGCACGGCGTTCACGTGGTCCAGCAGGTACTCGATGTCCTTGCTGGTCGCGGCCGGGTGCGCCTTGTCCAGGTGCCAGTCGGTGTCCGTGGTGCCGATCAGCCAGTGCCGGCCCCACGGGATGATGAACAGCACGGACTTCTCGGTGCGCAGGATCATCCCGGTGCTGGACTGGATCCGGTCCTTGGGTACGACGAGGTGGATGCCCTTCGACGCGCGGACGTGGTACTGCCCGCGCTCCCCCACCAGCGCCTGCGTGTCGTCGGTCCAGACGCCGGTCGCGTTCACGACCTGCTTCGCCCGGACCTCGAACTCACGGCCGCTCTCCAGGTCCTTCGCCTGGACGCCGGTCACCCGCTCGCCCTGCCGCAGGAAACCGGTCACCTTCACCCGGTTCGCGACCAGCGCGCCGTACGACGCCGCGGTCCGGGCGAGTTCCATCGTGTGTCGCGCGTCGTCGACCTGCGCGTCGTAGTACTGCAACGCGCCGACCAGCGCGGACTTCTTCAGCGACGGGACCAGCCGCATCGCGCCGCGCCGGGTCAGGTGCCGGTGGATGGGCAGCCCGGCGCCGAGGCCGGAGCTGACCGCCATCCCGTCGTACAGCGCGACGCCGGCGCCGGCGTAGAACCGCTCCCACCAGCGGTGCTGCAGCGGGTACAGGAACGGAACCGGCTTCACCAGGTGCGGCGCCAGGCGCTGCAGGAGCAGACCGCGCTCCTGCAGCGCCTCGTGCACGAGCCGGAAGTCGAGCATCTCCAGGTAGCGCAGGCCGCCGTGGATCAGCTTGCTGGACCTGCTGGAGGTGCCGCTCGCGAAGTCGCGGGCCTCCAGCAGTCCGGTGGTCAGGCCGCGGGTGGCGGCGTCGAGCGCCGAGCCGGTGCCGACCACCCCGCCACCGATCACCAGGACGTCCAGTTCCCGTCCGTCGGCCAGCGCGTCGATCGCGTCGGCCCTTGCTTGCGGTGACAGAGCCACTACAGCCACTGTGTTCGTCCTTCCGATTTCGTTGGTCGTGCTCAATCAGTCGACGTCGACCCAGTCGAGGGTGCGCTGGACGGCCTTCTGCCAGCCGGCGTACCCCTGAGTGCGCTGCTCGTCGTTCCACTGCGGCTCCCACCGCTTGGCCTCGTTCCAGTTCTGCACCAGCTCGTCCTTGGACTTCCAGAAGCCCACGGCGAGCCCGGCCGCGTACGCCGCGCCGAGCGCGGTGGTCTCCGCGACGACCGGCTTGCTCACCGGTACGCCGAGGATGTCGGCCTGCATCTGCATGCAGAGCTCGTTCGCCGTGACGCCGCCGTCCACCTTCAGCACGTCGAGCTTCACGCCGGAGTCCTTCTCCATCGCGTCCGCGACGTCCTTGCTCTGGTAGCAGATCGCTTCCAGTGTTGCGCGCGCCAGATGTGCGTTGGTGTTGAAGCGCGACAGGCCGACGATCGCGCCGCGGGCGTCCGAGCGCCAGTACGGCGCGAACAGGCCGGAGAACGCCGGGACGAAGTACACCCCGCCGTTGTCCTCGACCTGACGGGCCAGCGTCTCGGTCTCGCTCGCGCCGGAGATGATGCCGAGCTGGTCGCGCAGCCACTGCACCGCCGAGCCGGTGACCGCGATCGAGCCCTCGAGCGCGTACACCGGGGCCTCGTCGCCGAACTTGTAGCACATCGTGCTGAGCAGGCCCGCCTTCGAGCGAACCAGCTCGGTGCCGGTGTTCAGCAGCATGAAGTTGCCGGTGCCGTAGGTGTTCTTCGCCTCGCCCGGGTTGAAGCAGACCTGGCCGACGGTCGCGGCCTGCTGGTCACCGAGGTCGCCGGTGAGCGGTACGACGCCGCCGAGCGGACCGTTGGCGAGCGTCTCGCCGTACTTGTTCGGGTCCGACGACGGACGGATCTCCGGCAGCATCTGCCGCGGGATGTTGAAGAAGCTGATCAGCTCGTCGTCCCAGTCGAGGGTCTCGAGATTCATCAGCATCGTGCGGCTGGCGTTCGTGACGTCGGTGACGTGCACGCCGCCGTCCGTCCCGCCGGTCAGGTTCCACAGCAGCCAGGTGTCGGTGTTGCCGAACACCGCGTCCCCGGCCTCGGCCGCTTCCCGGACCCCGTCGACGTTCTCCAGGATCCACTGCACCTTGCCGGCCGAGAAGTACGTCGCCGGCGGCAGACCGGCCTTCTGGCGGATCACGTCGCCCTTGCCCTCGCGCTCGAGGGCGGACGCGATCCGGTCGGTCCGGGTGTCCTGCCAGACGATCGCGTTGTAGTACGGCCGTCCGGTCCGGCGGTTCCAGACCACCGCGGTCTCGCGCTGGTTGGTGATGCCGAGCGCGGCCAGGTCGCTCGACTGCAGGCCTTGTGCGTTCATCGCGGTCCGGATCACCGAGCTGGTGCGCTCCCAGATCTCCACCGGGTTGTGCTCGACCCAGCCCGCCTGCGGCAGGATCTGCTCGTGCTCCAACTGGTGGATGCCCACCTCGTTGCCCGAATGGTCGAAGATCATGAACCGGGTGCTCGTGGTGCCCTGGTCGACGGCGCCGACGAAGTCAGCCATGGAAAGTCCTCTCCTCACAGTGCGCAGTGATGCGGTACGTCATACCGACTCCTCCGGTTCGGGAACCCGGCCGGGTTCCTCGTCCACGTCGGAGACCGGCAGGTGCCGGCCGACCAGCAGGTCGTAGAGCAGGCCGCCGATGAGCGCACCGATGATCGGTCCCACGATCGGGACCCAGAAATAGGGATCCCCGAACTGGTCCTTGAACGCTCCTCCGTACCCGGTCAGGTAGGAGGCCAGCCGCGGACCGAAGTCACGCGCCGGGTTGATCGCGTAGCCGGCCAGGGTCCCCCACGCCATCCCGATGCCGACGACGAGCAGGCCGATGATGAACGGTCCCAGGTTCGCCGCGGGCGCGGTGTTGCGCAGGTCGACGATGGCCAGGATGACCATCATCAGAATCGCCGTGCCGATGATCTGGTCCAGGAAGCCGCTCCACATGCCGGCTCCGAGCTCCGTGCTGCCGTTGCCCGGCAGGGTGGAGAACACGCCCTGGCTCTTGATCGTCAGTCCGGGGTCGAAGTGGTGCAGCACCTTGGAGTAGTTCCAGCGGACCACCAGCGCCGCCGCGAACGCGCCCAGGAACTGTGCCCCGATGTAGGGCAGCACCTTCCGCCACGCGAATCCGCGGAAGGCCGCCAGCGCGATCGTCACCGCGGGATTGATGTGGGCTCCGCTGATCCGGGCGGACACGTACACACCCATCGTCACGCCGATACCCCAGGCCCACGCGATCGAGTCGTGATCCCCGATGCCGCCCGCCACCACCTGGGCGACCACCCCGACGCCGAACAGGATCAGGATGAACGTTCCGGCGAATTCCGCCGAGCACTCCCCCAGAAGGGTTCTTTGTTTGACCGCTTCGGTCGTAGCCATGCTTGGCCTCCCTTCGAGCCGTGACGACCACGGCTGGCTGGAATGTAAGAGCCAACCCCCCTCCGTACAACGCCCGCCGTTCGACATTGTCGAACGCCGATCCCGAGCCGTCCCGCTGCGACACTCGGTGATCTTGTGACTACTCAATGACACCGACAGGTGCCACCGAGCAGTGCCCCGGCATAAGACGACCGTACGACGCAATCGCTGAGGGAGCGGGCGGTGGGCGTGCCAACCATTCGCCTGGGTCGGGCGTCTGGGGGATGGGTCTGCTCGGTTGGAGGGTCGGATGAGTGTGTCGCTGCTCGGGGGATGGTTTCCCGTGGTGCTGGAGGTCGTGGCCGGCGGTGCCGTGCTGGCTGCGGTGGGGTGGCGGGATTCGCAGTGGCGGCGGGTGGTGCCGTTGGTGGCGGTGGGGGCGGTGCTGGTGACGTTGGTGGCGGCCTATCCGGGGGCGAAGCTGGTGGGGCTCACGGATCCGTTGCCGTTCGTCGTGTGGTTGTGGTTCGGGGTCGCGGTCGGGGCCTTGATTGTGCTGGGGGCCGGGTGGCGGTCGGCGCGGTGGTGGCGGCGGGGGGCCGCGGTGGTGGCGGCGGTCCTGGCGGGGGTGGTGTGTGCGAACGGGATCAACCAGTTCGTGGGCTACTACCCGACGATCGACTCCGCCGTGAACGACTGGACGAACACGCCGCTGCCGGGTCAGGTGTCGATGTCCGGCATCGCGCGGGACGCAGGTACGACGAAGCTGCCGCCGGCGGGGCGGCTGGTCGCGGTGGACATTCCGGCGACGTACAGCCATTTCAAGCACCGCCAGGAGCTCGTCTACCTGCCGCCGATCTGGTTCCACGGCGCGCACCGGCCCGCGCTGCCGGTCGTCGAGCTGATCGGGGGCGAGCGGGGCGGCCCGGGTGACTGGGTCCGGCTCGGCGACGCCGTCCAGGTGTCCGACGCGTACGCGCACCGCCACCACGGGTACGCGCCGATCCTGGTGTTCGCCGACGCGACCGAGCGGTTCGACAACGACACCGAATGCGTGGACGGCCCGCGCGGGAACTCCGCCGACCACCTCGACCAGGACATCCCGCGGTACGTCGAGAAGACGTTCGGCGCGTCCCGGGATCCGCGGCAGTGGGCGGTCGCCGGGTTCTCGATGGGCGGCACCTGCGCCATCGACCTGGTCGTCGAGCACCCGGACGTCTTCGACCACTTCGTCGACATCTCCGGCGACCTCGCGCCGTACACGAGCACGCCGGCCGCCAGCCTGCACGACCTGTACGGCGGCAACGTGGCCCTCGAGAAGGCCAACGAACCGCTGCTCGTGATGCGCGCCCACGGCAAGTACACGAACGTCGACGGCCTGTTCCTGACCAGCACCCAGGAGCTGCGCCACCAGCACGAGGCCGAGGAACTGTCCACGGCCGCGGGCAAGGCCGGCATCTGGTCGCGGGTCGAGATCTCCCCCGGCACGCACGTGTGGCAGTTCGCCGCGCCCGCCTTCGCGTCGGCCTACCCGTGGCTGGTCAACCAGCTCGCCCTCCCCCAGCACTCAGGGAGCCACCCGAGGCCGGCGTGATCGAGAATCTGCGACGGCTCGCCGCCGGCCTGCTGGTGGTCGCGCTCCTCAGCGTGATCTCCGGCGCGGACACGGTCGGCGAGATGCGAACCGACGGCGACGTCCGGGTGGTTGCCCTCGGTGACTCGGTCACGTCCGGCTCCAACTGCGACTGCACGCCGTTCCCCCAGCTGTACGGCGACCTGCTCGAGGACCGCTCCGGCGCGGCGGTGACCGTCGACAACCTCGGCGTCGGCGGCCTCGACTCCACCGGGCTGCTGCAGCAACTGGGTCAGCGCGGCGTCGCGCAGGCCGTCGCCGCGGCGAACGTCGTTCTCCTCACGATCGGCGCGAACGACTTCGGCGACCACCACGACGACGTCACCAGCGGAGAGTGCGCGGGCGACTGCGTCGCGGACGAGTTCGAGCAGCTGACCGCCGACCTCGGCCGGATCCTGAGCCGGGTGCACGCGCTGCGGGGCGGCCGGCCGACGACCGTTGTGATGACCGGCTACTGGAACGTCTTCAAGGACGGCGAGGTGGCCGAACGGCAGTACACCCCGGGCGGCCGGGTCGCCAGCGACCAGCTCACCGTTCGGACGAACTCCGCGATCGCCGCCGCGGCCCGCGCCGGCGACGCGACGTACGCCGACATCTACACGCCCTTCGAGGACAACCCCGACGTGACCGCGCTGCTCGCCTCCGACGGCGATCATCCGAACGCGGCCGGTCATGCGCTGATCGCGCGGGTTCTGCTGGCCGCAACGCCCAACCCTTTGCCCGCGTCCCCACGTCAGGGAGGTTAGAGAGACCGAGGGGGAATCCAGATGGCCGACGCGTTCGCCGAGTTCGCGACCAGTAGGCATGGCGCGCTGTTCCGGTATGCGTACCTGCTGACCGGCGACCGCGGTCTGGCCGAGGATCTCGTCCAGGAAGCGCTGGTCAAGACGTACGTCGGCTGGCGCCGCCTGCGCGACCCGAACAACGCCGAGGCCTACACCCGCCGCGCGATCACCACCACCGCGATCGGCTGGTGGCGCCGGAAGTCCTGGCGCGCGGAACGGCCGAACGACGACGTACCCGATCGCCCCGCGGCCGGCGACGACGTGACCGCCCGGATCTGGTTGTGGCAGGAGCTGCTGAAACTCCCGCCACGGCAACGAGCCGCCCTGGTCCTGCGGTACTACGAGGACCTCACCGAACCACAGACCGCCGAGATCCTCGGCTGCAGTGTCGGGACCGTGAAGAGCCAGGTCTCCGACGCGCTCAAGAAACTCCGGACCCGCCTGGGCTCCGACGTCGTGCTGAAGGCAGGGATGACGGAATGAACGACCTCCTCAGGGACACCCTCCACGAACGGGCCGACGCCAGTCAGCCGCCGCCGCTCGATCTGGACGGCATCGTGGCGGCCGGCAACCATCGGATCACCCGCCGGCGCGCACTCGGCGTCCTTGGCGGCGCGGTCGCCGCGGCCGCCGTCACGATCGGCACCGCGACCGTCGTCCGTCCTCGCGACCCCCGACCCCAACCGGCCAAGCCCGCGCCGTTCACCCAGCGGCGGGCGACGTACGCTCTGGGCGACAGCATCCACTACGGCGACGAGACCATCTTGGTGGCACCGCACAAGGTCACCGCGTTCGTGCAGACCGACGCCGGTTTCGTCTTCCTGAACGCGTCCAACGCGATCCATGTGGCTGACAGGGCCGGCGTGCGGAGTCTGGGCAAGAGCAGCTGGGAGCTCACCGCGGACTTCCAGGGCGGCCTGGTCGGCTGGGTCGAGGGCTTCAACGACCACAACGAGACGGTCGTGTACGACGTCGCCGCGGGCCGCGAACTCGTCCGCACGCCGATCGGCAACAAGATCCCCGCGTTGGCCAGCCTTGTCCACCGCTCGCGCGTCATCGCGATCGACGGCACCACGGCGTACTTCGACACGGTCGACGGCCCGTACCGCTGGGACGTCCGCGCGAACCGAGGCGAGCTGCTCGCGACCGTGCCGACGAACGTCGTCCGCGACGTGGTCGCTGGGCAGATCGTGTTCCAGCAACCGATCGACCAGCGGCCACCCGCCGTGAACCTCGCGATCGCCGAGACAGTGTCAGCCGAGGCACCGGCCCGATTCACCGGGCAGCAGGCGTACCTGTCGCCCACAGCGGCGTACCTGGCCACCCAGCCGGATGACGCACGACCAGGCATCCAGCCCTTGTGGGCCGGCCTCAACCTGGTCGACACCACGTCCGGCAAGCCGGTCAAGCTGCCGAGCACGAACTACTTCAGCTACTACTTCGGCCAATGGATCGACAACGAAACCTGCACCGTCGCAGCCGAACACAGCGAGCGGATGGGCACAGTGGACCTGCTCGTCGTCAACGCACGAACCGGCGCGACGCAGGTCGTGGCCCCCCGCTTCGCCGAGCAGGGCTTCCGAACGACCCCACCGCGCACAGCCGAGTTCGCGCTGCCGACCGGACGACCGATCATCGACCTCGCGAACTGACCGCATCAAGCGAGTCATCTACGCTGACCGCCGTGGAGCAGTCATTCGCCGCGGCGTTGCGCGCGGCTCGAGTCGGCCGAGGGCTGACGCAGGAAGGACTCGCGGAGCGTGCCGGCCTCAGCGCTCAGGCCATCGGCCTGCTGGAACGGGGTGTACGGCGCTTTCCGCAGCTCACTACCCTCGACAAGCTCCATCGTGCGCTCAACCTCTCCGAGGAGGAGCGGGAACACTTCCGCCGACTGGCCGCACGTGGCGCGGTCAGCGGCCCGATCACACCGGCACCGGCACAGGGCCCGTCCTGGACCGTGGCTCGGCAGGTACCCGCGGGCCGGCAGATCTTCGCCGGCCGACGGCGCGAACTCGACCACTTGATCGACGTCCTGACGAAATCGCCGGAACGCGCCGGATCGCCGACAACTGTCACCGTGCGCGGGATGGCGGGTGTCGGTAAGACGGCGCTCGCGATCGAAGCAGCGCAGGCATGTGCCGACCGGTTCCCGGACGGCACCCTGTTCGTCAATCTGCGCGGGTTCGGCACCCCGCTGAGCCAGTTGCAGGCCGTCGGCCAGCTCCTTCGGGCCACGGGCACACCACCCGACGCGGTACCCGGCGAATTGACCGAGGCCGTCGCGACACTTCGCTCGCGGCTGAGCGGCCGTCGCGTACTGGTGATCCTCGACAACGCCCGCGACGTCGAGCAGGTGACGAACCTGATTCCGGCGTCCGCCGCCGCAGCCGTACTGATCACCAGCCGCAACACCCTCACGCTGCTGCCGGCGGATCTGCACCTACAGGTCGACCCACTGCCCGCGAGCGACTCTGCCGACCTGTTGGCGCGCATCGCCGGACCGGACCGGCTGGCCGGCGCAACTGCCCAAATCGCCGAGCTGTGCGGCCACCTCCCGCTCGCACTGTCCATCGCGGCTGCCTGGACCTCGGCCCACCCCGACATCTCGGAGGCCGAACTCGTCCATCGGCTCACCGACGAGTCGCGGCGGCTCGACCTCTTGCATGCCGGCGACCGGGGCGTTCGGGCAAGTCTGTCGTCGTCCGTGGACCAGCTTCGCGACGTCGATCCGGCGGCGGCCGACGCCTTCGTCCTCCTCGGCCTGAGCGACGCCGAGGACTTCACCGCGGAAACGTCCGCGCCGCTGATCTGCGGGACGCCGGCCGAGGCGGGGCGGCTCCTCGAGCGACTGGCCGATCTGCACCTCGTCATACCGCAGGTCCCTGGCCGCTACCACGTCCATGATCTCGTCCGTGCGTACGTCCGCGAGTTGGCCGAGGGGCTCCCGCCTGTCGTTCGGGACGCGGCCCTCGACCGCCTGCTGGCCGTCTACTCGGGCGTCGCGTGGCGTACGGTCTTCCTGAACGGCCCGACCGCAGCGCGCCTGGCGTGGCCCCACCGGCCACCAGTTCCGGCAGGCCTCGACTTCACGGCCACCGACGTCGCGCTGGGTTGGATCGACAGCGAACTGCACAACTACCTCGCCCTGATCGAGCAGTTCGCCGCGCTCAGCGGCCGCGACGAGCACGTCGGTGGGCTGGTGATCGGGCTCTTCGACTACTTCGTCAAACGCGGCAACCTGGTGGACTGGTTGCCGTCGATCGAACGGGTGGTCGGCGGCGACATCACGGACTGGACGCGCGGGCAACTGCAGGCCGATGCCGCCATCGCACTGGCCGAGCTTGCCCGTTACGACGAATCCGCGGAACGGTTCGGCGTCGCTCACCGAAGCTTCGAGGCTGCGGGCAGCCTGCGGGGCATGGCACTCGCGGCGAACAACAAGGCCCGCCTGCTGATCAGGATGCACCGGCACCGGGAGGCGTTGCCGCTCGTCGAGTCCGCGCTCGCGGTCAACCAGCAACTCGGCGACGTCCGCGGAGTCGCGGCCGCGTACCTGACCCGCTTCGAGATCCAGCTCGAGCTCGGCGACCCTTGGGCCGCAGAGGCGGACGCGACCGCCGCGATGCAGCGATACCTGGCCACCGGCGACGCGGACGGGGTCGCCAACGCCAGGATCGAGAGCGCCTGGGCTCGAACGCGGTCGGGCCGGCCGGAGCTAGCGGTAGAGGACATCCAGCTGTCGCTGGCCGAGCTGGAAGCACTCGGGCAGCACAAGGGCGTCAGCGACGCCTACCAGGTTCTCGCCCTGACCTACAAGGAACTGCACGACTACGATCGCGCCATCGAGCAGGTCGAGTCCGCGCTGGAGATCGCGAAGACGGTCGGGGACAGCCGTCGCGAGGCCCAAGGCCGACTGACCCTTGGCGAACTGCTCACTGACATCCGCGAGTACGACGACGCGCTCCCGAACCTGCAGTTCGCGCTCGACTTCTACCGTGAGCACCATCCCGGCCAGGCGGAGCGCGCCGAGCAACTGCTGAAGAGTGCCCAGCAGCCCAGCTGACCGCCACGTCGCCGGGTGCTTCGATGGTCAGCTCTTCGCGGCGTCCTGGGCTGTCTTCTCCTGCTCCGGGGTGGCGTTCTCCGGGAAGTGGCAGGCGGTCTGGTGGCCCGGGCCGAGCTGGATCAGCGGCGGCTCGATGGTCTTGCAGATCTCCTGGGCCTTCCAGCAGCGGGTGTGGAAGCGGCACGCCGGCGGCGGGTTGATCGGGCTCGGCACGTCGCCCTGCAGCCGGATCCGCTCCTGCTTGCCCTTCCGCTTGGTGTCCGGCACCGGCACGGCGGACAGCAGCGCGACCGTGTACGGGTGCATCGGCTTCTCGTACAGGCTGACCCGGTCGGCCAGCTCGACGATCTTGCCGAGGTACATGACCGCGACCCGGTCCGACACGTGCCGGACGACGGACAGGTCGTGCGCGATCATCACGTACGTCAGGTCGAACTCGTCCTGCAGGTCCTCCAGCAGGTTCACCACCTGCGCCTGGATCGACACGTCGAGCGCGGACACCGGCTCGTCGGCGACGATCAGCTTCGGCCGCAGCGCCAGCGTGCGCGCGATCCCGATGCGCTGCCGCTGGCCGCCGGAGAACTCGTGCGGGTACCGGTTGTAGTGCTCCGGGCTCAGACCGACCAGCTCGAGCAGCTCCTGCACGGCCTTCTTCACGCCGTGCTCGGTCTTCACGTGCTGCAGCCGGAACGGCGCGCCGACGATCTTGCCGACCGTGTGCCGCGGGTTCAGCGAACCGTACGGGTCCTGGAAGATCATCTGGACGTCGCGACGCAGCGGACGCATCCGCCCCTCGCCGAGGTTGCTGATGTCCCGCCCCTCGAACACGATCTTGCCCGAGGTCGGCGTCTCCAGCCGGGTGAGCAGCCGACCGGTCGTGGTCTTGCCGCAGCCGGACTCCCCCACCAGCGACAGCGTCTCGCCGCGGGTCACGGTGAAGCTCAGGCCGTCGACCGCCTGCACGGCGCCGACCTGGCGCTGCAGGATCCCCTTGCGGATCGGGAAGTGCTTGACGAGGCCGTCGACCGACAGCAGCTCCTCGCCCATCTTGGGGACGGCAGGAGTCGATTCGGTGTCAGAAGTAGTCACAGTCGTCCCGTTCACAGCTTCGGCTTGATGTCGGTCTCCCACGCCTTCTGGCGGTTCTGCGGGGAGAGGTGGCAGGCGACCATGTGGCCGTCGCCGATGTCGAGCAGCTCCGGGCGCTCGGTCTCGCTGAGGCCACCGTTCAGGTGCGCGTAGTTGCACCGCGGGTTGAACGGGCAGCCCTTCGGCACGTTGATCAGGCTCGGCGGCGTGCCCTTGATCGGGATCAGCCGCTCGGTGCGCTCCCGGTCGATGCGCGGCATCGAGCCGAGCAGCCCCCAGGTGTACGGATGCTGCGGCCGGTCGAAGATGTCCTCCGCGGTGCCGTACTCGATCGCGCGGCCGGCGTACATCACCTGGATGTCGTCGGCGAGCTCGGCGACCACGCCGAGGTCGTGGGTGATGATGATGACGGCGGAGTTGAACTCGCGCTGCAGGTCCCGGATCAGGTCCAGGATCTGCGCCTGCACGGTGACGTCGAGCGCCGTCGTCGGCTCGTCGGCGATCAGCAGGTCCGGGTCGCAGGACAGCGCCATCGCGATCATCGCGCGCTGCCGCATGCCCCCGGAGAACTGGTGCGGGTACGCGTCCACGCGCCGGTCGGGCTGCGGGATACCGACTCGGTCGAGCATCTCGATCGCGTGCTTGCGCGCGACCTGCTTGCTGACCTTGTTGTGTACCTGGTAGGCCTCCACGATCTGGTGGCCGACCGTGTAGAACGGGTGCATCGCCGACAGCGGGTCTTGGAAGATCATCGCCATCCGCTTGCCGCGCAGCAACCGGACCTCTTCGCGACTCGACGACACCAGGTCCTGGCCGTCGAGGAAGATCTCCCCGCTGATCTTGGCCACGCCGGGCTTGTGCAGGCCCATGATCGACAGGCTGGTGACGCTCTTGCCGGAGCCGGACTCGCCGACGATGCCGAGCGTCTTGCCGCGCTCCAGCTTGAACGAGATCCCGTCCACGGACTTCACCACACCGTCGTCGGTCGGGAAGTGCACCTTCAGGTCCCGGACGTCCAGGAACGCCTCGCCGCGCTCCACCCGCTGGCTGGTCTCTTGAACTTCTTCGATCGGCTCGGTCACGAGATCCGCACCCTCGGGTCGACGACGGCGTACAGGAGGTCAACGACCAGGTTCGCCAGCACGATGAAGAACGCGGCGACCAGCGTCACGCCGAGCACCTTCGGCAGGTCGTTGGCGCGCAGTGCGATGACGGCGTACTGACCGATACCGGGTAGCGAGAAGGTGGTCTCGGTGAGGATCGCACCACCCATCAACAGTCCGAGGTCCAGACCGAAGATCGTCAGGATCGGCGTCAGCGCGGACCGCAGGCCGTGCTTCATCACCACGTCGCGTTCGGTCAGACCCTTGGCCCGGGCGGTCCGGACGAAGTCCTCGTTCATCGTCTCGAGCATGCCGGCCCGGGTGAGTCGCGCGTACGCCGCGGCGTACAGGAACGCCAGTGTCACCCACGGGAGGATCAGGTCGTACGCCCACCACAACGGGTTTGTCTCGTCGAGTGGATTGACACCGCCCTGCTGGGTCCAGCCCAGGCCGTAGCTGAAGATCGACAGCGACAGGAGACCGGTGAAGAAGATCGGCAGCGACACACCGGCCAGCGCCACCGACATCAATGATCGGTCCAGCACCGACCCCCGTTTGAGGGCGGAGATGATGCCGGTGCCGACGCCGGTGACGAGCCAGATGAAGGCCGCGCCGAACGCGAGCGAAGCCGTCACCGGTATTCGCGCAACCAGATCCGGCCAGACCGGTTGCTGGGTCAGGAACGAATACCCGAAGCAGGGCGCCGGGCAGCGCTCGACCCCGGCGCCGTAGTTGTACTCCGAGCCGACGACCAGGCCTTTGACGAACCGGCCGTACTGCTCGTAGAGAGGGTCGGTGAAGCCGAGCCGGACCGCCGTGTTGTGGATCTGCTCCTGCCCGGCGCTCTTCCCGACGTAGCGGGACGCCAGATCGTCGGCGTCGGCGCCGCCGAGCCTCGGGACCAGGAAGAAGATCGCGAACGTGACGGCCGTGACGATGAAGAGCAGGATCACTGCTCCGATCACCCGGCGGACTAGATATGCGAACACCGTACGCGGCGTGGTGGCCGGTGATCATCGACGATCACCGACCACCCTCAGCCTTCACCTACCTCTACTGGTGATTGTTGGTCAGGGCAACGAACTGCCGGCTTACTTCTGGGCGAGTCCGATGCTGGCGTAGTCGTACATGTTCTGACCGTCGTTGCTGAACACGTTCGCGAGCGTGTCCGGGCGGTACAGCAGGCCCTTGGCCCAGATACCCGGCAGCACGCCGGCCTGTTCCATGACCTTCTTGTCGACATCCACCCAGATCTTGTTGCGCGCGGCGTCGTCGGTGGTGGACAGCGCCTTGTCGATCAGCTGGTCGACCTCCGGGATCCGGATACCCAGGTTGGTGTTACCACCGGCGGCCCGGATCACCCGGCTGTCCACGATCTGGCTGAGGAAGCCGAAGCCGTCCGGCCAGTCCGCACCCCAGCTGTAGACGATCATGCCCAGGCCGTTGGCCTTCGCGTAGTCCGGCTTGCCGGCGTACAGCTTGGTGTAGTCACCGGTCGGGAAGCCCTTCGGGGTCAGCTTGATGCCGACCTTGGCCAGCGACTGCTGCAGCGACTCGGCGACCGCCTTCTCCTTCGGCCGGTCCGCACGGTAGGCGATGTTGGTGCTGAAGCCGTTCGGCATGCCGCACGCCGTCAGCGCTTCCTTTGCCTTGGTGGGGTTGCCGTTCTTGTCCTGCTCGAAGCCGTAGTCGTCGAACTTCTCCGCGCCGGCGACCGACGGCGGCATCAGGTTCGTCGCGATGTCGCCACCGAACGGACCGCCGTACGCGCGCTGGTAGCCCTCGTGGTCAGCCGCGTACAGGACCGCCTTGCGGCAGTTGACGTTGTCGAACGGCTTGACCTCGCTGTTGAAGACCGTGAAGTTCAGGCGGGTGGACAGCACGCTGTCGGTGTGCGCCTTCAGCTTCGGGTCGGCCAGCACCTTGGCCTGGGTCTCGGCCTGGACGCCGGTACCGGCGATGTCGACGTCGAGGTCGTTGGCGATCAGCCGGTTGTCGATGTCGGCGCCGTTGACGTTGTAGGCGACGTTGATCTTGTCCGGCAGCGCCTTACGGCCCGAGTTCGGGTCGGTCGACGCGTCGTACTGGTCGTTGCGGACCAGCGTGAAGCCCTTGTTCGCGTCGTTGCTCTCGAACTTGTAGGGGCCGGTCGAGATCGGGTGCAGTTGGTACTTCGAACCGGTGTCCTTGGCCTGCGGCACCGGCGCCGTCGACGGCAGCTGCGCGAAGTAGTCGAAGCCGGCGAACGTCTTGTTCAGGTGGAAGACGATGGTGTAGTCGTCCGGAGTCTCGATAGCCTTCGAGATCTGGGACATCGTCTTGTCCTTGTAGACGCTGTAGTCCTTGGGGATGTCCAGCAGGAAGTCGTTGAAGTACGTCGGGCCGTTCGGCAGCGTCGTCTTGTCCAGCGAGCGCGCGACCGCGTACTTGACGTCCTGCGCCTTGACCTCGGTGCCGTCCTCGTACTTGACGCCCTTGCGGAGCTTGTAGGTCCAGGTCTTCGCGTCGTCGCTCGGCACGCCCGGTCCTTCGGCGAGGTCCGGAACGACCTTGCCGCCCTCCTTGCCCGGGGCCGACTTGAAGACCATCAGCGGCCGGACGTAGTTGCGGACAAGGTTCCAGGACAGGCCGTAGTAGGTGTCACCGGGGTCGGTGGAGTCCCACCGCTCGGTGATCGCCATCCGGAGCGTGCCGCCCTTTTTGTCGCTCGGATTGAAGATCTTGCCGTTGGCCGCGTCGAACTCGGGCGCCGCCGCGCTGTTGCCGCCGCCCGACCCTCCGGAGGAGGCCTTGGGTCCCCCACAGGCCACCAGGCTCAAGGCGACGGCCGCACTGACGGCGGTGACCGTCGTGATGCGATTCCATCTCATCTCTTGTTGCACCCCTTAATTTGTCGAGAGCCAGGCTCCCTGGTTGATGCGAAACGCCTACCGGGACCGCGGGTCGAGCGCGTCTCGCAATCCGTCGCCGAACAGGTTGAACGCCAGTACGGTGACGAAGATCGCCAAACCGGGCGGGATCATGTACATCGGATCGACCTGGTACCAGTTCGCCGCACCGGAGAGCATGTCGCCCCAGCTCGCCGTCGGCGGGCGGACGCCGACGCCCAGGTAGGACAGCGCGGCCTCGAACAGCACGTTGGTCGGGATCAGCAGCGTCGCGTAGACCAGGATCGGCGCGATCAGGTTCGGCAGCAGCTCGGTGAACAGAATGTACGGACGCCGCGCACCGAGGCTGCGGGCGGCGTCGACGAACTCCCGCTCCCGCAGCGACAGGGTCTGGCCGCGGATGATCCGGCCGATGTACGGCCAGCTGAAGAAGCCGATGATGAACACGATCAGCGCGACCCGCAGGGTGTCACCCTTCAGCCCGAACATCTGGTCCGGGATGGCGCCGACCAGCGCCAGCGCGAACAGCACCAGCGGGAAGGCCAGGAAGATGTCCATCAGCCGGCTGATCACCGTGTCCACCCAGCCGCCGAAGTACCCCGCGACGACGCCCATCACGACGCCGATCACGACCGACACCAGGGTCGCCAGGAACGCGATCAGCAACGAGATACGGGCGCCGTACACGATCCGCGCGAAAATGTCGCGGCCGTTCACCGGCTCGATGCCGAACGGGTGGTCCCAGCTGACGCCGCCGAGCTTGCCGATCGGCGTCTGGAGCGACGGGTCCACGAGGTCCTGGTGGAAGTCGTTCGGCGTGACGCCGACCAGCTTGCAGATCAGCGGGGCGAAGATGCCGACCAGGACGAGCAACAGCACGAAGGCGCCACCGGCCAGCGCGACCTTGTCGCGCTTCAGTCGCATCCACGAGATCTGCCACAGCGACCGGCCCTCGATCTTGCCGACACCTTCGAGTACGGCCTCCGGCTGCGCGGCCGACGACCCCGGCTCGACCTCGAGTGGCGTGCTCACGCGATGAGTTCCCCTGCCTGGCTCGGATGAACCGGAACGAAATCCGGAATGGCTGCCGCCTTAACCTGCCGCCATTACAGCCCGGAGTCAAACGCGGAAAGTGCTGCGTTGCCCGATCGTGATCGTCAGGAAATCGTCCCGTATCGTGGACTTTCCGCAGTAAACCACGGCGTCGCACCCACGGTCGCCAGGACCTCGCGAACCGTTACTGCCATGGCATTTTTGTGTCACTTCCGGAGACCGGAGAGATACAGGAACGACAACGGATCGACAGCCTTTGTGAGGTTCTCCACGCCCTTGCCGGCGACCACCGTGACGCGCCCCTGCCAGCTCGGGATCACCGGCGCGTCCTGCGCGATCACTCCTTGTAGCTGCCCGATCAGATCGTCGCGCTTCAGTCCGTTCTGTTCGGTGCGTTCCTGCTGCAGCAGCTTCGTGGCCGCCGCCGAACGGTAGCCGTTCTGCAACGGAACGTCGGTGACGAACGGCGCCAGGTAGTCGTCCGCGTCCGGGTAGGCCGGGGTCCACCCGGTCTGGTACAGGTCGTACGCCCCGGCCTTCGTCGCCTGCTGGTACTGCGGCCACTCTGCACCGCGCAACGTCACCCGGAACAGCCCCGACGCCTCGAGCTGCCGCTTCAGCTCGAGCACCTCCGCCTTCGCGCCGACGCCGTACTGCGACGGCGTCCAGCCGACGGTCAGCGGCACCGGCGCCGCGATGTTCGCCTCTCTGAGGATCGTCGCGGCGGCCGCCTTGTTCGGCTGCTTGTACTGCGTCCTGAACGCGTCGGCCTGCCCGCCGTAACCCGGCGGCACCACCGAGTACAGCGGCGACACGTGATCGCCGTACACCTTCTTCGCGATCGCCTGGCGGTCGACCAGCTGCGCGACCGCCCGCCGGACCGCCGGCTTGCGGGCCACCAGCGACTTCATCTGGAACGCGTACAGCCGGATCTCCGCCGAGCCCTTGTCCGCGATCTGCACCTGGTCGGACTTGCGCAGCTTGTCCAGCAGGCCGGGGCCGAAACCGTGGAACGCGAGGTCCGTCTTCCCGGTGGTCACCGCCTGGTACAGCGCGTTCGAGTCCTTCAGCAGGCTGATCGTGACGCCGTCGTTCTGCGCCGCCCGCGGTCCGCGGTAGCCGGCGAACTTCGTCAGCGTGACCTCGGTGCCCGGCGCGTACTTCGACAGCTGGTACGGTCCGCTGCCCATCGCCTTGGTGTCGAGCAGCTTGTTCGCCGGGTAGGTCTCCTCGTCCACGATCGACGCGGCGGTGGTGGTCAGCAGGTACGGCAGGCGGGCGTCCGGGGACGTCAGGTTGAAGACCGCGGTCAGCTCGTCCGGCGTACTCACCGACTTCACCGAGGAGAACAGCGCGGCCGCTCCCCCGGGCGTCCTCAGCCGGACCAGCCGGTCGAAGCTGAACTTCACGTCCGACGACGTCAGCTCGTGGCCGTTCGGGAAGGTCAGGTGCTCCTTCAGGCTGCACGTGTACGTCGTCGGCGAGTCGAACTGGCAGTCGGCGGCGTCCGGGACCGGGGTCGGCTTGTCCGGCAGGATGGTCAGCAGTGTCTGGTACAGGTTCGCCTGGACCGTTCGCGAGCCGACGTCGTACCGGCCCGCCGGGTCCAGGGACGCGATCGTGTCGGTGGTCGCGAGCCGGAGCAGCATCAGCTTCGGGGTCGGCTCCCCCGGGTGCGGGGCGTTGTCGTCCGGCTCACCGCAGGCAGCAAGGGACACCCCGAGGGCACCCACTGCCACGGCCGCCGACACTCGGCGCACCCACTCGCTCACCGTCTCACCTTTCCCCAGCCCGTTACCCGAAACAACGCCCCCGATGGGCTCAAGTGACGTTAGCTGGTCAACGGAGCAGCGCTCGCAAGGATTCCGGAGTCAGCGGCTCCAGCGACTTGACCACCAGCCGGCGCGGCGCGTCCGGAATCGTCACCCACTGCGGTACGGCGACCACGTACATGCCGGCCGCCGTCCCGGCCTGCGTGCCGGTCATCGAGTCCTCGATGACCACGCAGTTCGCCGGGTCCACGCCGAGCCTGGCGGCGCCGGTCAGGTACGGCTCCGGGTGCGGCTTGCCCAGCGTCACCTCGTCACCCGCGACGATCACGTCGAACGGGTCCGGCGGCAGGTGGCCGAGGACCGCGTCGATCATGCTCCGGTACGACGCCGAAACGAGCGCGCACGGCACCTCTTCCTTGCGCAGCGCCTGCAGCAACTCCAGGGCCCCCGGCTGGAAGCTGACCTCCCGGCGGAGCGCCTCGACCACCTCCGAGAACATCCGGTCGGCCAGCTCCCCGGCGGTGATCACCCCTTCCGGGATCCGCGCCATCCACACCTGCACGGCGTCCCGCAGGTCGCTGCCGATCAAGGTCATGCAGTCCTCGATCGTCCAGGTCGCGCCGAGCCCGGCCAGCAGCTCGAGCTGCACCTCCGCCCAGACCTTCTCGGAGTCGACCAACGTCCCGTCCATGTCCCACAGCACCGCTTGCAGGGCCGGCAACTACCGCTCCTCTACGTCGTCTCCACGATCAGGTCTCCTCCATTCTCCCTGGTCGGGCACGACACGTTCCGCCTGGGGTGAAACCGGGCACACCGGAGCGGCCGAGCACGTAGGCTGGCAGTCCGATTGGCTACAGAGACGACAGGGGGCCTGCGAGTGGTTGACCTCGCGAACCTGAGGGACCCGGTCGTGATCGCCGCGTTCGAGGGCTGGAACGACGCGGCCGAGGCGGCCACCGGAGCGGTCGACCACCTGATCGACGAGTGGGACGCGGAGCTGGTCACGGCGATCGACCCCGAGGACTACTACGACTACCAGGTGAACCGGCCCCGGGTCAGCATCGACGAGGACGGCAGCCGGCAGCTCACCTGGCCGACCACCCGGATCTACCTGGCCCGTCCGGAGGACACCGGCCGCGACGTGCTGCTGATTCGCGGCGTCGAGCCGAACATGCGCTGGCGGGCGTTCTCCCGGGAGCTGCTGGAGATCGTCGACGACTCGAACGCGCAGCTCGTCGTCGTGCTCGGCGCCCTGCTCGCCGACTCCCCGCACACCCGGCCGATCCCGGTCTCGGCGACCTCGTCCGACGAGGAGCTGAACGCGGCCTGGAGCCTGGAGCCGTCGACGTACGAAGGCCCGACCGGGATCACCGGCGTGTTCGCCGACCTGTGTACGACGCTCGGCGTCCCGGCGGTGTCGATCTGGTCCGCGATCCCGCACTACATCGCGGGGACGCCGTGCCCGAAGGCGTCGCTGGCGCTGCTTAGCAAGATCGAGGAGCTCCTCGACCTGGCCATCCCCGAAGGTGAGCTGCCCGAGCTCGCGCGGGCTTGGCAGCGCGGCGCGGACGAGCTCAGCGAGGAGGACCCCGAGGTCGCGGAGTACGTCCACTCGCTCGAGGAGCAGCGCGACACCGCCGACCTCCCGGAGGCGACCGGCGAAGCCATCGCCGCCGAGTTCGAGCGCTACCTGAAGCGCCGCAACAAGAACCGGCCGGGCGAGTAGACCTAGAGTTCCCGGGCCGCGGTGGCGATCACGTCGTCGAGCACGGCCCTGGACGTGGCCAGGTCGGCGATCATCCGGTCGATGCGATCCCGCTCGGCGGTCAGCTCGACGACCAGCTCCGGCGTGGCCCGCTCGTTCGGGCCGCCGTCGGGGTCGCGCATGCACGGCAGCAGCTGCGCGATCTTCTTGCTGTGCAGCCCGGCCGCGAACAGCTCCTGGATCAGGATCACCCGGTCGACGGCGCGCTCGGCGTACTCACGCTGTCCGCCCGCCGTCCGCTCCGAGACCAGCAGCCCCTGCGCCTCGTAGTACCGCAGCGACCGCACGCTCACCCCGGTCCGATCGGCCAGCTCCCCGATCCGCACGGCCACCTCCGGGACTTGAACCTGACACTGATGTCAGACTCTACCGTCCCGGTATGACGCTCTACGACTCCCTTTACGACTACAGCCCGCTCCCCTCCCGGCCCCGCCTGACCTGGCCCGACGGCAAGCGCGTCGCGTTCTACGTCGGCCTCAACATCGAGCACTTCCTCCCCGGTAAGCCGTCCACGAGCATCTGGCCGCTCGACCTCGATCCCGATCCGCTCAACCACGGCTGGCGGGAGTACGGCGCCCGGGTCGGGATCTGGCGCACCATCGACATCCTCGACCGGTACGGCGTCCGCGCGAGCGCCCTGCTCAACTCCGACGTCGCGGAGCACAATCCGCAGATCGTCAAGGCCGGCGTCGAACGCGACTGGGCCTGGCTCGCCCACGGCCGCACCAACTCGGTCCTGCACACCGGGTACGAGCCCGACGAGGAGCGGCGCGTCCTCACCCAGATCACCGACACCATCGAGACCGCGACCGGCAAACGCCCCAAAGGCTGGATGGGACCCGCCCTGACCGAGACGCACAACACGCCGCAACTGCTGTCCGAGTTGGGCTACCAGTACGTCCTCGACTGGACCAACGACGACCAGCCGTACCGGCTCACCGTCCCCGGCATGCTCAGCGTCCCGTACACCGTGGAGCTCAACGACCTCGGCCTGTTCCTCCGCGGCCTCAGCGGCCCGGACTTCCTGCAGATGGTGAAGGACCAGTACGACGTCCTGCGCGACGAGTCCGCGGACAGCGGGCGGGTGATGGCGCTCGCGCTGCACCCGTTCGTCATCGGGCAGCCGTTCCGGGCGAAGTACCTGGACCTCGCGCTCCGGTACATCGCCGCGCAGCCGGACGTCTGGATGACCACCAGCGAGGACATCGCCGCGCACTACGCGGCGGCGTAACCACCGCGGGGTGTGGACCGTTGTTACCAACGGGTTTATTCTCGACCGGACAACTGGGGGGTGACGGTCCGCCGTCACCGCAAGCACGGGGAGCAACGACATGCGCAGGCGCGACGAGCGGGGCGGTAGCTCGGTCCCGGCGCTGGCCGTGCTCGTGCTCCTCGGCGTGGTCGCCACGGTCGGCATCCTCGGCAACAAGAAGCACGAGACGGTCGACCTCACCGCGCTGACCGCCTCGACGACCGCCACGACCATCACCACCGCACCCCTGGACGGCGAGCCGTATGCCGTCACCAGCGGTCTGGTCGTGCACCCGCGGACCGAGGCCGCGCTCTACAGCGCCCCGGACCCCGACGCCCCCGACGCGTTCGGCAAGATCGGCCCGACCCAGTTCGGGCCGACCTGGCTGCCCGTGGTGGAGCAGACCGACGGCTGGGTCCGCGTCCTGCTCCCCTCCAAGCCGAACCGGTCCACCGGCTGGCTCCGGGACGAGGACCTCGACCGCGCCACCTCGCCGTACCTGATCCGCGTGCACACCAGCTCGCGGACGCTGGAGCTGTTCCTGAACACCAAGAGCCTCGGCAGCTGGAAGGCCGGGGTCGGCGCGCAGAAGACGCCGACCCCGCCCGGCCGGACGTTCCTGCTCGGCTCGATCATCGACCACAAACGCTCCGCTTCGCCGATCGTGCTGCCGCTGGGTGCGCACAGTCCCACCTTGGACACGTTCGGTGGCGGGCCTGGTACGGTCGCGATCCACGGCTGGCCGAATCCGCACGTGTTCGGAGCGGCGATCAGCGCCGGCTGCGTCCGGGTGCCGCGGACCGCGCTCGCCCACCTGCAGAAGGTTCCGCTCGGGACGCTCGTCCTGATCGACAGCAAATAGAGGAGATCCGATGCGACGACCATCGAGGAGGCGTCTGACGCCGACCGTGCTGACGGCCGCGGCCGTGGCGGGCGTCGTGACGTTCAGCCTGGTCGCGAGCGCCCCCGTCGGCAACGCCGCGGCCCGCCCGTCCTCGGCGTACGCCGTGAGCGCCGAAGGCCAGGTGCCGATCCCGAAGACGCCGTACGCCGAGTCGCTCGACGGCAAGCGGCACACGACGTCCGCGCTCGAGCTCCCGAAGAACCCGCTGCTCTCGGTCCGGGCCGGCACGGCGACCGCGGGCAACGACTCGGCCTCGGTCGAGCTGTTCGACATCGTCGTCGGCCCGGACATCCTCAGCCAGGTGACGATCCCGGCGGAGCTGAAGAACCAGTGCACTTCGCTACCGACGACCGGCGCCGACAACCTGCCGATCCCGGACATCGCGCTGCCCGACCTCGGCCTGCCGCTGCCGCAGCTGAGCACCAAGGACCTGCCGGTCAAGAACCTGCCGGACCTGTGCAACCTGCTGCTGAACCCGCCGAAGTCGCTGCTCGGCATCGACTCGCTGAACGTCTGGTGCTCGGGTGACACCGGCGGCGTCGACATCGGCTCGCTGACGCTGCTCGGCCGGACGATCAAGGCGCCGAGCACCAAGCAGGGCGCGTCGCTGCCGTCGAACCCGCTGGCGACCATCAAGGTCAACAGTCAGGGCAAGCACTCCGACGGCGCGTTCACGGTGACGGGCCTGAGCATCGACCTCGGCGGCGGGACCGAGGTCATCACGCTCGCCTCGGCCACCTGCGCCAAGCCCGCCGCGAAGCCCAAGCCCACGCCGAAGCCGAGCCCGCCGGTCGAGGCCCCCGCCCAGGTCGACACGCCGCCGGCGGCGCCCGTCCCGACCCCGGTCAAGACCCACCACCCGGTCACCGGCTGACCGAAGCCCCTGGCTAGAGCTTCACGCCCAGCAAGGCGTCACAGGCCTGAGCGATGAGGGCGGGGGCCTCATGGTCCTCGCCCTCGCTCTCGGCCCATGCGTCGACAGCTGCCAACGCACCGGCGGTGTCCAAGTCGTTGGTCAGCGCCGCCCGTACGGCGTCGACCGCAGCCGCGCCGTCCGGGCCGGAACCGCGCCCGACAGCCCCACGCCACACGTCGAGCCGTGCCTGCGCATCGGTCAGGTCCGACGCCGTCCAGAACCAGTCCGTGCGGTAGTGATGCGTCAGCAGCGCGAGCCGGATCGCCATCGGGTCCGCCCCCGCGAGCCGCTCCTTCGACACCAGCACCAGATTGCCCTTGGACTTCGACATCTTCTCGCCGTCCAGCCCGACCATCGCCTGGTGCACGTAGGCCCGCGCGAACGGGTACTCCCGCGTCGCGACCTGCGCCCCGCTCGCGGACATCTCGTGGTGCGGGAAGATCAGGTCCGACCCACCGCCCTGGACGTCGAACGTCATGCCGAGGTACTTCAGCGCGATCGCCGAGCACTCGACGTGCCACCCCGGCCGGCCGCGACCGAGGGCGGAGTCCCACGCCGGCTCCCCCGGCCGCTCGTGCCGCCACAGCAGGCTGTCGAGCGGGTCCTGCTTGCCCTCGCGGTCCGGGTCGCCGCCGCGCTCCGCGAACAGCTCGCGCATCGTCTCGCGGTCGTAG
This sequence comes from Kribbella sp. NPDC003505, assembly GCF_040610875.1. Taxonomy (NCBI): domain Bacteria; kingdom Bacillati; phylum Actinomycetota; class Actinomycetes; order Propionibacteriales; family Kribbellaceae; genus Kribbella; species Kribbella sp. NPDC003505. The sequence goes on along the minus strand of NZ_JBEXNA010000003.1, from coordinate 675,010 downwards.
TTCGACACAGCGCCGAACGCCGGATCCGCCTTCACCGCGAAGTACAGGTCGCCGTCGACGGAGTAGACCGCGTCCGCGCGGCGCAGGTCCTCGACCGCGCTCGCGACCAGGTCGATCGACTCGACAACGCCGATGTAGTGCTGCGGCGGGATCACCCGCAGCGCGGTCATGTCGTCGCGGAACAGCTGGATCTCCTGCGCGGCGAGGTCGGTCCACTCGACGCCGGTCGCGGTCGCGCGCTCCAGCAGCGGGTCGTCGACGTCGGTGATGTTCTGCGTGTACGACACGTCGTACCCGGCGTCGCGCCACAGGCGGTTGATCAGGTCGAAGGTGACGTACGTCGCCGCGTGGCCCATGTGCGTCGCGTCGTACGGCGTGATGCCGCACACGTACATCCGGGCCGTCCCGCCGTCGCCCGGCGGGACCTCGACCAGGCCGCGCGACGCGGTGTCGTAGAGGCGTAGCCGCCGGGCCGGGCCCGGTACGACCGGGATGTCTGGTTTCGTCCACGCCTGCATGTGTCGGAGCTTATGCCAGTCCGATTTTCAATGACGCGACACGGTTCCATTCCGTGGTCCGGACGGCGACGTGCACCCCGGCGGCCGCTAATCTCGCCGAACGATGAGTGCAGACTTCAGTCCCGAACTCCAGGCGTACGGCGGCTGGATCGCCGCCGCCGCGATCCAGCAGCAGGACCTGTTCAACGACGTGGTCGGACCGGACTCGCTGGAGGCCGACCTGGACGCACGCACGCTCAGCAGCGAGCGCGGCGTACTGGGCGGGATCTCCCTGCTCGGGAGCTTCTCGGAGCTCGACCGGACCTGGCTGTGGGGCTGGGCGAACCCGGGGTTCGGCCCGGACGCGTCCGCGGTCGCGCCGACGCTCGCGATCCGCGAGTTCGGCGAGCGGCACGGGATCGCCGAGTTCACCACCGACAACCCGGACCTCGGCGGATTCGAGCAGCCCGCACAGGCGGCGATCACGCTGGCGATCGCCGCCGGATCGGTGCTCGGCGGCCGCGGCGTCTGGTCGACGGCGATCAACGAGGGTCGCGGGCACGTGTACCTGCACGTCGCCGACGAGCAGCTGCCGCTGGCCGGCTTCGACGCGATCGCCACGCCGCGGCTGCTGATGACCGCGGCCAGCATCTTCCCCGCCGACCACCGCCAGGTCGTCCGCGGCTACCTGCAGCACTTCGGCCTGCGGTACGACGAGAGCGCCGACGCGATCCGCGGTACGGCGCCGGACGGCGGGCCGGTCGTGGTCGAGTTCGACGACCTCGGCCGGATCGGCAACATCAGCGTGCAGCCGCGGCCCCAGACCTAGGGCCTAGGTCCTAGAAGGCCGGCCAGGGGATCGCGGGCCAGTCCTCGCTCGGGTACGGGAAGGTTCCGGTCTTGAGCAGGGCCGAGCAGCGTTCCCGGGTCGCGGTCAGCTCGACGGCGGTGACGAGCTCGCACAGTTGCTGCCCGAGCCCGCCGGCCAGCTGATCCGCGAGCCGCCGGACGTCGTCCAGCAGGTCCGCCGGGATCGGCTCGCCGGCCCAGCCCCACAGAACCGTACGGAGCTTGTCGTCGGCGTTGAACGTGACGCCGTGGTCCACGCCGAACACGCGCCCGTCGCCCGGGTTCAGCACGTGACCGCCCTTGCGGTCGGCATTGTTGACCACGGCATCGAACACCGCCATCCGCCGCAGCGCGTCGGTGTCGGCGTGCACGAGCGTGACCGGGTTGTGGCGGCCGTCGAGCGCGTCCAGGACACCCACCCAGCCGTCGGGAACGCGGCCCTGCGGCACGATGTCCACCAGCTCGGTCTCGCCCGCACCGAGCTCGGCCTCGTCGATCCACAGCTGGACCATGCCTTCGCCGAGCGGCCCGTCGCGCAGCAGCGTCGGCGGCACGATCGACCAGCCGAGCGCCTCGGACACGACGTACGCCGCGAACTCGCGCTGGGCGAGCGTGCCGTCCGGGAAGTCCCACAGCGGCCGCTCCCCCTCGACCGGCTTGTAGACCACCGTGGCGGTGTCGCCGGCCAGGCTGACCGAGCCCTGGTAGGTGCCGTTCGAGGCCGCGACCAGGCGGCCGTGCAACGACAGCTCGCCGAGGGCGAGCAGCTCCGGAGCGGCGGTCATCGTGGCGTCATTCCGGCAGGTGCCTGCGGTAGCCGTTGGCCCGCGGGCAGATGTGCCCGTCGGCGTCGATCGGCCGCCCGCAGAACGGGCAGCTCGGCCGCCCGGACGCGACCAGCGCGACGGCCCGGCGGGCGAACGCCCGGGCCTGCTCCTCGGTGATCCGGACGATGAACACCTCGGCGTCCTCGGACTCCATCGCCGCGGCCACCGGGTCCGTCTCCTCCAGGTCCGCCTGGTCGCCGGTGACCACCGCGAAGACCTCGATCACGACCCGCTCGGCGTCGGCCTCCCAGGCCAGCGTCATGGTGCCGGCCCGGAACTCCTCCTCGATCGGCTGCTCGAGCGGCGCGGTGTCGTCGACCGCGGTCTGCGTGACCGGGTCGCGGTCGAACCGCCGCGCGACCTCGTCCAGCATCACGTCCAGCCGCTCGGCGAGGGCCATCACCTGTTCCTTCTCGCACGCCACCGAGGTGAGCCGGTGCCCGGCCCGGGCCTGCAGGAAGAACGTCCTCGCACCGGGTTCGCCCACGGTGCCGGCGACGAACCGCTCGGGGTCGTCGTAGGAGTGCACAACTCGCGCCATACCCAGACCCTATTACCGTCCACCGACCACGGCGTCCGAGGACTGCTTCTTGGGCTTGCCTTTCGCTGACGGCTTAGGGACCAGCGAGGCCAGTTCGCTGCCGGAGTCGTTCAGCCGGACCAGGAACGGGCGGGTCTTGGTGTAGGTGATGATCGTCGTCGACGCGGTGTCCACGACGATCCGCTGGAACGTGTCCAGGTGCTGACCGAGCGCGTCCGCGACGATCGCCTTGATCACGTCGCCGTGCGAGACCGCGACCCAGATCGCGTTGTCACCGTGGCTTTGCGCCAGCTCCGCGTCGTGCCCGCGGACAGCGTCGACCGCGCGCTGCTGCATCGCCCGCATCGACTCGCCGCCCGGGAACGTGACCGCCGACGGGTGCTGCTGCACGACCGCCCACAGCGGGTCCTTCGCCAGCGTCGCGATCTTCTGTCCGGTCCAGTCGCCGTACCCGCACTCGGTCAGCCGGCGATCCGTTGCCGGACGCAACCCGTCGTGCTGCTTGGCGATCGCGGCCGCGGTCTGCTTGCAGCGCTCGAGCGGGGAGGTGACGATCGCGGCCAGCGGCAGCTCGGCGAGCCGCTGCGCGACCGCCGCGGCCTGCTGGACGCCGGTGTCGTCCAGCTTCACGCCGGGCGTTCGGCCAGCCAGCGTGCCGGAGGTGTTCGCGGAGCTACGACCGTGGCGAACCAGGATCACGGTGGGCATGGACTGCACGTTATCCCGTCCGCACAAGTCGCGGTGCCATGATGGTCACGTGATCGTGGACTGCGGGGTGTACGCCGAGGGGGAACGGCAGGACCTGCCCAAGGACCCCGAGACCGTTGCCGATGCCATCAAGGACACCGACGGCCGCGCCGGCAGCTTCGGCTGGATCGGTCTGCACGAGCCGTCGGACGCCGAGATGGAGCGGGTCCAGCGGCTGTTCGGCCTGCACGATCTCGCGGTCGAGGACGCGCTGCAGCTGCACCAGCGCCCGAAGGTCGAGCGGTTCGGCGACACGCTTCTCGTCGTCCTGCGGACCCTCTGGTACGTCGACGAGGGCGACGCGGTCGAGACCGGCCAGGTGACCGCCTTCGTCGGGCCGCGGTACGTCGTGACCGTGCGGCACGGGGAAGGCGGGGAACTGGCCACCACCCGGCACGCGCTCGAGGAGCGGGCTTCGATGCTCGGGCACGGCCCGGCCGCGGTGCTCTGGGCGGTCTCGGACGCGATCGTCGACGACTACGAGCGGGTCGCCGAGCAGGTCGAGATCGACGTCGACGAGATCGAGAGCTCGGTGTTCTCCCCCGAGCGCACCAGCGACGCGGAGCGGATCTACCGGCTGAAGCGCGAGGTGCTCGAGATGCGCCGCGCGATCGACCCGCTGCGGGAGCCGATGGAGCAGTTCGCGCACGGCGGCGGCGGACTCGGCCCGAAGGCCGGCCCGTTCTTCCGCGACGTCGCCGACCACCTCAGCCGGGTCTCCGACCAGGCCGAGGCGATCGACACCCTGCTCACGTCCGCCCTCAACGCGCACCTCGCCCGCGTCTCGGTCCAGCAGAACGACGACATGCGCAAGATCTCCGCCTGGGTCGCGATCGCCGCCGTACCGACGATGCTGGCCGGCATCTACGGCATGAACTTCGACAACATGCCCGAACTCCGCTGGCACTTCGGCTACTACGCCGTCCTCCTCCTGATGGCCCTCGTCTGCTTCACCATGTACCGCTTCTTCCGCAAGGTCGGCTGGCTCTGACCCCGATCACCCCGTTACGTCCGAACAACTGGAGAGACGTCGCTCCCGTTGTTCGGACGTAAGCGAAATCGGTTCTAGGTCGCGGTGATCGTGCTGGTGGCCAGGAGGATGATCAGGACGATGCCGAGCAGGACGCGGTAGAAGGCGAAGACCTCCATGGTGTGCTTGGCGACGAACCGCAGCAGCCAGGCGATGGAGATGTAGGCGACGACGAAGCTCACCACGGTTCCGACGAGCAGCGGGACGGCGCCGACGTCGCCGGTGAGGGCGTCCTTCAGCTCGTAGATCCCCGCGCCGACCAGGGCCGGGATCCCGAGCAGGAACGAGATCCTGGTGGCGGCGACCCGATCGAGGCCGCGGAACAGACCGGCCGTGATCGTCGCGCCCGACCGCGAGATGCCCGGGATCAGCGCGAGGCACTGGACCAGCCCCATCACCAGCGCGTCGACGAACGTGATCCGGGTCAGCGGCCGGGACTTGCTGCCCAGGCGCTCCGCCGCGACGATCACGAACGACCAGCCGATCAGCGCCGCGGCGACCCACCACAGGCTGCGCAGCGGCCCGGAGATGAGGTCCCGGGCGAGGAAGCCGACGATCACGATCGGCACGGAGCCGACGATCACGTACCAGCCCATCCGGTGATCGAACTCGCCGCGGTGTTCGGGCTTGACCAGGCCGCGGACCCAGGCGACGGCGATCCGCCGGATGTCCTTCCAGAAGTACAGCACCACGGCTGCGATCGCGCCGATCTGGATGACCGCGGTGAACCCGGTGATCGACGGGTCGTCGATCTTCAGCCCGAGCATCTTCGCGACGATGGTCAGGTGCCCGGTGCTGGAGACCGGCAGGAATTCGGTCAGCCCCTCGACGATGCCGAGGATGATGGAGTCCCAGATCGTCATCAGTGGCCGGCTCCGGACAGTTCCAGCGCCTCCGCGGCGGTCCGCAGGTCGGCGATCCGCTGCTCGACGGTCGGCGCGAACGGCGTCAGCGAGACGGTCGTCGCGCCCGCCTCGGCGTACGCCGTGAGCTTCTCGGCGATCCGCTCCTTGCCGCCGAGCAGTGAGATCGCGTCGAGGAAGCCGAACGGTACGGCGGCCATCGCCTCGCGGTGCTTCTTGGCCAGGTACAGGTCCTGGATCTCCTTCGCCTCGTCGGCGAACCCCATCCGCACCGCGAGCGCGTTGTAGAAGTTCTTCTCCCGGCTGCCCATGCCGCCGACGTACAGCGCGGCGTACCCGCGGACCGGGTCGGCCGCGGCCTGGATGTCGTCCCCGGTCATCAGCGGGGTGGTGACCACGACGTCGAACCCGTCGAGGTCGTCCTGACGATTCTGACGGGCGGCACGGCCCGTCCTGATGTGCGCCAACTGCTCTCCAAGGAAGCCTGGGTCGTTGAGGATCCCGAGCCAGCCGTCGGCGATCTCGCCGGCCAGCTCGAGGTTCTTCGGGCCGACCGCGGCCAGGTACACCGGCACGTGGTCACGGATCGGCCGCACGGTCAGTTTCAGCGCCTTGCCCGGCCCGTCGGGCAGCGGCAAGGTGAAGTACTTCCCCTCGTACGCGACCGTCTCGCGCCGCAGGGCCGCGTTCACGATGTCAACGTACTCACGGGTCCTGAGCAGAGGCTGAGAAAACCGGACGCCGTGCCAGCCCTCCGACACCTGCGGCCCGGACACGCCGAGGCCGAGCCGGAACCGGCCGTTCGACAGCCGGTCGAGGGTGGCCGCGGTCATCGCGGTCATCGCCGGCGTCCGGGCCGGGATCTGGAACACGGCCGCGCCGACGTCGATCGTGGTGGTCTGGGCGGCGATCCAGCTGAGCAGCGTGGCGGCGTCCGAGCCGTACGCCTCCGCGGCCCAGGTGACCGAGAATCCGAGTGCCTCGGCCTCCTTCACCAGCCTCAGGTGGTCCAGATGGTCGTCGCCGCCGTAGACGAAGCCGATGTTCAGTCCGAGTCGCATGACTGGCGAGCCTAGCGAGCCGTTGTCGGTGGCTCGCAATAGGCTCGGTGCATGCAGCAGCGCTATCTCGGTCACAGTGGCCTGGCGGTGAGCAGGCTCGGCCTGGGCACCATGTCGTGGGGCCGGGACACCGACGAGCACGAGGCGCGCGAGCAGCTCGCCGCGTTCGTGTCCGCGGGCGGCACGCTGATCGACACCGCGGCGGCGTACGGCGACGGCGACAGCGAGCTGCTGATCGGGTCGCTGCTCGGCGACGTGGTGGACCGCGACGACCTGGTGATCGCGACCAAGGCCGGGTTCAGCGTCCGCCGGGGCGAGCGGATCACCGACACCTCCCGGGGCGCGCTGCTGCGCGATCTCGAGGGCTCGCTGCGGCGGATGAAGGTCGACCACATCGACCTCTGGCAGTTGCACACCTGGTCCGACGACGTGCCGCTGGAGGAGACGCTGTCGGCGCTCGACCACGCCGTCAGCTCCGGCAAGGTGCGGTATGTCGGCGTCTCGAACTACGCCGGCTGGAAGTCGGCCCGCGCAGTCACCTGGCAGCAGGCTTGGCCGGGGCGCGCGGTGCCGGTCAGCAACCAGGTCGAGTACTCGTTGCTCGCCCGGGACGCCGAGGTGGACGCCCTGCGCGCCGCCGCCGGGCTCGGGATCGGGGTCCTCGCCTGGTCTCCGCTCGGCCGCGGTGTGCTGACCGGGAAGTACCGGACGGGCATCCCGGCGGACTCCCGCGCGGCGTCTCAACATCTGTCCAGATTCGTCGACCCCTATCTCGACGCCCGGGCTTCGGGCATCGTGGAAGCGGTCGCACGAGCCGCCGACGGGCTCGGCTGGACCCCGCTCGAGGTGGCACTCACCTGGGTGCGGGACCGGCCGGGGGTGTCGGCGGCGATCGTCGGGGCCCGGACGGCACTGCAACTGAAGTCGGTTCTGGGTGTGGAGGAGCTCACATTGCCGCCCGCCATCGTCGCGGCACTGGAGGATGTTTCCTGAGGGCGTAGTACTGGAGGTGCGGATGGCCGAATACGAACTGCAGCAGTTCGAGGTGTCCAGGACGGAGTCCCGCGGTGCGGTGCGCAAGCTGCTCACCGAGCACGCGGAGTACGGCGGGTGGGAGCTGGCCAGGCTCCGGCGCTACCCGGACGGATCGCGGCGCGTCTGGCTGCGCCGCCGCATCATCCGCGTGATGCGGACCCTCTGACCGGCCCGGAATGTCCGGGCCGTTCTCGCGGCGCAATATCTCTGCCCCAGAGCTATTCTGGACAGCGTGACCGAACTCCTGGCCGAGGAACTGATCGCCGCGATCGGGCTCGTCCGGCGGCGGCTGCGTCGCTCCGCGGGACGCCCGTTCCCGTTGTCCGCGCTCACCGATTCGCAGGCCGAGCTGGTCCGCACCGTGCGCCGCAACCCCGGCATCTCGGTCGCCGAGGCCGCCGCCGACCTCGGCCTGGTCGCGAACACGGTGTCGACCCTCGTCGGGCAGCTCACCGAGCGCGGCCTGCTGCAGCGCACGCCCGACGCGTCCGATCGGCGCGTCGCCCGGTTGACGCTCACCGAGCCGGCCCGGGAACAGGTCGAGGCCTGGCGCGACCGCCGTACGGCGCTGGTGTCCGGCGTGCTCGACGACCTGACGCCGGACGAGCGCGACGCGCTGGTCGCCGTGCTGCCGGTGCTGACCGGGCTCGCGGAGCGCCTGCATCCCGAGGAGCAGCTCAGGAAGGAGCGCGTATGAGTGCGGAACTCGCGGTGTCGGTGGCGGGTCTGAGCCACCGGTTCGGCGACCAGCTCGCCGTCGACGACCTCGACCTGACCGTCTCACCCGGCGAATGCTTCGGCCTGCTCGGTCCCAACGGCGCCGGCAAGACGACGACGCTGCGCGTGCTGAACACGCTCTACCCGCCGCAGACCGGAACGGTCCGGGTCTTCGGCCTCGACGTCCGCACCGACGCGATGCGGGTCCGCCGGATGCTCGGGTACGTCCCGCAGCAGCTGTCCATCGAGGGCGCGCTCACCGGCCGCGAGAACGTCTCCTGGTTCGCGCGCCTGTTCGACGTACCGCGGCGGGAGCGGGCCGCGCGGGTGGCCGAGGTCCTGGAGATCGTCGATCTCGCCGATCCGGCCGACCGGCTCGCGTCGACGTACTCCGGCGGGATGGTGCGCCGGCTCGAACTCGCGCAGGCCCTGGTGAACCGGCCCGCGCTGCTCGTGCTGGACGAGCCGACGGTCGGGCTGGACCCGGTGGCCAGGGACTCGGTGTGGGCGCGGGTGCAGGAGATGCAGGAGCGGTACGGGATGACCGTGCTGCTGACCACGCACTACATGGAGGAGGCGGACATCCTCTGCGACCGGGTCGCCCTGCTGCACCTCGGCCGGCTCCGCGCGGTCGGTACGCCGGAAGAGCTGAAGGCGGCGCTCGGTCCCGGCGCGAGCCTCGAGGATGTGTTCCGGCATCACACCGGGGAAAGCTTGGAGGGTGCCGACGGCGCCGGGAAGGGAGGTCTGCGCGATGTCCGTGGCACCCGCCGCACCGCCCAGCGCCTCGGCTGATTCGCGCCCGCGCGCGGCGCTCCGGCTGTTCTCCCGGATCGGGACGTTCTGCCTGGTCGAGCTGCAGAAGCTGCGGCACGACCGGACCGAGCTGATCACCCGCGCGATCCAGCCGGTCCTCTGGCTGGTCATCTTCGGCCAGACGTTCAGCCGGATCCGGGCGATCCCGACCGGCGACGTCCCGTACCTCGACTACCTGGCGCCCGGCATCATCGCGCAGTCGGCGCTGTTCGTCGCGATCTTCTACGGGATCCAGATCATCTGGGAGCGCGACGCCGGGATCCTCACGAAGCTCCTGGTCACGCCGTCGCCGCGCTCGGCGCTGGTCGCCGGGAAGGCGTTCGCGGCCGGAGTCCGGACGATCTCCCAGGCGATCGTCGTCCTCGTCGTCGCGGCGCTGCTCGGTGTCAGCCTCACCTGGAACCCGCTGAAGCTGCTCGCGGTGCTCGCGGTCGTGGTGCTCGGGGCCGCCTTCTTCTCGTGCCTGTCGATGACGATCGCCGGCCTGGTGCTGCGCCGCGACCGGCTGATGGGCATCGGCCAGGCGATCACGATGCCGCTCTTCTTCGCGTCCAACGCCCTCTACCCGGTCGCCATCATGCCGGGCTGGCTCCGCGCGCTCTCGCACGCCAATCCGCTCACGTACGAGGTCAGCGCCCTCCGCGGCCTCCTGATCGGCCAGCCCACCAACTACCTGCTCGACTTCACCGTCCTCATCGCCGCGGCCGTCGCGGGCATCTGCGCGGCCGCGGCGCTGCTCGGAAGGCTCGCGCGCTGACGGTCGTGCCGGACCCAGACGTTGGGTTCGTACCTCCGCTTCAGGTACTCAGCCCGCTCGGCCAACGTGGTGGTCTCGGGCATGCGTCGCGGTCCGGCACCGAACCAGAATTAGCAGGGCGACGGCCGCGGTGACGAGACCGGACCCGATCAGCGCGAGCTCGGCGCCGACCGCGCCGATGATCGGCCCGCCGACGAGCATCCCGGCCGCGCTGCCGGCGCTCACGACGACGCTCTGCCCGGACAGCAACGCGCGCCGTTCGGCGCCGGCGGACGTCCGCGTGATGAGGACGGAGATCGCGGCGATTCCGATCACCACGGTCACTCCCGACAACGCGCCCATCACGGCGACCACCGGCGGCGTCGTCCACACGCCCATCCCGACCCAACACAACCCGCTCCAGGCCCACGCGAGCGACGCGGCCACTGTCGGCCTGGTGCGTCGGACCACGGCCAGCGACACCGCGGTCCCGACGAGCGACCCCACGCCGTAGCCGGTCATGCCCGCGGCCAGGTAGACGCCGGGCTGCCCGCGTTCCTCACCGACGACCGACAGTCCGAGCGTGAACGCGAACCACGTGACGCATCCGGTGCCGCGGACCACCCATCCGTAGGCGACCTCGGTGCGCCCGCGCAGACTCCCGCGGATCGACGGCGTCACCAGTCCTTCGGGAGCCCGGTCGGACCGGGCGGCGCAGGCCAGGAGTCCGCCGCCGGCGACGCTTGCGGCTTCGATCCAGAGCAACCCGTTCGTCAAGCCGGTGGAGATCGCGAGCGCTCCGACGGTCGGACCGATCAGCATCCCGAACCGCCGTAGTCCGTCCTGCCAGGTCAGCAACTGGACCGCCCGGCCGTCGCCCCACCGATCACCGGTGTCGGCGAGCAGCGCCGACCGGCCCGGGTTCGACAAGGCGTCGCCGCACCCGAGCAGCAGCCCGCTCAGGATCAGCCACTCCGGCGACAAGATACCCGATCCGGCGGCCGCGGGAACCGACGCCAACGCAATCGCGGACACGAGCGCCACGACCGCCAGCCGCGGTCCCGAGTCGACCCACTGCCGCGCCCTCCTTGCCCACCACGGCGACAGCAGCACGGGTACGCCGGCCGCGCCCGCGACCAGTCCGGTCGCCGCGACGGACCCGGTCTCACGCAGGATCACCAACGGCAGCGCGACCTGGGCAATCCGGAACGCGAAGTCCGCCGTACCACTGCCGGCCAGCAGGACCAATGCCTCGGATCGCGCCTTCACCCTTGAATTCTTGGCGTCCCGGCGACGCCCAGGTACCCGGCGGCTCTTGCCCGCTTGCCATAGGCTCAGCCTATGGCCTCATTACCCTCGGTCGAGGACCTCCGGCTGGTCCAGGCCGTCTCTCGCACCGGCGCCGTGGGGACCGCCGCACGCGAGCTGCGCATCTCCCAACCGTCCGCCTCCCAGCGCCTCGCCCGACTCGAACGGCTCTGCGGCACCAAGCTCTTCGAGCGCGACACCCGCGGCGCCCGCCCCACGCGGGCCGGGGCCGAGCTCAGCCGCCGCGCCGACCACATCCTCGGCCACCTCGAGGAGGTGTACGACGCCACGCGCGCGGCCGCGGTCACCGAGCGCCTCGTGATCGGCACCTTCGCCAGCCTCGCGCCGATCCTGTTCCCGGTCCTCGACGCCGACCTCCCCGACCTGGAGATCCAGCAGCAGGTCGACCACGGTCACTTCCTGGTCGAGCGCGTCGCCGAGGGCACCATGGACGCCGCGTTCATCGCCATCGCCGACCAGATGACGCTGCCGCGCGGCACTGTGTCCCGCCGCGTGGGCCGCGACGAACTGGTCCTGTTCGTCCCGCCCGGCGCCCGCCCACCCGGCCGGGGCCGACGACCGTTGAACGATCGCCGGATCGCGTTCTCGACGTACGACCGCGGAGCCGAGGACATCCATTCCCGGCTCGCGGCGCTGGGCGCGATCCCGCGCCGCGGCGTCACCCTCAGCACCACCGTCGCCATGGCCCGTCGCAGCTCCCACCTGGCCCTGGTCCCCCGCAGCGCCCTCGCCACCGAACTCCGCGCCGGCGAGCACCTCACCCCCGCGCCGTTCCACTACCGCCTCACGCTCTCAGTGGTCACCACTCCCACACCCCCGAAACCTCTGATGACGCACCTCCCCCGACTCCGCGCCACGTTGAACCTGTCATGAACTCACCACTGCGCAGGACGATCTGACCGGTACTGGTCAGCGTCGTTGACCCCGCGCCGCCCGCGGCGGTGGGGTGAAGAGCATGGCGACCGTCGACGACGTCCGACGACAGTTCCGGAACCCGCCGCCCGAGGCGCGGCCGATGATGCGCTGGTGGTGGTTCGGTCCGTCCGTCGAGCGAGACGAGATCGACCGCGAGCTGGAGGCCATGGCCGCGGCGGGGCTCGGCGGCGCGGAGGTCGCGTTCGTCTACCCGATGGGGCCGGTGACCACGCCGTTCGGATCGCCGGAGTTCCTCGAGCTCGTCGGGCACGCGGCCCGGACGGCGCGCCGCCTCGGCCTGCGGTTCGACGTGACGCTCGGGAGCGGATGGTCGTACGGCGGCCCGCACGTCGGCCCCTCGTCGGCTGCGCGGCATCTGCACTGGGACCGGCGCGAGATCGGCGCCGCGGCGTACGACGTCCCGATCGTGGATGCCTGGCCCGGTGACGAGTTCGTGGCCGCGTACGTCGGTGACGGGTCGGCGGGCGCGCCGTCGTCGTACGTCGAGGTGCCGGTGCGGGACGGGATCATCCGCGTCCCGGCAGGCGGCCAGCCGCGCGAGGTGCTGATCGCGACCTCCCGCGTGACCGGCCAGAACGTGAAGCGAGCCGCCGCGGGCGCCGAGGGGCTGACGCTCGACCACTACTCGGCGGCCGCGGCCGAGGAGCACATCCGGCGGGTGGCGGAGCCGCTGGTACAGGCGGCGACGCCGGAGCTGCTCGGGTCGGTGTTCTGCGACAGCCTCGAGGTGTACGGCGGCGACTGGACGCCGGCGATGCTCGACGAGTTCGCGAAGCGGCGCGGGTACGACCTGCGGCCGCGGCTGTACGAACTGCTCGTCGACACCGAGGGCTCGCAGCAACTGCGCATCGATTTCGGGCGGACGCTGTCGGAGCTGTACGAGGACAACTTCCTGAAGGTCTTCCAGCACTGGGCGGCCGGGCACGGCGTGCCGTTCCGGATCCAGAGCTACGGCGAGCCGCCCGCGACGATGAGCAGCTATCGCCACGCGGACCTGTTCGAGGGCGAAGGCTGGGGGTGGACGGGCATTCCGGAGACCCGCTGGGCGTCGTCGGCCGCGAACATCCACGGCCGGCCGGTGGTGTCCGCCGAGGTCTGGACGTGGGTCCACTCGCCGTCGTTCCGCGCCACACCGCTGGATCTGCAGGGCGAGGCCCACGAGCATTTCCTCTCCGGCGTCAACCAGCTGATCGGCCACGGATGGCCGTACTCGCCGTCCGGCGGACCGGGGCTGGGCTGGATCTTCTACGCCGCGGGCGCGCTCGACGACCGGAACCCTTGGTGGCCGACGGCAACTGCCTTGTTCGGTTCCCTGCACCGCCTCTCCTGGGTGCTCCAGCAGGGCGAACCGGTCCGGCCGGTGAAGATCTACGTCCCGACGTACGACGCGTACGCCGCACGCGCCGGGCATGCCGAGCCGCTCAACCTGTACCGCGTCGTGCGGCGGCTGATCCCCGAGAGCGTTCCCCGGATCATCCGCGAGGCCGGGCTCGACTTCGACCTGATCGACGACGACGCGCTGGCGGTGCTGAAGCCGTCCGACGCGCCGCTGGTCGTCGTACCCGAAGGAACCACGACCCCGCCGGAGACCAGCCGGTGGCTCGCCGCCGTCGAGGCGTCCGGCGGACAGGTGGTCACCGACATCAGCACGCTCGCCAGTCACCTTCCCCCGCCACCGATCCAGCCGCAGCAGGACATCGGCGTCGTCCACCGCCGCCTGGCCGACGGCGACCTCTACTTCCTGGCCAACACTGGCACTCAGCGCCGCACCCTCACCTTCCCGCAGTCAATGGAACGCTGGAACCCGCTCTCCGGCGAGGTGACCGTCACCCGCACGACCACCCTCGCTCCGTACGAGTCGGCCTTCCTGACGCCGGGCGGGCTCGAGGACGACGTGCCGGAGCGGCGTGAGCGCCTCGACAACGCGGTGCAGGGCGACTGGTCGGTGGCCTTCGGTGGTGAGACACGTCCGGTTTCGCTCCCGCACCGGTGGGAGGACGACCCGGCGCTGGCGACGTACTCAGGCTCGGCCACCTATCGCACCGAGCTCGAACTCCCGGACACCACCGACCACCTGCTCCTCGACTTCGGGCCGGGTGAGCCGGTCGCTCCGGACAGCGAGCCGTACCTGCCGGCCAACTCGTACCGCGCCCTCATCACCCCGCCCATCGGCGTCGCCGCCGAGATCTGGCTCAACGAGGTCCACTGCGGTTCGCTCTGGGCCCCGCCGTACGAGGTCGACCTCACCGCCGCCGCGCGCCCGGGCACGAACGACCTGCGCATCGACGTACACAACACCGCAGCCAACGCACTCTCGGCGGACCGGCACCTTCTGCAGGCGGCCGCCGACGTGACAGCCGAGTTCGGCCGCCGCTTCGATCTGCAACACATCGAGCACGCAGCGGACTTCTTGAACTCAGGTCTTCTCAACAAGCCGGTGGTCGTACGACGCTCGAAGGAGGACCAGAGCGAACGAAGGTGAGTGAGATGTCAGCGGTGCGGCACTGGGTCGTGGACATCGAGATCGACGAGCAGGACGAGGAGCGGGTGACGCGGGCCGAGGCGCGGCTGCGAACCCATCGCGAGGAGCAGTTCTCGGCGCGAGGTACGGCGTACCGCCACCCGCAGGACCGGGAGGTGCCGCAGATCGGCGACGAGCTCGCGACCGCGCGGGCGCTGTCCGAACTCTCGCACCAGCTCGTCGTACTGGCGGCCGAGAACATCGAGCAGGTGACCCATCGGCCGAGTCACCTGCAGGGGTGACGCCTCAGGCCTGATCGAGGAAGCGGTCGAGGACCCGCGAGCCGAACTCCAGCGCAGACGTCGGCACCCGCTCGTCGATGCCGTGGAACATGCCCATGAAGTCCAGGTCCGGCGGCAGCTGCAGCGGCACGAACCCGAAGCAGCGCACGCCCAGCCGGCTCCACGACTTGGCGTCGGTGCCGCCCGACATCAGCAGCGGCGCGAACCGGCTCTGCGCGTCCTCGGCCTGGATGCACGCCTGCATCGCCTCGACCAGACCGCCGCTGAACTCGGTCTCCAGCGCGATGTCGGTGACGACGGTCTCGCGCTGCACCTTGTCGCCGAGCAGCTCGTCGATGGTGGCGTAGAACTCGTCCTCGTACCCGGGCAGGAACCGCCCGTCGATGTGCGCCTCGGCGTCGCCCGGGATCACGTTCACCTTGTAGCCCGCGTTCAGCATCGTCGGGTTCGCGGTGTTGCGGATCGTGGCGCCGAACATCCGGCTGAAGCTGCCGAGCTTGGCCAGCGTCGCGGTCATGTCGTCGGCGTCGAGCTCGACCTGGAGCACGTCCTCGAGCGTCTTCAGGAACTCGCGGACGGTCGGCGTCACGCGCAGCGGCCACTCGTGGGAGCCGATCCGGGTGACCGCCTCGACCAGGTTGGTGACGGCGTTGTCGGTGTTCACCATCGACCCGTGGCCGGCCGTGCCGCGGGCCTTGAGCCGCATCCAGTTCATGCCCTTCTCGGCGGTCTCGATCAGGTACAGCCGCAGGTCGTCCTTGACCGTGATCGAGAAGCCGCCGACCTCGCCGATACCCTCGGTGCAGTCGGCGATCGTGTCCGGGTGGTTGTTGATCAGCCACTGCGCGCCGTACACGCCGCCGGCCTCTTCGTCGGCCGTGAACACGAGCCGGACCGGCCGCCGCGGCTTCACCCCGGCCCGCTGGCGCGCCCGCACGACGGACAGCACCATCGCGTCGAAGTCCTTCATGTCGACCGCGCCGCGGCCCCACACGCACCCGTCGAAGATCTCCCCGGCGAACGGGTCCACCTTCCAGTCCTTCGGGTCCGCCGGCACGACGTCGAGGTGCCCGTGCACGAGCAGCGGGTCCGCACTCTCGTCCTCACCGTCCCAGTGCGCGACCAGCGTCGCGCGGCCCGGCTCCGACTCGTAGATCGTCGACTCGATCCCGACCTCGTCCAGCTTGGCCGCGACGTACTCCGCGGCCACCCGCTCGCCGTTGCTCTTGCCGTTGCCGTAGTTCGTGGTGTCGATCCGGATCAGCTCGCTGCAGAGCTCCACCACCTCGGCGTCGGCGGCGTACGACGTACGGTCACTGGAGGTCGTCATGCGCTCCATCCTCCCCCACGCCTGGTTCGTGCGCAGAGTGAGGTCGGGCGTCAGGTCAGCGTGATCGTGTCGCCGGTGATCGTGATCTGTTTCGTCGGCAGCGGGCGTGGCGCCGGTCCGGCGACGACGGCGCCGGTCGCGACGGCGTACTTGCTGCCGTGGCAGTCGCAGTTGATGGTGCCGCCGGAGACGCTCGCGACGGGGCAGCTCTGGTGGGTGCAGATCGAGCTGAACGCCTTGAACGTGCCCTTGACCGGCTGCGTCACCACGACCTGGTTCGGCGCGAAGATCTTGCCGCCGCCGACCGGGATGTCGGCGATCTTGCCGAGCACGGTGTTGGCCGGCGCGGGCGCTGGGGTCGCCTTCGGTTCGCCGTACTTCTGGCACCCGGTGAGGCCCGCGAGTCCCGCGGCGGCTCCGGCCAGGATCGTACGGCGGCTTGGTGCGTCCACGACTGCTCCCTTCAGCGGATGATGCCGAACGTGGTGAAGAACCACAGCGAGGACGTCAGCCACAGGCCGACGAGTCCCGTGAAGACCGCGCCGCCGGCGACGGGCAGCAACCAGCGCGGTGCGTCGGTGCGGGTGAGCGACAGCATCTTCACGACGAAGGCGCCGTAGAAGAAGCAGCCGAGCAGCGAGTGGATCAGGACCCGCGGCTCGCCGTACTGGAAGCCCAACGCATAAAGGCAATGGGCGACGACCGGCAGGGTGACGGCGACAGCGGCCCGGCCGGACCAGCGGTGCAGGGGTGCAAGGCCGGGTCGGCCGCGGTACAGGGCGATCGCCGACAGGAGCTGGACGATGCCGAGTACGGCTGCGGCTGTTGCCAGCCAGGACTTCACCGACTGGAAGCTCGAGAAGCCGGCGATGTCGATCGCGACACCGGTCGGGTTGTGCAGGCGGCCGTAGACGCCCAGCGCGACGGCGGCCGCGGCGCCGGCCGCGAACGGTACGACGACTGTGCTCGCCTTGGGGCCCGTGGCTGTGGTCATATCAGAACGTCTCGTCGCCGGTGATCGTCAGGGCTGTGACGGACACGCCGTCGACCGTCGCTGTGCGGTCGGCTGGATCGAGTGGCGGGGCGGGTGCCGGCGTACCGTCGTCGTCGACGCCGACCTGCCGGCCGTCGGGGAGGACGATCCAGCCGATCGTTCTCGTGCTGTTGCGGGCTCGGTACAGCCCGGCCGGCGGGCCGGCCGCGGGGATCGTGAGGCGGAGCGTGCGGCCGTTCAGACTGAGCGTTCCGGTCGCCTCTGTTGGGCTCAGGGTGGCAGTGAGCTGGTCGCCGGTGCGCGAACGGAGGACGGCTCGGTCGTTCGCGACGGTTCCGGTCAGCCAGGCTTCCAGGGTGCGGCCGTCGCAGACGTAGCTGACGGCGCGGGTGCCTTTGACGGCCAGGGCTACGGCTTCTCGGGTCGGGGTGCGTCCGGCGTACACGACTGTGCGTGCGGCGGATGGTTTTGTGGTTGCCGGTGCCTTTGTGGTCGGCGGGGCGGTCGTCTGCGGTGGGCTCGTGCTCGTGGGGCTCGTACTCGTTGGGCTGATGGCTTCGGTTCGAGCGCTCGTCGGGGTGCTCGTCTGGGTGCTGTTCACGACGAGCAGGACGACCAGCCCCGCGGCGGTCGCCGCCAGTGTCACCAGTGGACTTCGCTGCCCCATGTCGCCCCCGACACGAGGATCCCGCCCGTGCGGCAGCCCGGTCAACGGCTGGGACGAGTACGTTGGATTCATGAAGGGCGATCGGGTCGAGATCGTCGTCGACACCGGCAACGGCACCTCGTCGTACGAGATCACCGCCACCAAGGCCGGCCGCCGCGTCGAGATCAGCACCAACCGCAGCGTCACCGAGGTGGCCGAGGTGACCCGCTCGGGCACGCCGATCCGCACGGCGCGCTTCCTCTCCGCCCGCGTGATCGCCCTCGTGGAGCACCCTGCCGGCGACCCCTCGCCCGACGGATCGCGTGATGAACGTTGAACAGGTCGTCGTCGATGCCCGCGGCGTACAGCTGCCTGGTGAGCTGGCGGTGCCGGCACCGGCCGCCGGTCTGGTGATCTTCGCGCACGGCAGCGACAGCAGTCGCCACAGCCCGCGGAACAAGTACGTCGCGCACGTCCTCAACCGGGCTCGTGTCGCCACGCTGCTGTTCGACCTTCTGACGCCGACGGAGGCTCAGGACCGGCGCAACGTGTTCGACATTCCCGCGCTGGCCGATCGGTTGCGGGCGGCGCACGAATGGGCCGGGCGGCGGCTCGACCTCGCGGTCGGCTACTTCGGCGCAAGCACGGGCGGTGCTGCGGCTCTCTGGTCGGCGGGCAGCGCCTCCGACGTACACGCCGTCGTCTCCCGCGGCGGACGCGTGGACCTCGCCGCCGCGCACCTGGCCGACGTCACGGCCCCGACGCTACTGATCGTCGGCGAACTCGACTTCGACGTGCTACGCCACAACCGCGACGCCCAGCAACAACTCCACTGCCCGAACCAGCTGGAGGTCGTTCCCAACGCCACCCACCTCTTCACCGAACCAGGCACCCTCGAACGAGTGGCAGACCTGGCCCGCGACTGGTTCCAGACCCACCTGCGCGGATGACCTGGCCGACCGAACAGGACGAGCTGATCGCGCGGCAACTCGAGTTGGCCGCGCTCCGACCAGCGCTGTGGAATCCGCCGGAGCACTTGCTGATCGGCGCCGTCTGGATCTGCTTCCCGCGCGGCCTGACGGGTTCTGGAGCTGCGGGCGATCGCGCTTGGGTGGCCGCGGTGGTTCAGGACGGCGACGAGGTTGTCGGCCAGGACTTGCGTCGCAGGCACCAGGTTGTCGGGCAGGAGTTGCGCCGCGGCCGTGCGTCGGGCCCGTATCTGCCGGGGCTGCTGGCGCTGCGTCTCGGGCCGCTGTGCGAGTACGTCGTGCGCCGCCTCGTGCCCGCACCCGATGTCCTGCTGCTGGACGCCACCGGGGCGGATCACCCGCGCCGGGCCGGTTTCGCCACGCACCTGGGCGCCGTACTGGATCTGCCCACCATCGGCGTCACCCACCGGCCGTTGACCGCGACCGGACCATGGCCGGCCGACGAGCCCGGCGCGACCTCGGCGCTCGCGATCGACGGCGAGCAGGTCGCCACCTGGCTCCGGACGAAGCGGGGCGCTCGTCCGCTTGTCGTCCATACGGGCTGGCGGACCGACCTCGCCACCGCCGTACGGGTCGTCAACCTGTGCAACGCCGGCCGTCGGACGCCCGAACCGCTGCGGCACGCCCGGCAGGCGGCTCGGTTGCTCAGAGGACCTTGAGGCCGTACATCTCGCCGAGCGGGTCCGAGATCAGTTCGATCCGGGCGCCGTCGGGGTCGCGGAAGTAGATCGACGTACCGCTCTCCTCCAGGTACTCCACGCCCGCCTCGTCCAGGTTCTGCTTCAGCCGCTCCCACTGCGTCGGCTCGACCGAGATCGCCAGGTGGTGCAGTCCGCCGAGCACTTCGGCGTACGGCCCGAGGTCCAGCCCGGGGAAGTCGAAGAACGCGAGCAGGTTGCCGTTCCCGATGTCGAAGAAGAAGTGCGTCGACCCCTCGTAGTCCCGGTTGCCGACCATCTCGGTCAGCGGAAACCCGAGCACGTCCTGGTAGAACCGCACCGTCCGCTCGACGTCCGAACTCAGCAGTGCCGTGTGATGCAGGCCGCGCGCCGTGGACGTGCCCCCTGGCTTCAGGTACGCCGACCTGATCCGGTCCCGCTCGGCCTCGATCGTGGACAGGTCGATCTCGGTCATCCACTCCCCCTCAGATCCGGAAGAACACGTTCAGGTACCGGTCGGCGACGGCCCGGTCGCCCCGGATCGTACCGGCGTTGCTGCGACCGAACGCGGTCAGGACGAAACTGCCCGGATCGAACTCGATCACCGCCGGCAGATCACCGACGTCGCCGGCCGCGTAGTCCATACCGTCCGGGCCGACCGTCACGCGCGTGTCGCCCGCGTTCGGGCCGCTGGTGATCCGGACGCCGAGCTGGCACGGATCCTTCGCCCCGGTGGTGTACTTCCACAGCACGAACATGAACGGCACCAGCAGATCGGCGGCCTCGCCGGACAGTCCGTGCGCGCGGCCGGTGCCCTGCCGGATGTCCCAGGAGTGGACGCCGTAGTCCATCAACTGGAACGCCGGGTAGAAGAACGCCGGCAGCGGACCCATGTAGAAGTGCGGCACCGTGAACCCGCCCCAGTCGTCCGGCCCGAGCGCGTCGAACATCCCCATCATCTTGTCGAAGTCGGTCCGCAACCGCTCCACCAGTTCGTCCTGCGGCACACTGCGCAGCGCGAGCGCCTGCCTGTCGACCCGCTCGGCCATCCCCGGCATCCCGTACGCCGCCGGCACCTCGGCGTGCGACCGGGCCGCGTCGAACGCCACGAAGTACGACTCGGTCGTGTCCGTGAGATGCGCCACCACGTCCCGCACCTCCCAGTGCCCCGCCCCGGTCGGTGCCTCCCAGATCCCGTCCCGCTCCACCATCCCGAAGAACAGCTCCGCCTCCTGCCGCACGACCCGGAGCATCGTCTCCTTACCCGCGTACGCCATGCCGTTCCACTCGTCCACGACGCCCTCACCTCCACCCCAGAGGCCACTGTTTGAATTTCAAACTACGCCCCCGACACGCCACCGTCACCACCCCGGAGCCCCGATGTGAATTCCACCCCTGGAGTTTGCTACTGTTCTCCGGTCGGCACCGCCCAGGCGGTACGACCACTCGTCCGGGTGGCGGAATAGGCAGACGCGCTAGCTTGAGGTGCTAGTGCCCGTTTTAGGGCGTGGGGGTTCAAGTCCCCCCTCGGACACGCAACTTATCCACACGGTCCCCTCTCGGGTCGACCTCTATATCGACGATCTGCTCGCTATGTGGCGCGTCTGCGACAGCCCGAGCGATGCGTACAGCTCAGCGAGCGCCGACTCGGCCAGCCGCTATCGGGCACAGGCGCGTTGTACTGTTCGCGCAACTCCACAGGACCCCAGCCGGGATCCAACGCTTCCGCAACGGGCTCGCAACTGGGCCCCGGCCGTCAACTCCGGCGCGCGGCGTCGACGAACCGCTTGATGTGGGGCAGCTGGTCAGGGTCGATGGTGTGGCCGCCGGGGAACGGCAGGAGTGCCACGTCGGCGCCGCGGCGGCGGAGTTGCTCGGTCAGTCTGGTGGTTTGCGCGGGCGTGGCCATCGGATCCTGTTTGCCGTTCACGATCAGCACCCGCTTCCCGGCCAGAGTGTTGTCCGTGGGCTCGTCGGCGGCGAAGGGCACCATCGCGGCGAGCAGTACGGCGCCTGCCAGCGACTCTGGATGGCGTAGCAGCAACGCGGATGCCATGTTGGCGCCATTGGAAAAACCGACCGCCAGCCAGGAGCCAGGGAGAACGTGGTACTCCTGCTCGGCGGCCGCAAGGAATGCGGCGAGCTCGTCGGTCCGCAGCCGGAGGTCCTCCTCGTCGAAGACGCCCTCCTGGAGCCTGCGGAAGAACCGAGCCATGCCGTGCTCCGACACAGTCCCGCGAGGCGACAGCGCCGGTGCGTCGGGGGCAAGGTGCTGCCGCAGTACCAGGAGGTCGTGCTCGTCGCCGCCGGTGCCGTGCAGGAAGAGGAGCGGCGGACTGCCGGAACCCGGCTGCCATACGTGCGGTCGCGCGAGCAGATCCGCGCTCATGCTGCCGACTCCGGGGGCGGTGGTACGCGCAGAGCCGGCAGGGAGGCCTGGATCTGCTCCCGGTTCGGTTCGAGCCAGGGCGGAAGTTTCAGATGCTGGCCGAGTTCCAGCAACGGTTCGTCGACGGTGAAGCCCGGCTGATCTGTCGCGATCTCCAGCAGGACCCCGCCGGGTTCGCGGAAGTAGATCGACGTGAAGTACTGGCGATCGATGATCTCGGTGACCTGTACTCCGGCATCGATCAGCTCGAGTCGCCACTTCGCCTGGGTCTCGCCGTCAGGTGCGCGGAAAGCGATGTGGTGAACCGTTCCCGCCGCCTGGAGTCCGCGTGACGCCGTGCTCGGACGGACGTCGACAGCCGTACCGTCGGCACCGCCGGACATCACGAAGCGTGTCCCGTCGGTCGTGTCCTGCCCGTGCTGCATCCCTAACATGCCGGCGAGCATTTCAGCCGTCGGGTCGAGTGCCTGCTCGGTCATAGTCACCGAGAACAGGCCGCGGATCGCGTCGTCGGACGATATGGCGGCAACGCCGTCCCAGCCCGACCGGCTGTCGCCCTCCGACGCGATCAGCTCGATCACAAGGCCGTCGGGATCCCGCAACCTCAGCACCTCGTGGTCGGAGTGGGCCACCGGCGCGTCCGCGTCGACGCCGAGGGTTTGCAGGCGCTGTTGCCACCAGCCGAGGGACTCCGGCGGCACGCTGAACGCCGTGGCCGTCGTGAGGCCGGTGCCCTGCCGGCCCTTCGGCGCCCCCGGCCACGGGAAGAACGTCAACAGGGTGGACGGCCGGCCCGACGAGTCGCCGTAGTACAGATGGTAGGTGTCCGGGGCGTCGAAATTGACCGTCCGTTTGACCAAGCGCAGCCCCAGTACCGTGGTGTAGAAGTCGACATTGCGCTGCGGGTCCTCCGCAATCGCAGTGACGTGGTGGAGCCCATGCGGTGCGATCGAATCAACCATTGCTCGTTCCCTTCCAGCCACCAACAGGGACAGAATCTTCTGGTCCTCCGACTCTAGGACCGAGAACGCCCGCCGAGCGTGACAGATGTCGTCATTGACGTACTCGTCGGATCGTTGCGCGCGCGACGAGAAACCCCTTGCCGTCGCTCAGTCGCGACCGGCCTTCGCGAGCCAAGCTCAGCGCGATCGCATCCTCCAGCGCCGCGAGGATGTAGGCGGGAACCTCCATTCGCTGCCGCCGAGTGCTCACTCCGACCAGCTCGAACGACCGGCGGCGCAGAATCCGCGCAAGCCGGAGCTGCCAGTCTCTGAGCTGCTCCTCTCCCACCAGCGCCTCCGCGGACATGCGATTGAACGCGAAGTGGCTCGGATCCTGCCGCTGGATCGGCGCGATCACCGTATCCGCGATCGCGTGCTCCCCCATGGCACGCAGGCCATCCAGCAGCCGCGAGTACGCGACCACCGCCGACCTCGCGGTCGCCGCACCGGTCAGGTAGTACAGCAACCGGATGACGTCGAGCATGCCAGGCATATGCGACAGAACCCCGACCAGCCGGGTCCTCGCACTTACCCCCGCCAAATCGGTAGACGCCGGCGCCATCCCCATACCCGCCTCGACCGCATCGAGCAGAACGCCGTGCTGCCGCTCCTGCGGCGACCACACGTCCTCGACAGAACCTGTCCGTCTCGGTCGCGTCCGGCATGAGCGCCCGCAACTCCAACACGTTCCGCTCCACCCTCAAGCTCGACCCGCGACCGGCCTCGTGAGGTGCGGCGTCGGAATGGGGTGGTGTTTTCCCGGATCGCGCGCCACAGGGCGCAAAGGCCAGTGACGGCGTGTGGAAATACCGCCAGCCGAACGCGGGTGATGACGAACGGCGGCACGTGATCGTCTGGTTGTTGGCGTAGATCAGCCCACCGACCAGCACCCCGGCCGCGATATCGCCGCACAGTTCGCCCCACCCGCGCTTGAAGTAGTGACCGATGGCGCGCAGCACGGGGATGGCGATGAAAATGTTCCCCGCGATGACCAGGACCCAGTCCTTGACATCAAATCTTCGTCAACTGGAGCAACCTCGCCGGTCCTCTGCTCCAAGGACACCGACGCGTAGCCCCACCCGTGGACAAGCGCCGTACGCCGGTGCACGCTGTAGTCAAGTCGAGGTCATGGCTCTGGCGGGAGGGGATGGAGCGATGAGCACGGACAGTTCCGGTCAGTCGTTCGCCGACTACCTCAAGGACGCGCCGCCGGCACAGGATGCGTCGGCGAAGATCGTCCTGACCGGCGAAGTACGGCGATCGACGGACGACAGCAAGTTCGTCTTCAGGTCCCCGGAGTCCGGGACCGCCGAGTTGGACGTCGAAGCAGTCCTCGAGTTCGAGCCGCTGGACGGCGGCCTGACCCGGATCACCCTGGACGCCACGCGGCTGCGCGACGCCGCCGCACGCCGGGCGCGTACGTCCGGCGCGGTGCCCTTCGTGATGGCGACTCCGCACCGCGCGTCGGCGGCTTCGATCCGGGCCCAACTCCGGAAGGCCGAGCTGAGCGCCGCGATCCTCGACGTGGAGACGGCGTTCATCAAGGACGTGTGGGGAGACGGGGACACGGATGCGTTTTTCGACGCGCCGATCGACCAGACGCTCCCGTTCTGAGCCGAACTGCGGGCCGGCCGCGGCGGTTCGATGATCCTCGTCAGCTCGGCGCCCGGCGACGGCCATGCCGAAGAGGTCCTGGCCAAGCTGGCCGAGCAGGGCGCTCCGTGCCGCCTTCTCGACCTGTCGTCGTTTCCGCAGCACCTCGCGCTGACCGCCCGCTATCCCCGGAACCGCAATCCTCGGTTCGAGCTGCGGTTTCCGGACGGCGCGATCGTCGATCTCGCAGAGGTCCGCGCCGTCTGGTGGCGACGTCCGCAGCCGTACCGGATCGCTGCCGAGATCACCGACGCCGCCATGCGCCACTTCGCCGCGAGTGAAACCGCGACCGCGGCGGCCGGCATCTGGCAGGCGACCACCTGCCTGTGGGTCAACCATCCGGTCAACGACGCCGCGGCCGCTCACAAACCCTGGCAGCTGGCCACCGCGCGATCCGCGGGACTCACCATCCCCGACACCTTGATCACGAACGACCCCGAAGAGGCTCGCTCGTTCTGGGACGCCCACTCGGGAAACGTCGTCTACAAGCCGTTCCGCCAGACTCGTACCGCCTGGCGCGAAACCCGGATGCTCCTGCCCGAGGACGTCTCGGGCATTGAGGCCGTCCACCTGGCCCCGGTCCTCTTCCAGGAGTTGATCGAAGGCGTCGCCGACCTGCGCGTCACGGTGATCGGCGATGAACTGTTCGCGGCAGCCGCTGTGCTGGACGAGGCGGGGTACGCCGTCGACATCCGCTTCAACCCAGGAATCGGCTATCAGCCGCACACACTGCCCGACGAGGTGGTCATCGCGATCTTCCGCCTCATGCGGGCGCTCGGCCTGGAGTACGGCGCCATCGACCTACGACTCACTCCAGGCGGCCAGTACGTGTTCTTCGAGGTCAACCCAGCGGGCCAGTTCCTCTACGTCGAACGCTCCTCCGGCCAGCCCATCACCGCAGCCCTGATCGCCCACCTCCTCAGCGGCAAACCAAGTCGAGTCGGTCCGTGACGTCCCCGCCTTCTCACGCAGCGGGCAAGAAGAGAGCGGCGGGGATCGGCTCGCGGAGCGTGGCCTCGCAACGCTCGTGGTCGCGCCTGTCGCTGGCCGAGACCGGTGCCGTCCAACAGCTCATCGGCAGCCTGGCGATCGTCGCGTCACGGTGGAGAGGATCGAACAGCGAGCCAATCCACCGATTGATCCGTCAGTGATTACATCGTCGCGGTGATCACCTCGATCAGCGCGAGCAGACCGCGGGCGCGGACCCTGCACGGTCCGCGCCGCGATCAGCATGCCCAGTTCGGAGACCAGCTCACCGCGCGGCTTGCTCGATGATCTTCGTAACGTCGCCCGGGCGGCTGAGCATGACCGCGTGGGACGCGTCCACCTCGGTGACGCGGGCGTGCGCGCGGGTGGCCATGAAGCGTTGCAGGTCAGGGGAAATGGCGTGGTCCTGACGTGTCACCAGATCCCAGCTGGGAATCGTTCGGAAGCCCTCGGTGACACTGGCGTCGGTCACCGCCTTGGTGTTGGCGGGCCGCTGAATGACGGCGAGGTCGGCCGCGACGGTCGCGTCGAGGTCGGCGGCGAACGCCGAACGGAACTGCGCCGGGTCGAGGCTGACTTCCGTACCATCGGGGACCTGGGTCGAGATCAGCGGCAGCGGCGGGGTCGATCTCGCCGCGAGTTCGCCGACGGTCTCGCCCGCGGCCGGGATGAATCCGGCGATGTAGACGAGCGACTTGACGTCGGGGACGGCGGTGGCCGCGTTGGTGATGACGGCGCCGCCGTACGAGTGACCGACCAGGACCTTCGGACCGGCGATGGTGGACAGGTAGCTGGTGACGTAGGCGGTGTCGGAGGTCAGTCCCTGCAGCGGATTGGCGATGGCGCGGACGGGATAGCCGTCGCGGCGCAGCCGGTCGATGACGGGCATCCAGCTCGAGGAGTCCGCCCACGCTCCGTGGACGAGCACGATGGTCGGCTTAGAAGACCTGTCCGACGTGCCGGCCGCCCATGCCAGGGACGGCACTGCGGCGGCGAGCAGTGCGAGTGCGGTAACAGCCACCCCCGCGAGACGGGAGAAGCGAGAACGCATGACGATCAAACCCTTTCGAGGAAGAAGAAGAGAGTTGCCCGGTGTCCCGTCCCGCGTGCGATTCGCGCGGGACGGACTCCAGTGGGGACGGGTCAGCGGCCGTAGGCTTCCAGCAGCCGCAGCCAGACCTCGCTGACGGTGGGGAACGCCGGGACCGCGTGCCAGAGCCGGTCCAGCGGGACCTCGCCGACGATGGCGATCGTTGCCGCATGCACCATTTCCCCGACGTCCGGCCCGACCAGCGTGAAGCCGACGATCACCTTGCGGTCCTCGTCGACGACCATCCGGGCGTGGCCCTGGTACCCCTCGGCGTGCAGCGAGGATCCGGCGGTGGCGCCCAGGTCGTAGTCGACGGCCCGGATCCGAAGCCCCGCCGCCTCGGCGGCAGCCACGGTCAGTCCGACCGAGGCGACCTCCGGATCGGTGAACACCACCTGCGGCACCGCGCGCTCGTCGGCGGTCGCCGCGTGCCGGCCCCACCGCTCGTCTTCGACCGGCTCGCCCTTCACGCGCGCCACGATGACATCGCCTACGGCGCGGGCCTGGTACTTGCCTTGGTGCGTGAGCAGGACCCGGCGGTTGACGTCACCGGCGGCGTACAGCCATCCGTCGCCAAGCGGTGCGGCGTCCGGCCCGACGACCCGCATCGTGTCGTCGACAGTCAGCCACGAACCCGGGGTCAGGCCGACGGTCTCCAAGCCGAGGTCCTGGGTGTTCGGGGTGCGGCCGATCGCGACCAGCAATTCGTCGGCGTCGATCTGCTCGCCGTCGACCAGCGTGATGGAGACCGTGCCGTCGTCGTTGCGTTTCACCGAACCGGCCTCGGCCCCGATCCGCACCGAGACACCCTTGTCCCGCAGCGAACCCGCCACCCGCTCCCCCACGAACGGCTCAGCGAGGTGCAGTACGCCGTCACGCGCCAGCATCGTCACCGACGACCCCAGATCACCGAAGGCGGTTGCCATCTCCGAGGCCACCACCCCGCCACCGATGATGGCGAGCCGGCCCGGAACCTCCTTGGCCGCAACCGCTTCCCGGCTGGTCCACGGCGCCGCCGCGCGGAGCCCTTCGATGTCCGGGACCAGCGCACTGCTCCCGGTCGAGACGACCACGGCGTGCCGCGCGGTCAGCGTCGTCGTCGAACCGTCGCCCGCCGTCACCTCGACGACGCGGCCGGAGCTGATCCGGCCGTGACCGCGGTACAGCGGAACACCCACCGACTCCAGCCACGACGCCTGTCCGTCGTCCTGCCAGTTCGACGCGAAGGAGTCGCGACGGCCGAGCACCGCGGCCACGTCCAGGTCACCAGTCACGGCTTCCCGCGCGCCGGGCACCTGCCGGGCCGCCCGGAGCGCCGCCGCGCTGCGCAACAACGCCTTGGTGGGCATGCAGGCCCAGTAGGAGCACTCGCCTCCGACCAGTTCTCGCTCCACGATGGCGGCGGTCAGGCCGCCCTGCACGAGACGGTCGGCGACATTCTCCCCGACGGGTCCCGCGCCGATGATGACGACGTCGTAGGTGGTGGTCATGTCAGTTCCCCTTCGCGGCGCGGCCGAGCCGGATCGCCGAGACGAGGAAGAAGATGCCGCCGAGAGTCGCGTAGCCGGCGATGTTGGTCAGCTTCGGGTCCTCCGCGGAGGCACCGGCGACAAACGACGCGCCGGCGAGCACGGACAAGCCACCGCTCAGGATCATCGGCCACTGCCCGCCCATCGAGCGACGGCCGAGGGCCACGATCAACTGGACCAGCCCGGCGGCGATCGCCCAGGCGCCCCAGACCCGCAGGACCGCCGGCACACCGGAGCCGCTGGCGATCGCCAGGCCGATGGTGGCGATCAGGCTGATCGCGATGTTCACGTACAGGCCGCGGACCGAGCGAGCGCCCTGGGACGACCGGGCGTCGACGACCGCGGCGGCGACGTCGAACAGCGGGTACAGGACGACCAGAACGACGCCGAGCGGCCCCAGGTCCGACTTGGTGGTGAACAGCAGGATCGCCCAGACGACAGCGAAGGCGAACCTGACGAAGTACAGCCGGCGCAGTGCCGCTGCGACGCCTCCGACGGCAGGTGATTCAACGGTGCTCACGATGATCCTCTCGAGTGATGTGGGACGGAACCATCGGACGAAGTAGACCGAACGTTCCGTACACACAGCATGTCGCGAGCTCCATAGCCTGTCAAGACAGAACGTTCTACCTTCGCAGGCGCTGCTGATCGCTGCTCTAGAAGACCGAACGTTCTATCGCTAGGATGGCGGGTATGACCACAGCCGAAAAGGGAACCCGGCCCTCCGAGGCGAGGCAGCGACTGCTCGCCGCGGCGACCAAGATCTTCTACACCGAGGGCATCCATTCAGTCGGCGTCGATCGACTCATCGCCGAGGCGCAGGTGACCCGGGCCACCTTCTACCGGCACTTCCCGGGCAAGGAGGACCTCGTCCTCAGCTACCTGCGCCAGGTCCACGCGATGGAGCGCACCACGGTCGATGCAGCGATCGCTGACAACGCGTCACCCGTCGACGCGCTCCTGGCCATCGCAGGCTCGATCGCCCAAGGCATCCAATCCCCCGGGTTCCGCGGCTGCGCGTTCCTGAACGCTGCGGCGGAGTATCCCGCCACCGATGACCCCGTCCACCAGGAGATCATTGCCCACCGGCAGTGGTTCCTGGACACACTGACCACGATGATGGCCAAGGTTCACCAGGAAACGGCAGACTCGGCCGCGCGCCACTTCGTGATGCTGCGCGACGGCGCGATGGCAGCCGGCTGCCTGTTCGACCCCGACCTGGTGGCCGACACCTTTCTCCGTGGCATCGAAGGACTCCTGCGCATCAATGCGGAGCGCCGGTCGAACGAGTCAACCCTCTAGCACCGCGCAACACCACACAAAGAGATAGAACGATCGGTCTTGACCGCGGCCAGCCATCTCCCTTACTGTCGATGTGACAGAACGTTCGTTCCACCATGGTGGCTCGGACGTCCACCCGGCAAGGAGAACCTCATGCCAACCAAGATCACGCTGGTCATCGACAACCCCGCGAACCCCGACGAGTTCGAGCGCGCCTACGCTGACCTCAAGCAGGCCGCTGAGAAGCTCCCGAAGCTCCAGCGGCTGGAGTCCGCCAAGGTGTGGCCGAAGGAAGACGGCACCGCCACCCCGGCGTACCGCACGCTCGACCTCTACTTCGACAACTATGCCGACGCCTCCGCCGCGGTCACGACACCCGCCGCCGCCGATCTGTTCGGCACGCTCATCGGCACGGAGGTCCCGTTCAAGGGTCTGTTCTCGGACATCGAGCAGGCGTAGGACATCCCTGCTTCATACTCGCGGCTCGCCAGGAGGCGGGAGCAACTGCTGGTGCAGTTGTTCGGCGAACTGCAGGGTGCCGGCTGCGCTTCTAGCATCCGCGGGTCACTGGCCGGGCGACGTCACTGTGAGACTCGCTCGGCCAGCTCAAGGACAGTGGCCGCCGCGCGAGGGTCACCGCTCGGCTTGTCTGCGTCCGTCACGCGCGCCCGGCTCCGGCGGTCAGCATGGACGTACCAGCGAAGGGCTTCGTCGTACCGCCAACGAGGGTGGCGCGCACCTCGCCGAGCCCTCCTCCCCCTCGCCACGTCCCCAGGTCTGGGCCTCTGCAAGCCATTTGCCGAGCAGGAACTTTCGTTCGTCGCGAGCAAAGCATCCTGAGCGTCGATCAAATCAAGAAGCAGTCGAATGGCTGCCTCGTAGGGCATCGACCTCGTGCGCTCTAGCGGCGGCCGCAATCGTGCGTACGCCGTACGCGCGACAGAGTCCGCGACCTCCCGGCTCACAGCGGCGTCGAGCAAGGCCCAGCGCCGGAACGAGAGCGCCATCCGGACATGCCGCAACCCGCGGGGCGTTGAGGCCGGCCTGGTTCGCATCCAAACTCGGCACAGCTACGATCACCGAGTCGGTGCTTGCATAGGGCAACGGCCATTCGGGCATCGCGTTGCCCAGCAGGCTTAGCACAGCTGCGACCTCGGGTACCTCCTCTACGTCGGCAGCATCGACCGGGACACCGGCCAACGCACGCATCGTCTCGGCGGATAGGCCGCCCTGTCCGTCGTGGCGTCAGGGCCCGTAGGCGGTGCACAGCAGCACCTGCCAGGCCTCGTCCACCTTCGAATCCGCAGCGCCGTAAAGCGATGCTCCGCGGCGAGGTGAAGGCCGAGGTGGTGGAGACACTGCTCGGCCACCCATCGGTGTCCACGACCGGCACCGGAATGTGGAACCGCCAAAGCGCTGCGCTGAGTCCGCCAGGGCCGCCCAAACCTGGCGGAATTCATCGCCACCACGAGATTCCTCGTCGTCGACAACCACGTCCTTGCAGCCTGCAAAGTAGCGACCTGCCGCCGAGGCGGGGTCCGACCCGCCCGCCGATGTCCGACTCACCGCAAGGAATGGCTTGCCTGCATTCGAAGTTCAGGTGTGCCGTCCATCTCCAACTGCGGGACGCGTTCGGCTCGTAGGGACAGCACAGCGGAGCCGAGCAGCAGTGTGGCGATAAAGACCGACACCGCGGTGATGGCATGAGCCGAACCGAACGCGCCGGTGGCGGTGTAGTAGACGCCACCGATGACCGCGACCGACAACGCGGCGCTGATCTGCAGAGTCGCGTTGACCAGACCGCTGGCCAGGCCGGCGAACGCCCGCGGGATGTGGATGACCGTGATGCGGATCAGCGAAGGCAGTGCGAGGCCTTGGCCGAAACCGATGAGGGCCAGCGGTGCGGCGCTCCAGGGCGTTTGGCCGAACCCGGCGACGAGTCCAGCGAAAACCAGGAAGCCGAGGGTTTCCAGCCCCAAGCCGATCGCGGCGATCCGGCGCGGCAGTATCCGTACGAGGTGCGGCACGGTCAGCGGGCCGATCAGGAACCCGATGCCCAGCGGCAGGATGTCCATACTGGCCTGCAGCGGCGTACGCCCGGCGGCCTGCTCGTGTTCGGAGAAGACGAGGAAGAACGAGGCGATCGAGTAGAACAGGGCAACCGCCGCGAGCGCGATCCGAACTCCAGGCGCGGTGAGCGCGCCGGGTGGTACCAGGGGCATCACGCGGCCGCGGCGCCGGTGGCCGTCGAGCGCCGTCTCATAGCGCCAGAACCCGTGCAGCAAACCTGCCGCGGCAACCAGGACGGCGAAACACCACCAGGGCCAACCCAGCGCGCGCCCCTCGACCAGCGGTACGACGACCCCGGCGAGGCCGGCGAAGAGCAGGATCGCGCCGCGCCAGTCGAGTTTCGCCTCGCCCCGGGTTCGAGGGTCGGGCAGGAACAGGCTGCCCAGTAGGGCCAGCGCGGCGACGGGCAGGTTGATGAGGAAGATCGCCCGCCAGCCCAAGCCCCAGAGGTCGGCGGTGACGAGGAGCCCGCCCAGCGATTGGCCGATGACCGCGGCCAGCCCGAAGGTCGCACCGTGCAAGCCGAGCGCGATCGTCTGGTCGCGGCCGTCGAGACCTGCGCGGATGAGGGCCAGCGACTGTGGTGCCAGCAGCGCGGCACTGAAGCCCTGCAGCACGCGCCCGATGAGGAGCAGCCAGGGTTCGCCGGCTGCCCCGCACAGCAGTGAGGCCAGGGCGAATCCGACGAGTCCGACGACGAAAGCCCGCCGTCGTCCGTACAGATCGCCGAGCCGTCCTCCGAGGGTGAGCATCACCGCGTAGGTGGCAGCGTAACTGGCCACCACCTGCTGGCCGAGGATGTCACCTCCACCGAGGTCGTCCTGGATAGCTGGGATGGCGAGGTTGACGATGAAGAAATCCAGCGGCGGCAGCAGTGTGCCGCCGAGCAGGGTGCCCACGCCCAACCAGGTCCGGGCCGATGTCATTGTTGTCGATCTTCCTTTGTCGTTGAGCGGAGGCCGACTACGCCGCCGCGTCGAGCTCCGCCAGCTCCACTTCGCTGAGGCGAAGTCGGGCCGCGCTCAAGTTCTCTTCTGGGTAGGCAGTCTTCGACGTACCGGGAATGGGCAGGACGACCTCGGAGCGGTGCAGCAGCCACGAAGGCGCGACAGCCGACGGAGTTGAGTCGTGCGCCGCCGCTAGGTTGTCGGCCAGTCCCCCGGGGGCGAGCCAGCTCCCCCGCGGTCACCGGCGCCCACGGATGAAGCCGATGCCGTGCCGGGTGCAGTGGTCCAGTACGTCGGCGGAGCTTCGGTGTGCGGGCCGTAGGAGTCGGCCGTGTCGATGAGCTGTACGCCGAGCTCGACGGCGCGCCGTACGACGCGCATGCACTCGGCGCGGTTCTCGGGCTCGCCACAGACCCCGAGCCCGGTGAGACGGATGGCGCCGAAGCCGCGGCGGGCGATCTTCTTTCCGGCGATCTGGTACGTACCCGCGTCGTCGGCCAGGGGCGAGTTCATGATCAGGTGTCGCCCTTCTCCAGAGCAGACTCCTGGCCGTGGTTCTCGGATTCGGCGACCGACTGCTCGGCCAGCCGGCGCAGGAGGACCAGGCCGTCGTGGCTGGCACTGCCGGGCTCGGCACTGTAGACGGACAGGTGCTGCCCGGGGGCGCTGGCGACAGCCAGCGTCTCGAAGTGCAGCCGCAGCTCCCCCACCTTCGGGTGCACGAAGTGCTTCAGCTCGCGTGTGCGTGGACGCACCTCGTAGCGGGCCCACAGGTTTGCGAAGGCCGGACTGCGCAAGCTCAGCTCACCGACGACCCGCTCGATGTGCTCGTCAGCTGGGAACTGCGAGGACGAGGCCCGCAGGTTGCTGACCGCGAGCCGCGACGCGGCGTCCCAGTCACCGTAGAACGACCTGGCGTGTGGGTCCAGGAAGATCATCCGCAGCAGGTTGTCGTATCGGGCGAACCCGCGGTAGAGCTCCCGGGCCAGCGCGTTCGCCCCCAGGATGTCCTGCGCCGCACCGACCAGGAAGGCAGGCACGTCCGGCATGCTGTCCAGCAGCCGCACCAGCTCGGGAGCAACGATCAGCGGCGCTGCCGCAACCGCCCCGAACACCGGCAGGCCGATCCGGAACAGGTGCGCCGCCTCGGCGTCGTCCAGCCGCAGTGCACTGGCGATCGACCGCAGCACCTGATCGGACGGATGCCGTTCCCGGCCCTGCTCCAGCCGCATGTAGTAATCCGTACTCACCCCGGCGAGCAGCGCCACTTCATCGCGACGAAGCCCCGGGACCCGCCGCGGGCCGACGTCGGGCAGACCGACGTCCTGCACCCGGACCAGAGCCCGCCGGGCCCGCAGGTAGTCACCGAGCTTGTTCTCACTGTCCACGTTCACGACACTAATGCGGGCCGGCGCCGGACGCGTGGGTGCAGCGCACCCATGGTGAGGAGGTCACGTCCTACTCGGCGCCACCTTCCCGTAGGTATTCGCGCAGCTCGTGCTTGCGCACCCTTCTCGTGGAGGTCCTGGGCAGCTCGGCCAGGATCTCCACGTCGCGTGGCGTCTTGGTGTCGCCGGACTACGACCGCCACCCGACGACGCGGCCTCTCGTCGACCCCCTCGCCGCCTACGTCTCCGCGGACCAGCCGCGAGTACGGCGTTTCGCCTGGCCGGGTCCGACGTACCACGTCCCATCCAACGAGTGTGAGGGAATGATCACTATAGGGTAGAACGTTCTGCCTTGACCTGTTCGGCACAGAACTGCGATCCAATACGCGGCGCAGACCCCGGTGTCCGAGACCGCCACCAAGCCGTCCAAGCCGACAGTCGTGCTGGTGCACGGCGCCTTTGCCGATTCGTCTGGCTTCAACGACGTGATCACCGAGCTGATCCGAGACGGCTATCCGGTGCGCGCAGTGGCGAACCCGTTGCGGGGCCTGCCTACCGATAACGCTGCTACCAAGGACGGGCTGAACAGCATCGATGGCCCCATCGTGTTGGTGGGCCGCTCGTACGTGCGGTGATCAGCAACGCGGCGGCCGGCGATCCCGACGTCAAGGCGCTGGTGTACCTGGCGGCGTCGGTTCCCGACACTGGCGAGGGCGCGCTCGGACCGGACGAGCCCGTCGCCCACCCGCTGCCGCCGCTGCCGTTGGTTCAGGTTTCGACGGTGGCCGCGGACGGCAAGTCGGCAATGGGCTCCGCCCGAGCCTCGTCGGTGACATTGCCGAGGACCAGCGGGTCGCCACCATGCTCGAACCGGTCGGCCCCGCCGAGACGAACCCATGCGTCCCAGCGGCAATCCATGAACACTCCCAGTTGGAATTCAGACGTTAGGGCCTTCGCGACATCACCGAGTTCGTCGTCGTAGCCCTCGAGCTCTGCGCGGCTCAGAAGCTTCTCGCTCGGTGTGGACGAGAGTGCCGCCTCGCTGATTGCTTCTCCGCGGCAGGCGCGTTGTACTGCTCCCTCAGCTCCGCCGGATCCCATCCCGCATCCATTGCCTTGCGCAACTTCTTCATAACGCTCTCAGCTGCTGCTACGGCCTGTCGGAGTCGGGCGCGAGGTGGTCGCGCAGCAGTGCGGACAGTTCGGCCGCGCGCTCCGCGGCCCGCAGATGCTGTTCGGCGCCCGGCTCGGCCTGACCGGCTGAGGCGAGGTGGCGGCGCAGCGCGGCCTGCTCCTCCAGCGCTGACGCGGCGGCCCACAGTCTGGTCTCGGAGGCCTCGGCCTGGGCAGCGGCCAGGGACTGCGGGGAGAACTGGTGCCCCACGTGGCAGCGGAAGTAGCTGATGTGGTCGAGGTCTACCTGGGCCAGCGAGCCGTCGCAGTCGGGGCAAACCAGGCGGGTCAGGCGGCTCTCGGTCTCGGCGAGGAATCCGGGGTCGTCGCTGTCGGCCATCCCCATCGTTTGGGCTCCTTCGGACTTGGTTGTGCGCGGCGCGGGCTGCCAGTGCGGCACCGTCTCGATCGCCTCGACTATCTCGGCCGCAAGCCCGGCAAGCGGCCGCACGGCGGCGGCCGGAGCCGCGGCGAGAGCTGCCTGTGGCATGCCCGGCCACGCGGCCGTGGCGGGATCCTCCACCACTACCCGGCCACCGGCCCGGCTCACGAGCGCGGCGCCCACCGCGCCGTCGTCGAGCACCCCGGACAGCACCACCGCGACGGTGCTGGGACCGGCACGGCGGGCCGCACTCGCGAACATCACGTCGACCGAAGGCCGGTGCCGGTTCACCCTCGGCCCGCTGCTCAGCTGGACCAGGCCACCGTCGACCAACACGTGACGGTCGGGGGGCGCGACCACGATGCTGCCCGCGCGGAGCGGCTCGCCGTCGCGGCCGTGTACGGCCGGCAACGGGCCGGACCGGGACAGAATCGCCGGCAGCCTGCTGTCCGCGAACCTCGAGATGTGGATAGCGACCACCACCGCGGCGTCCAGACCCGCGGGCAGGCCGCCCACCAGTTCCTGGATGGCTTGCACCGCACCAGCCGATCCGCCAATCGTCAACAGTTTCACGCAGCGGGCACCTCCTTCCAGGCCTCTGACAGTACGCCCACTACGAAAGTCCCGCTCGCAAGCGCGGAAACTCTCGCCGTTCGGCGCTTACCTCACACCCGACGGTCGGACGCGCCACATCGGCCGACGCACGAACGTCCGTCCCACCCACACCGCGACACAACCCCGTGCGAAATCGTGTGCAGAACCCGCAGCGGCGACCACCGCCTGTCGCCGGTGCCGCCTACCACTTCGCACCAGGACTTGGAGACGGTTGGCCGAACAGTGAAGCTGAAACCTGACCAAGCCTTTGACCGACGAGGTCAGTACGCAGAGAGGGGTGCTGGCAAGCACGACCCCATCGTCAAGGTCAGGCCGACAATCCGTCTGCAGGCGCCGGCAGGGACGCGATCCCGAGAAACGACCGCCAGCCCACTGTGCCTCTGCCGGATGTGCCTATGGTGCGACGACGCAGGCGTCCGGACACGCGACCGTGCCACAGGTCGCCGCGGATTGAGGCTCGCGTGGCGGGTACCGGAAGGCAGGTTCAGAGTGGAGCCGGGGCGCGGTGATGTGTGCTGGCGGAGGTTCACCAGGTGAAGTTGCTGACGTTGCCGGGCGTGTTCGCCCCGATCTCGGACTCGTGGATGCTGGCCAACGCCATCCGCGAGGAGGCAGTCGGTCCGGGGCGGCTCGCGCTCGATGTGTGCTCGGGCAGCGGTGTCCTCGCGTTGACCGCGGCGAGGTGCGGCGCGACCTCGACGGCCGTCGACGTGTCCCGCCGTGCGTTGCTCACGATCCGGCTGAACGCGGCCCGGCACCGCCTGCGGGTCCGGACTGTTCGAGGCCGGACGTTCGCGCCGGTCGCCGGTGAACGGTTCGACCTGATCGCGAGCAACCCGCCGTACGTGCCGTCATCGCGGCCGGACCTCCCCCGGTACGGCGCGAGCCGGGCATGGGAGGCGGGCCACGACGGTCGGCTCGTACTCGACGCCCTGTGCGACGCCGCACCCGCGCACCTGCGGCCCGGCGGGGTACTGCTGCTGGTGCACTCGTCACTCATCGGCATCGATGCCACCCTGCGGCGGCTGCGGCTCGCCGGGCTGGCGGACGTCGAGGTGCGCGAACGGGTTCGAGGTCCGTTGGGTCCGCTGATGCGGGCTCAGCAGGCCACGGGCACGATCCCCGCCGATATCGACGAGGAGGACGTGGTGATCATCCGCGCGACCCGCTGATCAGGTTCTCCGGTCTGGAAGGGTTTTCGCCGGCAGGGGCTCGGGTACCGACCTCCGGCCGCGGGGAGGTCGCGGTGACCTCGGGTTGGGTGTTGGTGCGGCTGGTCAGGCTTGAGCAGGCGAAGACGTCGAGGCAGCGGCATCCTTCCGCCTTCGTCGGCTTGTTCGGCCAGGACGGCTTCGACGAGGCGGACGATGGCGTCGCGGTGGGGAAGATTCCGACCGGGTCGGTGCGGCGCCGGACTTCCTTGTTCAAGGGTTCGGCGGGGTTGGACCAGATCTGGGTCCACACGTCCTTGGGCAAGCTGGTGAACGCGAGGGAGTCCTCACGCGCCCCAGCGGCGGCAGCCCGGTTGTCCTGAACGATTGTCACGGAGTGGTCGCTTCGCAGATTCCCGGCAACCGAGTGGGGCAGAACGCTGTCCATAGCTGTGGAGAGCCAAGCGAACACAATGGGGGAATCGAGACGATGAAGAATTTGCGCAAGTGCTGGAAGGCGGCAGCGGCGGGACTCACCACCGTCGGACTAGCGGCAGTTGCTTACGGCAATCTTCCGGCCGCGAACGCCCAGCAGACTTCAGGGCAGGCAGCTACAGCCGCGAGCGGAACAGTTCTCAGCCGGGCGAAGCACATGGTCACCGTTGCCGAGGTCAGAAAGGCCGACCGAAAGGTGCCGTGGTCAGTGCAGATCGACAGGGGTCTGCTGCAGGGCACGTACTGCGGCGTCTACTCGACCGAGGGCAAGAATGTGGCGTCCCGTCTGGCCCGCGCGTACACCGGCGACAACATAGCGAGCTACGGCCGCCAGCACGTGACGGCGTACCGGACCCCTGCCGCGGCCAAGGCTGCGTACTACTCGATCGTGAAGACCGTGCTGAGCTGTACCGCGAGCAAGCCGGCGCCGACGCACGCCCGGAAGATCACCGAGAACCGGGTGGTCAAGGGCGCGGCCGGCCCGACCCGGGTGATCCGCTGGTACGACTACCCGCTGCCGAGTGACCCGGGCAGCGAGGCCGGTGGTTTCCCGTACGCGATCACGCTCCGGGGCACCACCGTCTCGGTCCTGGCCTTCAGCGGCTACGGTCCGGGCATGTCGGCGCCAAGCTTCGACAGGCTGGCCCGCACGGCAGCGGCGAAGCTGCCGCGCTGAATCAGCGCAAGACCGTCGCCTCCGTCCGCGGCGAGCCGGGAGGCGACGGTCCGGGCGAGTTTCTCGGAGGAACCGCCGAGTGGTTCGCAGATCAGCTTGGCAACACCAGGACAACCCCTGTCCTGTGTGGTTGATCCGCACTATGGTCGGACTGTGACGGGCGTGGACGGGCGCCCCGCGGCGACGCTCGGTGATGTACTGACAGAGCACCGGCGCAGACGCTTTGTCGGCCGGGCGACGGAGATCGGGCTCTTCCGCGCCGCCTTGGATAGCGCCGTCGCACCGCCGTTCTCGGTACTCCATGTCTATGGACCCGGTGGTATCGGCAAGACCAGCCTCCTTGAAGTCCTCGGCGCGATCGCGGCCGATGCCGGGGCCACCGTCGCCCGGATCGACGGTCATGGTCTGGATCCTTCGCCGGCGAGCGTGCTTGAAGTGCTCGCAGAGACACTGGCGATCCCGGCTGACGACGGTCCTATCTGCCCGTCGGAGGACGGTGGACGGCTCGTGCTGCTGGTCGATGCCTATGAGCAGCTGGCGCCACTCGATGACTGGTTCCGCACGCGGCTCCTTCCTCGGCTGCACGCCTCGGCGATCACAGTCATCGCAGGCCGGGACCAGCCGACCCGGGCGTGGATGGCCGATCCGGCGTGGGGAGGGCTGCTGCGTGTGGTGTCGTTGCGCAATCTCAGCCCCGATGACAGCCATGCCTTCCTCCGCAAAGCGGGCCTTGACCCAGCCCTGCACGATCGGATCGTGCGCCTCACCTACGGGCATCCACTCGGTTTGGCGCTGTTGACCGATGTGGTTGCACGGGGCGCTGAGGTGGATTCCCACGTGCTGCCCCTCGACCTGGTGGAGGCGCTGATACCGCACTTCGTGGACACAGTGCCCGACCATCGGCATCGTCGTGCCCTGGAGACCTGTGCGGTGGCCCGTTGCACCAACGAGGCGCTGCTGCGGCACGTGCTCGGGGAGAACGACGTACGCGACGTGTTCACCTGGCTGCGGGAGCTGTCCTTCGTCGAGCTCCGTCCGGACGGCCTGGCGCCGCACGACCTGGCTCGTGACGTTCTCGACGCCGACCTGCGATGGCGTGATTTCGACAGCTACAAGCACGTCTTTCACCGGACCCGCGAGCACAGCCTGGCGGCGCTGAGAACGAACGCCGGGCGAGCATAGCAGCGGGCGATCTTCGACCTGAAATTCCTGTTCCGACAGGTGCGGACGGCGATGTCACCGGTGGAGTGGGGCTCGTGGGGGGAGTACTACCCACAACCTGCCCGACCCGAGGACGCTGGGGCGATCCTCGAGCTGGTTCGGGTCTGGGAGGGCAGGCAGTCGGCCGACATCGCGGCGCGCTGGCTGGACCGCCAGCCTGATGGTTTCTTCGTCATCCGCAACCACGAGGGCGAGAACCTGGGGATGCTCGCGATCCTGGAGCTCAGCCGGGCCTCGCTGGACGACGTCAACGCCGATCCCGGTGCTCGCGCCGCCTGGGGCTTCGCGCACGGCAGCGCGCCACCGCGGCGCGGTGAGGCACTCACGTTGTGCCGATTCGTGATCGACCGGCACAACTACCAAGGACCTTCCGCCACGCTGAACGCCACCCCGATCCTGACTCTGCAGAAACAGCTGTCCACACCGAACCTGTCTTGGGATTTCCTCGCCCTGGCCGAGCCGGACAAATGGAACGCGTACTTCGCCGCAGCCGATCTCCCGCGCGCCGAGGGCGCAGACTTCACGGTCGGCGAACGGGACTACGGCCTCTTCGCACACGACTTCCGTAAGGTCTCTGTGGACGCTTGGACCGCACTGTGGGCAGAGCGCGCGTTGACGCAGGACGTCGATTCCGCGCCACGAGAGCACACCCAGCCGCTCCTCGTTCTATCCCATCCGGACTTCGAGACCGCCGTACGCCAAGGGTTCAAGGATCTGCGGCGGCCCGATCTGCTCGCGCGCAACCCACTTCTCCGAACCAGGCTGATCGCCGACCGCACCGCCGCGGCAGGTGCGGCCGGCCTCGAATCCGTCCTCCGAGAAGCTGCCGCCACGCTCGCCCACCACCCCCGCGACGACAAGCTGCTGCGGGCGGTCGACCGAACCTACTTACGCCCAGCTGCCACCCAAGAGGCGGCAGCCGCCGCCCTCGGGCTCCCGTTCAGCACCTACCGACGCCACCTGACCCAAGGGATGAACCGCATCATCTCG
This sequence comes from Kribbella sp. NPDC003505, assembly GCF_040610875.1. Classification (NCBI taxonomy): domain Bacteria; kingdom Bacillati; phylum Actinomycetota; class Actinomycetes; order Propionibacteriales; family Kribbellaceae; genus Kribbella; species Kribbella sp. NPDC003505. Next base: position 634,607 of record NZ_JBEXNA010000003.1, on the reverse strand, counting down.
GTGCTTTGGGATCAGGAGGTGTACGGACAAGACCAAGCAGAAGTGAGCACTCCTTGACCTGGTAGGTGAACAAGCATCAGGACCAACCTCCGGAGAAAGACCCGAGGAGGTTGCGATGCAAGAAACACCGCGGGACCGGGTCGTCGTACTCGGCGGGAGCATTGCAGGTCTCTTGGCGGCACGCGTGCTTGCCGAGGCCTATGCCGACGTAGTGGTGGTAGAACGCGACGAACTCCCCCAGGCTGCAGTGCACCGTCGCGGAGTACCGCAGTCGCGGCACATCCACGGGCTGCTCGCTGCTGGCCAGCAAGCCCTGGAGCAACTCTTCGACGGTCTCACCGCCGAACTGGTCGACCTCGGGGCACCGGCCGGGGACATGCTCAAGGACGTCCGATGCTGCTTCGGTGGTCACCGATTGCGGTCCGGCCCTTCAGGCTTGCTGGCGCTCCAGGCGAGCCGGCCACTGCTCGAACACTGCCTGCGCGCACGAGTGCGCGCACTGCCGTCCGTGCGGTTCGTGGACCGGTGCGATGTCGCCGGACTCACCAGCACGGCCGACGGCGGCCGCGTCACCGGCGCGCGGGTGGTGCGGCGAGTCGACGGCAGCGCCGAGCAGACCCTGACCGCGGATCTGGTGGTCGACGCAACCGGCCGCGGTTCACGCACGCCGGCATGGCTGGAGAAACTCGGATACCCGCGTCCGCCCGTCGAGCGGGTCCAGATCGGGATCGGGTACGCCAGCCGCACCTACCGGCGCGTCCCTGGATTGCTGGGCGGCGACCTCGCGATCCTCAACGCGGCGACACCTGATCATCCACGGGGCGGAGCCATGGCGGCCATGGAGAACGACCGCTTGCTCGTCACCCTGTACGGAATCCTCGGTGACCACCCGCCGACCGATCCGGTGGGCTTCGCAGACTTCGCCGCCACCCTGCAATTCCGAGACATCAACGAGGTTCTGCGCGACGCGGAACCGCTCGACGATCCCATCCCGTTCCGCCACCCCGCCAGCGTGCGATACCGCTACGAACGGCTCTCGACGTTTCCCGACGGCCTCCTCGTGATGGGCGATGCTGTGTGCACGTTCAACCCGATCTACGGCCAGGGCATGAGCATGGCGGCCCTGCAGGCACTGGCCCTCCGTGCCCACGTCCAGCAGCACACGAGGCCACAGCCGGTCACGTTCTTTCGCCAGATCGGCCGGGTCGTCGACCTTCCCTGGAGCATGGCAACCGGCGGCGACCTGGCCTTCCCGGCCGTCGTTGGTCAGCGCAGCCTGCAGATGCGGCTCCTCAACGGATATCTGGCCAAACTGCACGCCGGCGCAGCACACGATCCCCAGCTCGGACGGGCGTTCCTCCGGGTCGCCGGGCTGGTAGACCCTCCCCAGGCGCTGTTGGCGCCTGGCGTGGCTGCTCGCGTCCTGAAATCAAGCGTGCCGCGGTCACGGTCGGCACAGACGGACGCTCCCGATCACCGGGCCGATAGGCAACTCCGGCGATGAGGCAACCTCAGGCGCAGGTCGACCGGGCGCGCTAGCTCGCCGCGAACCAGATGGAGGGTTATCAGGCGTTGGTCGGGGCCACGGGCTTGCCTGTGGCGGTCTCCACAACGTGCGCCAGGAAGTCCCGGACGTCCGCGAGTAGATCGGCCTGGTCGGCGTAGCCGGAAGTGCCGGTGGCGTCGCGTAGCCGTAGGCCCTCGGTCAGAACCCGGTGCCAGCGCTCGTCGTAGTGGGTCAGTGCCCAGCGGCCGGCGCGGGACTTCGCAGTCATCTCGCCGGTGACCAAGAGGTGGTGCAGACGCACAGAAGCGAGGATGCAGTGCGTGAGCAGATAATCGCGCTCGCGCTGGTCCGTTGGGAGGTCGGCGGCGGTTGCCCGGGCCAGGCCTTCGGCGTTGCTGCGCCAGTAGGTGTCGAGGTTGTCCACGGTGTAGTCATGCAGCGCCTGCTTGTCGGTCCAGATCTGAAGAGTGGACAGCTCCGGACCGGCGACCGTGATCCCGGCCTTGGCCAGTTCGTGCCACGTGATCATCCGCGACGGCGAGGTGAGAACCTCGAGTTTCCTGGTGGGGATCATCTCCGGCAACGGAGGCAGCGTGCGCGGGTCGCATGCCAGGTCGGCGGCGAGCAGGTGCGGCCCGTCGAACCGGATCGAGGAATATGCCACCATCTGCGCGTGGACGCCCCGCAGCGCCTCCACCTCCGCCGGCTCCGGCCGGTGGGCGAGCGTAGCGGCGAAGTCGACGTCGGACTCCCGCGGCGCCCACTCGCCGAAGACCACCCCACCATGGAGATAGAGCCCGGTCAGCAGCCCTGTGGGGAGCTCCTGCTCGGCCAGCACCAGGAAGCGGTCGCACAGGTCCTGGACGGGGGCTGGCAGCGTCACGAGTTCTCCTAAGTCAGGGAGCAGGAAAAGCCCACCGTAGTCAGCAGAAAGACCATGCTGGCGAGACGCTCCCGGCGCGGCCTGTGACAGTCGTTGGCCACCAACTTCAATCGGAGCGGTTGACCGGTGGGCACCGATTCGGTTGATACACCACCGCTCCAGGTCTCCCCCGTCGCCGGTGACCTGGCCGAGGCGCAGGAGTGGTACGACGTACTCCCGGCCGCAACGGGCATCGACGCCTGAGTGGTGAAAGGCGCGGGCACGCGGTACACCGGCGGGCGGCCCGGGTGGCTCAAGGTGCATTCTGTCGGGGTCGCGGGTGTACTACGACTTCACCCGTGGGACATACGACCGGGCCAGCAATGATTCGCAGGGGGCCTGACCGTTAACGACACCTGTCGGACACCCGGTCTTGCCGTCCTCGCCGGCCCCGCTACGCGGACGCGACAGTCTCCCGAATCGGCAAAGGCGAACCTGGTCGACAGGAGGGCTCAGCTGCTCTGCCACGGAAACCTGTTGCATCTTGGGATGGATCGGTCACAGTAGATGTCATGACCAGCCAGGCTGCCCCGCTTCTCGGTGGATTCTGCCTGCCCGGCGGTCGCGTCGTCGTACGGTAGCCCCCGCCTCACGGCGAGGGCGCCTCCGTACGCCCCGGACAAGTCCGTCCGCGGCGCCCACGACGACCCATCCTGGGAGACCGCGATGTCCACCATCGACGCCCATTACACCCCTGCGCACCACTTCGCCCGCGACGCAGACCGTTACGCCGCCTGGGAGCGAGCGGGCCTGTTCCGGCCACGCCCGGCAGCCGAACGTTTCGCGATGATCCTGCCGCCGCTGAACATCACCGGCGGCCTGCACCTCGGCCACGCGTACGAGCACGCCATCTCCGACGCGTTCATCCGGCACCGACGGATGCTGGGTGCCGAGACTCTGTGGCTGCCGGGCACCGACCACGCCGGCATCGCCACACAGGCGTTGATAGAACGGCAGCTGGCCGCCGAGGGCACGAGTCGGCAGGAGCTCGGCCGAGATGCGTTCATCGCTCGAACCCGCGCCTGGCGCGACACGATCGGCGAAACGATCGCTTCGCAGATGCGACGCCTCGGCATGTCCCCGGACTGGGGCCGGTCCACGTACACCCTGGATCCCGGCCCGGCTCGCGCGACCCATGCGGCGTTCAGTCGCCTGTTCCGGCAGGGATTGATCTACCGCGCCGAACGAGACACGTTGTGGTGCACCGGCTGCCAGACCGGCTTGTCCGACATCGAGACCACCGAGACCGCGGGCGGCCGCAGCTGCACCCGGTGCTCGTCGAGGATCGAGATCCGTTCCACGCCGCAGTGGTACCTCGCGACCGCGACGCTGGCCGCCTCCGCGCGGTTCGCGTTCGAATCCGGGCAGTTTCGCATTGATCCGCCCGAGTTGGCGACGGAGTACCTGCGGTGGCTCGACGAGATGCGCGACTGGTGCCTGTCGCGGCAGCTATGGTGGGGGCACCGGATCCCCATCTGGTACGGCGCCGACGGCCAGGCGCGTTCGTTCGGGCCGGACGAGGCAATCCCGGCCGGCTGGACGCAGGACGAGGACACCCTCGACACCTGGTTCTCCTCGGGACTGTGGCCGCTGTCGACCCTCGGCTGGCCCGAGACGACCGAGGACCTGGCGCGCTACTACCCGAACGACCTGCTCATCACCGGGTCAGACCTGCTCTTCTTTTGGGCGATCCGAATGACGATGCTGTGCACGCACCTGACCGGCACCGCACCGTTCAAGCGGCTTTATCTGCACGGCATGATCCGCACTAAGCACGGCAAGAAGATGTCGACCTCGTTCGGGAACACCATCGACCCGCTCGACTACGCCGACGAGTTCGGAACCGACGCACTGCGCCTTGCGTTGTGCCGCCGCGCGCGACCCGGCGCCGACCTGTCGTTCGGCCGCACCGACCTCGCCGGCGCCCTTGCGCTGCTGAAAAAGCTGTGGAGCATCGCGCGGCTCAGCACGGCGTACGGCATCCATCTCCCCGAAGGCACTCCCCCGGAACGGCAGGAGCCCCCACACCCTCTGGATCGGTGGCTGGCGTCGCGCCTGGAACGGACCCGGGCCCTCGCAACCGCCGGGTTCAAGGAGCTGGACCTGGCCGGCGCCACCGATGCGCTGGCCCGGTTCATGTACGACGACCTGTCCGACCTGTACCTCGAGGCCCGCAAGCCCTCGCTCCGCCACGACCCCGGCTCGCGCGCCACGCTCGCCGCGACGCTGGCAGAGCTCCTCCTTCTGCTTCACCCGATCGCGCCGTACCTCACCGAGCAGCTGTGGGAATCCCTCGCCGACACCGGGGGCTCGTGCCAGGATGCCCTCGACGCACACGCATGGCCGGCTGCCCGTCCCGAACGGCTCGACTCGGAGGCCGAAGCCGAGGCGGACCAGCTGCGTCGCCTGCTGCACGCCGCCCGGTCGCATCGAGCCAAACACGGCATCCCGGCCGGCACAACACTGCCGGGCCACGCGGACGGCCTCGAGTGCTCCGCCGAACTGCTTCGGCTCGCGCGCCTGCGCCAGGACAACACGATCCACGATCGCGACGCAGCAGCGATCTTCACGTGCGGGCCCGCGACCCTAACCATCGGCACATCAGCCTGAGACACCCTTGATGATCCCATCCTGGCCGAACAACCAAAGCTCTGCCGACGCCGTCATCAAGGCGCTGTGGCCAGTGGCACACTGCCGACATGGACGCAGGGATAACAGTTGTGGGATCGGGGCAGGCCAGTGCGCCGCCCGATGTGTTGCGGATGTCGTTGGCGGTTGGTTACCAGGCCGAGGATGTGGCGACCGCTGTCGCCGAGGTAGCCGAGCGTACCGATGCCGTCATGGCAGCTCTGCAGGCCGAAGGTGTGGACACATCCGCGATCAGGACCACAGAAGTCGAGGTCTCCCAGCACTACCGGGAGCCGGGGCGGCCGCTGACGTACGGCGCGGCGCATCTGCTGACCGTGACGAGCCGGGACCTGCTCGGCTTCGGGCGGTTGCTCAACGTGGCTGTGGAGGCGGCCGGAAACAGTCTCGACCTGCACGCCGTCCGGTTCGACGTCGGCGACAAATCCGCGCTGTTGAAGGAAGCTCGGGCACTGGCCTTTCGGCAGGCGCAGGAGAAGGCCGAGGAGTTGGCCGAACTGGCCGGGCGCGACCTCGGCGCGGTCACCGGGATCTCGGAGACCTACAGCCACCACGGCTTCCATGAACAGGCTCTGAACGCCAAGGCTGGGTTCGAATCCGAAATCCACATCACCCCAGGGGACACCAAACTCGAGGTCTCACTCGAGGTTCACTTCACGTGGTCCTGAGCTGGGCACAGGTGATGCAGGTACGGGCTGCGGGTCTGGCTTGCAGGCGGGCTGGGGCGATGGGTTGGGCACACCGTTGACAAATGCCGTAGGTGCCGGCTGACAGTCGGTCGAACGCTGCCTCGATCTCTGCCAACTGCTCTTGGACTTGTTGCGCCAGCGACGTGACCTGTGATCTCTCGAAGGCGATCGTCGCGCCCTCGGGGTCGTGTTCGTCGTCGGCGTTGGAGTCTCGTGAGGCGGCGACCACCTCGTGAAAGTCGCCCGTCAGGCTTGCAAGACGTTGGAGCGCTTGGCGTCGTTGCGCCTCCAGCAGGTCGCTAGCTTCCTCCATCTCTCCATCGTGGCACGGTGTGTATCAACAGCGGTCGTGTTGTTCATCAGCCGTCAAGTCGACCTGACCCGGGTCGCGGCTGGGGCACTCGCCGGAGCCACCGTCACCGGAGCCGCCTTCGTGGGATCCAACCGGATCCGCCGAGGGCACGATTCGGCGCCTCGGCCGGTCTGGAGCAAGGACCTCGTGCCTGGCCCTGTCACCACGTGGCGGGGCGGTCACCTGCGGTCACCGCAGCTGAAGCCGATCGCTATCTGCCCAACTTGGGCCTGTCGTCTCAAGCCTGTCGCGCCAGGCGGCTGGCGGGCGCACACTGGGGCATATGGGGGCAGCAGGGGGGCAGCCTCGTCTCGGCTTGCTGGTCGGATTCGGGCGCTTCTGGACATGGAGATGCGGCAACGTGGCCCGATCGGACGGCCGTGCGGTGCTGTTGCACGGTGTGGCGGGGGTCGTCCGGGGCGGTGAGCTGGGCTCGCTGCGCCGCCATAGCGGGATGCATGCGCCGACGGCCCGGATCGCGTGCTGCTCATTGATCAACATACTGATCGACCGCCTCGCCGACCGTCGCCTGTTCGTTGCGTCGCCACTGGTTATGCGTGCATGGATGACTGGCGATGTGGTCCGAGGCAGCTGCGGTGCGCCGCCGAGGCTTCGAACGGAGGATGAGCATGGCTGATTCCAAGCGAGTGAGGTCGGCGATCGTCAGCTTGGTACTGGCGACATTGCTCGTCGGGTGTGAGAGCGACGACCCGGGCACCGGCTCCGATGTCACCCCCCAGGGCTCCGGGGGCGCGAAGGGCGGCACGATGACGGTCTACTCCATCAACGACGTGGAGCATCTCGATCCCGGGCGGAACTTCGCCGCCGGCGCCGGCATGATTGGCAAGCTCATCACCCGAACGCTGACGGACTACCGCTACGACACCAAGTCCAAGAAGATCGTGCTCGAGCCGGACATGGCGGCAAGCTGGGAGTCATCGCCCGATCTGAAGACCTGGACCTTCAAGCTCAAGGACGGCATCAAGTACGAGAACGGCACGCCGATCAAGGCGGCGGACGTCAAGTACGGCGTGGAGCGCTCGTTCTCTGCCGACCTGCCCGAGGGGGCGCCGTACGGCAAGGCGTACCTGAACTGCCCTGGCTACAAGGGTCCGTATGTCGCGGGCAACAACGGCGGCAAGGGCTGCACCGCGATCGAAGTGCCCGACGACAAGACGATCGTGTTCAAGCTGAACCAGCCGGTCAACAGCTTTGCGGGCACGACGAGCATGAAGATCTTCTCACCGGTGCCGCCGGCCAACGACACCAAGACCCAGTACGACAACCACCCGGTCTCCACCGGCCCGTACAAGATCGAGACCTACATCCGCAAGAAGAACCTGACTCTGGTCCGCAACGACCAGTGGGACCAGGCGACCGACCCGCTGCGAACCGCCCGTCCGGACAAGTTCGTCTTCAAGTTCGGTGACGATCCGGCCCTTGTCGACCAGCGGCTGATCGCCGACGGCACCGCGGACAAGAGCTCGATCACCTTGACCGGGCTGCAGCCGCAGAACATCGCCAAGGCCAACCAGGCGGACGTGAAGGACCGCGTGGTCAAGTCCGCCGACATCTGCCGTCGCTACATCGCGTTCAACGAGCAGAAGCCGCTGCTCAAGAACCAGAAGCTGCGCGAGGCGCTGTACTACGGTCTGGACCGGACCAGCTACCGCGACGCACAGGGTGGCGAGCAGCTCGCGGCGGTGATCGACTCGATCATTCCGCAGGAGCTGGACGGCTACAAGCCGGAGGAGTTCTTCAAGGTTCCCCCGGAGGGTGATCAGGCCACGGCGAAACGGCTGCTGACCGAGGCCGGCTACAAGGGCGAGGAACTGGTCCTGGGTACCGGCAACAAGGGGCTGGCGGTCAAGGTGGCCGAGGCCGCGCAGGCGTCCTGGAAGGCGATCGGCGTCAACGTCCACATCCGGACGATTCCGGGCGAGAACTACTTCTCGACCCAACAGAACGACTCCGCGGCGACCGACCTGATCACCTCCGGCTGGTGCTACGACTGGCCGACGCTGTCGACCATCGTGCCGCCGGTGTTCGGAGCGGACGCGACCGCCCCGAACAAGCCCGCGCAGAACAACTACAGCCGCAGCACCGCAGGTTGGCACCGGATGGCCGCGCTCGCGGCGGAGACCGACAGGCGGAGGCTGGAAGACGGGCTGGCCGACCTGTACGTAGAGATCATGAAGACGGCCCCACTCGTGCCAACCGTTCAGGACCTCAACGTGTACGTCGTCGGATCCAACGTCGACAACGCGGTCGCTGACCCGAATTCCGGTGGTTACCTCGATCTGACCCGGATCGGGCTCAAGAAGCCCAACTGACGCCGTGCGGAACCGTCGCGCGAGAGCGCCTCGACTCTGAACTGCCGGCCGTGATCAGCTCAGCGGACTCGATTGCCCGGTGTCGCCCCGCTGGCTTCTGTGGGAGGAACGCCCGCTGCAGCAGACCCGGCTGTGTGCCCATTTTTGCCAAATCGCGGCGTTGCTGGCGAGAAAGGGCAATTCGTTTACATCTGTCCGCGGTGCTGATCAGATTCCGTCACTCCAGACCACCGAGAGGACACCATGCGCTCTTCTGCCCGTCGGCTGCTCGTGCCGGGCGCCGCGTTTCTCCTAGTCGTCGGTCTTGCCACTCCGACGACGGCCGGCGCCGAACCTCCCCCACCGCTCCCCACCGCCGCCGACGCGGCCGCGGCAGGCAGGACACCTCTCGACCTGACGCTCATCACCGGCGACAAGGTCACGGTCGCGCCCGGGCCCGGCCGCGCCGTGTCCGTGCAGGCCGTCGAACGCGCTCCGCGGTCGACGGGACCGGTGCGGGTCAGCGTCGAGAACGGCGACACGTACGTCTACCCCGGCGCCGCGATGCCGTACCTGGCGACCGGACAGCTCGACAAACAGCTGTTCAACGTCAGCGAGTTGGTGGCCCAGGGCTACGACAACGCCCGGAGCAAGGTCCTCCCGCTGGTTGTCACCGGCGTGGCTGCCAAGTCCGCGCGTCGCTCGGCGCTGCCGGGCACGACTACCACGCTCGACCTGCCGTCGGTCGACGGGGCGGCCGTCAAGGCCGAGAAGGCGGAGGCGTCCGCGCTCTGGTCGTCGCTGACCGGGCAAAGCGGCCCGCGGGCGAAGGCGAGCACCGCCGCGGCGCCCTCGTTCGCGGCGGGGATCGGCAAGGTCTGGCTGGACAGCAAGGCGCGAACGATGCTCGCGGACACCACCACGCAGATCGGCGCGCCCGCGGCGTGGGCAGCAGGCGTGACCGGCACGGGCGTGCGGGTCGCGGTCCTGGACTCCGGTGTGGACCTAGGGCACCCGGACCTGGCGTCGCGGATCGTGGCGACCAAGAGCTTCGTGGCCGGTGAGGACGTCATCGACCGCAACGGTCACGGCACGCACACCGCGTCGACCGTTGCCGGCACCGGCGCGGCCTCGGACGGCAAGGAGCGTGGCGTCGCACCGGACGCCGAGCTGATCGTGGGCAAGGTGCTCGGCGACAGCGGCTCCGGCCCGATCTCCGGCATCATCGCCGGGATGGAGTGGGCGGCGCGGACCGAGCACGCCAAGGTGATCAACATGAGCCTGGGGACGCCGGCCTGGCACACCCAGGACGATCCGCTGAGTCAGGCCGTGAACGAGCTGAGCGCCGAGACCGGTGCCCTGTTCGTGATCGCCGCGGGCAACTCGGGGAGCAGTCCGTACAGCGTCAGCTCACCGGGTACGGCGGACGCCGCCCTGACCGTCGGCGCGGTGGACGGTTCGGACCAGCTGGCCGACTTCTCCAGCGTCGGCCCGCGGCTGATGGACGACGGCCTCAAGCCCGACCTGACCGCACCCGGCGTCGACGTGCTGGCCGCGCGGTCGCAGTACACGAACGACGGCGGCGAGGGCTACTACCGGACCGACAGCGGTACGTCGATGGCGGCTCCGCACGTCGCCGGCGCGGCCGTCCTGCTCGCCGCGCAGCACCCGGACTGGACCGGGCAGCAGCTCAAGGACGCGCTGATGAGCACCAGCAAGCTGACGCCGGCATACACGCCGTACCAGGCGGGGACCGGACGCGTCGACGTCGCGGCGGCCTCGCTGCACGGCCAGCTCACCGCCACCGGATCGGTCGACGCCGGGCTCGTCCAGTGGTCGCCGAAGCCGGACCGGACGCCGGTCGAGCGGCAGATCAGCTACCGCAACACCACGGACCAGCCGCTCACGCTGCAGCTGTGCACCGACCGCGTCGGGATCTTCCGCCTCGCCGCGACCCAGGTGACAGTGCCGGCGCAGGGCACCGCCGCGGTCGGTTTCACTGCCGACCCGAACGGCCTGGCTCCCGGGCAGTACGCCGCCCAGGTCATCGCGACCTCCTCGACCGGCACTGTGCACACGGCCGTCGGGCTGGCTGTCGAGCCGAAGAAGTACAACCTGAACGTCCAGCTGAAGGACCAGACCGGCAAGCCTGTCAGCGGTGAAGTCGAGGTCACCGGCGCGGACGGGAAGTCCACCATGCTGTGGGCCACGGACGGCAAGCTCACCAGCCGCTGGGCGCCCGGTTCGTACACGATCGTCTCGACCCTGGACGTGCCCGGCAGCAACGGCCCGCACTCACTCGGTCTGGCCTTCCTGACGGCGCCGGAGGTCGACCTGACTGCAGACCGGACCGTCGTGCTGGACGCGTCGCAGAGCCGTCCGATCAAGGTCGACACGCCCGAGCCGACGACCGTCACCACGAGCAGGTTCGACCTCTTCCGGTCCTTCACCTCGGCGCAGCCCACCCCCGACGACAGGGCGGCGCTGCACGAGATCTTCATGCCGCCGCCGGAGTACGACAGCTTCTGGGCGCTGCCGACGAAAGACAAGGTCCGCACCGGCAGCTTCGTGCTGACCACCCGGTTCCGGGCCGAGCAGACACCGCTGACGATCAGCTACGACGGCCGCACCCTCGACGACTCGCTGCTCGTCCAGCCCGGCTCCCCGGCGTTCCGCGCCGGCACGACGCGCGTCACGGCTGTCTTCGCCGGCACCGGCACGCCCGCCGAGTACGCCGGTCTTGCCGCGCGCGGCAAGGCGGTCGTCGTCCGCAACAGCATCGACGTACCGCCCGCGGACCGGGCCGCCGCGGCGCACGCCGCCGGCGCCGCCATGCTGTTCGTGGTCAACGACGGCATCGGCCGCTACAACGACTGGTACGGCGGAGCCGACGGCCGGACCCTCGGCCCGATCCCGACGGCGTCGCTCACCCTCGACGACGGCGAGGCGCTGATCAAGAAGCTCAGCACGCGCCGGACCGAGCTGACCGTCGCGGCCAACCCGGTGCCGTCGTACCTGTACGACCTGGTCGACTACCACCAGGGCATGGTCCCGGACGACCCGTCCGCGGCCACGGACCCCGGCAGCCTCGCCCGGATCGAGAACGACTTCGCTCCCCCGAACGGGCAGCAGGTCCTGGAGAGCCGCGAGGACAGCCCGGCGTACGAGTACTTCCCGGCCGCCTTTCCGTACGCCGTGTTCGGGTCGATCCGGGTACCGCGGTTCCCGGCGAAGCCCGCTGTGGGGCGCCGGACGGACTGGGTGTCGGCGGGCGCGAAGTGGCAGCAGTACGCCTCGATCAACGGCTGGGCGACGTTCACGGACATCACGAGCTACCAGCCGCGCAGTGTGCAGAGCCAGCGGTGGTTCGGTCCGATCGTCCGGCCGCGGATGCTCGAGTTCGAGCTCCCGCACCGGGTCGGCAACGCGATGGGCGGCATGATCGCCGGGTTCGGCGACGGCGGGTCCGCGCACAGCGGCGACTCGCTGATGACCCGCAGCTTCGCGCTGTACCAGGGCGAGGAGAAGCTGGTCGGGAACGGCCCGCGGCCGGACTTCGGCGTGGGCGACCTGGCGCCGGAGAAGCGGCCGTACCGGTTGGTGGCCGACACTGTCGGGAACGCCGAGCTGACGCCGTACTCGACGAGCACCCACACCGAGTGGACCTTCACGTCCGGGGAGGCGGAGAACCAGCCGCTGCCGCTGGCCCAGCTCGACTACGGCGTGGACGTCGACGCGGCAGGGCGGGCGAAGCGGAACTCGGTCTTCGCCGTCAAGCCGGTGGTGTTGGGCAGCAGTGCTCGGCAGGACGCGGTGGTCTCGGTCGGGCTGGAGGTCTCGTACGACGACGGGGCTACGTGGCAACGGCTGCAACTGAAGGAGAGCAAGGGCAGCTGGGAGACGCGGCTGCAGGCCCCGCCGCGGGCCAGCCACGTGTCGGTGCGCGTCACGGCCAAGCAACGCAACGGCGGCGGCATCAGCCAAACGATCGTCCGCGCCTTCGGACTCAGGTAATGCGGCGGGCGATCGGCAGACGCCGGTCGCCCGCACTTCCCCAGACGGTCCGCGAGAGCGGCACGGTGTCAGCGTGGTGGGCGGAGTACTGCGAACGGGTCGGTGACGGTCAGTTCGCGGGCCGCGAACTTGTAGACGGTTGCGGGGCGGCCGCCGCTCTGGCCGGGGCTGGCTCGGCGGTCGGTGGGGTCGATCACGTGTCTGCGGGTCAGGACGCGGGTGAGATTGGTGGCGCCGAGCTCGTAGCCGAGTGCGGCCCCGAACAGGTCCCGGAGCTCCGCGATGGTGAACTCCAGCGGAGCCAGCGCGAAGCCGATGTTCGTGTAGGACAGTTTCGCGCGCAGCCGCGCGACCGCGGCCTCGATGAAGTAGTGATGATCGAACGCGGTCCGCGGCAGCTCGTCGACCGGGTGCCACTGCGTGTCGGACGGAAGCTGCGGCTGTACGTCGGACGGAACGAGGCCCAGATAGGCCGTCGCCAGCACGCGGGCCCGCGGATCACGATCGATCGCGCTGTGCGTAGCCAGCTGTTCGAGGTGCGCGACGTCGCGAACGTCCACCTTCGTCGCAAGGTGCCCGGTGATGGCCTCCCGGAGCCGCTGTGTGGGCTCGACCCCGCCGCCGGGAAGCGCCCAGCGGCCACGGTACGGGCTGCGGGCGCGTTTCCACAGCAGCACGCACAGTCTGCCATCGCGAACGGACAGGACCACGGCGAGCACCTCGTGCGGGTAACTGGGGAAGTTAACCGGATCACCTTTCTTGGCTGTGGGCACGAGGCCGATGGTAGCGTGCCAGTTAGTTATCGCCTGTGAAGCGAAAACACCGTGGAGGGTGCAGCAATGGAAACGCAGACGGTCCGGACCGCGGTACTGACGGCCTTGGCCGAGGACCGGGCGGCAGACGATGTCACCACCCGATGGAGCGTCCCGGAGACACTGGAGACCGAAGCGACGATGATCGCCAAGCAGTCCGGTCGCGTGGCCGGCCTGACCGCCGTACAGGAGGTGTATGCCGCAGTCGATCCCGGCGTGAAGGTCCGGACGGCTGTCGCCGACGGCGATCCTGTCGTCCCGGGGCAGCCGCTGGCGTGGATCAGCGGCGCGGCGCGGTCGATCATCACCGGCGAGCGGGTGGCACTGAACTTCGCCCAGCGGATGTCGGGTATCGCAACGCTCACGTCGGCGTTCGTCGCCGCGATCGGAGCGCGTCCGGTCGCGCTCCTCGACACCCGGAAGACAGCACCCGGCCTCCGGGCGATGGACAAGTACGCCGTCAGTTGCGGCGGCGGAACCAACCACCGGCTCGACCTGTCCGCGATGGTGCTGCTCAAGGAGAACCATCTCGCCGCGGCCGGCGGCGTCCTCCCGGCCGTTCGCCGGGTCCGGGACGGCATGGCCGCCGAAGACAACGGCCTGGCCATCGAGGTCGAGGTGACCACTGCCGAGGAGGCCCGCGAAGCGCTGGACTGCCAGGTCGAGTGGATCCTGCTGGACAACATGACGATCGAGCAGATGGCCCTGATCGTCGACTGGCGCAACACCTCCGGCTCCCCCACCCGCCTCGAGGCCTCCGGCAACATCACCCTGGACACCATTGCGGATGTCGCCGGTACCGGCATCGATGCCGTTTCGGTCGGCGCCCTGACCCACTCCCCCGCCGCACTTGACATCAGTCTGCTGGTCACTCGCAACCACGGGTGAACCAGGGATCGTCGCGGCATCATCACACCCAGTTATCGCTTATCAAGCGAAAACCTTCCGAAAGAAGGACCTGTTATGACCACGGCCACCAGCTGGCAGGACGAGGTACGGCGCCTCGCCGCGGAGCGAGATGCGGTGATTCTCGCCCATAACTACCAGGAACCGGCGATCCAGGACGTCGCCGACCACGTCGGCGACTCCCTCGCGCTGTCGCGCATCGCGGCCAGTACCGACGCGTCGACGATCGTGTTCTGCGGCGTGCATTTCATGGCCGAAACCGCCAAACTTCTCAGCCCGGACAAGACCGTGCTGATCCCGACGGCCCAGGCGGGCTGCTCGCTGGCGGACACCATCGACGCCGACCAGCTCCGGGCCTGGAAGGCCGAGCACCCCGACGCCGTTGTCGTCGCCTATGTCAACACCAGCGCGGCGGTGAAGGCCGAGGCGGACGTCTGCTGTACGTCGTCCAACGCGGTCGAGGTGGTGAACTCGATTCCGGCGGACCGGCCGATCCTGTTCCTGCCCGACCAGTTCCTCGGCGCGCACGTCCGGCGACAGACCGGCCGGGACAACATCGAGGTGTGGATGGGCGAGTGTCACGTCCATGCCGGCATCAGCGCGGCCGACCTGCGCGCTCAGGTGGCCGCCGACCCCGCGGCCGAGGTCCTCGTACACCCCGAGTGCGGCTGCGCGTCGTCGGCCGTCTGGCTGGCCGGCGTGGGTGATCTTCCGGCCGAGCGGACCCACATCCTCTCCACCGCCGGCATGCTGGACACCGCTCGCGGCCTGACCGCCAAGACGGCTCTGGTCGCGACCGAGATCGGCATGCTCCATCAGCTTCGCAAGGTCAACCGGCGGACGACGTTCCTGCCGGTGAACCCGAAGGCCTCGTGCCGCTTCATGAAGATGATCACCCCGGAGCTGCTGGTGCGGTGCCTGCGGGAGGGACGCGACGAGATCCAGCTGCCGCCCGAGGTCGTCGAGCGGGCCCGGCGCTCGGTCGAGCGGATGGTTGCCATCGGCAAGCCTGCGGGCGCTCGATGAAGCGCGTGGCCGATGTCGTCGTCATCGGCTCCGGCGTGGCGGGCCTGTCAACCGCCCTCGGCCTCGCGGCGACCCGCGAAGTGGTCCTGCTCAGCGCCGGCGACGGCAGCACGCCGTGGGCACAGGGCGGCATCTCGGCCGCGTACGGCGAGGACGATCCGCTCGACCACTCGTACGACACCGAGGTCGCGGGCGCGGGATTCTGCGATCCCCGCAACGTCCGTGCTCTGGTCGAGGAGGGACCGCAGCGTCTTGCCGAACTCATCGCCCAGGGGGCCCGCTTCGACCGCAACAGCGACGGCTCGCTGTCGAGGACCCTGGAGGGCGGCCACGGTCGCCCCCGGATCGTGCACGCAGGCGGTGACGCCACCGGCGCCGAGGTTCATCGCGCGCTCCTCAGTGCCCTGCAGCGAAGCAGCGTCCGGACGGTGCCCGGGCGTACCGTCGGTCTGCTGCAGTCGGAGTACGGAAGCGTGGTCGGTGTGCTGGTCGAGACGGGCACCGAGCTCCAACAGATCGAGGCGCGCGCCGTCGTTCTGGCCACCGGCGGTATCGGCAACGCGTACCTGGCCAGCACCAACCCGGCGACGGTGCGCGGTGACGGGATCGCCTTGGCGCTGCGAGCCGGCGCCTCGCTGGTGGACATGGAGTTCGTCCAGTTCCACCCGACCGCGCTCCACACCGGTGAGACCAGCGGCCAGTTGCCCCTGGTCACCGAGGCTGTCCGCGGTGAAGGCGCCGTACTGCGCGACGCCCACGGCCGCCGGATCATGGCCGGACGGCATCCGCGAGCCGATCTGGCGCCGCGAGACGTCGTCGCCCGGGCGATCGAGGCGACGATGCGCCGCGACGGATCGGACCATGTCTGGCTGGATGCGACAGCTGTCGCGCCCGACGTCCTCCGGAGGCGGTTCCCGACCGTACTGGCCTCGTGCGCACGCATCGGCGTCGACCTGTTGACCGAGCAGATACCGGTCGCGCCGGCCGAACACTTCCTGTGCGGCGGCGTTCGGACCGATCGGAACGGCGCAACCGACGTACCGGGCCTGTATGCGGTCGGCGAGGTCGCCGCGACCGGCGTCCACGGGGCCAACCGGCTCGCCTCGAACAGCCTGCTGGAAGGACTCGTCTTCGGGCGGCGCGTCGCGACGGCCCTGACCCTCGACCTTCCGGCGAAGGACGTCGGCCGCGTCCGTGAGCTCAAGCTCGGCGATGATCGGCAACCGGAGCGGATCCGCGCGATCCTCAGCAGGTACGCCGGGATCCGTCGCGACGGAGCCGGTCTGAACGCCGCCGTGGACGAGCTCGACTCCCTGGGCGCCGGACCGCTCGCGACGGTGGCGCGGGCTGTCGTCGTCGCGGCGACCGCACGCCAGGACAGCCGCGGCTGCCACTGGCGTTCCGACCACCCGCACGCCGACGAACGATGGGACGAGCACATCGTCGTACGCCTCGACCACGAAGGGCGCCCGACCACGCTGAGCTCAGCCGTGGACGCTGCGGTAGCGCTCGGCCGCCCCCGGGTGGAGCTTCAACGGGCTGGTACCGATGAGTGAGTTCGGATCAAGGTAGTGCGCGCCGACCGCGGCGGCCGGCACGAGCCCTGACGCATGGTTGACGAGCACGTCGACGATCTTCGACGCGACCGCACGCGGAACTTCGGGCCGGCAGATCAGCAGGTTCGGTACGCCGATCGTGCTGACCTGTTCGGCACCGCTGTAGGTGCCGGCCGGGATCTGCGCCCGCTGGTAGACCACGCCGTACGCCGTGCGCAGCGTGGACAGCCAGCGATCCAGCGGCAGCAGGCGGATAGGCACCTGAGCGGACAGATCCGACAGCCGACGGGTCGGTACTCCGCCGGACCAGAACATCGCGTCGATCCGTCCGGCGGCAAGCGCGTCAGCGGCGTCCGACAGATGGAGGTTGGCGACCACGGGGGCACGCTCGGCCTGCATCCCGGCCGCGACGAGGAGCCGGTTCGTGGTCAGCGCGGCGCCGGCGCCTGGTGGCCCGGCGGAAATCGGTTTGCCGACCAGGTCAGGCAACTTGCGGACCGGTCCGGCCGCGCGGACCACGCACTGCAAATAGTTCTCGTACACCCTGCCGAGAGCGACGACCTCGCGAGACTGCGCCGTGGCATCGGCGAGGCATATTGCCAAGTCCGCTTGCTTGAGACGCAGGAGCTCGAGGTTCTGCAGGCTGCCCTCGGTCGACCGCACCTCGACGGCCCGGGCGACCTTCGCAGCCGTCAGCTGGGTGGCGAGGAGCTGTGCGAACTCCAGGTAGAACCCGCCACGCTCACCGCCGGCTACGACCAGCCGGTCCACGAGGGGGTGGTCAGAGCCGCAACCACCGACGAACGACGCCAGTCCGGCAGCCAGCAGAACCCGCCTGGACAAGCGCAGCATGTGCTGCCCAGTGCCTGCGTCGTCATTCATGTCGCCGCCCGCAGGTCGACGTGAACCGCCAGGCCGTGTGGCGTCACCGCCTCGATCGTGAGCGTCCCGCCGGCGGCGCACACCAGCTGGTCGACGATCGCCAGGCCGAGGCCACTGCCTCGCGGCGACTGGTGCTGATCGGCGCGCCAGAACCGCTGCAATGCCAACTCGCGCTGCTCCCGGGGAAGCCCTGGCCCGTCGTCGATGACACTCAGCCGGACGCCGTCCGCGCCGGACTGCTCGATCCGGACGATCACCCGCGCTCCGTAGCCGGCGTACTTGATCGCATTGTCGACGAGAGCGCCGACGATCTGCCGTAGGTCGGTCTCGCTGATCGCCACCGGCGGTACGAGGGCGAGCTCGGCTGCCAGGTCGACACCGTTCTCGGCAGCGAGCAGGCGCCACGCTCCCACTTCACCGGGCAGCACCTCGGACACCACCGACTGACCGGCCACAGCATCCGGGCGCCGGCTCTCGGCCTCGGCAAGCCTGAGCAGATCGTTGAGCAGCGCCTCGAGCCGATCAAGGTCCTGCTGGATGCCGGCGAACCGCGGGCTGGACGGATCGCGGAGCTCCGAGGCCAGGGCGTCGAGCCGGAGGCGGACGGCCGCGAGCGGATTCCGCAACTGGTGCGACGAATCGGCCACCATCCGGCGCTGCATCTCCAGGGACCGTGTCACCGTGGCCGCCATGTCCGCGAACGATCGGGTCAGATGGCGCAGCTCGGGCGGGCCGGACAGCATGACAGCCGGGCCCGTCGTCGGCGTCTCGGCAAGGCCGACGACCGCCTCCTCGAGCCGGCGGACCGGACGGACCACCCAGCGGGTCAGGAGGATCGCCAGCTCGAGGAGGAGCAGCTCGGCGGCGATCGCCCCGGTCACGATCAGCGCCCAGTCGCGACGGACGCCGGAGATCGCCCGGCCGGCGTCGACGCGCAGCACGACGGCGCCGGCCAACTCATGGGGGGTGCCGACGGGACGGGCCAGCAGATGCCGTCGCTCGCTCCACGGACGCACCGGGTCGAGGGTCGTCTGCGCGAGGTTCCGCGACGCGGAGGCCAGGGTCTCTCGCACACCCGGATCGTTGAGGTCCAGCGAGCCGGTGGACATCAGAGGGTGTCCGCTCGGGCCCACCAGCAGCAGGTCTTCGCCGTACACCTCGGTCATCCGATCTGCTTCTGCCTGCACGGTGGCCAGGTCGCCGGCGTCCCTCACTTCCCTGGCCAGTGCAGCGAGCCGGTCGAGCGTTGCGACGCGGCTGAGCAACAGCTCCTGCGTGCGGGCCTGGGAGGTGGTCGCGAGCAGCGGCAGAACCAACCCGGCAACTGCGACGAGCGAGAAGACCGTCAGCACGATCAGGACTCGGGTTCTCACGAGCCGAGCCGGTATCCGAAGCCGCGGATGGTGGTGATCAGGCCGGGGCTGCCGAGTTTGACGCGTAGCTGGGCCAGATGGACGTCGAGCGCCCGCGAGCTCGCCAGGAACGCGTCGCCCCACAGCTCGTCGAGGATCACCTCGCGGCTCACCGCCGCACCTGCTCGGCGTGCCAGCGCCCCGAGCAGGTCGAACTCCTTCGGAGTGAGCGCGATCTCCCGCTCGCCGACCCTGACTCGTCGAGCGGTCAGGTCGATCACGACGTCACCCACCTCGACCACGCCGGCCGGCAGTGAGCTCCGGGCGCGACGGGTGACCACCACGTCGATCCGAGCCAGCAGCTCGCCCAACCGCACGGGCTTCACCAGATAGTCGTCCGCCCCGAGCCGCAGGCCGCGCACCACCGACCGCTCGTCACCGCGCGCGGTGACGACCACCAGCGGCACTTCGCTGACCTGGCGCAGCTTTCGCAGCACGTCCAGCCCGTCACCGTCGGGCAGGCCGAGGTCCAGCAACACGACATCGGCCGAGCTGTGCCGAAGCAGGACGTCGGCGCCCCTGGAGACCCGATCCGGTTGGTGACCATGCGCGCCGAGGACGTCGACCAGCGCCTCACCGACGCTGTCGTCGTCCTCGGCGATCAGTATCCGCACGACGTCAATGTCGTGACAACCGCCGAACCGCGCAACCCCGGGCGCCGAATCCTTACGTGGCCTTGAGAACAACCTCTGGACCGGTGCCGGTCGACACGCGCACGTCTGTTGTCGCTACGCGCAGGATCGTGGGGAACGTCGTGGACGCGACAGTGCCGGACCGTGTTCCTTGACACGGAGGACTCAGTTCTTCCTTCGTCGCCCCGTGGAGGCCGTCATGCCGTCTCGTACTCTTCAACGCCCACGTAAGGCCGGTTGGTTGGCGGTGGCGATGAGCAGTGTGCTCGCCCTCCTCGCAAGTCTGCTGGTCGTCATCGCCTCGACGCCGGCTGAAGCCTCGACGGTGTTGGGCGAAGCACAGGCACGGGAGGTCGCCGCGAGGACCGGGCGCCAGGTCGAGGTCGGCACGCTGACCACCGAGACAGGGCAGGTGTTCGCCAATCCGGACGGTTCGTACACCCGGCACGAGTCGGCGTTGCCGGTACGGGTCCGCGGGTCGTCCGGGTGGGTGCCGGTGGACATGACGTTGCGGGCCAGAGCGGACGGAACGGTAGCGCCGGTCGCCGGCCCGCTCGATCTGGCGTTCTCCGGGGGCGGCGATACGCCTCTGGTGCGCCTTCGCCGGGACGGCCGCGAGCTGGCCGTCGGCTGGCCGGGCAGTCTGCCCCAGCCGGTGTTGGCCGGCGACACCGCGACCTACCGGGAGGCCTTCCCCGGTGTCGACCTCGTCCTGACCGCCTCGACTGCCGGTCTGTCGCAGATCCTGGTGGTCAAGGACGCGGCGGCCGCGGCGAACCCGGCGCTCGGATCGCTGCCGTACCGCCTGACAGCCAAGGGTTTGACGGTTCATGCCACGGCGGCCGGTCTGACCGCGACGGATCCGGCCGGCGAGGTCGTGTTCAGCGGACCCGCGCCGTACATGTGGGATTCCTCCGGTCACGGGTCCGCCGTACAGCCCGGTGGCCGGGTCACGGCAGTCGGCGCCCGGGTGGCCGGGGATCAGCTGTCACTGGTGCCGGATCGGGCGTTGCTGACCGCCAAGACCACCCGGTTCCCGGTCTACATCGACCCGTCGTGGTCCGGCATCAAGCAGGCCTGGACCCAGGTGTGGAGCAACTACCCGACCACGTCGTTCTACAACGGAGCGAACCTCGGCACTTCGGAGAAGGTCGCCCGGGTGGGCTACGACAGCACGGACAACAAGCGCACCCGCTCGTTCTTCCAGTTCGACACCAGCGGCGTGCAGTACAAGCACATCCTCAAGGCCACGCTGCAGACGTCCGCGAACTGGTCGTGGTCCTGCACGGTGCGCGAGGTGCAGGTGTGGGCGACCAACCCGATCTCCTCGGCGACGACCTGGAAGAACCAGCCGACCTGGGCGTACCAGATGGAGAAGAAGAGCTTCGCGAAGGGCTTCTCGTCGTCCAGTTGCCCGGCCGGCGGGGTGGAGTTCAACGTGACCAGTCAGGTCACCAACGCCGCGGCCAACGGTTGGTCCAACGTCACGCAGGGACTTCGGGCGTCGACGTGGGCGGAGAGCCACAACGATGCGTACTCGTGGAAGAAGTTCGCCAACAACCCGAGCATCACCATCGACTACAACACGATTCCCGACAACCCGGCCAACCTCACCACCGAAGGCTCGGCGTCGTGTGTGACGGGCGCCGATCGGCTCGTCGTGTCCACGGTGACGCCGACGCTTCGAGCGACTCTCCAGGACGCCGACAACTCGGTCCAGGCGCACTTCGAGTGGTGGACGGTCGACGGTTCGGCCCCTGTCGGGGAGTACGTCTCGCCGACCGTCGCGGGTGCGACGCCGACGGTCGTGGCGACCACTGTTCCGTCGGGCGCCTTCGGCAACGGTGCGGTCGGCAAGTGGCGGGTGCGGGCCGAGGACGGCATCGACGTCAGCGCCTGGAGTCCGTGGTGTGAGTTCGCCGTGGACGCCACCGTTCCTGAGGCGCCGACGGCGGCGTCGTCGGGGTTCCCGGACAACGGGGCCGGCGACGCGGTGATGGGGACGAGCCTGCCGGTGACCTTCGGCGCGAACGGGGAGTCCGACGTCGTCAGGTACGAGTACGCCCTGAACGGGACCTCGACCGCGCTGAACCTGACCGCGACGCCGTCGGCGCCGGGCGGTGAGGCGACGGTCTCGGTCGTGCCGGATCGGTACGTGAACTGGGTGCACGTCCGCTCTGTCGATGCCGGGGGCAACCGTTCCGCGGTGGTGACAGCGGTGTTCTACGCGGGCCCGGCGCCCGGCCCGGTCGCCGACTGGGGGCTGGACGAGACCGGTGACGGCACGGTGGCGGTCGACTCCGCACCGGGCGGCCACGGCGCCTCCCTGGGTGGCGGCGCGTCCTGGGGCGACGGCAGGCAAGGCGGTGCCCTGACGCTCAACGGCAGCACGGGGTACGCGGCGACGAGCGGGGCGGTGGTCAACACCCTGAACTCGTTCTCCGTCTCGGGCTGGGTGCGGCTGACCGACACGTCGCGCAACTCGGTGATCGCCACCCAGGTCGGGAACCAGGCCGGCGCCTTCACGTTGTACTACTCGAGCTCGTACCGGCGGTGGATCTTCAACCGCACCTCGGCCGACGTCGCCTCGCCGACGTACATCCGGGCGATCTCCACCACGGTGCCCGCGGCGGACGGCAGGTGGGTCCACCTGACCGGGGTGTACGACGCGCCGAACGCCCAGATCCGGCTCTACGTCAATGGTGTTCTCGAGGCCACCACGGCGTACACCGCGCCGTGGAGCGCGACCGGCGCGTTCCAGATCGGGCGGTCGAAGGTCAACGGCGTCTACGGCGAGTACTGGCCGGGCGATGTGGACCAGCTGCAGGTCTACAACCGGGTGCTGCTGCCGGGCGAGATCCAGCAGGTGGCCCGGCGCGACGGTCAGTGGCTGATGGACGAGAGCTCCGGCACGACGGCCGGGGATACCGACGGGGCGCATCCGGCCAGTTGGTCGGCCACCGGTGTGTCACGCGTGGCTGGGAAGACCGGCAATGCGGTGCAGCTGAACGGCACTACCGGCGTGTTGACGGCGTCAGGGCCCGCGGTCCGCACCGACGGGAGCTTCACAGTCGCCGCCTGGGTGAAGCCGTCCGCGGTCGGCAAGAACGAAGTCGTGATCAGCCAGGACGGCTCGCAGGTGAGCGGCTTCAGCCTCGGATACGCCTGGGACGACATGTACGGCGGTTACCGCTGGTCAATGGCGATGCCGGTCGCGGACTCGGCGGTGGCGGAGGTCCACACGGCGGTCGGCCCGTTCGACGAGCCGGTGGCCGGCGGGTGGACGCACGTCGCCGGGGTGTACGACGCGAAGGATCAGACGCTTCGGCTGTATGTCGGCGGCCAGTTCGTGGCCGAGACGTATCACCGCAGTGCGTGGAACGCGGCCGGAGCGTCGCGCTTCGGAGCGGGGTGGACGTCGGCGACCGGCCTCGGTGGCTTCTTCACCGGCGCCATCGACGACGTCCAGATGTATTCCGGTGTGCTCTCGGACCAGCAGATCGCCGACCTGTACTTGCCGTCCCAGCAGTGACCTACCCGCTCATAGAGTTCCGCCCCGCTCGATGAAAGGAGTGGCGCCATGCTGGTGCCGTTCACCGGAATAGTCACGGCCGTCGCGCTCGCTGCCACCTGCCTGGTCGAGGTACCCGCCGCGCAGGCCGACGTCGCTACGTCGACTGCGTGGCGGCCCGCGGCGCAGACCGAGTTCTCGGTACCTGGGCACGATTCCGCGCCGAGGTCGCGTCCGGCCGATCCGAAGGCAGCGTCCGTGCTGCATCAACCTCCACAGGTGAGTCGACCGGAGCCGGGTGCGGCGGAGGTGTCGCTCCCCCGCGACGGCACCACTACGCAGGCCGGCCGGTTGCCGGTTCGGGTCGGCGCAGGGCAGGTCCAGGCCGCTGCGTCGACGCCCGTGAACCGGGTCCGCGTTCAGGTCCACGACCGTTCGGCCGCCGAGAAGGTGGGCGCTTCGGGAATGCTGTTCAGCGTCGGTCGCACCGACCGGGTTGCGAGCAGTGGCCAGGTGAAGGTCGAGGTGGACTACTCGGCCTTCCGTTCGGCGTACGGCGGTGACTGGGCAAGCCGGCTGCGGCTGGTGCGGCTGCCGGCGTGTGCGCTGACCACACCGGACAAGTCCGGGTGCTCGGACGGGCAGGTGCTGAAGTCCAGTGTCACCGGCGACAGCCGGATCGCCACCGAGGTCGCCGCGTCGAGTGCGGCGACGGTGCTGGCGTTGACGTCGGCGCCGGCGGGCAGCGCGGGCAGCTACAAGCCGACCGCGTTGTCCGCGTCGGCGTCGTGGAACGCGGGCGGCTCGTCAGGTGCGTTCTCGTGGGGCTACTCAATGGACAGTCCGGACGGTTTCGGCGGCCCGGAACCGGATCTGGATCTGGGCTATTCGTCGGGTGACATCGACGGCCGGGTGGCGTCGACGAACAACCAGTCGTCGTGGGTCGGAGAAGGCTGGGGCCTGGACGAGGGGTTCGTCGAGCGCCGGTACACGTCGTGCTCGGACGAGATTTCGACGACACCGAAGCCGCAGGACCTGTGCTGGGAGACCGACAACGCGTACCTGGTGCTGGGTGGGACCGCGTCCGAACTGGTCCGTGACGACGCGACCGGAACCTGGAAACTGCGGGACGACGACGGCTCGCGGCTGGAGCGGTTGACCGGTGGAGTGAACGGCGACAACGATGGCGAGCACTGGCGGCTGACGTCGCTGGACGGCACGCAGTACTACTTCGGGCTGAATCGGCTGCCGGGGTGGGCCGCGGGGAACGAGGAGACCGGATCGGTCTGGACGGCGCCGGTGTTCGGCAACGACGCGGGCGAGCCGTGCCATGGTGCGTCGTTCGCGGCGTCGTACTGCACGCAGGCGTGGCGCTGGAACCTGGACTACGTGGTCGACCCGAACGGCAACGCGATGTCGTACTTCTACGGCAGCGAGACGAACTACTACGGCCGGAACCTGACCGCGACCGCCGGCACCCAGTACGTGCGCGGCGGGTACTTGAAGCGGATCGACTACGGCCAGCGGTCCACGTCGATGTATTCGGCGCCGGCTCCGATGCGGGTGTCGTTCACGGTGGACGAGCGCTGCGCGGCGGGTGCGACCTGCGGCACCGGCGACATCACGTCGGCCAACGCCGCGAACTGGCCGGACGTGCCGTACGACCAGAACTGTTCGGCGGGTAAGTCGTGCACCGGGTTGTATTCACCGACGTTCTGGACGCGCAAGCGGTTGGCGACGGTGACGACCCAGCTGTGGGTGTCCGGGACGACCTACCGGGACGCGATGTCGTGGGCGTTGGGCTACGAGTTCCGTGACCCCGGTGACGGAACATCACCGGCGTTGTGGCTGGCGTCGATCACCGCGACCGGCAAGGTCGGCGGGACCGCGTCGCTTCCTTCGGTGGCGTTCCAGGGCGTGCAGCTGGCCAACCGGGTGGACGCCGCGGAGGGGATCCCGCCGATGTACAAGTGGCGGTTGACCGACGTGTACGACGAGGCCGGCGGGCACACCCACGTGAACTACTCGGCAGCGGAGTGTACGGCGGACTCGTTGCCGGCTCCGGACCAGAACACCAAGCGGTGTTTTCCGCAGTACTGGCAGGCCGACGGCTCGGAGTCGTTGACGCGGGACTGGTTCCACAAGTACGTGCCGGTGACGGTGCTCGAGGACGACCAGTCCGGCGTGGCCGGGATCGAACGCACCGACTACGAGTACGTCGGCGGCGGCGCGTGGCACTACGACGACAACGAGCTGACGCCGCTGAAGTACCGCACGTGGGGACAGTGGCGCGGCTACGGCCAGGTCCGGGAGCTCCACGGCAACCCCGGCGAGACCCGCTCCCAGGAGGAGAACCTGTACCTGCGCGGGATGGACGGCGACAAGCTCGCGAACGGCGGCACCCGCACGGTGACCGTCACCGACTCCCTCGGCGGCACGATCACCGATCACCCCGCGCTGGCCGGGTTCCAGCGCGAGTCCCTCACCTACACCGAGGCAGGCGGCAGCGTGCTGGAGGGCACGATCACCGACCCGTTGCTCTCCTCCCCCACCGCCACCCAGGTCACCCGCAACGGCACGATCAAGGCCTACATGGTCAACGAAGCCGCCGAACGATCCCGCGAGGCGCTGTCGTCCGGTGGATGGCGCAACACCGAGACCCGCACCACCTACGACTCCTACGGACTCGAGATCGAGGAGAACGACCTCGGCGACACCGCCAAGACCGGCGACGAGGAGTGCACCCGCACCACGTACGCACGCAACACCTCGTCGTACCTGATCGACTTCGAGGCCCGCGAGCAGACCGTGTCCGTGGCCTGCACCGCCACGCCGTCGTACCCGGCGGACGCGGTGTCGGACGACCTGACCTACTACGACGGATCTACCACCCTGGGCGCGGCGCCGACCAAGGGCAACGAGACCCTCAGCAAGGAACTCGCCTCCTACTCGGGCACCACACCGATCTACACCCAGGAGGGACGCACGGTCTACGACACCTACGGCCGGCCGATCGAGACCTACGACCAGCTGGACCGCAAGTCGTCGGCCACCTACACCCCGGCCAGTGGCGCGGCCGTCACCGATATCACCGTGACCAACCCGGTCGGGCATGTGACCACGACGACCGTCGAGCCTGCGTTCGGCGAGTCGGTTGCCGAGGTCGACCAGAACGGGCGGCGTACCGACACGGCGCGGGACCCGCTCGGCCGGATCACGGCGGTCTGGCTGCCGGACCGGTCGAAGGCGGCCGGGAAGACCCCGAACACCAAGTACTCGTACCTGATCCGCCAGGACGCGCCGTCGGTGATCACCACCGAGGAGGTCCGCGACGACGGCACGTACGAGGCCAGCTACGACCTGTTCGACGGGCAGCTGCGCGAACGGCAGACCCAGGACCCCGCGGCCGACGGCGGCCGGGTCGTGACCGACACGTTCTACGATTCACGCGGCCTGGAGGTGAAGTCCAACGGCTCGTACTGGAACAACGGCACCGCCGGTACGACGCTGCTCACCGGGGTGACTGACGCGGCCGTGCCCGGTCAGGACGTGACCGTCTACGACGGCGCCGAACGCGAGACGGTGGAGATCTTCCGCTCGCACGGGTTCGAGAAGTGGCGCACCACCACCACGTACGGCGGAGACCGGATCAGCGTGGACCCTCCGGACGGCGACACGGCCACCACGTCCATCACCGATGCCGACGACGCGGTGGTCGAGCTGCGCCAGTACACCGGCGGCTCGCCGACCGGTTCCTACGACGCGACTACGTACACCTACAACAACCGCGGCGACGTGGTCGCCACGACCGACCCGGCCGGCAATACCTGGGACACCAGCTACGACCTACGCGGCCGGGTGACCCAACGTGAAGACCCCGACACCGGGACGAGCACTTTCACCTACGACAACGCGGGCCAGATGCTCACCAGCACCGACGCGCGCGGAACCACCCTCGCTTATACGTACGACGGCCTGGGACGCCGTACCGGCATGTACGACGGGTCGACCTCCGGCACCAAGCGTGCTCAGTGGACCTACGACACACTCGTCTCGGGCACCAGCGTCAAGGGCATGCTCGCGACCTCGACCCGCTTCGTGAACGGCAACGCCTACACCAAGTCGGTCGACGCCTACGACATCCGGTACCGGCCGCTGACCACCACGGTCACGATTCCCGCGTCCGAGGGCGCGTTGGCCGGGTCGTACAAGTCCAACACCGGCTACACCGCCACCGGGCTGCCGTCACTGCTGTCCTACCCGGCAGCGGGCGGGCTCGCGGCGGAGACGCTGCGGTACGGCTACGACGCGACCGGCCGGTTGCAGACCGCGAGCAGCGGTCTCGGCACGATGCTGACCGCGGCGACGTACACCCCGTACGACGAAGTTGCCCAGTCGACCCTGTCCGCGGCGGCCGGCAAGCAGCTTGTCCACACCGCGTTCTACGACGACGCGACCAGGAACCTGGACCGCGTCCTGGTCGACCGCTCCACGGCCCCCGCACACCTGGCGGACGTGAAGTACACCTACGACCCGGCCGGCAACATCACCAAGATCGCCGACACACCGCAAGACGGCGCAAGTGATGTCCAATGCTTCAGCTACGACTACCTGCGCCGACTCACTGAGGCATGGACCCCTGCTGCCGACTGCACCACCCAGCCCAGCGCCGGCGCACTGGCCGGACCCGCGGCGTACTGGCAGGGCTGGACCTACGACAAGACCGGCAACCGGCTCACCGAGACCAACCACGACCCGATCACCGGCGCTGCCACCACTTCCAACTACACCTACCCGGCGGCCGGAGGACCCCGGCCGCACGCGCTGTCCGGCGTCGCCAGCGGCACCCGGACCGACAGCTTCACTTACGATGCCGCGGGCAACACCACCGCCCGCAACGTCGCCGGGAAGGCCCAGACCCTGGCCTGGGACGCCGAAGGCAATCTGGCCACTCTCACCGAGAACGGCCAGGCCACCAGCTACGTGTACGACGCCGACGGCGAGCGGCTCATCGCACGCGACAGCGCCGGCACCACCCTCTACCTCGACAACTCCGAACTCCATCTCAGCCCCACCGGCACGGTGACAACCACGCGCTACTACGACCTCGGCGGCGCCAGCGCAGTCCGGAACGCGTCGGGTCTCTCCTTCACCGTCGCCGACCACAACGGCACCAACACCCTGTCGGTCAACGCCACCGACCTCACCCAGGTGCAGCGGCGGTTCACGCCGTTCGGCGTTGACCGCGGCACCAAACCCGCGACCTGGCCCGACGAACACGGCTACGTCGACGGCGTCGACGACGCCACCGGACTCACCCATCTCGGCGCCCGCGAGTACGACTCTGCGCGCGGACGCTTCATCTCCACCGACCCGGTCGCCGACTTCGACAACCCGCAACAGCTCAACGGCTACGCGTACGCCGACAACACCCCGATCACGGCCAGCGACCCCGACGGCCAATGGCGCGTCCTGCCCGGCGGCCACTACTGCGACGGCTGTGGCGGGTACAACCACGCGCCCAAGAAAAAGAAGAAGGCCAAGAAGCACAAGAAGGCCACCAAGAGTGCCGCCTCGCACCACTACTGCGATGGCTGCGACTACCAGCGCTACCTCGCGAAGAAGAAGAAGGAGAAGATCGCGGCAGCCAAGCGGGCCGCCAAGAAGGCCGCGGCCAAGAAGGCGCGCGAGAAGGCAGCCAAGCTCAAGAAGAAGAAGGCCAAGAAGGCTGCCAAGAAGCCCAAGAAGAAGGAACACCGCAAGGCGAAACACCGGCCCAAGAAGGCCGGGAACTCCATCCTCGGCGGCGAGGCCTGGGCGCAGGTGAAGGTAGCCGGCGCCGGCTTCGCGGTCTGCCGCTTCATCCGGGGCACCCCGGCGAACACCTGCGCCGTCCTCGGCTCTGCGCTCGCGAAGGGGGAGTCCGACGGTGGCCAGTGGCACGCCGTCAAGTGGTACGTCTACGCCCGTGGAACCTGGACCCTCTACCGGGTCGGCGAGATCTGGAAGAAGGGCGGCGTCACCCCGCGGGGGCAACTCGGCAAGGTCAAGGGCGAGTTCAAAGCCGATGGAAGGGCCTTCAGGCGAGGCCTCGGCCTGTGGCTCCTCTACGACATGCTCGGCGGCGACACCCGCTCTCCACATCGCAACGACAAGCCCAAGCAGAAGACGAAGTGCGTGGTCTCGTGGAAGGCCTGGGGACACAACATCTTCAGCATCTGCTGAGCCGAGACTCCCAGGACCTCATCGACAGCTGAACCTGAGTTCTCCTCACCGGCGGGAACCGCCCCGCCGGTGAGGAGAACTCTCTGCGTTCCGGTGCCGGCATCCGTCTGGCCTCCGGACAGTGTTGTCCAGGGATTGTTCTTAAGGCGAGGTAAGGATGCGGCGGTGGGGGTTGTGAGATAGCTGCGAACTGAGGATTGTTTGCGGCAGATCATTCACAGGAAGGCCCCTTATGATAACCAGCGCTATATCGACCGGTTTCGGGATCGGGGGGACGTGCCGGTGACTGTAACTGTCGATTCGGTCAGCACCGGACCGAGTGCGGAGGAATTGGCTGCTTTCGAGCAGGAAAGGCCCGCGCGGAGGCTGAGTCCGGCCCTGGACCGCGCTATTTCGGTGTGCTGCGCGTTGGTCAGTGTCGGCGTTCTGGTGCAGGTGTTCTTTCCGATTCCGGCAGGGACACAGTTCTACCTGATGCTGTTTCTTGCTGCGGTGTTGCCAGGTGCGCTGCTGTGTTACCGCGGTTGGCGTGTGCCGGCGTTCCTGAACCCGTTCCGCGGAGATCGGCGCCGCGACGACCCACCGGTGGCGGACTGGGTCCTGGCGTCGCTCGCGCTGGTGGTCTCGCTGTATCCGCTGCTGGACTTCGACGCGTTCCTGGAGCGGCGGCAAGCTCCTACCCAGCTCGATCTGCTGGCGGGATCGTTGCTGCTGGTCCTGGCGCTGGAGGCCTGCCGGCGGACGACGGGCTGGGTTCTGCCGGTGGTGAGCCTGTTGTTCATCGGATACGCCTATTACGGCGGCTATTTGCCGTACACGTGGTCCTTGGCGCATCAGGGATTCGACTTCTCGGCGATCGTGGCGCAGTTGTTCATGGGTACGGCGGGTTTTTACGGGACGCCGTTGGCGGTGGCCGCGAGTTATATCGTCCTGTTTACGATCTACGGCGCTGTATTGGACGCCTCGGGTGCGGGAAAGTTCTTCATCGACGTGTCGTTCGCGGCGTTCAAACGCAGCCGCACGGCGCCTGGGCGGACCGTCACACTGGCGGGTTTCCTGCTCGGCACGGTGTCGGGTTCCGGTACGGCGACGGCGGTGTCGCTGGGCACGGTCGCCTGGCCGATCCTGCGCCGCGCGGGATATCCGCCCGAGCCGGCGGGCGGCATGCTGGCAGCGGCCGGCATCGGGGCGATCCTGTCGCCGCCCACGCTCGGCGCGGCGGCGTTCATCATCGCCGAGTATCTCCAGGTCAGCTATCTCGTGGTCCTCGGCTACGCGACGGTCCCGACCGTTCTGTATTACCTCGGCATCTTGCTGGCGATCGAGATGGACGCCCGGCGACACGGCACGGACGCGGCCGAGCCGTCGGCCCGGTCGGCGCGCCGGCTGCTGCTGCGGTTCGGATACCACTTCGTGTCGCTGTTCCTGATCATCGGCTTCATGGCGATGGACATTCCGCCGTTCAAGGCCGTCGTCTACGCGACGTTGCTGCAGATCGGGCTGTCGTTCCTGGACCGTGAGCACCGGTTGACGCCACGCCGGCTCGGCCTGGCGCTCGCGCAGGGCACCCGCTCGGTCCTACCCGTCGTGGCGACCTGTGCCGTAGCCGGCATCATCGTCGCCGTCGTCACCCAGACCGGGCTCGGCTTGAACCTGGCCGAGATCATCGTGTCCGCGGCCTCCGCGCTCTCCGAGAACCACACCGTGGTGCTGATCCTGACCGTCACGCTGTCAGCGTTCGCGGTCATGGTGCTCGGGTTGGCGGTGCCCGTCACTGCATCGTTCATCATCGCCGCCGTGGTGATCGCGCCCGCCCTGTTCCAGCTCGGCGTGGCGCCGGCCGAGGCGTACATGTTCATCTTCTACTACGCCGTCCTGTCGGAGGTCTCGCCGCCCACCGCGCTCGCTGCCGTCGCGACAGCGGCGATCACCGGCGGACGGGCGATCCCGACAATGTGGCAGGCGTGGAAGTACACGCTGCCTGCGTTCCTGGTGCCCTTCGCGTTCGTGCTGACGCCGAACGGGGCCAACCTGCTGGGCCTCGAGGGTCTGGGAGGTGCGGCGTGGACGCTGGTGGTCTCAGCGCTCGCTGTCGGCGCACTGGCGGTGGTCACCGGCGGATGGATCGCCGTCCGGACCGGCTGGCTGGAGCGTGTCCTCTGTTTTCCTGCCGCGTTGCTGTTGCTGTATCTCGCACCCACCACGATCGGCGTCGGCCTGGGGCTGCTCGGGGTCGCCGTCGTCGTCAACCTCGCACGGCGTCAACGCCTGCGGAACACCACGGAAGGGCCGTTACCCACATGAGAATCCGTTCTTTGTCCACTCTGGTGGTCGCACTCGCGTTGACGGTCTCGATGACCGCCTGCGGCGGGCAACGAAAGCCCGAGTCCGGTGACAGCGCGGGAGGTGGTCGCCTCACCATCGCCACCGGTAACACCACCGGCGTCTACTACCAACTCGGCGGTGCCCTGGCCTCTCTGATCTCGGACAACCTCGACGGTTACCGCGCCACCGCCAGCGAGACCGGCGCCTCCGTGCAGAACATCCAAGGACTGACCGCCGGGAACTACGACATCGCCTTCTCCCTGGCCGACACCGCCGCCGACGCGGTCCAGGGCAAGAACAGCTTCACCGCGCCGCAGGACGTCGTCGCGCTGACCCGGCTGTACTCGAACTACACCCAGGTCGTCGTGCGGGCGGCGTCCGGCATCACGAAGATGGCCGATCTGAAGGGCAAGCGAATCTCCACCGGTTCGCCGAACTCCGGCACCGAGGTGATCGCGCGCCGCCTGCTCACCGCCGCCGGCGTCGACCCGGTCAAAGACGTCACGGCCCAGCGGCTCGGCCTGCCCGAGTCGGTGGACGCGATGAAGAGCGGACAGATCGACGCCTTGGTGTGGTCCGGCGGACTGCCCACCAGCGGCATCACCGACCTCACCACGTCGATGGGCGCCAAGGTCCGCTTCATCCCGCTCGACGACGTGCTGCCCGCCCTGCAGAAGGAGCACGGCAAGGTGTACACCGCGGGTGTGATCCCGGCCGCGGCGTACAAGCAGCCGGCCGACACCCGGACGATCATCGTGCCGAACCTGCTGCTGGTGCGTAAGGACATGTCCGACGACCTGGCCGAGAAACTCACCAGCCTCCTCCTCCAGAACAAAGAAGCGCTCGTCCAGGTCAATCCCGCGGCCAAGGGAATAGAGCTCAACAACGCGGCAATGACCGATCCAGTGCCGTTGCACCCGGCCGCGAAGAAGGCCATCGACGCACTCGACTGAGCGCCCACCGTCGATCGACGAGCCGTGAGAAGTAACCGCCCAAGGCTCTATGCGCCGGACAAGTGAGGCCCCTATGTCAACCGCGATCTGCAGGCGTGGTACCCCGGGTTCGTCCTGTTCGATCGACTCGTGGTCGACGGACGACGTCAGACCACCGGAACGTGTCGAGTACTGGATGAGCGTCATCAGCGCGGCAACCCGATACCGGGTGGATCCGACCTGTTCGCCAGGGACCTTCCGGGGCCGGCTGCTTCGCATCGGCACGGTCGCCTACACCCTCGGCCGGGCGTCGGCCGACTGTGCGCAGGGACATCGGACTGCCGCGATGGCGTCCGAGGATCCGCACGACATCCGCACGCTCATGGTGACGATCCGCGGTCAACTGCTGGTCAGCCAGGACGGCCAGGAGTTTCGGGTCGGCAGAGGTGCGGCGTTCCTGGCGTCGTCGACTTCGCCGTTCGAAGCGAAGCTCGACCACGCCGACATCGCGCTGCTGACGATCCCCGGGGCGGAGATGGACCACCGCCTGCGCCCCGGGGCGCGCCGGTCGGCAGCCCGGATTCTCGATACCGACCGCGGCCTGGGCCGGGTCCTGGTGGGCATGCTGGGTGACCTGTTCGCTCAGCGGGCGCACCTGTCGGCAGCCGAATTCGATGCGGTCTGCGATCGGCTGGTCGACCTGCTGTGCATGCTCGCCGTCGGTGACGACCGACCGGACACCGAGGGCGGCCTCGGTGAGGTCGCAGCGATGATCAGACGCTACGTACGAGAGCACGCCACCGATCCGGACCTGACCGGCGCCACGGTGGCCCGTGCCCTGGGCTGGTCGCTGCGGCAGGTTCAGCTGGCCATGCAGCAGGCAGGTACGACGCCCCGGGAACTGATCCGGGAAGAACGACTCGCGCTCGTGCACGAACGCCTGCGCAGCCCCGTTCACATCGTCATCGGCGAGCTCGCCCAGAGCTGCGGCTTCTCCTCCAACAGCGTCCTGAGTGCCGCATTCCGTCAGCGCTACGGCATGAGCCCCCGGGAATTCAGAGCGCAGTATCTGCGGGACGCAGGCGACACGACCGTGGGGAACGGCGCCGGGAAGCCCATCAAGCTGTCCAGCGAGTCCGGCTCGCACGACTTGCAGCCCCTCAGGTAGGCGCGAATGGTGGCGCAGCCGACCTGCCGAGCTATCCGCTGCGGGTGATGCCGCTGGAGGGAGCGGCGACGAGGATGGTTGCGGGCTGGCTGAGGAGCGGTCGCCCGGCACGGAAGGGGGAACGGGTATGGCCATCGGACCGGTGCAGTTGATCGTTCTCGGGTTCAACCACCCGAACTTTCACGGAGAGATCATCGACGAACTCGAACGGTTGCGCGACAGCGACACCATCAAGGTGATCGACGCGCTGGCCGTCCACAAGGACGCTGACGGCGAGATCGAGGTCGCCCATCTGAGCAACCTCACCCTGGACGAGGCCGTCGAGCTGGGCACGAAGATCGGCGCCCTGATCGGCCTCGGCATCGAAGGTGAGGAAGGCATGGAGGAGGGCGCCGAGTTGGGGGCCGAGGCCGCCGCCGACGGGATGCAGGTCTTCAACGAGGAGGAATGGGACGTTCTCGAGGACATCCCGAACGACTCCGCCGCCGCACTGCTGCTGATCGAGCACCACTGGGCCGTCCCGCTGCGCGACGCGGTCGCGCGAGCCGGCGGCTTCCGGCTGGCCGACGGATTCATCAGCCCGCTCGACCTGGTCGGCATCGGACTGCTCGACGCCGCCGACGCCAAGGAACTGCACGAGATGGAGACGGCCGCGTCGGCGACGAAGTGACCGCCGGCCCGAACACGACGTTGGAGGTGACCATGTTCGGCTCCCGCAGGGTGGCCCGACGGACAGCCCGTCGCACAGCGCGACGCGTCGACCGCCGCCGATAACACCTGAATCAGCTGGCCCGCCAGCCCCGCTCGGTTTACCGGCGGGGCTTTGGGCGGTTGGTCGGGGTGGCGGTCAGTGGGTCTTCGGGCCAGGGGTGGCGGGGGTAGCGGGCTCGGAGGTCTGCTCGGACCTGGGGGTAGCCCTGCTTCCAGAACGACGTGAGGTCGCTGGTGATCGCGACCGGGCGTCGTGCGGGCGACAGCAGATGCAGGACGACCGGGACGCGGCCGTCGGCGACGAGCGGAGTGGTCGTCCAGCCGAAGACTTCCTGCAGCTTCACGGCGAGCACCGGTGGCGCGGCGCCGTCGTACTCGAGGCGGACTCGTGAGCCTGATGGGACCTGGAGCCGCTCCGGGGCGAGTTCGTCGAACCGGGCTGCTGCCGGCCAGGGCAGTAGTCGCCGGAGCGCCGAGGTCACGTCGATCCGAGCGAGATCGCGGACCGTGGCGAGCTCGGTACCCAGCCATTCGTCGAGACCGGCCAGTAAAGCTTCGTCGTCCACCGCGGGCCACGGGGTTCCGAGGTGGGCGTGGCAGAACGCAAGCCGCTGCCGCAAGGCGAGAGCGGCGTCCGACCACCGCAGTACGGACAGACCGCTGCGCCGGATACCGTCGCGGACAGCCGCTTGGACGAGCAGCGGGTCAGGCTTTGCCAGCGGTACGTCGTTGAGCACGATCGCGCCGAGCGTCTCGACGCGCCGCGTGACGATCCGGCCGTCGTCCCAGCGGATCTGGTCGGTGGTCGAGACCAGTTCGCCGGCGATGTCTCGCGCGGTCCGCTCGTCGATCGGCGCCGCGGAGCGGATCCTGGCGTCGGCGCGCCCCGGTGCCCGATCGGCCACCGCGATCGCCAGCCAGGGTGTGCTCCGCAACGGCGACTGCGGATCCAGCGCCGCACCCGTACCGCCGGACATCTGGTACGTCGTCGAGCCGGCTCCCCGGGCCCGCGCGATCCGCTCCGGATACGCCAGCCCCACCACAACCCCCACCGCAAGGTCGTCCGGCAGCGCCTCCGTTGGCACCCCCAATGAGTCCCGGCCGAGGCGCCGGGCTTCCTCTCGCCAGCGGGCCGTGGCTCCGCGATCGTCGCCGCGGCGGAGTGCTCGCCAGCGAGCCGGTAGATCGTCGCCGAGGTCGCGGCCGGAGTCGTCCGAGAGCATGGCGACGATCTCGCGGGCCCGGTCGGCGCCGATGCGCGGCGTACCGTCGATCAACGCACGAGCCAACCGGGGATGCGCCCCGAGCGCCGCCATCCGCCGTCCCCGTTCGGTGATCCGGCCACTGTCGTCGACGGCGTCGAGGCGGCGCAGCAGTTCCGTGGCCGCGGTCATCGCCACGGCCGGCGGCGCCTCGAGCAAGGTCAGACCGGCGCCGGCAGGCGTACCCCAGGCCGCGAGGTCGAGGGCGAAGGCGGCCAGATCGGCGGTCGCGATCTCCGGCGCCGGATGATCGTCGAGATGCGTGTGGTCGACGGCGGACCAGCATCGATAGACCCGGCCGGGTGCCTCCCGCCCGGCGCGACCCGCCCGCTGGTCGGCCGACGATCTCGACACCCGGCAGGTGACCAATGCACCGAGGCCCCGGGACTGGTCGGTCCGCGGCTCCCGGGCAAGACCCGAGTCGACCACAACTCTGATCCCGGGCACGGTCAGCGAACTCTCCGCGACCGACGTCGTGACCACGATCCGGCGAGTGGCGGTCGGGGCCAGGGCGCGGTCCTGTTCGGCCCTCGACTGGCGACCGAACAACGGCAGGACGTTCCGGCCGGCCAACCGGCGCGTCACACCGTTGATCTCAGCCTCCCCCGGGACGAACACGAGGATGTCGCCGTCGTTCTCGGTCCACGCGCGCTGGACGACGGCCGCGACGTGATCCAGCAGGCGCGGGTCGACCCGCCCGCCAGGAAGCAGCGGCACGGGAAGCGGTGGCGGCGCCCACTCGACGGCTACGTCGTACAGCGCGGCGGACGCGGTGATCACGGGCGCCGGACCGTCAGTGCCCAGTGCGCGGCTCAGCCTGACGGTGTCCGGCGTGGCGGAGGTCGCAACGACCGCCAGGTCCTCCCGTAGGTTCGCCCGGATGTCGACGCAGAACGCCAGCAGCAGGTCGGCATCGAGGTGCCGCTCGTGGCACTCGTCGATCACGATCGCCGCGACGCCCGGGAGCTCCGGGTTCTGCTGCAGACGCCGTACGAGGAGCCCTGTCGTCACCACCTCGACACGTAGTCCACCTAGTCCACGCAGATCTTGGCCGCCGCTGCGTTCGCCGCGCATCGCGTAGCCGATCCGTTGCCCGAGCGGCTCGCCGACCAGCGTCGCCAGCCGGGCCGCCGCCGCGCGGGTTGCCAACCTTCGCGGCTCGGCCACGATGATCTTTCCGCCCAGGGCGTCGCCCAGCGCCAGCGGCAGCAGCGAGGTCTTACCCGAACCGGGCGGCGCGACCAAGACCGCCGTACCGCGCGAACGCACCGCTTCGACCGTGGCAGGCAGAGCCGCCCGGACCGGCAGATCAGCGCCCGGCGCCGACGATTCAGGCAGCAACACGCCCCGACGCTATCCGACCGCTATCGCAGGCCGACCCGCGGCTTCCTCCAGGTCCGTCAGGGTTTGAGGGCACGCGTGGCGAAGTAGCCGGGCAGCCAGCCTGCGGTGGCGTCGGAATGGTGCGGCGCCTCGTCGAACCCGGTGATCACGAAGCCGGCGGCGAGCTGCCCGCCGAGCTGCTCGGCCATCGTGTGGCTGTACTCCAGCGGAGCGTCGGCTCCCCACAGCCGCTCGCGCTCCTCGGCCGGGACGTGGGTCAGGTCGCTGTACGGAAGGCGGTGGCGCACGACCAGCTCGCCGCGGGTGTCCATCGCCTCGTTGTCGAACAGGTACACGTCCGGGTTCAGGAAGCCGCACAGCAGCGCGCCGCCCGGCCGCAGCACCCGGAAGGACTCGCGCCACACGGGTGCGAGCTCGGGCACGAACAGGTTCGAGACCGGGTTGAAGACGAGGTCGAACGAGGCGTCGCCGAACTCCGACAGGTCGCGCATGTCACCCAGTACCGTGCGCAACTCCAGGCCCTCGCGCTCCGCGACCAGCTGATCCTGGGCGAGCTGACGCGGTGAGTTGTCGAAGACCGTGACGCGCGCCCCGGCCGCGGCGAGGATCGGGCCCTGCTGACCGCCGCCCGAAGCCAGACAGAGAAGGTCCACGTCGGACAGGTCGGCGGGGAACCACGTCCGGTCGACCGGACGGTATCCGATGAGCACGACGGACCACTCACCGGCGCGTGCCCGCGCGACGGTCTCGGGAGTGACCGGTCTCGACCACTCGTTGCCGCTCTCGACCTGAAGGTCCCACGCCACGCGGTTGTGCGCTACCGGATCGACACTCACGGGCCTACGGTAGCGCCCCGACGATGGCTGCCGGGACCGTTTTCGGAGGTGAACCTGATATGTCAGGACTTTGGAGGCCCGAACGCCTTTAATCGTTGAGGAATCAGGGGCTTTGGTGAAGATTTGGTCAGGCGCACCGACAGGCCGCACCCGGGTGCCAGGTGACTTGCGTCTCCCCTAGGATGACAAGAGGTTCCTTTCCCGACATGAAGGCTGCGCCAATGGCCCCATCAGACGACTCGGATTACGATCCGGGTTTCGACACTTCCCAGCCGACCATCGCCCGCGTCTACGACGCTCTCCTCGGCGGCAAGGACAACTTCGCCGCCGACCGCGAGGGCGCCGCGCTGTACTTGAAGTACGTGCCGGACGCCGGACGCTGCGCGATCGAGAACCGTGAGGCCCTGGTCAGGGGCGTGCACTACCTCGTGCGGACGGCGGGGATCGACCAGTTCCTCGACATCGGCAGCGGCCTGCCGACGCAGAAGAACACCCACCAGGCGGCGCAGGAGATCAACCCCGACGCCCGGGCCGCGTACGTCGACAACGACCCGATCGTGCTCGCACACGGCCGGGCGCTGCTGGCCACCAACAACAGCACGATCGTCGTCACCGCCGACCTGCGTGAGCCGCAGTCGATCCTCGACAACGAGGAGATCAAGGCGCACCTGGACTTCTCGCGTCCGATCGCGCTGATGGTCGTCGGCCTGC
Source organism: Kribbella sp. NPDC003505 (assembly GCF_040610875.1). Lineage (NCBI taxonomy): Bacteria > Bacillati > Actinomycetota > Actinomycetes > Propionibacteriales > Kribbellaceae > Kribbella > Kribbella sp. NPDC003505. The sequence goes on along the minus strand of NZ_JBEXNA010000003.1, from coordinate 595,914 downwards.
ACATGCACTTCCACGACGACGAGAAGCCGGACGAGTGGGTCCGCACGCTGATGGACGCGCTCGCCCCGGGCAGTTACCTGTTCATCACCGACTTCGTCGACACCGGCGAGCCGCTGCAGAAGTCGATGGAGCGGGCCGGTCTCGAGAGCCTCGGCAACGGCTGGATCCGGACCCCGGAGCGCATCGAGCAGCACTTCCTCGGGATGCCGCTGGTCCCGCCCGGCCTGGACTTCCTGGCGCGCTGGTACCCGGAGGACCCGGACGCCGACGTCCCGGCCGCCGACGAGCTCGCGGCGTACCAACGCATCCTGATGGCAGGCATCGCGAAGAAGGTCTGACCGGCACGAGGCGCGCATCCCGACGGGCTGCGCGCCTCTGGCCTGCCGCAGGCCACCGTCAGCTGGAACCGCCTCGTGACGGCGGAGACCTGGCGGGCCAGTTGACCGACTCCGACCTCGCTGGAGCTACGCAGCGATGAACGTTTCAGCGGAGACGATCGTTGGAACCTGACGACGTACCTCGCCGCCACGTAGTCTCGGGTCCAGCAGCTCCTCGAACGCCTGCCAACACTCGACGCAGGTAGAAATCGAGATCCGCCGAACACTGCCGCAGCCAGTTCGTCGATCGTCAGCACCTTCAGCCGGCGTCTCGCCTCCCGCAGATGCGGCCCACCGTCCGCCATTTCGTAGCCGCACGGCACCCGCCCACCGATCCCAGCGAGTTGGCACGATCCCCGTAGTTCCTCTCGGTGCATTCAGGACATCGGCTACGAGGAGTGACCAAACTTCGTGACGCCGCTCAACGACAGCGAGCGGAGCCGCCTGATCCATCCGACGGAAGAGCATCGAGCGGGCTCAGTGCGGCCCCGGCCTACTCCGCACCAGGCGGTGGATCTTCTCCGTCACACAGAGCCGAGTCGGCAGCAACAAACCTGTGCGTACGCCGCATCGAAGGAGTTAGGGGCCGAAACACAGGCCGCGACGCAGGGGGTGTGGGCAGTGGGAAACGGCGTAGGGATGGAGATCATCGGCCGGCTGCTGGACGTTAGTAGCCTGATCGCGACGGTCGTCGTCGCACTGGCGGTCTATCGCGGAACCAAGACGCTCGCCCGGATTCAGCTGCAACACGAACAGCGGATCGCCTGGATGGAGCTCGACTTCCATGTTCTTGAGAACGACGAATCACTGAAGGTCGTCGACGAACTGCTCCATCCAGATGATGCGAACGCCACTATCGCAAGACGTCGTAAACGCTGGATTTGCTATCTGCTGCGCAACCCACTCGAGAGCACCTATCTCGGTGTACGCGCAGGATTGGCGAACTGCGAGAAGACATCGATGGCGAGTCTGCGGGCCAGCCTGGCGCCGCTTGTGCACGACGAGTTGTTCATGGAGATGATCGAGAGGTACACACCCGACCCAGCCTTCGTCACCCTGTGCCACAGACTGCGCGACGAGCAGCGCGCTCAAGCCGGGGTTGCGACTAAAGCCTGACGGTCTACCTGGCACCACCCGGCGACGGTCAGCGCCGACCTCGAGACCGACGGAGTAGCGCCACTCCGTCGCTCGTCCCGAGGGGCCGGCGGGCGAACTCGTGTAGTCCGACGGCATAACACAGACCTTCCACCTACCTGAACAACCTGACCTCTAACAGGTGGTCGGTGACGCCACCGTCACCAAGCTCCGACTGACCGGCCTCCGAAAAGCCACCTGGTTCATCGCCTCTGCCGCAGATGAGCGCGTGCCCCAACTCGCGCGTCAGATGCGCGGACGGGGATCGAGCCAATTTCAAGCACGCGACCTGCACGTGATCCTTGCCAGCGGCGGTCAAGATCGGTGGGTGGGCGTTCCAGGTCTACGTACCACCTGTCGACGTACCAACGCGTCCCAATCGATGAGGCGAAGGCCGACTCGGCGTCGTGCTGACCGTCGTGCGAATTCCGAACGGAGCAGTAAGCTATTCGACCCGCGGGCCGATCATCTAGGTCGGCCCGCCGGGTACAACTTCCAGCGATTGCGACGCCCAAGGACGCCAAGGCGCCTCTCTTCAGTCGTCGTCAGCCTTCCTCGACATCTTAACGTCGGCCTCCTCCCGCAACTCTTCGCCTGCCTCCGACGACACCGATCGATTTGCTCTGCGCACGTGCTTGACAAACGCGGATGCCCGCTGCAACGGTCTAGACCAAGGGGAAATGTTTCACGCGCAAAGTGCGCAGGGGGACGAGCATCGCGAATGCATCGAGGGGGAATCCGATGGACCGCATCGACCTGGCCACGACGATCGACGCCCTACGCGACGAGCTCGCGAAGTCAGCCATCCGAGCAGAATCTGAGCAGATCGACTTCGGCATCGCGGAGATCGAATTGGAGTTCCACGTCGGCGTGACCAAGGAAGGCGAAGGCAAGGCTGGAGTCAAGTTCTGGGTCGCTGAACTTGGCGTCGGCGGAAGTTATGTCCACGAAACGATCCAAACGGTCCGCATCAAACTCAACGACGTCCGACGGAACAACCGGCCGGCCAGGATAGGCGAGGACGCCGCAGAGGCACCCGAATAGTATGGACGAGAGGCGCATCGTCGAGACACACTCCCCGGCGATCCGGAAGCGCGGGTCAGGTTACCTCGTCACCGATCGGATGGTACTGACCGCAGCTCATTGTGTCGGGCACGAAATCGGCGAGACCGTTCGAATCAGGCGATTCAACGAGTCACAATGGGAGGTCGGTCTGCTCCGATGGAGTGGACAGCGGAATGGAATCGATGCCGCGCTGGTGGAAATGGAGCCGGCGGCACTTCGCCCGGACGACGCCGGCAAGGTCGTACGATTCGGCACGCCGATTGGAGTCGTCGAGTGGCAGGCGATCGGGTTCCCACGGTTCAACAACCAGGGAAGGGTGACCGAGAACGAGTCTGCCCGGGGCAGGCTCGATCCCATCACAAAATCCAGAGTGAACCCGCAGACCGGCCGCCGCGAACTCTACGCCCTCGACTCCGGCCTGCACGTCCGCGCTACACCGTCTAGGTCCGATGCCGCCTGGTCGGGCATGTCTGGTTCCGCCGTCATCGCTGACGGCCATCTCATTGCAATCGTGGTCGAGGAGGATGCACAAGTAGGAGCACGGCTACTCGGCGTGCCTATCGAGTGGGTGTTGTCCGATGAGGATGCGGCTCAGTGGCTCAACCAGGACGGCCGCCACATCCGTCCAGAACCGCTCTGGGGCGACACCCAATTGCTCGAACACCCCGTCCGCCCACTCGAGGTTGACGCTGATAGCTCATCCCTTTCGAGAGCGGTGATGCTGCAGGCCAGGCGCAGGGTCGTCGAGCGAACGGGTCGTGACGCGGAACTCGAATCGCTGCGCCGTTGGTGTAACGATCGGGACGCCCTGCCCGTTCAGCTCGCTATTGGCGACACCGGCGCCGGCAAAACTCGCCTGGCCGTGGAGCTCGCGGTGGCCCAGGCCGACGATGGATGGCTTTGTGGCTTCGTTGCCGACCACGCTCTGAGCTTCGGCAGGCTGCTCGAGCTCAGCACGAGTCGGCTGCTGATAGTTGACGACGCCGTTCGGCACCTGGACCAGCTACGAGCGTTGCTGAAGGAGGCCGACAGCGCCGAGGCGGATGGCAGTGATGCTCGACGCACTTGGCGTCTACTCGTCCTGGCGCGGCCACCGTATCAGCGGTGGTGGAGAAGCTTCGAGAACGAGTTCGCCTCGTTGATCGAGCCATCCCCTATCTATCTGACCCCCCTTCCTGTCGTCGGCCGCCAGCTTGTGTACGAGGTTGCCCGGCGCCAGTTCGGCGAATGGCTCAGCCCGGATCGAGGCTCATGGACCGTGCCGACGCTTGAGGATCCGGTCTATGAGTCGTACCTGGCAATTCTCGAACGAGCGTTGCTCGATTGCGATCCCAACAGCACTCTCAACGGTGACGTAGACCAGCAGTTGGCGTCCCGGCTTCTCCGGCTCGAGGCCGAAACCTACTGGTTACCGGAGGCGCGCTCCGCGGGCATCGACGCCGACGTCGACCTACTTGAACGAATCGCAGCTGTGTGCTCGCTCGCGTTCGCTGACGGACGCACGACGGAGGAGTCCGAGGCGTCGGCAGCTCGTGCCCTCTGTGTACTCCCGGACCTCGCGGATGCACCTCAGCAGATCGTGCGAAAGATCGCGCGGTGGCAGCGCAGTCTGTACGAAACCGGCGCTGGATATCTACGACCGCTCCGACCGCACCGACTAGCGACCGAGGCCGCGCAACGACTGGCCGTCGACAGCCCGCAGGTAGTCGGCGATCTGCTCAGCTTCTCGAACCTGGGGCCGACCGACGGGACACTGCACAGATTTCATCAAGAAGCCGCGGTTGCGCAGGCGACCCGGCTGCTCTCAACGTTGTTGCCAGCGGTCCGGGGCGACGCCTCAGTACGTCCGGAGCCGTCACTTGCAGAGGTTCTGGAACGAGTCTGTCTTGACCACCTGGAAGGATTGGTCGAACTGGCCGTCAGCCATGCGCAAATGACTCCGCTCGAATCGTCGGCGGGCCAAGGTCTTTCGCTTGAGGCGTTACTGGCGGAGCTTCTGAGATTGGTGCCTTCGCCGCAGCGTGCAGCAGCCGTGGTCAACGGCATCCCGGTGCGGCGCAATCTCAGGCTCGACGATCTGGTTGTAGTCCTCCAAAGTCAGGCGGTCGCGGCGTATCGCGATGATGCCGACTCCGCCGGCGAGCGCCTCGCCGACGCTCTCGAGAAGCTGGCACACCGGCAGACCGACATTCGCGCCCTGGACGAGGCGCGTGAATCTCTACAGGAGGCGCTTGACCTGAGAACCGCGCTGCTCGGGCAATACTCCAGTCGCACCGATCTTCTCGAGGGCCAACAGCATCAATTGAGGATCCGGCGAGCTCAGGAACAGATAAGAATCTGCTCGGCACGATCACGTTTGGCCAATCTCCTCTGCGACCTCGACCTCCGCGCAGAGGCCGTTGTCGAGGCCACCGAGGCTCACGAGGTGCTCGGCATGATCGATGGATCGGCTGACGTATTCGATCTGCATAAACGCGTCAGTCTGGAGGTCAGCAGCAATCTATCCCGCGCATTGAGGCGGGCCGGCCATCGAACTTCGGCCTTCGAATTCTCAGCGATCGCGGAGCGACACGCCGAAGATCTCTTTAACGACGACCCCCAAGAATATCACCACTGGTATGCAATGGCGTTGCGTCGAAGTTCTGCTGCGCTCAGCGATGTCGGCAAGGTGAAACCGGCTCTCAGCAAGGCGACAGAGGCTGTCAAACACTTCGATGTGATGGCGCGCCGCGACCCGCATGCTTGGGCTTTCGATGCTGCCAAGGCACGCAGAAACCTCGCCGAGCGCCTGCATGACTCCGGGAGGTGGCAGGAGGCCGAGGATGTAGCGTGGCGCGCAGTTGACCTCTGGCGCACGCTCGTATCGGGGCGGGCCTCCGTCTACAACTTGGAACTGACGAAGGCCATGGTCGTGGTCGTTCGCGCCCGAATGCATCTCGAGGATCCAGCTCAGGCCGAGCAGACAGCGCGTGAGATCGACTACGAGACCGAGCCGCGCACCGACGGTGAACGCGACACCCTCGCACAAGCGCTGGCCGCGCGAGCCCAACTCGGCTCGATGCTGGGCGAGCATCTTGATGCACAACGAATGGCAGACAGGTCGATAGAACTCGTAATGGCACAGAGCGAATCGTTTGGCCAGCTGAAGCTCGTCCACCTGGCGGTCTGCAATTTCACGAGTGCAGCCTGCCTCATCGCGACCGATCGTGAGCAGGCACGTAGACGCGCACGTGATGCGGAGGCCCTCTGCACTCGCCTCCAGGCCGACGACCCAGCAGACTTTCCCGCCATCCTCCGGGATGCACGGAAGCACTGGAACGACGTGAGCACGACCAAGAACTCGAAGCAATGTCGGTAGGCGTACCGGTCCAAGGCCTGCACTCTTCCGCCCGGCAAGTGGGCTCTCAGCACTCATCATCCCGCCCTGGACAAGAAAGTATGCGCCCGACTCGGCGGGTTAACTCGCCGATCGGGTCAAGCGAGGCTTCAAGGTTCCGGCGCCATGAAAAACTGTCGTCGGGCCTGCGGGCCTTGAGCCGGTGACCATCAGCCAGCAGGCGACGACAACCTCAATTGGCGCGGCGGCGGTCGCCGCAGTCTGACGGCCGTTGTGCTTAGGCGACGGATTCGAGTCGCCGTGACGCTCAGGACGACGGGAAGCAGGCGGCGACGGCCAGTTGGTCGACGAAGTCGTTCATGTCGTGGCCGGAGTGGCCCTTGACCCACTGGAACGCGACATCTCCGCGCGCGGTGACCAGCTCGACCAGCGGCTCCCACAGGTCTCTGTTGGCGACCGCCTTCTTCGCTGACGTGAGCCAGCCTCGCTCGAGCCAACCGGCGTGCCACCGGTCGCGGAAACAGTTGACGACGTACGTCGAGTCCGAGACGACCAGCAGCGGACCGTCGTTGGCTCGCACGGCCTCCAGGGCGGCGCGAATCTCCATCCGCTGGTTCGTGGAGGTGGCCTCGTGACCGGCGGCGAACTCGGTCTTCGACAACGCCCAGGCCCACCCGCCGGGTCCGGGGTTGCGCGAGCACGCGCCGTCGGTGAACACGGTGCGCGCCCCGAGGGGAACTGTCATGTCAGCCGGACGCGGCCGGCGAGTGCGAGCTGAAGGCATCGGCACCAGATGCTACCCGCCGAGCGTGATCTCGATCGTGTGGTCGCCCTGAAAGGACGCCGGTACACCGGACTGCGGGCTGCCGTCGAGCTCGAACCCGCGGATCACGGTGCCCGTGCCGCGGAGCGTCACCGTCAGCCCGGCGTCGCGGTACCGCAGGCCGCTCAGCGTGACATCACCCCAACCAGCCGGAAGGGACGGCGTGAAGGTGAGGCCGCGGTCGTCGAACCTCATCCCGAACAGCCCGGTGTGCATCATGTCGATGTACGCCGTCGCCGACCAGGTCTGGTCCGGTTCCGAATCCCAGCGGCGCTTCAGTACGCCGGCTGCGCCCTGGTAGCCGCCCTCGACGGCGCCGGTGTTCCCGTCGTAGATCTCCCAGAAGCCGCCGCTGTTCCTGACGAGTTCCGCGAGCAGCCTGGTCTCCGTCGCGAACCCGTCCACATCGCCGTGCTCGGCCAAGCCCTTCGCCCAGAGCCCCTGAACGAGCGGCCAGACGATCGCGTTGTGCCGGCCGGGCTCCGCGACGGAGTATCGGTCCCAGTGCGGATACGTGTCGGGCATTCCCCACGGCATCCGCTGCGCATTCGAGATCAGCGCACTGGCTTGCGCGTCGTCGGCGATCCCGAAGATCAGCGCGAACGCGAGCCCCGTGCCTTCCTGATAGACGCCCGGCGTGCCATCGGCCGCGACCTCGTAGTTGTAGCTTCCGGCCCGCGGATTCCAGAAGTGTTCGTTGATGGCCTGCTTGATCGCCGCCGCCTTGGACCGGTGGCCGTCGGACGGTCGGCCGAGCTCGGCCGCCATCTCGGCCGCCCGCGTGTACGCCGCGTAGTACAGCGCGTTGGTGCTGAGGTACATCCCCGAGACGACATCCGGGTACGACGTACTCTCGCTCCCCCGCGACTCGACCCCCTCGGCCGTCGGCGCCGGGAAACCGGAGACGCCGTCGTTGAAGAACGACGGACCGGTGAACAGGCCGTAGCGCGCATCGGGCCCGAAGACCGTCGCTTGCTCGCGCAGCGCGAGCGTGTTCGTGACGACGTCGTACGCGCTCTGCAGGAAGTCCCGGTCGCCGGTCACCAGATAGTGGTGCCAGGCGCCGACGGTCCACACCACCTGATCCCACTGCTGGCTGTCCTGCTGCACCCTGAGGTTGCCCTCGGCATCTTTCTCGACCACCGCCCACAGCGTGTTCGCGGCCAGCGCCGGCGCCAGCAGGCTCGTCGCGTTCCAACTGTTGATCGTCGCGTCCCGGGTCCACGGCTGCTCGTAGCCGCCGCCGGCACGGACCATGCCGACCGCTGGATTCATCAGCCCGCTCCTGGCGTAGATCTCGCCGAACGGAACGGTGTTGATGCCGAGCAGGTTCTCGAGCGCCGCGTCGTAGGTCGCCCCGTACAGCGCCTGGCTCACCGGATCCTCGAACCGCAGCGTCGGCCGTGAGTCTGTCGTGGTCATCCGCTCATTCCATCAGACCGCCGACTGCGCGGTGCGGCTCCGGTCCGAGGGTTGAGCGGCGGGTACCGGGTGCTTGTCAGAGCCCGGTCAAGGGAGGCGCGTGATGAGCATTGGGTTCGGGATCTTTCTGATGGCCGCCGGCGCGATCATCGCGTTCGGCCTGCGTGACCGCAGTGACGCGGTCAACCTACCTGCCCTCGGGGTGATCCTGATGCTGGCCGGAGCTGCCGGCATCTGGCTGTCGTACGTGATCACCAACAAACGCCGCCGCGTCGCGACCCAGGCCCTGGACGAGTCGGTCGAGGAGGAGTACCGCACGGTCCAGTCCGAACCGATCCGCGCGTACCTCGTCCGCAAACCCAAACCCGCACCGGCGACGACGGCGGACACCCCGACTGCCCGCAGTATCGAGCTCGACCCCGCCGCCAGCGGCCTCCCCGCCACGCCCGCCAGCACAGAACCTGCCGACGTCGCCGCGGCGCCCGTCACCGCTCGTCGCCGACGGCTGCGCGCAGTTCGGCGGCGCTGACCCGCCGCAGGTCTCGACGCCGGCGCCGGACCTAGCGCGACGACTCGGCGTAGTCGCGGGCGTCGATCAACTCCTGGGCGACCTCGCGAAGCGTCCGCCCGGTGTCCAGCAAGTTCTGCTTGAGCGCCTCGAACGCCTCGTAGCCGTCCGTACCGTCGCGCTCCATCAGGATGCCGGTCGCCCGCCCGACCAGCTCGCGTACGTCGGGTGTCACGACCAGGCCGGCCTCGGGACGGGCCGTCGCGATCGCCATCGCCGCATGAGTGCACAGGACGTGTGCGAAGGCAACGTCGTCGTCATCGAAACCGTCCGGGATCTCACTGAAAAGACTCAGCGTCACCGAGGCCTGCCGACCGGCCGGCACCGGTACATGAGCAGCGCTGCGGATGCCCGCCGCGAGCGCGCGATCGGTCCACAGATGAGACCAGCGCTGCTCGATCAGCACGTCCGGGACGATCTGCTCCCGATCCGTCCGGATCGCGCTGATCAGCGGCCCCTCCCCCAGCTCGATCTGCGCCCGGCACAGCCCGATCAGCCTGGGGTCGGTCAGCGCGACGATCTCGACGCTCGTCCGTTCGTGAACCAGCACCACCGAGGCGTACGTGCAACCGACGGCGTGGACGGCGAACCGGACGACCGCATCGACGGTTTGGTCCACGCCCAGGACAGGAAGCAGCTCGGTCGGCCGCCGATGCTGAGCCATGGCTTCACCTCGAACAGTGCCGAAACGGCGATCCCTCGCGTCAGCGAACAGACCGAGGTGTCGCGCGGCGGGCGAGAGTCGCGCCCGATAAACCCCGTACCCGCAAAACAGCACGCGAAACCACCCGCGTTCGAGGAACTCGTGGATGATGGCGGCTCTGCCGCCAGTCGAACTCTCCTGGAAGGGACCGGTGTGACGATGACCGCTGAGGTTCAGCAGCTTCAGCTCGACGAAGCGCCGTTCGCGGATCAGGCCGCCTGGCCTGCGCGGTGGATTCTGGCGGCAGAAAGCGGCGACGTGGTGGGATTCCGGCTGCGGGTCGAGTGCTCGGAGGCGGGTGAGGTCGTTGTCCACGTCTCGGCGGACGAACGGTACGAACTGTGGCTCGACGGGGACCTTGTCGGCCGCGGGCCGTCGCGGGGCGACATCGGCAACTGGTCGTTCGAGAGCTACCGGCTGCTGTTGCCGCCCGGCGCCCACTGGATCGCCGCTCGCGTGTGGAGCCTCGGCGACGACGCGCCGCTCGCTCAGGTGAGCCTCGGCGACGGCCCCACCTTCCTGCTAGCGGCCGAGTCTGTGCGCGGCCGGCTGCCCGCACTCGACACTGGTACGGCGACCTGGCAAGCGGCGGCCCTGCCAGGCCACGGCCGCCGGCCGAAGGGCGACGGGTACGGCTGCGGCGCCAGGCACGTCAGCGACGGCCGCACGTACCCATGGGGCTGGCAAACCGGCACGGACGACCTCGAGTGGTCAGCGGCCACCGAAGCGCGGACGACAAGCGGCCGACGACTGCTGGTGCCGTCCCGCCTGCCCGCACCGGCACAGCGATGGGCCGAGGGAGCCCGCATCCGCCATGTCACGGCCCACCCTGCGGGTGAGCCGACGCACCACCGCGTCGTACAGCCGGCGGACAACCTCGACGACGAGGCCCGCGACTGGCAGCGGCTGCTCGACGGTACGGCGTTGTCGGTGCCGCCCGGGAGCTGCCGCCGCGTGCTCATCGATCTCGACCAGTACGTCTGCGCATACCCGGTCCTCGATCTCTACGGCGGCCGCGACGCCGAGGTGCGGCTGCACTGGCAGGAGTCCCTGTACGAGACGGAGCCCGGAGCAGGTAAGGGACATCGCGATGTCGTCGCGGGCAAGCTGTTCGGCCGTCCCGGTCTCGAGGCGGACGGCATCGGTGACAGCTTCGTCTCCGGCGGCGGTCACGAGCAACACAGCACACTGTGGTGGCAGTCCGGTCGCTATGTCGAGGTCGTCGTCACCACCGCGGCCGAACCACTGACGATCACGGGGTTGCGGTTCCGTGAGACCCACTATCCGTACGAAGACCGCAGCCGCTTCACCGCGAGCGACCCGCGACTGGCGCACGTCGGCGCACTCGCGTTCCGGACGCTGCAGGCCTGCAGTCACGAGACGACCATGGACTGCCCCTACTACGAGCAGCTTCAGTACGCCGGCGACACCCGGCTGCAATGCCTGATCGCCTACGCCGTCACCGGCGACGACGCGCTCGCCCAGCAGGCACTGCGCGCTTTTGCCCACAGCCAGAACGGGAACGGATTGGTCGCTTCCCGGACGCCGTCCCGCCGGTCCTCCCCGATCCCGCCGTTCACGCTGTGGTGGGTCGCGATGGTGCACGACTTCGCCTTGTGGCGCGGCGATCTGGCGTTCGTGACCGAGTTGATGCCCGCCGTCCGCGCGGCCGTCGAGGTTCATCAGCAGTCGGTCGACGACCGCGGGATCTTCCACGCCCTGCACGGCTGGAACTTCACCGATTGGGTGCCGGGATGGGACGCCGGCAGTCCGCCCGGGATCGTCCAGGACGGGGAGCAACATCCGGACTGGCCAGGTCCCGGGCGCGGGGTGTCGGCGGTGCTGCACCTCCAGCTGGCGCTGGTCGCACGGCAGGTCGGCGAGCTGGAGTCCTGGGTCGGCGAGCCCGACGCATCCGCTCGGTACGCGCGACTGGCCGACCAACTCCTCGAAGCCGCCGACGAGGCGTTCTACGACGCCGATCGCGGGCTGTACGCCGACGACCTCGGCCACACCGCCTTCAGCGAACACTCACAAGCGCTGGCCGTGCTCGCGGGCGCGAAGTACGGCGAGCCGGCCCTGCGGACGATGCTCCTGGAACCGCCCGTACCGCTGGCGCGGACGACGGTGTACTTCGATCATTACCTGTTCGAAGCACTGCACGCGATCGGACGCACCGACGTGCTGCTCGCCCGGCTCGACCTGTGGTTCGGGCTACTGGACCAGGGCCTGCGCACGGTCATCGAACACCCCGAACCAACCCGCAGCGACTGCCACGCGTGGGGCGCCCATCCCCTGTACCACTACGTCGCGACGCTCCTCGGCGTCCGGCCGACAGCCCCCGGGATGACGTCCGTCACCATCGCCCCGCAACTCGGCGGCCTCGAGTGGGCCCAGGCCTCCGTCCCCACCCCGCACGGCACGCTGCACGTCCGAGCGGAGACCGGTCAGGCACCCGATGTCACCGCACCTCCAGGGATCACGGTGACGACCACCGAGACCCGCTGATCGCCCGACGTCAGGCGGGTTCCGGGCGTACGCCGGTCAGTTCGGCGGTGCGGTCCCAGAGGCGGGCCCGAAGTTGCTCGTCCTGGGCTCGGGGGTCGATGCGGGCCGGGCCGACGCCGCGGAAGAACTCGCCGAACCTCCGTGGGCCGTAGTAGTCACCGCCCCGGACGTCGGGTGCGGTCGCGGCGTACAGCAGGGGCAACGTGCCCTCGGGTACCGACTGGGACAGGGCCTTCGTCAGCGCGTTCAACGGTCGCGCGAACGCGCCGAGGCCCTGGTTGCGGGCGCCGGCGGCGCCCATCTCCGTGCCGGTGAATCCGGGGTGCGCGGCGACGCTGAGCACCGGGGAACCCTCGGCGTGCAGGCGCTTGTGGAGCTCCAGCGCGAACATCAGCCCGGCCAGCTTGGACTGCGAGTACGCGTGCGCCATCCGGAACCGCCGGTGCTCGAAGTCGGGGTCCTCGACGTCGAAGCCCTTGCCGCGGTGGGCGATGCTGGACACGGTCAGCACGCGGGCCGACTTCCCGGCGCGGAGCGCGGGCATCAGCAGCCAGGTCAGCGCGGCGTGGCCCAAGTAGTTGGTGGCGAAGATCGATTCGTGTCCCTGGGCGGTACGCCGGAGCCGGCCCGCCGGGATGCCCGCGTTGTTGATCAGCAGGTCGACGCGTTCTCCCGTACGGTCCAGGATCTCCGCGGCGGCCGTTCGCACCGAGTCCAGGTCCGCGAGGTCCGACAGCACCAGCTCGCCGCCGACCGCCGCCGCGGCGCGCTCACCGCGCTCGCGAGACCGGCAGGCGAGAATCACCCGAGCCCCCTTGGCCGCGAGCACAGTCGCCGCACGCAACCCCAGCCCCGAGTTCGCCCCGGTGACCACGACCGTCCGGCCCTCCTGGTCGACAATGTCGTTCTCACCCCACGTCAGCATCGCTGCATGCTAACGCCCGGCAGGGCCCACCCGGTTTCGCTCTGCGTAGTGCAGCTAGGCGGATGTTGCCGCGCCTTCGGCCAGTCTGGTGGCGATTTCTCTGCGGGAGGCGATGCCGAGCTTGTGGAAGACCTTGCGGAGGTGCCAGTCGATGGTGTGCGGGCTGAGGAACATCCTCGCCGCGATCTCCTGGTTCGTCAGGCCGTCGCCGGCGAGACGGGCGATCTGGGACTCCTGAGCGGTGAGGGCTGTTCGCCGGGCGATGGTGGGCTCGCGGATCGTCGCGCCCGTGGCCTGCAGTTCGCGACGCGCACGCTCGGCGAAGGCGTCGGCGCCGAACTGGCTGAGCATGTCGTGGGCCGTCGCGAGTTGTGCCCGCGCATCGGCGCCGCGGTCCTCCCGCACCAGCCACTCGCCGTACAGCAGATGCGCCCGGGCCAGGTTCAGCCGGACGCGGGTCCGGGTGAGTCGCTCGATCGCCTCGCGGTACTGATCCTCGGCAGCCATCCCCTCGCTCAGCAGAGCACGTGCGCACGCCTCGGCGCCGAGCGCCCAGTCCGTGCCGCTGGCCCGCGCCGTCTCCGAGAGCTGGTCCAGGGCGTCGTACGCCGACTGGGGTGAACCGCTGCGGACGGCCGCCTCGATCAGCTCGGCGAGCGCCCATCGCGGGGCACCGAATTCCTCCTGGTACCTGGCTGCCCTCCCTGCGGCGCTCATCGCCTCGTCGTACTGGGCCAGGCCGTTGCAGAGGACCGCATGGTGGCAGTTCGCGACCGTCACGCCGAGTCCCTGACCGTGCAGGGTCCCCTCCTTCACAGTCGCATCGATCAGCGCGCGTGCATCGCTCGCCTGACCACGCGCCGCGGCCAGGGCCAGCGCTCCGAAGGGCGGCTGGACGGTGCCGGTCGCCGTACTCACTGTTCGGACCTCCTCCACCACCGCGGCCGCTGCCGTCAGCTCACCGGCGAAGACCAGCACCACGGCCGACGAGTCCAGCGCCAGTGGAAGCCCGCTGAGCGCTCCTGTCCGGCGGGTGAGTTCCACATGGCGTGTCGTGACCGTCTGCCACCGTTCGAGATCCCACAGGTCCGCGGCGATCACTCCCGCCAGCAGGAGCCGGCGGAGCGACTCCTGGATCGGGAGGTCGTCGGCCGAGAAGGCTGTCAGTGCGCTCTCGATCATCGGCACCGAGGCAGTGAAGCCGTCGGTCAGACGGACGGCCAGCGCATCGAGGAGCTCGTCGGTGGCCCGCGGCGACGGCGACGGCGGCGCACCACGCGCCGCCGCTCCGACCTCCGACCAGCCGGGACTCCTCGCGAGGTGCCCGTTGAAGATCACTGCCGAAACGGCTTCCAGGTAGGTGTCGCGAGCCAGTCCGGCGTCGAGCTTCTCGAGCCGGCGTGCCGCGGCCAGCAGCGGCGCTGGAGCGTCCAGCCCCCGGCCCTGCGCGAACGCGAGCCCGCCCCGCAGGACGTCGATGCGGGCTCGCGTCAGCTCGTCGGGCGGGTCGGCGCTCGCCGTCGCCAGCAGACTCGTCGCCGGTTCGAACGCCCCTGCCTGGAACTTCGCGTAGGCGGCGTCCAGCGCGCGGGTCGAGCGGCGGCCGGGATCGCCGGTCAGCTCGGACGCGCGCTCCAGGAACGCGGCCACCGCCGCGGCGCCGCCACGCGCCTGAGCGCGAACGGCCGAGCGCTCGAGCTCCGCCGCCACGTCCTCGTCGGGGCCCTGCGCGGCCTGCGCGCGATGCCAGGCCCGGCGATCGGGATCCACCTCCGGATCGATCGAGTCCGCCAGCGCGCGATGCACCGCCCGGCGATCCGTCCCGGATGCGGCCCGGTACGTCGCGGAGCGGACCAGCGGATGCCGGAACCGGACGTCGGTGCGCACGTCCAGGAGCTCCGACGCGCTCGCGACGGCGGGACCGACGTCGATCCCCAGACGCTCGGCCGCCCGGTGCAACAGCCCGGCGTCGCCGACCGGCTCGACGGCGGCGACGACCATCAGCGATCGGGCCCCGGCCGGGAGCGACTGGATCCGGCGGACGAACTCCCGCTCGATCTGGCTCTCCAGCAGCCGCCCGTCCGGCGACGCGAGGCCGTCGGCCGCTCCCGCCTCCGTCCAGCTGTGCGGCAGTTCGAGCAGGGCCAGCGGATTGCCCGCGGCCTCGGCCACGATGCGGTCGCGGATCCGCGCATCGAGCGGACCGGTGACGATCGAGTCCAGCAGCCGCCGGGCGTCACGGTCGCGCAAACCCGTGACCGGCAGGTCGGGAAGCCCGGCCAGCGACTGCTGCGGCGCGGGTTCACGGACGGCCAGGAGCAGTACGACGGACTCCGCCAGCAACCGTCGGCCGACGAAGCCCAACGTCAACGCCGACGCCTGGTCCAGCCATTGCGCGTCATCGACGAGACAGAGCAGCGGCCGCTCGGCTGCCGCGTGCGCGAGCAACCCGAGGGCAGCGAGGCCGACCAGGAACCGGTCCGGCGCGATCCCCGTGCGGAGGCCGAACGCCGCACCGAGCGCGTCGCGCTGCGGCTCCGGAAGGTGATCGAGACCGGCTAGGAGCGGACCGCACAGCTGGTGCAGGCCGGCGTACGACAGTTCCATGTCCGACTGGATCCCGGCCGCTCGCACGAGGCGGCAGCCGTCCGACCGCTCGAGGACGTACTTCAGCAGGGCGGTCTTGCCGATCCCCGCCTCCCCACGCAGGACCAGGGCCGCACTCCGCCCCACCCTGGCGCCTCGCAAGAGGTCATCAAGGGCTCGACACTCGTTTCGCCGCCCGATCAGTCCGGCGCCCTGGGGCCCAGGTACCACCGATCGAGAGTACCCGTAATCGCTGTCAGGCCGGTACGGCTACGAGGCACGTAGCCGTACCGGGCGCGTGGTGGACATGCCTACGTGGTCGGCCACGGGCGCTCGGGGGCCCGCAACCAGGGGCAGGGACGCGACCGTGATGAGTGGGGCATCAGCGCACAAGCGGCCGGGACGCGAGAAGGGCCAGGACCCATGGTTGTCGGAGTCGAGCAGGACAGGCGGCGCCCGCACCCGGTCCTCGACGGTGCGGCCGAGTCCGGCCTCGCCGAAGCGCTCGCGGTGTTCCTCGGCGAGCGCCGGCGACTGACCGCGATCGCTACCAGGATCCTGCGGAGCCGCACCGAGGCCGAAGACGTCGTCCAGGAGGTCTGGCTCCGTTGGCAGCAGACCGACCGGACGAGCGTCTGCAACGCGGGCGCACTTCTGGTGACCATGACGACCCGCAGAGCCATCAACGTCCGGCGGTCGGCCCGGCGCCGGCATGAGACGTACGGCCCGTCGGCGCCCGATGTCGCGGATCCGGACGCGAACCCCGCGACCAGGATCGAACAGGGCGAAGCACTCGAGGAGGCCGTCGCTTTCGTCCTGACCCGCCTCACCGCCGACGAATGCGCGGCGTACGTCCTCCGCGAGTTGTTCGACTATCCGTACGACCGGATCGGCACGCTGCTGCAGGTCAGTCCGGTCTACAGCCGCCAACTGGTGTGCCGGGCCCGGCGGCACCTCGCCACCGACCGGTCCGCGGTTGTGAACCCGGCCCATCACCGGCACTTCCTGCGGACGTTCCTCGACGCGACCCGCGGCGGCAACCTCACCGGCCTGGAAGACCTGTTGACTCGACGGACGACAGCGCCATGCCTCACCGAGTGAGTCCACAGGGCCTTCGCCGCTTCGTCGAGCAGTTCGCCGAGGACCGTCCGCCCCTGTCACTCGGCGGCGCGGATCTGACGATCCGCCGTCCGGACCTGGTCCGTCAGCGGTACGGCGCGGTGTTCAACTACCTGGCCCGGGTCGAGCTCGATGTGGAGCGCAACGTCCTCGAGTTGCGTGCCCTGATGCCCGACGCGACCGACACGGACAGGTTCTTCTACGAGGATGTGTGGTCACCACAGGAGCTCCAGCACGGGGTGCTGCTGGACGCGGTCCAGCAACGCTGCGGGCTCACTCCGGCGACTGGCGACGTCAACGTGAGCGCCAGGATCCAACTGGTCGGTCTGCTCTCCCACCTGCCGGGCATGCTCGGCGTCGTCCGGCTGCTCTACTACCTGACCGGTGCTGCCACCGAGCGCTCCGCCGTGGTGGCGTACTCGCGACTGGTCGACGGCCTCCGGCGGATCGGCGAGCACGCGATCGCCGAGACCGTCGTCGCGCCGATCAAACGCCAGGAACCGGGGCATTTCGCGTTCTACCGACTGTCGGCCGAGGTCCTCGTCGGCGCGGAAGGGCTGCGCGACTGGCAGCTCCAGCTCGCCCGGATCCTGCGCCGGCGATCGTTCAAACCGGTCGGTGTGAACAACCGCCGGCAGCTGGCCGACTTCGGCGACGTGGCTCGTTCGCTCGGCCTCGACCGCGACCTGCTGGAGGTCGCTCGGCAGATCAGCCTGGTGGAACGCGAGCTGCTCTGGGCCCGCCACGCCGGTCTCCAGGTGCCGCAGTACATCCTGTCGGCGCTGCGCAACGCGATCGAGCTGTCAGGCCTCCGCCACGCCGGGCTGCAGGTCTGAGCGCGGTGCGGCGCAGTACTCCCTGACGAGGTCGATGACCGTCTCGGCCGTTCGATCAAGGTGCGTGCGACCGTCAGGCAAGGTGGCCGTGGGACTGATGTAGCTGCGCGGGCCGACGTGCGTGGCCGGCTCGAGCCGGCGGACCGTGACCTTCCCCGCTCGCACAGCGCGATTCCAGCCGCTGGCGCGGAACAGCCGCCACCGCTGCGGAAAGATCCACGTCCCGACCCGTTCGATGCGATCCTTCGAGCTGGTCAGTTGGTACACGTGCTCGACGCGCGACAGGTCGTTGGCGCCGTTGTGGAAACCGCCCAGCATGATCACCAGCACCCGCGCCCTCAGCGCGCGCTGGATCTCGCCGACCGCGCCGGTGGACACCTGGGCGCCGCCGCTGTAGCTGAGGAGCACCACCGGGATGTTGCTGCGGTCCTGATAGCCGGCCAGTCGCAGCTGTACGACGATCTGCTGACCGACGGCCCGGTTGTAGAGCGGACGGTACCGGCGATCGGCTGCGACGAAGGTCTGCATGACGTTGTGCAGGAACAGCAGGAGACCCGCTCGACGACGCAGCCATGCCCACACCGGCCGGTCCGCGAGCGGCGCGGCCAACGGTGAGTAGGGCTGCACCTGGCCGAGCACCCGCAGCTCCGGAGCCCCTGCGATCACGGCCTGCACCAACTGGCCGCCGTCCCGGGTATCGCGGAACTGACGCTTCCCGATGCCGTCGAGATAGACCAGGTACGCCGCGGGCGGGCGATCAGGCGCCGCACCGCGCGCATACGGAAGGCCCTCCGGCAATTCAGACGTCGAGACCCGCCAGCCCACGCTGTACGCGAGCAACTCGTACCGGGCCAGCACGCCCTCGACGATCAGGACCAGTCCGACGGCGCCGAGGAACAACAACAAGCTGCTCATGCGAGCGAATCCCGCACCCGGAACGCCAGCACCCTCGCGACAAGTCGTCGAAACAGCTCGACCGCACTCGCCAGGCCGAAGCCGGCGACGGCCAAGCAACACGCCGCCGCAACCCAAC
Source organism: Kribbella sp. NPDC003505 (assembly GCF_040610875.1). Taxonomy (NCBI): domain Bacteria; kingdom Bacillati; phylum Actinomycetota; class Actinomycetes; order Propionibacteriales; family Kribbellaceae; genus Kribbella; species Kribbella sp. NPDC003505. The sequence goes on along the minus strand of NZ_JBEXNA010000003.1, from coordinate 577,478 downwards.
TCAGGCCGCTGGCGTCTGCCAACGGTCCAGCCAGAGTGGCACCCACCGCGGCCAGCAGCAGCAGGTGCAGCGCCGGGCCGAGCCACGGAAAGGCCAGGATGCCTGCGAGCACCAGTGGCGCTACGAGGCTCGGTGTCCACGCCAAGCTGCCGGACAGTGGATCGGACTGCAGCGCCTCGGCAAGGGCCCAGGCGGTCGGCGGCCAGAGGGCGATCACGGCGCTCTCGATCAGCGTGCCGGTCAACAGCAGCCCGACGACCACGGGCCGGGACATCCCGGGGCGGCGGGCCACCAGCGGCAGTACCCGCCCGGTTGCCTCGGACAAGCCTGCGATCAGCAGCAACACCAGGACCGGCGACATCGGTCACGCTCGCCGTGAGGGATCGACAGGCGTTGCAAGATCACCGCACCCGGCCGCACCGAGGTACCGCTCGAGCTCGTCGGCGGCCCGGCGGAACCCACCCGCGTCCCGCTCGGCGGCCTGCAGGACGAGCGCCGCCTCGCGGAAACCGGGGCCGTCGAGAAGTCGCCCGGCGAGGGTCCGTACGGCGTCCTCGGTGATGTCCTCGTTCCTGATCGTCAGCCCCGCCCCCAGCTCGACGACCCGGCCGGCCACCAACGGCTGGTCGGCGCCCTGCGGAACCAGCAGCATGGGCACTCCGGCGTACATTGCCTCGTTGACGCCGTTCATGCCGCCGTGCGTGACGAACAGCGAAGCACGGGCCAGTATCTCCGGCTGCGGGACCGAGCGCCGAACGATGACGTGCGTAGGCAACGGTCCGAGCGCCGACGGATCGGTCTGCCCGGTCGCGACGACGACGGTGTCGGCCAGCGGCGCGAGCGCGGTCGCAATCGTCCTGAGCAGCTGCGGATCTGCCGTGAAGACCGTTCCCAGCGAGAGGTACGCGACCCGGGACCCCAGCTGGTCGACTGGGAACGACGGGTCGGGTGGGCGGGCTCCGATGCTCGGACCGACGAAGCAGAACGAGTCGTCGAACTCGTCGGCCCCGGGCTGGAACGTCGTGGACGTGTAGACCAGGTTGAGCCTCTGACGGATGTTGCCCAGGTCAACCAATGGCAGGCCGCCGGCGTCGAAGCCCCGACGCAGTACCCACCGAGAACGTACGTAGCGCTTGACGTGCGACGGGTTCGCGGCCGCTGTCCGCAGCAGGCTCCGCGACGGCCCCGTCGGGCTGGGCGCCTGCTGGTTGAAGGCGAAGGTGGTGAACGACGACGCCGCGGGCACTCCGAGCTCCCGAGCAGCGATCGCACCCCACGGGCACGCCGAGTCGTGGACGACGAGATCAGGCTGAAGCGCACGGAGCTCGTCGAGTACGCCGGGCAGCACCTGGACCGCGGTGTCCGCGAGGCCCGCCAGCAACGCGATCGGCGTCGGCGGATCCGGGAGCGCCTGCTCTCCGCCGGCGTAGAACCGCACTGTGGCGCCGGCCCTTTCGACCTCCGGACCGAAGGCGGGCGAGGTGTGATAGCTGACCGTGTGGCCGCGCCGGACCAGTTCGGCCACGATCGGCAGGGTCGGGTTGACCCGGCCGTGCATCGCGATGTTGAGGAAGGCGATTGTGCTCACTGGCTGGTTCCTGTCTCGGCGCGAGCGGGCAACAGCTCGCGGTCGGGGTCGGCGCGATACAGCCCGGGGCCGTCGACCTCGAGCTCGTCGAGAAAGCGCTCCGCCGTGGCCATCGCGGTGGTGATCAGTCGTTGTGAGTGCCCGAAGTCCCACGGGGCGGGCCACTTGTCGATGCCGGTCGGCAGCACGACGGCCGGAATGTGCCCGGACACGTCCCGCAGGTCACACTCGATCTGATGGTGGACCTGCAGGACGGCGGACCTCCAGGCGATCGCACCCGCGCGCCGATGCGGTGATGCCGGGGGCAACGGCCAGCTCGACGGCCCGGTCGACAGGACCAGCACACTGGCCGCACCGGCCGCGTACGCCGCCCGCACCGGAACGTAGGCGATCAGGCCGCCGTCCACGAGCGTCCTGCCGTCGCGTACCACCGGAGGCAGGACGCCGGGGATGGCAGAGCTCGCCAGCAACGCCGACTCGAGGTCTCCGTGATCCAGCGGTACCTCCGCACCGGAGCCGAGATCCATCGCCACGGCCGTGAACGGGATCGGCAGATCGTCGATCCGGGCCGGCAGCTCGGCGCCGGAGATCAGCCGCCGCAGGCCACGGTCGGAGAACAGACTGGCCCGCGAGGACAGGTAGCCGAGCGGGAACACCTCGCGGCGGCGCAGATGGACCCACAACTCGTCGAGCCGGGCCGCCGCCGACGCAGGATGCGCCGCCGCGATCGCTCCGGTGAGCGCGCCGACCGACGTACCGACGATCAGGTCCGGTACGAACCCGCGACGTTCCAGCGCGTGCCCGATCCCGACATGGGCCGCGCCGAGCACGCCGCCGCCGCCCAGGACCGCGGCGACCGGGCGCGGCAGCGTCGCCAAACCTCCACTGATCATGTCCCGCATGGCCCACCTCGTGGCGATGAGTGACTACTCACCAGGACAGACCGGACAGTCCCCCGCCGTGTGACACACGACGCCGGACTCGTGCACGCGGAACTGTCACAACCGCCCGGGAGCCGGTGTCTTTAAGGCTGCACCGTGGACCGAAGGAGTTGCCATGACAAAGAGGACCGATGTCGTCGTGATCGGCGGCGGCTATGCCGGCGTGATGGCGGCGAACCGCCTGACCCGGCGGCCCGACGTGAACGTGACGCTGATCAACGCCCGGCCGGAGTTCGTCGAACGGATCCGCCTGCACCAGCTCGTCACCGGATCGGACGACGCCGTGGTCGACTACCGGACGATTCTCGCCGGTGGCGTCAGGCTGGTCGTCGACACTGTGACCCGCATCGATGCGCCGGGACGCCGCGTGAGGCTGGCGAGCGGCGGCGACCTGCGGTACGACTACCTGATCTACGCGGTCGGCAGCGGGAGTCCGGTGCCCGACGTACCCGGAGCGGCGGAGCACGCCTACCGGATCTCGACGCTGGAAGAAGCGGAGCGACTGCGGCCGGTCGTCGATGCCCGGGACGCGTCGGCCCGGCTGACCGTGGTGGGCGCCGGTCCGACCGGTCTCGAAACCGCGTCCGAGCTGGCCGAGCAGGGGCGGAATGTGACGTTGGTGTGCGGCAGGACCCTCGGGCCCTACCTGCATCCGCGGGCCCGGCGTGCGGTCGCCAAGCGGTTCGCCAAGCTCGGCATGACCGTCCTCGAAGGACCCGACGCGACAGTGATCGGTGTGACGGCGGACGCGGTCCAGCTGGCCGACGGCCGCGAGTTCCCCAGCGACGTGACCATCTGGACCGCGGGATTCGGCGTCCCGGATCTGGCCGCCCGCAGCGGTCTGAGTACCGACGCGATCGGGCGGCTGCTCACCGACGAGACACTGACGAGCATCGACGACCCGCGGGTGATCGCCACCGGTGACTCGGTGGCGCCGTCGAACCTGCCCGTCCGGATGAGCTGCCAGTCGGCGGTCCAGCTCGGCCCGCAGGCCGCCGAAACCGTGCTCAGCCGGATCGCCGGCAAGCAGCCGAAGGACTTCGAGGTCGGGTTCTTCGGCGAATGCATCAGCCTGGGACGGCGCGCGGGCGTGGTGCAGTTCGCCCGTAAGGACGACACCGTGTCGAGAATGTACCACGAGGGCGGCAAGTCGATGGCCATGCTCAAGGAGGCCGTGTGCTGGAGCACCGTCTGGCAGCTGCGGCAGGAGGCGCGCCGACCCGGTCAGCTCAATCTGTGGTTCAAGGACCGGCAACGCGCGAAGATGCTGCCGGCCAAGGCCGCCGAGGCGCCGGTGGACGCCGGCCCCGCGGCCTGAGGAGCAACGCCCTATGAGCGACGACCTGGCGCCGGCAACCGGCACTTTTGTTGCCCTGCGCAACCTGCTGTTCACCGTCGCCTACGAGATCCTCGGATCGGCGGCCGATGCGGAGGACGTGCTCCAGGAGACCTGGCTGCGCTGGGCGAAGGTCGATCCGGACCAGGTCCGCGATCCGCGCGCGTACCTGATCCGGATCACCACGCGCCAGGCGCTGAACCGCCTGCGCACCCTGCAACGGCGACGCGAGGCGTACGTCGGTCCGTGGCTGCCCGAACCGTTGCTCACCGCTCCGGACGCGGCCAGTGACCTCGAACTGGCCGAGAGCGTGTCGATGGCGATGATGCTCGTCCTCGAAACCCTCTCGCCGACCGAGCGGGCCGTCTTCGTGCTGCGCGAGGCGTTCGAGCTCGGGTACGACGAGATCGCGGCCGCCATCGGCAAGACGCCCGCGGCGGTGCGGCAGATCGCCCACCGTGCCCGGCGGCACGTCGATGCGCGCCGCCCGCACCGGACCGCCACGCCGAGCGAGGGCGAGGCGGTGGTGAAGGCCTTCCAGCGCGCGGTCGAGGCCAGCGATCTCGAGGAGCTGATGCAGGTGCTCGCGCCGGACGTGGTCGCGGTCAGCGACGGCGGCGGGCTCAAGCTGAACGCGATGCACCCGATCGTCGGCGTGGACAAGGTGATCCGGATGTTCCTCGGCAGCATGCAGAAGATCGGCGGCACGCTCAGCACCCGGCCCACGCAGGTCAACGGAAACCCGGCGCTGCTGTTCAGCTTCGACGGCCGGCTCGACGGCGTCGTCGCGCTGCGGATCGAGGACCGGCAGGTCACCGGCATCTACTACGTCCGCAACCCGGAGAAGCTGTCCCGGCTCGAGCGGGAGACCGCGCTCACCCTGCGGTGAGGGATTCGAAGGCCGTTGCCAGCGATCGGACGGCCGGGGCGACCTCGTTGTCGGCGATGTTGCCGTAGCCGAGGACTATGCCGTCGTCGCTGCCGTCGGCGTGGATCCGGTACGCGGCGAGCGGGACGATCCGGGTCCCGGCGTCGCGGGCGGCGACCGTGAGCCGATCGATGTCGAGGCCCGCCGGATGGGTCAGCGTCAGATGAAGGCCTGCCGCCGCGCCGCCGATCGTCCACGTCGGCAGCTCACGTCGTACCGCCGCGAGAAGGTGATCCCGGCGGCGCTTGTAGCGGCGCTGCATGGCGCGCAGATGGCGGTCGTACGCACCGGCCGCCATCAGTTCCGCGAAGGTCGCCTGGTCGAGTGTCGACGGCCCGTGGCCGGACGAGCGTTCCAGCAGCTCCCGCCAGCGTCCCTGGGCGACGAGCCAGCCGATCCCGATCGCGGGGCTCAGCGTTTTGCTGACCGAGCCGAGCAGTACGACATGCTCCGGCGCCATCCCCTGCAGCGTGCCGACCGGGCTGCGGTCGTACCGGAACTCGGCGTCGTAGTCGTCCTCCAGGATCACGCCGTCGTTCCGCCGCGCCCACTCGATCAGCTCCAGCCGTCGCTGCGGCGCGAGGACGACGCCGGTGGGGAACTGGTGGGCCGCGGTGACGAGCACGGCGCGCAGATCGTCCCGCCGGGCGAGGTGCTCGACGTCGAGACCGTGCTGATCGACCGGCACCGGCTCGGTCCGCACACCCGCCGACTCGATCACGGCCCGCAGGCGCGTCCAGCCCGGGTCCTCGACCGCGATCCGGTCGATGCCCAGCGCGCGCAGGCCCGTGCAGAGTTGGCGGACACTCGCGCTGACACCGCTGCGGATGACGACGTCGTCGGCCGTCACGATCGCTCCGCGACTGCGCTGCAGGTAGTCGGACATCAGCTCGCGCAACGGCAGATAGCCCTGCTCGTCGGGATACCCGAGGCCGGCGGTCGGTACCGTCCGCGCGGCCACCCGCGCCGCCTCCGCCCACCGCGTGCGCGGGAACGCGCGCAGGTCGGGAGCGCCCGGCGCCAGATCGAACCTGTACGTCGGCACGCTGGCCGTGGTCGTACGGCGAACCGGGCGCCGGCTGGGGCCGGACCAGCTGACCCAGGTCCCGGACCCTACCCGCGTAGCGAGGTAGCCCTCGGTCACGAGCTGGCCGTACGCCTGGGTGACGGCCCACCGCGAGCAGCCGAGCTGCGCTGCGAGCTCCCGGCTGGGCGGCAGCACCGTGCCGCTCGACACCCGTCCCGATCGGACAGCCTCCCGCAACGCCCGCTCGACCTGCTGGTGGAGCTTGCCGAGACCGTCCAGGGTCAGGACCACAGTCCAGGCCACGCGCGTGGACTGCCTCGCCATGACCACAGATCCTAGTCACGACGTCCGAGGGCCGGTACGGCGCGTCGCCGCACCGGCCCCAGGTCAGCGCTGGAAGTTGCGGAGCAGGTCGTACGGGTAGACCGGCTGCTTCTCGCTGACTGCCGTCAGACGGTCGAGTTGCTCCTCGGTGAGGGACCAGCCGACGGCGCCGATGTTGTCGACGTAGTGCTCGAGCGTGCGCGGTCCCATGATCGGAGCGGTGACAGGCTCCGTCTGGATCAGCCACCGCAGCGCGATCTGAGACACGCTCCGACCGGTCGCGGCCGCGATGTCGTGCAGCGCGTCGAGAACGCTCCAGGTCCGCTCGTTGTCGTAGTAGTCCCACGCCTCCAGCAGCCCACGATCCGCCGCGGCCGCCACCCGGCTGTCCGCCGGCGGCGCCTCCATGCCGCGATGGAACCGGCCCGCCAGCCACCCAGCCCGCAGCGGACTCCAGGGCATCACGCCGAGACCCTCGTTGCGGCAGATCGCCAGGAGCTCCCACTCGGCCTCACGGTCGAGCAGGTTGTACAGCGGCTGCAGCGCGACGTACCGGTTCGGCCCTGCCAGGTCGATGGCCTTCTGCAGCTGCCAGCCGGTGACGTTGCTCGCCCCGAGGTACCGCACCTTGCCCGACGTCACGAGGGTGTCGAGCGTCGCCAGCGTCTCCTCGATCGGCGTCGCCGTGTCCCAGACATGGGTGTAGTACAGGTCGATGTAGTCGGTGCCGAGGCGCCGCAGGCTCGCTTCGACGGCGGACAGGATGTGCTTGCGGCTCAGCCCGTCGTCGTTCGGTCCGTCGCCCATCGCGCCGTACACCTTGGTCGCGATCACGAACGCGTCGCGGTCGCGGCCCTTGAGCCAGCGACCGAGAACCGCCTCGGACTCACCCGCGTTGTACACGTCGGCCGTGTCGACGAAGGTGCCGCCGACGTCGGCGAACTCGTCGAGGATCCGGACGCTGGTCTGCTCGTCCGTCGGGCCGCCGAAGTGCATCGCGCCCAGACAGACCTCGCTGACCTTCAGTCCCGTCCTCCCCAGATTGCGGTACTCCATGAATCGATCCAGTTCCTTTGCACTGTTGGTCACTCCGCACGGCCAATCTAGGTGCGGGTCCGGCGGTATCCACGCCCAATCGGCCCGCGGAATCGCGGACCAATTCAGCCGGCGACCATGCTCAGCGTGAACCGGGAGCCGCCGGACTCCGGCGCGGAGGCGGTGAGCGTGCCGTGGTGGCGATGGGCGATCTCCCGCGCGATGGCCAGGCCGAGCCCGGCTCCCCCGGCGTCGCGGGTGCGGGCCTCGTCCAGGCGGGTGAACCGCTCGAAGACGCGCTCGCGATCGGCCGCCGGGATGCCGGGGCCGTCGTCTTCGATGTGCAGTACGACGTGCTCGGCGCGCTGCTCGATCCGCACGGTGACGCTGCTCCGCGCGTGCCGTACGGCGTTGTCGAGCAGGTTGCGGAGCAGCCGGTCCAGCTGCCGGGGATCGCTTTCCACCATCGCGGACCGGGCCGACTCGAAGTGCAGGCCCGGGCCGTCGTCGATGCGCCGCGCGAGCTGCCGGCGGGCCAGCTCGGCCAGGTCGACCGGCTGCACGGTGGTTGTGGCATCGGCGTCGAGGCGCGCCATCAGGAGCAGGTCGTCGGCGAGTTGCTGGAGCCGCTGGACCTCCTCGACCGCGACCCGGTTCACCCGCGGCCAGTCGGCGCGCTCGGGATGTGCGCCGGCCACCTCCAAGGTGGTACGCAGCGTGGCGATCGGACTGCGTAGTTCGTGCGCCGCGTCGGCGACGAAGCCGCGTTGCTGCTCGGCGGCCGCCTCCAGCCGGGCGAGCGTGTCGTTCAGCGTCGCCGCCAGCCGCGCGACCGCGTCTCCGGTCGGAGGAATCGGCAGGCGCTCGTGCAGGTTCCGCTGACTGATCGCCGCCGCCCGGGACCGCATCCGCTCGATCGGCCGGAGCGCCAGGCGGGTGCCGACGTACGCGCCGACCATGATCAGCAGGACCGCCAGCGGCAGCGTCCGCTGCAGCACGCGGTCCACCTCGGCGGCCGCGTCCTCGGCTTCGAACGGCACGACGAAGACCGAGACCACCGCGACCCTGTTCGGATCCCCCTTCAGCGTCACGCCGCGCACCGAGACGGCTTCCCGGTTCACCCACACACGCCGTCCGGCCATCCTCGTGGCGATGGCGCAGTCGCCCTGCCGCGGCGCGCCGGCGCAGCGCGCGTCAGGGCCGAGGGCGCGAACAGTCACGAAGCTGCTGTCCTTCAGGTCGTAGCGGTTCGGGCCGGGTGCGACCGGAACCGGTCCGAACGCCCGGATAGCAGGGCTCGACTCGAGGACCTTGCCGGTGTCGTCGACAACCTCGAACACCGCGTCGAGGGGTGAAAGGCTTCCGGCGACGGGCTGGACGGTTCGGTAACCGTACATGTTGGCGATGAGCTGTTGCCGGTCGCTGTCCGCCTGACGCTCGAGGTCGTGGTAGCGCGAAGTGAAGATCTGGTGATGGATCCAGAACGCGAAGCCGACGGCCAGCACCGCAGCGACCAGTCCCGCGACCAGGGCGGCGCGGAGGGCGGTCGACAGCCGGAGGTCAGGCATGGTTGCTGCCGGTGAGTCGGTAGCCCATGCCGCGCACGGTTTGCAGGGTGTTCCGGCCGAACGGCCGGTCGATCTTGCGGCGCAGGGCGCTGACATGGACCTCGACCACGTTCACGTCGCCGTCGTAGTGGGCGTCCCAGACCTGTTCGAGGATCTCGCGCTTGGTCACCACCACGTCGCGCCGCCGTGCCAGGCACTCCAGGATCGCGAACTCGCGCGCGGTCAGGTCGATCGCCCGCTCGCCGCGGCGGCAGGTCCGGGCGGCCGGGTCGATGACCAGATCGCCGACCTCGAGCTCGACCCGGACCGCGCCGCTGCGGCGCAGCAGTGCGCGCAGCCGGGCGACCAGGACGACGTACGAGAACGGCTTGGTCAGGTAGTCGTCGGCGCCGGTGTCCAGCCCTTCGGCCTGGTCGTACTCGCCGTCCTTCGCGGTCAGCATCATGATCGGCGTACCGTCGCCGCCGCGGCGCAGGCTCTCGCAGACGCGGTAGCCGTTCAGGCCGGGCAGCATCACGTCGAGGATGATCGCGGCGTACGCGTTCTCCTCCGCGGCCCAGAGCGCCTCGGGCCCGCTGTGCACGACGTCGACGGTGAAGCCGTGCGACTCCAGGCCCCATTTCAGCGCGGCGGCGAGCCGGCGCTCGTCCTCCACCACCAGTAGCCGCACCGTCCCAGGATCACACATCCCGCGGAGCATCCTGAAGAAGTCTTCAGGTTGCTTCAGGCCCCCTTTGGCCCGCCGGCCGCAGACTCCCCCGCATGCTCCTCGCCCATCGCCCTGGCCGCCGGGTTCGCGGCCGCCCACACCGAAGGAGGGACATGGCCGCGGTCGCGGTGATCGTGCCGTGCTACAACGAGGCCGCGGCGGTGCGGAAGGTGGTCACCGAACTGCGCGACTCGTTGCCGGCAGCACAGATCTACGTCTACGACAACGACTCGACCGACGACACGGCCGCGATCGCCGCCGCCGCGGGAGCGACCGTCCGGCACGTCGCGCGCCGCGGCAAGGGCAACGTGGTCCGGCGTGCGTTCGCGGACATCGAGGCCGACGTCTACCTGCTGATCGACGGCGACGACACGTACGAGGCGGCCCGCGCGGCCGACCTGGTGAACGCCCTGCTGGCCGGTCCGTACGACCAGGTGGTCGGCGTCCGGCGGCATTCGAACGCCGCGGCGTACCGTCCGGGCCACACGCTCGGGAACCGGATGCTGACCGCCGCCGTCGGCGCGCTGTTCGGCCGCGACATCACCGACATGCTCAGCGGCTACCGGGCCTTCTCGCGGCGGTACGTGAAGTCGTTCCCGGCGCTCGCCCAGGAGTTCGAGATCGAAACGGAGCTCACGATCCACACACTGCACCTCCGGGTCCCGGTCGCGGAGGTCGAGGTCGGCTACCGTGAGCGGCCGGCCGGCGGCGAGAGCAAGCTGCGGACGTATCGCGACGGCCTACGGATCCTGCGCTGGATCCTGCAGCTCGCACGGCTGGAGCGGCCGGTGCTGTTCCACGGCGTGATCGCCGCGATACTCGGTACGGCGGCGTCGGCGCTGGGCGCTCCCGTCGTCCTGGAGTTCCTGCGAACCGGGCTCGTCCCGCGATTCCCGACCGCGATCCTCGCGTCGTCCATCGGGCTGGCGGCGATCCTGACGCTGGTGCTCGGTTATCTGCTCGACGCGATCGGCCGGAGCAGGCAGGAGGCCGCGCGGTTGAGCTATTTGACACATCCAGCCCCTGCGCAGGTCCCGGCGACAGTCGGGACCGGTTCATGACGCGGCACTGGCCGGCCCCGGTCGCCGCGCTCGCCGCCGGGCTGACATTCGTGCTGAGCGGGATCCTGCGCCACACCTATCCGTTCGGGAACCTGCCGCGGAGCACCAACGACCTCGGCCAGCAGATCGTGCCGATGTACGCGCACTATCGCGACGTCCTGACCGGCCACGGCGGCGATCTGTTCTTCAACTGGTCGAGCGGGTTCGGCGTACCGTTCCTGGGCGACTTCATGGCCTACGTCGGCTCCCCGTTGTCGTGGATCACCGTGCTGATGCCACGCGATCGCGTCGACCTGGCCTTGTTCCTCGTCGACGTGCTGGCGATCGGGCTCGCGGCCGGCGCGATGACGGCGTACCTGCGCTACCTGCGTCCGGGCCCGGCCTGGCCGGCGGTGATCGCCGGCGTGTCGTACGGCGCGTGCGGGTGGGCGATCGACGACGCGGCGTACATGAGTGTCTGGCTGAACGGGCTGGTCGCGTTCCCGGTGATCTGCCTGCTGTGCGAGTGGATCCTGCGGCGGCGGTCCGCGCTGTCGTTGCTGGTGACGTCGCTCGTCGTCGCGCTGTTGTGGACGTCGCACTTCTACACCGTCTACATGGCGATGATCGGCGCGGCGCTCGTCGTGGTGGCGCGTCTGCTCGCGGACGACGCGACGGTGTCGTGGCGGCATCGGCTGACCGGCGCGTTGCGCTGCTTCGTTGCCGTCGGCCTCGGAACCGGACTGGCGGCTCCGCTGCTGCTGCCGACGTTCGAGGCCGTGCGCGCCGCGCGGCCCAGCCCGGATATGGTCTTCCAGCCGGTCCTCCCGCTCACCTTCCTGGCCCGGCTGCTGCCCGGCAGCGAAGGAGTCGGCACGACCCCGGGACTCACCGTCGGCACAGTCATGCTGCTGCTGGCGATCAGCCTGCCGTTCAACCGGCTCGTCCCGGCCCGCGAACGGATCGTGTGGACCGCCACCGTCGTGCTCACGATGCTCAGCCTCCAGATCCGGATCACCCACGAGATCTGGCACGGCTTCGACGCGCCGAACGGCAGCCCGTACCGGCAGGCGTTCGTCGTGGCCGGGTTGCTGGTCATCGTCGGCTGGATCTCCTGGTCCGCCGGGATCCGCACCGTGCTGCCGGTCGCTGCCCCGATCGGCGCTGTGCTGGTGCTGTACGGCTTGTCCTGGGACGTCCGCAGTACGACGCGGGCCACGCATCTCGTCGTACCCGTGCTGATCGTCGTCGCGCTCGGGGCGTGGTTCCTGAGCCGGTCGCCTCGATGGGTACGGCGGGGCGCGGCGGCGGTCCTCGTCGCCGCCGTGTTCGTGGAGGTCGCGTTGTCGTCGGTGGCGATCGACGAGCGGCGGAGCAAGATCCTGAGCGCGAAGGCGCCGTGGGGCGCCGAGCACACCGCGCTGCGCTCGCTGGTCACCTCGGCGGCGGACTGGCCGACGTACCGTACGGCGCCCGGCGCCGAGCAGACCGTCAACGATCCGATGCTGATCGGCGGACAGGGGCCGCAGTACTACTCGAGCACGATTCCCGACCGGGTGTCGCAACAGCTGCTCGATCTCGGGTTCGGGTACAGCTCGTACGGGCGGGCCGTGGTCGACCCACGGAACCCGGTCGTCGACGCGATCTTCGCGATCCGGTCGCGCGCCGTGGGCCGGCTGTCGCTGGAGAGGTACGACGTACCGCCGCTGGTCACCGTTCGACCGGCGGCGGCCTGGTCGTCGAGCGATCCCGGACCGTTCGGCGCGCAGGAGTCGGCGCTCGGCGCGGACGTCTACACCGTGCCGCGTGTGCGCACCGAGAAGGGGCAGGTGTTGCTCGCGTCCTGCGCGCCCGGCTCGGAGATCTGGTTCGCGGCGCCGGAGTTCGTCGGCTCGGTCCTGGTCGCCGGCCGCGGCTGGGTCGTCAACCTGTCCGCGAAGGTGAAGTCGCCCGGCGTCTACGCGGGCGCGCCGATGCTCCGGGTCGGCGCCGTGGGCGCGGACGGCGTCGCCGCCGTACCGATCCGCCTCAGCCCCCGCGCGACACTCCCCCCATCCCCCATCGGCTGCCTCGACCGATCCCGCCTCGCCACCGCCGTCCACACTCTCACTCCACCCAGCCCGCCGGCAGTCGACGTCAGCGGCCACGCAATCCACATCCGCCTGCACCCGAGCGATACGTCCGCCTCGCTCGTCATCGCAACCATCCGAATCGAGGGCTGGCGCTGCTCCGTCGACAACGGCCCCGCCCACACCCCCGACAACCGAGCAGGCCTCCTCGCCGTCCCCCTTCAGGCAGGCGCGTCCACGGTCTCCTGCACCTACCACCCACCCGGCCTGAGCCAAGGCCTGGCCGTCGCAGCACTCGTCATGCTCCTCACCGGCGCAGGCCTCGTCCTCGTCCGCCGAGCCAGATAGTTCAGTTGGCTTTCGGCCTGTCCAGTGTGGGTGGTTCGACGTTCAGTTCGCGGAGGGCGGTGGCGTAGCGGTCGACGTTGCGGAGTTTGACGGACTCGTAGCCCCGGACGAGGTCCGGGAGTTCGGCGAGTTGTACTGCGCGGTCGTACGACGTGAGGCTGAGGTCGGCGGCCAGGCCGGTCATCAGGGTGCGGTAATGGTCCCGCAGGGTGCGCTCGACCTTGCGGAGGTGGGCGTAGCCGAAGAGGTCCGCGCGCGTACCGCGCAGCGACTTGAGCCTGGCGAGGACGCGCAGCGTGCCGTGCGACTTGGGGCCGAACGAGATCTTCTTCTGGCGGCCCATCGCCCGCAGCACCGGTGGGTGCAGCTTGAACGACACCACCCCACCCGGGAACGACTCGCCGGTCGAGTCGAGGAACGCCTGGTCGGTGAGAAGCCGCGCGACTTCGTACTCGTCCTTGTACGCCGTCAGCTTGAACAGGTTGCGGGCGACCGCCTCGCTGAACCGGGTCTGCGTGGTGACGGCTCTCTCGGCGGCAGCGATCCGCGCCACGAAGTCGACGTACGAGTTCGCGAGCTTCACGTTCTGGTAGGCGACCAGGTCAGCGGCACGGCGGGCGACGAGGCGCAGCACCTCACCTTCGAGCCCGGAGGCCGCGACCGAGGCCGGTACGTCGGGACTCGCGACCGCGGCCGACTTCTTCCCGGCGGCGCGGAACGCGGCTGGGTCGGCGACCGCCGCACGTCCCCAGGTGAAAGCGGCGATGTTCGCGGCAACCGCGGTGCCGTTGATCGTGATGGCTTCCTCGATCGCCGCCGCCGGCAGGCGGAGAGCACCGGTCTGGTAGGCGGCGCCGACGAGCAGGAAGTTCGCGGCGATCGTGTTGCCGAGGATCCGCTCCGCGGCCTCGAGCGCGTCGAAGTCGAACGTCTCGACGCTCGCGGTCCGGACCCGCTCCAGCAGCCCGGTCTCGTCGGGGTGCCGGACGGCAGGGTCGTACACCATCGCGCCGGTCGCGGTGCGGCTGGTCGAGACCACGGCCCGGCTCACCGCACCGTTGCCGTAGGCAAGGTTCCGGTCCTCGGCGAGGGTCAGCAGGTCGAATCCGAGCAGGCAGTCCGCGGACCCGGGAGTGAGCCGGTTGGCCGGCTCGAGCTCGCCGTCGGCGAACCGCAGGTGTCCGGTGACAGGGCCGGCCTTCTGGCTCAGCCCGGTCTGGTCGAGCGACTCGACCGCGTACCCGGCGCGATGCGCGGCGGTCGCGAGCACCTGGTTGACCGTGACGATTCCGGTGCCGCCGATGCCGGCCAGGAAGACGTTCTGGGTACCGGCAACGCGGTCCTCGGCGCTGCTCGGCGGCACCGACGGCGGCGCCGGAAACGCCGCACTCTTCCGGGCTGCCGTCCGGGTGGACCGCGGCGCCGTCTCGACGACCACGAACGACGGGCAGTCGCCGTCGAGGCAGCTGTAGTCGGTGTTGCAGGAGGTCTGCTCGATGCGGGTCTTGCGACCGTACTCGGTCTCGACCGGCTGCACCGACAGGCAGTTGCTCTTCACACCGCAGTCGCCGCAGCCCTCGCACACCGCCTCGTTGATGACGACGCGCTGCGTGCGGGCGGGCAGACTGCCGCGCTTGCGCTGCCGCCGCGCGTCGGCCGCGCAGTGCTGGTCGTAGATCAGCACCGTGACACCCGGGGTTTCGCGCAGCATCCGCTGGGCTTCGTCGAGACGGTCACGGCTCCACAGGAGCGTGCCCGGCGCGAGGTCGCGACGACGGTGCCGTTCCGGCTCGTCGGCGCAGACCACGATCTTCCGCACGCCCTCGACGGACAGCTTGTGGGTCAGCTGCGGCACGTTGAGCGCGCCCTCGGCGTCCTGTGCGCCGGTCATCGCGACGACGTCGTTGTAGAGCACCTTGTACGTGATGTTCACGCCGGCGGCGATGCAGGCCTGGACGGCGAGCTGCCCGGAGTGGAAGAAGGTGCCGTCGCCGACGTTCTGGAAGATGTGGCCGGCGTCGGTGAACCATGCCTGGCCGATCCACTGGGCTCCCTCGCCGCCCATCTGGGTGACTCCGGTGACGGCGCTGTCCTGCCGGTCGGAGATCGTCACCATGGCGTGGCAGCCGATCCCGCCGCCGCCCATCGACCCCTCGGGAAGCGCGGTCGAGCGGTTGTGCGGGCAGCCGCTGCAGAAGTACGCCGAGCGGCTGGTCGACAGCAACGGCAGCGAGATCCGCCGCGACGGGGGCGGCGTGACGGCGACCAGGTCCTGCAGCAAGGACCGCAGCGGCGCGAGCAGCCGGCCCGCCGTGAGCTCACCGTCGGCGGGAATCAGCAGCCGGCCGGCGGTGTCGCGTTTGCCGACGATCTGCGGCGCGTCCGGCGTACCGTAGAGGATCTCGCGGATCTGGGTCTCGACGAACGCGGTCTTGTCCTCGACCACGACGATCCGGTCCAGCCCTTCGGCGAATGAACGCACGGTGCCGGGCGCGACAGGGCTCATCAGCCCGAGCCGCAGCACCCGGACCCCCGCCCGCTCGAGCGCCTCGTCGGTGACACCGAGGTCCTTCATCGCCTGCCGCATCGAGTCGTAGCAGCTGCCGGAGGCAACGAATCCGACGCGGGCGTGCGCCGGGTCGACGTCGACCACGTCCAGGCCGTTCTCGACGGCGTACGCACGGACCAGCTCGGTGCGCGGCCCGACCAGGTCCGCCTCGGCGCGCACGATCGCGTCGGGCCGGACGACCATCGGACGCTGCTCGTACCGGTAGGGCTTGCCGTCCCACTCGATCGCGGGGACGACCGGAAGGACGTCGCCCGCGGTGGCGTCGACCGCCCAGGCGCCGTCGGCGACGTCCGCGACGATCTTCAGCGCGACGACGCAGCCGGTCACCCGCGACAGCTCGATCGCGTGCAGGCCGAGCGTCACGATCTCGGCCGCGTTGCGCGGGAAGAGCACCGGGATCCCCAGTGCGGCCAGGGATCGCTCGCTGACCGCCGGCACGGTCGACGACTTCGAGGCAGGGTCGTCACCGACCAGGAGCACGGCGCCGCCGCGCGGGTTCACGCCGTACATGTTGGCGTGCCGCAGCGCGTCGGTCGCGCGGTCCACACCGGGGCCCTTGCCGTACCAGAAGCCGGTGACGCCGTCATGGGTGCCGGTTCCGAGCGGCAGCTCGATCTGGCTGCCCCACACCGAGGTCGCGGCGAGTTCCTCGTTGAGCCCGGGCACGAACCGGATGTCGTTCTCGTCCAGCACGTCCCGCATGCCCGCCAGCAGCCGGTCGAGGCCGCCGAGCGGGCTGCCCTGGTAGCCGGAGACGAAGGACGCGGTCCGCAGCCCACGGCGCCGGTCGAGCGCGCGGTGCTCGACCAGGAGGCGCGCGATCGCCTGGACGCCGGTCAGCAGCGTCGGCGGGCCGGCCGGCCGGAACCGGTCGTCGAGGTCGTAGGGCGGAGCAGCGGCGAGTCGCTCCGCGCTGATTTCGGCGGGGGCGATGGCGGTCATCGGCTCTCCAGGGGTCCGCGGCAGTTCCCCAGAGAGTGCGGGCCGGGTGGGCCGAGTCACAAGAGTTGTCGTCGAGTTTGGCGACGATCCGCAATCCTTGCTGCGACGACCACCGTCCAGACGCAACAAAGACCGTCTTCGGAGTAGAGTTCGTTGCGTGCCCGAGCAAGCCAGCCTGGACGACACCGATCGCGCGATCCTCGACCTGCTGCGCGACAACGCCCGCCGCCCGCTGCGCGAGATCGCGACCGCGGTCGGCCTCACCGTCGCGCCCGTCCAGCGCCGGATCACCCGGCTGGAGAAACTCGGCGTCATCGAGCGCTACACGGTGCAGATCAACCACGGCCGGATCGCCGGCGGCATCGAGGCGATGACCGAGCTGCACTTCGCCGACGACCTCGACCTCGCGCAGATCATGGAGTTCGTCGCTCAGGTCCCCGAGGTCAAGGAAGTCCTCACCCTGGCCGGCGACCCGGACGCGCTGGTCCGGATCCAGGTCGAGGGCGTAGAGGATCTGCGCCGCGTCGTCAGCTCACTACGCTCCGCGGAAGCGATCGCCAGCACCAAGACGCTCGTCGTCCTCGAACAATGGACCCGCCGAGGCTGAGGAACTCGCCGCACGGCTCCGCTCAGCGGTCGAGAGGGTTCGCCGCCATCCGGTCCGCGAGGCCGGAGTGGACGGCGCGGGCCGCGGAGCTGTCGGGTTTGCGGTCCGCCTGCGCCCGGAAGCAGGCGAGGAACTCGGCGGCGAGACCCGAGCGCGGGAACTGCTCGAGGACCTCGGCGCGGAAGGCCGGGGTGAAGTCGTCGAGGCCCCGGCCGACGATGTCGACCGCCGCGGCCCGCGACAGCAGATGTCCCTCGACGTCCTCGGCCGGGTCCACCTCCGGCCACATGTGCCGGACGATGACCTCCCCCAGGCGTTCGCGGCGCTCGTCCGGCCATCCCGCACCGGCCGCGAACACCCGCGCGACGTGCCCGCTGGTCTCCTCGAAGGAGACGGTGTGGCTGTCGAACACCGGCACCAGGCTGACGTCGTGGAACATCGCCGCCACGAACAGCAGCTCTGCGTCGTACCGCAGGCCGTGCTCATCGCCGTACGCCGCTCCCCACAGGTACACGCGGTGCGAGTGACTGAGCATGGCGGCGGACAGATAGGTGGCGGCCACGTCGAGGGCCGCCGACGAGGCAGGCGTGTCGGGAATCGCGATCATGCCTCGACCGTACGACGCGGAAGGCCCGCGCAGCTGGTCCATTCCGACGGCGGGATGCTGGGCCACCGGCCGCCGAAATGGCCCATCGACACAGGCTGCGAATGGCGTCCCGGCAGCGGTCCACCAGCGCGTAGCGTCGACGGTGAACCAGCAGCTGTCTACCCCGAGGATCATCATGCGTGCCATCACCGTTCGGGACCCCGAGGCCGAGGACTTCGGGCTGTCCCTCACCGAGCTCCCCCATCCCCATGCCGCCGAGAACGACGTCGTCGTGCAGGTCCACGCCGCGGGCTTCATCCGCACCGAACCGCAGTGGCCCGCGACCTGGGTCGACCGCGCCGGCCGCGACCGCACGCCGAGCGTGCTCGGCCACGAGCTGTCCGGCGTGGTCGTCGAGCTCGGCTTCGGCACGACGGGCCTCTCGATCGGTCAGCGCGTCTTCGGCCTGACCGACTGGGCCCGCAACGGAACGCTCGCCGAGTACACCGCCGTCGAGGCCCGCAACCTGGCGCCGCTGCCCGCCGACGTCGACCACGTCACCGCGGCCGCCCTTCCGATGCCCGGTCTGACGGCCTGGCAGGCGCTCTACGACCACGCTCACCTGCAGCCGGGTCAGACCGTCCTCATCCACGGCACCGGCGGTTCCGTCGGCTCGCTCGCCGTACAGCTCGCCCGGGAGACCGGCGCCCACATCATCGGCACCGGCCGGGCCGCGGACCGGAAGCTCGCCGAGAGCCTGGGCGCCCACGAGTTCGTCGACCTGGACAACGACCGCCTCGAGGACGCCGGTGAGGTGGACGTGGTGTTCGACGTCATCGGCGGCGAGATCCTCAACCGCTCCACCGCACTGCTGCGGCCGGGCGGCACGCTCGTCACCGTCGCCGAGCCGCCGACCGTCCGGCCTCGCGACGGCAGGGCGATCTTCTTCGTCGTCGAGCCCGATCGTGCGCAGACGGCCCAGCTGGCCGCCCGCTTGCGCGACGGCCGGCTCGTCCCCCTCGTCACCGCTGTCCGTGAGCTGGCCGACGTACCGGCCGCGTTCGGCAGCCGCGGCAAGACGATCGTCGAGGTCACCACGGACTGAAGGATTGCGATTGCGGGCCCGTCCCCCTCCCCTGCACTGCGACGGACCCGCAATCGGACTGTGGGTCACGCGACAGCGGACCGATGCCGGCGACGGCAGGACAAGGTGATCAGGATCCGCCGTTTGCGCTCGATCACGGCCGTCAGCTGTTCGCGATCGGCCTGCCGGCGCGCCGTCCGCAATTCGTCTTCGACGGCGTGCAAGGCATGGAGCAGTTCACGAACGGTGCGGGGATCGGAATCTCGCATGACAGCCTCGGCAAGCTCGAAGAATTCGGCGCCCGACTGTCTGAGGCGGAACCACTATGACCGGAGGAACGCGTTCCGGGCAAGGCCCTTCCGGAACATTTCTCTGCGTGCTGGACGACCCCGGCCGGTCGGTGCTATCCAGAAATGGTCCGAGGGAAATGCCATGACCGATCCCGGCTCGGCGCCGAACGCCAGGCACGACCAGCTCGCCCACGCCCTCAGCGAACTGGCCCGTGACCTGCACCGCGCCGAGGCGCCGGACGACGTGCTGCGGGAGGCGGTGCAGGCCGCCCTCGAGCTGGTGCCCGGCGCCGAGGACGGTTCGGCGACCACGATCGTGGTCGGCAAACTCGTGTCCCACAAGGCCGAGTCCGGCACCCTGCCGACGCGCGTCGACGCCCTGGTGTCGGAGCTCGGCGAAGGTCCGTGCCTGGACGCGCTGCGCGATCACAAGGCGGTGGTTCGCGTCGACGACATGCGCACCGAGTCCCGGTGGCCGCAACTGGCTCCGCGGGCCGCCGAGCTGGGCGCGCTCAGTGTGCTGACGTTCCCGCTGTTCTCCAAGGCCGACAACCTCTGTTCGCTCAACCTGTACGCCGGCACCGCGCACGCGTTCTCCGAGGAGTCCGAGCAGATCGGCTGCCTGATCGCCGTCCACGCCGCGGTGGCCTACGCGGGCGCCCAGCGCACGGAGAACCTGCTGGCCGCCCTCGAGACCCGCGACCAGATCGGCCAGGCGGTCGGCCTGCTGATGGAGCGCTACTCGATCACGTCGGAGCGCGCCTTCAGCACCCTGGTCCGCTTCAGCCGCCAGACCAACCGCAAACTCCGCGACGTGGCCGCCGAACTCATCTCCGACGCCGAGGCCGGCGCCCACCGGTAGTCAGGTCGTGGTGACCATGCCGCCGTCGATCAGCACGTCACAGCCGGTCATGTTGCCCGCGGCTCCGGAGGCGAGGACCAGCACCAGCTGCGCCACCTCCTCCGGACGAGTGAATCGTCCGGTCGGTGTACCGGCGACTGCCGCGTCCCGGACCGCGGTGGGATCGAGTCCCTGGGCCCGGCCGACGGTCTCCGCGACACCGCCGGGGCCCAGCCAGAGCGCGGTTTCGACCGGCCCCGGACTGATCGTGTTCACCCGGACACCAGCGGGTCCGAGCTCCTTGGACAGCGACTTGGAGAAGCTGCGCAGCGCGGCCTTCGCCGCGCTGTAGTCGATGACGCCGGGATCGGGGAGCGTGGCGTTCACCGAGCAGATCGTGACGATGGCGGACGGCGCACTCGCCACCAGGTGCGGCACCGCGACCCGCGTCGCACGCACTGCCGACAGCAGGTTCACTTCCAGCGCCCACTGCCACTCCGCGTCCGTGACGGCGAGGAAACCCTCGGTGCGCGGGCGTACTCCGCCGACGTTGTTCACGAGCACGTCGACGCCACCGAATCGCGTCACGGCCGCACCCACCAGCGCCTCGCATCCGGCCACGGTGGTGAGATCGCCCAGCACGACCTCGACCTCACCGTCCTCGCCCAACGCCTCCAGTTCGGGCGAACCGCCGAGCGCGCCGGCGGCGACCCGCATGCCCTCGCCGAGCAGCGCCTGCGTGACCGCAAGACCGATGCCCTTGCTCGCGCCGGTCACCACTGCCGTCCGGCCGGCCAGGTCGAGCTTCACAGGGACTGCTCCTTCAGCCAGGCCAGGCACGCGGTGGCGATATCGGACCAGCCGGAGTCGACGACGAGCGAGTGGCCGCGGTCCGGGAAGGTCCTCAGGTCGGTGACGGCGTCGGAGTGGCGGTACTGCTTGAGCGTCGCGCGGGTCACGGACTCGGGGACGGTGTGGTCCTTCCCGCTGGCGATCAGCAGCAGCGGCCCGCGCTTCTGGTTGCCGGTGTCGACCTTGGCCGGCGAGTGCGGGTTGAAGTTCGCCGACGCCGCCTCGAACAGCGGCCGGCCGGGCGCCGGAATGGTCCAGCGCTCGAACAACAGGTCGGACTCCTCCCGCGAGACCGCGTTGCCGAACGCGAACCGGAACTGCTCAGCGGTCAGCGAGACGGCCCGGTGCTTGTTGGCCGGGTTCTTGAACACCGGCAGCGTGGCCCGCAGCGCGGACAGCGGGACGGGCAGCACGCCCTTGATCTGGGCGGCGTCGATCGCGATCGCCGCCCGGGCGCGGTCCTGGCCGAGCAGCTTCTGCGCGACCATGCCGCCGAACGAGTGCCCGATCAGGATCGGCGGCTCGGGGAGCTCCTCGATGACGGCGGCGAAGTGCGCCACGACGTCGTCGATGCCGTGATCGCCGATCGACTCCGGGTCGCGCCGGGACGCCTCGACGGTCGGGCCGTCGCCGGGCCAGCCCGGCGCCGCGGGCTCGTACCCTTCGGTGCGGAATCGCGTCAGCCACGCGTCCCACGACGTCGCGTGCAGCCAGAGCCCGTGGATGAAGAGCACCGGTGTTCCCACAGTCGTCCTCCTGGTCGGTCCCGAGGTGCTGGACACACCGCGTTGGTAGAGACGTTAGGACGTCCGGGCCGCGGCCGTCTTCAGTCGAATGACTGTGCCTGCCTCAGCACGTGTTCCGGAGCACCGGTGAGTACGCCGGCGAGCTGCTGGCGGCTGGTGATGCCGAGCTTCGGAAAGATCCGGTACAGGTGCGAGCCGATCGTGCGGTGCGACAGGAAGAGTCGCTGCGCGATGTCCCGGTTGGACAGTCCCCGGGCGGCGAGCTCGGCGATCTGCGCCTCCTGGGGCGACAGCTGCTCCCGGCCAGTCGACGTCGGCTGCCAGCCACGCTCTCCGGTCGCCCTCAGCTCCTGGTCTGCGCGAAGCGCCCACGGTTTGGCACCCAGCGCGTCGAAGGCGCCGCGTGCCGCTCGGAGCGGATCGCGGGACTCGGTCACCCGCCGCCGGCGGCGCAGCCAGGAGCCGTACGCCAACTGCAGGCGGGCCTGATGCCACGGGAACGGCCGGCTCGCACCGTCCAGCGCGCCCCGGAACAACTCCTCGGCCGATGCGTCGTCGGCCAGAACCGCGCGGGAGTACTCCAGAGCGATCGTCGTACCGACGGCAGGCGTGCCTCGCGCCGCCCGTTCGACGGTGCCGACCAACGACCTCGCCTCGTCCCGGCGACCGGCCCGTACGGCGGCCTCGGCGAGGTAGCTGACCGTCCACAGTTGCTGAACGCGCTGATAGGCGGCGTCGGTCGGTACGAACACGCGGAGCATCTCGCCGTACGCCTGCTCGGCACGCTCCGCGCCGAGTTCGCCGAGCCCGCGGACCAACTGAGCTCCCGCGAGCAGGGACGAGCTCGCGTTCGGCAGTTGCAGAGCGGTGCGCTCGGCGTCGGCGAGCAGGGCGTGCCGGGGGTTCCAGCCGCCGCCGATCGCGTCGATCAGTGCCGCCGCGATCCGGGCAGTACCGGCCCACACCCGCTGGCCGGTCTCGTCGGCCAGGCGCATGCTCTCGGCCGCGGACCGCGACGCGTCGAAGACGCCCAGGTTGATCTCCGCCCAGGCGCGGATCGCGAGTGCCTCGGCGAGCAGACTCAGCCGCCCGTCCGCGCGCAGCTCGCGCACGGCCACCGACAGGTACGACTCCGCACGCACGAAGTCACCGGCGCCGAACGCCGCGATGCCCAGCAGGGCCGCGGGTTCCGCCCGGCCGCCGCCGTCCGCGGGCCACAGTCCGAGCTGCTCGATGATCGGCGCGCTCGATTCCAGCGACTCCGCGAGACCGAGCACCGCGAGCAACCTGGGGTCACCGGCAGCCAGCGGAACCTCCCGCGCGGCGCCGACGATCTCCCGCCGCACCGACTCGCCCGGATCGCGCCACCAGATCCTGCGGGCGGCCCCGAACAGCAACTGCATGGCGAGTTCGACGTCGTCCTCGGCGGTGGCCTGCCGGGCCAGATCGACCAGGTGACGGACCTCCGCCGGATCGCTCGTGGCGCCGTCGTGGAAGACACCCATCAGCCAGGTGAGGCGGGACCGGTCTCGCGGTCGAAGTGCCATCCGCGTCACCCGGGCCTTGATCTGTTCGACCTGGGTGAACCTGCCGAGTTCATAGCCCAGTTCCGCCGCCCCCAGCAGCCGGGCCGCCTGGTCCAGAGGATCGGGGCTCAGGGCCGCCGCCCGCTCGAGCCGCGCCAGCGCAGTGGCGTACGCCCCGCGCCGGCGGGCCTCGCCGGCCGCCCGCTCGAGCTCTGCCGCGATGGGTTCGTCGCGGCCGGCCACCGCGCCGGCCCGATGCCAGATCGCGCGGTCGGGGTCGGCGGACAGAGCGGTCGCGAGGGCGGCGTGTGCCCGCGTCCGGCGCTCCGCGGGCATCACCTGGCGCAGTGCCGACCCCATCAACGGGTGCCCGATGGCGTACGTCGGTCCGGCGATCGTGAGGAAGCCGAGCTCGACGGCCGGTAGCGCCGTGCCGCGGTCGACGGCGGCGCCGGACAGGATCGCTGCCGCGGTCAGTACTTGCTCGATGTCGTCGCCGTCATCCAGCGCGGCCACGTCGAGGACCGCGCGAGCGGGCGGTTCCAGTTCGTCGGCACGCGCTGCGAAGGCGCGCTCCAGGCGAGCCGTCATCGGCAGGTCGTCGTCCACTTCGGTCCAGGCGTACATCCCGGACTGCCAGGCGGCGGCGAACTCGACCAGCGCCAGGGGATTACCCGCGGCGTGGCCGAGAACCCGATCGCGCAACCCCGCCGCCAGATCGGGAGCCCGCGACCGCAGCAACGCCTGCGCGTCCGCGTCCGGCAAGGCGTCCAGCTCGATCCAGCTGACGGTCTGTTCGTCACCGAGAAGCTGCGATGCGGAGCGAGCTGTACACAGCAGCACCACCCGCTCGGCCGCGACCCGACGGGTCACGAAGGCGAGCGTGTCCACACTGGGCCGGTCCATCCAGTGCAGGTCGTCGAGGCTCATCAGGACCGGCGCCCGCCCGGCGCAGTCGACCAGGAGCTCCAGGACCGCGAGCGACGTGAAGAACGGGTTCACCTGGCCTGCTTCGACCATTCCGAAACAGGCCAGCAAGGAGTCGCGCTGCTGGGCCGGGAGAGTGTCCACGTGCGACAGAACCGGCCGCAGCAGTTGATGCAGACCGGCGTAGGGCAGGTTGGTCTCGGACTGGCTGCCGTGCGCGCGCAGAACCGTGAAGCCCCGGGACTCCGCGTGCTCGGCGACGCGCGCCTGCACCACACTCTTGCCCACTCCCGGCTCGCCGCTCAGACCGACCGCGAAACCGCCGGCCTGCACCTCGTCGAGCCTGGCCGTCAGCCGGCCGAGGATCTGGTCGCGACCGAACAACTGTTCGTCGTCGGTCGCGGCCATGAGTAGAGCATGAGTCCCCCGCTGCGATCCGTCCAATCACCTGCCCCGGGCACCGGGTGCCCGGGGCTACACTCGCCGCCATGAGCGGGACGCGGGTGGCGATTGCGGACGACGACGTCCTGCTACGGGAAGGGCTCGCGAGTCTGCTGGCAGCGTCGGGATTCGACGTGGTCGGGCAGGCCGGAAACAGCCCGGAGCTGCTGGACCTGGTCCGGAGCCGACGTCCGGAGCTGGTCGTCGTGGACATCCGGATGCCGCCTGGCCATGCGACCGAAGGGCTCGAGGCCGCCGAGGTGATCCGTCGCGAGCGCCCGAAGACCGCCGTCCTGCTGTTGTCGGCGTACGTGGACGTCGAGCACGCCGTGCAGCTGATGGCCGCCGGTCACGGAATCGGGTACCTGCTCAAGCGCCGGGTCACCGATGTCGAGGAGTTCCTCGACAGCGTACGGCGGGTCGCGAACGGCGGCTCCGTCGTCGATCCCGCCCTGGTGCAGGAACTGGTCGACGTCCGGCGCCGCCACGACCCGCTCGCCTCCCTCAGCGACCGGGAACGTGAGGTGCTGGCGCTGGTGGCCGAGGGCCGCTCCAACGCCGGCGTCGCCCGGCGCCTGTGGGTCACCGAGGGCACCGTCGAGAAGCACGTCCGCAGCATCCTCACCAAGCTCGACCTGCCGGAGACCGACGACGACCATCGTCGCGTCCGGGCGGTTCTGGCCTACCTCCAGGGCGACCGTCGTACGGCGGACGACCGGTGACGGAGCTGTTCGCACCGGCGACCTCGGGGTGACCGGCCCATGACCGGCGGGGTCTCGCGTCGCGTGATCGTCGCCAGTGCGCTGCTGGTGCTGCTCGTCGGCGCCGGGTTCGCCGTGTTGCTGCTGTCGGTTCAGGACCTGCGCCACTCGGAGCGCCAGGCCCGGCAGGCTGCGGCGGTGCTCGCGGCCGCGAACCAGGTCGAGCGCTCGGTCGTCGACCTGGAGACCGGCCGGCAGGCGTTCACCATCACCGGTCAGGAGCAGTTCCTCGCGCCGTGGCAGACCGCGCGGTCCCAGCTTCCGGACCGGCTCGCGGCGCTGGAACGCGTGGTCGCGGACGAGCCGGCGCAACGCGCCGGCGCCGAGGAGATCAGCCGCAGCGCGACGTCGTACCTCCGGGACTATTCGGAACCGCTGGTCGCAGCGATCCGCGGTCGTCCTGTCTCGGCACCGTCGCAGGCCGCGACAACGGAGGGTCAGCGCAGGGTCGATGCGATCAGGACCGTCCTCGACGAGTTGATCACGACCGAGCGAGGTCTCTCGGCCGCCGCGCAGGCCCGGTCCGACGCCGCGGCCGGCCGGGCGGTCGTCGCGGCCGCGACCGGGCTCGTCGGATCGGTGCTGCTCATCCTGGGGTTCACCTGGTACCTGTCCCGCGCCGTCGTCCGCCCGGTGCTGATCACCGCCGCCATGGCCGACCGGCTCGCGGCGGGCGACCTCGCCGTTCGGGTGCCCGAAGACGGAGTCGGCGAGATCGGCAGTCTGGAGCGCACCTTCAACAGCATGGCCGCCTCGCTCGACCAGGCCCGTACCGATCTGGCGTCCTCGCGGGCCCGGCTCGTGGCGTCGGCCGACGAGGCCAGGCGACGGATCGAGCGCGACCTGCACGACGGCATCCAGCAACGCCTGGTGACCCTGGCCCTGGAGCTGCGCACGGTCCGGGCCGGCCTGACCGGCGATCAGGGCGGCCTGCGGGCCCGGCTCGACGAGATCACGGACGACCTCGGCAACACCCTGGACGAACTGCGGGAGATCTCCCACGGCATCCACCCGGCGATCCTGTCCGACGGCGGTATCGGTCCCGCGGTCAGGATGCTGGCCCGCCGGTCCGCGATCCCGGTCGAGGCGGAGGTCACCGTCACCCAGCGCCTCCCGCCGGCCGTCGAGTCGGCCGCGTACTACGTCGTCTCCGAAGCACTCACCAACGCCGCGAAACACGCGGACGCGTCCGTCGTGTACGTCGACGTGCGGCTGGTTGACAGTTCGTTGCGGCTCGCCGTCCGCGACGACGGAGCCGGTGGAGCGGACCCGGCGAACGGCACCGGCCTGATCGGGCTCACCGACCGGGTCCAGGCGCTCGGCGGCACGCTCGCCGTCGACAGCCCGGCCGGCCAGGGCACCACCCTGCAGGTCTCGTTGCCGGTGGCCACAGAGGAGATCTCCAGCTAGCAGGAATGCCACCGCGGCCGGACCCTGCGACCCTGGTGTCATGCTGCGGTGCGCGATCGTCGACGACAACCGGCGGTTCCTCGACGCCGCACGCGGACTCCTGGAACGCGAAGGCGTCGCCGTCGTCGGTACGGCGACGAGCGGCGCCGGCGCCGTCGACCTGGTCGAGGACTCGCACCCGGACGTGGTCCTGGTGGACATCGACCTCGGCGCGGAGAGCGGCTTCGACATCGTCGCCCGGCTGCACCGGCTGAGCCCGCCGCCCCGGGTGATCCTGATCTCGACGTACGCCGAGCAGGACTACGCGGAGCTGATCGACGCCAGTGCGGCGATCGGCTTCGTGCCGAAGACGCGCCTGTCGGCCATTGCCATCGGCAACCTTCTCCGGCGCGCCACGCACTGAGGCCGCCGGGTCGGTGACGACCCGGCGGCCTTGGTATTCCCGACCGGCCTATCTGCGGGCGCGGCGGACGACGGCATCGAAGCCGGCCGCCAGCAGCAGGACCGCGCCGGTGACCACCCATTCGTAGCCGGCCGAGTTCGCGCCCTGGATCAGGTCGCTCATACCGTTGATGATGACCGCGACGACGAGACCACCCAGGACGGCGTCGATGACGCGGCCGCGCCCGCCGAACAGCGACGTACCGCCGATGACCGCGGCACCGACCGCCAGCAGCAGCGTGTTGCCCGCGCCGGCGTTCGACTGGACGGACTGCAGCAACGAGGCCGCGACGACACCGGAGACCGCCGCCATCCCGGAACAGATCACGAACACCGAGATGCGGATCCGGGACACGACCACCCCCGCGCGTCGTGAAGCCTCCTCGTTGCCGCCGACGGCGTACACGTGCCGGCCGTAGCGGGTCCGGCTGAGGACGAGGTGCCACACCGCGAACAGCACCACCAGCAGGACGACGACCCAGGGCATCCCCTGCGCCTTGTTGGTGAAGAACGCGTTGGTCGTGACGTTGCGGTTGACGCCCATCTCGAAGGTGAACGCCGCCCCGAGCGCGGCCACCACGGCGACCTTCATCGCGATCACGGCGTACGGCGTGCCCGGGAGCCCGGCCCGTCGGGCGGCCCGTGCGTCGGCCAGTTTGAGCGCGGCGTACCCGATCACGAACACCGCCATCAGCGTCCAGCCGAGCCAGAGCGGCAGGAAGCTGTTCTCCAGGCCGATCAGTGGCGAGCCGGCCGGGAGCGTCACCGATCCCTGGCCGCCGACGATGATGAGCGTGACGCCCTGGAAGGCCAGGAACGTGGCCAGCGTGATGACGAACGACGGGATGCCGATCCGCGCCCGGAGCCAGCCTGTGCCGAACCCGACCAGCATGCCCACCGCGAGTCCGGCGACCGCCGCGATCCACCACGCGACCCCGTGCCGCAGGATCAGGATCGCCGCGATCGCCGAGCACAGCCCTCCCGTCGTACCGGCGGAGAGATCGATCTCGCCGAGCAGCAGGACGAACACCAGGCCCATGGCCATCACGATGATCGGCGCGGCCTGGATCACCAGCGCCTCGAGGTTGTAGGCGCTGAGGAATCCCTGGTGCACGATGGCGAAGAACGCCGTGATGACGACCAGACCCACGAGTGCGGGAACGGCGCCCAGCTCGCCGCCCCGCAGCCGCGCGACATAGGCCCTCGCATAGGCGCCGACACCTGATGGGCCGGCCGGCGACCCGTGGCGCTGCTCCGCGCCGCCGTGTTCCAGCAGTTGCGCGTTCACAGCGTCGCTCCCGCCTGTGTGGGCGACAGTCCCAGCGCGCCCGATCGCCCGGTCGTGATCAGCTCGACCACCTGCGTCTGGGTCACCTCCGCGCGCCTGACCTGTGCGGCCGTCCGGCCGAGGAACAGGACGGCGATGGAGTCGGCGACCCGCAGTACGTCGTTCATGTTGTGCGACACCAGGATCACCGCCACGCCCTGCTCCGCGAGCCGGCGGACGAGATCGAGCACCTGCGCGGTCTGGGCGACGCCGAGTGCGGCGGTCGGCTCGTCGAGGATCACGATCTTCGACTGCCACAGCACCGCCTTGGCGATCGCCACGGTCTGCCGCTGGCCGCCCGACAGGCTCGCCACCAGCTGGCGCGCCGACCGGATCGTGGTCACCGACAACGAGTCCAGTGCCTGACGGGCCAGCGTCTCCATCGAGTTCTCGTCCAGCGTGTGCAGTCGCGTGAGGTGCTCGCGGCCGAGGAACATGTTGCCGACGACGTCGAGGTTGTCGCACAACGCGAGGTCCTGGTGCACGATCTCGACGCCGAGCCGCGCGGCGTCGCGCGGCTCGCCGACGCTGTGCGCCGTGCCGTCGAAGAGCAGCTCCCCCGCGTCGATCCGGTGGATGCCGCCGATGCACTTCACCAGCGTCGACTTGCCGGCGCCGTTGTCGCCGACCAGGGCCGTCACCTCGCCCGCCTTCGCGACGAGGTTCACCGACGACAGCGCCTGGACCGGTCCGAAGGCTTTGTCGACGCCCCGGAGCTCGAGAGTAGGAACAGTGGTCATGCCGTCCCCCTACGGTGTGTGGATGCCGTTGGCGGCGCACAGCTGCTGCAGCGCCGGCGTCGGGCAGACGGACGCGGCGGTCTCGTACCCGTCGGTGACCGGGAGCGCTACGTTCGCCTTGGTGATGACGGTCGGGTTCGCCAGGTACGACGGGATCTCACGACCGGTCGTGCGGTCCTTGGTCGTCGTGGGAGCGGTCGGCTTCTGACCCGCCAGGATCTGGGCCGCCAGCTTGATCGCCACGTCCGCCTCTCCGGCGACCGGCTTGTAGATGGTGAAGGCCTGGGTGCCGGCCATGATGTTGTCGAGACCGCCGGCGGTGGCGTCCTGTCCGGAGACCGCGACCTTGCCCGCCAGGCCCTGGGCCTTCAGGACGTTGATGACCGACTGCGCCATCGTGTCGTTGGCCACCATCACCGCGTTGATGTCGGGGTGCTGTCCGAGCATCGTGGTGAACACCGTCTGTGCGGTCGCGGCGTCCCAGTTGCCGGTCTGGTCGGCCAGCTTCTTCCAGCCGGGCTGCTTCGACAGCACCGAGTTGTAGCCCTCAGCGAACAGCGTCGCGTTGTTGTCGGTGGGTGCGCCGTCGATCTCGACGTAGTTGACCGAGCTCTTGCCCTTCACCTGCGGCGCCTGCGTCAGTGCGGTGCCCTGGTCCTCGCCGACCTTCACGTTGTCGTACGAGACGTAGTACGACGCGCTGCCGCCCTGGGTCAGCCGGTCGTAGTCGATGGTCACGACGTTGTGCTGCCGGGCGAGGGACTCGATCGCCTTGCCCGAGCCGGAGTCGAGGTTCACGACCAGCAGGACGCCTACGCCGGCGTTGATCAGCGCCTGGGCCTGGGCCTGCTGCGTGGTGGCGCTGCCGTTGGCGTTGTCGATGTAGCAGGTGAGCTTGTTCGCCGCGCACTGCTGCTTCAGTTCGGTGGGATCGGCCGACACCCAGCGCGGCGACGACGCCGTGTCGGGGAGCAGGATCCCTACCTTCGTGTTCGCCGGCGCGGCGCTGCCGGTCGATGTGCTGTTGTTGCCACAGGCGGTCAGTGTGGCCATCAGCGCCAGGACCGTTCCGGCCAGCGCTACCGCCCTCCTTGGTGTTCGCATCGGTGCGTCCTTTGATCGTGCGAGATGGAGCCCGTCGTACTCCGAGAGCCGCAGTACTCCGTCAGCATGCGTTCGAAGGGCGGGTGAATTCGTCGCTGCAGGCACCCAACTCCGGCTTCCAGCTAGCCGGGTACGCGACCGGCCTGCCGAGCGAGGACCCCCCTGCCAGCGGTAAGAGCGGGATTGCAGTCAGCGGGACCTGATCGGCTCGAGCGCCGCGAACTCGTGCTTGCGCCAGAGCAGGCGGGAGGCTTCCTCCGGGTACGCCGTGACGGTCGACGGCGCATCGAAGAGCCGCGTCAGGCGACGATCGGCGTCGTACGCCGGCCAGCCTGGATCGCCGTGCGTGGCGAACGCGGTCCATGCCGTACGGAACTGCGCGGACAGGTCGATCGCCTCCCGGGACGGCGGATCGCCGATGAGCATCGCGGACTGACCGCTCGTGAGGTTGCCGAACACCAGCGGTACGTCGAGGCCGTGGCAGGCACCGAGGGCCGGTGCCTGCCAGGTCAGTTCGTAGAGGTGCGCCCGGCCGCCACCGGCGACCTGCGCCTCGGCCAGTTGCAGGCTCGGCATCCGGAACAACCAGTCCGCGTTGACGAGTTCGTACAGCTCCTCGTCGGAGGCGGCCGGGTACGCGTCGCGGTAGCGGCGAGGCTCTGGTGCGAGCATCCGCAGGGCGGTCTCGGTTTGCTCGCGGGTGACCTGGCCGAGAACGCCGTCGATCAGGCTGAACAGCCGCTGCTCGTCACGGGTGTGCCCGGCCAGCAGCTCGATGTCGCGCGCGGCGCCGGCGGCCAGCGCCTGCCACGGGGCCACAGGAAGAACGTTGCCATCGACAACTGGCGCGAACGGGATCGGCCGGTGGGTGATCGGTCCCCACCGCTCCCGCCACCCGGCCATCTTCGGCAGGATCGCATCGCCGGCTTCGGGTAGTCGGACGGGAGGTATCGCGGACAGCGCCTGTGCTGTCGGCCGGACACCCAACTCGCCGGCCAGGGCGACAGCGATCTCAGCGGCCAACTCGGTGGAGAAGAACGTACCCGGCACACTCTGCGCGATCGCCCGGCGGAAGAGTCCGGCGGCGCGCGGCACAGCGAGCAGTGCGGCGACCGAGCCGCCGCCGGCCGACTCCCCGAAGATCGTCACCCGGTCCGGGTCGCCGCCGAACACGCGGATGGTGTCCTGTACCCAGCGCAGCGCGGCAACCTGGTCGAGCAGTCCCCGGTTGACCGGCGCTCCGTCGAGCTGTGTGAACCCCTCGATCCCGAGGCGGTAGTTGACGGTCACGACCACGACACCGCTCGCGGCGAGGTGTGTGGCGTCGTACTCCGGGAGGCTCGAGTTGCCCAGTGCATAACCGCCGCCGGGGATCCACACCATGACCGGGAGCCGGGCCGCGAGATCCGGCGTCCACACGTTCAAAGTCAGCCAGTCGTCACCGGAGGCAGCCTGAACCGATCCGAGCAGACCGGACTGCGGCGGCGGCGGACCGTACGTCGTCGCGGGCCGGACGCCGTCCCACGCGCGCACCGGTTCAGGCGCCTGGAATCGGAGCCGGCCGACCGGCGGCGCGGCGTACGGGATGCCGCGGAACACCAGCAGCCCGTCCGCAATGCTGCCGCGCAGCACGCCACTCGCCGTACGAACCTCCCGGCCCCTACTCGCCTCACCGGCCACCTGCCGAGCATCACGCCAGCTGCCCACGGAGAGCAAACCAATCAGCAGGGCTGCGCTCTGCCTCGTAGAGACCTTGCCAGTGGGCGGCGGCGGGCGTTCACTGAGATGGACATGTTCGCGGACCCGGGGGGTCGGGGGCGGCGCCGCGGGTTCGAGGCCGGGTGGGTCCGGCCTCGAGGGGGGAGGAAGACCGTGCCGAATCCATTTCTGGACAAGGTTTCACTGGGCAGGGACTCGTCGGGACGACCGTTGGTGGTCAATCGCCGCACGATGGCGATGCTCGAGGCCGCCGAGCGCAAACTCGGGCGCAAACTCGTGATCGTGCAGGGATCGTTCCTGGCCGGGAAGGCCGCGAAGCGCTCCGGCCCGACGCACAACCGGGCCGGCGTGATCGACATCCGCACCAAGGACCAGACGCCCGCACAGCAGGCGCAGACGCTGCTCGAACTGCGCAAGATCTCGTTCGCGGCGTTCCACCGGACGACGAAGCAGGGCTTCGCCGACCATATCCACGCCGTGGCGATCGGCGATCCCGGTCTCGACCCGTCCGCCGCTCGGCAGGTGGAGGCGTACAAGAACGGCCGGGACGGGCTGAAGGGCAACGGACCGCTCGACGGTCCACGCGTGAAGATCACGGTGTTCCCGTTGACGATGCCGGCGAGCATCGCCCCGGCCGTGCGCGCGGCACGACCTGTCGTGCACCTGGCGTCGGTGCAGGCGCAGTTCCGGGCCGGCGGCACCAAAGCACTGCCTGACGTGAAGACCATCCAGCTCGCGCTCAACGCCCGGCTCAAGCTGACCCTGCTCGTCGACGGCAAGGCCGGCAAGTTCACCCGGGAGGCCTACAAGAAGCACCAGAAGGCGATCGGCAGCGCGCCCAAGTTCATCGACGGCATCCCGGGCCCGAAGGACCTCACCAACCTCGGTCTCGGCCGCTTCCAGGTCATCTGAGCAGCAGGTCCTGGTGCCAGCTGTCGACCAGGCGGACGAAGGCGGCCGGACGAGCCCCGAACGCAAGTAGATTGCGAGTAGATTGCGAGGTATGAGTAGCCTGCGTGTGCTGTTCCTCGGCGGGACCGGAATCATCAGCTCGGCCTGCTCGTGGCGAGCGATCGAGTCAGGTCTCGACCTGACGGTCGTCAACCGCGGCAAGACCGCCGGCCGTCCGGTTCCGCCCGAGGCGCGGGTGATCACCGCCGACCTCGACGACCCGGCGACGCTGGCCGAGATCGCCGCGCAGGACTTCGACGTGGTGGTCGACTGGATCGCGTTCACGCCCGATCACGTGCGTGCCCGGACCGATGCGCTGCGCGGGCACGTCGGCCAGTACGTCTTCATCAGCTCGGCATCGGCGTACCAGACGCCGCCCGCTCGGTTGCCGATCACCGAGTCGACGCCGCTGCGGAACCCCTTCTGGCAGTACTCGCGCAACAAAATCGCCTGCGAGGACCTGCTCACCGCGCTCTACCGCGACGAGGGCTACCCGGTGACGGTCATCCGGCCGTCGCACACCTACGACCGCACGCTGGTCCCCTTCGACGGCGGCTGGACCATCGTCGAGCGGATGCGCCGCGGGCAGCCGGTCGTCGTCCACGGCGACGGCACCTCGCTGTGGACCCTGACGCACCATCGCGACTTCGCGCGCGGCCTGGTCCCGCTGCTCGGCCATCCCCGCACCCTGGGCGACACCTTCCAGATCACGTCCGACGACGTTCTCACCTGGGACCAGATCGCGCACACCCTGGCCGCCGCGGCCGGTACGACGGCGCAGATCGTCCACGTCCCCTCGGACGCCATCGCTGCGGTCCACCAGGGCTGGGGCGACGGTTTGCTCGGTGACAAGACCCACTCGGCAGTCTTCGACAACAGCAAGCTGCGCAGCGTCGTCCCCGACTACGTCGCCACCATCCCGTTCGAGACGGGCGCCCGCGAGATCGTCGCCTGGTACGACGAGGACCCGGCTCGCCGCCGCGTCGACCCGGCCGTCGACGAGGCGATGGACACACTCATCGCCCGCTACCGCCCCTGGACCGCGTAACCCCCTGCGTTAGGTCGTTGTCAGCGCCGCGGTCATGCGCCGGCGGGCTTCGTAGTAGTGGTTCGGGTCGAGGACCGGACGGTCGAAGCGCAAGGTCCGGTCGGGGTCGACGATGTCCTGCGCGGCGGCGCTGCCTCGGGAGGCACGGACGGCCTGGAGCGCGCGGTGGTCCCACATCGCCTGGGCGAAGACGCGGTGCCGGAGCGACGGCCAGGGCGTGCCGTCGGGGCCGGGGTAGACGGCGAACGGATCGCCGGACGGGAACGCACCACCGGCCGAGGTGTCCGCGAACGGGTCGATCCGGCCCAGCGCGTGCCAGGTGTACCAGAAGTTGAATCCCCAATGCAGGAAACCGTCCACACCCGATGCGAAGAGCTGGTGCCCGATCGCCCGGTTGCGGGCCGAGGGCATCCCGACGAAGCGGTTCGCGACATCGCGATCCTGGCTGACGCAGTAGTACACCCACAGGCGTTCCGGCCGCTCGGCGAGGAACGGTTCGACGTGATCGGTGGCGACGACGGGTACGGCGACGGCGCCGGACGTGTAGAACGAGTGCTCGCTGAGCGCGTCGACGACCGTCCAGCCCTTCAGCAAATCGGAGACGACGGCCTTCGCCGCGAGGTAGCCGGAGAGGCCCTCTTCACCTGACGGCTCGTCCGAGACGTGGAAGACCACATGCTCACGGTCCCACTCCTCGTCCAGCACGGCTTGCAGCGCCGGCAGCAGCGCTTCCATCAGTTCGCGGTACCGCGCGTCGGTGGCCGGCACGTCCCAGCCGAAGGCGCGCTCCTGGTTCACCACGATGCCAGGCGTGGCCTTCGCGCCCCACTGGGTGAACAGATGCGCGACCTCGACCCCGGTGATCCCGGTACGCCGGCACAGGTCGAGCCACCGGCGCAGCCGCTCGAACCCGAAGCGGTACCCGTCGTCGGTCGTGGTGATCTCGATCAGCTGCACCACGGTGCGGTACGTGCCGATCGCGGTGTCGAGCGGCGGCGTCCAGACCGGCGCGAGCAATGACGTCGCGCCCATCTCCGCGGCCGACGCCATGAATCGCTCGACGACGGCCCAGTGCTCTTCGCCGAAGACTTCGAGGCCGTAGTGATCCGCGAGCGCGTCGACGTGCATCCAGTGGCTGGACACGATGTCGAGCGGCGGCAACTGGATCCCGGTGAGCTCGACGGTGACGGGAGCGCGGTGCAGCTCGGAGCCGTCGGGCGCGTCCACCACGATCGTGAGCTCGTGGACGCCGGCCCGCGCCGGATCGGTCGTCGTGACGTCGAACCAGAGCGCTCCCCAGCTGCCGAACCGCACCGGGACCTCGCCGTGCGGCAGCGGGCGCAGCACGTCCGGGTAGAGGCCGGGTTCGTCGTACTCGTACCCGTCGTCGTGTCCCGGGAGGGCGACGAACGCGCACGGCACGAGCTCCACACACGACACGGCGACCAGATCGGCCGCCGCGCCCTCGACGCGCACCCGCAGCGGGCTCGGGTTGCGGAACGCCGGGTCGAGCGGCGGGCGGTACGCCAGCTGGAAGGACGCCGGCTCACCGAGGAACGCCTGGAACCGAGTCTCCGGGGACACCGGACGCGGCTCCCGGACCGGGTGCACCTTGGCCAGCGCATCGCAGAGCACGAACTCCCACTTCGCGGTCACTCCGGACCACTCCTCTCCCGATCCTGCGTGTTCGTGAAACCAATGATGCAGATTCGCGCAGCAACGCACAACGCTTGGTCCGTCCATCGAACCGGCGGCGCGTTTGCGGACCGAGCGCCGGGGCACCGCTCGTACACGTCGAGTACGAGGAGCTGAGGAGATGACATGGCTACCGTCTCCCCCGGAGACCGCGAGGACCTGATCGGACAGATCGTCGGCGACCACCGAGCGGCCGAGCGGCTCTTCGCCGAGCTGATCGCGGGCGCGGGCGACGCGCAGCATCGCCGGGACCTGGCAGACCACCTGACGACCGAGCTGGTCCGGCACTCGGTGGCCGAGGAGCTGTATCTGTATCCGGCAGCCCGCCGGGCGCTGCCGGACGGGGACCAGGTCGCCGACCGCGGGATCGAGGAGCACGCCGACATCGAGCGGATCCTCAAGGACCTGGAAGGCGTGGACCCGGCCGATCGCCTGTTCGACGAACTGATCGGAAGGCTGTACGTCGACGTCCTGGACCACGTCGCGCAGGAGGAACGCGAGCTGCTCCCCCGCGTGCAGGACGCGTGCGAGGCCGACGAGCTGCGGGAGCTCGGCGAACTCGTTGCTCGCATCAACGCGGCGGCGCCCACCCGGCCGCATCCGTCCGCCCCGGACACCCCACCGCAGGACCTCGTCCTGGCTCCGGGCACCGGGATGATCGACAGGCTCCGCGACGCCCTGACCGGCGGGGACGCCCGATGAGCTCAGGTGCTCACCTGCCGTGGTCGCGGACAGCGGCGATGCATCATGAACAGGTGGACGAGATCAGCGGGACCAATGCCGGTGACGCAACCCCGACCGCGGCAACCTTCGCGCAACTGGCGATGGAGATGCACAAGGCGGAGGGCGTGGAGGAGACCGTCCAGGCTGTCGTCGACTTCGCTCTGCACGCCCTGCACTGCGACTACGCTGGCGTGGCGCTGCGCACTGCCGACGGCCGGCCGGAAGTGCCGGCAGTCACTGATCCGGTGGTCGCCGACATCTACAACTTCCAGCTGGCGGGCGCGGAGGGCGCGCTCGTGCAGTGCATGCGCGACCGGTCGACGATTCGGGTTCCGGACACGGTGCAGGAGCTCCGCTGGCCCGAGTGGTCCGCGAAGGTCCGCGAACTCGGTGTCCACAGCGTGCTCGACGTACCGCTCTGGGCCGGCGGGAGCACGGTCGGCGTCCTGGGCCTGTACAGCAAGCAGACGAGCGCGTTCGGGGCGGACGAGGAGGCGATCGCCTCCATCCTGGCCCGCCATGCGGCGGTGGCCGTCGCGACCGCCCGGCGCGAGGAGAACCTGTCGGTCGCCGTCGACGCCCGCAAGCTGGTCGGCCAGGCGATGGGCATCCTGATGGAGCGCTACAACCTGACCGGCGACGAGGCCTTCCAGGTCCTCAGGCGCTACTCCCAAGACACCAACACCAAGCTCCGCGAGGTCGCCCGGCAACTCGTCGACAGCCGCCGGCTGCCACGCACCTGAGGTCAGAGCTCCCGCAGGACCGGCAGTAGATCGGTCCGGGCGAAGTCGAAGAAGCCCTCCATGTCCGGCCCGGCGTTGATCAGCGCCAACCGGTCGAAACCGGCATCGGCGAACTGACTCGCGACCTCTACGTGCCGCTTGACGTCCGGACCGCACCCGAACTGTTCGGCCATGTGTGCGGCCGTCACCAGTTCGGTCGCCGCGTCGAAGTTGACCGGGTTCGGGAGCTCCGCCTGCACCTTCCAGCCGGTCACACCGAACCGGAACAGCCGCCGTGCCGACTCCGCCGCCGCCTCCACGGAGTCGGCCCAGGCCAGCGGGACCTCGGCGTACCGTGGTCCGTCGCCGCCTGCCTGCCGGTACGCCGTGACGAGGTCCGCGCTCGGCTCCGTGGCGAACAGTGCGTCGCCGTACCGCGCGGCGAGTTCCGCGGCGTCGGATCCGCCCGCGGCGACCGCGATCCGGGGAGGTTCGGCGGGCAGGTCGAAGACCCGGGCGTCCTCCAGGCGCAGGTGCTTGCCGTCGTAGGAGTGGTAGCCGCCGCTCCACAGCAGGCGGATGATCTCGAGCGACTCGCGCAGCATCTCGTGCCGGGTCGCGACCGCGGGCCAGCCGCGGCCGACGACGTGCTCGTTGAGCCGCTCGCCCGCGCCCAGGCCGAGCGTGAACCTGCCGTCCGACAGCAGCGCGGTGGTCGCGGCGGCTTGCGCCACGATCGCCGGGTGGTAGCGCAGGAACGGACAGGTGACACCGGTCGCCAGTTCGATCGCGGAGGTCCGCACGGCGATCGCGGCGAGCATCGAGAACGCGAAGCCCGAATGCTCGTGTTCGCTCACCCACGGATGGAAGTGGTCACTCACCTCCACGAAGTCGAAACCGGCCTCCTCCGCGGCCACCGCCTGGCCGACGATGTCACCCGGCGAGTACGCCTCCGCAATCAACTTGAACCCGATCCGCACGACGAACCTCCCTCGACGTCAACCGACCCGGTACCCCGCCGCACCTGCTGTAGTTGCGGTGTTTCCCGTGTGGTGGCCGGTTCCGCTGGGTACCGGCTGGCTCGTGACGTACGTGCGGGACGACGAGAGTTCTGGTGAGCGCCTCGATCGGCACTGGAACGAGCTGCTGCAGGAGTTGCGGCTCGCTCAGACCGGGACGCAGATCCTGTTCGCCTTCTTACTGGGGATTGCGTTCCAGAATCAGTTTCACTCGGCGGACGCCTTCACGCACGCGGTGTATGCGGGCACCCTGGTCGCGTGCGCGCTGGCGGCGGCGTTCTTCCTCGCTCCGGTCGCACTCCACCGGGTGCTGTACGGGCGAGGTCTGCGTGATCGTCTGGTCACTGTCACCGACCGGCTGGCGCGCGGCGGCATGACGCTCCTGCTCGCCTCGATGTCCGGCGGCGTCCTGATCGCGCTGGACGTCGTACTCCCCCGACCTGCTGCGGGCGCTATGGTCGGCGGTGTGCTGGTGGTGTTCCTGGCGCTGTGGCTCGCGCTGCCGGCGTACGTCAGGCACAAGGGACCGGAGAAGCCCAACTGAACCCACGGAGACGCAGTGGATCGCGCGGCGGTGCTCGGACGACTCGGCAGGTTGCTGGCTGCCACTGATCGCCGCGAGCAGTTCGCCACCCGCCTGTGCGACGCGAGCCGGCGGCTCGTCGGCGGCCAGGGCGGCTCGATCAGTGTGAACAGTGACGACACCGAAGCCCGGCTGACGCTGGCCGCGACCGACGAGGTGGCGGCCGAGCTCGAGAGCCTGCAGGACATCCTCGGCGAGGGACCGTGCCGGGAGGCGTACCGGCAGGACGAGGCGATCGTGACGGACCTGGACGATGCCGTCAGCACCTTGTGGCCGGAGTTCACCCGCTCGGCCCTCGAGTCGGCGGGCGAAGTCACCCTGCACTGCTTCCCGATGCGGGCGGCGAGCCGTCCGTTCGGTGTCTACGCCGTCTACGCGTACGACGAACTCACCGAGCCGGACGAGGTCGTACAGTTCCTGGCCGACGTCATCGGAACCGCCGTACTGCGGGAGGCGTCCGCCCCCGGCACGGACGACATCTGGTCGAGCAGGTCGATCGTCTATCAGGCCACCGGCATGGTGTCGGTGCAACTGCGGGTGTCCCCCGACGACGCACTCGCCATGCTGCGCGCCCACGCGTTCGCCCACGACACGACTTTGAACGAGATCGCGGACCACGTCGTGGCCCGCCGCATCGACTTCCGCACCCGCTGACCACGATCGACAGGCGTGCATGCCGCCCGATCGGGCACCGGCGGGTCATGACTGTGAAGCTGAACGAGAAGGCCTTCGAACACGCGAAGTCGCTGGTACGGAAGGGGCAGACGGCCAAGGACGAGCGGGACGACTGGAGTGAGCACGCCCCGACCGCTGCCGAGCAGAACGCGTACCTGGACAAGCACGGCTGGCAGGACTACGGGCTGTGGTTCCTCGGGATCGACACCGAGATGGACGAGGAGACCAAGGGACACTACGAGTTCCCGTACGGCGACTTCCGGCGGGTGCACCGCTGCGGCGTGATCAGCGCCGAGTCGCGCGCCGCGCAGTACAACCACCCCGAGATCCAGCGAGCCCTCGAGCAGATTCATGAACTGCTCGACGGCGGGCACGCCTGAACGGCAGCCGCGTCACCCCCACGGCGAAACTCCGTGGGGGTGACGCCGCGCCGACTTCGGTCAGGTGAACAGGCTGACGCCACCCGGGCCGACCAGCAGGCCGATGACGATGAGCGCCGCGCCCCACAACATCTGACCGCGGAACAGCGACACGATTCCGGACACGACGAGGATCACAGCGATGATCCACAGAACAAACTCCATGGCCCTTCCCTTTCCGACACCGGGCACGCCCGGCAGTTGAAATCCCCGTGCGACCTTTCGGTGCCCGCGCGTTCCGGGCGCAAACCTGACCGTTTCGGCCGCGGACCGGCGGACACCGGACACCCATGCCGACACTCCTGCCGACCGCCTCCGCGCCGGACAGCGGCCGAATCCTGCGCGACGTCCTGGGACCCGTCGTGGCCCAAGGGGCGATCCTGCGCCGACCCGGTCTGGGGGCGCTCGCCGAGAGGCTGCACGCCGACGACCGGGCGCTGCGCTGTGTCCGCCGCCTGCGTCGTACGTACGGTGACGGGCCCGTGCTGTTCCGCATCCCCGGCCGTACGCTCGCGCTCGTTCTCGCCGCGGACGACGTCCATCGACTGCTCGCGCAGACACCCGATCCGTTCGCCGCCGCGACCGACGAGAAGGTCGACGCGCTGAAGCATTTCCAGCCGCATGCGGTCCTGGTGACCGATCCCCCGCTCCGCGCCGCGCGCCGGGAGCTGAACGAACAGGCGCTCGACAGCCACAGCCCTGTGCACCGCCACGGCCATCGGTTCGTCGAGGTGGTCCGTGAGGAGCTGTCCGACCTGCACGCGACCCTCGGCTGGAACGAGTTTCGTGCGGTCTGGTCGCGGATCGTATGCCGGATCGTGCTCGGCGACGGCGCCCGCGACGACGTGGAGCTCACCGCGCACCTCGACCAGCTCCGCGCCGACGCCAACTGGGCCCGGTTCGGTCCGAGCCACGACGAGCAGCGCTCGCGGTTCCTCGCCTCGCTGTCGCAGTACGTCGACAAGTCGGAACCAGGCAGCCTCGTCGAAGGGCTCGACCACCGGCCCGGAGCGCTGGATCCTGCGGGCCAGGTGCCGCACTGGCTGTTCGCGTTCGACGCCGCCGGCATCGCGCTGTGGCGGTTGCTCGCCGTTCTCGGCACTCATCCGTCGGCTCTCCGGACGATCGTCTCCGAGGCCCGCCACCCGGAGGCTTCACCGCTGCTGGCCGAGGCCGGAGCGGCGCTGCAGGAATCCCTCCGGCTCTGGCCGACCACCTTGGTCGTGCTGCGCCAGTCGTCGGCAGACACCGAGTGGCGGGGACGATCCGCGCCGGCCGGCACCGAGTTCGTGATCGTGAGCTCGGTGTTCCACCGCGACGACGACGCACTCGACTTCGCGAATCGCTTCGAGCCCAGCGCCTGGCTGGACGGCCGCACCGACGGCGCGTGGCCGATCATCCCGTTCAGCGAAGGTCCGGCCGAGTGTCCCGGGCGCAACGTCGTCCTGCTCACCGCGAGCGCCGCCGTCAGCCACATCGCCGATCGCTACGACCTCGACGTCGACCCCACCACCCGCGCGAAGCTCGGCGGTGAGTTGCCCCGCACGTTCAACCATGCCTGGGTACGGATCGGGTTCTGGCCCCGGGCAACCAACTGAGGAGTCATCGATGGGACAGGTTGTTGTGGTGACGGGAGCCAGCGCCGGCGTCGGCCGGGCGACCGCAATCGCGTTCGCCCGGCGCGGCGCCAAGGTCGCGCTCCTGGCCCGCGGGGAGACCGGCCTGCAGGCCGCGGCGCGGGACGTGACCGAGGCCGGCGGAACGCCGCTGCCGATCGCGGTGGACGTCTCCGACGCCGCCCGGGTCGAGGCCGCCGCGGATCAGGTCGAGAAGGAACTCGGCCCGATCGACGTCTGGGTGAACGTTGCCTTCACCTCGGTGTTCGCGCCGTTCCTGGAGATCGAGCCGGGCGAGTTCAAGCGCGCCACCGAGGTCACCTACCTCGGGTACGTCTACGGGACCAGGGCGGCGCTCACGCGGATGAAACCGCGCGACCACGGCACGATCGTGCAGATCGGCTCGGCACTGGCCTACCGCGGGATCCCGCTGCAGTCGGTGTACTGCGGGGCGAAGCACGCGATCCAGGGCTTCCACGATTCGCTGCGCTGCGAACTGCTGCACGACAAGTCCCGGGTGCGCGTGACCATGGTCCAACTGCCGGCCGTCAACACGCCGCAGTTCAGCTGGGTGCTGTCCAGACTGCCGAAACACCCGCAGCCGGTGCCGCCGATCTTCCAGCCCGAGGTGGCCGCGGACGCGATCGTGTACGCCGCCGACCATCCGCGCCGGCGCGAGTACTGGGTCGGCGCGCCGACCGCCGCGACCTTGATCGCCAACAAGTTCGCGCCGGGCCTGCTGGACCACTACCTCGGGCGGACCGGCTACAAGTCCCAACAGACGAACATGCCCAACGAACAGGCCGCCAACCTGTGGGGTCCGGCCGACGACCGCAGTCGCGACTACGGCGCCCACGGAGCCTTCGACGAGCGCTCGTCGACGCGCAGCTACCAGATGTGGGCGTCGAGGCATCGCGGCCTGATCGGCGCGGCAGCGGCCGGGGTCACCGCGGCGACCCTGTACTTCGCCCGGGGCCGGCGGTAACCGATCTGATTGGAGAACGCCGCATCGGGCACCCGAAAGGTAAGCGACGACGCGGAGGTGCGCGTGAAGATCGGATATTTCCTGTCCAGCGAGGAGTACACGCCGGCGGAGCTGATCGAGCAGGCACGGATGGCCGAGGAGGCCGGGTTCGACGCCTTGTGGATCAGTGACCACTTCCATCCGTGGAACGACGAGCAGGGCGAGAGCGCCTTCGTCTGGTCGACGATCGGCGCGGTCTCCCGGGTGTGCGAGCTGCCGGTGACGACCGCGGTCACCTGTCCGACCGTGCGGATCCACCCGGCCGTGATCGCCCAGGCGGCGGCGACCAGCGCGGTCCTGCTGAACGGGCGGTTCACGCTCGGCGTCGGGACCGGCGAGGCGCTCAACGAGCACATCCTCGGGTCGGCCTGGCCGACCCTCGACGTGCGCCTGGAGATGCTCGAGGAAGCGGTCGAGATCATGCGCCGGCTGTGGACCGAGGACGGGTTCGTCAACCACCACGGCAAGCACTACACCGTCGACACCGCGCGGATCTACACCCGGCCACCGGACCCGCTGCCGATCTACATGTCCGGATTCGGGCCGGAGGCAACCGATGTCGCGGCGCGGATCGCGGACGGGTACATCACGACGTCGCCCGACCGGGACCTGCTCCGGCGGTTCCGCGACCACGGCGGTCTCGACAAGCCGGCCCAGGCCGGATTCAAGGTGAGTTACGCGCCGACCGAGGACGAGGGCGTCGAGCAGGCGCACCGGATCTGGCGCAACTCCGGTCTTCCCGGCGAGCTCGCCCAGGTTCTCCCCTCCCCACGGCACTTCGAGCAGGCCAGTGAGCTGGTCACGAAGGAGTCCACCGCGCAGTCGGTCGCCTGCGGGCCGAAGGCCGAGACCCACGTCGAGGCGTTCACGCCGTACCTCGACGCCGGGTTCGACGAGGTGTACGTCGCGAACATGGGCCCGCACAGCGTCGACATGATGAATCTCTACCGCACCGAGGTCCTCCCCGAACTCCGTCTCCGCAAGGAGCAGTCCCATGACTAGCCACCAAGCCTGGACCACCGTCGACGTCGCGCCGAACATCCTGTTCGACCGGCTGTCCGACCTGGAGCATCTCCCCGAC
Source organism: Kribbella sp. NPDC003505 (assembly GCF_040610875.1). NCBI lineage: Bacteria > Bacillati > Actinomycetota > Actinomycetes > Propionibacteriales > Kribbellaceae > Kribbella > Kribbella sp. NPDC003505. Next base: position 534,096 of record NZ_JBEXNA010000003.1, on the reverse strand, counting down.
TACCTGCCGTGGCTGACCTCGCTGCGGCGTACCGAGGCGACGCCTGTCGAGGCGCAGGGCCCCGAAGCGCGCCGGCCGCACCAGGCAGTGCACGAAGAGGTCGACGTCACCGCCGGCGACGGTCACCGCGACGGCTGGATCGACGTCCTCGACGAGGACCGCATCCTCCGCTGGCAGATCGAGGGGCCGCACGCCTACCGCGGCGAACTGGCCGTGGACTTCGTCGCCGACGGTACGTCGAAACTCACCGTCCAACTGGACACCACCGCCGCCGCGGACGTCGACCGCGAACTCGAACAGGCCCTCGCCGACATCAAGACCTCGTTCGAACAGCACCCGCCGACGGAACGGTCATGATCCGGTAGAAGCGCCGGGCGGTGCACCAAGACTGGCCGCTGGCCGCCGCGTCACCCTGGGTAGTCGGGCGAAAAGGTCTGGCCACCGGGCGGGTGGAGGGGCGTAGTGTCTGCACAGAGCGCATCGTGCGAGGGGGGCCAGACCGTGAGCGAACCAGCGACCCGTTCCGAGTATCCCGACAACATCGACGCCGCGGTCCTGAAGGTGGCCGGCGTGGTCGTGCTCGGCGCGATCATGTCGATCCTCGACATCACCGTGGTCAACGTCGCGCTGCCGACGTTCCAGGACGAGTTCGGCACACCCGAGAGTCCGGTCGCCTACTCGACGGTCGCCTGGACCGTCACGGCGTACACGCTCGCGCTGGCGACGGTGATCCCGTTGACCGGCTGGGCCGCCGACCGGTTCGGCACCAAGCGGCTGTACATGATGGCGATCCTCCTGTTCACCCTCGGTTCCGCGCTCTGCGCCACCGCGACCAGCATCAACATGCTGATCGGCTTCCGGGTGCTGCAGGGTCTCGGCGGCGGCATGCTGATGCCGCTCGGCATGACGATCATGACGCGGGCCGCCGGGCCGCACCGGATGGGCCGGCTGATGGCCATCCTCGGCGTCCCGATGCTGCTCGGCCCGATCCTCGGCCCGATCCTCGGCGGCTGGCTGATCCAGGTGGCGAGCTGGCACTGGATCTTCCTGATCAACGTCCCGCTCGGCGTGATCGCGCTCGTCTACGCGTGGTTCGCGCTGCAGCGGGACACGCCGCACCGCTCCGAGACCCTCGACGTCGTGGGCGTCCTGCTGATGTCGCCGGGGCTGGCGTTGTTCTTGTTCGGCGTCTCGTCGCTGCCCGCCGAGAACGGTGACTTCGGTGCGCCGCGGGTCTGGGTCTCGATCCTGGTCGGGCTGCTGCTGATGGGGGCGTTCGTGTGGCACTCGTTCCGGCCCGAACATCCGCTGCTCGACCTGAGGCTGTTCAAGAACCGCAACCTGACGGTGTCGATCGTGACGATGTTCCTGTTCGCGGCCGCCTTCTTCGGCGGGCTTCTGCTGGTGCCGACGTACTTCCAGCAGATCCGCGGCGAGTCGACGCTGCAGGCCGGCCTGCTGGTCGCGCCGCAGGGGCTCGGCGCGATGGTGACGATGCCGATCGCGGGACGGCTGGTCGACAAGGTGCCGGTGGGCCGGATCGTGCCCTTCGGGCTCGCCCTGATCGTGATCGGCATGTTCGGGCTGACCCAGCTCACCGCGACGACGCCGTACGGCATCATCATCGTGATGCTGGTCGTGATGGGCTTCGGGATGGGCGGCACGATGATGCCGCTGTTCACCTCGGCGCTGCGGACGCTCGCCGGGCCCCAGGTCGCGCGCGGCTCGACGCTGCTCAACATCACCCAGCAGATCGCGTCCTCGGTTGGTGTCGCGACGATGTCGGTCATCCTCACCAACCACCTCAACGACTCGCCGATCATTCCCGGGACGGACCAGATCCCCGGGCTGGGCGACGGGCTCCGCGAGACCGAGGCCGCCATCCTGGCCAACACCCGCCCGGTGATCATCGCCGCGCTGCACCTGGATCCGGCTGCGCTCGCCCGCGGCCTCGCCGACGCGGCGGCCGCGTTCTCGAGCACGTTCTGGGTGGCGTGGGTGCTGGTCCTGCTGACCCTGATCCCGGCGCTGATGCTGCCCCGCAAACGCGAGGAGACCCACCTGACCGAGGGCAGCGCGGTCATCGAGTAGCCGTCGCCGTTCTCGCACCACGGTCCAGGAGATCGCACGGATTGTCCGACGCCCCGGGTAGGGTCCTGGCGTGGATATTGGGGAGCGGATTCAGGAACTCGCCGAGCGCATCGTCGTGCTGCGGGACGCCTACTACCAGGGGACGCCGACGGTCGCCGACGCGGAGTACGATGCGATCGAGGACGAGCTGCGGGCGCTCGTCCAGGCCAACCCGGAGCTGACCCCCGACCCGAATCCGCTGGACCAGGTCGGCGCGCCCGCGGTGCTGCACGCGCCGGTCCGGCATTCGCGACCGATGCTGTCGCTGGAGAAGGCGACCCGTCCCGAGCAGGTCGAGGCGTTCTTCGCCCGCTTCCCCGGCCAGCCGGTGGTCGTGATGCCGAAGCTGGACGGCCTGTCCCTGGCTTTGGTGTACGAGAACGGGCGCCTCGCCCGCGCGGTCACGCGAGGTGACGGCACCACCGGCGACGACGTGACCCCGCTCGTGCGCGCGCTCGCCGACGGCGTCCCGGACCGCCTCGACGTGCCGGACCGGACCGAGGTCCGCGGTGAAGCGGTCATGTTGCGCTCCACCTTCGCCGCCTACAACGCCGCACATCCGGACAAGCCGCTGATCAACCCGCGGAACGCTGCGGCCGGGACGTTGCGCGCGAAGGATCCGGCCACCGTCGCGGAGCGGCGGCTGCAGTTCCTGGCGTTCGACCTGCTCAGCGACCAGGCCGAGGCCGACCTCGAGCGTGCGCTGCAGACGATGGGGTTCACGGTGGCCGACATGCGCCACTGCGACGACGCCGCGGCGGCGCAGGCGGTGATCACCACGATCGAGGAGCAGCGCAACGAGCTCGATTACGACCTCGACGGCGCTGTGCTGCGGCTCGCCGACCGGGACGCCTTCGCCGCCGCCGGCACCCGCTCGAGCTCGCCCCGCGGCGCGCTGGCGTTCAAGTTCGCCGCCGAGGAGAAGACCACGCTGCTCGCCGACGTGGTCTGGGACGTCGGCAAGACCGGCAAGATCGCGCCGGTCGCCTGGCTCGAGCCGGTCTTCGTCGGCGGTACGACGGTCACCCGCGCGACCCTGGCGAACCAGGAGGTGATCCGCGCCCGCGACATCAAGATCGGCGACACGGTGCTGGTCCGCCGGGCCGGTGACGTGATCCCGTTCGTGGCCGGCGTGCTCGACGCGTCGAAGCGCACCGGGCAGGAGCGCGACATCGTGCCGCCCAGCACCTGCCCGTCGTGCGACCAGCCGCTGACCGAGCAGGGCAACAGTCGCGAGCTGTTCTGCACCAACGTCTCCTGCCCGGCACAGACCGTGCGGCGGCTGATCCACTGGGCGTCCCGCGCGGCCGCCGACATCGACGCGATCGGCGGCGTCTGGATCGAGCGGCTGGCCGAGGCCGGCATCCTGGAGAACCCGTCGGACTTCTACCGGCTGACCGCCGAGGGACTGCTGGAGTTCGACCGGATCGGCGAGATCTCGGCGGCCCGGATGATCGAGTCGATCGACACCAGCCGGCAGGTCGGCCTGCGCCGGGCGCTGATCGGTCTCGCGATCCCGATGGCGTCCGAGGGCACCGCGGCCAGGTTGTGCCGGGCCGGGTTCGGCTCGCTCGAGGAGGTCGCCGACGCCGGCGTCGACGGATTGGTCGCCGTGGACGACATCGGCCCGAAGGTCGCCGCCTCGCTGATCGAGCACCTCACCCGGCTGCGCCCCGAGCTCGAGCGGCTGCGCGCCGCCGGCGTGTCGCTCGACGTCCGCGAGGAGGACCTGCCGCCGGTCGTCGCGGCCGGCGCGCCGCTGGCCGGCAAGACCGTCGTCGTCACCGGCGCGATCAGCGACCCACGCTCCGGCGAGAAGGTGGCCCGGCCCGCCTTCCAGCGGCTCTGCGAGAAGGCGGGCGCGACGATCGCCTCCTCCGTCTCGGCGAGCACCGACTACCTGATCACCGGTGCCGACGTCGGCGCCGCCAAGCTCACGAAGGCGGACAAGCTCGGCGTCGAGGTGGTGGACCAGTCCGAGATCTGGCGCCAACTCCGGGAGGCAGACCTGCTCGGTTAGCGCGCTGTCCAGTTCCTGACAGGGCCCTGGCGCCCGGCCGCTCCGGCGGGAAAGGGTGGTCGGACGTCGAGGAAACGGAAGAGCGCATGACCGACAGCACCGACAAGCACGGCGAGGCGACCGGCTTCCAGGAGCAGGCGCCGTACGACGAATCGATCGACCTCCGCACCGACTTCGTGATGGTCTACGGCCTGAACGACAGCACGCCGGAGCGGATCGCGCGGTGGCGCGCCGCCGGGTACCGGATCCACCTGATGACAGGGATCTCCTGGGGCACGTACCAGGACTACCTGGACGGCCGCTGGGACGGCTCCGGCCACTGGGCGGACGCGCAGACCGCGGGCGACGGCTCGCCGATCCTGCACGGCGAGAGCACCGACATCCCGTACATGGTGCCGACCTTCGCCTTCACCGAGTACCTGGTGCAGAAGCTCCGCCCGATCATCGAGCTCGGTGTCGAGGGCATCCACCTCGAGGAGCCGGAGTTCTGGGCGCGGGCCGGCTACTCGGAGTCGTTCAAGCGCGAATGGCAGGCGTTCTTCAAGGAGCCGTGGCAGGCGCCGCACAGCACACCCGAGGCGCACTTCCGCTCCGGGCAGCTCAAGCAGCACCTGCTCTCCCGCAGCCTGGACCGCGTCACGTCCGTGCTCCGCGACGAGGCGCTCGCGCAGGGGCGCGAGGTGCGCTTCTACGTCCCCACACACAGCTTGCTGAACTACACGCAGTGGCAGATCATCAGCCCCGAATCACGGCTGCGGACCTTGCCGTCGATCGACGGCGCGATCGCGCAGGTCTGGACCGGCACGTCCCGGACGCCGAACGTGTACGCCGGAAAGGTCGCCGAGCGCACGTTCGAGACGGCGTACCTGGAGTACGGCATCGCGCAGGACCTGACCCGCGGCACGGACCGGCGGATGTGGTTCCTGCACGACCCGATCGAGGACCACCCGGACCGCACCTGGGAGGACTACCTCGCCAACTACCGGCGCACGCTGGTCGCGTCGCTGCTGCACCCCGGCGTCGCGCGGTACGAGGTGGCGCCGTGGCCGCACCGGATCTTCAACCGCCCGTACCTGCGGGAGGGATCCGCCGAGCGCGAGCTCATCCCGCCGGACACGGCGACCAGCTACCTGATCGCGATGAACAGCCTGCGCGATCTCGACCAGCCCGACGTGCGCTGGTCCCAGGAGGGTCCGCGGATCGGGATCGCGCTGTCCGACACCGCGATGTTCCAGCGCTGGGCGCCCGGTGGTGAGAGCGGCCATTACGACGGTTTGCAGGACGCGTTGGCGCTGGAGGGCCGTGAGCAGTTGCACTTCTCCGACTTCTACGGACTGGCGCTGCCTGCGCTGTTCGAGGGGCAGCGGGTCTGCCCGGTCCAGTTGGAGAACGTCATCGACGCTCCGGACGCGCTGGACGACATCGACGTACTCGTTCTGAGCTACGAGTTCCAGAAGCCGTTGGCGCCAGGCATCCACTACGCGCTGGCCGGGTGGGTCAGCCGTGGCGGCAGCCTGCTGTACATCGGGGACGGCGCGGACCCGTACCACGAGATCCGCTCGTGGTGGACCGGGCGGTACGACACCTGCGCCGACCACCTGGCCGAGGCGCTCGGCGCGGACCGCTCGCGTGACGGCGTCCAGGCGAGCGGTCAGGGGCGGGTGCGGTTCATCGCTTCCCGGCCGGCCGAGTTCACCGAGTCGCCGGAGCGCGCGGCCGAGCTGGTGTCGGCGATCCGCGAGCTGGCCGAAGCGGGCGGGCACACCTGGAAGTCGAGCAACTGGCTGTCGGTGCAGCGCGGTCCGTACCTGATCGGCGCCGTGCTGGAGGAGGCGGGCGGCTCACAGGTTGTCGAGGGCACCTATCTCGACCTGCTCGACCCGCAGTTGCCGATCGTCCGGCGCCGGGAGCTCGGGCCGGGACAGCTGGCCTGGCTGCGCGACCTCACGTACGACGACGAGACGCTCCTCGCCTCCGCGGGCCGTGTCGTGGACTGGCAGCGGGACACGACCACGATCAGGTTCAGCTGCGAGGCGCCGCGCGGCGTACAGGTCACGACGGCGCTTCGCGTGCCGTCCGAGCCGACGGCGGTGCAGGGCGTCAGTCAGTCGAAGTACGAGGACGGCGTGCTGTGGCTTCGCCATCCAGGTGATCCCGCCGGGACCCGCGTCGAGCTCAGCTTCCGGCAGCCGTGACGCGTGCGGATCCGCGCCCCGGCCGGACGGCCTCTGGTGGAGGTCGTCCGGCCGAGCGGATGATCGCCTCGGGACCCGGTCAGAGCGTGTGAAGCTTGTGGAAGGGCGCCATGACCCGGAGGAGACGGCCCTTCCCGAGGTCCACCACCACCGCTTCGGCGCCCTCGACCGCGGTGATCCGGCCGATGCCCTCTTTGTCGTGGGAAACCCGGCCACCGATCTCGAACGTCTTGATCGGTGCGGGCACCGGTTGCTTGAAGGGACTTGTGGCCAGGCGGCGCGTCGCTCGTGTTGTCTCCATTTGGCCCCAGTATGCGCCAGCCGGGGCCGTTTCGCCGACCTACGGGGCGCGGCGCAGCACCACGGTCGCCTGGGTGGTGCCGCGGGGAAGGCGGACGGTGCCGGTGACCTGGTCGACGACGGCGCCCTTGGTCGAGACCTGGGCGATGTTGTCGCGCAGCACCGGGAGTTCGATGCTGTAACCGGTCGGCTTCGCGGTGTTACCGCTGAGCCGGAGCGTCACCGTCCTGCCTGACGTGGTGAGCTGGTAGCCGATGCGGCCTCCGGTGACCGGGTAGCTGTCCAGCGCGATCTGCTGCCGGTTGCGGATCCACTCGTTCGGCACACCGCGGCCGATGATCACGGTCCCGTCCGACTTCTCCGCGATCAGCGAGTCGAACAGCACCTTGGTCGCGGTGGACTGACCCCACATGTGCTGGTTCGAACCGCCGCCGCCCCGGGCGTGGTCGATGGTCCACGGCGAGTCGGCGCTCGGGTAGTCGACGCCTTCCCACCAGCCGAACGGCCCGCTCATCGTCTTGTCGATCATGTACTGGTACGACTTGATCCCGAGGTCGCGGTACTGCTCACCCCGCAGCGCCGCGCTCCCGTACCCGGCGTTGTACGCGCTCGAGAAGTACCCGTGCGGGTACCCGCCGAAGTTGTAGATGGTGTCCGAGACGTCCTTGCGGCGCTCGAACCCGTGCGTGTACGTGTCGTCGATCTTGTCGAACATCGTCCCGTGCTGGTCGGCGCCGAACAGGTACCCGTCCCACGCCCAGCGCCCGAACAGGAACATCGAGGCCCAGTTCGCGTCCCGCGGGTCCTTGCGCGGCCCGGTCTCGTTCGGCTCGACCATCGAGATCGGGAGATAGTCCAGGTCGTACTGCTTCATGGTCTGCTCGATGCGCGCGGTCGCCACCTTCAGCAGGTCGTCGTACTCGGCTTTCGCCCACGCGGCCTCCGCGGTCTCGCCGAGTGCCGTGGCGAGATAGCGGTACGTCGTGAGCCCAGTCAGCGCCGACCAGTTGTCGATCGTCCAGTACCCGTGGGAGTCGATCGCGTCGGTCTGCTTGATGATGCCCGTGCCGCCGTCGATCCGGTCGGTCTCGATCGTGTGCGTGTTCTTCTTGATCGTCTCGAACCGGCTGCGGATGAAGTCCTTGTCGCCGGTGCGCTGCAGGTAGAGCGCGTACGGCCAGCTGTACTTCCACTTCGCGTCGTCGTACTGCAGCTGCGCCGGCAGCGTCGACAGGTAGTCCCGCGCGTAGGTGAAGTCGCCGACCGTCAGCAGCGTCGACACGATGCCGATCGTGTCGTGGTCGAACATCTCGTCGTACCCGTTCTCGCCGACGTGCAGCTCCTTGGCGCCGTTGATGTCGTCGCGGATGATCAGCGTGTAGATGTAGCCGGCCTTGTAGGCGTTGATCAGCCGCCGGTCGGGCAGGTCCGTGATGTCCGCGATCGCCGACAGCCGGTTGTTCCAGTACTGCCGCATGTGACGGTAGTGCTCGTCGAAGCCGCCAAGGGTCTGCACCTGCTCAGTCGTCGGCCAGTCGTACGTGCCGCCGAACCGATCTGCTGCCACGGCGTAGTCGCGGACGACTGTCTGCCCGGCGCCGACCGTTTCAGCGGCATCGTTCAACGGCGTCAGCAGGCTCGACACCCGCGGCAGGCGAGCCGGCGCCGACGTGGTGTTGGTGACGGTCGTCCGCGAGTACGCGATCTCGAAGCGGTTGCCGTTGACAACGGCGAGGTCGGCGAAGTTCTCGACCTTGATCCCGAGACCGTCCTTGGCGTACTCGCTGACGAACGCAGGCAGGTATCCCTCGGCGTTGGACCATTTGATCTTGCCCGGGATGTTCGGCACCCCGAAGGTGATCATCGCGTCGCCGCGGCTGCGCAGCCGATAGCTGCCGTCGATGAAGGCGATCGGCGCGTTCAGGTCGCCTTCCCAACCGAACGAGGAGGTGAGCCCCGGGTTGGTCACGTAGGTGTACTGCGCGTTCGCCGCGGACGAGACCGCCTCGTCGAACGCCGCCTTGAGGAAGTCGTACGCGAGCCGCAGGTCGTCCGCTTCCGCGCCGCCGTCCGCGAGGGTCGCGGTCGCCGCCGCGATCTCGTTGTCCAGCTGCCGTTGCGCGGACTCGCTCGCCGCGTACACGTCGGCCGCCGCGGCCTGGTCGAGCGTGTTCTGCACCAGAGCTCGATAGCTACCGGCCGACGCCAGCGTCACACCTGCGAGCGTGACGTTGCCGGAGGCATGCGTCTTGCGGGTCAACTGCGCAGTGACGCGGGCCGACTGCCCCGCCTCGAGGTTCAGCTCGAACACTCGGGTGACCGACGGGTCGGTGCTGACCAGGTCGGTGCTCACGTAGGTCGGCGTCGACGCACCGTCGAGGTAGACCGAGATCTTCGCCGCGGCGCGCCAGACGCCGGAGACGAAGTGCAGGGTACGCCGTTCCGCTGCGGCCGGGACGGTGAGGTCGTAGCCGTACGGATCGATGAGATCCACGCCCGTGTTCGCGCCGTCGGCGAAGAAGATGCCGCCGTGACGCGTGCCGGGCTCGGACGGGGTCGGCGTACCGTCGGTCCACGCATAGCTCACCGGGTTGTCGCTCTGCGAGCCGATCGCTCCCCCGGGCTGCCGATTCGCGACCGCGAGCACCGGCGTACCGGCCCGGCGGTTCACCGTCGATCCGTCGAGGTGCATCCAGTCGCTGACCCCCTCGGCCGTCAGGTTCATCGACACCGGCGCAGCGGTCGCCGAGAACCCGGTACGAAGCGACGAGAGCGCCGCGGCCGACAACGACAGATTGCCGGCGGCATTGAGTTTGCTCGCGAAGCGGCCGGTCACGACAACGCCCTGCCCCGGCCGGATCGTCACGGTGTAGCGCTTCGCCGCGGCGGTGCCGCCCGCGTTGATCTGCGTGGTGTACGCACTGCTGCCGTCGGTAGCGGTCACGGTCACCGATCCACGGGCCTGCCAGATCCCACCCACGAACACCAGGCGTCGTGGCGAGTCTGCGGCCGGGACCGTGAGCCGGTACCCGGCGTCGTGGGCCGTCGTGTCGCCCACCGTCGTCGTGTCGTAGTTGAAAACGCCACCCGTGGTGACGCCGGTCGCCGGCGAGGCGCCGTCCGACCACCCGAACGAGATCGGGCTGTCGTCGAGCGTCGTCCGGCCGCCCGCCGGGTTCAGGTCGTCGACGGTGAGCGCCTGCGGTACGCCGGCCTTCCGGTCGATCCCTGAACCTGTCACATGGACCCAGTCGAGGTTGCCGTACGACGTCAGGTCCATGGCGCCGACGCCGCGGCCGTTGGGGAGGTTCTCGACGCCGACCACGAACGGGTCGGCGGGCGGGGTGGCCGCCGGAGCGGCCGGGGCGGAGATCACTGCGGTCACCACGAGTGCCGCGGCGCCGACCGCCGCGAGCATTCTGGTTCCGTGCCTCATCTTGTGTCCCTTCAGGAGGTTGGCACAGCGGACGTGCGGGGCCCGGGGAGGCTGGATCCGCGGACCACCAGCTCCGGCTCGAGCAGCACGTGCTGCGGCTCACGGGGATCGCCGGCCATCAGGTTGTCGATGGCCTGGATCAGTTGCCGTCCGACCTCGTCGATCGGCTGGCGCAGGGTGGTCAGTCCCGGGCTCACCAGGGCGGCCGTCGGCGAGTCGTCGTACCCGGTGATCGCGACGTCGGCGCCCGGCCGCAGCCCGCGCTCGTGCAGGGCGCGCATCACGCCGAGCGCGAGCGTGTCGGAGGCACAGACCAGGGCGGTCGCGGGGCGGGAGGCGTCGAGCATCCGGTGCGCGGCCTGCCGGCCAGCTTCGAGGGAATCGACCACCGCCGCTTGCAGGTCGGTCTCCAGCTCCCGGTCGCGGCAGGCGTCGAGCCATCCTTCGCGGCGGTCCTGGCCGAGCTCGGACTCCGCGAGCCAGCCGATGTGGCCGATCCTCCGGTGTCCTTGGGCGGCCACGTGATCGGTCGCCGCCCGGGTCCCGGCACGGCCGTCGACGTCGACCCAGGCCAGGCTGTCATCGCCGTCCCAGGAGCGGCCGAACGACGCGAACGGCACGCCCCAGGAACGCAACGCCGCGACCCGGTCGTCGTTGTGATGCGTCTCGGCCAGCACGAACGCGTCGATGGAAGTCTTCTTCAGCAGGTCCCGGTACGCCTTGATCTCGCCGGCCGGTCCGTCCTCGGCGTGGCACAGGATCAGGTGGTACCCCGCCTCGACCGCGGCGGCGTTCAGCACGTACAGGAAGTCGTCCATCAGCAGCGACGCCTTGTCCGGCCGGGACGGCCGCATCTTGAAGGCGATCAGCGACGAGCTCCGGTTGCGCAGCGCCCGGGCGGACAGGTTCGGCTCGTACCCGAGCTCCTCGACCGCGGCCAGGATCCGCTTGCGGGTTTCCGGCGCCACCCGGTCGGGGTTGTTCAGCGCGTTCGACACCGACTGCGCCGAGACGCCCGCCCGCTGCGCGACCTGCACCAGCGTGACATGACCGTGCGGGGCCGGCCCTCGGTTGGTGTGCTGCATCGGAGCTCCTGGATATTAACGTTAAAAAGATTGTCTGCAAGCTACTGAGTCGCGAGTGGCGTCGTCAAGAGCTGAAGCGGAGTCGGTGGTTTTAACGCTAACAATCGGCAACCCTTCGGGCAGTTATCCACAGGCCGCGAAGTTCCTCCGTCCGCGGCCGGCGGAAATCCGTACGTTCTTGGGGCAAGGAGGTGCTCGAATGAACAAGCACAGGAATCACCGCCGGCGTGGCCGGCAGACGCTCGGAGCCGACCAGCACCCGCATCCGCAGCTCAGGCCGCTGACCGTCGGGCAGGCCGCGCGATTGGTGCGCCTCGCAGAGGCAGCAGCGGCGAAGCGCGGCTTCGCGATGCGGTACGACGGCGTCGCGGCCCTGGTGCCGGTCGGAACCGGGGATGTGTCTGCAGACGCGGCCGGCGGAATGACCGCAGGTCTGGGCAACCTCGCCCTCAAGGTCGCGAAGCTGCCACGACAGCAGTGGCACGCCGAGGTCAGTGATCACTTCGATCAGATGCCCAGACCCGACGAAGTCGTCACGGTGCCGGACGACCTGGAGAACAAGCTCTATCTCAGGCTCGCGTGTGCAGCGTTCCACGATCCTGACATGGTCCGCGACACACCTGAATTCGTGCCGGGTGTCGTCGTGGTGCCGGCTGTCTACGTGGGTCGCGCGGCCGCGATGTATTTCGACGTCGACAGACTCGGTCTGACACGAGATCAGGCCACCCGGATCGGCCTCGCAAACCTGCGCCGGATCCAGGACGAGGTCGAGACCGTGCAGCTGGCCGGGGCCGAGCTGACCGTTATCGGCGGAGGCATGTTCACCGCGTCGAGAGCGCTCGTGTTCGACACGGTGCTGCGCGAATCGCTGCGGGTCGAAGACCCTGCCCACGGTTGTCTTGTCGCCATGCCCGCGCGCGACCAGCTCGTGATTCATGTGCTGCGAGACCACACGGCGCTGAATGCACTGGCTGCCATGGTGAGCCGGACCGCCGAGCTCTTCACCATGAGCCCGGGCGCGGTCAGTCCGCACGTGTACTACGTGATCGAGAACGAGTGGCACCAGGTCACCGACTACTCCACCGGCACCTTCCATCTCCACGAGGTCCCCCCACTCACCGAGGCCCTGGAGCAGCTCGACGCCATCCCGAAGGCCGCATGATCGCCCGATCCCTGCAGGCGCGCCTCGCCCGAGGGTCTCCCGGGTCGCTGGCGGTTCACCTAGATCCGCCAGCCCTGGTCGTCGGACAGGTGCAGGTGCGGCCGGTTGATCTTGTGCAGCGACACCAGGTCTCGCAGGTCGGTGTCGTGCTGCGTCGGAACTGACACCCCGCGCGAACGGTCAAGTCCTGTGGAGTGAGGCCGCGGCAGCGGCGTCACTTGCCCGTTCGTCGTGTTGTTCGGCCAGAACGGCTCCGGCGAGGCGGATGACCGCGGCGCGGTCGGGGAAGATGCCGACGACGTCGGTAGTGCCAGGTCCTCGGTCGTCTCGCGGGTCGCGCCCCGCAGACCGAACCTTCGGCGAGGGTGTGTTCGACTTGCTCGAGAGACAAGCTGATCCTTGTGCCCCGGGCGGCTTCGCGCCCACCAGGGCCAGTCGTCCTGGGTGTGTACGGCGGCGGCGTCGGCCGAACACCGAGTGCAGCATGGCCTTGTCCCTGCCCCAGGCGTGCTTGGGACATTGATATGAGGTTGGCCGTGTAGTGGGTCCGGTAGCACTGCCGTGACGCGCTCGGCACGACGCGCAGCTCGCCGAGCTGCGGACGCTAGGCGAGCCGACGAAGGTCGCCTGGGAGCACAACGTCCAGGTGATGATCGCAACGACCAAGCCCGGCGTGGGCGTCGGAGGTCACCAACGTGACGCCGTTCAGACCGCGGGCGACCAGCGCCTTGAAGAAGCTGTTACAAGCAGGGCCCGGACTCGGCGGCGGAGGTGGCCGTGACCTCGATGGCCGAGGATCTCGCGGAACCCGTCGGTGTTCACGGCGAGCTGCCGGACGCGCGGGAGGACGTGATCACCTCCAGCGGTGGCGACCATGACCGCGATCTTGATCGCCTGGCCGCCGCCCTCGTGGACCTTCATCGTCAGCGCGTCCGCGGCCAGGAATGTGGACGGGCCCTGGACAGGTAGCTGGCCGCCACCATTGACGTCAGAGCCGCTTCCGCCTGGGCGCGGCGTTCGAGCAGCCGGTCCGGGAAATACGAGCGCTCGCGCTCTCGCGCTCTCGCGCAGTTTGGACACGGCGACGTTCAGCGAGCCGACCCGGGTGTCAAGCTCGCGGTGGCGATAGCCGTTGCGGGAGTTCACCCGATCCGGGTTGGCCTGCTCGAGGCGCGGCCATCGCATGAACCGCGGCGGCCACCACGCGATACGCCAATCCGCTGAACGCGACTCACGCCCAACCGCGCTGGCCGCCTCACGTTCCGCCTGGACGCGGGATTCGATGGGTGCCGTCGGGGTCTACATGGAAGGTGAAGCCGTGCGGTGTGGTCCATTCGAGCGTCTTGTGGTCGATGCGGTGCACGGACCATCCGCGGGCGTGCGTCTTCACCCGGTGACCGAACCGTCCGAGCGGCGCCAGGTTGGTGGTACTGGTCTGGCCTGTTGGCCCGTGAAGGTCGTAGGGCTCGATGTGATCGAGGTCGATGGTGTCGCTGGACTCGCGGGTGCCGTACGGGAAGAGTTCGACCGGGTGGATCAGTCGCACCCGCTCACGAATCCGAGTGGGGATCTCGTAGGCGTTGACGCTGACCGCGTCGTTCAGGTCGATGACTGGCTTCACCGTGTAGGGACCGTGCCCGACCAGTTCGGCCAACTGGCGGGCCAGCAGCGGCCCGATGCCCTCAGCCCGCACGACGCCGACACCACTCGCCAGCGTCTTGTCGGTGAGATGCACGATCACCTCGGTCCGTCCTGGACGCACGTGTCCCCTGATTCGGCCGACCCCGGTCGGGTCTGCGGAGTAGGCGTCCTGTTTGATTTGCGCGAGTCGTGCGTCGAGCGCCCGGAGCGCGGCAGCATCCATCGGTTGCGCCTCAGCGGTCCGGGGCCTCGGGTCGGGCGCGCGGCCGTCGTACGGATCAACCGGCAGATCGAGGTCGCGTGGCCCCGACGCCTCCAACCACGGATCCTCCATCGGTCCAACCGGCTCTCGCGGATCAGACAGCTCCAGCAGATCGTCCTCGCCGTCCGCACCCGCGACGTCGACCCACGCGAAGCCGGCACCGTCGGCCGTCACAAACTTCTCGCTTCCCGAACGCACGCGCTCGTCGGCAGCCCTGATCGTGCCCTCGCTCGTGGTCGCTACGTCGGCTCCGGCCCGAACGTCCGTTGTCGGGTCGGCTTCGGTCTGTGGGGCGGCTTGAGGTGGGGCGGCTTGAGGTGGGGCGTTGTCGTACGGTGTCGCGGCGCCTTGAGCTCGGGCTTGGGTGAGGAGTTCTTGGGTGAAGACCGGGTCGGCGATGATGCCGACGGCTTCGGCGCGGCGGTGCTGGACGGGGCGGGTGTCGCCGAAGGTTTGAAGGGCGTCGGCGATCGCGGCGATGGTCGCGTCGCAGCGCTTGACCGCCGCCGCAGCGGCCTTGATGTAGATGGTGTTGTTGCCGTGGCCGTCGCCGCGGCCGACGAACACGCCGCGCTCGTCGGCCGCTTCGGCGGCTTCGGTATCGGCGAGTTCGGCGTCGGCGAGTTTCTTCGCGGCGGCGACGATCTTGTCCAGCCGGTACGGCGAGATCGTGTCCACGAACGGCGCGACCCGGCGGTCGACGTAGGCGGCGGCGGTGTGGGCCAGCTTGGCGCACGACCGCACGATCTGGCACGCCTTCCACGGCGTTGCGTCGCCGGCCTGGATGCGGGCCCAGATCCGGGGGAAGCGGTGCCGCAGCGCGAGGCCGTCGGCGAGGATCTGGCGGCCGACACCAGGAGAGACGCCCAGCACGACGGCGAACTCGGCAATCGCGAACTCGGCGATCTCGGGGCAGCCCTCACCACCCAGCACCACCGCGCGCTCACCGCCGTCACGGGTGCGACGGCCCGGCCGGAGCCCGCGTCCTGCGGGGTCGGAGCGGTCGGCGTAGATCTGGGCGCACTCCAGCACCCGCGCGTCGGCCCTGCTGGCGACCGCGCGGCATTCGGCCGCGGCCTCCAGCAGGTCGCGGGTCGGCAACACACCCAGATCATTCTCGAACATGCGTTCGATTCTATCGCGCATACGACGATTCGCCAAATCCACCGAACCCACGAAATCCCATGCCTGCAAGGCGAAACGGCGAACTGCCTCTCGTTCCGAGCGGGCGATTCCCAGGCGGGAATTGCCCGGGCGGACGGCACTCGCGACGATCGGCGGTATGGACTTGGATGCGAAGGTCGGCGTGCTGCTGCCGACGGTGAGAGCGCAGTGGACGGCAGGCGACGACCCACGGCAGGTGGTCCGGCTGGCAGTCGAGGCCGAGCGGCTGGGGTACGACTCGGTGTGGGCCAACGACTCGGTGCTGACGCCGCGGATCGAGGCGTTGACGGTGCTGACCGCGGCTGCCGCGATGACCGAGCGCGTGACGGTCGGTACGGCGACCTTGATGCCGGTCACCCGACGTCCGGTGAACGCGGCGCACAGCCTGGCGTCGCTCGACCTGCTGTCCGGCGGCCGGCTGGTGGTCGGAGTCGGTGCGGGATTCCCCGGGCGCTTCGGCGTACCGCTGCATAGGTTGTCGGAGGTGCCGTGGGAGCGCAGGTTCGCGCGGCTGGACGAGACGGTCGCGCTCTGGCGGCGGCTGTGGAGTGCTGACGAGCCGGTGACATTCCACGGCGACGTACTCCAGCTGGACGACGTACCGCCGACGATCAGGCCGCACACCGCCGGCGGACCGCCGATCTGGCTAGGCGGATCGACCCCGGCCGCACTGGAACGGACCGGCCGGCTGTACGACGGCTGGCTGCCCTATCCCCCGCGCGCCGACGACTACGCCACCGGCCTGAAGGTCGTGCAACAGTCCGGCCGCGACGTCACGTCTGCGCTGTTCGTCTCGGTCGCGATCACCGACTCGCTGGCCGAAGGCGAGGACCGCCTCCGCGGCTACGCCCGCACCAATTACGGCATGGACCTCGAAGACCTCCGCACGATCCAGGCCGTCGTCGCCGGACCCCCGTCCCACGTCACCGAATACCTCCGGGCGTACGTCGACGCCGGCGCCACGCACCTCGTCTGCAGGCTCGCGGCCGCGGGCCTCGACGATTACCGCCGCCAACTCGAACTCCTCGCCGCTACTGTCAACACATGAGCGAACTTGTGGTGGATGCGCCGATCGTCGCGGTGACCGTGTATCCGGATCGGGCGCGGGTCACCCGGCGTGGGCGGGTGGTGGTGCCGGCCGGAGATCAGACCGTGTACGTCGAGCCGCTACCGCTGTTGCTGCAGGACGATTCGGTGCGCGTGTCCGGGCGCGGGCCGGCGACCGTACTCGGGGTGGACGTGGCGACTCAGCACCATCCGCAAGCTCCGGACGAGGCCGTCGCCGAGCTCGAGCGGCAGCGGCGTGCGGCACAGGACGAGGTCGCCGCGCTGACGGACGCGGACGACGTACAGGTCCAGCTCGAGACGTTCCTCGCGCAGCTGGCGAAGCGGGCCGGCGGAAGTTTCGCGCGGACGCTGGCGACGGGTGACTCGACCGCGGAGCTCGGCGGGTTCACCGAGTCGCTCGCGAGCCGACTGGCCGCCGTACGGGCGACCCGCCGGGAGCTGACTGCGCAGCGCCGGGACGTCGACGACCGTCTCGCCGCGATCGGCCGGCGGCTCGCCGCGCTCTCGGAGAAACGCACACCCGATCGGCGGTCCGCGGCCGTCACGCTCGAGGCCGAGTCCGAGGCGGAGGTCGAGATCGAGCTCTCGTACGTCGTGCCCGCGGCCGGCTGGTCCAGCTCGTACGACGTCCGGCTGCGGGGCGATCGGCTGACGCTCAACTGGTACGGCGTGATCACGCAGGCCACCGGCGAGGACTGGCCGGAGTGCGAGCTCACCCTGTCGACGGCCCGGCCGACCGTGACGGCGAAGGTCCCCGAGCTCGATCCCTGGTACCTCGACCGCTTCCACCCGCCGGTGCCTGTCGCCGCCGCCCCGATGATGCGCGGCGCGGCGCGGACGGACGCGTTCGCCGAGACCCTCCAGTCGGCCGCACCCGCCTTCGTGGAGCAGCAAGCGATCGTCGAGCAGGGCGTGACGGCGGCCAGCTACACCCCGCCGCGTCCCGTCGCCGTACCCGCGGACGGCGCGACCCACCGCGCGACCATCGCCGCGATCGACCTCGACGCCGAGCTGGACTACATCACGGCCCCGGTGCGATCCACCGACGTCCATCTGCGGGCCACCGTGGTGAACTCGTCCGTCCACACGCTCCCGGCCGGGAAGGCCGCGGTCTTCCACGACGCGGACTTCGTCGGCTCGGCCGCGCTGCCGCTGTGGGCGCCCGGCGAGGACGTCGAACTCGCCCTCGGCCTCGACGACCGCATCCGGGTGGAGCGCAAGATGGTCCGGCGCGGCGCGACGAAGGCGACGCTCGGCTCGACGCGGCGGCGACAGGTCGACTACGAGACGAAGATCGAGAACCACACGCCGCGGGCCGCCCGGGTCACGGTCCTCGACCAGTTCCCGGTCGCCCGCGACCACGAGATCACCGTCAAACCGCTGACCGCCGAACCCGAACCGGCGGAGACCACCGACCTCGGCGTCGTCACCTGGAAACTCGACCTCGGGCCCGGCGCCGAAACCGTCGTCAAGTTCGCGTTCCGGGTCGACACCGGCAAGTCGGTGGACCTGGCCGGGTGGCGCGAGTGATCAGCCGAGCTCCAGGTTCGCCATCATCCTCAGAGTGAGCCCGACAGCCAGGACCAGGCGACCTCGAACTTCTTCTCCAGCCGGGACCGGACCGCGTCGGCGACCAGTTGCTCGAGGCGCGCACCGACGACCGGGACCGACGCCGTCACCCGCAGGTCGAACGCCTGCGTCGTCCCGCGGCCTTCCGGCACGATCCGCGTCGTGCCGGTCAGTTTCACCGGCACGCCGGTCACCGCTCCGTCGACGTCGGCCTGTCGCGCCCCGTCGATGTCGGGCCGGTGCCAGATCTTCGACTGCTCCAGCTGCAAGCTGTTCCCGACGAACCTCCGGGCCACCACCGGTACGTCGGACAGTTGCGTCTGCCAGTGGAACTGCACCGCCAG
Source organism: Kribbella sp. NPDC003505 (assembly GCF_040610875.1). Lineage (NCBI taxonomy): Bacteria > Bacillati > Actinomycetota > Actinomycetes > Propionibacteriales > Kribbellaceae > Kribbella > Kribbella sp. NPDC003505. Next base: position 515,720 of record NZ_JBEXNA010000003.1, on the reverse strand, counting down.
GTCGTCGCCGTCGTCGCCCACCACCACGTCGTACGACTGCGCCCGGAGCCGCTGGAACACCTGCTCCTGGAACGTGATGTCGGTGATCATCGCGAACACCTCCTCCGGAGAGGCGTCGTACGACGTGGCGAGTGACAGATCCATGCGCCCATCTTGCACCGCCCGCAACCGACCGGTCAGCGCCCCTGCAGCCGGCGGCCGCCCGTGCCTTCGGCAACTGTGCGGACAGGTGGTGACACGGTGGGCGACATTCGGTAACCTTTTCGTGATGTTCACGGCGTAGCTGACTGAGAACGGGGCTTAGGAAGCGCATGGCCATCAACCACTTCGCACCGGGCGGTGCGTAGCCGACACATGTCCACACACACCGCCGCAGTATCCGACGATGCCGACGACGAGGAAGAGCTGATCAGGCTCGCGCAAGCGGGCGACGGAGCGGCCTTCGGGCGGCTCTACGATCGGTACCTGCCGTCGATCTACCGCTACACCTACTCCAAGACCTCGTCGCGCAGCGCGGCCGAGGATCTGACCAGCGAGACGTTCCTGCGGGCGTTCCGCGCGATCGCCCGGCGGCCGCGGGCGCACCTGAACTTCGCGGCCTGGCTGGTGACCATCGCCCGGAACGTGGTGATCGATCATCACCGGTCCGGCTGGAGCCGGCTGGCGATCGTCACCGACGAGGTCGACCCGCAGATCGACGACGCCATCGGGCCCGAGCAGGCCGCGCTGGCGTCGGTGAGTGAGGCGTCGCTGCGCGGCGCGCTGACCCACCTGCCCGACGACCAGCGCGAGTGCCTGCTGCTGCGGTTCTTCGCCGGCCTGTCGATCAGCGAGACCGCCGCCGCGATGGACCGCACCGACGGCGCCGTCAAACAACTGCAGTTCCGCGCCACGAACCGGCTGCGGCGCGTGCTGCAGGAAGGATGAACACACTCACGACCGGGATAGCAGCAACGAGTACAGCGACAAGGTGTCCGACGGCCTGGACAAGGCCGGCGACTTCGTCGACGAGAAGACCGGCGGCCAGTACGGCGACCGTCTCACGGCATTTCAGGCGTGGTGGCCAGCTCGATCAGGCGTTCGGCGACCTCGGCGCAGCGTTCCTCGGCGCGGCCGCGGGCCGAGCCGGTGAAGCGCAGCCGCGCGGTGGCGGTCAGCGGATCGGCGCGGACCTCGATCAGCGCTCCACCCGGGCGCGGCTGGACGTTCACCGAGATGCGGACCCAGCCGCCCAAACCGCTGCGCAGCCGGACGACCAGCTCGTGATCGGGCCGCCAGGTCTCGACGATCGCGACGACCAGCTGCCGGTTGTGGGCGTGGCGTGCGCGCGGCTGACGGCCGTCGTCCCGCTGGATGACACTGCCCGCCTGCGGCCAGTTCGCCGCGGCGCGGAGCTCCGGCGGGACGGCGATCATCCACTCCGCAAACGTTGCCGGGTCACGGATCACGGTCATGACGGCGTCGACGTCGACGGCGCCGAACCGCCAGGCCATCACCATCGAATTCGCTTCCCCAGTCCGCTCCGCGTGCGTACTCCCGTGTCTACCAGTACGCAGCGTCACCGGGACCCGCGCAGCGCTGTAGCGGACGTCACATCGACGGCGAACTTTTCTCCCGCGGCCGGACTCCAAGACGGTACGACGGAGGCTGGGGTGCCTCCGCGTGAAGGGGAGGGACGATCCAGATGTTTCGAATGACCGTAGGTCTGGCCTCGGCCGGCGTGCTCGCGCTGGGCCTGGGGGCGGCCATGATGCCGCAGGCGCAGGCCCGTCCGGCCGGACAGTCCGCAGCCGCCGGCACGACGGCGACCACCGCGGCGTGTTCGCTGCGGCTCGGCTCGGTGACGTCGACCGGCGCGTTCACCAGCAGGATGGTCAACGCCACCGCGCCGATCACGATCGGGGGCGTGCGCGGCACCGCCGGGGTGTTCGGTGCGAACCAGGTCCAGAAGATCAGCACGTTCACCGGCACGCCGGTCGGCACCAACGGCGAGGCGCGGTCCGGCCTCACCGTGATGGGCGGCGCGCTGTACTCCAGCTCGTTCGTCGTCGACGGGCAGAGCCAGCTCGACCCGCACTACCCGCACAACAACCTCCGGATCGGTGGCGGCTGGTCGAACTACCGCTGGATCGAGCAGTCGATCCTGCAGCCGGCGAACGCTGCTCAGCCGGCCCGCACGCTGCTGTACGGCCAGCGCACCGACGGCACAACGCACCGCTGGATCTCCGACGGCTCCGCCTGGCGCGTCAATGCCGGCGCCGGCGGACTCAGCACCGTCAAGGGCATCGCGCTGATCGGCCGCACCGCGACCTCGGAGACGTTCCTGGCCAACACCCGCACCGGCACGCTGGTCACGGTCACCTGGCCGACGAAGTACATGTCCGGCCCGACCAGCCGGGTCGTCCGCGGCTCCACCTGGCAGGGCTTCGAGCAGCTGATCGCGACCAACTGCGGCGCGACCGGCACGCTGCTGCTCGGCATCGACCGGGACACCAGGTCCGGCTACCTGTACGCCGTTGGTCATGCCAACGGAACGAGCACCGTGATCAAGAGTCTGGGCAAGGTCCCGCTGACCTTCTCCGACCCGCAGTACTTCCGGATCGCCCCGAAGTACGACGTCCTCAACGGCGGCTGACCTACCACCCGGACGCCGCCCTCCGGCTCCGGCCGGACGGCGGCGTTCCCGTGGACCGCTGAGCCGGCCGGTGGCGCCGGCAGCTATGCTGGTCCGAGTTCGACCGGCGGTGGGGCTCGCCGGATCCAACTGTCGCCATCCGGCGGCCAACAGTCCCTACCCGAGGAACCTCATGGCGCCGTGCCGCGAGGTCGATTCCGGTAGGAGGACTGTCTGTGGAGCAGCACCCCGTCAACCCCTTGCCCAAGGGGCCGGTCGACCCTGACGTCGACCTGCGGATCGACGGCCGCGCCGGGCGCGCGCACGACCCGTTGGTCCTCGGCGCGATCGCGGCCGGCGGAGCGATCGGCGCGTCGGCCCGGTACCTGATCGGGCTCGGCTGGCCGACGCCGGCGGGCGGGTTCCCGATCGGCACGCTGATCATCAACGTGGTCGGCTGCGGCCTGATCGGGATCCTGATGGTGCTGGTGTCCGACGTCTTCACCCGGCAACGCCTGCTGCGCCCGTTCCTCGGCACCGGCGTCCTCGGCGGGTTCACCACGTTCTCGACGTACGCCGTCGACATCCAGCGACTCGTCACGGACGGCCACGCCGCGACCGCGCTGCTCTACCTCGCGGTGACGATCGCCGGCGCGCTGCTCGCGGTGTGGACGACCGTGTCCGCGACCCGGGCACTGATCACCTGGAGGACCCGATGACGCGGCTGCTGCTCGTGATCGCCGGCGGCCTGGTCGGGGCGCCGCTGCGGTATGTCGCCGACCGTGCTGTCCAGGCCCGGCACGACTCGCTGTTCCCGTGGGGCACGTTCAGCGTGAACGTCCTCGGATCCCTCGTCCTGGGTTTCCTGACCGGCGCGGCAGCGGCCCTCCCCCGTGACCTCCAGCTGCTCGTCGGCACCGGCTTCTGCGGCGCGCTGACGACGTACTCGACGTTCTCCTACGAGACCATCCGCCTCTACGAGGACAGGGCGCGGTTTCTCGCGGTCGCCAACGTCACCGCGAGCATCGTCGCCGGCCTCGGCAGCGTGTTCCTGGGCGTGGCCGTCAGCGAAGCGGTCTGGGGTTAGCGGTCCCGGGTCGCGATGCCCGGGTAGTCCACCACCAACCCGGACGCGTCGAACACCAACTCGCACTCGAAGCCGAACGTCGCGGACTCGTAATGGAACACGTGCCGATCCGGTGCCGAGCTGGCGAGTGTGTAGCGCTGCTCGAGCCGCAGGACGCTCAGGTCGTCGGCCCGGACGAACGCGGCCGGTACGTCGAAGGTCGCGCCGGGGACGAACGCGAGCCGGTGGACGGGCAGCGTGTTCGTAACCGCCGACGACTCGAAGTCCACGTCCCGGCAGCCGTCGAGATCCGGCCGGGCGACACCGTCGACGCTCCAGCGGTCCTCCGCCGAGCGGGTCAGCCCGACCTGGTGGTCACCGGTCACGGTCGAGTTCACCGCGTGCACGGACTCCGTCGCCCAGTCGGCGCCGATGGTGATCTCGTACCCGACGTACCAGGTCGAGTCGTCCTCGCGGGCCGATGTCCGGCCGCGCAACCGGCCTGGCTCCGCGAACAGCACCTCGAAACCGACCCGGGCGCCGCGGTGCGTCCACGAGGCGGCGGCGGGCAGGGCGCGCAGGTCCATGTCCAGACTTTATCGGGGCATGATGAACTTGTCGGGTGACTGACCTCGCCGGCACGGTGTGCCTCGCTGTCCGAGGCTTGGAGTGATGCTCGACCGGTCGGAGTCCGCGCTGGGGATAGTCCTCCGATCACGCTTCTATCGCTCGGCGTTCCTGTCCCTGCTGATCGCCGGTGTCGGTCTCTCGGCCGCGACCCCGCAACTGACGCTCTTCCTGGTGCGGGAACTGCACACGCCGCTGCCTGTCGCCGGTCTGTACTACGTGACGAACCTCGCCGCTCCGGTCGCCGGGTTCCTGGTCGGGCGATGGTCGGACCGTGCTCAGGACCGGCTGCTGTGGTTCCGGATCTGCTCGGTGGTCGGCGCGCTCGGCTGGGCCGCGATGGCGTCGGCGACGGCGGTCTGGATGCCGTTCGTGATCAGTGCACTCGCGTTGAGCGTGGCCGGTGGATCGATGGCGCAGCTGTTCGCGGCCTGCCGCGACGAGTTGAGCCGGCACCCGACCCGGGCAGAGAACGGGGTCGTCGCGACCGTCCGGATGGCGTTCACCACCGGATGGATCCTGGGACCGGTGTTCGGCAGCTGGTTCGGCGGTGTCTTCGGCCTGCGTACGTTGCTGATGGCAACAGCTGTCTGCGTCTTCGCGCAGCTGATCCCGCTCGGCCGGCAACGCGTCGAGCGGTACGACGACCCCGGCGCGGACGGACCGTCCGAGCGCCGGCGGATCGACCGCATGATGCCGCTGCTGGCCTTCACCGCGGTCTGTGTGCTGGCGATGACCGGCGACACCATCAAGTTCGGGTACCTGCCGATCTACATGGCCGAGCAGTTGCACGTGTCGGACTCGGTGCGCGGCGCGGTCATCGGCATCCAGCCACTGCTCGAACTCCTGCTGCTGCCCGTCGTAGCACGGCTCGCCGACCGGTACGGCGCGATCCGGGCCATGACGGTGGGCGCCGTCCTCGGACTGGCCGGGAACCTCGCGTACGCCCTCAGTACCTCGGTCGTCGGCCTGTTCGTCGGCCAAGCGCTGACCGCTGGGTTGTGGGCGTGTGTCGGCGCGCTCGGCGTCTCGATCGCCCAACGGCTGTATCCCGAAGGCGTGGGGACCGCGTCCGGAATCTTCCTGAGCGCGATCCCCCTCGGCTCCGCGATCGGCGGGACCATCGGCGGCGTCGGCGTGGCCGTGATCGGCCTGCCGCACGTGTTCTTCATTCCGGCCTGCCTGACCGCCCTGGCGATTGTCGCCTTCATCGCCCTCGGCAACCGGGAGCAGAGCTGACCGTCAGTCCTTGAAGGCGTCCTTGACCTTCTCGCCGGCCTGCTTCAGATTCGCCTTCGACTTCTCGGCCTGCCCTTCGGCCTGCAGGTCGCGGTTGTCGGTGGCGTCGCCGGTCGCTTCCTTCGCCTTGCCCTTGGCGGCCTCGGCCGCATTCTCGAGCTTGTCCTTGTTGCTCATCGTCGTCTCCCCTTCCTTGCGTACGAGCAGCCGGTACCCGCGCCGTCCCCCCGCGAATCACACGAGATAGCGATCCCCCGGGCGCACGATCCGCAGCCAGCGGCAGCCGTACGGGGCGATATCGAGCGACAACACGCCGTCGTCACCGATGCTCTGCGTACCGGTGGCGAGCAGGTCGACCGCCCGCAGCCCCAGACCGTTGCCCGCGACGGCCAGGTCGACCCGGGCGGCCTCCGGCGCGAAGTTGTGCACGGCAACGATCGTGCCGTCTTCGTGGTCCGAGCGGTGCGCGAACACCGACCGCACGCCGCTGTCGAGGATCGTGCAGGTGCCCCAGGACAGCTCGGGAGACTCGCGGTACCGCTGGATCAGGAGTTTCATCCAGTTGAACAGCGAGTCGGGATCGCGCCGCTGGGCCGCCACGTTCACCTTGTCCGGGCCCAGCTCGCCCTCGACCATCGGCGCCGGCAACTGCGACGGGTCGGCGGTCGAGAACCCGCCGTTGGCGTCGGCCGTCCACTGCATCGGCGTCCGGACCGCGTGCCGGTCCTCGGCGGCGAGGTTCTCCCCCATGCCGATCTCCTCGCCGTAGAACAGCACCGGCGTGCCGGGTAGCGAGAACAACAGGCTGTAGACCATCCGGAGCCGGTCCTGGTCGTTGTCCAGCATCGGCGGCAGGCGGCGCCGCAGCCCGCGGCCGTAGAGCTGCATGTTCTCGTCCGGGCCGAACGCGTCGAACACTTCCTGCCGCTCGGCGTCGGACAGCTTGTCCAGGGTCAGCTCGTCGTGGTTGCGGACGAACGTCCCCCACTGCGCTTCCTCCGGCGGATCGGGCCGCTCCCGCAGCGCCTTCACCAGCTCGGCCGGATCGTTGCGGGCCAGCGAGAGGTAGAGCCGCTGCATCCCGATGAAGTCGAAACACATCGTCAACTCGTCGCCGTCCTCGTCGCCGAAGAACCGCCGTACGTCGGGATACGGCAGGTTGACCTCGCCGAGCAGCATCGACTGCCCGCGCCGGCGATGCAGGAACGCGCACAGGTCCCGGAGGAAGTCGTGCGGATCCGGTAACCCGGCCGCGTCCTCGGCACCGGCTGTGTCGAGCAGGAACGGCACCGCGTCCACCCGGAACCCGGACAGCCCCAGCTCCGACCAGAAGCCGACCACCCGCTCGATCTCCTCGCGCACCTCGCGATTCGCGATGTCGAGATCCGGCTGGAACTTCCGGAACCGGTGCAGGTAGTACTGTCCAGCCTCCTCGTCGTACTGCCAGAGGCTGGTCTCCTGGCCGGGGAACACGATGCCCTTGTCCGCGTCCGGCGGCGGCTCGTCGCGCCAGACGTACCAGCCGCGGTACGGCGACTCGCGCGAGGCCCGCGCGCTGCGGAACCACGGGTGCTGGTCCGAGGTGTGGTTGACGACCAGATCGGCGATCACCCGGATGCCGCGGTCCTGCGCCAGCGTGATCAGCTCGACGAGATCGCCGTGGGTTCCGAGCCGCGGGTCGACGCCGTAGAAGTCGCTGATGTCGTAGCCGTCGTCGCGATCCGGCGTCGGGTAGAACGGCATCAGCCACAGGCAGGTGACCCCGAGTTCGGCCAGGTGGTCTATCCGTTGGCACACACCACGCAGGTCACCCCGCCCGTCGCCGTCGGTGTCGAAGAAGGTCTCGACATCGAGGCAGTAGATGACCGCGTTCTTCCACCAGACGTCGGCGGTTTCCGTCAGGCGCATGCCCCGCCGGTACCCGGCGTCCGGCGGCCCACACGCCCCACCGCGGCAGATGTCCGTTCTCGCTCCATCCATCTGAGGTATAGGCGGAAGTGGCCGGTTCCTGCCACCCTCGTCTCGTTCCTTTCCGCCCTGAATTAAATGTCGAAGGAGCAGTCGATGCAGGATTCCGCCCCACCCCGCCGCGGCGTGCGCAGGACGCTCGGCGTCGTCCTCGGCACCGTCGCGCTGACGGTGACCTCGGCCGCGCTGGCCTACGCCGCCCCGCCGCCGCACCTGCCGCAGAACGCCGGCGGCTACGAGCAGTCGTTCTCACCGGCCTACGACTACGACATCGACGGCTGCTACGCCGTCCCCGCGATCGGCGCCGACGGCGCGCTCAATCCCGGCCTCAACCCGACCGGCGCCGTGAACGGCAACTGCCGTGACCAGTCCGACCTCGACAACTCGCAGACCTACGCCCGCTCGAAGTGCGACAACGGCTGGTGCGCGATCGTGTACGCCAGCTACTTCGAGAAGGACCAGGCGGTGCCGGGCAGCAGCCTCGGCGGACACCGGCACGACTGGGAGCACGTCATCTCGTGGGTGAACCAGTCCACCAACCAGGTCGAGTACGTGACCACGACACAGCACTCGAGCCAGGTCACCTACACCCGCTCGCAGGTCAGGTTCGACGGCTCGCACCCGAAGGTCGTCTACCACAAGGACGGTGCCGGCACGCACTTCTTCCGGCTTGCCAACAGCAACGACGAACCGCCGGAGAACCACTACCACGACTGGCGGTACCCGCCGCTCGTCGACTGGAACGGCTACCCCAGTACGTCGCTGCGGGACACGCTGATGAACGCCGACTTCGGCTCGGCGACGATCAAGATCACCGACAAGGACGACCGGTTCCGCAACCTGCTGAACGCGTCCAGGCCGTCGGGGATCCCGTTCGATCCCTGGGCCTGACCGGCCAGACGGGCCGGACCCGGCCGGCGTGCGCGCTCAGTCCCGGGCGCGCACGCCTGCGGTCAGCGACTCCGCGATCAGGTCGATCATCGCCGCGTGCCGCTTGACGGCCGTGTCGGCCTGCCCGAGCGCGACCGTGTCGAGGAAGACCCGGGAGACGACGAGCTCCGCGGCCGCCTGCACCCGCTCCGGATCGGCCACCACGTCGTCGGCGCCGGCCAGCACGCCGGCGACGGTCTCGGTCGCCTCGGCGAACAGCTCGGCCGCCCGGGACGCGATCTCCGGCCGCCCCTGCGCCTCGCGGAAGACGATGATCCGCGCGGCGCGGTCGTTCTCCAGCTCCTCGGCCATCGCGGCGACCATCGCACGCAACCGCCGCCGTACGGTCCGGCCGCGCGCCGCGGACCGCAGCACCTCGCTCGGCGCCGGGCGCTCCTGGACCACCGCGAGCAGCAGGTCGAGCTTGGTCGCGAAGTGGTAGAACACCAGCCCCGACGGTACGCCGGCCTCGGTGGCGATCCGCGCCGTCGAGGTCGCGTCGTACCCGTGCTCGGCGAACAGCCGCTCGGCGGTCTCGATGATCAGCTGCCGCTTCGACGGCCGCCCCGGGTGGCGGCCCGGGTGGCGGGTGGTGTGGCGCGCGTGCGCGTGCGTGGTCATGAGCCTGCTGGTTGGGCCGCGGGCCAGACCTCGCCTTTCCGCTCGGCAGCGAGCACGGCGGCCCGCTTCAGGGACTTGAAGACGTAGTCCGGCACCCGCAGCCCGCGGCGGTGTGCCCACATCAGCTCGTGCTCGGCGCGCCCGACCTGCCGCGCGTACTCCCGCAGCTCCGCCTCGCCGCCGTCAGTCATCCTCAGCGCGTCCATCACGTCTCCGAAATCGGCCACCTGTCGCTTGTTGTAGGCACCGACTACTTCGAACGTACGCCTCCGCAGCCCGCGCGTCAGCCATTTCTGCCAGCCCGACAGCTGATCCCACAGCTGCTGCGCGGCCAGCTGGTAGTACGCGAAGTGCCCCGGCTCCTGGCGGCGGATCGGCGCGATCACGGTGGCCGCGACGGCGCGCTCGCCGAGCTCGACGAGCCCGGCGTGCAGCTTGTTGTAGGCAAGGACCGCGGACCGCTCGGTGGCCAGTCCGGTCAGGTAGTAGAGCATCCGGCTGATGTCCTGCACACCCGGCACCCGGCCGAGCGCGCCGAGGAACTTCAGGCTGAACGAGACGTCGGTCAGGTTCGGGACGTGCGGGTTGACGCCGAGCAGATCCTGCAGCTTGTCGAGGATCTGCCCGTGGCGGGTCTCCTGCGGCATCCAGACGTCGGCGTAGAAGTGCTGGTCGACCTCGGGCGGATCGGGCAGCAGGATGTTCAGCTCGAGCACGTTGCGCTCGACCTCGAGCTCGACCCGGGTCATGTAGGCCAGCACGGACCCGAACCGCTCGGCCAGCAGGCCCGGCTTCTTCATCGAGTAGTCGACGCTGCCGAGCGGAATCGGCGGGTGCTCCTCGCCCAGCCGGTCGACGTGATCGGCGAGCCGGGAGTCCTCCCGCCGGCGACCTCGCCGGCGCGGAACGGTCAGATCGCTCAACGACATAAGGCGGCACCTCGCTCGTCCGTCGGGGATGCCAACGTGATCCCCCGAAGGCAAGGCTAACAAAGTAACTGACTGATCAGTCAGTCAGAGCGGCCTCCGGTTCTGTGAGCCCGGCAACACCACGGCGGGCGGCGGTCCAGGGGACCACCGCCCACCAAAGGCGTTGTATTACTGGGCGATCTATTCTGAGCTACTTGGCGAGGCTGTAGCGGATCGTGTCGTTGCGGAGCACGTCGCCGTTCACCTTGACGATGCGCAGGACGTGTTGCGCGTTCCGCAGACCCGTCGCGGTGAACACTGTCCGGTTCGTCACCCTGGTGGCGTTGTGCAGGTTCACCCGGCGGACCACCTTGCCGTCGACGTACACGTCCGCGTCACCCTGGTCCGGGGCCAGCGCCGTACTCCACTCCACACCGGTGCCGGTGAAGGTCAGGCTGACCGCCGCACCGTCAGCCTTGGCGGCGTGGATGTCGTCGCGGTAGTCGCCTCGGAACCGGACGTCGAGCGCCGCACTGCCGACCGGCAGCGTCGCCAGGTACGCCTTGCCGATCGTCACCGTGTTCCCGTTGACCGTGTAGTCGGTGCCCTTCACCAGTTCCTTGCCCGCGTTCGCGATGCCGTCCAGTTCGCCCGGGTCACGCCCGAGCTGGACGCTGACGTCGGCCGGCGCGAACTTGTCGAACGTCGCGGTGTCCGGGGTGAGCAGACTCTCCTGCCGGATGTTCAGCTTGTCGAGCAGCATGAACTGGCCGGACTTCTTCACGCCGCGGATCGTGTGGCTGCCGTTCGGCAGGTCCGAGATGCTGTACACGACCTGCTGGGGTTTGTTGTGTCCCTGCGCCGGGTCCATGTACGTGCTCACGGTCTGCTTGAACTCGCCGTCGATGTAGATGTCGACGTCGCCCTGCCCCGGATCGGTCTCGGTGACGTAGTCGACGCCGTTGCCGACGAAGCTGTACGAGAACGAGTCGCCGTTCCCCTCCGTCCACTGCACGTCGTCCTGGTAGTCCCCGAGCCCACGACCGCCGCTGTAGTTCCAGTTTCCGGTGTAGACGATCTGCGAGTTGTTGTTGTTGATCTCAACCGTCCGGGTGCCGACGTCCGCGGTGGTGGTCGCCTGCGACTCGGAGTCGGCCGTCGGTGCCAGCTTCTTCTCCAGCACACCTTCCGGCGCGGCCGCGCGCGGGGCGGCGGCGGATGAGTCCGACACGTTGACGGTCAGGGCCTGCGAGACCGCGGGGACCTCGTAGTTGCCGTTGCGCTGCCACGTGCCGTCGTACGTGACCCGCGCGTCGTCGTCGTTGACCGAGATCGCCGCGCCCTTCTGCGGCGTGACCTTCAGCAGCCGGACGCCGTGGATCGGGACGTCCTTCGCGGTGTAGCCGGAGGCGAACGTGCCGAGGTCCGTGCGGGCCCACAGGTCACGCACCTTCGCAGCGCCGTCCAGGCCGAGGTCGGCGAAGTTCACCGTCATGTCGGCGTCGGTCTGACCGAGGTTGAACAGGGCAACGGTGTACGAGCTGTCCGGGTTGAGCGCGAACCACGTCTGACGGTTGGTCTTCATGGACAGCGGGTGCGCCGGACGGCCGGCCTGGTTGACCGCGATCACCTCGCGGTTGGTCAGCAGTTCGAGACCGTACGAGTCCAGCCTGGTCATGTCGTTGCCGATGTACATCGGCGCCGCGGAGACCGCCCACAGCGTGGCTGCCGTCCGGCGTTCGTCCTTGGTGAGGCCGTCCATCTGGCCGTTGCCGACGTCGAGCGAGTCGAGGTCGTTCCAGCCGCCCGGACCCGCGTGCCGCCACCATTCGGCGAGCTTCGGGAACAGCCGGTTGATGTTCGGCCAGGCGGTCAGCGCCGTCCCCGTGCAGTAGCACTCGACGTCCCACTCGATCCGCCAGCCGTTGGCGTACTGCTTCCAGGTGTCGGCGTAGTTGATGTCCAGCGCCCAGGACAGCTCGAGCCAGATGTTGTGCCGCTTCAGGGCCTGCGACCACGCCTTCACGTCGTCGCGGGCGTCCACCGACAGGTCACTGATGCCCGACCCCGGGGTCACGCTGTCGAACTTGAGGAAGTCCAGGCCCCAGGAGCCGAACAGGTCGGCGATCGAGTCGATGTACTTCTGCGCGCACGGCTTCGAGAAGTCGATACGGTAGCCGATCCCCCAGTAGTCGCCCTTCTGCAGCGGCAGCACCGGAAGGTCACCGGTCGTGCACCCCGGGGCGTTGTAGATCGGCAGCTTGGCGTCGATGACGGCCTTGCTGATGCCGGGGATCGTGTACAGGCCGACCTTCTGGCCGTTGGCGTGGATGTGGTCGATGACCGCCTGCAGGCCGTTCGGGTAGAGCTTGGTGCTCGGCTTCGGCCGGCCGTACTCGTCGATGCCGTCGTTCCAGCCGGCGTCGATATTGATGTACTCGTACCCGTACGGCTGCAGCTTGGCGTGCATCGCGTCGGACTGGGCGATCAGCTGATCCGCCGTGATCCAGCTGCCGCCGTTCGGGTTGTAGACCTGCATGCTGTAACTGCTCCAGCCCATGTACGGCCGAACAGCCTTGTCCCCAGCAGGTCCGGGAAGGACCGTGGCGGCGGTGACGGCGGTGGCGGCAGTGGCGGCCGGTGCTGCTGTCGACGTACTCGAACCTGCCGGCAGCAGCCCGGCGACCACGAGCGCCGCAACCGCGGCACGTAGCACCCTGCTCCGAACGGACTTGGTCATGGCGGTGACCTCTCTGAGAGAACCGAATCGGATAGGATATTGGAACTATTACTTAACCTTGTCAAGATTCTGTGCGAAAGTCGCACAGTGATGACGGGCCGCGAAGTCCGTCGAGACCTGTGCTGCCGGGAGCTCCAGCGACAAGACCTTGCCCTGGTGGGCGTACGACGGCCAGGGCACCGACGGCGTCGACGGGTTGCCGGTCGCCGCGAACCTGACCCACGCCGCGCGCATCGAGTCCGCCAGCGCGGTCTGCTCGGCGTTCAGCGCGACCGGGAAGGGCGCGTTCGGCAGGTCGAACAGGTACCACATCTCCGAACCGTGCGTGGCCACGTTGAGCAGGCCTGCCGGGGCGAAGAGGAACGGGGCGGTGTCGTCGTTGAACTCGTAGCCGTACGTCGGGACGCGGCCCGCGGTCGCGGTGTTGACCTGACCGACGCCGCAGGCGAAGGTCGCGTCGCCGATCAAGGTGCCGAACGCCTTGTCGGGCGTCGGGTAGGCGGACAGCGGGTAGTCCTTGGCGATCGCCGCGGCCTGGGCCGGCGAGATGCGCAGCGCGGAAGCGATGTTGGACTCGTAGTTGTCCGCCGTGACGGGGCTGGTGTACGCGACGTTGTAGCCGCGGCTGACCACATGGCCGCCCAGCGTGAACAGTGCCTCTTCGTCGTGGTTGCTGCCGTTCAGGATCGTCACGTCGTTGAACCGGCCGGCCCTGAGCGCCGTACCGATGGACTCCTTCAGCACCGCGCCGTCGACCACACCTGGGATCGTGGCGCTGGCTGCGTCGACGTTGTCGACCAGCGCCTGCACAGGAACGTTTCGCAGGCACTCCGCCGACTGGTCCGCGCAGCCGACCTTCGTCGCGAACTCCGTGCCGGACGCCTCCGCCTTCGCCAGCGGCTCCTGCTCGAGCGCGAACGCGCCGCTCTCCACGATCGCGCGCTGGAACAGGCCCTTCGAACTGCGGGAGGTGACGTGGGCGAGCACCGACAGGCCGCCCGCCGACTCACCGGCGATCGTGACGTTGTGCGGGTCGCCGCCGAACCGGCCGATGTTGCGCTGCACCCAGCGCAGCGCGGCCTGCTGGTCCATCAGCCCGTAGTTGCCGGCCGCTCCCCTCGACTCCAGCGCCGGGTGGGCGAGGAAGCCCAAGGCGCCGAGCCGGTAGTTGACGGTCACGACGACCGCACCGGCCTTCGCGAGCTTCGTGCCGTCGTAGTTCGAGCCGCTGTCGCCGGTCAGGCCACCGCCGTGGATCCAGACCAGCACCGGCTTCTTGACGACCGGGTGCAGCGCCGGCGTCGTGACGTTCAGGAACAGGCAATCCTCGGACAGCGCGGCGCTCGGCGGAGCGACCACGCTCGGCGCCTGCGGACAGCTCGCGCCGTACGCCGTGGCGTCGCGGACGCCGAGCCAAGCGGCCGCCGGCTGCGGCGGGCGCCAGCGCAGGTTCGCAGTCGGTGCAGCGGCGTACGGCACGCCGCGGAACGAAGACGTGCCGTCGACGGACTGGCCGCGGACGGCACCCTTGTCGGTGGCAACGACCAGGCTCTCGTCGGAGCTGGAGATTGCGGTGGTGGAGCTGGCGTCGGCGGCTCCGGCAGCGGTCAGTGCGCCGGCGCCGACCGCCAGCACCGCGGCCGCGGCGCCGAGCAGGACGCGCGGGCGCCGGGAACGAATGATTCTCATGCGTCGTGTACCTCGTCTGTCAGGGGGTAGCGGGACTCGATCGCCCGCAGGGTGCCGGCGAATGCCTTGCCCAGGACCTGCTTGCCGACCAGCGCGAACAGGCCGCCGACCAGGCGGCCCTTGAGGTTCTTGCCGTCCCGGACCACGACCACGTCGATCGTGGTCGTGCCGTCCGCACGCTCCGTGAGCGTGTAGGTGTGGCCGGACGCCCCGCCCCAGTGACTGGAGTCGGTCGTCGTGAGGACGATGTGCCGCGGGTCGGACCAGTCGTAGCTCAGACGCTCCCACACACCGCCGCCACCCTCGGTGACATCGGCGTACCCCGGTCCCTGACTGTGGACCCGGAGGTAGTCGTCGTGGCTGTTGGCGAAGAGTTCCGCGCGGCCCGGCCCGAAGTCGGTCAGCCCCGCGACGAACTGCTCAGGCTTCAGCGTGGTGACCGCGCTGAAGTGGATGGTGGTCATGGATCCGTTCCTATGCTCGAGAGTGAATCGCTACTGCTTTCACTCTCGGGCCGGACGTCCACCCGTCGCCCCAGGGTAAGTCCCTGGTCCGGTGCCTGCCGCCGGGCAGGCTAGGCGGCAGACTCCCGCTCTGCCTGCCAGTCGGCCGGTCCGTCGGAGCCGGCCGCGTACTCCTCCAGGGGCACCTCGCCGGCACGCCAGGCGGCCAGCACGGGCTCCACGATCTCCCAGCACCGCTCGGCCACGTCACCGCGCACCGACAGCAGCGGGTCGGCGCGCAGGATGCCGTTCAGCACCTCGCCGTACGGGAGCACCGACGACGACGGCAGCGTCGCGTCCAGGAAGACCTGGCCCATCGTGTACGGGCCGTCGACGCCGAGCGCCGGGACGGACAGGGACAGCTCGCCGGGGTTCAGGCCGATCCGCAGCGTCTCGCCGTCGCGGCCGCCGTGCAGACCCGACGGCAGGTGGCGCAGGGGCTTGAACTTGACCACGATCTCCTTGCGGGCCGCGCCGAGCGCCTTGCCCGACCGCAGCGTGAACGGGACGCCGGCCCACCGGTTGGTGCCGACCTCGACGGTCACCTCGGCCAGCGTCTCGGTCTCCCGGGCCCGGTCGACTCCGGCTTCGTCGGCGTACGACGGAACCACGCGACCGTCCGCGACACCCGCGGTGTACCGCGCCCGCCGGCTCGCCTCGAGGGCGGAGCCGCCGTACAGATGCGTGCTGCGGAGCGCGCGGGCCATCTCGCTGCGCACCTCGACGGCGTCCATCGTGGCCGGGGCGTCCATCGCCAGCAGCGCGAGGACGAGCAGCAGGTGGCTCTGGATCATGTCCACGAGCGCGCCTGCGTTGTCGTAGTACTGGGCGCGGCCCTCGAGCCCGAGGGTCTCGTCGTACACGATCTCGACGCTCTCGATGTGCTCCGCGTTCCACACCGGCTCGAACAGCCGGTTGGCGAAGCGCAGGCCGATCAGGTTCAGCACGGCGGTGCGGCCGAGGAAGTGGTCGACGCGGTGCACGTTCTCCTCGGGGACGAGGTCGCCGACGAGCTTGTTCAGCGCGGCGGCGGACGCGGCGTCGGTGCCGAACGGCTTCTCGAACGCCAGCTCGGTGCCCTCGGGGAGGTCGGTCTCCTGCAGCTTCGCGACGATCTCCGTCGTCACGGCGGGCGGCAGCGAGAAGTACAGCACCGGGGCCGGACCGGCGAGCTCCAGGAGCCTGCGCAGGTGGGCGGCGTCGGTCGGGTCACCGGCGAGGTACTGCGTGGTCGCCAGGGTGCCGGCCGCGGCGGGACTCAGCTCGGTCCCGAAGGCGGAGCGGACGCGGTCTGTCCACTCGTCGGCGGCGAGCGGTGAGCGGCCGGTGCCGATGATCCGCACGCTCGAGGCGCGCGGTCCGGCGAGCAGACTGCCCAGGCCCGGCAGCAGCAACCGGGAGCTCAGGTCGCCGCTGGCACCGAAGATGACGACGGTTCGTTGACTTGACACGGACACACTCAACCACGAGAGCGGGAACCGCATTCCCTACCCGGCAGTTGTCTCGCGGTTCGGGTACGGCGTGTCCGGGAGGCCGAGGTTGCGCCAGACGAACCGCGGCACCCGGCCGAGGAAGCCGCGCAGGTACGCCGAGCAGAACGCGATCGCGGGCTGACTGTGCTCCCCCGGCGCGAACCAGACCCAGTCCCCCTCGATCCGGAACGGCGCCCCCGGCGTCGCCATCAGGTACTCCATCTGGCGCGGGTGGACCACGTCGTAGGCGAACTTCGTGTCCGCCGAGAACACCGCGAACCGCTCGTTGAACGCGTTGCTCTCGAAGCCGATACCTTTGCGGAGCCCGCGCTGCCCGACGCTCAGCTGCGGCATCCGGACCGGCAACTGGAATCCCAGAATCGGCTCCGAGTGGTGGTCGACCACGGTCCGGGTCTGCGAGTTGCCGTTGCTGTCGGTGTACGACTCGGTGTGCGACGTCTTCCAGTGGTGCTGGAACGCGACGAACGGCGGCCCGTCACCGTCGCGGCCGCGAATCACGTCCTGGGTGCGGTGACCGTAGCCGCCGCGATTGATCGGCGTGTACTGCAGCAGGCTGTCGTCGACCCCGATCCAGTACCAGTCCGGGTGGTGGTAGAACCGCAGCCGCGGCTCGGGCTCCGGCTGGATCCAGTGGTCGAGCGGCGTGGCGTCGATCGCCGCCGCGATCGCGCCGAGTTGCTCCAGCCACGGGCCGAGCTGATCGATCTGCTTGCGCGGCGGGTTCAGCACGACGACCTGGTCGCCGTCGATGCCGAGGTTCACCCCGGGCTGACCGGCGGCCATCGCGCCGAGCCGGCCACACAGCTGCGCGGTCAGGACCTCCTGCGCGAACGCCGGGTCCATCGCGCCGATCTGCCACCCCGGGCCGAGCTGCGGCGGGGCGACCACGCCGTGCGCGAGGACGCCGTACCGGGGCGCGGTCTCGCCGCCGGTGATCCACAGCTCCGGGAGCCGCCGCGACAACGTCACCATGCCGACCCAGCCCGACCAGTACGTCGACTTGTACTCGATCACCTGGAACGGCCTGCCGGCCGCGGTCAGCCCGGTGATCTGGTCGTCGGGTTTGCGGAGGAAGCCGAGACCGAACGGCGGGTTGCTCAGCCGGGCCACCGCGTCGAACGTCGGGCTGTTCACGAAGCTCCAGCCGCGCTGCCGGATCGACCCGATGTACCGCTGGCGGCGGACGAGCGCGACGATCCCCCAGGCGATCGCGGCCGCCACCAGCAGCAGCGCGATCGCCATCAGGACGACCAGTCCGCTCACTTCCACTCCCCCGATCCGTCCCGGCTGCCTGCACGATAGCGCCGCGACGGGATCAGACCAGGGCGTCCGGCAGCGGTTCGGAATGGACGATCTGCAGGCGGCTGACGGCCCGCGTGAGGACGACGTACAGGCGGTGCAGGCCGCGAGGCTCGGCCGCGACGATGTGCGCCGGCTCGGCGACCACGACCGCGTCGAACTCCAGGCCCTTGGCCAGCGTGGCCGGCACGCATACCAGCCGGACGGTGTCGATCTCGTCCTCGGTCTCACCGAGCATCGCGGTCTCGAGCCCGGCCGCGACGACGGCGTCCCGCAGTCCGCCGATCTGGTCGTCGGCCGCGATCAGCGCGACGGAGCCCTCACCGGCGAGCGCCGCACGGCACTCGGCGACGACCTGCCCGGCGAACGTCGACGCGTCGGCCGTCACGATGCTCAGCGCGTCCGCGACCGTCCGGACGCCGCTCGGGGTGCCGAGCGTCGGCGCGATCTCGGGCAGCAGCTTCGCCGCGAAGTTGATGATCTGGGCCGGCACCCGGAACCCGCGATCGAGCTCGGCCACCACGCCGTCGTTCTTGCCCAGATGACCGAGCACCCGGTCCCACGGCCCGGCCGCCCACGGCGTCGTCGCCTGGGCGAGATCGCCGAGCACCGTCGCCGATCCCGTCCGGCAGCGCCGGCCGAGCGCCCGCAACTGCATCGCCGACAGATCCTGCGCCTCGTCGAGGACCAGGTGCCCGAGGGACCCGGTGCGCCGCTCGATGAGGTCCTCCAGCTCGTCGAGCAGGACGGTGTCCGCGAACGACCACTTCGCCGACTTCCACGAGCGCGGCGGCTTCGCCCACAACAGCGCCGTCCGTTCCGCGTCCGTCAGGTCCGGGGCCGCGGCCGCCAGGAAGTCGGCGTCCGAGAGCAGCCGGTGCAGGATCTGCTCGGGGACGACGCGGGGCCAGACCGCGTCGAGCACGTCCTTCACCGGCTTGGAGCGCGCGACCGCGTTCTGCACCCGGTCGTCGGGCGACTCGGCGCGCTCCTCCATCCGGACCAGCACGACGTGGGCGATCCGTTGCGCGAGAGCGTTCCGGCCGGGCGCGTACCGGGTCGACTCGCGCAGGTCCGACACGATGTCGACGACCTCGTAGTCGTGCACCCGGTAGCGCCGGGATCCCTTTCTGTACAGAACTCCTTCGGTCGGCGTGCCGACGTACGACCAGAGAGCGCGCCGCAGGACGGCGGACATCCGCGCGTCTCCCTTCAGGGCCTCGGCACCCGGTTCGTCCGTCGCCGCGGTGGGGCGGGTGAGCAGCTCGTCGATCGTGATCTGCCGGACGTCGACCTCGCCCAGCGCGGGCAGGACCTTGCGGATGTAGGACAGGAACGACCGGTTCGGGCCGACGATCACGACACCGCCGCGGCCGAGCCGGTCTCGCTCGGTGTAGAGCAGGTACGCCACGCGGTGCAGGCCGACCGCGGTCTTGCCGGTGCCGGGCGCACCCTGCACGCACACACTCGGTTGCAGCGGCGCCCGGACCAGGTCGTCCTGCTCGGGCTGGATGGTGGCGACGATGTCGCGCATCGGACCGGTGCGGGGGCGCTCGATCTCGGCGCGCAGGAAGGCGTCGGCCTGATCCGGCTCGACGACGCCCGTCAGCGGCTCGTCCTCGAAGCCGGTCAGCTCGGCGTGATCGGAGAACCCGTAGCGGCGCCGCATCAGCACCCGCCGCCGATCGCTCTGGGTCGCCCGGTAGAAGGGCACCGAGACCGGCGCGCGCCAGTCGATCACGAGCGGGACGCCGGTGCCGTCGTGCACATGGCGGCGGCCGATGTAGATCTGGTCCAGGTCCTCGATCGTGCCGTACTCGTAGTCGAGCCGGCCGAAGAAGAGCGGGACGTCGGGCAGGTCGAGGAGCGCGTGGGTGCGCATCTGTTTGGCCCGCTGGTTGGCCTCGTTGGTGAAGCGTTCGTCGTTGTCCTCGCCGCCGATCACCTGGACCTCACGGTCCACGACCTCGGCGTACATACCGCGCAGTGCGGTGCGAGCTTGGGAGAGATAGGCGCGTTCGGCCGCTAATTCCGGTTCGACCATCGTCGAGGAGCCTCGAATCGTGAGCTGGGTCCCGCCCCGGAGCAGATCCATCCGGTTCGATTCGATCCCGAAAAGACAGACCGGCGACGCTACCAGCCCCACCGGAGCGTCGCCACTGATTAACTCGAGGAGGCTTGCCGCATCCAGGGCGGGGTGTTCTCCGGGGCCCTGGGGAACTCGGCGAGGTCCGCCGGGTAGATGCCTTCGTCGACCGGGATCGACCAGGCCGGCTGGTTGTCGTAGTCGAAGTCCGTGGCGAAATGCCCGTCGGCGGTCACGCTCACCCGCGCGGTCAGCCAGGCGCCCTTGCCCGGCTGGTACATCACGCGCCGCAGCTCCTCGAACTGGTCCTCGAGGTCGTCCGGCAGGGGATCCAGTTGCGCGCCGTCGACCTCGGCGTCGAGTTCGGCGTACGAGGTGGTCGCCCGGTAGACCGCGCTGACCTCACGCCACCCGGCGGGCAGCTCGGCGACGAGCGCGCGGGCGATCGTGTCGATGATCTCGATCTCGCTCATCCCGCTCCTCGGGTCGTCGGCTTGGTCTCCCTGAAGATACGCCGGGGCGACCGTTCACCCTGATGCCGGTCGACCACCGTCCGGCTGGACGGGCGGCGGGTCGTACCGTTCGGGTGCTTGACGTCGATCGCGGCGTGCACCTGGACGCCGGCGACCCGCATCGCCTGCCAGGTCTGTTCCATCCGGCGCCAGTTCTCGCTGCCCTTGACCGCGCGGTTCTGCTCCTGCGACTGCGCGGTCAGGTTGATCGACTCCCCCGGTCCGTCGAACACCGTCGCGAACAGGTGCCCGCCGTCGTCGGTCCGCTGCCGGTCGGGGATCCCGGCCTCCCGCTGTGCCTCGACGTTGCGGCGCTCGTCGTTCTCCGCCGTGGGCAGCCAGCCGAGCCAGCCCTCGGCGTGCGACACCCGGCCGTGGCCGTCGGTGACGTACAGGTACCGCTGGTCGACGATGTATACGGCCGACGCCGCCGGCTCCATCAACCTGCCGTTCCAGTCTCCGACGTGACCGGACTCCTCCTTGTGCACGGGCAGCCGGGCGTACCTGTCCGGCACCACCGGTACGTCGTCCGGGCCGTAACCGACCGCGCGGACGTCGGCCGGATCGGCGGGTTGCTCGATCCGGACCGACGCCCGCGACGGTCGTTCAGTCATGCGCTCTTTCTACCGGCCGACGGTGTCAGCCGTCGTTCTCGGCGGCCGGGATCACCGCGCCGGGAACGTTCTGCGGCGCGAAGATCTGGGCCTCACCCGGGTAGGGCAGGGACCAGCTGTGCGACTCGTACCAGTTGTAGTGGTTCATCTGTGCGGGGTTCGCGAAGTCGGCCCGGGCGTTCGGGCCGGTGGTGCGCTGCTGGTCCTTCCACGCCGACCATTCCGCCGCCATCGACTCCATACCGGCCGGCACTGACACCGTCGGCGCGGCGGCGACGGTCGGGTTCTGCGCCGCCGGCACGTCGACACCGCACGCCGGCGGGGTCTTCAGGCCGTCGGTCAGCGGCACCCGGTTCGGCAGCGCGCTGAACGGCGTGAAGTCGGGCTTGCTGGTGAAGGCGCCGAACATCGGGGTGGCCGCGGTGTCCTTCTGGTTCATCGGCTTCATCCCGAGGATCTGCTCGATGGTGCGGATCATCGTGATCTGCGTGTAGTAGTGGCTGTCCACCGCGCCGTGCTGCGCGTACGGGCTGATGATCTGGATCGGCGCCCGGTGCCCGTCGATGTGGTCGAGACCGGCCTGCGAGTCGTCCTCGACGACGAAGATCGCCGAGTCCTTCCAGTACTTGCTGTGGGTGATCTCGTCGACGATCCGCCCCGTGGCCAGGTCGTTGTCCGCGACCTGCGCCGGACCGTTGGCGGGACCACCGGTGTGGTCGTTCGACAGCCAGAACATGTTCAGGTTCGCCGGGCCGTTCGTGCGGAAGTCCTTGCGCCAGATCTCGGTCTTGTAGATGTCCGGGACGCTGGTGTCGAACTGCGGGAAGCCCTGCACCGACACGTCGTTCAGCGACGGGATCGCCGAGCCGGTCGTGATCGGGTACTTGGTGTCCGCCCCGGTGGCGATCATGTTCTTCGTGTCGCAGTAGTAGTTCTGCCAGGTTCCGTCGGCCGGCTTCTGCTCGATCGACAGGAATTCGCCGAAGTTCTTCACCGACTTGCCGGCCGCCTGCACGCCGGTCCAGAGGAACCCGCTCTTCTGGTGGCCGAGGGCATCGTTCTCGGTGTCGTAGCTGCGCAGGTACTCACCGGCCGAGGACTCGGTGTACTCCGGGTTGTCGGCCTGCATCAGCCAGTTGTGACCCTCGGCGGAGTTCGTGCCGATGTCGTAGGTGTTGTCGTACAGCCCGAACTGCTTGGCCAGTGCGTGCTGGTTCGGCGTGACGTTCTCGCCGTACTGCGCCAGCGCGGGGTCGCCGTTGCCCTCCGGGATGTCGCCGTACACCTGGTCGTACGTCCGGTTCTCCTTGACGATCAGGAACACGTGCTTGATCGTCGACGGGTCGCCGAGCTTCGCCGGGACCGGCACCGGGCTGCGGTGCCCCTGGTCGGTCGCGACCTGGGCGGAGCCGTTCGTCCAGCCGTTCTGCTCGAAGACGGTCTGCGTGGACTTCTTGATCGCGTGGTCGTCGGGCAGCTGGAACCTGGTCAGGCTCGACGTGGTGTCGTGCGTGCTGTGGCCGGCAGCTGTGGTCTGCCGGCGGGCGTCCACACCGCGGGTGTTCGACACGACGATGTCCTTGCCGACCTGTGCGAGCTCGGCCGGAAAGTAGTCGGTCGGCAGCAGACCGACGTAGCTGACCGGCTCGAGCGGGTTGCGGTACTTGTAGACGGCAACCGCGTTCGCACGGCCGAGCGACACCAGCAGGTGGCCGTCGTCGGTCAGCGTCACACCGTCCGGCTCGTAGCCGACCGACGCCTCGGTCCACGGCTGCGTGGCGATGGTCTGGGTGACCTTGCCGCGCTTGGTGTCGATCACCGACACCGAGTTGGTCGCGGTGTTGGTGACGAACACCGCGCCGTTCTTGGCGTAGACCGCCGTCGGGTGCAGGCCGACGTCGATGCTGGCCGGTGCGGCCGACGGGTTCGCCAGGTCGATCACGCTGACGGTACCGGTGGTGGTGATCGCGTTCCGGTTGGAGACGACCTCGGTGCCGTACGAGTTGATGGTCGTGTCGCCGGGCTTGGCCGGGCGGCCGCCCTCGTTGCTCACGTACAGCTTGCCGCCGACCAGCACCATGTCGCGGGGCGCGTTGCCGGTCGCCCACGTCTGCTTGATCGCGCCGGTGGCGGTGTCGATCGCGACGACCTTGTTCTGGCCGTTCACGGCGGAGTAGATCGTCGAACTGTCCGCCGAGAACACCGCCTCGGAGGCCAGCGCGCGCTTGCTGCCGTCGGCCGGGATCGCGACGAACGTCGGGTTCGCCAGCGTGCCGTCCGGATTCACGGTGAACTTCCGGTAGCCGTCGGCCTGGCCGAGCCAGACCTGCGAGCCGTCCGGCGAGTACGTCGGGCCCTCCTGGCCGACGTCGTTGCCGGGGATCCTCAGGTCCGCGGCGGCGTTGTTGCCGATGTACTGCTGGACCTTCCAGTTCTTCAGGTCGACGATCGCCATCGCCATCCCGCCGTCGGTCACGGAGGCAGCCAGGTGGCTGCCGTCCGGACTGACGGTGGACGACATGATCTTGCCCTTCTGGAGGACGAGCCGGTCGCCGATCGGCTTGATGTACTGGTCGGCGGAGACGACCTGGCCCTTGTCGGTCACCTGCCCGACCTGGTCGTGACCGAAGCCGGTCGTCGAGGCGACAGCGGTGCCGGCCAGCGTCACCGCGACGGCCGTGGTGCCCGCCGTCAGCAGTGGTACTCTGCGCCGGAGGGGACTCGACGAGCCTTTGTCGTCACGCCTGCGGCGGCGTGTTACCTGCATGGGTTATCCCTTCGGGTTGACAGGTAGCAGTTCGATAGTGCCGTCGAACTGCCACAGGGGGTTCGGTTCGTCCCCGGACGGGGTGCGGACCAGGAAGAAGCCGTTCACTTCTTTCGGTCCGTCCCCGTCGGCCACGTACCGACCGAGTGGGTTGATGTCGAGCTGGTAGATCGCCGAGCCGGCCGCGGCCACTCCGGGGATGTGCCAGCTGACGACGCAGCGCCAGTCGTTGCCGGGTCCGCGCGCCGCGACCTGATCGCCGCCCTTGGTGCATTCGGCCGCGGTCTGCAGCTGTTCCTCGCTGACGTCGGCGCGGTTCAGCTGCTTGGTCTGCAACCGGTACAGGTGCGCGAACTCGACCGCGACCGCGCGCTGCACCTTGTCCTGGTCGATGCCCGATCCGAAGCCGGTCACCGGAGCGACCGCCGCCGTCGTCACTCCGAGCAGGACGACGAGGGGCAGCAGGCCGGCCGTCAGCGCGAGCCGGCCTGATCCGTCGTGGGTCGGGTTGGTGAAATCACGGCGTACGAAGAGCAAGTACGCGAGACCGGTCGCGACGAGAGCCCACGCCAGGCTGACGATCACTCCGATCAGCAGCGGGCCGAACTGCGCCGGGCTGGTGAACAGGCCGTTCCAGCTGATGAACGCGTAACCGGGTAGCGCGAGACGGAAGGCCACCGGCACCGGAAGCTGCTGAACGATCTGCATGGCGAGCGCGACGACAGCCGGGAGCAGCAGACCCATCGGCGACCGGCCGAGCGCGACCGAGCCGAGGAGGCCGATCGCGGCCAGCGCGAGGGTCGGCGCGAGCGCGCACAACCAGGCGAGGAAGACGGTGCCGGCCGCGCTGCCCGGCGAGAGCAGGTGGCCGTCGAGGCCGATCAGCTGCCGGTTGCCGACGACCAGCAGACCGCTGACCGTGCTCGACACGACCAGACCGATCACGAGCGCGAGGATCACGGTGAGACTCGCCAGCGCCTTCGCGACGAAGATCCGGCGCGGCGAGCGGACCGCGACCAGGAGATGCCGCCAGGTGCCGAGCCGGTCCTCGGCGGCGAACACGTCACCGGCGATCAGCGACGTCAGCAACGGCAGCGCCCAGGAGCCGGAAAAGCCCAGCAGGACAAGGGGTCCGGCCCACCCGGTGCTGTGCATCCAGCGACCGAACAACGTGTCGACCGGCAGCGAGGCCTGCTGGCTGACCACGGCGACGAAGAGCGCGGGCGCCAGCCAGCACGCGATGATCAGCACTCGCACGCGCCACTGCGTCAGCAGCTTGACCAGCTCGAACCGGTAGCCGCGAACGACGGGGACTCGACGGACCGCAGGGGTCTCGGGGGCAGCCACGGTGGCTGTCATCAGTTGGTCTCCTGCTGCTCGGTGAGGGCGAGGAACGCGGCCTCGAGGGGCGACACCACCGGCGCGAGCTCGCGGACCGCGATGTCGGCGCCGACCAGTCGCTTCACGAACTCGTCCAGCGCCGGTACGGACGCCGAGATCACCAGCACCTCTCCGCCGTCCTGTACAGCGTCCTGGTCGCGGAGCCGGATGCCCCGCGCGCCGGCGGCCCGGCGACGGGCGGCCGCCGGGTCGGAGGTACGGACCCGGTAGTCGAGCTCGCTGTTCTCCGAGGCCAGCTTGCTGATCGGGCCCGAGAACGCGACGCGTCCGGTCGACAGAATCGTCACCTCGGAGCAGAGCGCCTCGACGTCGTCCATGCGGTGGCTCGACAGCATCACCGCCGTGCCATCGGCGGCAAGCCGGGTGAGGACGCCGTACACATGCTTCTTGCCGGCCGGGTCGAGGCCGTTGGACGGCTCGTCGAGGATGAGCAGCCGCGGTTTGGTGAGCAGCGCTGCGGCCAGGCCGAGGCGCTGGCGCATGCCGAGCGAGAAGCCGCGGACCCGGTCGTCGGCCACGTCGGTCAGCCCGACCTGGTCGATAGCGTCGTCGATGTCCATGGTGGTGTCACCGCGGAGGGCGGCCAGGGCGGCCAGGTTCTGCCGGGCGGTCATCGAGGGGTACAGGCCGGGGCCGTCGACGAAGCCGGCGACGCCCTCGGGAACGGCGAGGGCGCGACCGACCGGCGTACCCAGGATCTCCAGCGTGCCGCGGTCGGGGACGGCGAGGCCGAGCAGCAGCCCGAGCAGCGTGGTCTTCCCGGCTCCGTTGGGTCCGACCAGCCCGTGGATCTGGCCGGGGGCGACGTCGAGATCTACACCGTCAAGCGCGACGACCTCACCGAAGTACTTGGCGAGGTCGCGGGCACGGACAGTGGGCGGGGCGTCCATGGTTAATACATTAGAAAGCAATGTACGGCGAAGTGAAGACCGAGAGTTAACTATTGGCGAACTGGGAGGAACTCCTTTCAGCTCCGCTCTCAGCGGACTCTCAGTCGCGTTGCTCCGGATCGACGTAGTGGAAGGTGGGGCCGGCCGTGGTGCGATCGTCCTCGCTCAGCTGCATCAGTTTCAGGGCTTCGGATTTCAGTCCGAACATCGCGCGGACCGCGTCGCGGATCAGCGCGGGTTCGCCCGTGAACGCCTGCTCCAGCAGGAACAACACCGTGCAGTAGGTGGTGTCGAACTGCTCCTGCGCGGCGCGGATCTGGGCGTTGCCCGAGCGAACAGGGTTCGCCTGCATCGGCGACACCCCGGTCAGGTCGACCGTCACCGGTTCCCCGGTCGGCCCGGACTGCGGCGTGTCTCCGCGCTGGTAGCGGCGGCCGAGCTTCAGTTCCTCGAACCGGTAGTAGTGGGCGACCTCGTCGCGGTCCGGATGGAAGATGTCGTGGTCGCCGTCCCATACCTCGCCACGCGACGTACCTTCACCCTGCTCGACGATCTCGTCCAGCGCGGCCAGTGCGGACGCGAGGCCGGTGATCGGCTGCAGACTGCCGCCGGTGTGGTGGAACGGTCCGGCGGTTACCTGGCGGGCCGGATCGCCGGAGAACAGCTTCTCCTCGCCGAGCGCGCCGGCCAGGTACCGCAGGCCGTCCTCGATCGCGTCGTAGAACTGGCCGATGGTCTCGTAGTGGTCGCTCTCGGCCGGAGCGCCGGGCGCTTCGGGCTTCTCCAGGCGCAGGAACATCTCCAGCGCGTCCGGCCCGAACGGCAACAGCGCCAGCTCGATCGAGCCGTGCGGGAGCCGGCGCGGGTAGCCGGGCAGCATGTCCGGAGTGTCGAGACGCGGCTCACCGCCGACGGCGTTCAGCAGGTTGGACGCCAGTGAGAGATGGATCATCTCCTCGACGAACACACTGCTCACCAGCTCGACCGCGTCCGCGTTCTGCGCCGGGTCCAGCGAGTACAAGGCGCACAGGTACGGCGGAATCGTGGCGTGCTCGAGCTCGATCGCCCACTGCAGGTGCTCGTGAAGACTGTCAATTGTCTCGATGCGCTGGCTCATACCTGGTGAGACAGCCCAGCCGGCTCCCCTGTGACCGTCACACCGCGCCTTCCTGCCTGGTCTCTCACTGCAGACCGATCAACTGGAAGGTGAACTCCGATGACCGACACGACCGAACACCGGTCCACTGCCTGGCAGACCGCCCTGACGATGCTGCAGGAGGTCGAGCCGCCGTACATCCCTGAAGGCTTCCACGTGATGACAGTCGACATCGAGTACCCGGCGGGCGACCCCGGCGCGCCGCCGCACCGCCACTCGGGCCCGGCCTTCGGGTACGTCGTGGCGGGCGAGATGCTCTTCGAACTCGAAGGCGAACCACCCCGCGTGATCAAGGCCGGCGAGGCGTTCTGGGAACCGGGCGGCGACGTCATCCACTACCAGGACGGCAACAACCGCTCCGACATCCCGGTGAAGTTCACCGTCACCATGCTGTGCGCCCCTCACCAGGACATGTTCACCCTGGTCCCAGAAGCCGAACTGAGAGAACGGGCCGACCGCCGCGCCCGGCAGTAAATACAGGCTCGGAGGGCGCGCGCCGTGCCTGCGCCAAAACGTCAGCCAGACCGTTGGCGAACACGCTGGTCGGTTTCCGCGCCGGCACAGCACCTGATCGAGCACCGGCAAACCGCGCGGACAGGACAACCACTCCGCCCTCGCGGCAGTCCTTTTCCACGGCCCCGCGAGCGGCAGAAGCCAGGCGCCGCTCCGAGTCGTGGGTGCGGTGCGGATGACCGCCGCGCGAGGTGGAGCTGACCACGAGCGGGCGGTTCTCTCGACGGTCCGGCTTGGGCGACAGAACAAGCCGCGCACTCTCGCAGGGCGGCCCACGTGCCGCGGGTAGGCGGTTGTCGTGTCGTGCGGCCTCCACCGGTCGACGCGAAGGCAGCCGCTCCCCGCAAGCAGCCTCATCCGCCACCACGACCGGCCCCCGCCAGCAGCTGAATAAACGTCCGGCAGCGCCCAACCACCCGCGCCTCCGGCAGCACCCCACATCCAGGCTGCGCGTCCGGCAGTCCTGCACGGCCAGGCTGAGCATCCGGCACAGTTGCCTACAGCACGGTGGGTACGGCGTGGTGGCCGGCTCGGGCGTGGACGTGGGTGCGGTTACCGCGTGATTCTTCGAAGATCTCACTCAACCTACTCGAAGAGAAGGTCCACTGCGATGACCGCACAGCCCGGTATCAACCCTGCCGGGTCCCTGCACGAGCACCTCGAGCAGGCCGGCCAGGACCTGCTCAGGGGCTGATGGAGAGGGCTTCATCAACACGTTGCTCTGTTGCTGTCCTCGGACGCCGACGGCGTGCGCGGTGCCGCTCTCGGACCCGCGACCCCGGCCGGATGAACTCCCGCAACGGCGACCGCCACCGCGAGCCTCGAGTCGGCGCGTTGGATGTCGCGGTCCCCAAACTGCGCGAAGGGACCTACTTCTCCAACCTGGCTGCTGGAACGGCACCGGCACACTGAGGCGGAGCTCACGCGCCTGGTGGCGACGTATCACCTGCTCGGGTTGTCGGTACCGCGGACGGACCGACTGGTGCAGTCCAGCAGTCCTCCACGGCCTTGCCTAGCCTCGGGCCCTCCCACCGGTCTGGCTAAGCCTCCCGCAGCGCCCTGCGGCGTGACTCGGCATCCGCGGCGCCGCACGGCGTAGCTGAACATCCCGCCGTGCCGCACAGCGTGACTCGGAGTCCAACAGCCCCCCACGGCCTTGCCTAGCCTCACGCCCTCCCACCGGTCTGGCTAAGCCGCCCGCAGCGCCCTGCGGCGTGACTCGGCATCCGCGGCGCCGCACGGCGTAGCTGAACATCCCGCAGCGCCCTGCGGCGTGACTCGGCATCCGCGGCGCCGCACGGCGTAGCTGAACATCCCGCCGTGCCGCACGGCGGGACTCGGCGGCCTGCGGTGCCGCAGGCGTGACTGAGCATCCCGCGGCGCCGTACGGCGTGACTGAGCATCCCGCGCCGCGTACGGCGTGACTGAGCGTCCCGCGGTGCCGAGTGTCGTGGTGCGGCGACGGCGCGGCCGGCTCGGGCGGGTGACTGGACGATCCCGCTGGCGATGGGGGTATGCCAGGGGCCGTTGTGCTGCTCGGCGTGGTGGCGGAAGGGCAGAGTCAGGTTGCCGATCTTGGTCTGGTGCCGTCAGTCCAGAGGGTGTTGCATTACCCGGCTTCAACCGGTTGCCGCGAAAGCAGCCGCTTGTTGCAAAGCGGCATCGTCCGCCCGCCACCGCGACCGGGCCGCGTCGGTCTCTCCGGCGGCAGGTGGATGGACGTCCGGCAGTGCCCCACATCCGGGCTGCGTGTCCGGCGGTCCCGCACGATCTGGCTCACCATCCGGCAGGGGCGTGCATCCAGGCAGGGCAGCCGGGAGTGCCGTAGGTCGTGGCTGAGCGTCCGGCGGCGCTGCACGTCCGGGTGGCTGGGCGTGTGGCGGTGCGGTGCGTCGCGCTGTGGCGGGGGCTGGTCCGGGTTCGGCCCAGCTCGGTCGGGCAACGCGGACGATGCCGTCGAGGATGGCGAGGTGCCAGCGGCCCCTATGCAGATCGGTGTGATGACGACGGCAGAGCAAAGCCAGATTGTCGACCTTGGTGTCGCCGCCGTCGATCCAGGAGATCAGGTGATGGGCGTCGCACATGACCGGCGGGGCTCCGCAGACCACGCAGCCGCGGTCACGGGCCTCCAGGGCGCGGCGCATCGCCTTGGTGACCAGCCGCACCCGGCGGCCGACGTCGAGCGGTTCGGAGTTCGAGCCGAGCACCAGCGGGATGATGTTCGCGTCGCAGGCCAGCCGGCGGATCGTGGCGGCCGATAGCCCGCCGCTGTAGACGGTGCGCCCGACCGCGTCCGCGGTCGCGGCCTTGAGGTCGTCGAAGTCGATCGTGACGGTGATGGTCGCCTTCGCGCCGTACCCGGCCACCTGACGATCCTTAACCGCACTGCCCGCACTGCCCGCACTGCCGGGATTGCCGGCGCTGCCCGCGGCGGCCGTGGCTGCCGCTGTGGGTCCGGTAGGTGCGGTGGGCGGGGTGGGTCCGGTGGTGTCCCACGCGGCGGCGGCGATGCCCAGGGCGGTGGACAGGGCGTCGGCCTGGCGCTTGTCGCGTGGGCGCGGGTCGTGTTCGCCGTCGACGGTCTTGTGCGGGCGGGCACCGGCATGCACGACCGCGCGCAGCAGTTCGGCGTTCTCGTTGGCCAGGAAGCCCTTGAACTTCACGCCGTTGTCCGCGGCCGACAGCGTCAAGGACTCCCGTTCATAGGCCTTGTGCTCGTCGGGTTCGGGGCCGTCGGAGTCCAGCAGGTCGGCGATCTCCTTCGCGGCCGTGCGCAGTTCGCCGGGCGACAGGTGACCGGCCAGCCCGACCAGCTGCTCCGCGGCCGCGTCCAGGTGCTCCACCGGTACCCGTGAGCGGACCCGGTCCAGCCCGAACACGATCGCGGCCGCCTGCGCCGGCCGCAGCAACCACCCGCCGTCGGATCCGCTGTCTACCGATCCGCTGTCGTCGGATCGGCTGTCATCGGGGACGTCGGTGCGTGCGTCGGTGGGTGCGGAGGAGGCCGTGCGGTCCAGGGCGGCCGCCACGGCCGGGTACTGCGGGGCGGCCTGGGCCAGCCGCAGGGTGCGGCGGGCGGCCGGGGCGTCCAGCCGGTACCGGAACCGCAGCAGCTCGGCAGTGTCGCGGGCGCCGAGCTCTTCGGCGTACCCGGTGGACTCGATCGCGGCGATCACGCTCAGCCGGTACGCCTCCCGGCGGGCCAGCTCGGCCTCCACCTCGTCGAGGGTGGACAGCAATTCGCTGCCACTCATCGACCACACCGGCCGCTCGCCCAGAAGTTCCATGGCATTGACTCTAGACGATCCCACCGACAGTTTCTGAGCTGGAATGCCCTTATTTTGTGGGCTTTTCGTGGGCCCACACCAGCAAACACCTCGCACCTCGGGGCAGAGCGTGGCCAGCGGTCCGAAGGGTTGAGTGGCAGGACGATCCGGCAGCTGACGACAGCCCTCAGGGCCATCCAGTCTGGAGCCGCCTCAGTGGAGGTGCCACCCGTAAGCGGTCCAAACGGCAGTGGACACGCGGTTTCGGCCGGCATGCAAGGACCTGAAGACAACCGGCCGATCAACCCGGCGATCTTCGCGGGTCCAGCACAACAGGAATCGGTACTGCGTCGACCCACGCGACCGAGGTGCTGGTCTGCAGACAGCAGGCACAGGACAGGCCGCGCCTCCGGGGCGGAGCGTGCTGACAACTGGGTCGGCCAGCGGCAGCGGGTTGTGCTCCGGCACGGTGGGCCCGAATCAGATGGTTCCTCCAAGGTCGCCAACTGCTTCCGTAGTCCTCGAGCACCGGCGACTGCAGCCGACGGGCACCAAACGTCCGCCTCAGCGGTAGGCGCGGGCCTGGAGTTCGAAGAGTTCGGCGTAGCGGGCGTTGGCGGTCAGGAGATCCTCGTGGGTGCCGAACTCCTCTACGCGGCCGTTGTGCATGACAACGATCAGGTCGGCCATCCGGACGGTGGAGAAGCGGTGCGAGACGAGCACCGTGATGCCGCCGGTTTCGGCTGCGGCGACCTTCGCGGCCGCGGCGTACTGCTCGTACAACCGGTGCTCGGCCTCCGGGTCCAGGGCCGCGGTCGGCTCGTCGAGCAGCAGGAGCAGCGGGCGTTCGCGCATGAACGCCCGCGCCAGCGCCAGCCGCTGCCATTGCCCGCCGGACAGTTCGACGCCGTCGGTGAACTTCTTGCCCAGCTGGGAATCCAGCCCGCGCGGCAGCCCGGCGATTACCGACACCGCGTCGCCGCGCAGCACGGCAGCCCGTACGGCGTCGTCGTCGCCGGCCCGCTGCACGTCGCCGATGCCGACGACCTCGCGCGCGGTGAGCTCGAACTTCACGAAGTCCTGGAACCCGGCCGACAGCCGCGACCTCCACGCGTCCGGCTGGATCGTCGCGAGGTCCGCGCCGTCGACCAGGATCCGCCCGGTCGTCGGGTCGTACATCCGCGCGAGCAGCTTGACCAGTGTCGTCTTGCCGGCGCCGTTCTCCCCCACCAGCGCGACCGCCGACCCGGCCGGCACACTGAGGTTGATCCCGCTCAGCACGGCGGATTCCGAACCAGGATAGGAGAATCCGACGTCCCGCAACTCGATCCCGCTGGTCAGCCGCTCGGGCGCGGGCGTCGTGCTCGACTGCCACGAGTTCTGCTTCGCGTACTCACGCAGCCAGTCGTAGCGGCTGAAACTCCGCACGACCTCGCCGACCCAGTACACGTTCTGCGCGATCCCGCCGGTCATCTGGTCCACTTGCGGTGCGAGCAACAGTACGAGGACGACGTCGCCCGCGTCGGACTGCCCGTTCCGCGCGCGGACGATCACCCAGACGATCGCCGCCGCATACGCGAGACCGAACCCCAGCCGCACCGAACCGTCCACCTTCCCGCCCCACCGGGCGGCGGCGACGCGACGCTCGAAGCGCTCGGTCTGCAGCGCGAAGATCCTGTCCAGCAGCACGTTCCCGAGCCCGAACACCCGCAGCTCCAGCGCGGTCCGCGGATCCTTCGCGACCTCGATCAGCTTGTCCACCAGGCGTTCCTGCGGCAGCGAGTCCTCCCACGCCTTCTGCTGCCGCGTGCTGCTCAGGTACGCCGACCAGATCCGTGCACCGCCCAGCAACGGGAGCACGAGCAACAGCGGATGCACCGAACCGAGCAGCGTGAGCACGGTCGCGGTGTTCGTGACCGTGGCGAACGCCCACAGCAGCACCTCGGCCCCGACGCCCATCCGCCACGCCCGCTCCCGCACCAGCTCGAGCCGGTCGGCGACGTCCGGCCGCTCGTGATGGGACAGCCCCGGGATGCCGGTGGTCACGTCCAGCAGGTCGGCATGCACGCGACCGGCCATCCGCTCCTGCGCGGTGTCCTGCAGCGGCCAGCCGAGTCCGTCCGCCAGGAACGACACCGCCAGACCGCCGACGATGATGCCGACGCCGAGCGCGATCGTGCTCGACTGGTCCGACGCGATCCCGTCGACGAGTCGGCTGACGCCGTACGTCTGGGCCGGTGCGGTGATCGCGCGCGCCGCGACCAGGACGGTCGAGATCGCCATCAGCGCCGGCGCCGCCCGGAACGACGTGCTCAGCCACAGCCACAGGATCCGTGCCGTGCGTCCCCGCTCAGACATCGATCGCCTCCGGTCCGGTCACGTAGCGCTCCGCCTGCAGCCGGAACATCCCGGCGTACTCACCGTCGCGGTCGAGCAACTCCTCATGCGTCCCGTCCTCGACGATCCGCCCGTCGGACAGCACGCAGATCCGGTCGGCGTTGCGCACCACCGAGAACCGGTGCGAGATGATCAGCGACGCCACCCCCGAGGTGAGCTCGAGGTAGCGCTCGACCAGCTCGGCCTCGGCCCGGACGTCGAGCGCCGCCGCAGGCTCGTCGAGCACCAGCACCCCCGCGCCCGCGTGCACCGCGAACAACGCCCGGGCCAGTGCGACCCGCTGCCACTCGCCGCCGGACAGGTCGACGCCGCCGTCGAACGTCTTGTCCAGCACCGTGTCCCAGCCCTTCGGGAGACCGCGGACGACTTCGTCGATACCGGACTCGCGCGCGACCCTGACCAGGGTCAGTTCGTCCCCCGCGCGCTCCACCGCGCCGAACACCACGTTGTCGGTCACCGGCAGCGGGAACCGCAGGAAGTCCTGCACGATCGCGGCCACCCGCCGCTGCCACCCCGCGAGGTCGAGGTCGGCGAGATCGACGCCGTCGACCAGGATCCGGCCGCTCGTCGGCTGGTACGCGCCACCGAGGAGTTTGACCAGCGTGGACTTGCCGGCCCCGTTGACGCCGACCAGCGCGAGCGCCTCGTGCGCGTGGATCGTGAGGTCGAGCTCGCGCAGCACGTCGGTCTCCGAACCCGGATAGCGGAAGCTGACCTTCTCGAAGCGGATCTCGCGCGCCGGCATCGACTCGATCCGGTGCTTCGTCGTGGCAGCCGGCTCCGGGTGCCGCTCGGCGATCGTGTCCGGCAGGTCGCGCATCGCCCGGTACGCCGACAGTCCGCGGCGGACCTGCACGACACCGAACCCGTTGTTCGCCTGCCCGATGACGAGGATCGCGGGCAACGTCGTCGCGACCTGAGTGAGCGGCAGCGAACCGTTCATCGCGGCGCGGCCGACCGCGAGGATCGCGACGCCGTTCGCCAGCAGGTGCACGCCGCCGATCAGCATCGACCATTTCGCGTTCTGGCGACGACGAGCCCACACCGGGCGGTAGCCCGCGGTCCAGTCGCGCACATAGCGCTCGACGAGCCAGTGGTGCAGGCCGAAGACCCGTAGCTCCTTCGGGGCGTCGCGCATGCCGAGGTTGAACAGGTACTGCGCCCGGCGCTGTTCCTCGGTGTTGCCCCACCAGACGTCGATCTCACGCTCGACCAGGCGACCGCCGTACCACTCCAGGAGCAGGGTGACCGCGACCAGCATCGCGGCCACCCACCAGCGGAACATCGCCCCGACGATGACCGCGGACCCGATCAGTGTGACCCGGCTGGCCAGCAGCCACGGCAGCTGGCTCATGCCCTGGGCGAGATGGAACCCGCCCTTGCCCTTCGCCCGCTCCTGCACGTCCAGCACCTCGGCGTCCTCGAGGTGCGCGATCCGGCGCGGCCGGAGCAGCGGCTCGGTGATCCGGTTGCCGATCGCGCGGACGAGGCCGGCGTCCATCGTCAGCGAGGCGACGTGCTGAAGCGCCGGCGACAGGCTGTCGATGACGAAGACCGCCAGCAGGGCGCCGAGCAGCAGGCTGAACTCGCCGAGCGGCATCGCGCCGGGGCGTCCCTCGACGACCCCCGGCACCGCCCCCACCACCTGGCCGGTCAGCAACGTGACCGCCATTCCCAGCAACGAGCCGAGAACGGCCAGACCCATCGTCAGAAGGGTGCTTCCAGGCGCAACACGAATCCCGTACCGCAGCAACGTCAGCACTCGACCGACCGTAACCGGCCGCACCGACAAAACGCATCCGAGTTTCCGGCCGGGGCCGGAAAACGTCAGCCGATGCCGCGAGCCGCGAAGGCCTTCTGTACGGCGGAGGCCTGGCTCGGACCGTACAGCGACAGCGCGGTCGCGACCGTCTTCTCGGCAGCGGCGGCGAAACTCGTGTCCGGGTCGAAGCCGAACTGCGCGTCGATGATGATCCGGTCCGCCACCGTCGGCCCCAGGGCCAGACGGATGTCGTAGAGCGCCTGCGACCAGATCTCGCCGTCCGCGTGCACCTCGCCGACGACGCTCTCCGGGTAGTGCTTGCCGGCATCGAGACGGCGCAGGCAGTGCGGGACGGTCGACGTGTAGGACGTGGAGTCCCAGTCCATCACGCAGGCCAGATCAGCCTGGATCGGTACGCCGTACTTCTTCGCGACCCAGTAGCCGACGCTCACCGCGAAGTAGTCGCCGAACGCCTCGCCGATCGACCCGGCCTCGAGCGACGTGCCGAAGCCCGGCACCTGCGCGTCGTGCACGGCGTGACCGGTCTCGTGCACGATCACCTCACCGTCCTCGGCGTCGTCCACACCGCCCTTGCCGAGCGTGATGGTGTCGTGCTTGTCCCAGGAGAACGAGTTGTCCACGCCGTACTGGTCGACCTTGTAGTCCTGGCTCTCCGCGTTCACCGCGGGCAGCGTGCTGCCGAAGCCGAGCGACTGCAGGTACTTCTGGGCCTCGGTCCCCCAGAAGTACGACATCACCTGCTCGAACTGGTCGTCGTGCCGGTCGTAGAAGTACGTACCGTTCGTCGTGTACGCCGGGGTGCCGGTCGTACTGCGCACGTTCGCCCAGGTGCCGCTCAGGTACCCCGAACCGTCCAGGTCGGTCAGCGTCACCTCGTAGTAGTCGCCCCGCGGCACAGCCGTCGCCGAGTCCTTCTGGTCGGTCAGCGACTCGTCGCCGCTCGACTGCACCGGGTTCGGGATGAAGACCAGCGCCTTGGCCGTCGTGGCGCCCGTCGGCGGTTTCGCGTCCGCGGCGGGGGCCGTCAGCGCCGCCAGAGTCAGCACGGCAGCAGACGTCAGGGCTACGGATGTTCTCCAGGTCTTCGACCGCATGGCTCGCTCCGGATCGTTCGCAGGGAAAATGCCCCCACACGGTAGATGCCCGAGCCCGGCGGCGGAAGATCTCGTCAGCCGACGATCGGCTCCGCGTGGGCCTCGGGGTAGCCGGCTGCGGCGAGGCGGTCGAGGGTGCGTTGCAGGACGGCCGTGTCCTCAAGGGTGCGGACCTCGGTGATCTTTCCCCACCTGATCCGCAGGAACTGGTGCACGACGTTCTCGTACGTCGACCCGTCCACGACGTTGACGTGGACGGTGACCGCGGTCGCGACCTGCGTGTTCCACGGCCACCCGCTGACGATCACGTCCTGTACGTCGAACCGCGTCCCCGGCAGCAGCCGGAAGCACCGCTCCCACCAGCGCCGCAGCGCGTCGTGTGTCCGGCGCTCGCCGCCGAGCGCATGGTCTCCGTAGAACCGGTACGTGAACGAGGGCGCCATCCCGGCCACCATCGCCTCCCAGTTGCCCTCGCTGATCTGTGCGAACGCGTGCCGCACCTGCCGCGCCACTATCCGGTGGTAGATCCCCATGCCTCCACCGTAGGACCAGTGAGTTCAATAGCGCAACTGACTACACTCAGGGCATGCGGAACACCAGCTTCGCCTCGATGCACTGCTCGCTCGCCCAGTCCCTGGAGCTGATCGGCGACTGGTGGACGCCGCTCGTCCTGCGCGATCTCTACCTCGGCCTGAACCGCTTCGACCAGTTCGTCGCCGACCTCGGCATCTCCCGCAACCTGCTCACCGACCGCCTCGCCACACTCGTCGACGGCGGCCTGGTCCGACGTACGCCGTACCAGCAGAACCCGGTGCGCTACAGCTACGAGCTGACCGAGGCAGGTCGGGAGCTCGTGCCGATCCTGATGGCCCTCACCGCCTGGGGCGACCGCTGGGCGACTCCCCCGGCGGGTCAGCCGATCCGATTCACGCACTCGACCTGCGGCAAGCTGACGACCCCGACCGTCTGCTGCTCGGAGTGCGGCGAGGCGCTGGACATGGGCGACGTCGAGCCGTCGCCGGGACCGGGCGGCCGGACGGCGCCCGGCACCGCGTTGATCGCGAGCGTGCTAGGACTCGAGCCGGAGGCGTAGCAGCTCGGCGAGCGGCATCGACTCGCCGTCGCGGGCACCCTGACCGACGACGAGCGGCGGGTCGGACGGCCGGAGCCGCACCCCGGCGACGCGGGCCTTCAGACTGGCGGGTACGCCGAGGATGTAGAAGTTGCCGTCGACGTCCACGGCGAGCGAGCGGTTGCGGCGTAGGTACCACCCGGTCAGGTCCGTGCGGTAGCTGGCGTTCGACCCGACGACCTGGGCCCGCAGCGGCTCGGGCGGCACGCCGCGCTCGTTCATCGTCGCGACGAAGCCGGCCAGCAGCTCACGCGCCTGCGCGGCCTCGGCGGCCCGCTTGCGTTCCAGCGCGGCGCCGTGCTCGGCGGCTGCCTGCCGTCGTTCCTCCCGCCAGCTCGTCACCCCCTCAATCTATCCTCAATCAACACAGAGGCAGAACGGATGACCGGCCGGGTCCAGGAAGACGCGGAACGACGTACCGGGCTGGTGGTCGGGCTTGGTGGCGCCGATCGCGAGCACTTCCGGTTCGGCCTCGTCGAGGTCGCGGACCATGACGTCGAGGTGCAGCTGTTGCGGGACGTCCTGCGTCGGCCAGGTCGGCGGTTTGAAGTCCGCCACCTGCTGGAAGGAGATGCAGTTGCTGCCGTCCTCCGGGCGGATGTCCGCCCAGCCCTCGCGGGACTCGACCTTCCAGCCGAGCAGCTCGCCGTAGAACTGCGCGAGCCGCGCCGAGTCAGGACAATCCAGGACGAACGCTGGATACATTGCGATAGCCATGGCTCGCACCCTAGCCGCGGTTCCGGACGGTCTGCGTCCGGTTATGCGGCCGAGTTTCCGACCAGCGTCTGCCACGCACGGTCGACGCCGGCGGCGAGACAGCCCGCCACCACGGTCTCGGTGCCGAGCACACTCGCCTTCACCTCCGGCATCACCGGCGCGAGCTGGCGCAGCTGCTTGGTGACGGCCTCGAGGAATCCCGGAGCCTGCCCGATACCGCCGCCGAGCACGACCAGGTCCGGATCGACGACGGTGATCACCGTGCAGACCGCCTTCGCGACCAGCAAGGCCTCCTCCGCGACGACCGCAGCGGCCAGTACGTCGCCCCGCGCGGCGGCCGCGAACACCTTTTCTGCCGTCGCGGCGCCGCGGACACCGGCCCGGCGCGCGGCGCGGACGACGGCTGCCGCCGACGCGGAGGCGTCGAACCCGCCCCGCTTGCGCGCGTCGCGCGGATCGCTGCCGCTCCCTTCGGTGAACGGCAGGTACCCGATCTCCCCCGCCACTCCGTGCGACCCGTGCCGGAGCTTGCCGTCGAGCACCAGGCCCATGCCGATACCGGTGCCGACGCTCACGAACGCGAAACTCTCGACGTCCCTGCCGTGGCCGTGCACCCGTTCCGCGATCGCGGCCGCGTCGACGTCGTTCTCGATCATCAGCGACGGCCCGAACCGCTCCCGCAGCGCGGCCAGCGTCGCCGGCGAATCCCAGCCCGACAGCCTGCCGGTCAGGGTCAACGCGTCGAGCCGCGGGTCGTAGACACCGGGACTGCCGAGCACGGTCTGCGTGAGTTGCCCGACCTCGATCCCCGCCTCGGCAGCCAGCGTGGCGGTCAGATCGACGAGCTCCTGAACGCGCGCCATCGCGTCGCCGGCCTTGGTCCGCACGCTCAGCCTGCTGCGCACGGTGCCGGCGAGATCCGCGATTCCGCCGCGCAGGTACTCGCGCCCGACGTCGAGGCCGAGCACGAAACCGGCCTCGGGCCGCACCTCGTACAGACTGGCCGCCGGACCCGGCACGCCGGTGCGCTGACCGGTGACATGCACGAGACCGGTCCGCTCCAGCGAGCCCAGCGCCGCGGACACCGTCGGTTTCGAGAGACCGGTGAGCCCGGCGAGCTCGGTGCGCGAGAGCGGGCCGGACCGCCTGATGTGGTCGAGCAGGACCTGCTCGTTGATCTCGCGAATCAGCTGTGGTCGCGCCCCGCCGGCGACAACTGTCACGTCGACCCCCTCGCTCGCTAACAACTCGGCCAACAAGTCGGAGTTAAGGCTTGTGGTCCGCTGGTTGTTAAGTTAGTTTCCTATCGATTCTATTGGTCGGCGCGAGGAGGTGCCACCCTGTGGTTTCGACACCGGTCGTCCTCGGGCTGGACTTCGGCGGGACGAAGATCGCACTCGCCGTCGGCGACCTCACCGGCCGCCGGCTGAGCGGGACGGTCATCGACAGCCGGGACGGATCCGGCGACGCCGCCGCGGCGCTCACCCGGAGCCTCGCCGCGGCGCACGAGCTGCTCGCGCCCGGCCAGCAGCTGGCCGGGGTCGGCGCCGCCACCCTGGGCATCCCGTACGACGACCGCGTCGAACTGGCTCCCACCTTCCCGGGCTGGGGCGAGCTGCCCTTCGGGCGGCTGGTGCGGGACGCGTTTCCCGGCGTACCGGTCCGGCTGGCCACCGACGTGAAGGCAGCCGCGGAGGCCGAGCTGCGGTGGGGCGCCCTCGCAGGTTCCGACCCCGCGCTGTACGTCAATCTCGGCACCGGTCTGGCGGTCGCGATCGTTGCCGGCGGCACCGTGATCACCGGAGCGCACGGCGCGTCCGGCGAGATCGGCTACAACCTGCGCTCCGCCGCGGACGTGTACGCGGGCGGCGACGGGCGCACGATCCTGGAACACGTCGTCAGCGGTCAGGCGCTCGAGACCACCGGCAGCGCCCGGCTCGGGCGACCGGTCACGGCCGCCGACGTCTTCACGATGGCGCGCACCCAGCCGGCGGCCGCCGTCCTCACCGACGAGTTCGTCCGGGAGCTGGCCCTGCACCTGGCCAACCTGGCCATCGCGGTCGACCCGTCCCGGATCGTCGTCGGCGGCGGGCTGGTCCGGTCCTGGGACCAGCTCGAACCCGGCCTGCGTCGCGCCCTCGACGCGGCCGTCCCGTTTCCGCCGGAGCTCTCGGTGGCACGGTTCCCGACGGAGGCGCCGCTGATCGGCGCGCTCGCCCTGGGCGTCGAGGCGGCAGGCGCCGTCCTCGGCGCGGAAGCATTCGCATGAGCAGGATTCCAGTAGCGAAAGGCAGAAGACGATGAGGGGCATCACACGCATCGCCGTCGCCGCCCTGGCGGTCGGCGCACTGACCGCCGGATGCGGCGGCGGTGACAAGCCGATCGGGAACGCGGCGTCGTCCAACCCGTCGTCGTCGAGCAGCAGCGGCGGCGGGTCCACCGGCGAGCACAAGAAGGGCGGCACCGTCACGATCGCGAACGTCGGCGGGCAGACCTGGCCGTGCCAGTTCAACCCGTTCAACCCGGCGGTCAACCAGCAGGCGCTCGGGTTCGTGTACGAGCCGCTGACGTTCGTGAACGTGCTGAAGGCCGGGGCCACCACGCCGATGCTGGCCACCGCGTTCACCTGGTCACCGAAGAAGGACTCGATCGACTTCACCATCCGCGACGGCGTGAAGTGGAGCGACGGCCAGCCGTTCAGCGCCGACGACGTCGTCTACACCTTCAACCGGATGAAGGAGCAGCCGGCGCTCGACCTGTACTCGCTGTGGACCGGCGCCGGCCTGACCAGCGTCACCGCTGCCGGGAACAAGGTCACGCTGAAGTTCAAGTCCGCGGCCGAGCCGTACTTCTTCAACTTCGCCGGCCAGGTCGGCATCGTGCCGAAGCACATCTGGTCGACCGGCGAGGCCGCCTCGAAGCCCGCCACCTGGACGAACACCAAGCCGATCGGCACCGGGCCGTTCACCGTCGAGTCGTGCAGCAGCAACAACATCTCGTACGTCGCCAACGGCAGCTACTGGCAGCCGGGCAAGCCGTACGTCGAGAAGGTGCAGTACCCGGCGTACCTGGACAACAACCCGGCCAACCTCGACCTCGCCAGCGGCAAGGCCCAGTGGGGCGGGCAGTACATCCCGAACATCGACAACTTCTACAAGGCGAAGTCGCCGGAGAACAACTACTGGTTCCCGCCGACCGCGAACGTCGCCCTGGTCCCGAACAACGACCCGTCCCGGCCGGCGACCAGCAAGCTCGAGGTCCGGCAGGCGATCGCGTACGCGCTCGACCGCGAGCAGATCTCGAAGATCGGTGAGAGCGGGTACCAGCCGGCCGCGAACCAGACCGGTGTGGTGACGCCGACGTTCGACAAGTACTTCGACAAGGACGCGCTGGCCGCGGCCGGGTACGACAAGCCGAACCCGGACAAGGCGAAGCAGCTGCTGCAGACCGCCGGGTACTCGGAGTCGAACCCGCTGAAGCTGAACGTCATCACCGTCACCGGCTACACCGACTGGGACGCGTCGCTGGCGGTCGTGAAGCAGCAGCTCGCGAAGGTCGGGATCGAGCTGACCATCCAGGACCTGCAGCAGCAGTCGTACAACCAGAAGCTGTACACCGGTGACTACGACCTCGCGTACTCCAGCCTGTCCGGCGGTCCGACGCCGTACTACGAGCTGCGGCAGCTGCTGTACTCCAAGAACTCGGCGCCGATCGGCAAGCAGGCGAACAGCAACTACTCGCGCTACATGAAGCCCGAGGTGGACAAGCTGTTCGACCAGTACGCCGCCGCGGACCCGGACACGCAGGTCAAGCTGATCAAGCAGATCTCGTCGTACATGATCAAGGACGTGCCGCTCATCCCGACCACCGAGTCGGTCGACTGGTACCAGTACAACACCAAGGACCTGGACGGCTGGCCGACCCAGGACAACCCGTACGCGCAGCCGGCGCCGTACAACATCCCCGACGTCGGTCAGGTGCTGACCAGCCTGTACTCGAAGTCCGCCCAGAAGTAGTGAGGATCTGACAAGCGTGAGCACGAGGAGCTGGTGGGAGTGCGATACCTGATACGACGCCTCGGGTTCTTCGTGCTCACGCTGTGGGCGGCGATGACGCTGAACTTCTTCATCCCGCGGATGATGCCGGGCAGCCCCGAGGAAGCACTGCGGCAACGGCTGAGCAAGGGCGGCGCGGTGGTGACGCCCGAGCAGTTGCGGACGGTCCTGGCCGAGTTCGGTTTCGACCCGGACAAGAACATCATCTTGCAGTACGGCGAGTACCTGAGGTCGATGGTCACCGGGCACTGGGGCGTGTCGATCGGCAGCAGTCTCGGCGTCCCGGTGACGACGCTGATCGGCGACGCGCTGCCGTGGACGCTCGGCCTGGTCGGTATCGCGACCGTGCTGGCGTTCGTCATCGGCACGCTGATCGGGACCGTGGCCGGCTGGCGGCGCGGCGGCCTGATCGACGGGATCGTCCCGCCGGTGTTCATCGTCACCTCGGCGCTGCCGTACTTCTGGGTCGCGCTGCTGCTGATCTCGCTGTTCGCGATCGGCAGCAACCCGATCCTGCCGAACGACTTCAACTACGACCAGGGCCTGACGCCGGCGTTCACCGGGGAGTTCGCCTGGAGCGTGATCAAGCACGGCATCCTGCCGGCCGCGACGATCCTGATCACCGCGGTCGGCGGCTGGATCCTCACCATGCGGAACAACATGGTGACCACGCTGGCCGAGGACTACGTCCGGATGGCCCGCGCGAAAGGCATCCCGAACCGCAGGATCATGTTCGGGTACGCCGGGCGCAACGCGTTCCTGCCCAACCTGTCCGGGTTCGCGATGTCGCTCGGCTTCGTGATCTCCGGAACGATCCTGGTCGAGTACGTCTTCAACTACCCCGGGCTCGGCTACATGTTCTACAACGCGACGGTGAGCACCGACTACCCGTTGCTGCAGGCCCTTTTCCTCCTGGTCACGCTGGCGGTGCTGATCTGTGTCCTGCTCTGCGACTTCGCGGTCTTCCTGCTCGACCCCCGCGCCCGGACGAAGGGATAACCGATGAGCGCAGTCGTCGCCGGCGCCGCCGCGCCTGTCTCCGGTTCCGCCCGCCGTCCGCGCGGTGGTCTGTTCCGGGCCGTGCTACGCAACCGCAAGGCCATGGTGGGGGCGGGTCTGCTGCTCCTGTTCATCCTGCTCGCCGCCTTCCCGGCGCTGTTCGTGCCGGGGGCGCACCACGATCCACAGGCGATCGGCGACCTGCCGCTGCAGAAGCCGTCCGCCGAGCATTGGCTCGGTACGACGGGACTCGGGCAGGACGTGTACGCCCAGCTGATCTACAGCACCCGGGAATCGCTGGTGATCGCCGTGGTCGCCGGCCTCGGCGCCACGATCCTGTCGGTGCTGATCGGCGTCTCCGCGGCCTACCTGGGCGGGTTCGCGGACGACGGGCTGTCGATGCTGACCGACATCTTCCTGGTGCTGCCGACGTTCCCGCTGATCATCGTGCTGGCGACCTACGCCGGCAAGGGCAACCTGACCGTGATCATCGTCGTGCTGATCCTGACCGGGTGGTCGTACGGCGCCCGGCAGATGCGGGCGCAGGCGCTGTCGCTGCGGAACCGGGACTTCCTGGAATCGGCGCGGGTCCGCGGCGAGCGGCGCTCGTACATCATCGTGGTCGAGGTGCTGCCGACGATGATCTCGCTGATCGTCGCGAACTTCCTCGGCGCCGCGCTGTACGCGGTGCTGACCGCCGCCGGCCTGCAGTTCCTCGGGCTCGGCGATCCCAACTCGCTGAGCTGGGGCACGATGCTCTACTGGGCGCAGAACCAGGGCGCCCTGGTGAACGGCCTGCCCGCGTGGGCACTCTCGCCGGGCCTGGCGGTCGCCCTGCTCGGTGTGTCGTTCGCCCTGCTCAACTACGCGTTCGACGAGATCAGCAACCCCGCGCTGCGGCCGGTTCGGAGGCGACGTGCACGGCAACACTGAGAGCAGGCAGCTTCTCGAGGTCCGGGACCTGACCGTCTCGTACGACACCGGGGACCGCCCGGTCGTCGCGGTCGATCAGGTCGACCTCGACGTCCATGCCGGCGAGTTCGTCGGCATCGTCGGCGAGTCCG
This sequence comes from Kribbella sp. NPDC003505, assembly GCF_040610875.1. NCBI lineage: Bacteria > Bacillati > Actinomycetota > Actinomycetes > Propionibacteriales > Kribbellaceae > Kribbella > Kribbella sp. NPDC003505. The sequence goes on along the minus strand of NZ_JBEXNA010000003.1, from coordinate 471,577 downwards.
GCTGCGGCAAGTCGACGCTGCTGTTCGCGATCGCGCAGCTGCTGTCGTCCCCGGCCGCGATCACCGGCGGCAGCGTGACCTTCCAGGGGCAGAACCTGGTGACGATGACCGAGAAGCAACTGTCCGCGTTGCGGTGGCGCGACTTCTCGGTCGTGATGCAGAGCGCGATGAACGCCCTGAACCCGGTGAAGAGCATCGGGGCGCAGTTCCACGACGCGATCATGGCGCACGACGAGACGGTCGACAGCAACCGCCCGGCCGAGGTGCTGCGGCTCGTCGGCATCGATCCGATCCACCTGCGCAGCTACCCGCACCAGTTGAGCGGCGGGATGCGGCAGCGGGCGATGATCGCGATGGCGCTGCTGTTCACGCCCGATCTGATCATCATGGACGAGCCGACGTCCGCGCTCGACGTGGTCGCGCAGCGGTCGCTGATGGTGCAGATCAAGGAGCTGCAGAAGCAGCTCGGGTTCGCGGTCGTCTTCGTCACGCACGACATGTCGCTGGTCAGCCACTTCTCGGACAAGCTGGTGGTGATGTACGCCGGGCAGGTCGTCGAGTTCGGCGACACGCGCGCGGTGTTCGACGCGCCGCAGCACCCGTACAGCGCCGGTCTGCTCGACGCCTTCCCGTCGATCCGCGGGCCGAAGGTGCCGCTGACGGGGATCCCGGGCAGCCCGCCGAACCTGGCCGATCCCCCGCCCGGCTGCCGGTTCCAGCCGCGCTGCCCGAAGGCGTTCGAGGACTGCCCGAAGATCGCTCCGGAGCTGTACCAGGTGGGCGGCGGGCAGGCTCGTTGCCTGTTGCACGTCCCTGATCTCGTTCGGGAGGCGCAGTGACCACCGCCGACATCTCCCAGGTGGAGACCGGGTCCACGGCCGCCGCACCGTTGCTTGAGGCAAAGGGGTTGACGCGGCACTTCCGCGTCGGCCGCGGGTTCTCGCGGCAACTGCTGCACGCCGTCGACGACGTGAACTTCTCGATCGGGCGGCAGGAGATCGTCGCGCTCGCCGGGGAGAGCGGGAGCGGCAAGAGCACGATCGCGCGGCTGCTGGCCGGGGTGTACCGGCCGACAGGCGGCGAGATCTTCTACCAGGGGCGGGCGATGTCGACGTACCGCTCCCGCAAGGACCAACTGTCGTACCGCGGCGACGTACCGATGGTGTTCCAGGACCCGTTCAGCTCGCTGAACCCGGCGTTCCGGGTGTCGCACGGCGTACTGCGGTCGCTCAAGCTGCATCGTCCCTCGCTGTCACGGGCACAGCGCTTCGAGGAGGCGGAGCGGGTCATCGAGGCGGTCGGGTTGTCGCCGGCCGCAGACATCATGCAGCGGTACCCGTACGAGCTGAGTGGTGGCCAACGGCAACGGATCGGGTTCGCGCAGGCGCTGGCGCACAAGCCGAAGCTGATCCTCGCCGACGAGCCGGTGTCGATGCTCGACGTGTCGATCCGGATCGGGCTGCTGAACCTGATGGCGGAACTGCGCAGCTCCGAAGGCGTCTCGTTCCTCTACATCACCCACGACATCGCGAGCGCCCGGTACGTTGCCGACCGGTTGATGATCATGTACGCCGGGCACGTCGTCGAGACCGGCCCGACCGAGTCGGTGCTGCAGAACCCGAAGCACCCGTACACGGATCTCCTGCTGGGCGCCGTACCGGATCCGCGGGCACCGTTGACGACCGGCATCGAGGGCGACACCGGCGAACCTCCCAAGGTCATCGACCCCACCCCCGGCTGCCGCTTCCGCTGGCGCTGTCCCCTCGCCGTCGATCGCTGCCACGAGGAGACCCCGGTCCTCCGCACCCTGGGCAAGAACCACCAAGCCGCCTGCCACGTCGCCACGCCCGACACCTGACGCAGACCCTCCCGCAGCCGACCGGCATCCGGTCCCGGTCGGAGAAAATACTGTTCGACGCATATCGAACAAAGTCGTAGAGTGGCGGTATGCCCCTGGAGCACCGCCGGTCGGTCGTCGCGCTCGCGCTGATCGCCTCGTTCATGGTCTTCGTCGACAGCACGATCGTGAACGTCACCCTCGCCCAGCTCGCCACCCATCTGCATGCGTCCCGCGCCGAGCTCGAGTGGTCGCTGAACGCCTACACGTTGTCGTTCGCGGCGCTGATGCTCGGCGCCGGAGCGATCGCGGACACCCTCGGCGCGAAGCGGGCCTTCCTCACCGGACTTCTCGTGTTCACGCTGTCGTCCGCCGTCTGCGCAGCCGCCGGCTCGATGCTGATGCTGAACCTCGCCCGGCTGGTCCAGGGCGCGGGCTCCGCGCTGCTGCTGCCGAGCGCACTGGTCCTCGCGACCGCGTCCGCGACCGACGAGCACGCACGCCACCGCCTGGTCAGCTGGTGGGCCGCGGCCGGCGGCGCCGGGATGGCGGCCGGGCCGTTGCTCGGCGGCGGCCTGGTCGCGCTCGCGGACTGGCGCGCCGTCTTCGCGGTCAACGTCGCGATCGGCATCCCCGCCGCGCTCTGGGCACTGCGTTCGATGCCGGCGGTCGAGCGGCGGTTCCGGCGACCGGACGTCGCCGGGATGGCCACCGCGACCGCGTTCATCGGCGGGCTGGTGTTCGCGCTGATCGAGGCTCCGGCACGCGGTTGGCTCGATCCGGCCGTCGTCGTCGCGGTCGCGGTCACCGTCGCGGGTCTGGTGAGCTTCGTCCTGGTCGAGCGATCCGTCCGGTCGCCGCTGCTGCCGTTGAAGCTGTACGCCGAGCGCGGCTTCGCGACCGCGGCGCTGCAGGGCACCTTGCTCAACTTCGCCTTCTACGGCGTGCTGTTCACGATGAGCCTGCTGCTCCAGCAAGGACGGCACCTCAGCGCCCTCGTCACCGGGCTGCTGTTCCTGCCGCTGACCGGCCTGATCTCGATCGCCAACCTGTGCTCCGCGCCGCTCACCCGCCGCCTCGGCAGACCGGCCGTGCTCGCGATCGGCCAAGCGGTGCTGACCGTAGCGCTGCTCGCCCTGGCCTGGGCGAGTACGTCGCCGGCGGTTTGGCCGATGGTGCTCGCGCTGGTCCCGATCGGGTTCAGCTCCGGCCTACTCGTACCGACCATGACCGCACAGTCGATCGCCGCGGTCGAGCCCGGCCTGCACGGCGCCGCGTCGGCTGCGTTCAACACGTCCCGGCAGATCGGCGGGGCGATCGGTGTGGCGACGTTCGGCCCGCTGCTGGGCACCGCCCACGATCTGGCTCACGGCTTCGTCACCTGCGCGCTGGTCGCCGCCGCCGCGAGCATCGCCGGCCTGGGCGTCACCGCGTTCGGCCGCCGGACCCCGGTTCTCGTACCCTCGACGGCAGCCGATTCGTGATCGGCGACGCGCTGGAGGAAACTGCTCGCCGGGGTGCGAATCGGACAGGCCGGGGGCCGGACGCAACCAATCGGCGGGCACGGAGCGTCTAGCAGGTGGAGAGGGGGGCGAGTGGCGCAGCCGAAGAGGCGGTTGGGTACGACCGTCGCGCTGACGCTTGCCTGCGTCCTGGTCTGCGGTGTTGCCTTCGCCGGAGCGGTCTTCGTGCTGATGCCGGGCGCCCGCAACCGCCCCACCGCCGCGTCCGCCGACACATCGCCGACCCCGGGCAGCCCACCACCGAGCCCGACAGCCGGTCCGCGGCCGTCGGTCCCCGACACGACCTCGAGCGAGGAGCCGCTGCCCGGTGTCGACACGCCGGCCACTCCCCCGCCGTCGACCCCGGTCGCGAACACCGGCACCTACGAGTGCCCGGGGTTCAGCGGGATCGAGTCCGGCGTTCCGCTGCCGATGCTGCTGCAGGACACGTTCGCATGGGGCGACGACCCGCCGTACAAGGTCGGCAACGGGAGCGGCGACGTCAACTGGCGCTCGAACCCGTACCAGAAGCCCAGCTGGTACATGTGGCTGCACTCGCTGCGCTGGCTGGGCAACGGCATCGAGGCCGGGCAGCGCGGTGACCGCAAGGCGCTGCGGCACGTGCTGGCGATCATCCACGACTGGGTGCAGGACAACCCGTACTCGTGGAAGGGCGACGTCGGCGCGTGGGAGGCCACGATGCACCGCACCAACGTGTTGCTGTGCGCCCGGCAGGCCGTGCTGACCGGGATGCGGGTCAGCTCGCTGCCCACGCAGTACGCCTGGCTCGACAAGGCGCTCGTGGACCACGCGCAGTTCATGATCGTGAACTGGAGCGGGTCGTCCAACCACGGGACGGACGAGAGCATCGCGCTGTTCGGCGTGGGCTGCACGCTGAAACGTCCGGAGCTGAAGAAGCTCGCCGTGGACCGGCTGACCCAGGCGATCACGACAGCGATCGACCCGCAGGGCTCGACCAACGAGCAGTCGGTCGGGTACGCGATGTTCAACTACCTGCTGTGGGGCCGGGCTACGACGACCCTGCAGCGCTGCGGCGCCGACCCCGGCCAGGTGATCGCCCAGCGGCGCGCGGCGTTGTCGGAGTGGCTGGCGCTCGCGACCAAGTCGACGGGCGAGCTGCAGCAGGTCGGTGACGCCGTCCGGCAGAAGCCGACCGGCGCGGCCGGGACCGCGCTCGATTATGTGGCCTCGCTCGGCAAGCGCGGCACGAAGCCGTCCAAGCGGGTCGCGGTCTACGACGCCGGGTACATCTTCGGCCGGACCGGTTGGGGCGAGACCCGGCCGTTCGGGCAGGAGTCGACGTACAGCATCCGGTACGGCGTCGCGCGGACGCTGCACGGTCACGACGACCACATGTCGATCACCTACTCGTCGCACGGCCACGACGTCCTGATCGATCCGGGACATTCCGGGTACCAGCTCGACAAGTGGCAGGCGTGGTCGAAGAGCCAGGCCGCGCACAACGTGATGACGATCCCGTCGGCGGAGACCGTGAGTGTGCCGACACAACTGGTCCGCGCATCGATCACGCCGGCCTGGGAGTCGTACTCGCTCGCCGACTCGCCCGCGCCGGGCGTGACCCGCAAGCGCGACGTCCTCGTCCTGAAGGATCCGGACCTGGTCGTCACCCTGGACCGCGGCCAGGCGACGAGCACCCAGCGGTACGAGACGCTCTGGCATCTCGCGCCGGGCCAGAAGGTGACGGTCCAGTCGCCGACCACCGCGATCGCCACCGGCGGCAAGTCGAAGACGTACCTGTTGCAGATCCCGTACCAGCAGCAACCGCCCGCCGACGGCATCACCGTCGTCCAAGGCCGGCAGGATCCGGTCCAGGGCTGGTACTACCCCGACATCTTCCACCGCGAGCCGGCCCCCGTGGTCAAGTTCAACCGCAACGGCAACGCCGCGACCGTCCTCTCCGCGATCGTCCCGGCCGGCTCCACCGAGACCGTCACCTACAAGACCCGCACGGTCAGCGGCATGTTCTTCGTCGACCTGACCGTCGGGACCCGCAAAGCCACCATCCGGATCCAGCAGGACGGCCGCCTCACCCGCATCAGCTGAGCGCGGTTTGGGACCTGCCTGGCCGGTTACCGGACGCGGGTGGGTGTCGGACTCGCACTGGCGTCCGCGCTGTGCTTCGGGCTGTCGGACTTCGCGGCCGGACTGGCCGCACGCCGCCTGCACAGCGCGGTCGTCGTCCTGCTCGGCCAGATCTGCGGAGTCGTGCTGGTCACACTCCTGGCCTTGCTCGTTGCCGCTCCGAGCACCGCCCCGGCCGATCTGGCCTGGGGTGCCGTGTCCGGGATCGGGACCGGCCTCGGTGCGGCGTTCCTGTTCCAGGCCATGAAGGTCGGCCGGTTCAGCCTCGTCGTACCGCTGAGCGATGTCGCCGGTGTGGCGATCCCCGTGATCATCGGTGTGACGCTGTTGCGCGATCATCTGCACTGGTGGGCCTGGGCCGGTTTCGCGGTCGCCGTCCCCGCGATCTGGTTGATGACCAGCCGGCGCGGACCACGAGCCGGTACGACTGCAGGCGCCGGGTGGGCGTTGCTGTCCGGCGCCGCGTTCGCGCTCCAGTACGTCGCCCTCGCGCGCGCCGGCGAGGCCGCGGGATTCTGGCCGCTGGCCTTCAATCGGCTGGTTGCCGTGGTGACGGTGGCGCCGATCGCGGTCCGGCGCGAGCGGCTGCGGATGGAGCGTCGTACGGCGATGCTCGCCGTCGCCTCCGGTGTCCTCGGAACATGTGCGATCGGCGCCTTCCTGCTCGCCTCTCGCGAGCAGGCGCTGTCGGTCGCGGTCGTGCTGACCTCGCTCTATCCGGCCGTCACCGTCCTGCTCGGCCTGACCGTGCTGCACGAACGCCTGACCCTTCGGCAGGTGGCCGGGTTGCTGTGCGCCGCGGCCACCGTCGTCCTGGTCTCCGTCTGAGCGCGACGGTCACAATCGCGGCGGCTGCCTGGTCTCTCCAGTGGATTCGAATCCTTGGGAGGTAGTGCATGAGCAGGCATCCGGCGGCGCGGGACCACTGTCTGAGTCTCGTACGCAGCGTGGATCGGCCGACTGGTGGAGCGCGGTACGGGCGGATGTTCCCGGGGTTGGCGCCGCTCGGCGCCGACCCGCAGGTGCTGATCCGGGCGGGCGCGGACGGCGGGATCTGTGACGCCGCCGCGGTCCTCGATCCCGGCAGCGGCGGGGACGACGCGGAACAGGCGGCCGGGTGGCCGTTCTTCGGGCAACTGCTGGCCCACGACACGACCGCGGACCGCTCGCCGATCGCGGGCGGCGTCGAGACCGACGCGTTGCGGAACGCGCGCTCGCCGCGGCTGAACCTGGAGATGCTGTACGCCGACGGCCCGATCGGCTCGCCGTACCTGTTCGACCTGCACGACCCGGCGAAGTTCCTGCTGAACGGGGACGACGTACCGCGGAACCCGCAGGGCGTGGCCCTGATCGGCGACCCGCGCAACGACGTCCACCTGTTCTCGCTGACGCTGCACGTGGCGTTGCTGCGGGCGCACAACCGGATCGTCGACCGGCTGCGGGCCAGCGGCATCCCCGAACAGGAGGTGTTCGAGCGCGCGCGGATCACGCTCACCTGGCACTACCAGTGGGTCGTGGTGCACGACTTCCTGCCGCGGCTGGTCGGGCGGCCGCTGGTGGACGAGGTGCTGACCGGCGGCGGGAAGTGGTTCACACCGGAACCGCTGCAGGCGTTCATCCCGCTGGAGTTCGCCGATGCGGCGTACCGCTACGGTCACGGCCAGATCCGGCACACGTACCGCCTGACCGCGGGCGGACCTGAGGTGCCGCTGTTCCCCGATCTGGTCGGGTTCGGTCCGCCTCGGCAGCGGCTCGATCTCACGCAGGTGTTCGACGTACCCGGTCGTCCGCCGGCGCAACGCGCGAAGCGGCTCGACGGGCGGCTCCCCGCGAGCCTGATCGGGTTGCCGGAACAGGTCACCGGCGCCGTCGACGAGACGGCGTACAAGTCCCTCGCCGTCCGGGATCTGCTGCGCGGCGACACCACCGGTCTACCGAGCGGTGAGGAGGTCGCCAAACTCCTTGGCGTACCGCCGCTGACCGAGGGCACCTGGCCGGGCGGTACGCCGTTGTGGTTCTACGTCCTGAAGGAGTCCGAGGCCTTCGGCGACGGCGACCGCCTCGGGCCTGTCGGCGGGCGCATCGTCGCCGAGGTACTGCTCGGACTGCTGCGGGCCGACGGGGCCAGCTACCTCAGTCTCGATCCCGGCTGGCAGCCAACATTGCCTGCCGACGGCGAGACGTTCGGGCTGACCGACCTGCTCATGCCGGACGGCTCGCGCTGAGGCTGCGCGCCTTGGCCTCGGTCTGGAACGCCTCGCGCGGACTCTGCACCGAGGCCAGCGACACGATGTCGCGGCCGTAGCAGAACGACACCAGCCAGATCGACAGCACGCGCATCTTCCGGTCCCAGGTCGGGACCGCCAGCACGTGGTACCCGCGGTGCATCAGCCACGCAAGCAGGCCCTTGATGACGAGCCGCTTGTACTGGAAGATCCCGTTCCCGAGGCCGAGCGTCGCGATCACGCCGAGGCTGTTGTGCACGTAGTTCTTCGGCTCCCGCCCGCGCAGCGACCGCAGCAGGTTCTTCGCCAGCAACTTCCCCTGCCGTACGGCGTTCTGCGCGTTCGGGACCGTGTACGCGCCCTCGACCGGCGACGTCAGGTCGGGCACCGCCGCGTCGTCACCGGCGGCCCAGGCGTCGGTGACCACCTCGGCGTCGGTGCCGATCCGCAGGTCCGCCCGGACCTGGACCAGGCCGCGCTCGTTGTGCGGCAGGTCGGTGTGGTTGCGCAGCAGCCGGGTCGCGGCGTTGCCCGCGGTCCAGACGATCAGCTCCGAGTCGAACTCGGACCCGTCCGACAGCACCACGTGACCGTCGTCGGCCGACTGCATCGTGGTGTTCAGGTGCACGACCGCGCCGCGCTTCTCGAGCATCTTCACGACCCAGTCGCCCGGCCGGTCGGTCACCTCCGGCAGGATCCGCGGCGTCGCCTCGACCAGGTGGAACCCGAGCTCGTCCGCGGACAGCTCCGGGTAATTCTTCAGCAGCGCCCGCGCCAGCGACAGCAGCTCCGCGAAACCTTCCACACCGGAGAACCCGCCGCCGACGAACGTGACCGTCAGCAGCTTGCGCCGCGCCGGGCCCGGCTCCAGCCCGGCCGCCTCGTCGAACGCGGTGAACAGCCGGTCCCGGATCGCGACGGCCTCCTCGACGTGCTTCATCCCGATCGCCCGTTCGGCCACGCCCGGTACGTCGAACGTCCGCGTCACCGCGCCGGCGGTCACCGCGATCACGTCGTACGTCAGCTGGTAGTCCGGCCCGTCCGCGGGGTGGATCGTCACGGTCTTGGTCGCGTGCGAGATGTTCGTGACCATGCCGGCCACGAGCTTGGTGTGCCGCAGGTTGCGCCGCAGCGACACGGCCGCGTGCCGGGCCTCGACGGACCCGGCGACCACCTCGGGCAGGAACGGCTGGTACGTCATGTACGGCCGCGGGTCGACCACGACCACCTCGGCCTCACCGCGCCGCAGCTTCTTCTCCAGCCGCCACGCCGTGTAGAAGCCGGCATATCCGCCGCCCACCACCAGGATCCTGCGCACCGAACTCTCCATCCGTCGAACTTCCCACAAGTAAGACACCCGGCCACGGCCGGTTGTGACATCTACGGGCGGAGCTGCTTGCGGGACGTGATGCCCAGCTTCGCGAAGACCTTGCGCAGGTGCCACTCGACAGTGTGCTGGCTGAGGAACATCTGCGCACCGATCTCGGCGTTCGTCAGTCCCGCGCCGGCCAGATCGGCGATCCGCGCCTCCTGCGCCGTCAACGAGTCCCGGCCCGAGGTGTCCGCCGTCCGGCGTTCGTCCAGCATCTCGCCGGTAGCCGCGAGCTCCCGCGCCGCCCGCTCGGCGAACGCACCGGCGCCGGCCTCCGAGAACAGCTTGTACGCCATCCGCAACTGCCCCCGCGCGTCCTGCCGGCGGCCCTCCCGCCGCAGCCACTCGCCGTACACCAGGTGCGTCCGCGCCAGGTCCATCCGCATCCGCGTACGGCTCAGCCGCTGGATCCCCTCCTGGTAGGCCGCCTCTGCCGCGCGGCCGTCCGACCGCAGCCCGGTCGCCCGCGCCAGGACCCCGAGGCCCCAGTCCGTGCCGGTGGCCTCGGCCTGTTCCTTGAGCCGGCCGTACCCGTCCGCGGCAGCGTCGGGGCGCCCAGCGCGCGACGCCGCCTCGATCAGCTCCGGCAGCGCCCAGCTCGCCGCGCCGAGCTCGGCCGGATACGCCGTCGCCGCGAGACCCGAGGTCAGCGCGGTCGGATACTGCGCCTGGGCGTTGTGCAGCAAGGCATTGGCCATATGCGCGAAGGACACGGCCCCGCCCTCGCCGCGCGCCGCCGAGTCGTCCAGGCTGGCGGCGATCAGCGCCGCGGCGTCGGCCTGTCCACGCCAGGCCGCCAGGCAGATCTCGCCGTACGACGCCAGGTCCGCGCCGGTCGCGTCGTGGATGGTCTTCACCTCGGCGAGCAGCGCGGCGCCCGCCGTGAGCTCGCCGCCGAACAGGCTCAGCATCACGCGGTGGTGCAGGACGAGCGGCAGCTGGTTGAGATCGCCGACCTCGCGCGCGATCCGCAGGTGCCGCGCGGTGAGCAGATCCCAGCTCCGGTCGTCCCACAGGTTGACCGCCAGCACCGCGGTCAGCCACATCCAGGTCAGGTCGTCCGTCTCCGGCGTGCCGTTCTCCGCCTCGAACGCGGTCATCGCCTCCCGCGCCGGCGCGACCATGGCCGGATAACCGTCGGCGAACAAGGTCGCGACCGCGTCGTACAGCAGGTCGCGTTTGCGTGGCTCCGCCAGCCGGGGCACGGCCTTGGCGGCGCGGGCGACAGACGCGATGCCCTTGTCCTTGCCGAAGCGGCCCGCGAACTGGGCCGCGGCCAGGGCGTTCAGATAGGTGTCCCGCGCCAGGCCGAGGTCGAGCGGTTCGAGCCGCCGGGCCGCGTCGAGCAGCAGCGGCGGCGCCTCCAGGCTGTGCCCGGAGGCGAACGTCACCTGCGCGCGCATCAGGTCCACGCGCGCTTGGTGGACGTCGTCGCCCGGCCCTTCGGCGGCAGTGTTCAGGAGTCGCAGCGCGGTCTCGAACGCGCCCGCCGCCAGGCTCGCCTGCGCCGCGGCGAGGGCCCGGGCCGAGCGCATCCCCGGGTCCGGCGTCAGCTCGGTCGCGCGCTGGAGGAACGCGGACGAGGCCGCCATACCGCCGCGTCGTTGCGCCCGGTCGGCCGAGCTCACCAACTCGGCCGCGACGTCCTCGTCCGGGCCGTCGGCGCCCTGGGCGCGATGCCAGGCGCGACGGTCGGGATCGAGCTCCGGGTCGATCGCCTCCGCGAGAGCCTGATGCGCGGCACGGCGGTCCGCCGGGTCCGCGGCGCGGTACGTCGCCGACCTGACCAGCGGGTGCCGGAACCGGACCCGGGCCGCGATATCGATCAACCCGGCGGCCTCGGCCGGGGCCACCGCGCTCATCGGCACGCCGAGCAGCGCGAGAGCGCGGACCAGCAGCGGTACGTCGCCGACCGGTTCGGCGGCCGCGGTCAGCAGCAGCCGCTGCGTGTCCCGCGGCAGCGCCTGGACGCGGAGCGCGAAGTTCTGCTCGATCTGGCTCGCGAGCGGCCGGGTGTCCGGTCGCTCGAACCCGCCGGCCAGCTGGGCCGCGGTCAGCCCGCGCGGCAGCTCCATCAGCGCCAGTGGGTTGCCCCGGGTCTCGGCCACGATCCGGTCGCGGACGGGCGCGTCCAGCCGCCCGGGTACGACGGAGTCGAGCAGCGAACCGGCGTACTCGTCGGCGAGACCGCCGACCGGCAGCTCGGGGAACCCGCTCCATTCCGGTCCGGTCACCGGCTCGCGCAGCGCGAAAACCAGCCCGATCCGGTCCGCGAACAGCCGGCGCCCGACGAAGGTCAGCGTCTGGACCGAGGCCTGATCGAGCCACTGCGCGTCGTCGACGACACACAGCAGCGGCTCCCGATCGGAAGCCGCCGACAACAGACTGAGCGTCGCCGCACCGATCAGGAAGCGGTCGGGCGGTCCCCCGCCGCTCAGACCGAACGCGATCTCCAAGGCACCGCGCTGCGGACCCGGCAGGCGATCGCTGAGACCGAGGAGCGGGAGGCACAGCTGGTGCAGGCCGGCGAACGGGACCTCCATCTCCGACTCGACCCCGGACGCGCGCACGACCCGGCAGCCGTCGGCCCGTCCGGCGACGTACTCGAGCAGCGCCGACTTGCCGATGCCGGCCTCGCCGCGCATGACCAGCACCTGCCCGTCCCCGGAGCGCACTCCGGCGACCACGTGGTCGAGGCGTGCGGACTCCGCTCGTCGCCCGCGCAATCGCTGCCACCCCACCCGTCAGAGGCTACGTGCGAACAGCGATACGGGTACAGAACCCGCCAGTACCGCAAGCGCCGATCAGACGGCTTCCTGCGCCAAGCGGTCGCGGGCGCGCTTGACGAGCTGGCGCGCGTTCGGCGCGCCGATCCGGAGCGTCTCGGCGATGTCACGGTACGGGTAGTCGAAGCCTTCCCGCAGCACGTACGTCGCCCGCTCGGACGGCGAGAGCCGGTCCTTCAACAGCTGGACGGCGGTCGCGAACGCCTCCCGGTTCTCGGCGTACGCATGCGGATCGGGCCCGGCCGCCACCCGCTCGTCCGGAAGCCAGGGCCCGACCGTCGTCTCGTGCCGGCGCCGCGCCGACTGCACCACGTTGATCGCCAGCCGCGACACCGCGGTGGCCAGGAACGCCTGCGGGTCGGCCACCGCGGACCGGTCCGTCCGCTGCCAACGCACCCAGACGTCCTGCACGAGCTCCTCGGCCTCGTGCGGGTTGCCGACGATCCGGCGCGCGATCCGGAACAACCGCGGCCGGGCCTGCAGGAACTCGTCCAAACCCGCCGTACTCACGATCCGGCCTCCTGACGCTGGGGAACACCTCCAGCGTCGGCCGCCGACCACGGGGTTCGCGCCCTGGAGACCCCATGGTCGACTGCGTGGCCGATTACGTGGTCGATTACGTGGTTGACTGCGTGGTCAGGCCTCGAAGGCGTGCAGGATCGTGGCCGTCACGGCCTCCGGCTGGGAGACGCTGAGGGCGTGCGAAGCGCCGGCGATCTCGCGGGTGTCCTTCGCACCGGCGCGGTCGGCGAGGAACCGGTGCAGGGCCACCGGGATGTTCATGTCCTGGTCGCTGAACACGAACCAGGACGGGATCGTCTGCCAGGCCGGCGTGGACGTGGGCAGCGGGGCGGTCAGCGCGGCCTCGGTGGCCGGCCGCTGGGTCGCGGCCATCAGCGCGGCCTGCTCGGCGGGCACGTCGGCGCAGAACTGCTGACGGAACACGTCCGGGCGGATCGCGAGCTCGTTGCCGCCGGTGGCCACCGGGTACGCGTTCAGCGCGTCGCCGAGCGTGCTGCCCGGGAACATCAACGACAGCTGGAACGCGGTCTCGCCGTGGTCGGGTGCGAACGCGCAGACGTACACGAGCGCCTTGACCGCGTCGTTGCCGGCGGCGGCCTGGGTGATCACCATGCCGCCGTACGAGTGCCCGACCAGGACCACCGGCTTGCCGATCCCGGCGATGACGTCGCGGACGTACTGCGCGTCGCCGTCGAGGCTGCGCAGCGGGTTGGCCACCGCGACCGTCTCGATCGAGCGCTCCCGTAGCCGCTCGACGACGCCGTTCCAGCTGGCCGACTCGGCGAACGCGCCGTGGACCAGGACGACGACCGGATTCTCACTCATGGGGTTCTCCTCTTCCCTCGGGTACTGGGTGAGACCGGACAGACAGCCGGGTTGTGACCGGGGAGACAGTCACAGAACGCCACTCTGCGTTGTCCTGGTGGGTGAGGACATCCGCAGCGCACGAAGGAGAACAGATGAGCATCACCGAACAGCAGATCGCCACGTCGGTCCTGGTGATCGGAACCGGTGGTGCCGGCCTCCGGGCGGCGATCGAACTGGCCGAGCAGGGCGTCGAGGTTCTTGCCCTCGGCAAACGCTCGCGCTCGGACGCGCACACGTCGCTGGCGGCCGGCGGCATCAACGCGGCGCTCGCGACCATGGACCCGGACGACAGCTGGCAGCAGCACGCGGCCGACACCCTCCAGGAGAGCTACCTGCTCGCGAACCCGGTCACCGTGCAGGTCGTCGCCCAGGGCGCGGCCCGCGGGATCGAGGACCTCGAACGCTGGGGGATGCCGTTCGCGCGCGAGGCCGACGGGCGGATCTCGCAGCGGTTCTTCGGCGCGCACACCTACCGCCGGACCGCGTTCGCCGGCGACTACACCGGGCTGGAGATCCAGCGCACGCTGATCAACCGCGCGGTGCAGCTCGGCGTACCCATCCTGGACACCGTCTACGTGACCCGGATCCTGGTGAAGGACAACACGGTGTTCGGCGCCTACGGTTTCGACCTGACCACCGGACGGCGGTACGTGATCCACGCCGACGCGGTGATCCTGGCCGCGGGCGGTCACACCCGGATCTGGCGGCGGACGTCGTCGCGGCGCGACGAGAACACCGGCGACGCGTTCCGGCTGGCCGTGCTCGCGGGCGGTCGGCTGCGCGATCCCGAGCTGGTGCAGTTCCACCCGTCCGGGCTGATCGAGCCCGAGAACGCGGCGGGCACGCTCGTCTCCGAGGCGGCCCGCGGCGAGGGCGGCCAGCTGCGCAACGCGCTCGGCGAGCGGTTCATGTCCCGGTACGACGCCGAGCGGATGGAGCTGTCGACGCGGGACCGGGTCGCGCTGGCGGAGTACACCGAGATCAAGGAGGGCCGCGGGACGCAGAACGGCGGCGTCTGGCTGGACGTGTCGCACCTGCCCCGCGAGACGATCATGCGGCGGCTGCCGCGGGTCTACCAGACGCTGCTCGAGCTGCAGATGCTCGACATCACCAAGCAGCCGATCGAGATCGCGCCGACCGCGCACTACTCGATGGGCGGCGTCTGGGTCCGGCCCGAGGACCACGGCACCGGCGTCGACGGGTTGTGGGCGATCGGCGAGGCCGCGAGCGGGCTGCACGGCGCGAACCGGCTCGGCGGCAACTCGCTGATCGAGCTGCTCGTCTTCGGGCGGATCGTCGCCGAGGAGGCCGCGAAGTACTCGATCGGCCGGCAGGCCCAGCTGCGCTCCACGGCCGCCGTCGCCGAGGCCCGGGCCGAGGTCGACCAGTTGCTGACGAACGACGGGCCGGAGAACGTCCGCGCCCTGCAGCGCGCGCTGCGCGACACGATGACGGCGCGCGCCGGCGTGGTCCGCGACGAGGCGGGCCTGCAGGCCGGCCTCGCGGAGCTGACGGAGGTCGAGGAGCGGATCGCGCAGATCGGCGTCCACCCGGACATCGCCGGTTTCCAGGACCTGGCGCATGCGTTCGACCTGAAGGCGTCGGCGCTGGCCGCGCGCGCCACCCTGGACGCGGCGCTGGTACGGCGGGAGACCCGCGGCTGCCACAACCGCTCGGACCACCCGGACCTCGACGAATCCCTCCAGGTCAACCTCGTCTGGTCCGGCCCCGGCGCGGTCGAGAAGGAGCCGATCCCCCCGATCCCCGCCGAGCTGCGGCAGCTCATGCGCCACGTCTCGTCCGACGGCAAGCTCGTCGAATGACCGCGCCGGCGATGGTCGCCGAGTTCGACGACGTTGCCGCCTGGACCGCGGAGGCCGTCGAGCACCTCGGCGACCAGCACGCGATCCCGGCGGCCTGCCGCGGCAGTTCGAGCCCGGCCGCGCTCGCGTGGCTCGCCGAGGCCTGCGAGCTGTCGCCGGGCGACCAGCTCCTCGACGTCGGCGCGGGCTCCGGAGGCCCCGCGGCGTGGGCCGCCCGGCGCTTCGGCGTCCGACCGATCCTGCTGGAGCCGATGCCGTCCGCGGGCCGCGCCGCCGCACGCCTCTTCGGCCTGCCGGTCGTCACCGCCGACGGCCGGCACATCCCGCTGCGCGACGCGTCGATCGATGTCGCGTGGTGCCTCGGCGTCCTGTGCACGGTCGACGACAAGGCCGCCGTACTGCGGGAGATCCATCGCGTCCTCGGACCGCACGCATCCCTCGGCCTGCTCGTCGTGGTCGCGAACCGCCCCGTCCCGGACCCCCCGGACGGCAACCACTTCCCCACCCAGTCCGAACTCGCCGACGTCCTCGACCACACCGGCTTCGACCTCATCGAACAAACCGAACGCCCCGCCGCCGTTCCGCTGTCCTGGACCCGCCGCGCCGCCGAGGTCACCGCCCACATCACGGCCCGCTACCGAACCCACCCCGCCTACACGCTCGCCACCAGCCAGGACACCCGCCTCGGCCGCCTCTTCACCGACGGTGAGCTGACCCTGCAGCTCCTGCATGCCGTGAAGCGCTGAGCAGGCCGACGAGGAGTGCCAGCGGCGCCCAGCCGCCGCGGCCGCGGCGGGTCAGGGCATGGGCTCGCATGCGGGGTTCGGGATCGCGGAGGCGGCGCAGGGACAGGCCGGTGGCTCTGGCGTAGGTGGCGGGCATCAGGGCGACGCCGAGGCCGGCGGTGATCATCTCCTCGACGAGCTGGAGGCTGTCGGCGCGTTGGGTGACGCGGGGCTCGAAGCCGGCCAGGGCGGCGATGGTGCGGACGACCTGCTCGTCGGCGGTGTGCCGGGAGTTCACGATCCAGTCGCTGTCGGCGAACGCGGCGATGACGTCGACCGCCGTACCGGACGTACGCCGGGACCGCGACGGTACGGCGAGACTCCACGTGTTCTCCCACAACGGAGCGGCCTGGAGTGCGGCGTGCTGCGGCGCGGGCGCGAGGTTGTAGTCGTAGGTGAGTGCGAGGTCGACCTGGTCGCGCTCGAGCAACGCGATCGCCTCGGGTGGTTCCTGTTCCTGGATCGCCACCCGGACCGCGGGCGGCAGCTGCGGCACGACGGGCAGCAGTGTGTCGCGGATCGCGGTGTGGAAGGCGGCCACGCGGACGGTGCCGGTTGGTTCGGCGGACGGGTCGAGGTCGGCTCGGGCTGCCTCGTGGGCGGCGAGGATGTGGACGGCGTGCTCGGCCAGCCGGCGGCCTGCCGGGGTGAGGCGGACGCGGCGGCCGTCGGGCTCCAGCAGCGGTGTGCCGACTTCCTGGGCGAGTGCCGCGATCTGTTGCGAGACGGTCGACGTGGTGACGCCGAGCATGTCGGAGACGGCGCGCATCGAGCCCAGTCGGGACAGGGCGAGGAGGAGTTCGAGCCGGCGGACATCCATTCATCGATCATGAACGATCTGTCCAGGATTCTCACGTGGACGCGAACGAAATCCCGAGCTTGACTGGACGGCATGCGCACACGTGAGACCGGTATCGCCTTCGCGGTGCTGTCGATGACGCTGGTCCAGCTCGGACTGGCCGCCTCCGTCGGGCTGTTCGACCGGGTCGGGCCCGAGGGTGCGGCCTGGCTGCGTCTGGTGTGCGCCGGACTGATCGTGCTCGTGCTGTTCCGTCCCCGTCCGAGCTCGTTCGACCGGAACGCGTTCCTGGCGGCGATCGGCCTCGGCGTCGCCACGGCCGGTGTGACCTTGCTCTTCATGGCCGCCGCGGCACGCCTCCCGCTCGGTACGGCGAGTGCGCTCGAGTTCCTCGGCCCGCTGTCGGTCGCGGTCCTGCGGAGCCGCGGACGACTGGTCTGGCCGGCGCTGGCGTTCGCCGGCGTGCTGCTGCTGACCCAGCCGTGGCACGGGTCGGTCGACGGCCCCGGCGTACTGTTCGCGCTCGGCGCGGCCGCGTGCTGGGCGGCGTACATCGTCCTGACCCAGCACGTGGGCAGCAACGTCGCAGGCCTTCAAGGCATGGGCGTCTCGCTGCCCGTCGCCGCAGTCGTTGCCACGGCCGTCGCGGGGCCGGCCACGATCCCGGCCATGACCTGGCAACTGGTCGCCATCGGCTTCGGCTTGGCGCTGCTGCTGCCGGTGATCCCGTTCAGCCTGGAGTACTTGGCGCTGCGCCGCCTGGACGCCGGTGTCTTCGGCACACTGATGAGCCTCGAACCGGCCCTGGCGCTGCTGATCGGCTGGCTACTGCTCGGCCAGTCCCCCACGCTCCTCCAGGCGTTCGGCATCGCCTGCGTGATCGCGGCCGGCGTCGGCGCGGAGAGAGCCGTGGGCCAGCGCCGCGAGCAGACCGAGCATGACCAGACCGACAACGCCGTGGTACCACTGCCAGCCGATGCCTAGCCCGACGAACCCGTCGAGCACCAGCACCACCGCTCCGGCGCCGACGCCGACCGCCAGCAGCAGAACGCCGCCCAGCAAGAGCTTCCGCGGCACCCGGCGGCCGAACGAACTCACCGTGGCCAGGGCCAGGGCCGCACCGGCCAGGCCGGAGAGCGCGGCGAGCGCCTGGGCCGGCGCGGGGTCCAGAAAGTACGCCTCCGCGGCGTCGGGCGGGACGATCGGGCCGGACGGGAATCCCAGCCGGCCCTCGACCGCGAACACCGCCTTCCCGACGGCGTAACCGATCATCAGCACCGCAACGCCGTACGCCGGTATCCTCCGCATGCCCCCACCGTAGGAGTTCGTCCGCCGCGCGAACTCCCTCCTGCGGGTGATTTTGCTGGGCCTAGGCGGCCGCGCGGGCTCGGGCTACTTCCTGGCCCCGGACGGTTTCGGGGTAGCGGGCGAGCATGGCGCGGAGTTCGTCCGCGTCGACGTTGGCGCCGAAGGGTTCCGTGCCGGGCTCCAGACGTTTGCCCTCGGCGAGCGGTCCGGCGAGCACCGGGTCGAAGCCGAGCGCGTTGACGATCTTCGCGACCTCCTCCGCATCGGCCTGCTCCCCCGCGACGGCGATCGCCTTGCGGTGCGCTGCGTGGGCGCCTTCGTCGAGGTCGTGGTAGCCCATGTGGTTGAACGCCTTCACGACGCGGGACTCCGGCAGGAACCGCTGGACGATCTCCGACGACGACGTCCGCGGGTCGGTGAGGTCGTCGCGGATGCCGTCGACCTCCCACCAGTAGTTCATCGCGTCGACGACCAGCTTGCCGCGCAGTGCCTCGACCGGGATCGTCGGGTGCTTGCCCAGCGGCAGCGCGAGGATCACCACGTCGGCCTCGGCCGCCGCCTCCGCCGCGGTCACCGCCACGGCGCCGGGCGTCACCACCTCGACGATCAGCGCGATCTTCGCCACGTCACCCGACCCGGCGATCAGCACCCGGTACCCGGCCGCGACGGCGAGCCGCGCCAGCACCGTCCCGACCTTGCCGGCCCCGAGAATCCCGATCGTCGTCATTCGGACTCCGCCAGGATCTCGCGGACCAGCGGGATCACCTTCGTGCCGTACAGCTCGACCGCCTTCAGCCGCGCGCTCGACGGCAGCGGACCGCCCGAGTAGATGAGGTCGAACCGCTCGACCCCGAGCGCCTTGACCGCGCCCGCGATCCGGCGCGCCACGGTCTGCGGCGAACCGACGTACATCGATCCGTGCAGCACCTCGGACTCGAACTCCTCCCGCTTCAGCGGCGGCCAGCCGCGCAACGCGCCGATCCGGTCCCGCATCACC
Source organism: Kribbella sp. NPDC003505 (assembly GCF_040610875.1). NCBI lineage: Bacteria > Bacillati > Actinomycetota > Actinomycetes > Propionibacteriales > Kribbellaceae > Kribbella > Kribbella sp. NPDC003505. The sequence goes on along the minus strand of NZ_JBEXNA010000003.1, from coordinate 452,630 downwards.
TTGTACGGCGCGTAGTAGATCTCCTTGGCCTGCTCGTCGGTCTCCGCGACGAACCCCGGCGAGTGCATGCCGACCGGATGCGCGACGGTCCCGAACTGCTGGGCGGCCCGCTTGTACAGGTCGATGTACGGCGCGAACCGGTCCGGCGACCCGCCGATGATCGCCAGCATCAGCGGCAGTCCGTAGTACGCCGTACGCACCACGGACTGCGGCGACCCGCCGACCCCGACCCACGTCGTCAGCCGGCCGGACTCCGTCTTCGGGTAGACCTCGATGTTGTCCAGCGCCGCCCGCACGGTGCCTTCCCAGGTCACCGGCTTCTCGTCGAGCAACTGCACGAACAACTGCAGCTTCTCCTCGAAGAGCTTGTCGTAGTCGGCCAGGTCGTAGCCGAACAGCGGGAACGACTCGGTGAACGAACCACGCCCGAGGATCACCTCGGCGCGCCCGTTCGACAGCGCGTCGACGGTCGAGAACCGCTGGAAGACCCGCACCGGGTCGTCCGAGCTCAGCACCGTCACACCCGACCCGAGCCGGATGTTCGAGGTCTGGGTCGCGATCCCGGCCAGCACCGTCTCCGGCGTCGAGATCGAGAACTCCGGGCGGTGGTGCTCGCCGAGCGCGATCGCGTCCACACCGATCTGGTCGGCGAGCACCGCCTCGTCCACCACCTGCCGGATCGCCGCGGCGGCCGTCACCGGCGCACCGCTGTCGTCCACCGGGATGTCGCCGAAAGTATCGAGTCCGAAGGCCAGTTCGGCCATCTCCGCACGCTCCTGTCCACTCACGCACCAAGTCTAGGTTGACATGTCAACGCCAGACCGGCAGGGGTTCATTCCCCGGTGCGCCAGTGCCGGAGTTTGTCCGGGTTCAGCACGATCCAGACCGCCGACACCTTCGGGCCGGTGACCTTCAGGCTCATCACGGCGACCACGCTGCCGACCGCCCGCAGCACGACACCCGGCTCGCCGTTGACCGCCTCGACGGTCAGCACGGTCTCCGGGCCGACCAGCTCCGTCACACACCGCGCGACCTGGTCGGCGCCGCGGATCGGGTCCAACGCGGCCGCCACCCGGCCGCCGCCGTCGCTGACCGCGACCACCTCCGGCGCCAGCAGACTCCGGAGCGCCCCGGCGCTGCCGGCCCGGCACGCCGTCGCGAACCGGTGCACGACGGCATGATCGCCTCGCCTGAACAACGTCACCTCCTGCTCAAGCGACCGCGGTGAGTTTCGCCGGGTTCAGCTGCCACAACACCTCGTCGATCCCTTCGGTGGACGCGGTCACCGTGCACACCGCGAACACCTCGCCGTCGCGGCGCAGCATCGCCACCGCGCGGCCGTTCGCCGTACCGAACTCCACGTCGACGCCGACCCAGAACCGGGTGTGGAACGCCCGGTGGTACTTCGCCACCCGCAGCCGGCCGACCACCGGGAACCTCGACGCGCGGGCCGCGCCGCCGCCGTCGGAGTAGCTGATCGCGTCCTTGGCCAGCAACTGCTCGAGGACGGCGAGATCACCGGAGCGCGCCGCCGCGACGAACGCCGTCAGCAGCGTCTTCTGCTGGTCTCCGCTGACCTCGGTCCGGCGTTCGGCCCGGATCCGCTTGCGGGCGCGACTGACGAGCTGCCGGACGGCGGCCTCGGACGTCTGCAGCATCGCGGCCAACTCGTCGTACGGGTAGTCGAACGCCTCCCGCAGGATGTACGCCGCACGCTCGGTCGGCGACAGCCGTTCGAGCACGAGCAGGACCGCGAAGCTCAGCGCCTCCCCGTGCTCGGCGCCGAGATAGGGATCCGCGCTGGTGTCGACCGGTTCGGGCAACCACGGCCCGACGTACGTCTCCCGGCGCGCCCGCGCGGACTGGCTCGCGTTGATCGCGAGCCGCGTCACCGCCGTTGACAGATACGCGACCGGGCTCTGGACCGTACTGCGGTCCGCGGCCTGCCAGCGCAGCCACACCTCCTGAACCAGGTCCTCGGCCTCGGCGTGGCTGCCCAGCATGCGGTACGCGATCCCCATCAGGCGCGGCCGCACCTGATGGAAGACCGCGACCGCGTCGTCCAGATCCTCAGTCATCTGCCGGAGGATACGGCCCGGGCTCGCCCTCCAGCGCCTCGATCGCGCTGTGCAGGCTGTTCAGGTCGGCCGCCTCGGCCTGCACCTCGAACGGATCCATCAGCCACTCCTCGGGCGACTCGTCCTCGGGCGGCGTCCCGGCCGCATTCAGTCGGATGTCCGCCTCCACCTCGACGTCGAGCTCACGCAGGAACTCGGACTCCGGTACGCCGGTCATTGCGCCGCGTACCAGTCCGCGTAGTGCAGCTCGCCCAGTGTGGCCGCGCCGAGCGGGACCAGGCTGCGCTCGGTGAGCTCGGAGCCGAAGTACCGCGCGTGCACGTCGGAGACGACCTCGCGGGTGTCGCCGCGCTCGGCCAGCGCCTTGCGGATGAACTCGTCCATCCGCACCTCGTCCGGCCCGGCGATGTCGATCCGCGTGTTCAGCGGCTCGCCGACCGCGGTCCGGCCGAGGATCTTCGCGACGTCCTCGGCGGCGATCGGCTGCCAGGCGACCGGCGCGATGTGCACCTTGCCGTCCTCCTGGGTTCCGGAGTCGGCGGTCGCCGGCACGAACTCGAAGAACTGGGTCGCGTGCACCAGCGAGTACGGAATGCCCGAGGCCTTGATGAGCTCCTCCTGGGCGATCTTCGCGGCGAAGTAGGCGTTGTCCGGCATCCGCTCGGTGCCGACGATCGAGATGCCCACGTGGTGCCGGACACCGGCCTCGTCCTCGGCCTGCAGCACGTTCGCGGTGGACGTCTTGAAGAACTCCATCACCGGCCCGGCCTCGAACGACGGCGAGTTGGCGACGTCGACGACCACGTCGGCGCCCTTCAGCACGTCCGCCAGGCCTTCGCCGGTGATCGTGTTGACCCCGGTGCTCGGTGCGGCCGGGACCGCCTCGTGGCCGTGCTCGGTGAGCTTCGCCACCAGCTTCGTGCCGATCAGGCCGGTGCCGCCGATCACGACGATCTTCATCGCAGATCCCCTTCGATTGTCTTGAGCTGTCATCAGGTAAGACAGGGCACCCCCGGAGCTTGTGACAGTCACATCCGCGACTGCTGCCCTGTCTTGTCTGTGACGTCAGCTGAGAGGAGAGGCAGTTGCCGAACGCCACGGTCCGGATCCGGGTACGGATGACGGCGCGACCGATCGACGAGCCGCACCGGGTCGCCAGCCAGCTCGAGCTGCTCTTCGACCTGACCTTCGTGGTCGCGGTCGCCGCGGTCACCGAGCAGTTCGCCCACACCATCGCCGAGGGCCACGCCGGCGACGGTGTGCTGCCGTTCCTGCAGGTGTTCTTCGCGATCTGGTGGGCGTGGATGAACTTCACCTGGTTCGCGTCGTCGTACGACACCGACGACGTCACCTACCGGATCCTGACCATGGTGCAGATGGCCGGAGTGCTGCTGCTCGCCGCCGGCGTCCCGGCCGCGGCGGACCACGGCGACTACCTGATGATCACCTCGGGGTACCTGGTGATGCGGCTCGGGCTCGTCTCGCTCTGGCTGCGCGCGGGTCTCGAGGACCCTGCGTCGCGGCGGACGGCGTTCCGCTACGCGATCGGGATCGGGGCACTGCAGATCGGCTGGTTCGGCCGGCTGTACCTCGCGAACACCGGCGCGTCCGACGCGGTGCTGCTCGCCGCCTTCGTAGCCCTGGCGATCCTGGAGCTGTCCGTACCGCTGTGGGCCGAGCGGCCGCGGGCGACGCACTGGCATCCGCACCACATCGCGGAGCGGTACGGACTCTTCACGATCATCCTGCTCGGCGAGGCGGTGCTGGCCTCGTCCAACGCCGTACGCCGGGCGGTCGCGGAGACCGACGTGAACGCCGAGCTGGTCGCGGTCGCGGGCTGCGGCCTGGTGATCCTGTTCGCCTTGTGGTGGCTGTACTTCCTGCATCCGGCAGGTCCGCGGCTGGAGGACCGACGGAATCGCTCGTACCGCTGGGGCTACGGCCACTACGGCCTGTTCGCCTCACTCGCCGCGCTCGGCGCCGGCCTCGAGGTCGCGGTCGAGCAGACCGGTCATGAGCTGCACCTGTCCCCCACCGGCGCGAGCTACGCGGTCGCCGTACCGGCCGCGTCCTTCATCGCGTTGCTGTGGGGCGTCCACCGAGCCATCGCCGACATCTCCCGGGTGCACCTCGGTACGGCGGTGGCGGGCATCGCCGTACTGCTCGTGCTGCCGCTCGCGACGCCGGCGATCGGACCGGTCGCGGACCTCGCGCTGATGGCCTTGACCTGCGTCGGCGTCGTCGCCGTCGCCTCGTGGGACGCTAGGCGGTGAGGGCGGACAGCGTCTTCAGCGTCGACCGGATGACGTCGGCGATCGGTACGTCGTCCGGCGCGGCGATCCAGCGCTCGAACGACACCCGGAACACCGCGACCCCGGTCTCGGCCGCCAGCGCGGCCACGTCCGGGTCGACGCCGCGCGCGAGCAGGCCGTCGGTGAGCGATGTCGTCATCGACGCCATCTTGATCAGCTCGCGCTCGCGCAGCTCCGGCGTCGACGCGATCACGGCGGCCCGGCGGCGCGAGTAGTCCCGGCGGAGGTCGTCGAAGAACTCGGCCGAGGCCAGGACGGCGGCCGTCACGGCCTCCATCGGGGACGCGTCCGCGGGCGCCGCCGCGAGTGCGGCGGCCATGTCCTGCCCGAGCAGCTCGGATCCGGCGAACAGCACCTCGCGCTTGTCCGCGAAGTGCCGGAAGAAGGTGCGCGCGGTGACCCCGGCCCGGTCGGCGATCTCGGCGACGGTCGTGCCGTCGTACCCGCGCTCGGCGTACAGCGCCATCGCCGCCTCGCGCAGCCGCCCGGCCGCATCCGGTTCCCACCGTCCCATGACATCGATCCTAGCCGATGTCATCGAGTGACATCAGCGTGTAGGATCGGCGATGTCAGTCAGTGACATCACCGGAAGGAACCTTCTCATGCGCGTCTTCATCACCGGAGCCTCCGGCCACCTCGGCTCGGCGGTGGTCCCGGAACTCCTGCACAACGGTCACCAGGTCCTCGGCCTGGCCCGCTCCGACGAGTCGGCGAAACGGCTCACCGACCTGGGCGCCGAGGTCGTCCGCGGCGACCTGGCCGACCTCGACCGGCTGCGCGCGGCAGCGGCGGCGGCCGACGGCGTCGTACACCTCGCGTTCCGCCACGACCTGATGGTCGCCGGCGATCTGGCCGGCGCGGCCGAGGCCGACCTCGCGGCGCTGCGCGCAGTGGCCGACGGACTGGACGGCACGAACAAGCCGCTGGTCAGCACGTCGGGCACCGGCATGCTGGCCGGATTCGTCCAGGGCCGTCCGGGGACCGAGGCCGACTTCTCCCCCGCCGGCGGATACCGCATCGACGCGGAGAACCTCGTCGTCGCACTGGCCGATCGGGGCATCCGCTCGTCGATCGTCCGGCTTCCCCAGGTGCACAGCGAACTCGACCACAACGGGTTCGTCCCGGCGCTGATCCAGTTCGCCCGGCGTAACGGCTTCGCGGCGTACGTCGACGACGGCGCGAACCGCTGGCCGGCCGTCCACACCCTCGACGCCGCGAGGCTCTACCGCCTGGCGCTCGAGTCGGCGCCCGCCGGTTCGCGCCTGCATGCCGTCCACGACGAGGGCATCGCCTTCCGCACCATCGCCGAAGCGATCGGTCGCGGCCTGGACGTTCCGGCCCGCTCGATCACCGCCGAGCAGGCGCCCGAGCACCTCGGCTTCCTGGCCGGCTTCGCCGCCATGGACAACCCGTCCACGGCGACCCTGACGGGCGAGCTCCTCGACTGGCACCCGGCCGAGCCCACCCTGCTCGACGACCTCGCCAAGCCGTTCTACTTCGAGGACACCTCCCGGTGACCTTGGACAAGTCACGACCTGTGCAAGGTCCCGGCGAGGTGTGGCTGGCTACACCTTGAGGACCGGCGCGACGGTCTTGGACTTCGAGCCTTCGTACGCCGCGAGCAGGATGCCGAGGACGGCGATGCCCTCCTCCTCGGTGTGCAGCGGGCGCTGCTTGCCGAGCAGCGAGTCGGCGAAGTGGCCGATCTCGGCGACGAACGTGTCGACCGGCTCGAACTCGAAGGTCTCGGTCTCGCCCGACCGGAGGCTGTAGGACAGCGTCGTACCGTCACTGGTCAGCGAGCCGAGCTCGCCGACGGCCGAGAACCGCTCGGTGCCGGCGGCCGGCTGGTACGCCCAGCTGGTCACCAACTGGCCCACGACCCCGTTGTCGAACCGGATCAGGACCTGGGCGGAGTCCTCGCCCTCCATGAACTTCAACCGGTGCGTGGAGAGCATCGCGGTCGCCTCGACCGGCAGCCCGCCGGCGAGGTGCAGCATCAGATAGGTGGGGTGGTACCCGGTGTCAATGAGCTCGCCACCGCCGCTCGTCTTGCTGCTCGCCCGCCAGCCCATCGACGTCGGGTCGAAGTCGTTGTAGAAGCTGTCCGTCGTCCGGACCTCGTACACCGTGCCGATCGTGCCGGCCTGCAGCAGCTCCCGGGCCTTCGCAACGGCGGGCATGAACAGCTGGTTGTGCGCACACATCAGCGTCACGCCGTTCTCGGTCACCGCCTTGCGGACGTCTGCCGCCTCCTCGGCGGACAGACACAGCGGCTTCTCGCAGAGGATGTGCTTGCCCGCCTCGGCCGCCGCGACGATCGCGTCCCGGTGCAGATGGTGCGGCAGGCAGATGTCGACCGCGTCGAGATCCTCGCTCGCGAGCATCTCGCGATAGTCCGTGTACGCCGTGGCGTCCAGCTCCGCGCCGCGCTTCTTGGCCGTCTCCTCGACGGCGTCCGCGACCGCGGTCACCGCGATCCGGTCCGCGTGCGCCCGGTACCCCTTGATGTGCGCCGAAGCGATGCCCCCGGCGCCGATCAGCCCGACCTTGATCATGCCGTCGTCCTTTCAGCTGTAGGAGATCACTCGGTTGGACTCGGCCGCCGCGTTCGCCGCCACCACCAGGCGGCTCAGCTCGACGGCGCGCTCGATGTTCTCGTCGGCACGGGTGTCGTTGACGATGTGGTCGACCCACTGCGCGAACGGATCCGGCGAGTGCTCAGGCACCTCGACCTGCTCGCCGTTCACCAGGAGAACGTTCCCGCGGTCGGTGTAGGTGAGCGTGCCCTCGGTCCCGAACAGCTCGATCGTGAACGGGTTGTTGCTGGCGAACCCGGCCTCGATCACCCCGATCGTCTGGTCGCCGTACCCGGCCACGACGACCGCGTTGTCCTCCAGCCCGCGACCGGCCACCGAGCGGTACGTCGCGCTCACGGTCTCCGGCGTCGCGCCGAGGAACAGCTGGGTCAGGTACACCGGGTGGCAGCCGAGGTCGGTGAGCGCGCCGCCGATCGCGGCCTTCGGCTCGAAGAACCGCTGCGGCAGCCAGCCCTCCTTGCCGTCCCGCCCGATCGCGCCGTCGTGCGAGAGCCGGACCCGGCCGTAGGTCAGCCGGCCGAGCGTCCCCTTGTCGAGCACCTCCCGGATCGCGGTCGTGTAGCCGTGCGCGAGCCGCGGCAGCGAGACCGTCAGCTTCACCCCGGCGGCGTCGGTGGCGGCGACGATCTCCTCGGCCTCGGCGACCGTCGGCGCGAGCACCTTCTCGGTATAGATGTGCTTACCGGCCTGGGCGGCCTTGACCATGATGTCGCGGTGCACGTCGGTCGGCGTCGTGATCACCACGCCGTCCAGGTCCTCGCGCGCCAGCAGCGCGTCGAGGTCGCCGGTGAACTCCACACCGAACTGGTCGGCACCGGCCCGGCCACGCTCGGCGTCGTCGTCCCAGACGGCCACCAGCTCCGTCCCCGGGTGCGCCTGGGCCTGCCTGGAGTAGTCGCCGGCATGGACGTGCCAGAAGCTGAGCGTCGCGATCTTCAGCGGATTGGACACGCGGGTCCTCCTCAGTGGAAACCTTCGGAAACGTTTCGGATCGAGCGTCGGCAGATCACGGTACAACGTTGTCATCGGTGCGCAACAGACCCCCGGCGCGCCCGTTCACACGGTGAGACCCGCGCGCAATCGGGATGCTTATAGTTATCCAGGACTCCCGGAGAAGTGAGGTGGCTGATGAGCGAGGAATCGGTCGGCGGGGACCTCTCGCGGCTGCGCCAGCTCAACGCCGCCGCCGTGCTGCGGGAACTGCGCGGCGACCAGCCCCTGACGCTCACCGAGTTGTCGAAGCGAACAGGTCTGTCGCGCGCTTCGACCGAGGACGTCGCGCGGGACCTGCTCGGCCGCGGCTGGCTGACCGAGGTGGCCCCGGCGTCCGGGTCGGTCGGGCGGCCCGCGCGGCGGTACCGGTTCAACGCGGGCGCCGGGCGGTTGCTCGGGATCGACATCGGCGGGCACAAGGCGCTCGCCCTGGTCACCGACCTCGACGGCGAGGTGATCAGCCAGAGCCGGATCGAGATCGCCGCGGAGGCCGGGCGGCGGCAGCGGCTCGCGGCACTGGACCGGTGCGTGACGAAGGCGCTGGCGGGCGCCGGCGACGGGCAGATCTGGGCGACCGGGGTGGCGACCACCGGCCTGGTCGACGGGACCGGGAAGGTGATGCTCTCGGACTCGTTGCCGGAGTGGAGCGGGGTCGATCTGGCCGCGCAGGTCCGGCGCCTGGTCCCCGGCCCCGTCCGCGTGGAGAACGACTGCAAGCTCGCCGCGCTCGCCGAGACCTGGCGCGGCGTCGCCCGCTTCGCCAAGGACGTGGTCTTCCTGCTCGCCGGCCTGCGCACCGGCGCCGGACTGATCATCGACGGCAAGCTCCACCGCGGCTTCGCCAACTGGTCCGGCGAGATCGGCGCCCTTCCGGCCGCCGGCTGGCAACAAGCCCCGCAACACCTGCACGACTGGCTGGAGAACAGCCCCGCCACCGCGGCGAGCGGCGGGTTCGAGCGGGTGTTCGTGGCCGCTCGCGCGGGCGACGCGGCGGCCCTGGCGGCCGTCGACGCGTACGTGCGGGATCTGGCGGTGGGGGCCTCCGCCCTGGTGCTGACACTGGACCCGCAGTTGGTCGTGATCGGGGGTGGGTTCTCGCGGTCGGCGGACGTGATGGTGGCGCCGTTGCGGCGCGAGCTGGACCGGTGGTGCCTGCGGACGCCGGAGATCCGGGTGTCCGCGTTCGCCGACGAGGGTGTCGCGCTGGGCGCCGTCCGGCTGGCGCTCGACGAGGTCGAGTCGACCATCACGACCGGGCTCAGGCCTTGACATAATTTTCCTGGACTCCATGATTATCCCCATCGCCACGCCCAGCGAGAGGAAGCATCATGATGCGTCCGTTCCGTCTGCTCACCGTCGTCGCCACCGCGGGTGCCCTGCTCGCCGCGGTGCTCACCTCCCCCGCCCAGGCCACCATCAGCGGCGCGACCGCGACCAACACCGCGACCACTGTCACCTACCGCTTCTCCTACACCGGCACCCCGCAGTTCCTCCGGGTGTACGTCGACACCGACCGCAACCCGTCGACCGGATTCGCCCAGGGCGGCACCGGCGCCGACTACCTGCTCGAGAACGGCAGCCTGTACCAGCACACCGGGACCGGCTGGAGCTGGACCCTCGTCCGCTCTGTCACCTTCGGCAACACCGGCGGCGTCGCGCAGTGGACGGTCGGACGCGCGGACCTGGGCGAGACCGCCACGCCGAACGACGCCGACCTGATCTTCCAGGCCGAGGCCCCGCTCGAGACGTCCGCCAAGTACACGCAGGTCTACACCGCCGGCAGCGGCGGAGTGACCTACACGCCGTCGACCGACAACTTCGCCAACCCGGAGCGCGGCTTCTATCACCACACCGGCGACTGCGACAAAGCCGACTTCTCCCAGTCCACCCTGCAGAGCTACCGCACCAGCCAAGGCATCTCGCTGGTGATGTGCGTCTTCTACCTGGCCGAGTACAAGAACGGCCCGATCGCCCAGGCGGCGCTCGACCAGCTGCAGCAGCAGCTCGATACCGTCCGCGCGGCCGGCCTCAAGATGGTTCTGCGCTTCGCGTACACCACGTCCACCAGCGGCGACGACGCGACGAAGGACCGTGTCCTGGCGCACCTCGACCAGCTGGCGCCGTACCTCGCGGCCGGCAAGGACGTGATCGCCGTCGTCCAGGCGGGGCTGATCGGTGCCTGGGGCGAGTGGTACTACACGCAGAACTTCGGCAACGCCGGCGTCGTGTCGGCGACGGACTGGGCGAACCGCAAGGCAGTGACGGACAAGCTGCTCAGCGTCGTGCCGTCGACCCGGATGGTCCAGCTGCGGACGCCCAAATTCAAGCGCACCCTCTACTCGACCACCCCGGTCCAGCCCGGGGACGCGTACAACGGCTCGGCCCTGTCGCGCATCGGTCACCACAACGACTGCTTCCTCGCCAGCGCCGATGACTTCGGCACGTACGAGAACCAGTCCGTCGAGTACCCGTACCTGCAGTCCGACACGACGTACGTCGCGATGGGCGGCGAGACCTGCGCCGTGAACGCGCCGCGCTCGCAGTGCCCCACGGCGACCAGCGAGCTCGCGCAGTTCCACTGGTCGTTCCTCAACACCGACTACGAGCCCAACGTCCTGAGCTCATGGAACTCCGGCGGCTGCCTGGCGACCGTCAGCAAGAGCCTCGGTTACCGCTTCCGCCTCGAATCCGGCACCTACCCGTCGACGGCCTCACCCGGCGGCACCCTGCCGGTGTCGTTCACCGTCCACAACGACGGCTACGCGACGCCTTTCAACCCGCGCAACCTCGAGCTGGTGCTGCGGAACACCTCCACTGGCAGCACCTACAAGCTCCCGATGACGTCAGACCCGCGCCGCTGGACCGCGGGGACCTCGACCACGGTGTCGCAGACACTCACCGTGCCCGCCACTCTTCCGGCAGGTTCGTACGCCCTGCTGCTCAACCTGCCGGATCCGCTTCTGTCCACTCGCCCCGAGTACTCGATCCGCCTCGCGAACCAGAGCACCTGGGACGCGGCGACCGGGATGAACTCGCTCCTGCACACCGTCAGCATCAGCTAGGAGACGACATGAGACGAAGGCTCGCTGCCGCCGTGTGCGCGATCGGCCTGCTGCTCCCCGCCCAGCAGGCGCTCGCAGCACCGACCAGCACGCACACCTACACGACCAGCGACGAGGTGATCGCCAACCCCGAACGCGGCTTCTACCACCACACCGAGACGCATTACCGCCCTGGTGGTAATGGCGGCACCGGGTACGTCCCGCTCGACCTCACCACCCTGCGCACTTTCCGCACCCAGGAGAACATCACGCAGATCCTGCGCGTGTTCTACCTGGAGAAGTTCGCGAGCCAGGACGCGATCGACAAGCAGTACCTCGACCTGGTCCGCGCCGACTTCCGCACCGCCCGGGCGGCCGGCGTCAAGGTGATCGTGCGGTTCGCGTACGCGCTGCCCGGTGCGGGCTGGCCGCCGCCCACGCCGTACGGCGACGCGCCGGTCGCCCGCGTACTCGAGCACATCCAGCAACTCACGCCGGTCCTGCGCGACAACGCCGACGTGATCGAACTCGTGCAGTCCGGCTTCGTCGGCCTGTGGGGCGAGGGCTACTACACCGACCACTTCAGCGACCCGCAGGACCCGAGCCGGGTCTCGGACCAGAACTGGGCCGATCGCAAGGCGGTGACCGACGCGCTGCTGAAGGCGCTGCCGAAGGACCGGATGATCCAGGTACGCACGCCGTACATGAAGCAACGGATGTACGGCGTACCGACCGGCACCGCGGGCGGCCTGACCGCCGAGCAGGCGTACGACGGTTCGCCGGTGGCCCGGATCGGCCACCACAACGACTGCTTCCTGGCCAGCCCGGACGACTTCGGCACCTATCTCAGCGACCCGATCGAGCTGGACAAGGACTTCGTTGCCCAGGACACCAACTACGTGCCCGAAGGCGGCGAGACCTGCGCCGTGAACCCGCCGCGCTCGGAGTGGGACTCGGCCGCGGCGGAGCTGGCCCGGCTGCACGTGTCGTTCCTGAACACCGACTACAACAAGGACGTGCTCGGCAGCTGGGGCCCGAACATCGAGGTGGCCAAGCAGAAGCTCGGCTACCGGTTCGCGCTCGACCAGAGCACGGTCACGACCCGGCGCGGAACGGTCCAGGTCGACCTGCAGTTGCGCAACGACGGCTGGGCTGCCCCGTACAACCCGCGTCGGGTCCAGCTGATCTTCCAGAGCGCGAAGCACACCTACAAGGTCGACGTCCCCGCCGACCCGCGCCGCTGGGGAGCCGGTACGACGACCTCCCTCAATTGGAAGGTCGCCGCACCGCCGGTGCCCGGCAAGTACCAGCTGATGCTGAACCTGCCGGACCCGCGCTTGTCCACGCACCCCGAGTACTCGATCCGCCTGGCGAACAACGGGATCTGGCAGCCGAGCAGCGGCTACAACGACCTCCAGCAGACCGTGACCATCGGCTGAGACAAGAAATGGCGGGTTGAGACCTGTTATTACCTGTCTCAGCCCGCCATATCCTGTCTCAGGTCCCCTGCAGCTAGTGCTAGCTAAGTGCGGGATCCGTGGGTGATGCCGGCGGCGGCGTAGGCGTCGGCCTCGTCGAGGGTCTCGTGTTCGAGGAGCTGCTCGGCGATCGAGTCGAGCTTCGGGCGGTTCTCGCGGAGCAGGCGGCGGGCCTCGGCGTAGCACTGCTCGATCAGGCGCCGGACCTCCTGGTCGACGCTGTTCAGCAGCTCGTCGGAGACTCCGGCCATCCGGGCGTCGCCCTCGGACGGCAGGACCGAGACCGGGCCGATCAGGTCGGACATACCCCAGCGGCCGACCATCGACCGCGCGATCCGGGTCGCGGTCTCCAGGTCGCTCTCCGCGCCGGTGGTGACGACGCCGAGCACCTCCTGCTCGGCCGCCATCCCGCCGAGCGCGCCGATGATCCGGCCGCGCAGGTAGTCCACGTCGTACCCGTAGCGGTCCGACTCCGGCGTCGACAGCGTCACGCCGAGCGCCCGGCCGCGCGGGATGATCGACACCTTCCGGACCGGGTCCGCGCCCTTCTGGATCATGCCGAGCAACGCGTGGCCGCCCTCGTGGTACGCCGTCCGCCGCCGCTCCTCCTCGGGCATCACCACGTTGCGCGCCGTGCCGAGCTGGACCTTCTCCAGCGCGTCGGTCAGGTCCCGCTGGGTGATCTGCGACTCGCCCTGCCGGGCCGCGGCGAGCGCGGCCTCGTTCAGCAGGTTGGCGAGGTCGGCGCCGGTCATGCCCGGAGTGGACCGCGACAGCGCCGCGAGATCGGCGTCGGCGGCCAGCGGCTTGCCGCGCGCGTGCACCTTGAGGATCGCCTCCCGGCCCGGCTGGTCCGGCGCATGGACCGTGATCGTCCGGTCGAACCGGCCGGGACGCAGCAGCGCCGGGTCCAGGACGTCGGCGCGGTTCGTCGCCGCCAGCACCACGACGCCCTCGGTCCCGGAGAAGCCGTCCATCTCGGTGAGGATCTGGTTCAGCGTCTGCTCGCCCTCGTCGTGCCCGCCGACCGACCGGGCGCCGCCGCGGGCGCGGCCGATGGTGTCGATCTCGTCGATGAAGATGATCGCCGGCGCGACCTTCCGCGCCTCGCCGAACAGCTCCCGCACCCGGCTCGCGCCGACGCCCACGATCATCTCGATGAACTCCGAGGCGCTCGCGGAGAAGAACGGGACGCCGGCCTCACCGGCGGTCGCCCGCGCGAGCAGCGTCTTGCCGGTGCCGGGCGAGCCGGCCAGCAGCACGCCCTTCGGCGCCCGCGCCCCGAGCCGCCGGTACTTGTCGGGGTCCTTCAGGTAGTCCACGACCTCTTCGATCTCGGCCTCGACCTCGTCGATGCCCGCGACGTCGGCGAACGTCACCCGGACGCTGGTCGGGTCGACCGGCTTCTTCTGCTGGCCGCTGCCGCCGAGCAGGCCGCCCAGCCCGCCGCCGGCCCGGCTGCGCCGGAACAGCCAGAAGTAGAACGCCGCGATCAGGATGAACGGGCCGAGCGAGATCAGCAGGTTCCACAGCACACCGCGCTGCGCCACCACCGGCGTCGCCCGGACCGTGGCGCCGCCCTTCTGCAGGTCGCCGTACAGGTTGTCGTTGGCGAACGTCGGCCGCTCGGTGGTGAACTTCGTGTACGTCTCGCCGCTCTTGCCCGGCACCTCCGCGGCCTCCTTCAGCCGGCCCTCGATGGTGTCGCCGCGGGAGAAGATCTCGGCCACGTTCTGCTTCTGGACCTGCGCGGTGAAGTCGGTGTAGGCGATCGTCTGCTCGCCGCCGGCCAACTGGTCCTGCATCGTGGTGAGCAGGAAGAGCACCAGGTACCCGCCGACGATCCACGCGGCCCACTTCCACCACCGCGGCCGGCGCGGCTTGTCGTCGCCGTGCCCGGCCGGCAGCCCCTCGGTCCGCCACGGCTTGTGCGGCGGCCGCTGCGATCCGTTGCTCTTGCGGTCGGCCTGGTCGGGACCGGACTCGTCCTTCGCCGGCGGCTCCTTGTCGCTCATGAAGCCAAACATAGGTGCTGGATCAGCCGGGCCCTAGCGACAACTCATACCCTGGCGCATGGTCACACCTCTGATCCTCGACTGCGACCCGGGCCACGACGACGCGCTGGCGATCCTGCTCGCGGTCGGTGATCCGGCCGTCGACCTGCTCGCCGTGACGACCGTCGCCGGCAACCAGACCGTCGAGAAGTGCACGGTGAACGCGCGGCGAGTGCTCTCACTGGCCGGGGTCACCGACGTTCCCGTCGCCCGGGGCGCCGACCGGCCGCTGGTACGGCGGCTGCGGATCGCCGACGACGTCCACGGCGCGACCGGGCTCGACGGCCCGGCCTTCACGGGCGAGCCGTCGGTGCCGGAGTCGCCGTACTCGGCGCACGAGCTGCTGGTCGACGTACTGCGCTCACGGCCGGCGACGATCGTGGCAACCGGGGCGTTGACGAACGTGGCGCGGCTGCTCGCCGAGGAGCCGTCACTGGCCGGCAACATCACCGAGATCGTGTGGATGGGCGGGTCCACGGAGCGCGGCAACATCGCGCCGCTCGCCGAGGCGAACGCGTTCGTGGATCCGGAGGCGGCAGATCTGGTGGTGCGGTCGGGCGTGCCGTTCACGATGTGCGGGCTGAACGTGACACATCAGGCGCTGGTCACCGACGACGTCCTGGCGCGCCTGGAGCGGATCGGGACGCCGTTGGCGCGGGTCTGCGGCGAGTGGATGACGTTCTTCGCCTCGACGTACCGCGATCTGTTCGGCTTCGAGGCGCCACCACTGCACGACCCGGTCGCGGTGGCGCGGGTCATCGACCCCACGATCGTGCACTGCGTCGACGCCAACCTCGTCGTCGAAACCACCGGCGAGTGGACCGCCGGCGCCACGGTGGTGGACCTCGACCGCTACACCGGCCGCCCGCCGAACGCCCGGATCGCCCTCACCCTCGATCGAGAAGCCTTCTGGGACCGCGTCGTCACCGCGATCACCACCCTCGGCTGATCCGTCTGCTGACAGCGGAACCCCTTCACCCCGGTCCTCCGCTGCTCCAGGCTGGAGGTGTCGAGGAGGACACACATGGATGCAGAGAACCGGACGATCACTCTGAGCAGCACCGGCATCCCGGGGCCGGGCGTGCCGGGGCCGGGACGGCCGTGGCCGAAGATTCCCGGGGTACCCGGAGTTCCGGAGCGGACGGCGCCGCAGCCGATTCTGCCGTCCTGGTACGAACCGACGTCGATCTCGCTGGAACGGGAGCTCACCGACCGGCTGCTGGCGGAGCGGGTGATCCTGGTCGGCGGGCGGCTCGACGACGCACTGGCGAACCACGTCGCCTCGCAGCTGCTCCTCCTGGATGCCCAGAGCAACGACCCGGTCAAGCTCCACCTGTCCGCGCCGGACGCCGACCTGGACGCGGCCCTGTCCGTGGCCGCCGCGATCGACCTGATCAGCGCCCCGGTCCATGTCGTTGCCCGCGGCACCGTCCGCGGCGCGGCGATCGCCGTCCTCGCCGCCGCAGCTCAGCGTGAGGCCCACCGGCACACGATGTTCGTGCTGTCCGCGCCCCACTTCACCGCCGACGGCACCGCCGACGAACTGGCCGCCGTCGCCGAAGAACACGAGCACCAGACCGCCCGCCTCCGTGACCTCATCGCCCAGGCCACCGCTCGCCCCGCCGACGAGATCGCCGCCGACCTCGAGCCCGGCCGAGTCCTCACCGCCGAGGAAGCCCGCACCTACGGCCTCATCACCAACCTTCTCTGAGTACGCCGGCCGCGCAGCTCAACAGTACGTATACGACTACCAGCCGCACTCCGCCCGCGGAGCGCCCGCCACGACGACCGCCAGTGGACATATACGTACTGTCGCCCTGCAGACCTTCAGGTGATGGTGAGGACCAACCGGCCGGCGGTCCTGCCGGTGGACTGGCGGGTCCAGGCGGTGGTGACGTCGGCGAGGGTGACGGTCTCGTAGGCGACGGTGATCGCACCGACCGCGGCGTGCTGGAGAACGGCGGTCAGCGCGTCGCGGCGCTGGTCCGTGGTGAGGGCGTTGTTCGTGTAGCCGAGCACGCTCGCTGTCCTGCTCCGCAGGACGGACGACGAGAAGACCGCCTCGTCACCCGACGAACCACCGAGATTCACCAGCCGGCCGCCCGGGGCGAGGACCCGCGAGGCAGCGGTCGCCGCGACGCCGAACACCGGATCGATCACCACGTCGTACGTCGGATCCCCCAGCAGTCTCGTCAGCTCGTCGGCATCCGGGCTGAGCGCGACCACCTCGTCCGCACCCGCCGCCAACGCCCGCTCCCGGGACGCGTCCGACCGGACGACGGCGACGACCCCCGACGCCCCGAGGACCCGCGCGGCCCCGATCGCCACCTGCCCGACCGCACCGCCGCCGCCCAACACCAGGACCCGCTCCCCCGCCTGCATCCGGGCCCGCCAGGTCAACGCCATCCACCCGGCGACCCCGGACAACCCGATCGCTGCCACCGCCGCGTCCAGCACCGGCACGTCCAGCGCCACCAGATCCTCGTCCGGTACGGCGGCCCGCTCCGCGAGACTCCCGTCGCCCGCCGTCATCCCGGCCGAGGTCGCGAAGAAGACCCGGGTGCCCGCGGGGACCGTCGACGACTCCTCGACCACGCCGACACCCTGCACACCCGGGACGTACGGAAGCGCCGGCGGGCCGAAGTACGACGTACCGGAGGCGCACAGCAGATCGAGCGGAACGATCGGGGCCGCGGTCACCCGGACGATCGAGGAACCCTCACCGGCCACCGGGTCGGGGTGTTCGGCATGCGACGGCGGCTGGCCGTGGGTGTGCAGGACTGCGGCGCGCACGCGGACTCCTCAGGTAGCGATATCGGGATACGGCAGGGCGTATTGCTGCTGCAGAGCCCGACCGTACGCCTTCTGGTATTCCAGGGGGCCGTGATCCCGCTCGAACATGGCGATGAACAGCGTCAGCGTGAGGAACGGATGCGCGCCCAGGCCGAACAGTGCGAGGTGGTCGTGCTCACGCAACGCCTTCCGCTCCGCGTCGGTGAACGCGAGCCAGGTGGATTTCTCCGCGACCGCGCAGTTCAGGATCTCGTTCGCCTTCTCCCGCTCCCACCAGTCCACCGTGCCGGCGGGATCCTCGCGGTAGCGCTCCACCAGCTCCGGGTCCCGGTCGACCGTGTAGAGGAACTTGTCCAGCAGGTACTTGCTCATCCGCGTCCTCGCTTCGCTCCGGGCGCGGCTGAGCAGATGCTGCTCTGCTTGATGGTGAACTCGCTCCGCTCCTTCACGTCGGCACCCCGTTCGGGTACCAAGTGAAATACGCCTCCATCGTATGGAACAGGTCGAGCGAGTCCACGTGGTCCGCCTTCGCGCCGGCGCCCGCGACGCCCATCATCAGCATGAAGTCCATGAAGCCGTGCGTCGCATTGCCCGGCAGATGCAGGCTGTCCAGCGTCACCTCGGACAGGCAGCCGTCGATGTCCCCGCTCGCGATCCAGTCCACCGCCTTGCGGTCGAACTCCGGGTCCGGGCCGTGCTCGCCGAACTGCCGCGGCCCGCCCAGTTCGAGCGACAGGTGGCCGGTCCCGATGATCGCGACCCGCTTGTCGATCGGCCACGACTCCACCAGCCGGCGGATCGTCCGGCCGAGCTCGACGAACCGGCCGGGCCGCGGCAGCGGGGGTGCGAAGATGTTGGTGTAGATCGGCACGATCGGCAGGTCCGCGTCCGGGCGCAGCGTGATGATCGGGCAGGTGATGCTGTGGTCGATTCGCAGTTCGTTGCTGAAGGCAAGGTCGAAGCCGGCGTCCAGGCCGTTGCGCAGGATGTGCCCGGCGAGCTGCTCGTCGCCGGCCAGCCGCATCCGGGGCAGGCCGAACTCGCGCTCCTCGTTGTACCAGTTCGCGTCGAAGTACGGCGCCTTGCCGACCAGGAACTGCGGCATGTTGTCCAGCCACAGCTGGTGGAAGTGATCACTGCCGACCATCACCAGGATGTCCGGCCGCGCCTTCGTCAGGGTCTCCCGGAAGGCCTCGATCTTCGCGACCCACTCATCGGCGAACGGCGGGCGGTCGGCGCCGGTGGCGGTGCTCGCCCGGTAGTAGAACGGGTGGTGCGTGGAGGCGATCACCGCGGCGACTGTGGCCATCTGGTGCTCCTTCAGGGTTCGACGTACACGGCGTTGCGATCGACGGTCAGGTAGGCGTCCATGCCGATGGGCCTGCGTCGCTCCTCGGCCAACTGGCCGAGGAGTCCGGCGGCTCTGGCCAGCAGGGCGAAGCCGCGCAGCATCTCCACCGGTAGGCCGAGGTCGGCGAGCGCGGCGCCGCACACTCCGGCTCCGTTCAGCGGCAGCTTGCGTCCCAGCACCTGCTCGTGCACCCGCCCGATCGCCTGGAAGAGCTTGAGATGCGGGCCTTCCAGGCCTTCCTCGCGGGCGATGCCGATCAGCACAGGCGTCCGAGGGTCCTCCACCTTGTGCACCGGGTGCCCGAGCCCGGGGATGTAGGTCCCACGGGCCTTGGACTGCCGAACCAGTTCCAACGCAAGCGCATCCCAGCCGGCCTCGTCCTGCGGGGCGGCGGCGGTGTCCAGGGTCTGGTGCAGGAAGGCGGCGCAGTCTTCGGTGACGCCGAGGAAGCGGGATCCCCCGCCCAGCAGACCTGCTGCCAGGGCGCCCTGCAGCGAGTCCGGGGCCGACAGGTACGTCAGCCGGGCGGCTATGGCAGTGGGAGTGAAGCCGTGGTCGGCGAGGGCGACGAGAACTGACTCGAACACCCGGGTCTCGGACGGCGTCGGCCGACGGAGCGCGACCAGCCAGAAGGCGAGCTCGCCGAAGCCGACCTTGCCCATCAAGTCGTTGGTCAGGTCCTGGCCGAGCAGGCGGATCTCGTCCGCCGTCGACGTCCCCAGAGAAGTCGGAAAAGTCATGCGGACAGCCACTTCCTCAGCTCGGCGCCGTGTTCGTCCAGGTCGGGCGGAGGCAGCCGGTACGACGCCGCGCTGCCGGAGAACGTGATCGGGTTGCGCACCGTCGGGATGTCCCCGACCGTCACCACCGGGTCCAGCCCGATGTCCTCGGCGAACTCGACCCCGGCGTCCACGGTGTTGATCGGCCCGCACGGCACCCCGGCCGCGATGATGTCGCGGAACCAGTCGAGCTTGGTCCGGGTCATCAACCGCTCGACGAGCAACGGCCGCAGTTCCTCGCGACGGGCCGTCCGCTTCTCGTTCCGGTCGAACCGCGGGTCGTCGGCCAGCTCCGGTACGCCGAGCACCTCGACCAGCTTGCGGAACTGCCCGTTGTTCCCGGCCGTGATGATCAGTTCCCCGTCGGCGCACGGCAGCGGCTCGTACGGGAACAGGCTCGGGTGGCTGTTCCCCATCCGCAGCGGTACGACGCCGCCCGCGACGTACGCGCTCGACTGGTTGACCAGCCCGGACAGCGCCGACGACAGCAGGTTCACCTCGACGTGCTGCCCGCGGCCGGTCTCGTGCCGCAGGTTGAGCGCCGACAGCACCCCGATCGTCGCATGCAGCCCGGCCATCACGTCGAACACCGAGATCCCGGCCCGGTACGGCTCGCCGTCCGGATCACCGGTCAGGCTCATCAGCCCGGAGATCGCCTGCACGATCAGGTCGTACCCCGGCAGCGAAGCGCCGCCCGGCCCGGACCCGAACCCGCTGATCGACGCGTACACCAGCCTCGGGTTGCCGGCGGCAACGGTTTCGTAGTCGAGCCCGAACCGGGCCAGCCCGCCCGGCCGGAAGTTCTCCACCAGCACGTCCGCGCGCCGCGCCAGCTCCTGCGCGGCGGCAAGGTCCGACGGATCCTTCAGGTCGAGCGCGATCGACCGCTTGTTCCGGTTCACCGCGAGGTAGTACGTCGAGACGCCGTCGCGCACCGGCGGCTGCCAGGACCGGGTGTCGTCACCGCCGGGCGACTCGACCTTCACCACGTCGGCCCCCAGGTCGGCCAGCAGCATGGTCGCGTACGGACCGGCCAGGATCCGGGAGAAGTCGGCCACCAGCAACCCGGAGAGCGGACCCTTCACCTGACCTCCCGGATCTACGGACACCTGTCCGCATAAGTCTCGATCTCCTCGCAGCACCTGTCAACAGACTCTTGACACCATCGAACCGCGCTCAGAGAGTGGAGGCTGACCGCCCCGTTGACCGTCATGCGGACGTATGTCCGGGCAAGCTCTTGGAGGCAGCGATGACCACAGTGCTGTTGCGGGGCGGGACCGTGCTGACGATGGACGACCACCACACGGTGGTCCCGGACGGCGACGTACTGATCGATGGCGACAAGATCGCGGCGGTCGGGCAGCAGGGGCAACGACTCGACGTCCCCGAGGGCGCCCAGGTCGTCGACGCGTCCGGCGGCATCGTGATGCCGGGGATGATCGACACCCACCGGCACATGTGGCAGACCGCGATGCGCGCGTACGGCGCCGACTGGACACTCACGCAGTACTTCGTCTGGTACTACCTCGAGCACGGCAAGACGTTCCGGCCGGAGGACATCCACGCGGGCAACCTGACCTCGGCGTGGGAGTCGCTGGAAGCCGGCATCACCACCACCGTCGACTGGTCGCACGGGCTGCAGAGCGTCGACCACGCCGAGGCCGCGGTCGACGCGCTGACGGCCGTGCCCGGCCGGTTCGTCCTTGCCTACGGCAACATCCAGGCCGGGCCCTGGGAGTGGACGGCCGATCCGTCCGTGCGGGCGTTCCTCGAGCGGCTGCGCGGCGACGGCCGGCTCGGTCTGCAGCTCGCGTTCGACGTGACCGGCGATCCGGCGTTCCCGGAGCGGGCCGCGTTCGAGGTCGCCCGCGAGCTCGGGCTCGGCGTCACCACGCACGCCGGCGTCTGGGGTGCGACCAACGACAACGGCATCAAGCTGATGCACGAGAACGGCTTCATGACGCCGCAGAACATCTACGTCCACGCGGCGACCCTGACCACGGACTCGTACCAGCGGATCGCCGCGACCGGCGGTTCGATCTCGGTGTCGACCGAGTCCGAGCAGAGCGCCGGCCAGGGCTACCCGCCGACCTGGCAGGTCCGCCGGCACGACATTCCGGTGTCGTTGTCGCAGGACACCAGCGTGTGGTGGAGCGGCGACCTGTTCAGCGCGATGCGGACCACGCTCGGCGCCGACCGGGCCCGCGAACACCTGGAGGCGCACATGAAGGGCGCCACCGTGACGCACAGCCATCTGCGCGCCGAGCACGTCGTCGACTGGGCGACCCGCGGCGGCGCCCGCGCGCTCGGCCGTGACGACCTGGGCAGCCTCGAACCAGGCAAGACGGCGGACGTGATCCTGATCAAGAACGACGCGTCGCCGGTGTCGTTCCCGCTGATCAACCCGTACGGCCAGGTGGCGTTCCAGGCGCAGCGCGGCGACGTCCACACGGTCATCGTCGACGGCCGCGTGGTCAAGCACGAACACCAGCTGGTCGGCTGCGACCTGCCCGCCGTACGACGGGAGGTCGAGGCGACCGTCGACTACCTGCGATCGACGCTCGGCGAGGAGGCGTGGAAGAGCGGGATGAACCCGGAGCTGCCGAAGGGCGAGGTGCTGGACAACCCGTACCAGTACACCGACTACAAGTCCGACTCCACCCGCGAGGCCCGTGGCACCATCTTCGGTGAGTCGTAAGTCGAGCGGGAGGATCACCAGATGGCAGGGCGCGGCGCGGGTCCGGATTTCGTCGAGGCACTGGCGCGCGGGCTGGACGTGCTCGCGTGCTTCGACGCCGACCACCGCACGATGTCGCTCACCGAGGTCGCGACCGCGGCCGGTCTGGCCCGGCCGACCGCGCGCCGGCTGCTGCTGACACTGGAGGAGCTCGGCTTCGTCCGCACCGTCGGCGGGTCCTTCCAGCTCACCCCGAAGGTGCTCACGCTGGGGATGGCGTACGTCGGTTCGCTCGGCCTCTGGGACATCGCGAAACCGCATCTCGAGGCGCTCGTCGCGCGCACCGGCGAGTCGTCGTCGATGGCGCAGCTCGACGGCTCGGACATCGTGTACGTCGCGCGCGTGTCGGTGCCGAAGCTGATCGCGCTCCGCGTCGACATCGGCACCCGGTTCCCCGCGGCGCAGACGTCACAGGGCAAGGTGCTGTTGTCGGCGCTGTCCCCCGACGACCTGGCCGGCGTGCTCGCGCAACCGAGCCGCGCCGGGCTCCCGCCGTACATCGGCCGCACCGCGGACCAGCTGCGCGACGAACTCACCGAGATCCGGGCGCGCGGGTGGGCACTCGCGGACGAGGAGCTCGCGCCCGGCGTCCGCTCGGTCGCGGCGCCGGTGCGCGACGGCACCGGCACCGTGCGGGCCGCGATGAACGTGACCGTGCACGCGGCCGAGACCTCGGTCGACAAGCTGCTGCACGACCACCTGCCGCTGCTGCTCCGGACGGCCGGCGACGTCAGTGCGGAGTGGGCGCTGTGGCAGTCCAGGCCACACGTCGAGATCGAGCAGCGCGACGAAACGACTGCTTGAATGGAGGCATGACTGTTCTCGACTCGCCCATCCCCCGGTTCCATCTCGCGATGCCGGTCGACGACCTGGACGCGGCCCGGCACTTCTACGGCGAGGTCCTCGGCCTCGAACAGGGCCGCAGCTCGCAGACCTGGATCGACTGGAACCTGCGCGGCCACCAGTTCGTCACGCACGTCGCACCCGAGCGGGCGCAGCGGATCCACAACCCGGTCGACGGCCACGACGTACCGGTGCCGCACTTCGGCCTGATCCTGACCGTCGCGGAGTTCCAGAGCTTCGCCGAGCGGCTGCGGGCGGCCGGCACCACCTTCGTCATCGAGCCGTACGTCCGGTTCCAGGGACAGACCGGCGAACAGTGGACGATGTTCTTCCTCGACCCGGCCGGTAACGCGCTGGAGTTCAAGGCCTTCGCCGACGACTCCCAGGTCTTCGCCGCCTGAGCCGGATGTCCGGCTAGGGCGTGATCCAGCCGGTCAGGATGGTCGTGCCGGAGCCGGTCTGGCAGACCAGGCGGTACGGTACGGTCGGCGGCGGGCCGAGGACGAAGAAGCCGAGTTCGTCGATGTCCGCGGTGGCCAGTTCGCCGCCGTCGCCGCGGGCCGTGACCGTGCCGACGGCGGGCGGGTCGAGCTGTCCGAGGACCGCGTCCGGCGTCAACTCGAGCTCGACCGTCCAGCCGTCCGAGGCGAACGTGAGCGACCGCAGGATCGCACTCTCCGACCGGATCGCCACCGGTTCCAGCGCGGAGTCGTAGGTGAGCGCCGCCAGCTCGGCGTCGATGCTCCGCCACGCGAACGCAGCCTTGCCGGCCTCGACGAAAGCCGACGGTACGTCGTCGGCGGAGGCCAAGGCCTCGCGCAAGGCCGCGATCAACTTCTCGTCGTCGTGCCATTCGGGATCCATCACGGGTCTCACCTCCTCGTTCATTCGTCGTTCGGTCCGGGGCCGTCGGCCGCCAGCAGGGCGAGCGCCGGGGTCTGCCGCAGCCGGGTCAGGCAGCGCGCCCGGTTCGGTCCGATGCTGCCGACCGGCAAGCTCAGTCGCCGGCTGATCTCGTCGTACGGCGCCGGCGGGTCCTGCATCAGCAACGACAGCAACTGCTGGCACTTGCGCGACAGCTCGCTGAACGCGGTGCGCAGGATCGCGCCGCGTTCGTGCCGCAGCACCTCTTCCTCGGCGATCGCCTGCTCAGGGATGTCGGGCGACTGCACCAGGTCGACCGGCTCGACCCGGCTGGTCGCACGGATCAGCCGGAAGCACTCGCGTTGCGTCGTGGTCGCGATCCAGCCCGGCAGCGCGGCCGGCTCGCGCAGACCGGGCAGGTGCTCGACCAGCCGCAGCCACACGCTCTGCCCGACGTCGTCGATGTCCGGCTGGGTCAGGCGATACCGCCTGCACACCGAATAAACGAGCGGCGCGTATCTCTCCACCAGCTCGTCCCAAGCGCTCTTCTCGCCGTCCCTGGCCCGGATGACCAGGTCGACGACTGTCGGATCGTCCCGCATGCCGTCCCCCTTTCCTCCGGACCGCCCTCTCATTGATACAGAGCGGTTCGGACCACTGCTGATACATCACGCGCCCAGTGCAACGAAGGACCGGCCGGCGGCGTCGGCGACCGGGTCGTTCGCCGTCCCTTGACGCGCCGCGGCGAACGCGGCCGCCAGTGACCGGCCGGCCCGCAGGTTGTCGTGCAGCGCGAGCATCAAGGGTGCGGTCGCCGGGTCGTTCACCGGTACGACGCTCGCCAGGATGCCGGCCGCGCCGAGCGGGATCAGGCTGCTGCTCAGTCCGAGCAACTCGTCCGCGCCGACCGGCTTCGCGAGGCCGGAGTCGCAGCTCGACAGCACCATCCGGTACGGCGCCCGGCGCAGCCGCTCGAAGTCGTACACCGTCAACGGCCCGTCGTCGAGCCGCAGCGACGAGAACAGCGGGCTGTCCGAGCGGAAGGTGCCGTGCGCCGCGATGTGCGCGATCCACGCGCCGTCGAGCTCGCGCAGTACGTTCTCCGCGGACGCGTCGCCGTCGGCCAGCACGGTCGCGTCCGGATACTCCTTGGCCAGCCGCAGCACCTCGGCACGACCCGCGGACAGCCCGGGACCGAGGACCAGCACGACCCGCCGGTTCGACGGCGGCCGCAACCTCTGCGCGCGCAACCAGGTCGCCGCCGACGGCACCACGTTCACGGCCCGATCGGCCAACCCCGGAACCAGTCCCCAGGGCAACGCATGCAACCGCCCAGGCGGAACCAGCACCACGTCCCGATCCCTCAGCAACTCCTGCGCCGGGCCGAGAATCGCGTCCCCGAGCCGAGCCCCCAGCACCTCGAGCGAAGGCCCAGCAGGCCGCGCCGGGCCCTGGGTGCTGCCGGGGCGGGAGCGGCCGTGGGCCAGCCGCCGCAGACGGAATCGGGAGCGCTCGACCTCGAGCGCAGCCGCCGCGAGCGGGCCGACCTCGTGTCTGGTGATACGCCCGTCCCGCACCACCACCGCGTGCAGCAGGCCGTCCACCTCGACCAGCTCCACCAGCACGGTCTCGCCCAACGCCGCCGCCAACTCGTCGACGTCGAATCGCCGGGCGCCCGCCCCGCCGCCGCCCGCGGCCCGCAACGTCCGATCGCGAACCGCCTTCTCCAGACGCCGGCGTTCCCTGTCCAGCGCGGGATCCGGTGACGCGTCCAACCGCCGTACGACGTCGCGCAACGCGGCCAGCTCACCGACCAACTGCTCGTCGTCGGGCGGCCGCACCGGCGGTACGCCGAGCGCCGTCGCGCGCCACCGCTCACCCCAGCTCAGCAACCGCCGCGGATCGTCGCGCCGCAGTGCGTCCCGCAGCGCCAACTCCGCCAGCTCCGCACCCTGTCCGGTCGCCAACGCCCGCAGCTCGGTCGCACCCATCGCCAGCCGGTGCTCGTCCAACGCGTCCAGACCACGGGCGCACGCCGACAACATGCCGCGCACCTCGCCCCGGGCCTCGGCGCGCAACGCCTTCCCCAACCAGGCAGCGCTCCGGGCGATCGGCGGCGCGTCCTTGCTGTGCCGTCCGGCCAGCTCCAGTTGCCGATCCGCCGCCCGCGCACGGCCCGCGGCCAACGCCAACCGGCCCGCGAGCAGATGCGCGGCCGACGCCTCGGACGCACCCAACGCATCCAGCCGGGCCGCCACCGCACTCACCCGGCGCAGGAGCGGCTCGCCGCGCTCGCCCGACTGGTACCGCGCCTCGAGCAGCACCATCGACGACCGCACCGACCACCACTCCCGCCGCTGCGCCGAGAACAACCGCCGGGCCTGCTCTGCCCGCTCCCGCGCCGCCGCCGGATCGCCGGCCGCCAGCGCCGCGGTCGCGGCCGCGAACCACAGCTCGCCGCGTTTGGTCGCCGTACCGCCCTCGGCCGCGATCGCCTGGTCCATCTCGGCCAGGGCCTCCGCGCTGAGACCGGCGGCCAGCAGCACGCCGCAGCGATCGATCGCGAGGTCCGGCCAGACGACACCGACCGCCGCGAAGCGCCGGCCTGCCTCGTCCAGATACCGCAGCGCCGCCGGCAGATCGCCTCGCGAATACGCGACCAGTCCCCGGTTCTGCCGGGCTTCGGCGTACTCGAACTCCTGACCCGTCGCGGCGTACAGCTTCTCCGCGACCGCGAAATCCGCGTCCGCCCGTTTCGTCCCGCCGAGGGCGAGTTGGATGAATCCGCGATAGTTGCGCGACCGCGCCTCCCAGACCTGGTCGCCCGACCGCCGCAGCCGCGTGATCGCCGCGCGCAGATCCTCGAGCGCCTCGCGGTGCCGCCCAAGCACCAGCAGTACGTCGGCGCGCCGCAGCAGCACCCGGCCGGTCAGGGCGCCGCGGCTGAGGTCGACCGCGCGATCGAGCCGCGCCAAACCCTCCCGGCTGCGCCCGGCCCGGCCGAGCGTTGCGCCCAGCGTGGCAAGGACATCCGCCTCTCGCTCCGACCGCCCGGACTGCTCCGCCAGCCGCAGCGCGGTGCGCAACTCCCGGACCGCTCGCGGCACGTCGCCGAGCTGCCGCAGACCGATCCCCCAGGCCTGATGCGCGATCGACGCCTCGACCTGCGGCGGACCGCCGGCCAGCAGCGTCCGCGCGGACGCGATCGCGTCGTGCGGGCGCGACAACGCGAGCGGCAGCAGATTTTCTGCTGCCTCAGCACTCCCCCCTGCCGATGGCACTCTGTAATCATATCGACCATTCATGCAGCTGGGGGAAGGAACGAAATGGCGGATCAAGCGAGTGAGAGAAAATACGTCTCTCAGATCGAGCTGATTCTGGAGGCATTCGGGCGCGAGGTCGCGGTCCATCCCGAGGACTGGGAGAAACGGCCGGAGGGGGCCGACTACCTCTACCGGACCGGGGTGGTCCTGGTCCGCGACGAGGACCTTCAGCGGGTGGTCGAACTGTTCCGGGGCGGCCGGCCCGACGAAGGCGGGATCGGCGGCGTCACGCGGCTGCTGCTCCCGGAGGAGGTGCCGCCGGACGCGCCCGAGGACCGATCGCCGACGCAGCGGTTCCTGAAGTACGCCGACCTGCGGCTCGGCCGCGGCGTGGTGACACCGGAGCACCTGTTCTACGTGACGCCGAGCGTCAGCCCGTGCCCGGCGACCGAGCCGGAGGAGGTGCCGCCCGGAATCCCGCCGGACCCGGTGCTGCCCACCCCCTTCCTGGCCGCGGGCGCCGCGGACGGCCGCGGCGTCAAGGTCGTCGTCCTCGACGTCGGCTGGTCCGACGCGCCGGCGGCGTACTGGCTGGCCGGCGTGACCGGCGATCCGGAGAACGCGTTCGACGGCTCTGGGCGGATCCGGCCGTACGCCGGGCACGGGACCTTCATCGCCGGCGTCCTGCGGGCGATCGCTCGGAACGTCGAGGTCGTGGTGAAGAGCTACTTCACCAGCGCGGGGGCGATGTGGGAGTTCGACCTCGCGCAGGCGCTGGACGAGGTGCTCGACCTGGCGCCGGACATCATCAGCCTGTCGGCCGGCACCCGGACCCGGTTCGACCTGCCGGCGCTCGGCCTGGACGTGTTCGTCCGGACCCGGCTGGATCGCGTCAACGGCCTCACGCTGGTCGCCGCGGCGGGCAACGAGTCGTCCAGGGACTACTTCTGGCCGGCCGCGTTCCCGGAGGTCGTCGGCGTCGGCGCGCTTGCCGAGAACGGGCGGGACCGGGCGTCGTTCAGCAACTTCGGCGGCTGGGTCGACGTCTACGCACCGGGCGAGCACCTGGTGAACGCGTTCCTCACCGGCGACTACGAGTGCACCGAACCGCCGAACACCGGCCAGCTGCGCTCGTTCCAGGGCATGGCACGCTGGAGCGGTACGTCGTTCGCGACGCCGCTCGTGGCCGGCCTGATCGCCGGCCGGATGTCGGTCACCGGTGAGAGCGCGAAGCAGGCGTCCGACGCGCTGCTGGCGTTCGCGCTGACCCAGCCCGAGCCGGGCGTCGGGCCCGTCCTGCACGCCGGGGACGCGCTCACGTCCCTCGGCACGCCCTGACCGGCAGCCCGTTCACACGCCGACGCGGTGCGGACCTCCGGCCTGACCCACCGAACCACCGCACCGCGTCAGCATCCCCCTCTGCACCCTCGTCCCGTCCTCCCCCTGCGACGGCCCGAGGGCTTGCCCCCACTTCTGCGGAGTCACCCTCGGTGCGAGTTGATACACCGCTCAACCAGGAAAGTTTTCAACGAGCCGGCGGCTGCGGCTGCTCACAAAGGAACGGCGCCCGGTGGCCGCCCGAGTGGTAGTGGTACTGCTTCCCGCCGGCCTCCAGCACAGTCCGGTTCCCGGGCACCAAGGCCTGGGTGTAGTGCATCCCCGGCTCCGGGCAGCCCAGGCTGCCGTCCGGCCAGGTCAC
The DNA here is from genome assembly GCF_040610875.1 of Kribbella sp. NPDC003505. Classification (NCBI taxonomy): domain Bacteria; kingdom Bacillati; phylum Actinomycetota; class Actinomycetes; order Propionibacteriales; family Kribbellaceae; genus Kribbella; species Kribbella sp. NPDC003505. The sequence continues at coordinate 423,745 of NZ_JBEXNA010000003.1, read as the reverse complement.
GTCCTCGGAGCTGACCACGGTGACGGCGGCGGCGTCGACACCGAGCTTCTGCACGAGGTCGGCCTTCGCCTGGTCGACCACCCCGCCGCCCGGGCTCGCGGGTCCGGAACTGCTGCTACTGCTGCTGCTCGGCGTCATCGACGGTCGTCCTCCTGTCGGGGCTTCATTGCCACATGCAACCAGAAGCACGGCCACGGCCGCCATGCCCGTGATCCTGCCCGCCACACTCGTCACGCTGCGCATCACCATCACCTCCCACAGTAGACGTCCGGCCGGCACCATTCGTTGCAGACGATTTGTTCAAGTTCTGTTTGCCAGGTGTCAGTCCACGGCGTGAAGGATCTCGACTGATCGGGAACCGCCTTTCCAAGGAGTCAAACCCATGTCAGTCGATCGTCGTTCCGTCCTCCGGGGCGCCGCCGCCGGTGCCGCCGGGGTCGGGTTCACCACCGTCGGCGCCGTGCCGACGCTCGCGGAGGCCGCGCCGGCTTCGCACGGCGACCGTTCGCCGTTCCCTCGGCACAAGCCGTTCCCGCCGCTGCTGGACGACCCGAAGGGCATCCTGGCGCTGCCGCCCGGGTTCAAGTACAAGATCGTCACCTATGCCGGCCAGACGAAGCTGACCACCGGCCAGCCGACACCGGACCACCACGACGGCACCGCGGTCTTCAGCACCGGGAACAAGTACCAGCTGATCCAGAACCACGAGATCAGCTCGGACGGTCCGCTCGGCGTCCCGCCGATCGAGGGCACCGTGTACGACGCCGGCGTCGGCGCGGCCGGTGGCTGCACCGTCATCACCGTGGGCAAGGACGGCACGAACCTCGGTGAGTGGGTCGGCATCTCCGGCACCCTGACCAACTGCGCCGGCGGCCCGACGCCGTGGGGCACCTGGATGACGTGCGAGGAGACCGAGAACAAGGCCAACGGCACCACCCGGCTGAAGGATCACGGCTACGTCTTCGAGGTCTGGGGCGACGGCAAGACCGCGCACCCGGTGCCGCTGAAGGCCCTCGGCCGGTACGCCCACGAGGCGCTCGCGATCGACGCGGATCGGACCCACATCTACCTGTCCGAGGACGCCTCCGGCCCGAACGGCACCTTCTACCGCTGGTCCGCGCCGCGCGGCTACAAGCTCGGCCCGAACAGCTGGACGGACCTGCAGAACAAGGACTTCGGCACCCTGGAGGCGCTGGCCATCCTCGGTGACGACGGCAAGCCGATCCCGGACGTCGCGTACCTGACCTCGGCGCAGCTGCTGCGCCCGTTCCGGGTCGCCTGGGTGCCGGTGCCGGACCGCGACGGCGCGACGACCTCGGTGCGCAAGCAGTTCACCGACGGCCAGATCACCCGCGGCAAGAAGTTCGAGGGCGTCTTCGGCACCGAGCAGGGCGTGTACGTCGTGAACTCCTACGCCGAGTCCGGCACCGCCGACCTGCCCGCCGACGCCGTCCCGCACGACGGCATGGTCTGGTTCTACAACTACGCCGAGCGGACCATCCAGCTGGTCACGTACTTCCCGGAGAACGCCGCCGCGAACAAGGGCGCCGAGGCGAAGTACGACGACTACAACTTCGACGGCCCGGACAACGTCACCGTCACGCCGTGGGGCTCGCTGGTGCTCGCCGAGGACGGCAACGCCAGCAGCCACGTGCTGAGCGCGACGCCGGGCGGCCCGACGTACGCCATCGCCCGGAACATGCTGAACGACTCCGAGTTCACCGGCCCGACCTTCTCCGCCGACGGCAAGGTGCTGTTCGTCAACATCCAGACCCCGGGCATCACCCTGGCCATCACCGGCCCGTGGCGCGACTACCTCGGCTGAGCGATGCGAGCAAGGTGAGCGGGCGGTCGTCGGGGCCGACGCGGACCTCGTTCATCAGGTAGGAGAAGGCGACCTCGCGGTGCGGCCAGGCGCCGTGCCGCGAGCCGCCGGCTCCCGCATGACCGAACGCGTCGGGCGCGTCGCCCATCCGCCCGTCGCCGGTCTGCAACTCGAAGCCGGCGCCGTACCTCATCGGGCTGCCCCAGTTGGGTTCGAGGCCGCGCCGGAGCTCGCGGCGTCCGAGTTCGACGGTCTGCGGGGTCAGGACGCGGGCGCCGTCGACGTCGCCGATCAGCGACGCGTAGAACCGGGCCATCCCGCGGGCCGTCGCGTAGCCGCCGACCGCGGCCAGTCCCGCGGTGCGGTACTCGGCGCTGTTCCAGATCTTCTCCGCGCCCGGGATCCACAGCGGATTCGGCCGGTTCAGCTCGGTCCACGGCCCGTCGACGAGGACTCCGTCCGGTGCCACCATCGTCGCGGCGCGCCGGTGCAGGTCCTCGGGCAGCCCGATCCACACCTCGAGGCCGAGCGGCCCCGCGAACTCGTCCGCGAAGAACCGGCCGACGGTCCGCCCGTCCACCCGGCGCACCAGCTCGTCCAGCAACCAGCCCCAGGTGACCGGGTGATAGACGAACCCGGCACGGGCGTCCGCTGCCGGGGCCTGAGCTGCCAGGTGCGCTGCCATCGCGTCGTGGTCGAGCAGATCGGCGTACCCGGCGTCCACCCACGGCAACCGTGCCTGGTGGGACAGCACGTCGGCGATCGTGATCGATTCCTTGCCCTGCGCACCGAATTCGGGCCAGTAGCGGCTGAGCGGGTCGTCCAGCCGGAGCCGTCCGCCCTGCACCAGCAGCAGAATGCACGCGGTCGTGAGCCCTTTGGTCCCGGAGAACATCAAGTGGATCGTGTCGCGATCCCAGGCCCTGCCCGTGCCGGGATCAGCCGTCCCGCCCCAGAGGTCCACCACCAGTTCGCCCCGGTGGTACGCCGCGAACGCCGCACCCACCTCGCCGCGCTCGGTGAAGTTGCGCGCGAACGCCTCAGCTACGTGTGCCCACATGACGAACGATAGTACCGATCGTTCTTATCTTGGTCCAGCTCGGTAGGGTGGCTGCGGAGGTGGTGGCACGATGCCGGTGAAGGCTGGGGAGCGGCTTGATCCCGAGGCGACCCGCGCGCGGATCCTGAAGGCGGCCGCGGAGGTGTTCGGCCGGCGCGGGATCCACGCGGCCGGGATGAACGAGATCGTCGAAGCGGCCGGCGCGTCCAAGCTGACGATCTACAAGAACTTCGGCTCCAAGGAAGGGCTGGTCGAGGCCGTCCTGACCGACCGCACGCAGCGGGTCCGCGCGTGGCACAACGAGGCGGTCGACGCGGCGCCGGCCGGTCGTGAGCAGATCCTGGCGGTGTTCGAGCTGATCGCGACCTGGTACGCCGAGGCCGGGTTCCGCGGGTGCGCGATGATGAACGCGGCGACGGAGGATCGCGGGCAGGACGGGGCGCCGCGACGACTCGCGCAGGATCATCTCAGGTTCTACCGGCAGCTGTTCGAACGTCTGCTGATCGGCGCGCGCAACCCCGAGGTGACCGCGCGGCAGCTGGTCGTCGTCCTGGAAGGTGCGACGCTGATCAGCGCTGTCGACCAGGACCCCGGACTTGGCGCCGAGGCGCGGGTCATCGTCGAGACCCTGCTGGACGCGGCATTCTGAGCAGTACGGCGACGCACGCGAGTCCCGCACCGGCGGCCAGAAGGAAGGCCGCGCGGAACCCGGCGCGCTCGGCGACGAGCCCGCCAACCGGGCCCGCGACCATCACCCCGAGATCCCAGAACGACGTCATCACCCCCATCGACACGCCGGGCCGCAGCCCCCGCACGCGATCCAATGTCATCGACACACACGCCGGATAGATCAACGCCAACCCGACCCCGGCCGCCGCGATGAACACCAGCGCGCCGACAGGTCCGCTCGCCGACGCGATCCCGGCCAGCGCCACGACTTCCACCGAGATCGTCGAGACGGCCACGACGCGCCCGCCGTACCGGTCGACGAGCGGACTGCCGGCGAATCGGACGACCAGGAACGCCGCCGCGAACACCGCCAGCGCGACGCCGTCGACCTCGATGTGATCGGCACGTAACCGCAGCACGAGCAGCGCAGCCACCGTCCCGTAGCAGTAGGCGGCCAGCCCGATCGTCACCCCCGGCAACGGAACGCCGGGCGGCACCAAACCCCGGAGCCGCACCAACGGCTCGCGCAGCCCTGGGTCCCGGCGAGTCGTCAGCACGAGCCCCGCGGACACGAGCGACAACCCCACGACCACCCACCAAACCGCACCACCCGCAGCAGATCCGAGGAGCGGACCGGCGGCCAGGCAGCCCGAACCAGCCCGCCAACCGGCCGCGCTGCGCCGGTCGCACACCCGACAGCACCCACGGCAACGCGGCCGAGAACAGCGCCGCCTCCCCCGCCCCCATCACCAGCCGCGCGACCAGCAGCACCCCCAGGCCGGGCGCCCACAGTTGCCCCAGGCCACCAATCGCCGCGAGCACTCCCCCGGCAAGAACGACCGGCCGCGACCACCCCGCATCAGCCAGCCCGCCCGCGAGCGGCCGCGCGCACGCCGTGGCGAGAAACGCGATCCCGATCGCGGTCCCACTGGCCAGCGCGCCGCCGCCGTACCTGTCCGGCACGTACGACGGCAACACCTGCAGCGCCGCGCCGAACGCGAGATACCCGCACAGCACCGCCACCCACAACCGCCGGACCGGAACCGTCATGGGCTAGATGGTACCGCTCGTTACTATCTAGGCGAACCCGCCGTCCGGGGCGATGTGGTCGAAGATCTGATCGACCAGCGCGACGACGTGCGGATCGTCGACGGTGTAGATGTGCCGCCGCCCCGCCCGGCGGACCGTGATCAGGCCGGCGATCCGGAGCTTACCGAGATGCTGGCTCGCGGTCGCGACGCTCACGCCGGCACGCTCCGCCAACGTGCCCACGTCGTACTCGCCGTTCGCCGCGAACCACACCAGATGCAGCCGCACCGGCGGCGACAGCAGCCCGAAGGTCCGAGCCGCGGCGGCCAGCTGCCGGCGGGTCGGGGCAATCCGCCCGGACCTGACCGCGGCCGCCGCGGGCTCGGAGCCGTTCATCTCACCTGGTCATCTCAGTAGATGTTCGAGGGCCGGACCATGCCCTCGGCCAGGTCGCCGAAGCCCGGGGCCAGGATCGCGCCGGGGTTGCCGACGACCTCCTCGACCACCGCGGTCTCGGTCGTGATCAGCAGCGCCGCGATCGACGCCGCGCTCTCCAGGGCCGCGCGGGTCACCTTCAGCGGGTCCATCACGCCTTCGTCGAACATGTCGTCGTAGTGCCCGGTCAGCGCGTTGAACCCGTGGCCCAGCGGCAGGCTCGCCACCTTCGCGACGACCTCGTCGCCGTCGTACCCGGCGTTGATCGCGATCCACCGCAGCGGCTCGGGCAGCGCGCGCCGGACGACCTCGCGGCCGATCGCGTCGTCGCCGGTGAGCTCGACGCGCGACACCGCCTCCTGCGCCTGGACGAGCGCCGTACCGCCGCCGGCCACCACGCCCTCCTCGACCGCCGCCCGGGTGGCGGCCAGCGAGTCCTCGACCCGCAGCATCCGCTCCTTGAGCTCGACGCTCGTCGCGCCGCCGACCCGGATCACGGCCACCCGCCCGGACAGCCGCGCCATCCGCAGCTGCAGGCTGTCCCGGTCGGCGTCGATCCGGGCCCGCTCGAACTGGGTCTCGAGCTGCCGCAGCCGTGCCTCGACGAGCGCCGGGTCGCCGTGCCCGCCGACGATCGTCGTACTGGCCTCGCTGATCGTGATCCGGTCACAGGTGCCGAGGTGCTCCAACGCCACCTCGGCGAGCTCGAGCCCGGTGTCCTGCGCGATCACGTGCCCGCCGAGCGCCACCGCGAGGTCTTCCAGCTCGGCGATCCGCCGGTGCCCGAAGCCGGGGGCCCGGACCACGACCGACTGCATCGTGCCGTGCATGTTCCCGCCGACCAGGAACTGCAGCGCCGGCCCGGTGACGTCCTCGGCGAGCACGACCAGCGGCCGGTCCGCGCGCTTGGCCACCTCGACCGTCGGCATGATGTCCTGCACCTGGTTGATCTTGCGGTTCGTGAGCAGGACCAGCGGGCGCTCGTGGACGGCCTCCATCCGCTCCTTGTCGGTGACCATGTACGCCGAGGTGTAGCCGTGGTCGAACTCGATCCCGTCGACCACCTCGACCGACATCCCGAGCTCGTCGGACTCCTCCGTGGTGACGACGCCGTTGCGCCCGACCCGCTCGACCGCCGCGGCGATCACCTCGCCGATCGACTCGTCGTCACCGGCGGCCATGGTCGCGATGTGCCGCAGGTCCTGCCCGCCGCCGACCTCGGCCGCCCAGGACCGCAGCGTCGCCACCACCACCGGTACGGTCTGCTCGATGCCGCGGCGGACCCGCATCGGGTTGGCGCCGGCGTCGACGGCCCGCAGGCCCTCGCGGACCATCGCCTGGGCGAGCACCGTCGCGGTCGTCGTCCCATCGCCGACCACGCCGTTGGTCTTCATCGCGACTTCCTTCACCAGCTGGGCGCCCATGTTCGCGAACGGTTCGCGCAGCTGGATCTCCCGGGCGATCGTCACCCCGTCGTTGGTGATCGTCGGCGGCCCGGTCAGCTTCTCCAGGACGGCGTTGCGTCCCTTCGGTCCCAGCGTCACCTTCACCGCGTCGGCCAGGGTGTTCACCCCGGCCTCGAGCAGGCGTCGTGCTTCTTCGTCGAACCGCAGTTCCTTGGCCATGGTCGGGCCGCCCTTCGGGTTATGGGATGAGAATCGCCCGGCCGCGGACCAGTCCGCGGTCGAGGTCGTCGATCGCGGACTGGAAGTCGGTGAGCGGGTACTTGCTGGTGTGCAGGGTGACCCTGCCCTGCGCGGCCAGAACCATCAGCTCCTGCAGGTCGGTGTAGGAGCCGACCAGGTTCCCGACGAAGTTGATCTCGGTCGAGATGACGTCGATCGTCGGTACGACGAGGTCTTCGCCGTAGCCGACGACGTAGTAGTTGCCGGCCCGGCGCAGCATCGCCACGCCTTCCGCGGTCGCCCCGCCCTCGCCGACGAAGTCCACCACCGCCTCGGCGCCGCGGCCGCCGGTGAGCTCCAGCACCTGCTGCACCTGGGTGCCGTCGGCAACGATCCCGTGGTCGGCGCCGATCGAGACCGCGAGCCCGACTGCGGCGGGGTTGCGGTCGACGACGACCAGCGTCGCCGCCGAGATCGCCTTCAGCACCTGGATCCCGATGTGCCCGAGCCCGCCGGCGCCGATCATCACGCACACGTCGCCCGGGCGCAGCGTCCGCGCGGCCTTGCGCACCGCGTGGTACGCCGTCAGCCCCGCGTCCGCGAGCGCCGCGACGTCGGACGGTTCGAGACTGTCGTCGATCCGCACCACACTGCGGGCGGTCGTCTTCAGGTACTCGGCGTACCCGCCGTCGGTGTCGATCCCCGGGAACCGGCTGTTCTCGCAGTGCACGTCGTCGCCGAACCGGCACGCACGGCACAGGCCGCAGGTGACCAGCGGATGCAGGATCACCTTGTCGCCGGGCTTCACGTTCGTGACCGCGTCGCCGGTCGCGTGCACCCAGCCGGCGTTCTCGTGCCCGATCGTGTAGGGCAGCACCACGCCGGACTTCGCGGCCCACTGTCCTTCGAGGATGTGCAGGTCGGTCCGGCACACCCCGGCTCCGCCGATCCGCACGATCACGTCGAGCGGCCCCTCGACCTTCGGCTCCGGTACGTCGTCGAGCCGCAGACCTGTGTGATAACCGACCACCCGGACCGCTCTCATGCTGTGCTCCCGTATCTCGTAGCCAACAGTCCACGACAGAAGTGCGCGTTGCCCTCCATCGAGATCCGCACCGACTTCGCGAACCGCAGCCGGAGCGGAACGTCCTCGGGAGCCAGCGGCTGCCCGTCCTCGGACACCACCAGCGGATCCGCAGGCCGTACGCCGAGCCCGACCGCGACCCGGCGGCGCAGCAACGCCTCCTTGTGCGACCCCGCGGGGACGTCGGCCAGCGTGACCCGGTGGAGATCGTCCACGGTCACGTCGGTGGTCCGCAGAAGCTGCTCGGCGCACCGTTCCATCGCCGCGGTGTGCGCCTTGCGGTGGAAGATCTCCCGCAGTTCGTCGAGGCTTTCCTCGGCCTCGACGCCGAACGTTCCGACGTACCCAGCGTCCGCGGCCAGGCCGGCGTTGATCTTGTCCGAGTCGTGGTGGTCGTCCAACTGGACGACCACCTGCCCGATCCGCTCCACCTTCCGGAGGGCGTCCAGTGCGTCGGACGCCATCAGGTAGGCGAAGTTCGGCGAGCAGAACGACGTCGGCAGCCGCAGGTGCACGGTGACGCACGGGTTCTCGATCCGGATCGAGCGGACGAAGCCGAGCTGGGTGATCGGCTCGTCCAGCTCGGGATCCGTCACCGCCGACAGGGCCGCCAGCACCTTGTCGGACAGTGACGTGCCGGACGTGGCGGACGTGGCGACCGCGATCATGGCCGCGCGCCCGCAGCCACCTCGACGGAGGCGTCGCCGGCCTCGGTCGGCAGCCGCAACTCGGCCGGTACGTCGAGGTCGTACATCGCCGCGGCGTTCAGGCCGAGGATCTTCTTCTTCTGCGCCGTGGTGATCGGCGCGTACTCGGTCAGCTCCTCGGGGATCTGGAAGTCGACGAACTTCTCGACCAGCCACTTCGGCGTCCACAGGGCGTAGTCGCTGGAGAAGAAGATCTTGTCCTCGCCGAGCCAGTAGAGCAGCTCCCCGATGATCTGGGCGAAGTACTTCGGCCGGGTGTGGATGAACGGCATCGCGACCGCGAGACCGCCGTACACGTTGGACTCCTGGGTGGCGATCCAGCAGAAGTCCTCCAGCCGCGGCAGGCCGACGTGCTCGACGACGAAGTTCAGGTCGAGGTAGTCGGTCGCGACCTTGTCGATGTCCGCGACGTCGAACGCGTCCCGGTCCAGCGGGCGGATCGTGGGGCCCTTGTGGATGTGGATGTTGTGGATCCCGAGCTCGAGACACTCCTCGAGGTACCGCCGCGACCACGGGTCGTCGAGCTTGTAGCCGCGCGAGTCGCCGTGCCACTCGGCGGTGTAGAGCTTGACGCCCTTCAGGTGCATCCGCTCCGCGTCCCGGCGGAGTTGTTCCAGGCCCGCTTCCCCGTTGCGCGGATCGTAGGCGTGGTTGTACGTCAGCTTGTCCGGATGCTCCTGCGCCAGCCCGAACGCCTCCTCGGTCTGCCCGAACCCGTTGCGGTAGAACTCGCCGAGGATCGCCGGCTGGAAGATCGCGTGGTCGACGTAGCCGTCGTCGAACAGGTCCTTCATCAGCCGCTGGCCGCCGTAGTAGGTGTAGGTGTCGTAGTCCCACAGGACCTCTTCCGGGCTGAGGTTCTTGTGGTAGTCGTAGAAGCAGTCGATGAACTGCTTGCCGTGGATGTTCTTGTGGTTCGCCGCCCGCCCGTCCCACAGGGCGATGTGCGCGTCGACCACGAAGTACTTCTCGCCGTCCTTGTCGTACATGCGTGCCCTCCTAGTGGGCGGTGAGGTCGAAGCCGATGTACTCCGCGGCGTCCTCCGGGCTCGCGAACAGCAGCGTCCGCTCGTCGAGGTGGACCATCCGCCCGTAGTGCGTCGAGCTGATCTCCTCGAACACCGACCCGTCGAACTCCGACCCGAGCGCGTCGGTCAGCTCGGCGTAGTCGAAGTCCAGGACGCCGGTGCCGTCGACGCGGATCATCGAGGGGTACTCGGTCAGCTCGACGCCGTCCTTGGCGCCCATCACCCGGGCCACGACCCGGCCGATCGGCGTGTTCATCAGGGTCACACCGCACTTGTTGGAGAATTCGGTGTCGGATCCGAACTGCATGCTCACTGGTCCAGCTCCTTCGGAACGTCGAGCCCGAGGTCCTCGAGCAGGGAACGGAACTTCTGCTTGGCCGCGTCCAGGCTGACCGCGAACGTGACCGACTTGTCGGCCGGCTGCGACCAGATCGGCTGCAGCGCGAGCGCGGCGTCGAGGCAGCGCGGCACCCAGATCGCGAGCCATTCGCCGAACAGTGCCTTGTTGTCCTCGCCGTACTCGGCGTCGCGGGTCAGCAGCCGGAACAGGCCGCGGGTGTAGCCGAGGTCGCGGTCGTAGTCGTGCTCGCCGGTGCCGACGATGGTCGGCGTGATGTAGTCGCCGTTGCGGGCGGCGATCTGCATCACCAGCTCGGTCCGGAACAGCGAGCCGACCAGCTGCTCGAACACGATGTTGGTGGCGAACAGCAGCTGGCACCAGTCACCGACGGCGGTCAGTCGCTCGACCACCTCGCGGGTCGGTTGCCACTCCGGCGCCGACTTCCAGACCTCCTTGTGCGCGGACCCGTCGAACGGTACGTCGGCCTCGGCGAGGTCGAGGTTGAACAGCGCGAGGTCCTGCGCGAACCGCATCTTGTGCGCGGCGTTGACCGCGACCGCGGTGTTGATCATGTTCGTCGGACCGGACCGCTGGATGCTGGTGAAGACATGCAGCGCGAGCCCGTTCTCGGCGTGCATCCAGGCGCCCAGGTTGCGCTCGACGAACTTCAGCCAGGCCGGGTTCCAGCTGTCGTAAGCCCTGGCCCGCTTGGCGTTCTGCAGGCACAGGTCGACCTGCCGGACGACCGCGGAGTTGTTCCGGTAGATGGTCTGGTTCCACTCCTCGTTCGGGTCGAGGAACGCGTGCCAGTTCGACGACTTCGCGGCCGTCCACTCCTTCGGGTAGCCGCCCGGGCCGTCGCCGAAGCCGTAGATCCAGCCCTGCGTCAGGTGCCGGTCGGGGTCCGGCTGGACGTCGACGGTGACGTCCTCGTACATCGTCGCGCGCAGCTTGGCCGGCTTGTAGTAGTTGTAACTGCGGCTGGTCGAGCTGGGGAACTCGAGTGCGCCGGCCTCGGAGTCGGTGAACTCGATCCTCGGGAAGCTGCGGTGCTTGGTCTGTGTCATCTCAGACTCCATCGGTAACGGGGCTGGTGAACTTGTCGTAGAAGACCTGGTCCTTCGGTACGGCGTGGTTGTCGAGCAGGGCGAGCGCGGCGTCGACCATCGGCGGCGGGCCGCACAGGTACGCCTCGCACTTGCCCAGCTGCGGCTCCCGGCGGTCGACGACCTCGGTGACGTTGCCGACCTCGTACTCCCCCTCGGGCGACTCGGACAAGCAGGGCACGAACTCGAAATCGGTCAGCGTCGCCCCGAGGTCGCGGATCGCGTCCAGGTAGAAGAGGTCGGCCGCCGTCCGGGCGCCGTAGTAGAACCGGACCGGCCGGGTGCTGCCGGTCCCGGCGAGGTGCCGCAGGATGGACAGGATCGGCGCCATCCCGGCACCGCCGGCGATACAGACGACCGGCAGCACGTGGCCGTCCTTCAGCGTCGACGAGCCGTACGGACCGGTCATCGACAGCTCGTCGCCGACCGCGAGGCCGTCGTCGAGCAGCCCGGAGAACCGGCCGCCGGGGTACTTCTTGATCAGGAACTCGATCTCACCCGCCGGGGTCGTCGCCATCGAGAACGACCGGTGCTCGTCGGTGCCGGGGATGGTGAGGTCGACGTACTGCCCGGGCTTGAAGTCGAACTCCTCGGCGGGCTTCAGCCGCAGCGACACGATGTCCCGGGTGACCGGCTCGATCGCCGTGACGACGGTCGTCACGGTGCGGATCGGAATGCCGCCGAGCAACTCGTCCTCGTCGAAGTTCAGCAGCTCGATCGTGCAGTCGCTGAACGCATGTGACTTGCAGAGCAGCACGTAGCCTTCCGCGACTTCGGCGTCGTTGCAGGCGAACGTCGAGTAGCGCTCCATCTGGATGTCGCCCTCGAGCAGGTACGACTTGCACGCCGAGCACTGACCCTCGCGGCAGCCGTGCATCAGGTGGATGCCCTGCCGGAACGCGGCGTCGAGGATCTTCTCGTCCTCGTCGACCTCCATCTCGATGCCGACCGGTTCGAACTGGATACGATGTTTGTCGGCCACCCGGACCACCTCAGCCCGCGCGGTACGCCGCGACGTGCGCCTCGCGGTCGGCGTCGGACATCTCGTTCAGCAGCACGTTCGGGCTGTTGAAGGTGTTGCCGCGGACGTCGTCGAGGGTCCACATCTTCTGCGGGTCCAGGTCGAGGTGCGGCTGCCCGATCAGGGTCTTGCCGTCGTCACGGACGTACCCGAGGTCGGAGACGATGTCGGCCAGGTCCTTGCCGTGGTGCAGGGTCTCCCACTCGCGGAACCCGGTCAGCCGGCCCATGTTCGGCGTCGACCGGCCCTCGTACTCGCCGCGGAACGCGACCGCGTCGGTCCAGTAGCAGGTCTCCGAGCAGTACGTCCGCCACTGGTCGTCGACCTTCTCGACCACCATGTCCTCGCGGATCAGCGCCGGCACCATGCAGGTCCAGCAGCGGTGCGGGTACTGGTAGCCGACGTCCTCGAAGGCGATCGGCTTGTTCCGGCCCGGGTAGGCCAGCCGGTTGTAGTTCTCCCACCACTTGCCGTACTTCGAGTACCAGCCGGGGTACTTCTCCTCGAACCACGCGAAGTCCGTGTCGGTCATCGCGTCGATCCGCCAGTAGTTCACCGGCCAGCCGGTGGCGAAGAACCGGGCCACCTCGTGCACGTAGCCCTTGTTGGTGATCCGGTTCCACGCTTCCTCGACCAGATCGTGCGGAATCGTGAGGCCGTACTTCTCCAGCGGCAGCAGGTAGCTGCGGTAGTAGTCGTCGTAGATCCAGCGGCGCCACATCTCCGCATAGCTCTCACGATCCTTACGGCGATCCTTCGTGCCGTACTCGATGAACGTGCCGATGGCCGCGTCCACGACACAGTGGTTGTTCCACCACGCGTAGCGCAGATCGCGCTCGAGCAGCGGGCGGTTGCGTTCGTCGGCGAGCGCCATCAACAGGATCGAGTACCCGTTGCTGATGTGCCGCGACTCGTCGGACTGCACCGAGTGGAACACCGTCGGCAGCAGGTAGTCGCCGTTCGCGGCCGCCTCGTCGGGCATCGCGACGAACAGCGTGTTGGTGAACGCAGTCTCGGCGACCACGGTCAGGTAGATGTTCGCGGCGGTGATCGCGTCACCGGTGATGAACCCCTCGCCGAACTGCCGGCCGATGGTGCCCGCGTAGTTGTTCGCGAACGCCTTCTCGGTCATGTCGAAACCGGCCGGGTCGATGTAGTTGTTCATGTACAGCTTCTTGAGGTTCATCTGGATCGTCGAGTGCCGGACCTCGTCGATCATCTGGACCGCGAGCCCGTTGTGGATCTCCGGGTTCGGTACGGCGTCGATCGCCATCGGCATCGCCCGCGCCGCCGAGATCTCCGGGAACGGGATGATGCTCAGGAACAGCTTCTGCCACTCCAGCCAGCGCTGCTGGACCTGGCGGAACATGTTGCCGCGGATGGCGCCGTCCATGGCGCCGTACACGCGGTTGTCCTTCTCCTCCTCCATCGGGAAGTACGACCGCATGATCTGCTTCAGCGGGTCCTTCTTCGGCGCCTTCTCGAACGTGTAGTCGGTGCCGAACCGGGTCGCCGGGGTCGCGAAGGTCGGCTCCCACGAGAGCTCGGTGATCTTCGCGTGGGCCTTGGTGAGACTCTGCCTGCTCATGTGCCTGCCTCCAGGGGTCGGGCTGTTGGCAGGAATGAAAGCGGGCGGGCGCAGGCGCTGCTGTCTCAATGTGAGATACCGGTCACACGGTTGCGGAACTACCTTGAGGGGTGTTCGCTGGCCTGACCCGTCGATGCAGGAGGTGGGAGATGCCGTCCAGCCGATCGGTCCGCGACTCGATCCTGTTGTCCTGGCAGCGCTCCGAGGCGTCACTGGTCGACGCCGACCAGCCCTCACCGGCGTACTTCGCGGGGATCGACGTGGACACCACGCTCACCCGGGCCGCCCGGCCGGTCATCGACGCGCTGGCCTCGGAGCTCACCAACGAGCCCGTCTGCATCATCCTCACCGATGCCAAGGGCATCGTCCTGGACCGTCGCGGCGGCGATCCGGGGCTGATCCGCAAGCTCGACTCGGTCGACCTGTGCCCCGGTTTCACCTATGCCGAGTCCGAGGTCGGCACCAACGGGATCGGCACCGCCCTCGAGGTCGGCGGCCCGATCCTGGTGCTCGGTCCCGACCATTACAGCGGTGTACTGCGGCGTTTCGCCTGCGCGGGCGCACCGATCACGCACCCGGTGACCGGCGGCCAGCTCGGCGTCCTCGACATCACCACCCAGGCCCAGAACTCGAACGCGGTGCTGCTGTCGTTCGCGAAACTCGCCGCCCGGCGGATCCAGGAGCGCATCGTCGAAGAGGCGAACGCGCTCGACCAGGCCCTGCTCAGCGACTACTACGCGGCCTGCCGGCACACCGGTGGATCGGTCATCGCGCTCGGCGACGAGGTCTTCATGATCAACGCGCACGCCCAGGCGCACTTCGACTCCGCCGACCAGGCCGCGCTGATCGACCGCACCCGGGACGCCCGCGGCGGGACCAGGCCGCGCACGTTCCTCGCCGACCTGCCGAGCGGGATCACCGCGCGGCTCGCCTACCAGCCGACGTTCCTGGGCCACCGGCTGGCCGGCGGAATCGTCCAGGTCCGCGAGCAACGAGCCGGGCTCCGGAACGCCGCCGGTCCGTCCCGGGTGCCGTCGCTGCCCGGCGTGGTCGGCACCAGTGCTCTGTGGCGGCGCACCACCCAGGAGGTCCTGGAGTCCGCGAGCCGGGCGGAGTGGATCGTCGCCGAAGGTGAGCCGGGCACCGGCAAACTGACCCTGCTGCGGGCGGTGCACAACTACTCCAGGTCCGGCAACCGGCTCGCGATCGTCGACGCGGACGATCCCGCACTCGTCACCGCCGTCGCGAGCGAACTCGAGTCGGGCTCGGACCTGGTACTGCGGCACGCGCACCTGCTGTCCATCGACGCAATCCACGCCCTGGTCGACGTCCTGCAGGGCGTCCGCGACAGTCTCGCCGAGGATCCGTGGATCGCGCTGACCGTCGCCACCGGTCAGTCCGGTGCGCAGGACGAGCTCGACACCCAGCTGTTGCGCTTCTTCCCGCGCACGGTCGCCGTACCGCCGTTGCGGCATCACCTCGACGACGTCCAGGCGCTCGTGCCGCACCTGCTCGCGCGCACCGGAGTCGCCGGAGTGACGCTCTCCGCGGCCGCGATCAGCCAGTTGATGCGGCTGCCGTGGCCGGGCAACGTGACCCATCTGCGCACGGTCCTCGCCGAGGTGGCACGACGCCGCCGGTCCGGTGTCGTGGAGCTCGACGGCCTGCCTGCCGAGTGCCGCGCGACGACGCGCCGGCACCTGACCCGGATCGAAGCGCTCGAACGGGACGCGATCGTCGACGCGCTGGCCGCCCACCAGGGCGACAAGGCGGCCGCCGCGACCGCGCTCGGCATGTCGCGGGCGACCATCTACCGCAAGATCCGCGACTACGCGATCGTCACCTGAGGCGGTCGAGCAGGACGACCTCGCAGTCGTAGTGCTGCGACGCGGTCATGTGGCCGCGGAACCAGAGCAGCGGGACCCGGCCGGGGTCGCCGGGGGCGACGATCGGGCGGAGGTTGTCGCCGGTCGAGTTCTCGGTCACCGGCGTCCACGTCCAAGTGGCCCCGGCATCGGTCGTCCGGCCGTGGAAGATCTCGTGGTGCTTCAGCGCGGCGCCGTCGCGCGGGTCGATCGGCGTCGAGGCGTAGAGCGAGTCCAGGTCGTACGGGTCGATCGCGACCAGTCCTGTGTAGTCGTTCTCGTGCACGAGCAGACCGTGGCCGGCCTTGGCCAACTGGCGGACCTGCCAGATGCCTTCGTCAAGGCGCGCGTAGAAGAAGCGGTGGTCCGGCACCGGGTGCTCCCGGCCGAATGCGTCCTCCGGCTCGTCTGGCGTGTCGTGCCGGGCCAGGAGGACTGCCGCGACCTCGTCGCCGACGCGGCGGATGTCGACCGTCCAGCAGTGCGTCATCGGCTCGCCGTCCCAGACCGAGTCCGCGGCGAGGAGCGTGGTCAGTTCGACCTGCGACGGCGCGTCGGCGTCGAGCGCGTGGGGATCCACCACGGTCCCGTCGGCGCGATGCAGCGCGCCGGCTTCCAGGTAGCCGTGGTAGATCGAGTTGTTGTAGTCGCGCGGGTGGTGATCCGTCGTGATCAGGTCGATGCGGGCCGGCTCTGAAGAACTGGAGACGTACCGGGTGTAGCCGTTGACGTAGCCGACCTTGGGGCGGGTGAAGAGCTTCCCGGCGTACGCCCAGGTGTCGCCCTCGTCGTCGGACACCAGCGCACACGGGTCGTCGTTGACGGCTCGCGCGAAGCAGTAGAGGCGGCCGTCGAGCTCGTGCAGGTTCGAGTACGTGACGCCGCGGCCGCCGGTGAACTCGCTCCAGTCGAAGGTCTGCTCCGGGCCCCACGTGCGCGGGTCTCCCGGCTCGCTGATCCGCCACCGGGTCAGGTCGTCGGTCTTGTGCTTGGTGTACACGGCCAGCCAGCGTCCGTCGCGACGCCGCCACAACGCCGGTACGTCGTGGTCGTCGGCCTCGAACCGCTCGTGCAGGACGACGACGTCGGTGGCGCCGGACCGCAGGTCCACCACGGTCAGCTCGACATTGCCCGCCCGCCCGTCGCCGCCGGGGCCCTCGGGCGCCGCGATCGATCCGGCGACCAGCACGCCGGCGTCCGGATCCACCACCGCCCGCTCGTCCTGGAACCAGCACCAAGCACCGTTGTCGTTGATCACCCGAGCCGTGTCCATGGGTCCTCAGTCTGTCAGCTTCCGGCCAATATGGGTAAGCGCTTGCCAGTATCTGGTCAGATCGAGCGGCGCAACTGGGCGAGCAGGCCGAGCTGCTCGTCGACGTCGTCGGCGGAGTCCCAGAACACGTGGTCGCCGCCGGTCCCCGAGAGCCGGCCGAGATCCTCGAGCACGCGCTCGAGGCCGCCGGTCAGCGGCGCACGACCGTCGCCGGGCGACGCGCTCAACCCGCCGTTGACCCGGACGACGACAGGGAGTGCCGACGGGTCGTGGCCCGCCTTCGCGGCCGCGGTGCGGAAGGTGGCGACCGCCCCTTCGAGCATCTCCCAGCTCGTCATGATCAGGTTCAGCCCGACGCCCATCCGCCCGGCCCGCTCGATCGCCGCGGGCGCCATCGCTCCGGCGAGCAGCCTGACACCGCCCGGAGCGGCCGGTTTCGGGCCGACCCACGAGGACGCGATCTTGTAGAACGCTCCGTCATGCGTGACCGGGTCGGGACCCCAGACAGCGCGCACCGCACTGATGTGCTCCTCCATCCGCGCCCCGCGCCGTTCGGTCGGGACGCCGGCCGCCTCGAACTCGGCGACCATCCAGCCGACGCCGACACCGGCGAGCAGCCGGCCGCCGCAGAGCTGGTCGAGCGTCGCGAGCCGGCGTGCGAGCACGATCGGGCTGTGCAGGAGCAGGTCGAGCACGCTCGTCCCGAGTGTGATCGTGCTCGTCCGCGCTGCGACGTAGGCCAGCGTCTCGAGCGGGTCGTACACGCTGCGGTAACTGTCCGGAAGCAGCGTCGGCTCGGTGCTGCCGATGCCGATCGCCCCGTCGACCGGACTCATCAGCCGCTCGAACGTCCAGATCGAGTCCAACCCGATCCGCTCGGCCTCCTCGGCCGCCCGCGCGATCGCCGCCGCGCTCGTCCCCGCCCCGGAGGTCGGCAGTCCCAACCCGAGTTTCATCTCAGCTCCCGTCGTCACCGCCCATCTCACCGCGGCAACCTTTCAATCCGCTGTCACGGCGCCGTGCGACGATCGGGGTATGCCGATCGATCAGCATCTCCTGCTCGCGTTCCTGCTGACCACGACGATCGCGATGATCACGCCGGGACCCGACATTGTTGTTCGTCCTCGGCTGCGGCATGCGCAGCGGCCCGCGGGCCGGCCTGCTGGCGACAGCCGGGGTGGCGACGAGTGAGGCGGTGCACGTCGCGGTCGCGGCCGCCGGGCTGGCCGCCTTGTTCGCGGCGGTGCCGGTCGCGTTCACGACGGTGCGGATCGCCGGCGCGGCGTACCTGGTCTATCTGGGTGTCCAGATGATCCGGCACCGCAACGATCCGGTCGACGAGGCGCCGGCCGGTCGGGCCGCGATGTCCGGGCGGAAGGCGTACCTCGCCGGGCTGACCACGAATCTGCTGAACCCGAAGATGGTCACGTTCACCATCGCGTTCCTGCCGCAGTTCGTGGTGCCGGCGCAGGGGCACGTGTGGCTGCAGTTCGCGGTGCTCGGCGCGATCCTGATCGTCCTGGAGTTCCTCGTCGACGGGACGGTCGGCCTGCTGGCCGGGCGGATCGGGGGCTGGCTGCGCACCCGCCGTACCGCCCGGCGCCGGATCGACACCGCGACGGGCGGCATCTTCATCGGGCTCGGCGTCCGCCTGGCCCTGCTGCGCTAGACGAGCGCCAGACCGCCGGTCCAGGCGACCTTCTCGCCGACGGCGAGGGTGAGCTGCAGGAAGCCGGCGGCCTCGAGCTCACGGGCGCGCTTGAGCGCACCGGCGTCGACCGTCCGCAGGCCACCGGCCGAGACGATGCCGGCCAGCAAGGCCTTGGCGTCCGCGTCGTCGCCGGCGATCAGGACGGTCGCCGGCGCCTCGCCGGCCTTCCCGGTCGCGACCGTGGCGGCGAAGTTCGTGTTGAAGGCCTTCAGCACCGTCGAGTCCGGGAGCTTCGCGGCCAGCTCGGCCGCCGCGGAGCCGTCCGCCGGGACCACCAGCGAGTCGAAGGTCTCGAAGTTCAGCGGGTTGCTGATGTCGACGACGATCTTGCCGGCCAGTTGCTCGGCACGGTCGGCGAGCACCTGGTCGAAGGCCGGGTACGGCGTCGCGAGGATCACGACCTCACCGGTGACCGGCTTGTCCTTGTCGGTGGAGTTGAACAGCTCGACGGTGTTGCCGCCCCTGGCGACGACCGTCGCGATCGCCTGTCCCATGTTCCCGCTGCCGATGATGCTGACGTGCGTCATGCTCTCGCTCCTTTTGGTTGTACCTTCAACTATCACGATAGCGCATGATGGTTGTAGCTACAACCATTAGGATGAGGTCGTGAGCACCCGATGGCTGGACGACACCGAGATGACCGCGTGGGTGCGGCTGGCCGCCGTACTCGAACTGCTGCCCGGCGTTCTCGACTCGCAGCTGCGCCGGGACGCGGAGCTGACCCACTACGAGTACTACGTGCTGGCGATGCTGTCCGAGGCGCCGAAACGGACGCTGCGGATGACCGCGCTCGCCCAGCGGACCAACGCCACGCTCCCCCGGCTGTCACATGTGGTGAAGCGCCTGGAGGACCGTGGCCTGGTCGAGCGGTTCCCGTGCCCGGAGGACGCCCGGGCCACCAACGCGCGGCTGACCGCGCCCGGCTGGAAGAAGATCAAGGCGACCGCGCCCGGCCACGTCGAGACGGTCCGGCAGCACGTGATCGACGTACTCACGCCGGAGCAGATCTCCCAGCTCGCCGCGATCACCGGGGCGATCCTGGAGTCGGTCGACCCCGACGGCAACCTCAGCGCTGTGTATCGCCGCTGAGGTCGAGCAGCACCTTCGACGCGACCGTCCGGTCACTCGCGAGATCGAACGCGGCGCGCGCCTCGTCGAGCGGGAACGCGTGCGTGACGATCGGGTCGACGGACAGCCCGTCGGCGAGCAGCGCGATCGCGGTGTCGAACTCGTGGTCGAACCGGAACGCGCCGGTCAGCGTCAGCTCGCGGGTCATCAGCAGGCTCCCGGCGAACGCGGTGTCCCCGCCCGGCAACGAGCCGACCTGGACGACGGTGCCGCCGCGACGTACCCGTTCCAGACAGGTCCGCAGCCCGCCCGCCGTACCCGATGCCTCGATCGCGACGTCGATCTCGTCCGGCCAGTCCGTCGTATCGGCCCGGATCGTCTGCGTCGCGCCGACCTGGGACGCCAGCGCCAGCGGGGCTTCGTGCAGATCCGTCACGACGACCTCGGCCGCTCCCGCCTGCCGCAGCGCCGCGGCCACCAGCAGACCGATCGGGCCTGCGCCGGTGACGAGCGCACGCTTCCCGTCCACGGCTCCCTCGCCGGCCTGTCGTACGGCGTGGATCGCGACCGACAACGGCTCCGCGAGCACGGCGGTGCGCAGCGCGAGCTCGGCGGGCAGCACGCGCACCTGGTCGGCCCGGACGATCAGCTCCTGGACGAATCCGCCCTGGATGTGCGGATCGCGGGCCGCGCTGCCCAGGTAGCTGCTGGAGGCGCAGATGTTGCGGCGGTCCCGGGCGCATTCCGGGCACGCGCCGCACGGTGTCGCCGGGTGGATGCCCACCGGCGTACCGGCCGGGAGATCGCCTCCGCTGATCCGGCCGACCACCTCGTGCCCGAGCACCAGCGGTTCGCGGATCCGGAAGTTCCCGACGCCGCCGTCGTGGTAGTAGTGCAGGTCCGATCCGCAGATCCCGCCGTACTCGATCCGCACCGCGACCTGTCCCGCCCCGGGCTCTCCGGCCGGCCGCTCCTCGACCCGCAGGTCCCCCGCGGCATGCACCACACAGGCGTACACGTCATCCACCATCCCGGAAATCGCTGTCCGCCCGACCTTATCCGCCCGCGCCGCCGGGCAACTGCGGTGTATCGCGAGGTGGTCCTGGATCCTCCGTCCGGGTAGGGGCGGACCAACGTGGGGGGAGACAGGCATGGCGACGACGTACAAGATCCATCCGGCGATCGGTATCGCGCGGGTCGGGAACAGTCCGGACGAGTTCTTCGTCGGACCGGAACGACTCCGCGAACGGCCCGAGCCGGCGGGTGGGTTCAAGGACGCGCAGTGCCGGGTCAAGCGGCAGGCGGCGCGGTTCCGGATCTTCGCGCACCACGACGACGGCAGCGTCGAGGAGCTCACCGACGCCACCGCCGAGATCTCCTGGACCGTGCATCTGGTGAACGCCAAGGCCGCGCACCCGAACCGCGGCAACAGCGAGCCGGCCGGTCAGCTCACCATCGACCCGGGCCCGCGGACGCTCACCGGGCCGGACCAGCGGGAACTGTTCGACACCGGCACGATCGACTTCTCCGGGCAGCCGGCGGTGTCGGTTCCGCTCGGCGAGATCCGCAGCGACGACGACAACCACCTGCTCGTCCTCGGCGGGCACGGGACCTCCGCATCGCCGGCCGGCAACGTGATCGGCAGCTTCTGGGGCAACGCCGGCTGGTACGACGACGTGTCGGACGGACCGGTCACGGCGACCATCACGCTGCGGGCGGACAACTCGTCACCGGCGGTCGAAGGCGCCTGGGCGATCGTCGCGCCGCCCAAGTTCGCGCCGCACCAGGACAGTGTGACGACGCTGTACGACCGGGTCCTGCAACGGATGATCGACCTCGGGCTCGCGGCGGCGCCCACCACGACGTCGTACACCGAGGACGTCTACCCGATCCTGCAGCGCGCCCGCGACATGCGCTGGGTGGAAGGGATCTTCGGCGCGCACAGCTGGCCGGACCCGGTCACCGCGCAGCCGCTCGTCGACGCGATCTTCGCGCGGCTCCGGCCGCCGGGCGACATGCCCCGGCTCAACGGGGGCGATTCCGCGCTGACGCCGACGCAGTACGCGCACCTGCAGCGCTGGCAGGCCGGCAACTACGCCGCCGACTGGACCGGAGTACCGCAGCCGCAGACCGATCTGACCCCGGACGGTATGGATCGCGCGGCGCTCGAGGCCTGTGTCGGCGGCGCGTTCTTCCCCGGGATCGAGGCCGGCGGGCTGTCCGCCGGCGACCGGCCGATCATCGAGACGTCGTACGCCGAGGCGTTCCGGCTCGCGTCCTCGGTCGGCGCCGGCACGATCAGCCAGGCGATGGCGCTGCCGTGGCAGGCCGACTTCAAGGCCTGCGGTGACAACTGGTGGCCGGTCCCCCGGCCCAACGACGTCATCGCCCAGGACACCGGCAGCCCCGCCCGCTGGGACCGCGACGTCACCAGCATGGACGACATGGTGACGCTGTGGCACACGCTCGGCTTCGTCGTCGAGCAGGGGTCCGAGCATGTCGAGGTCGAGCACTGCGACGAGGCGTCGATCACGCTGCTCACGCCCGAGCTGCGGTTCGTCGACGTACCGCAGGGGCCGATGGGCATGGTCCGCGAGGCCGCGCTGGCGATCACGTTCGAGGTGCTGTCGCCGGGGTCCGCGGTGACGCTCGACTACGCGCCCGGAGGTGCGCCGGCGCATCCGCAGCTGGTCGCCGCGACCGCCTCGGTCACCGTCGGCCCGACCGCGCCCAACGGAGTCGCGACCGCTCGGCTGTGGGTCGTGTACCGCACCGGCGCGGCACCGTCGTCGATCCCGCCGCAGGTCCTCACGGTCCAGGAAGCCGCGTCCGGTCAGACCTGGCAGGTGACTGTCACCGGCAACACCGTCGCGCGGACCATGGCAGCTACGGCCTTGGTGCTGGATCGGTCCGGCAGCATGAGCGAGGACCGCGGCGACGGCCAGAGCAAGCACGTCGCGCTGCAGCAGGCCGCGAACATCTTTGTCGACCTGATGCTCGAAGGCGACGGCGTCGGCATCGTCCGCTACAACGAAGACGCGCAGCCGCTGCAGTCCGTCCTCGAACTCGGCCCCGGCGGCCTGTCCGACGTGAACCGCAATGCGACCCACGACACGATCAACGGCACCGGGCTCGATCCGCAGGGGGCGACGTCGATCGGCGACGGGATCTTCGAGGGCCGCGCTCTGCTCGACGCGGCGCCGCCGTACGACGTGAAGTCCCTGGTCGTTCTCACCGACGGGATCGAGAACAGCCCGCGCTTCATCGCCGACGTCGCGGCGCAGATCAACGAGCGCACGTACGCCGTCGGTCTCGGGCAGCCGCAGAACATCAGCGTCCCTGCGCTGCAGACGATCTCCGGCAACAACGGCGGGTACCTGCTGGTGACGGGCGCGATCACCACCGACAACCGGTTCCTGCTGCAGAAGTACTTCCTGCAGGTGCTGGCTGGGATCAGCAACGCCGAGGTGGTGCTCGACCCGGACGGGGAGCTGACGGTCGGCGCGGTGCACCGCATCCCGTTCCAGCTGTCCGACGGGGACTCGGGCGTGGACGTCGTCCTGCTGACGCCGCGGCCGGACGCCGTCGACTTCCGGCTCCAGACGCCGAACGGCCTGCTGATCGAACCGTGGCGGGCGCAGTCGGAGCCGGCGATGCGGTACGTGACCGGGGACGGCGTCGCGTACTACCGGATCACACTGCCCGTCCAGCTCCGGCCCAACCGGTTCGACCAGGCAGGGACCTGGCACGCGTTGCTGACCATCGGCCGGCCCCACACCGGGAGGACTCCAGATGACTCCGACGGCGTCGACCTGTCGATCCTTCGCGGCCGCGCGCATCCGGCCGTGCACGCTGCTCCGCCCGCGCGGCGTCCGTTCGAGTTCGAGCGCGCGTTCGCAGTGGCTCAGGAGCCTGCCGTCGGCGAGCAGCCCGGACGGCGCGGTCTTCCCTACAGCCTGGTCGTGCACTCCTACTCGAACGTGTCGTTGCGCGCCACGGCCGACCAGCGATCCTTCGAGCCCGGCGCCTCGGTGACGATCAACGCTTCGCTCACCCAGTCCGGTGTGCCGGTGTCCGGGGATCCTTACGTGTGGGCGGAGGTGACGCGGCCGGACGGATCCGTCGTGACGGTCGTGCTCGATCCGTTCGCGGCTGGGGAGTTCGAGGCGAGCTTCCGTACGACGGCTCCGGGCGTTTACCGGATTCGGGTGCGGGCTCGCGGGCGCACTCGGGTCGGGCGGCCGTTCACGCGGGAGCGCTTGCTGACCGCGGCGGTGTGGCGCGGCGGTGACAACCCGCCGCCGGCCGGCGGTGGCGACTCCTGCTGCTGCGAGTTGCTGTGCTGTGTGCTCAAGGGCTTCGACGACAAGCTGATCGAGCGGTTGCGGCGCCTAGGGTTCGACCTCGACGCGATCCGCAAGTGCGGCTGCTGACATGGTCACGACGTACGACGTCGTTGTCGCCGGCGGTGGTCCCGCCGGCGCAGCGACCGCGTTGCGGCTGGCGCGCGCCGGGCACAGCGTCGCGTTGCTGGAGCGCAGCCGTTTCGAGCGGCCGCGCGTCGGCGAGACGCTTGCCCCCAGCATCCAGCCGCTGCTGCGGGAGCTCGGCCTGTGGTCGCACTTTGTTGCCGCAGGCCACATTCCGTCGTGGGGGACGCGGAGCCTGTGGTCAGGACCGGCCGCCGAGCATTCGCACCTGATGAGCGGCTACGACTCGGGGTGGCACGTCGACCGCCTGACCTTCGACCGGATGCTCTTCGACGCGGCCGGCGAGGCGGGCGTGTCGACGTACCTCGGTTCGTCGCTCAGCTCCTGCTCGTACGACGGGACCTGGCAACTCGCCTGCCCCGACGGCAGCCGGCTGAGCGCCCGAGCCATGATCGACGCGACCGGCCGCTCGGCCACGATCGGCCGATCACTCGGCGCCCGCCGCATCGCCTTCGACCGGCTGGTCGGGATCACCACGCGCTGGGACGGCGTCGAGGTGGCGAACGAGCAGTACCTGCTGATCGAGGCGGCTGCCCACGGCTGGTGGTACACCGCACCACTGCCGGACAACGCCCTGATCGCCATGCTCATCACAGACACCGACCTCAGCCGCCACCACCACCTGGCCACTCCCAACGGCTGGACCAGCCACCTCCACACCACCAGCGCAACCGCCCATCGTCTACACACCGCCGGCACGCTCCCGCCATACCCCGGCGGCACCGCACCGACCGCTCCGTCGGTGCAATCCGCCGCCCCGCGCCCGTCGTGCTCCGGCGGTCCTGCGCCGCGGGTCTACTCGGCGGCCAGCCAGCGGTTGATCCGGCCGGACGACTTCCGGCCGTGGCTGGCCGTCGGCGACGCCGCTCTGGCCGTCGACCCGGTGTCAGGCAGCGGCGTGCCCCGGGCCCTCCGCACCGCGAAGGCCGCGGCCGAGGCGGTCAGTCGCCTGCTCGCCCACCCCACCGACCCCAGGCCGATCACCACCTACGAGTCCGACCGCAACGCCGAATGCACCACCTACCTGACCACCCGCGCCAGCTACTACAACGCCGCCGCCCATCACCCCACGCCCTTCTGGACCCGCCGCCGGACCCCCGTTCCTCGAGTCGTGGAATACGGCTGACAACCTGTTCGTCGAGTCGTGGGATGTGGCTGTGGAAAGCGACCACGATCCACGACTCGGTGTTCCCGCCACGAACCAATTGCCACGACTCGGCGTGCGAGCGGCGTACGCGGGTGCGTCAGGCGTGGAGGGTGGGGCGGTAGGTGAGTTCCTGGGTATGGCCGTCGACCGTGTGGCTCTCGAGGAGTTCGAGGTCGAAGTCGGCCGCGCCACGGAAGAGCGGGTCCTCGCCGCTCTTCCCGGTGATCACCGGGAACACGGCCGCCACTGTCGCGTCCGGCCAAGCCTGGATCCGACACTCGTCATCTGAAGTCGCGGGACTTGGTGCGGGCGGCCAGGGGCAGGTGTTGGAGGTGCTCGGCGGACAGGTTGGTTACTTCGCCGGCGCGTTCCACGCGGCCCCGGATGATGAGGGCGGCGGCGTTGCGGGCCACGGCGGCGTGGTGGTGCCAGCAGCCGACGGTGATGACGATGTTGGCCATGCCGGTCTCGTCCTCGAGGTTCATGAACGTGACGCCCGACGCGGTGGCGGGGCGCTGGCGGTGGGTGACGACGCCGGCGACCCGGACGCGGGCGCCGTTCGGGGCGTTGCGGAGCTCGGCCGCGGACAGGATGCCGTCGGCGCGGAGTTGCTCGCGGACGCGTTGCATCGGATGGCTCGTGGTGGTGATCGAGGTGGACCACAGGTCGGCCATGTCGGCCTCGATGTCACTCATCCCGGGCAGCGTCGGCGGCGGACCGGCCGCCGTGATGCCGGCCAGTTGGCCCGGGCGCTCCTCGGCGGCGCGACCCGCCTCCCACAGCGCCTGCCGCCGGTCGAGCCCGAAGCAGTCGAACGCCCCCGCGGTCGCCAGCGCCTCGACCTGGGCCGCGGTGATCCCGGTCCGCCGGACCAGGTCGGCCATCTCCGTGAACGGCCCGCCCCGCTCCCGCTCCTCGACGATCAGCTTCGCGCCCTTCTCCCCCACCGTACGTACCTCGGACAGCCCGAGCCGGACCGCGAACGCGCCGTCCCGCCGATGCACCGTGGTGTCGAACGGAGCCTGCGGGTCGAACGGGCCCACCACCGGCTGCGGATCCGCCAGGCACGCGTCGAGACCGGTCGGCCCGGTCAGCTCCTGCCCCTCGACCAGCAGCTCGAGCCCCGCGTCGACACCCGAGAGGTGCAGGTGCGGGCGGCGCACCTCGACACCGTGCCGGCGGGCGTCGGCGACCAGGGACTGCGGTGAGTAGAAGCCCATCGGCTGCGCCCGGAGCAGCGCGGCCAGGAACGCGGCCGGGTAGTGCAGCCGCAGCCAGGTGCTGGAGTAGACGAGCAGCGCGAAGCTGATCGAGTGCGACTCGGCGAACCCGAAGTTCGCGAACGCCTCGATCTTGGCGTAGATCTCGTCGGCCAGCTCCCCGGTGATCCCGTTGCCCGCCATCCCGGCGTACAGCTTGTCCTTCAGCGACGAGATCTTCTCGATCCCGCGTTTGGACCCCATCGCGCGGCGCAGCAGGTCGGCCTCGTCGCCGTCGATCTCGCCGACCGCCATCGCCATCTGCATCAGCTGCTCCTGGAACAGCGGCACGCCCATGGTCCGCTCCAGCACCGGCCGCAGCTTCGGGTGCAGGTAGGTGATCGGCTCCTCACCGGTCCGGCGGCGGATGTACGGGTGCACGGCGCCGCCCTGGATCGGGCCGGGCCGGATCAGCGCGATCTCGGTGACCAGATCGTAGAACCGTCGCGGCTTCAGCCGGGGCAGCGTCGCCATCTGCGCGCGGGACTCGACCTGGAACACGCCCACCGAGTCCGCCCGGCAGAGCTGGTCGTAGACCCCGGCCTCCTCCCGCGGGATCGTGTGCAGCTCCCAGGACTCCCCGATCTGCTCGCGGACCATGTCCAAGCAGTACTGCAGCGCGGCCAGCATGCCGAGCCCGAGCAGGTCGAACTTCACCAGCCCCATCCACGCGCAGTCGTCCTTGTCCCACTGCAGGACCGTCCGGTTCTCCATCCGGGCGTGCTCGATCGGCACCACCTCGCCGACCGGACGCTCGGTCAGCACCATGCCGCCGGAGTGGATCCCGAGGTGCCGCGGGAACTTCAGCAACTCGGTCGCCATCGCCACCACCTGCGGCGGGATGTCGTGCTCGGTCGAGGTGATCTCCGGGCTCCAGCCGTCCACCTGTTTCGACCACGCGTCCTGCTGACCGACGGAGTACCCGAGCGCCTTGGCCATGTCCCGGACGGCGGACTTCGGGCGGTAGGAGATCACGTTCGCCACCTGGGCGGCGTTGTGCCGGCCGTACTTGGCGTAGACGTGCTGGATCACCTCCTCACGGCGGCCGGAGTCGAAGTCGACGTCGATGTCCGGCTCCTCGGCGCGAGTGGTGGCCAGGAACCGCTCGAACGGCAGGTTGTAGAGGATGCTGTCCACCGCGGTGATCCCGAGCGCGTAGCAGACCGCGGAGTTCGCCGCGGATCCCCTGCCCTGGCAGAGGATCCCGTGGTCATGGGCGAACCGGACGATGTCCTCGACGATCAGGAAGTACCCCGGGAAGCCCTTCTCCTCGATGACGTCGAGCTCCCGCTCCAGCCGCTCGTACGCATCCGGGCGCTGCTCGCGCGTCCCGTACCGCTTCGCGGCCCCGCGGAACGTCAGCACCCGCAGCCACGACATCGGCGTCTCCCCCTCCGGTACGTCGCGCAGCGGCAGCTTCGGCTTCGCCCGGGCGAGGTCGAACGCGAGCTGGTCCGCCAGCGTCACCGACCGCGCCACCGCCCCGTCGTACCGCCGGAAACGGGCGGTCATCTCGGCGCCGGACCGCACGAACGCCATCCCGCTCGACGGCAGCCAGCCGTCCATCGCGTCCAGGTCGCGACGGGCCCGTACGGCGGCCAGCGCGGCCGCCAGTTTGTGCTGCGCCGGGGTGGCGTAGTGAACGTTGTTCGTGGCAACTACCGGGAGGTCGCGGTCGGCGGCCAGGCCGGCCAGGACCCGGTTCCGGGTGGTGTCGGCGGGGAGGTGGTGGTCGATCAGCTCGACGACCACCCGGTCCTTGCCGAACAGCGCGGTCAGCCGGTCCAGCTCGCGCCCGGCCGCGGCCGGGCCGTCGGCGCGCCCGCCGAGCTCGAGCGCCTGCCGGACCAGTCCCTTGCGGCAGCCGGTCAGGATCACCCAGTGGTGACGGCCTTTCTCGGCCAGCCGCTCCAACGAGTAGACCGGCTTCCCCTTCTCCCCACCGGCCAACTGCGCCTCGGTGATCTCACCGGCCAGCCTGTGGTATCCCTCTTGCCCCTCGGCCAGCACCAGCAGGTGGCTGCCCTCCGGATCGGCCACCCCGTTCTGCGGGCCGGTCAGATCCAGCGACAACTCGGCGCCGAACACGGTCGGCAGCGAGTACGCCGCCGCGGCCTCGGCGAACCGCGCCGCACCGTAGAACCCGTCGTGATCGGTCAGCGCCAGCGCGTGCAGCCCTTGCCGGACGGCAGCCTCGACCAGGTCCTCGGGCTGGGAGGCGCCGTCCAGGAAGGAGAAGTTCGAGTGCACGTGGAGCTCGGCATACGGCACGACGTGCTCAGGGCGATGCACCACGTCAGGCACATACGGCCCGCGATGCTGCGACCAGGCAGGACTGTCCCCGCCGTCCGCCGTCACCGGACGACCACCATGGCTGCCCGGACGCGAGCGATCCGACAACCTACGCTCGAGCTCCGACCACTTGATCGGCGGATTGTTGTAACCCACGCAACCATATTAGAACATGTGTTCCCATGAGCGAGCTCAGGCCAGTGGTGCAGGTGTGATGTCTCAGGACATGGGTGACAGTTCTGCATCAGGAATCGGTGACACTCGATCTCTCAAGACACCGGTGACACTCATGGCCAACGGTACGGCGACGCTTGCCACCACTCCGTGATATCTGTCCAATCGCCGACCCGTGCATCCGCAAGCTGGGCCTTCAAGTCGCCGCGGCGCCCGTAGCACAGCAGCACGAAGGTGAAGACGCGCCGGTCGACCGTGACGATCACGCCGAAATCTTGGTCGACGTCATCGGGAAATAGGTCCGCCAGGACGTCACCCTCCAGATCCACGCCCTGGCTGGGTAGCAGCTCCCTCAGTCGCTTGTACGGCTGGCCTTGGGACGTCCTGAGCAGCGTCGTTGAGAGCCGCGCCGTCGTCTCATCCACCGCGCCACGCTAGCGTCGCCTGCTCAGACAGTGGCGTGACGGCGCGCGGATCGCGGCTCAGAGTGCGTTCGGAACGCCTCAGATGGATTCGAGATATCTGGCCCAGATCACGGCCTTGCGGTACGGCCCGTCCTCCGCCAATCCATTTGGCGCTCGTCGAACCTGACCGAGTATTCGAACTCCCCGGGACGACCCCCAGAGCCCACAAGTTGAGGCGAGGTCGTCTCATCGATCGTGCCGGTGAAGACCTGCCGCCATGGGCCGTCCCACTCCTCCGCCTCGATCACTCGCACCCGGGTTCCGGGTGGCATGGTCCCAGATGGCCAATCTCCGGCGATCGGGTGTCCGACTATCGCTTCGATGGCTGCACGGTCTCGGAGCACGTCCGCGTCGTCGTCGCTGTCGGTCACTGGAACAGTATCCCTGGCTCGGCCGCTTATCAGCTGATCGGCGGTTCAGTGCTTCACGACAGCGGATGAGTACGTTTCGGTCGCCGCAGTCAGATGCCTCAGCGGTTGTCTTGCCTGATTCCCTCGAAGGTCCCGCGAGGTCCCGGCCTCTGATCCGTCATCTCCTGGCGCAACTTTGGGACTGCCACGTCGCGAAGTACCACCAAGATCTCGGCGACCAACGGTTCGGTGTCCTGCGAGGCGTACAGCCTCCACCAGTGATCGCCCCCGTGGGTGAGGTGGCCGATGCGCTGCAAATAGCGGTGCGGTCCGATCGTGTTCGGCGATGGCTCGGCGGAAAGGTGCGGGGAGCGTTCCCTCGCTTCCTCCCATGCCTGCTTGCCGACGACGAGAAGGTTGATAGTGAACTTCACCCATTCGGCGTTGCTCGCACTCGAACTCTGGAAGCCCAGCATTACCCAGTCTCGGTCGTCAGGAAGCACGAAGAGGCGGCCCGAGCCCTTGAAGCCCAACTCCCGGAGCGCAGGTGCCCAGCGGTGCGCTAACACGCTCTTGAACAGCTCAGGTGCCCGCTCGTCCGCCGGCGGCGGCTGGGGACTGTCGCTGGGTCGGTGGTTCTTCCGCTTGAGGAACGCCATGCCGAAAGTCTCGCAGCGACCCCCCAACCGGCGCACCCATCGGCATGGGCACTTCACCATCGGCGACATGTCCGGAACCGATTGGGCTATGTGGCCGCGCGTGAGGTTAGGGCAGGTTGAGTCCATCCAGGATGAGGTCGCCGGAGAACAGATATGCCACCGCGAGAGCAAAGAACACAGCAGGGACGATTAGCGACGTGCCGGCCCGTCTCGTACGCAGGATCACATAAACGGGGAGAAGCAAGACACCCCACCACGCCGAGACCCGTACGCCGGATCGCCGTAGCGCCGCGGAGTCTGCGCCGGCTACGGCCCAGTTCGTGAGCGTGGCGAAGAGAAGTCCCGCCATCGCGGCGTCGCTTGCGCCATATCCCGTGACAGAGTCGCTTTCCCCGAACAGTTCGAACGCAAGGACGTCACACGCGAGCCACGTCACCGGCAGTAGGGCGAGGAACCAGGCCGTGGCTGGTGCACGCAATGTTGGTCGAGCTGGGGTCGTACGTGAACTGTCCGCGAGGTCGTCGCGGCGTGCAGCCATGTTCTGTCACGCTTCATCCGAGACACCCGGAAAGTTCTACCAGCCGCGCGCAGCCGACGCACTCAAATCGGCATGGCCGCACCTTCCTATCTGCGGCCTGTGCGCTCACTCGTAGACTGTCGCGGCCCTGAGCGCATCGTTTACGACTTCCCAGCCGTTGCCAGGCGGTACAGTTCGTCGGTTCAGGTAGTAGCCGCCCGAATCGGCAAGCCAAGAAGCGAAGGCCTCGAGGTACTCGTGGAGCGCTGCATTTTGTCCAAGGCCCACCCAACGCCGCCTCTTCAGCGAGGTCACGGGCCGTTGCTATGACCCGGTCCCGGCCCATGGCCAGCGACGCGGAAGGGCAGCCACCGGCTGTGCACTCCTCGTCTACGTCAAACTCGCCATGCTCGAACTCGTAGTGAAAGCAGACGTAATGCATTCGCTCGAAGACCTCGAACTGTGCTGCGGAGACCTTGACGGGTCGATGGCATCGTCGGCACTCAAGATCCATGCCCGCAGCATGCCACGCGGCGGCGCTTCCGCGGTCGATAGGCCGTTTCGGGCGAACGCCCGCACATCGGCACGCCAACGCTTCGCTCTCGGCGGCATGAGCGGACGTTCGGTGACAGGGTCCGTTGAACCACTATTGTCGAGCCCGTGGAGCGTGCTGAGCGTGGGGGCTTGTGCCTGACCCTTGAGGAGGCTGAGATCGTTCGAGCCGCCCTCTTCACCATCGAGCATTACATGAACAACGTCTGGGATCAGACCGAGATCCGCGCCGTATCAGGTTTCACGGTCGACCGGTTTGCGAGTGTCCGTCAGGCGATCGACGCAGCCGGCGATGGGCCATCCCGCTGAGCTCGTAGCTAGCGACGGGTGATCGCCATTCCGTCCTGATCGCGGCTGCTTGTCCGGACGGCTGCTCTCCCGGGCGTCTACTGCGCCGAGCGGGGCGTCAATCCTTCAGCGCCAATGACTCCGCCCACTTGTTCGGCCGACCAGCCCGGTGGTCACGCAGTCGGTCCTCGACGTGCTCGGGGTCCCAGACCGCCGAGCGTTCCAGGCCGGCGCACTGGGCGCGGCTGGCGTTGTCTTCGCCCCAAGAGCCGTCGGGCCTCTGCCAGTAGATGCTGAGCGCGCCGAGCGGGTCCTCCTTGAACGATCGGTAGACCTCGGTCTGCTCCTGCTGGGAGAGCGGTACAACGTCGAGCAACGTCCAGTTGCTCGCACGTCGGAAGGCGCGATCCATCACGCCACGGTAAAGACGACCTCGCCACCGACCACGTCGTGGGGGTCTACCTGTTCGGCGTCGGCCTCGGCGTCGAACCGGTCGTAGAACTCCACCCGGACGCTGCGCAGTTGGCGGCCCCAGCCCACGAATCCGTCACCGAGGGGAATCCGCACCATCCGGCCTGGCTCGCGCTGCCTCTGCATTGAGGAAGTCTATGCCCGAGGTGAGCACGGACATCGGCAGATCCGGAAGGACATGCCTTGCAGGCCGGGCCAGCCAACGCACGCAGCCGATGGGCGGGCAAGGTCGGTTCACATTGCAGTCGATGCCAAACCTGAGGCCGCGTGTGCGATGAGGAGTGCGTATGGATCGGCGGCTGCGGCGTCCTTGAGGTAGAGCCGGTTCTCTAGCTCGTGAATCCGCGCGTACTGCTGAGAAGTCACAGCGGGGTGTCGCTCGGCGAAACTGGACACGGATCCGATCTCGAAAGGCGTCTCCGCATCGAGTCGACTCGGAACGAGGACCGTGGCTGCCTCCTCGAGCAGCCGAGCATCGCTCGGCATCCCAACGGACCGGAGGGCATCAGCGACGAGCCGGAGATCCTCCGATGCCCGGTTCTCGAACCAGCCCAGAAGGCCTTCCATCTGCAGGTGAGTGTCGAAGTCGCACACCACCAGGACTTCCCGAAGCCATGGTGGGATGTCGGGATCGCGCCGACGGTCGGCCTCCTCGTACATGCACAAGGGCAGCTCATTGATGACCCGAGCGGCAGTCCAATCATCGGGAGATTCAACGATTCGGTCGACGAGGCTCACAAACGCGATTGTGCACGCTCATCGTTGCCAGACGAACGTCCGGACAAGTGGCCGCTGTCCGTGAAGCACGGATCTGCCGATGACAGCGCGCCTGCAATGGCAGCCTCGCATCGGTTCTGACACACTGCGCGGGTGTTTAGCCGAAGGAAGAAGCAGCAGCGGACCCGTGCCGCCACCGGGCCTGACGATGCCGAGGTCTCGACAAGCATGGCGGGGCTCGCCAACGCCTTTGTGACAGGATCGGCGCAAGAGGGACACCACTTCGACTATGCAGTTGAGAACGCCCCTCGACTTGACGCGCTGGTGGACCTGTTTTTGCGGAGTCAGCCCAGCGACGATGTGGTCCACAGTATGGCGGTGAGCATGGGTGCCTACGTCGGCGAGTTGATCGTTCGCAACGGCGGCGGCAGTTGGACACACGTGCCGGAGGGGGACGCGCCTGGCGTACGACTGACCTCGGGGCTGGTCTGCTTCCCGCTGAACAAAGTTGCAAAGCGGATCACAATCGGTCCCACGCACAGCATCGCCCAGTTCGTGGGAGTGGCCATGGCAGGCGTCCTGCCGCCTGGAGCGCAGCCGGTCAAACCGCCACGCGGAGGCTGACTGTCGATGTCCGGACATGCCGCTGAGCGAGCGCGCCCGCGATCGGCCGAGCAGATGCTGTGGTTGGCCATGAGTGTCACCGATGTCTTGAGAGATCGAGTGTCACCCACGTCCTCACACAGAGCTGTCACCGATCTCCTGAGACATGACAGCCAGTCAGTGCAGGGCGTCGAAGACGTCTCGGACGAAGTAGGTGTCGGCCAGGGCGTCGTGGATCGCGTAGGACGACTGGTCGATGCCGACGGTCGCCGACATCTCGCCGACGTCCGCGGTCGGCGGGTGCTTCGTGTGGCCCAGCAGTTGGCTGATGACGCACACGAGACGGAAGTCCCAGGACACGTCCGCCGCGTCGTCGGCGACCAAGCCGTGGAGATGCATCAGATGTAGTACGTCGGTGGCATCCATCCACGGCGCGGCCCCGACCCACAACGGCTCGTCCGCGGTCAGTTCGGCCATGAGCTCCGCGACGTCCCGGCCGCTGCACACGTCCTGTTCGGATCCGTTCAGCGACGGGTGACGATGGAAGCGGCTGATCTCCAGCGCCCGCTCGGTCGCGGCCGACAGGTCCAGTTCGTCCAGCCGGATGAACCGGTTGTACGCCGTCTCTCGCCCGTCGTCCTCACGGCGGATCACCGCCAGCTGCCAGATCTGCCGGCCACCTGGGAGCCACGGTTCCCGGACGCTGGTGGTTTCCAGATCAACGAAAAGAATCGCCATCCTGCAATCCAACCAAGGCGATACGGTGTCGGCATGTTGAGGCAGGTTGCGGAGGGTGTGCTGGTCCACCGGAGCGAGTTGCTCCAGAACAACACCGTCGTCGTGCAGGGCCGCGCAGGTGTGCTGCTCGTCGACCCGGGCATCACGGGCGCGGAGATGGCCTGCCTCGCCGATGACCTTCGGGCGATGGGCCAACCCGTCGTCGCCGGCTTCTCGACGCATCCCGACTGGGATCACACGCTCTGGCATCCCGAGTTCGGCGATGCGCCTCGCTACGCCACCGCCCGCGGTGCGGCCTTCCTGCACGAGCTGCTGTCCGACGCCGCCTGGAAGGACCGCGTCGCCGAGGGACTGCCGCCGGAGATCGCCGGCGAGATACCGCTGGACCTGTTCGGCCAGGTCACCGCCCTGCCGGCCGGAGCCACGAAGCTTCCGTGGGACGGACCCGAGATCCGGATCGTCGAGCATCCGGCGCACGCCCAGGGCCACGCGGCGCTGCTGATCGAGGAGCCCGGCGTGCTGGTCGCCGGCGACATGCTGTCCGACATCCTGATGCCGTTCCCGGACCCGGGCGCCGCGGATCCGCTGGCGGACTACCTCACCGGGCTGCAGCTCCTCGAGGGCGTGGCGGCCGCCGTCGAGGTCGTCGTCCCCGGTCACGGCTCCCCCGCCGCCGGAGCCGATCAGGTCCGCGTCCGGATCGCGCAGGACCGGGCGTACGTGCAGGCCTTGCAGGACGGCCGTCTCGCCGACGACCCGCGGATCGGCCCGTCGGCCACCTACGGCACGGACTGGCTGCCCGCGGTGGCCGAATGGCATCTCCAGCAGTTCGGCCGGAAAACCGATTGACCGGCACCACGGCCGCGCTGGTACCGTGCCGTGGTCCGTGACATCACACCAGGAGGTGAGGCCCCGATGAACGCTGTAGCGCAGTGGGTGCTCCCCCTCTCGTGGTCACGGGCGGGCGATTGACGTAGGTGTCGTCGGGAGCGCCGCGAGAAGCTCCCGAAGGGAAACACCTATGAACTCTTTGCCTTTCAGTCCGGGCGTCGGCGCGGTGACGATCTCACGCGTCGCGGACAACCAGTGGCACGCGATCGAGAACGATCTCGTCGTCGGCCGCGGTCACGCCTCCCGGCGGCTCGACGGCCGGACCTTCCTCAGCATCGACACCTGGCGGGACGCCGTCTTCGACCGGCTCGCCGCCGCGATGCTGGCCGACCTCACGGGCCCGCTCCACACGGTCGTCGACGAAACCGACCGTGACCTCACGGCCAACTGGGAACGCGCGGGACTCACGATCTGGCGCCGCGAGGCCGAGTACGTCGTACCCACCCGGCCGATCGCACCGCCGGCACCGTCAGCACCGTCAGGGGTGCACCTCGTCACCGACGTCGCCGAGGCGCCGCTGCGCGAGCTGGACCAGGCGATCCGCGACGAGGTCGGGTCCACCGTCGGCTGGCACACGATGCCCGCGGAGGTGCTGCCCTGGCAGGGCGGGACGCGACCGATCGACCCGTCGAAGTACACGGTCGCCGTCCGCGACGGCCGGTACGTCGGGTTCGTCCGGGTGGCCACGAGGACGCGGCGCCCGCGCATCGGGCTGGTCGCGGTGCTGGCCGCCGAGCAACGCCGAGGCATCGGCCGGGCACTGCTGGGCCACGTGCTCGACGGATTTCACCGCGCCGGCGTCGAGGCCGCCACGGCGGAGATCGACGAGACCAATACCGCGGCGACGGCACTGTTCGAAGGGATCGGCGCCGAACGCACCGGCCGCACGCTCGAACTGATCACCGGGAAGGCCTGACCATGCCCAGAGCAGCAGGCGGTATCGAGGTCGATGGCACGGTTGTCGAGTGCCTCCGCAACGCCACCTTCCGGGTCGAGCTCAGCAACGGCCACAAGGTCCTGGCGCACATCAGCGGCAAGATCCGGAAGAACTACATCAAGATCCTCCCCGAGGACCGCGTCCTCGTGGAACTCAGCCCCTACGACCTGAACCGGGGCCGGATCATCTTCCGCTACCGGAACTGACGGCAACGACCTGCTGGAAGTCGCCAAGTTCCAGCAGGTCGCCAAGTCCAGCAGGTCGCCAGGGGCCGGTCAGCGGGTGGCGCGCGCGGCGTCGACGATCACGCCGGTCACCGCGTCCGGGTCGGAGATCATCGACAGGTGCGGCGCATCGACCTTGGTGATGTGCGCGCCGGCGCGCTGCGCCATGATCTGCTGCGCCGCCGGCGGCAGCACCTTGTCCGCCGTACCGATGACGTCCCAGGACGGGATGGTCTTCCACGCCGGAACACCGGCGAGGGTCTCAGAAAGCGTGCTGGCCGTCAGTGGCCGTTGGGTGGCGGCCAGCACGGCGGCCTGCTTGGCAGGGATGCCTCCGGCGAAGAGGCCGGCGAACAGGTTCGGCTTGATGTAGACGTCGGCGTTGACGACGTTTCCGCCGGCGTCGTGGATCGGCACCGTGGTGATCGAGCTGTTCGGGTCGAGTTCGGAGCCGGGCTGTGCGGCGGCCAGCGAGCCGATGCTGTCGCCCTGGTCGGGGATGAAGGCATCCACGTAGACGAGGGCCTTGACGTTGGGGTTGCCGGTGGCAGCGCTGGTCGTCACCATGCCGCCGTAGGAGTGCCCGACCAGCACGACCGGGCCGGTGATGGTGGCCAGCAAGTCACGCAGGTACAGCGCGTCGGTCGAGAGACCGCGCAAGGGGTTCGCGACGACATCGACGGTGTACCCGGCGCTCTGCAGCTTCGAGGTGACCGCAGACCAGCTCGAGCC
This sequence comes from Kribbella sp. NPDC003505, assembly GCF_040610875.1. Lineage (NCBI taxonomy): Bacteria > Bacillati > Actinomycetota > Actinomycetes > Propionibacteriales > Kribbellaceae > Kribbella > Kribbella sp. NPDC003505. The sequence continues at coordinate 386,806 of NZ_JBEXNA010000003.1, read as the reverse complement.
GTCGGCCCACGCGCCGTGCACCAGCACGACCGTCGGTTTGACCGACGTGTCGCTCTGCGTGGTCTGCGCGCTGCCGGTGCGGGCGCTACCGACTCCCAGCGCGAGCAGGGCGGCGGTGAGAGCCGCGACAGCCGCGGGCAGTGTCTTCTTCGGGGTACGCATGGCATGTCCTTCTGCAGGGTTCGTTGACCGCTCGGCGGGCTCGCCCAAGCGGTGTCGGAACCGACGCTAGGGGCCGACAGACCCGCTACCGCCGTTACGCGCAATGTCCTGCACACCTTGCAGATTCCTGTGCACGAATGGTCCACCCGCCGGATCACGGTGTGCCAGGGCTCGCCACTCGCGCGGCGAGAGCCCATAGGCAGTACGGAAGACGCGCCCGAAGCTGGAGGGATCGGTGTATCCCCAGCGCCGGGCAACCGTTGCTATCGTCAACGATCGCAACTCTGGCCGGGCGAGGTCCTGGCGGGATCCCTCCAGCCGCTGATCGCGGATCCAGGCACCGAGCGAGATCCCGCCCGTGGCGAGGACGTTGTAGAGGTGCCGCACCGAGATGTGGTGCGCGGCGGCGATCTGACCGGCGTTCAGCCCGGGGTCGCCCAACCGGGCGCGGACGTACTCCAGGATCCGTAGCCGGAGTATCGCGTGCAGCGGTTCCTGCCCCGGTGCGTTGGCGTCCAGGTGGGTGGTGATCAGTGCACGGACGAGTGCGATGCTCGGGTGGCTCACGGCGTCCGCGTCCGGGTGCGTGTAGATGTCCGGGCGGCTTGCCAGCCGGTGCAGATAAGTGGCGACCAGGTCAGCGATCGGATGCCCTGGACTGAGAGTCGTGGCACAGACCTGTCTGATCACGTCATGCGGCAGGCCCAGGGCAGCGATGGGGATCCGGAAGAAGTGCTGGCGGATGCCGTCGGGATCCACCAGCGTGTACGGCGCGGTCGAGTGGCACATGACCAGCTCGCCCGGTTTCAGGACCGCCTCCCGGCCACCTTGGACGACCAGACTCGAACCGGCCAGCTGGAGACCGAGGAAGATGCTCGGCACCAGCCCGTCCCGGGCCAGGGCCGGGGTCCGCTCCACGGTCACCGCGTTCGAGCTGATCGAACATACCGTGAGCTGTCCCAGCCGGCTGATGGCGCCGTACGCCGCCGGGGGCCCGGCCTCGGCCGGGAAATCGATCTCGACCCGGACCTTCGAGCTGCCGATCGTCTCCCGCACCACCTCGGCGCGATCGGCGGCAGGCACGCTGCGCGTATCGAGAATGTCCGTCATCCCGCCCACCTTCGCTCCGGCTACTCACCTGCCTGACTTCTGTTTGTCTAAGTCAGCCTATCAGACTGTCGTCCACGCAAGTCAGCCCTACACTTGTGACATGACAGATCTGCTCAGTCACCGGGAGACCTGGTCGATGGCCAACTGCGCGGTCGCCGCCTCGATCGACGTTGTCGGCACCCGGTCGGCGATCCTGGTCCTGCGGGAGGCGATCTTCGGCACCCGCAGATTCGAGGACTTCGTCCGCCGGGTCGGGATCGGCGAGCCCGCGGCGGCAGCCCGGCTCAAGGAGCTGACCGCCGCCGGACTACTGGAACGGGTGCCCTACCAGGAGCCGGGTCAGCGGACCCGGCACGAGTACCAGTTGACCTCCAAGGGCATGGACTTCCAGCCCGTTGTCTACGCCCTGCTTCAATGGGGCTCGAAGTGGGAGACCGACGAGGCGGGCCCGCCCTTGCGGGCGACCCACCGCGATTGCGGCGCGCCCGTCGGAGTCCGCATCCGTTGCGACGACGGCCACGATGTCGATCCGGACGACGTCGCGATCGAGGCAGGCCCGGGGCTGATCACCATTCCCTGACCTATCTCACACACCTCCCGTCGCGATCAAGACTAGAACATGTGTTCGATGAGGCGTTAATCTGAAAACATGCTTGGTCGGTTCACGGTTCGCCCGGCCGACGACGGATCTGACGGGTTCGGCGTCTGGGACGGTGCGGTCAACGGGTGGCGTGCAACAGGTATCGGCGAGGAGGCGAAGGCGCGGGAGCTCGCCGCCGATCTCGACGTGCAGTACGACGCCCACGGTCCTCGGGCGGCGGACGCCGTGCGGCACGTCGACCCCGCGCAGCCGGTGCAGCGGGCGACCTGGTCGACCGGCGAGCTGGATGTCTGGATCCGGGACAACGGCGTCTGGCTGGGCCGGTTCCGCGACAAGGACGGGCGCATCACCTGGGTGCCGGGCACGGACCTCAGGCCGCTCTAGGGCCTAACCGGGCGGCTTCGCGGCGTCGGCGGGCTTGGGGTTCGGGTCGCCGATCAGGCGTTTCGGCGGCGCGACGAAGCGCTCGGCGGGCAGGCCGCGGAGGGCGCCCTGCATGGCGGTCTTCCACAGCGGGCCGGCGGTGCCGGAGCCCGTCGGGTCGGCGATGTCCTGTCCGTTCAGCGTGTGCCGGTACATCAGGTTGGTGTACGGCAGGTTGGCGTCGGCGACCACCGCCGCCGCGGCCAGGTTCGGGGTGTACCCGGCATACCAGACGGCCAGGTTCTCCTGGATCGTTCCGGTCTTGCCCGCCATGTCCCGGGTGCCGAACCGCAGCCGGCCGCCCGTCCCGCCCGGCATCATCACCGCGCTCAGCACCCGGTTCACGCCGTCCGCGACCGCCCGCGGGAGGACCTGCTTGCAGTCGTATCCAGGGCCCGGGACCGGGCGCCCGGACTTGTCCCGCACCGACGTGACGACGATCGGCGTGCAGTACTTCCCGCGCGCCGCGAATGTGGCGTACGCGTTCGACAGCATCAGCGGTGTCACGTAGCCGACGCCGAGCGTCATCGAGATGACCTGGTCGAGCGGCTCGCCGGTCTGTCCGTTGTACATCCCGAGCTTGGCCGCGATCTTCGCGATCGGGCACAGCCCGGTCCGCTGCGACAGCTGCAGGAAGTAGGTGTTGGTCGAGAACCGCGCGGCCTCGACCATGGTCAGGTCACCGCTGTGGGTCGAGTTCTTCGGCCGGTACGTCGGGTCGCGCGTCCAGCCCGTACAGGTGCGGAACTTCTTGTTGCTCAGATCGATCTGCTGCGGCGAGTTGATCCGGTAGTCCATCGGGATGCCCTGGGACAGCGCCGCGGCGATCGTGAACGCCTTCATCGTCGAGCCGTTCTGGAACCCGCCGTACCCGCCGGCGTACGACTTCTCGACGTTGTAGTTGTAGTTCGTGTGGAACTTCCCGTTGCCGTACGGGCGGCTCTGCACCATCGCCTTCACCAGGCCGGTGCCGGGCTCGACGATCGTGATCGCGGCGATCGCGGAGTCGGTGCGCTTGCTGTGCTCCTCGATCGACGCCTGCGCCGCGGCCTGGATCCGCGGGTCGATCGAGGTCCGGATCAGCAGCCCGCCGGTCTTCAGGTAGTGGTCGCGGTCCTTCACGGTCGCGCCGAGCGCCGGGTTCGCGAGCAGCTTGGAGACCACGTAGTCGCAGTAGAACGGGTACCGCGAGTTCGCGCATCCGTTCGGCACCGGCTCGACCTTCGCCAGGTCGATCACCGGTGTCTTCAGCGCCTGGTTCGCCTGGTGCACGGTGACCACACCGAGCTCCAGCATGCGCTTGATCACGACGTCCCGGCGAGCCTTGGCGCGGACCAGGTCGTTGGTCGGGTCGTAGCCGGTCGGGTTCTTCACCAGTCCGGCCAGCGTCGCGGCCTGCGGGAGCGTGAGATCGGCGGCTGAGGTCCGGAAGTAGTGCTGGGCCGCGGTCTGGATGCCGTACGTCCCGTCGCCGAAGTTCGCCAGGTTCAGGTACCGCTCGAGGATCTCGTCCTTGGACAGTTCGCTCTCGACCGCGATCGCGTACCTCAGCTCGGTGAGCTTGCGCTGGTACGAGACCTCGGTGGCCTTGGCCCGCTCGGCCGCCGTCTTCGCCTTCTCGACCAGGCTCATCTTCACGTACTGCTGGGTGATGCTCGATCCGCCCTGCTGCACTTCGCCGCCGGTCTGGTTGCGCACCATCGCCCGCACGGTGCCCTTCAGGTCGAGCGCGCCGTGGTCGTAGAACCGGGAGTCCTCGATCGCCACGATCGCCTTGCGCATGATCGGGCTGACCGAGCTCAGCGGCACCGGCACCCGGTTCTGCTCGTACAGGGTCGCGACCAGCGTGCCGTCCGCGGCCAGGATGCGGCTGCGGACGGCGAGCGGATCGCTCGTGAACTCCTGTGGCAGGCTCTGCACGGTGGCGGCGATCTGCTCGGAGCCGCGCCCGGCGAAGCCGGCGAACGGGATCGCGAGCCCCGCCGCCAGCGCACCTGAAAGTACGCTCACGCCGATGAACAGAATCAACGACCGAGCCTTACTGCGACCGCCCCTGCCGGTACGCACCCTTCCAGGCTAGACGAGTGATCAAGCTCCGGGTACCCCGGAATTGATTGCCTCGATCAACTTCGGCCGCAGTTCCCGGGCACTGATCACCGCGTCGACCGACCCGACGTCGCGGGCCCGCTCGATGCTGTGCACCCGGTCGAACTCGGCCGCCACCTCGCCCAGTTTCTCCGCCCGGACGACGGTTCGCACGTCCGCGAGTTCGGTGGCCAGCGCCGCGCGCTCGGCTCCCGAGGCCTCGCCGACGCGCTCGGCCAGCGACGCCACCCGCGGATCCGCGGCGGTCCGCGCGTCGACCTCGGCCGCGAACACGACCGCCGCCGCCGGCGCGCCGCCGAGCACCGACGCGAACGAGCCCTCCACCGCGAGCACGGTCATCGACGGGTTCAGCGACTTCGAGAACACCACGAACGCACCGCCGTGGTACCGCGACACCACGCAGAACACGATCGGCCCGCGGAAGTTCACCATCGCGCGCCCGATCTCGGCGCCGTACTCGAGCTGCAGGTTCCGCATCGAGTCCGGCGACCCGTCGAACCCGGACAGGTTCGCGAGCACCACCAGCGGCCGGTTCCCGCTGGCCGAGTTGATCGCCCGGGCGACCTTCTTCGACGACCGCGGGAACAGCGTGCCGGCGGTGTAGGTGTCCGGCCCGTCGGTGGGCGGGAACCCGCGCCGCGGCACCGACCGGGACTCGATCCCGACCAGGCACACCGGGAACCCGCCGAGCCGTGCGTCCTGCACGACCGCGGTGTCGGCGTCGGCCATCCCGGCCCAGCGCTCCAGCACCGGGTGGTCCTGGTCGGTGACGGCCCGCATCAGCGTACGGATGTCGAACGCCTTCTTCCGGTCCGGGTTGGTCGCCGCGGAGAAGATCTCGCCGATCGTCTTGAAGTCGCTCCCGGCCACCTCGTGCGGGTACGGCGTGACGTCGCGATCCGCCGGGTCCGACGTCTCCGCCCGCCGCGGCCCGCGCTCCCCCGGCACGACGTACGTGTGGTCGTAGTACGTCATCAGCACGTCCCGGGCGCCCTTCAGGTCCGGCGCCCAGTACTGCGCCTGGCCGTTCGGGCCCATCACCCGGTCGTAGCCGCCGATGCCGAAGTTGTCCTCGGCCGAGACGCTGCCGGAGAAGTCCAGCGTTTGCTTGCCGGTCAGCACCATCGCGCTGTCCGGCGTCATCACCAGGATGCCCTTGGTGTGCATCAGCATCGTCGCCTCGGCGTTCCAGTACGGCTGCGCGCCGACGTTGATGCCCGCGACCACGACGTTGATCTCGCCGCCTGCCTGGGTGAACTCGACGATCCGCTTCAGCGCCTTGGCGACCCAGTCCATGTTCTCGGTGCCGGAGTCCATCGAGATCCGGGCGCCCGCGGACAGCGAGTACCACTCGACCGGGACCCGCATCCGCTCGGCCAGGTCGAGGGCCGCGATGATCCGCGAGCACTCGGCCTCGGCCACCGCGCCGAGCGCCTTGGTCGGGTCGCCGCTCATCGCGACCCGGGTGACGCCGTCCGGGTACCGGTCGGTCGGGGTGCTGACGATGCCGACGATGATGCCGGCCTTGTTCAGGCCCTTCGGCCGGTCCACCGGCACCAGGTTGCCGCTGTCGTCCAGGTCGTGCTCGACGAACGAGCCGCCCTGGCCGGCGACCATGCCGCTGACCTCGTACGGGTAGATCGTGTTCCGCCGCCGCGAGCGCTGCACCTTCTGCGCGTAGTCGTCGAGCGGCAGCAGCCGGCCGGTCGGCGGCTCCTCGATCGACGTCACGACCCCGGCGCCGTGCTGGTAGTAGAACCGCGCCGCGACCGGGTTGACCGAGCCGTCCGGCGCCGCGACGTCGCCCTGCACCAGGACCTCCTCGATCCCGGCGCCGGCGGTCATCGGGGCGATGTTGCGCTGCAGCGCCGTCACCTCGTCGACCTGGACGTTCACCACCGGCCAGATCTGCACCCAGACGTGGTTCATGTCGAGTTTCGCGCCGGCCGCGCCGCGCGCGGTCCGGGCCCGGCGGATCGCCTCCAGGCAGTTCGAGATCGCGCGCTCCGCATGCGGGAGCGACGTGACCTGGCCGTCCTCGTCCCGGGCGACCGCGAACTGGCGAACCTGCGCCAGCGCGACGAGCCTCCGGTCGGCCTCGTTGTCACGGGCGACGCAGTAGTAGAGCAGCACGTCCTCCGGCGCGTCCAGCCGGGTGATCCGGAAGTCGCGCAGCCGCCAGAGGTTCAGGCGGCGGCCGACCATCGGGTGCACGCCGCGGACGTTGTCGTCCTCGGCCATCGACCCGCCGGCCGGCCGGTAGGTGAAGTACGAGACCGGGCGGCCCTGCCCCGGGGCGACCGCGACCGAGATCCGCCGGACCCGCTGGGCGATCGGCAGGTCGGCGACCATCCGGCGGTAGAGGTCCGAGGCCTCCTGCTGCGACTCGGGCAGGTCCGGGCCGTACAGGTACAGCTCGACGACGGCCTCGTGGCCCGCCGTCCGGGCCTCGACCCGGTCGGTCAGCGCGCGCGACAGGCCGCTGTCCCGGTCGGCCAGCTCGGCGACCGTGCCGACCGTCGTGACCAGGTGGCTGGGGCGGTCGTCGATCGTGTAGTCGGCGGTCGCGAACGGCCGCCCGTCGACGGCGAACTCGCGCAGGTCGTGCAGCTCGTACTCGCGGTAGTGCCGCCGGACGAGCACCTCGAGCATCGGCTCCCGCTCACCCCAGCCGTGCTCCAGTCGCTCGGCGAGGAACCGGACGATCGGCTCCGGGATCGCGGCCAGCGCGTCGATCCGGCGCTGCCGGTCCGGCGAGTCCGGGTGCGCGGCCAGGTCGGCGACCTCGTCGCGCACGCCCGCGATGATCGAGGCCCGCTCGGCGTCGACCTGGGGCTGGTCGAACCAGCGGAACCGCACGCTCCGGGCCAGGTCCCCGACGACCGGGAAGCGCAGCTGCGTGGCCAGCACCAGCCGGTCGAGCAGCTCGTGCACGGCCTCGTCCAGCGGTGCGTCCGGCAGCGGCTCGGCGATCCACCGCTGCAGCACCGACGTCACCAGCAGGACGTCGGGAGTCGAGCGCTGCTGCGCCAGGAAGATCCGGAAGACCGCCTCCTCCAGCTCCGGACTCCGCTCCAGCCCGGTCACGCCGTAGTGGCTCAGCACGCGGGTCAGGCGGGCCTGGAACTCGGCCGGCAGCCCGCCGCGGTCCGGATCCAGGCTCTGCAGGTAGGTGTAGAAGTACTCGCGCGGGCTGTGCACCCGGTTCTCGAGGGTGGTGTCCGTGCCGGCCGGCCGGTTGCGGCTCAGCTCGGCGAAGTCCGCGAACACCGTCAGCAGCTCGATCTCGGCGCCCACCGGCGGCTCGGAGCGCTGGTGCGCGAGCTCCGACCGCGCGGACAGGTAGTCGGCCAGCATGCCGCCCTCGTCCTGCGGGTCGATGTCGAACCCGAGCAGCATGCTCCGCAGGTCGTCCAGCCCGCGCTCCACCCGCTCGGCCGCGGACTTCTCCCCGGTCCCGTTCGGCAGGTCCAGCTGGACGCCGTTGGTCGCCGGAGCCGCCTCCTCGGCCGCGGACTCGTCCGCCACCGGCTCCAGCCGGATGAGCGGCGCGCCCGTCTCCACCTGGCTGCCGGTCGAGACCAGCAGCTCCTTCACGGTCGCCTTGAACGGCGCGTACAGCACCGTCTCCATCTTCATGCTCTCGAGCACGAGCACCGGGGCGCCGGCCTCGATCTCGGCCCCGGTCTGCACCGGCGTCGCCACCACGAGCGCCGGCGCGGGCGACCGCAGTACTCCGCCCTCGTCCCGGCTCACGCGGTGCGTGACCCCGTCGACCTCGACCAGGTGCACCGGGCCGTGCGTCGCGGTCACCAGCCGGAACCGCTGCCCGCCGACGACCAGGCGGCTGCGGTAGTCGTCCAGCCGCTCCAGCTCGGCGTCCACCACCTTCAGGTGCTCGTTGCCGTTGCCGACGCCGACCCGGAACCGCTCCGGCCCGATCCGCGCGACCGTCACCCGGTAGCTCGCGCCGCGCAGCTTCAGGTCGATCGCGCGGCCGACCTCGTGCTGGACCTGCGGCCGGCCGCCGTGCGCGGTCTCCAGCAGCCGGGTCCGCTCGACCTGCTCGGCGTCCTCGTACCCCTCGATCGCGGCCGCGACCAGCGCGACGCCCGAGTGCCGGTGCGAGACCAGCCGGCCCTCGCCGCGGACCCGGTCGATCCAGCCGGTGTCCGCGCTGCCGTCGATCACCTCGGGCTGGTCGAGCAGCTCGAGGATGAAGCTCTTGTTGGTCGCGCCGCCCTCGATCAGCACGGTCGTCGCCTGCATCGCGCGCCGCAGCCGCGCCAGCGCCTCCTCGCGGGTCCGCCCGTACCCGATCACCTTCGCGATCATCGAGTCGAAGTCGGCCGGGATGCTGTCCCCGGCGCTCACCCCGGTGTCGACCCGGATGCCCGGGCCGGCCGGCAGGTCCAGGACGACGATCCGGCCGGGCGACGGCGCGAAGTCGCGGTCCGGGTCCTCGGCGTTCAGCCGGGCCTCGACCGCGTGCCCGCTCTCCACCGGGCGGGCGCCTTCCAGCCGGCCGCCGGACGCGACGTGCAGCTGCGCCTTCACCAGGTCGAACCCGGTGGTCAGCTCGGTGATCGGGTGCTCGACCTGCAGCCGGGTGTTCACCTCGAGGAACGCGAACGACTTCTCGCCCGGGTGGTACAGGAATTCGACCGTCGCGGCCCCGCGGTACCCGACCGCGATCGCCAGCCGCTCCGCCGATGCCTTCAGGTCCTCGACCTGCGACGCGGACAGCAGCGGCGACGCGGACTCCTCGATCACCTTCTGGTTGCGGCGCTGCACCGAGCAGTCCCGGACGCCGAGCGCCCACGCCGTCCCCTCGCCGTCGGCGATCACCTGGACCTCGACGTGCCGGGCGCCGGTGACGAGGCGCTCCAGGAACACCACGCCGCTGCCGAAGGCGCGCGCGGCCTCCTCGCTGGTCCGCGCGTACGCGTCGGACAGCTCGTCCGCGGAGCCGACCATCCGGATCCCGCGGCCACCGCCGCCGGCCGTTGCCTTCAGCATCAACGGGTAGCCGATCCGGTCGGCGGCCTCGAGCGCCGCGTCGAGCGACTCGACCGCGCCGCGGCTCCACGGCGCGACCGGGACGCCGACCTCCTCGGCGATCAGCTTCGAGCCGATCTTGTCGCCGAGCTTGCGCATCGCCGCGGCCGACGGGCCGATGAACGTGACGCCGATCCGGTCGCACAGCTCGGCGAACGCGGGGTCCTCGGCAACGAATCCCCAGCCGACCCAGGCGGCGTCCGCGCCGGTCTCGCGCAGCGCGCGCTCCAGCACCCCCAGGTCCAGGTACGGGCGGGCCGATGCCGGGCCGAGCGGGTAGGTGATGTCCGCGGCCCGCACGAAGGTCGCGGTGCGCTCGCCATCGGTGAACAAGGCCACGGTCTCGATCGGGTCACCGCCTTCGGCGTTGACTTCCCGGACCGCGTTGATCAGCCGCATCGCGGCCTCACCCCGGTTCACGATTGCGATACGCTTGAACATCGACCGCCTCCCTGTCGCACCCTGCTTGTATTGCTGGGATCGCCAGCTCTGGCACAGGTTTTCAGCACATCACCGTTACCGTCGAGTCGGCCCCCTGTTCAGGCGTGTTTCGACCTCTGGTACCACGTCTCGCGCGAACCTGATCGTCTGCTCGAGCGGGTCGCCTTCCGGCCAGAACACGAACGCCCGGAACGGCTGCCGCGTAACCAGTTCGGTGACGAAGTCCGCCCACTGCCCCGGCGTCCCCCGCAACGGAGCGTCACCGTGCGTCGTGTCGGTGTCACCCGGCCCGTCGGTCACGGTGCCGACGATCTGCGCGATCCGTAGTACGTCGGCCGGATCGCGGCCCGCCGCCTTGGCCGCCTCGTCGATGATCGCGTTCGCGGGCGCCAGGTCCTGGTACGGCAGGTAGCTCGGGATCGGCGCCGCCCAGCCGTCGGCCAGCCGCCCCGTCAGCCGCAGCGACCGCGGGCCGATCGAGCCGATCCAGATGCCGATGTCGTGCGCCGGCGGCGGACCCGGCCGGGTGTTCGCCGCGTAGTACTTGCCATCCGCAACCACTCGCTCGGTTCCCGACCACAGCCGCCGCAGCAGGCCGATCCCTTCCTCCAGGGCCCCGATCGCCTCGCCCGGCGTCCGGTCCGGACCGCCGAAACCCTTGATCGCGCGCGGGATGCCGCCGGCTCCGAGGCCGAGCTCGAACCGTCCGCCGGACACCCGGTCGAGCGTCGCGGCGAGGTTCGCGAGCATCGTCGGCGGACGCAGCGGGAGCGGTGTCACGTCGGGGAAGAACCGCAGCCGCTCGGTGCGGCTCATCAGGTCCCCGATCACCGCCATCGCGTCGAGCTGCGCCGGTGCGTACGGGTGGTCCTGCACACCGACGTACGTCAATCCGCCCTCCTCCGCGGCCGCGACGACCTCGCGGTGTTCGGCGAGGTCCGGGGTCGGTGTCACCTGTACTCCGAAATCAACCATGCAACGAGCATGACCCCAGGGTGCGGAAAACTGCCCGGCAGGGCTTATGGGAGGGGAACCGAAGTGACTCAGGAACTGATCACCCAACTACGCAGCGAGGTCGCCGGACCGGTCCTCGCGCCGGGGGACAAGGGGTACGCTGAGGAGTTGTCCGGGTTCAACCTGGCGGTGACGCACACGCCGGACGTCGTCGTCGGGCTGACGTCCGAGAGCGACGCGGTGGCGGTCGTGCGGGCCGCGGCGGCGACCGGTACGCCGGTGCGCGTGCTGGCGACCGGCCACGGCATCCCGAACCCGATCCGGGACGGCATCGTCGTGACGACCGGCCGGATGACCGGCGTGAGCGTGGACGCCGAGGCGCAGGTGGCGCACATCGCCGCGGGCAGCCGGTGGGCCGAGGTGGTCGCGGCCGCCGCACCGCACGGGCTGGCGCCGATCACCGGCGCGTCCGACGCGGTCGGCTGCATCGGGTACACGCTCGGCGGCGGGCTCGGCCCGCTCGCCCGGACGTACGGCTTCTCGTCGGACTGGGCCCGCGGCTTCCGGGTCGTGACCGCGGCCGGCGAGGCGGTGACCGCGAACGCGACCGAGCACGCGGACCTGTTCTGGGCGTTGCGCGGCGGCAAGGGCGGGTTCGGCATCGTCACCGCGATGGACTTCGGGCTCGTCGAGCTCGGCACGCTCTACGGCGGCTCGGTGTTCTTCGACGCCGAGTACATCGCCCCCGCTCTGACCACCTGGGCCGAGTGGACCAAGACGCTGCCGGAGAGCGCCAACACGTCCGTCGTGATCCTGCGGCTGCCGCCGCTGGAGTTCATCCCGGAGCCGTTGCGCGGCAAGACGGTGCTGAGCGTGCGGTTCGCGTACGTCGGCGCCGCGGCCGACGGGAAGGCGCTCTTCCAGCCGATCCGGGACGCCGGCCCGACGCTGATCGACGCCGTCGGCGAGATGCCGGCGAGCGACATCGCGCTGATCCACAACGACCCGAAGGACCCGACGCCTGCCTGGGACCGCGGGCTGATGCTCGACGAGCTGGACGCCGAGTTCGTCACCGCGTTCCTGGAGGTGGCCGGCCCGGACCAGCAGCTCCCGCTGGTCGCGGTCGAGCTGCGGCACCTCGGCGGCGCCACCGAGCGCGACGTCCCGGAGGGCAGCGCGGTCGGTGGCCGCGGCGGCGCGGGCACGCTGACGATGATCGGCGTACCGGACCCGAACCTGTTCGAGAAGGTGCTGCCGGCAACGGTCGACGCGGTGCTCGGCCGGCTCGAGCCGTGGGTGTCCCCGGAGACCACGGTGAACTTCGCCGGCGGCTTCGCGCTGCCCGGGTCGTACCAGGCGTCGTGGCCGGCCGACACGTTCGCGCGGCTGGCCGACGTACGGGCGGCCTACGACCCGGACTCGCTCTTCCCGTTCGGGCCCCGCCAGGAGAACTCGGGTTCGTAGCCGAGCAGGCGGTGGGCCTTCTCGATCGACAGCAACGTCTCGTTCGGGCCGAACGGCCGCTTCACCGCGACGCCGGGGAACACCTCGGCGAGCAGCTCCTCGTTCGGCCGGGTCATCACCGTGTCGGCGTTCGCGACGATGAACACGTCCGTACCGGTCACGTCGTACTCGAGCGACTTCCGGACGGCCTGCGCGCCGTCGCGGGCGTCGATGTACCCCCAGAGGTTCCACTTGCGCGCGTGCGCGTCCGCGTCGAACCCGGGGAACCGGGCATAGTCCTCCGGGTACATCACGTTCGAGAAGCGCAGGCCGATCAGCTTCAGGTCCGGGTGCCACCGGCACAGCTGCCGGGCCAGCTCCTCCTCGAGCGTCTTGACCAGCGAGTAGGTGCTGTTCGGCCGGGGCGGGTAGTCCTCGTCCACCGGCACGTACGGCGGGAACTCGTCGAACGGCAGCCCGAGCACGGTCTCGCTGGACGCCCAGACGATGTTCCGGACACCGGCCCGCAGCGCGGCCGAGAACACGTTGTACGTCACGGTCATGTTGTTGTGGAAGGTCGCCGCGTTCGGCCGCAGGCCCGGCGCCGGGACCGCGGCGAGGTGCACCACCGCGTCGACGCCGTCGTGTCGGTCGTCGATACCGGCGATCGCCTCGTAGGTCTGGCCGAAATCGGTCAGGTCCACGCGTGTCGACGTCACATCGGCCCGGGCCGGTGCAGCCTGGTCGAGAGCGACCACGTCCCAGCCGTGGTCCGCCAGGTGGTCGACGACGGCCTTGCCGAGCTTCCCGCTGCTTCCGGTGACCGCTACCCGCCTCGCCTCGTTCACGCTGAGATCATCGCACTAATGTGTGACATGCCACCGTGGAAGGACACATCGTGAAACTTGCTGGCCGGATGGATCGGTTGGGAACCGAGTCGGCGTTCGAGGTGCTCGCCAAGGCGAAGGCGCTGGAGGCCCGCGGACGCGAGATCGTGCACCTGGAGATCGGCGAACCCGACTTCGACACGCCGCCGCACGTGATCGCGGCCGCGCAACAGGCCCTGGACAAGGGGTTCACGCACTACGTGCCGGCGCCGGGGATCCCCGAGCTGCGGACCGCGGTCGCGGACTTCCTCGGCCGCACGAACCGGCTGGCCACGACGCCCGACCGGGTGCTGATCACCCCGGGCGCGAAGCCGATCATGTTCTTCACGATCCTGGCGCTCTGCGAGGAGGGCGACGAGGTCCTCTACCCGGACCCCGGCTTCCCGATGTACGCGTCGATCACGTCGTTCGCCGGCGCGAAGCCGGTGCCGGTGCCGCTGCGCGAGGAGAACGGGTTCGTCATCGATCCCGACGAGCTGCGGTCGCTGGTGACGGACCGCACCAAGCTGCTCATCCTGAACTCCCCGCACAACCCGTGCGGCAGCGCTTCGACGCCGGAGCAGCTGCAGGCGATCGCCGAGATCGCGATCGAGCACGACTTGGTCGTGCTCAGCGACGAGGTCTACTGGGCGCTGCGGTACGACGGGGAGCACCACAGCGTGCTCGACCTCGACGGCATGGCGTCGCGGACCGTCCTGCTCGACGGCTGGTCGAAGACGTTCGCGATGACCGGGTGGCGGCTGGGGTTCGGCGTGTTCCCCGAGCCGCTGGTCGAGCCGGTGACCCGGCTGATGATCAACTCGGTCTCGTGTACGTCGGCGTTCAGTCAGCACGCCGCGATCGCCGCCCTCGAAGGCCCCTGGGACGACGTCGACCGGATGCTCGAGGCGTTCCGCGAGCGGCGTGAGGTGATCGTGTCCGGGCTCAACGCCGTACCGGGGGTGTCGTGTGTGCAGCCGGGCGGAGCGTTCTACGCCTTCCCGAACATCACCGAGCTCGGCGTCTCCGCCGCCACCCTGGCCGACCGCCTGCTCGACGAGGCCGGCGTCGCGTGTCTGCCCGGCACGTCGTTCGGCACGTACGGCGAGGGCCACCTGCGCTTCTCGTACGCGAACTCGGTCGAGAACATCCGCCGCGCCCTCGACGCCTTCACGACTCTCGTGCGCTGACCGCCATCAGCCAGTCGGCGCCCACCACCCGGTAACCGAGCCGGTACAGACCGCGCAGGATGCCGGGCACGTGCTTGGCGCCGTACACCACGGCCACCTCGAGCTCCTCGTCGCCGCGGTCCCGGACGACTTCGGCGACCGCGGCGACAGCCCTGTCGTCGCGGCGGTCGAGCAGCAGGTCGAAGAACCGGTCCCACTCCTCGCCGCGCAGCTCCTCCTGCCTGGTCGGCAGGTCGTGCACCTCGATGTCGGGCGTCAGCAACGCCCGCCGGCCGGCGAAGAACCGGCCGATCGTCACGGCCGGGGTCGCTGCCCACAGCATCGCGCGCGTCTTCCACGGCAGCTCGTCGAAGCCCTCCTGGAACTCTTCGCCGGACATGTCCGGGGCCACGAACGGCACGCCGAGGTCGCCGTACGGAATGTCGTCCTCGACCAGCCCGGACTCCTCGTCGGCGGGCAACACCCGGTAGGTCATGGTCATGCCGTCGAGGGCCGAGGACTCCCCCTGGATGCCTTCGACGACGAGCAGATCGCACGCGCGCAGACGGGCCTCGACATCGCGGAAGAACTGCGGGTCGGCCACGTGCAGCATCGGGAAGACCACGATCACCGGTCCCCCGCCGCGCTTGGTCAGCCGCAGGACCGCGGACCGGGTGCCCACGATGCTGTTCTCGATGATCTGCATGTTCCCATCCCCCGACCGCCCTGTGGCACAGTGAGCTGATCATGACCAATCAGCACGGGCACACGCATCGGCTCGATCTCGACGACGCGTCCGTCCGGGAGTGGGACGCGACGGTGGTCGGATCGGATCCCGAGCGCGGGATCGTGCTGGACCGGTCCGCGTTCTACCCCGGTGGCGGCGGGCAGCCGCCGGACCAGGGGGTGCTGCTGTGGGGCGGCGTCCGGACCCGGATCGTCGGGACCACCAAGGGTGACGACCTCTATCTCGTACCGCACGAGGACGACCCGGTGCCGCCGGCCGGGACCGCCGTCCGCGGGGCGCTCGACGACGAACGGCGTACCCAGCTGATGCGGACGCACTCCGGCCTGCACGTGCTGACCGGGGTGGTGTTCCGCGACTTCGGCGCCCTCGTCACCGGCGGGAACATGGAGCCGCTGTCGGCGCGGATGGACTTCGACCTGGCCGAGGTGCCGCCGGACTTCAAGGACCGGGTCGCCGAGGCGGTGAACGCGGAGATCCGCACCGACCGGCGGATCACGACCGGCTTTCTGCCACGCGAGGAGGCGTTCGCGATCCCGGACATCATCCGGACCGCGACCAACCTGCTCCCACCCGATATCGAGATCGTCCGGATCGTCGACATCGCCGGCCTCGACACCCAGGCCGACGGCGGCACCCACGTCGCCTCGACCGCGCTGATCGGCCGCATGGAGGTCGTGAAGATGGAGAGCAAGGGCCGGGGCTTCCGGCGCCTGCGGGTGCGGATCGTCTGAGATCGCCTGAACCGGCCGACGGTCAGTCGGCCGGCTTCTGCTTCTGCTCGACGGCCTGCCGGCGCACGTCGGCCTGGACCGCGCGCTCGTGGTCGAGCCAGTCGGGGTTCTCGGTCTTGATCGCCTCGATCTGCGTGCTGGTGAGCGCCTCGGTGATGCCGGCCCGGGCCAGCCCGCTGATCGACACCCCGAGCTTCGCGGCCACCACCGGACGCGGGTGCGGACCGTCCCGGCGCAGGTCGCGCAGCCACTCAGGTGGGTCCGCCTGCAAGGCGTTGAGCTCGTCGCGCGACACCACGCCGTCCTGGAACTCCGCCGGGGTGGCCGGCAGGTACACGCCGAGCTTCTTCGCCGCCGTGGCAGGCTTCATGGTCTGGGTCTTGCGCGCCGTCATGGCAGCAGCGTATCGGCAGGTAGCCTGACCACCGTGACCGGATTCCGGCTGGGCTACGTCCCCGGCGTGACGCCCGCGAAATGGGCCCGGATCTGGACCGAGCGGCTCCCCCGGGTCCCGCTCGAGCTCGTCCAGGTCTCCGCCGCCGACGCTCCGGACGTCGTCCGCCGAACGGAGGTCGACGCCGCCCTGCTCCGGTTCCCGATCGACCGCACCGGGCTGCACGCGATCCCGCTGTACGTCGAGCAGACGGTCGTCGTGGTGCCCAAGGACCACCTGATCACCGCCGCCGACGAAGTCACGCTCGACGACCTCGCCGACGAACTGATGCTGCACCCGCGCGACGACGTCCTCGACTGGGAGCACCCGCCGGGCCGGCTGATCGACGACCGCCCGGCCCGGACCGCCGACGCGGTGGAGTTGGTTGCCATGGGCACCGGACTGCTGGTCGTACCGCAGTCGCTGGCCCGCCTGCACCACCGCAAGGACCTCACCTACCGCCCGCTGGCCGGCGTGCCGGAGTCGCAGGTCGCGCTCAGCTGGCCCGAGGACGAGACCAGCGAACTCGTCGAGCACTTCATCGGCATCGTCCGCGGCCGGACCGCGAACAGCACCCGCGGCCCCGCTGTCCCCGCACGGAAGAAGCCGCCGGCCACCCGGAAAGTTCCGAGAACCGCCGGCAAGACCCCGCGGAAGAAGCCCCGCCGCCGCTGAGGGGCAGCAACTCGAGTGGATATCCCCTCGAGTTGGGGGTTCTCCGGTGGTGTGAGCGCGAAGAACCCCCAACTCGGACGGATATCCGCTGCTCGCAGGTGGTGGGACTGGTGTTCAGTTGAGCTTTCAACTATCATTCCTGGTATGGCGATCTTCCGGTTGAACCACGCGGTCCTGTACGTGCGCGACGTCGCGGCGAGCGTCGCGTTCTACCGAGACGTCCTCGGCTTCGGTTACACCGAGACCGGTGACGCCATCCCCGGCGCGGCGTTCCTGCGCGCGCCCGGATCCACCAACGACCACGACCTGGGCCTGTTCCAGATCGGCTCGCAGGCCGGCCCGTCGGGCGCCGGGCGGACCACGGTCGGGCTGTACCACCTCGCCTGGGAGGTGGACACCCTCGGCGACCTGGAGGACCTGGCCGCCGCGCTCAGCGAGCACGACGCCCTGGTCGGCGCGTCCGACCACGGCACCACGAAGTCCCTGTACGGTAAGGACCCCGACGGGCTCGAGTTCGAGATCGTCTGGATCATCCCCGCCGACCTGCTCACCGACGAGGACCGGACCAGGACCGGCATCGCCCGGCTCGACCTCCCGGCCGAGATCGGCAAGTACGGCCGCGAGGCGCGGAGCGGCGTCGGCATCTCCCGCGTCGGCTGACCTTACCGGCAGGAGGTTTCCGCCTCAGCCGCGGACGATGCGCTCGGCGATGCGCAGGGCGTTGGCCAGGACCGTGAGGACGGGGTTCACTCCCCCGTTGGTGACGTGGACGGACGCGTCGGCGATCCAGACGTTGTCGTGGCCCCAGACCTTGCCGTATGGATCGGTGACCGAGCGGCCGGCGTCGTCGCCCATCCGGCAGGTGCCGGCCTGATGCTGGCCGGTGCTCGCCCCGCCCAGCGTCCCGAGCTTGCCCACCGCCGTCCGGACCGCGCCCGCTTCCTCGAGCCAGGCCTTCGCCTTGGCGCTCATGAAGCCGTGCGCACGAACGTCCTCCGGGTGGATCGAACCGCTGGTCACCACCACGGGGTTGCCGAGACGGTCCACGACGGCCGGATCGACGCGGACGCGCGAGTCCGCCGAGGTGACCTCCTGGATCGGGCCCACCACCCGGAGCATCCGCCGTACCTGGTGACGCATCGCGTCCACGCTCTCCGCGCCGGCCGGCGGGATCAGCCCGGCACCGGTCAGGTAGTCGTACGTCGCCGCGGGCGTCGGCACGAACTCGTTCGCGAGCATGCCGCCGCCGACGATCCCGTCATTGCCGTGCCGGAAGTCGCAGGTCGCGATCGACACCCCCGGCCCGACGAGATCGGCGACCTCGTCGGCGAACAGTGCCACCGCACCGGCGTACACATGGGCCTGCAGGTGCCGGCCGACCTGGTCCTGGTTGTTGCCGATCCCTTCCGGCTCGCCGTCGTGCGCGCTGTTCAGCAGCAGCCGCGGCGTCTCCGACGCTCCGGCGGCGACCACCACCTCATCGCACGCCACGGTCCGCCGCCAGCTCCCGTCGCCCGCAGCCAGCGCGACGCCGACGACCCGGCCGGTCGAGTCGGTCACGAGACGCTCGGCCGTGGTCTCGGTGACGAGCGTGCAGTTCCCGGTCGCGAGCGCCGCGGGCAGTGCGGTGTTGTGCGTCCCGCCCTTCGCCTCCACCGGGCAGGCGAACCCGACGCACAGCCCGCACCGCACACACCCCGAGCGTCCTTGGCGGTCGACCGAGTTGATGAGCAGTGGTACGTCGAGCGTCCCCCACCCCAGGCGGTCTGCCGCAGCAGCCAGCGCCGAGGCCGGTCCGGTCCGCGGCAGCGGCGGCATCGGCAACGGGATCGACCGCGGCCCGTGCCACGGATCGGTCCCACCACCGCTGACCCCGAAGCGCTGCTCCGCCAGCGAGTAGTAAGGCTCGAGGTCGTCGTACGAGATCGGCCAGTCGGCCAGCGCGCTCCCGTCCGGTACGCCGTACGTCGTGGCCATCCGGAAGTCCCGCGGCACGAAGCGCCACGCCTGCGCGCCGTACACGCGGGTGCCGCCACCGACCGTGAACGCGTTGTTCCCCCAGCCGCCGTCGGGTGGGAGCACCTCGCTCCGGACGCCGTTTACCAGGGACACCCGCGGACGCCCCGCCGGATCCGGGTCCGTCAGCGCCGGGAGGCCGGCCACCGACCGTGGATTGCGGAGGTGGTCGCGCGCCAACGACTCCGTCGACGGGTAGCTGCCAAGCTCGACGACGAGCACCGACCGCCCCGACTCGGCCAGCACCTGAGCTGCCGCGCCGCCCCCTGCGCCGGACCCGATCACCACGCAGTCGTACCGCTCCGCCAGCTGCTCCCGGCGCGTCACGGTCAAGTCGGTCCGCACCGGCTCGAACTCCCCGCTCCGCCAGCCGACCATCGCCCAGGTCGCCGGATCCGCGTAGAACCCCTGCGCGATCAATCGCACCAGCCAGGCCCGGTCCGCGTCCGTCGCGTTCGAGAGCCCGCGCTCCACGCGACCGAGCCAGTCCGGCCGATCCTGCGTCAGCACGTGCTCGACGAAACCGACCGCCGCCCGCTGCCACCCCTGCCCCGGCACGACGGACTCTGCCAACCGCTCCAACTCGACCCGCTGCTCTTCAGACAAGCGCACCCGCAGATCCTTTCACGGGGCGAGGTTCTGTACTTGCCGGTCCATTTTTTGCGAGCAACGCTGTGGGCATGGCACTTGACGACTATTACCTGCTCGGGCGATCGGGGCTGCGGGTCAGCCGGCTCGCTCTGGGCACGATGAACTTCGGGCAGTCCGGATTCCACGCGCCGTACGGAAGAACCGAGGACGAGGCGCGGGCGATCTTCCGGACCTATGTCGAGGCCGGCGGCAACTTCATCGACACCGCCGACTTCTACACCGCGGGTGAGAGCGAACGGATCCTCGGCCGGCTGATCGCCGAGGCCGGCGTCCGGGAGCGGATGGTGCTCACCACGAAGGCGACCAACAGCGTCGACGCCGGCGACCCGAACGCGGGCGGCAACAGCCGCAAGCATCTGATCCGCGCCCTCGACGAGTCCCTGCGCCGGCTCGGCACCGACTACGTCGACCTGTTCCTGCTGCACACCTGGGACCGCATCACGCCGGTCGACGAGGTGCTGCGGACCCTCGACGATCTCACCCGCGCCGGCAAGATCCGGTACGCCGGGCTGTCCGACGTACCGGCCTGGTACGCCGCCCGCGCGCAGACCCTCGCCGACGCGCACTCGCTGACGCCGATGGTCAGCCTGCAACTGCCGTACTCGCTGGCGGAGCGGACGATCGAGACCGAGCACGTCGGGATGGCACAGCAGCTCGGCCTCGGGATCACCGCGTGGAGCCCCCTGGCCGGCGGCTTCCTGACCGGCAAGTACCGGCGTGACGACACCCACGGCGTGACCGGCGACGGCCGGCTGACCGGGGACGGCGCACCGGAACGCACGTGGACGGAGCAGCAGTGGGACCTGCTCGCGACGGTCCGGGACGTTGCGGACAAGCTCGGCGTGACGCCGGCGCAGGTTGCGGTCAACTGGGCCGCGACCCAGCCCGGGATCGCGTCCGCGATCGTCGGCGCGAGCCGCCCGGAGCAGCTCGAGTCCAGTATCGCGGCGCTCGGTTTCAAGCTGCCGGCCGAGCTCCGGGCCGCCCTCGACGAGGCCGGCGCCGTTCCGCCGGACTCGGTCTACCAGATGTTCACGCCGCAGTACCAGGGCTGGCTGGTGAACCCGGGAGCGAAGGTGGCCGACAAGCCGGCCGGGTACCAGCCGCCGGTGCTCAACTGGCGCTGAGGTAGTCCAGGCACAGGTCGAGCGCGTACTCCAGGTGCGTCGACGATCCGGACGACATCAGGATCGCGACGCCGCCCTGGATCGCGGCGATGAGTGCGCCGGCCGCGCGGGCGGGATCCACATCGGCACGGATCTCGCCCGTGGCCTGCATCTGCTCGATGCCGAGCTCGAGCCGGTGCTGCCACTGCGCGAGCAGCTGACCCGTCACGGCCTGGGCGGCCGGCGTGTGCCGGCCGATCTCGGTGATCAGTACGCCGAGCGGGCAGTGCACGCCCTGCCGGCGGTACTTCTCGACGACGGCGTCCCGCCAGTCGTGCCACGCGTCCCAGGTGGTGAGCTTCCCCAGGTGCGGCTCCTGGTCCTCGAGCACCTGCTGGGCCTCCCGCTCGGCGACGGCGAGCAGCAACTGTTCCTTGCCCTCGGGGAAGTAGTGGAACAGCTGGCTCTTCCCGGTCCGGCTGCGCCGGCCGATGTCGTCCAGCTTCACCGCACTGATGCCACGCTCCCGGATCTCCGCCGCGGCCGCCGTCACGATCCGCTCGCGCGTCGCCACGCCCTTCGCTGTCAGCACACCGTCAAATGTACCCGCGGGTTCATTCGTTCAGCGCAGCCAGCTGCGCGAACACCGGCTTCGGCTCCCAGTGCCCGTCGTCGTCGACCGCGACCAGCCCGTAGGACGAGAGATCGAGATCGTGCTCCGGGTCGTCCGGACGGTGCGGCAGCGCGAAGCCCGCGAAGCTGAACCAGAACGCCGCCGCCAGCTCGATCCGGTCGAACTCCTCGACGAGCTCGATCAGGTACTCCACTTGCTCCTCCTCGTCCCGCTCGTACGCGCCGTTGATCACCGGCGGGTCGACCTCGCGGTTCACGATCATCCAGCCGGTCCCGCCGCGGTCGGCCGCGCCGCGATAGGCGCAACAGCCGAACTCGGTCGCGACCACGGGCTTGCCCCACTTCTTCCGCGCCGCCAGTTCGTCGGCGAACGTCGCCGCGTTGCCGGCGTCCCGGTACGCGTCGACGGCGACGATGTCGAACAGGTCCCAGTTCACGTCTTCCCACAGCCCCGCGGCGTACGTGATCCGGCCGCCGAAGACGCTCCGCGCCGCGGACGCCAACTGCTGCTGCACCTCGCCCCAGCGCGCGAGTCCCGCCTGCAACTGCGTGAGCTTCGCGGGATCGGCCCAGGTCGCGGGATCAGCCATCAACGCCAGCCGCTCCCCCGACGTCTCGCCGGGCACGAAACCCTTGCAGAACACGGAAAGCTCGCACCCGAGCACGAGCACCACCTCTCCCGGACCCGACCGCCGCAGCGCCTCCGCGCGCCGGCCGCAGTCGGTCAGGAAGGCGACGAACTCGTCCGGCTCCAGGTCCATCGGCACCGGCGAGAACCACAGATCAAGACCCGCCGCCAGCGCGGCCTCACCGGCCGTCGCGAGCCGGTCCGGATCGTTGCCCGACACCCGGACCGCGGGCGCGTGCAACTGGTCGGCGATCACCGTCAGGTCGCGGCGCACCTCCTCCGGGTCGAAGTGCTCGCGAGTACTGCGGCCGTCGTAGCGCAGGCCGGTGTCGTAGTTCACCCCGATCGAGAGCATGACCAGCACGGTAGCAAACAAAGTCATACTCAGTACTTCTTTTTATCCGGTATGGTGAGCACCATGGAGGGGCGCCGAGAGCGGAAGAAGGCGGAGGTCCGGGCCCGGATCTCCGAGGTCGCGACCGCGCTGTTCCTCGAGCGCGGGTTCGACGCGGTGTCGGTCTCAGAGGTCGCCGAGGCGGCCGACGTCGCGCGGCCGACGGTCTTCGCGCACTTCACGCGCAAGGAGGACCTGCTCTTCGACCGCTACCCCGAGGCCGAGGCACTGATCGTCGCCGCGGTCGAGGATCGTCCGGCCGGCACGTCCGCGGTGCACGCGCTGTCCGGTCTGCTCGTCACGCTCGCCGACGAAGGGCATCCGCTGTCGGCGATGCGCGGGCAGTTCCGCCGCTTCTGGGAGGTCGTCGCCGAGTCCAGGGCGCTGCAGTCCCGCGCCCGCGAGCTCCTCGACCAGCTCGAGCAGGCGATCGCCGCCGCGATGGCGCACACCGCCGTACCGGAGCCGCGGCTGACCGCCGCGCTCGCAGTCGCCGCGTATCGCACCGTCCACCTGGAGGCGGTACGCCGGATCCTCGCCGGCGAGGACGCCACGGCTGTCGCGGTCGACCACCGCGCGCAGACCCTGCACGCCCTCGCCGTCGTCGACGGTCACCTGGCAGGTCTGCGGAACCAGACCACCGCCCCGGCCACGGCCAGGTAGACCAGCGGGATCGCCGGCGACTCTCCGAGGACGAAGAGGTTGGTGGCGCTCGCGCCGACCATCAGTGCGACGAGACCGAGCGCGGCCGGCCGGCACAGGCGTGGGACCAGGACGCCGATCGCACCGGCGAGCTCCAGCGTCCCGACCAGGTAGCGCAGCCATTGCCCGACGCCGATCCTTGCGAACATGTCGACCAAGGCCGGGTCGCCCGACAGTTTCGGCAGCGCGGCCGTCGCGAACAGCGCGGCCAGCACGCCCTGCAGCATCCACAACGCCACGGTCCGCGGACGGACGGTCCGGCGGGTCGTCACCGACGTACTCATGAGCTTCTCCTTCGGTCGTCAGGATTTCCGGTACGACGAAGGTCCCGCGAGCCGCCCGCAGCCGGCATCCGTGCCGGCCACGGAACCGCTACGGAGTCAGGTAAGTGGCGATCGTGCGGGCGCAGTCGACGGACTCCGCGTGCGAGCTGTCCACCTCGACGTCGTACGTGACGCCCTCGTGGACGACGTACGCCTGCTGCGCGGCCATGCCGCGGGTGCGGTCGCCGCGGGCCAGTTCGCGCCCGGCGGCGACCTCGGGGTCGCAGTGGACGCCGACGAACAGCGTCTCGACGTCACCGGCCGCGTCCCGCCAGCGTTGCTGCGAGCCGGCGCCGCCGAGGAAGACGTCGTCGACGATCACCCGGCCGCCGGCCCGGCACATCGCCACGATCCCGGCGGTCCAGGCCGCGTCCAGCTCGCGGAACGCGGGCCCGACCGAGACCTCGCCGTCCGGCCCGAACTCGATCCCGCCGTCCATCACCGCGGGCAGCGCGTCCACGAAGTCGTCCACGCTGAATCCGAGCCAGGGCTCCGGCAGCACCGCCTGCAGACACCGCACGATCCCGGTCTTCCCGGAGCTGGAGCCGCCGTTGATGATGATCAGTCGAGCCGTCACCCGCGCAAGGCTAGGGCCTGACCGGCCGTCGCCTCGACAGGTTTCCCGCGCCGCGCCAGCCCGAGCAGCGGCAGCGCCAGGGTCTGGATACCCGCCGTCACCAGGTACGCCGGGCCGTAGCCCCACGCGTCCGCGGACCGGCCGAGCACCGGTTGGATCACGACCCCGCCGGCCGAGCCGAGCAGACTGTCGAACGACAGCACCGTCGCCCGCTGCGCCGACGGGATGTGGCTGTTCAGGTACGCCTGCCGCACCGGCGACATCGCCGCGAACAAGGTGCCCCACAGCATCAGCAGCACGAGCGCGACGCCGAACGACGTCACCAGCCCGATCACCGCGATCACCACCCCGGACGCGGCGATCGCCCCGATGAGGATCCCGATCCGGTCCCGGAACACGCGGGCGACGGACGCCGCGGACGCGCCGCCCGCGATCTGCGCCGCGGCGACGATCCCGGCCGACAGACCCGCGATCGCGTACGAGCCGGTGTGTCCGTACAACTGCAGCAGGTACGGCTGTGCGGCGTAGAAGCCGTAGACGGTCGCCCCCGCCGTGAACGGCCCAGCCAGCATCACCCAGCGCACCCGCCGGTCGAGCAGGCCGTGCCGCAACGACGCCCGGACGATCCCGGCCAGCTCGCCCCGCACAGAGCCGCGGGCCTTCGGGGTGAAGCCGATGTCGCGCATCGACCGCGCGGCCACTGCGAAGGTGACCAGCAGCAAGGCGGCCCGCACGAGGTACGGCGTGCCCAGGTTCGTGAGCTGCGCCAGTACCCCGCCGCCGATCGTGCCGGCCATCATCGCGACCCCGTTCACCACCTGCCCCTTCGCGAACGCCGCGTCCAGCGACCCGGCGTACCCGGTCGCGTGCAGCCCGTCGACGAGCCACGCCTCGGTCGCGCCGCTGAAGAACGTGAACCCGAGACCGAGCAGCATCGACACGATCGCCCACCACACGAACGGCGCGTGCGCACGCCACAGCAGCAGGTACAGCACGGTCGTCCCGATGAGTGTGGCGGTGCCGAGCAGGTACGACGTACGGCGCCCGACCGTGTCCGCGACCACGCCGGTCGGCACCTCGAACAGCACCATGCCCGCGGTGAAGAACGCGTTCGCGGCGAACGTCTGCCCGATTCCCAGTCCGGCGTCGAGCAGGAACAACGTGTTGATGCCCCAGATCATCGACGACGCGCCCGTCGACACCGCGACCAGCGTGAGGTAGGTCCGTAGTACCCGTTCGGCTGTCATATCCGCTACGTCGGAGCCGGGACCGGCGGTTCGACACGCCGTAGCTCCGGGGGCGGGTATCGTCCGGGGACGTGACGGACCAGAAGGCGGAGACGGCGGAGGCGCCGCAGCCTCATCACAACGCCCACGACACGGCCAAGCTCGCGGTGATCGTCGGCGCGCTCGGCGTCGTGTTCGGTGACATCGGAACCAGTCCGATCTACACCCTGCAGACGGTCTTCAACCCCGAGGACCCGCACCCGGTCCCGCTCAGCGACCACAACGTGTACGGCGTGGTGTCGCTGATCTTCTGGTCGGTGATGATCATCGTCACCGTCACGTACATCCTGCTCACGATGCGCGCGGACAACAACGGCGAGGGCGGCGTGGTGGCGCTGATCACGCTGCTCCGCAAGTGGATGCGTACGCACCCGGGCCGGAAGGCCTCCGCGGTGCTGGCCACGGTGGGCCTGTTCGGCGCGTCGCTGTTCTTCGGCGACGGCATGATCACGCCCGCGATCTCGGTGCTGTCGGCGGTCGAGGGACTCAAGACGGTGGAGCCGTCGCTGGGCGAGTACGTGATCCCGATCACCGCGGTCATCATCATCGGGCTGTTCATGGTCCAACGCCGCGGCACCGAGCAGATCGGCCGGGCGTTCGGGCCGGTGATGATCGTGTGGTTCGCGGTGATCGGCGCGGCCGGGATCGGCGGCATCCTCGAGCACGGCGAGATCCTGAAGGCGCTCTCCCCGACGTACGCGATCGGCTTCCTCACCGGGCACTTCCACATCGCCTTCTTCGCGCTGGCGGCGGTCGTGCTGTCGATCACCGGCGCCGAGGCGCTGTACGCCGACATGGGGCACTTCGGCCGGAAGGCGATCAGCCGCGGCTGGCTGTTCCTGGTGCTGCCGGCCCTGACGCTCAGCTATTTCGGCCAGGGTGCGCTGATCCTGAAGAACCACGAGAACATCACCAGCCCGTTCTTCCTGCTGGTCCCGGACTGGGGCCGGCTGCCGCTGGTACTGCTCGCGACCGCCGCGACCGTGATCGCGTCGCAGGCCGTCATCACCGGGGCCTACTCGGTGATGGCCCAGGCCGCCCAGCTCGGGTACCTGCCCCGGCTCCGGGTGACGCACACGTCGGCGACGACGATCGGCCAGATCTACGTACCGTTCGTGAACTGGCTGCTGTTCGTGTCGGTGCTGACGCTGATCTTCGCGTTCCGCAGTTCGGCCGCGCTGGCGTACGCGTACGGCATGACCGTGACCGGGACGATCACCATCACCACGCTGCTGTTCTTCTACGTCGCGCACTATCGCTGGAAGGTGCCGCGCTGGCTGATCCTGGCGGGCGCCGTACCGCTGCTCCTGATCGACGGTCTGTTCATCGCGGCCAACCTGACGAAGCTGCTGCACGGCGCGTGGCTGCCGCTGCTGATCGCGCTCACCTCGTTCACGGTGATGACGACCTGGCAGCGCGGCCGTGAGGTCGTCACGCGCGAGCGGGAGCGCGCCGAGGGCCCGCTGCAGGAGTTCATCGACGAGCTGAGGTCCGGCAAGCTGCCGGTCCGTACGGTCCCCGGTACGGCGATCTTCCTCAACCGCGGCGGCGTCAGCGCACCGCTCGCGCTGCGGGCGAACGTCGAGCACAACCAGGTCCGGCACGAGCACGTCGTGATCGTCGCGATCGAGACCGAGCCGGTGCCTCGGGTCCCGGACGATCAACGGGTCACCGTGAACGACCTCGGGTACGGCGACGACGGGATCACCCACGTCACGATCAAGTTCGGGTACATGGAGTCGCCCGACGTACCGACTGCCCTCGCGCGGCTCGATCCGGCCGCCTCCGAAGGCCCGCTCGATCTCGGCAAGGCGTCGTACTTCCTGTCGAAGATCGAGCTCCGGCGGGGCAAGGAGCCGACGATGGCGGGGTGGCGCAAGCAGTTGTTCCTGGCCACCTCGCACATCACCGCGGACGCGGCCGAGCACTTCGGGCTGCCGCGGGACCGGACCGTGATCATCGGCTCGCACATCGAGCTCTGATGGACCAGACGTACGACGAGAGCGCGCCGGTGCGCGCACTGGCCGGCCTCGTCCGTACGGTCTGGATCCAGCGCACCGGCGCCCAGCCCTATCCGCAGCGAGACCTGCCGACCGGCGGCGTCGAGCTGCACTGCCCGGTCGGCGGCGTACCGCGACTGATCGGGCCGCTGACCCGGGCGCACCTGCAGGTGATCCCGCCGCGGACGACGATCGTCGGCGTGCGGTTCATGCCGGGCGCGGGCACGCCGCTGCTCGGCGTACCCGCGGACGACCTGGTCGACTGCGCCGCCGACCTGTGGGGCCCCGCGGCGGACGCGATCGGTGCGGCGGTCGCGGCCGCGCGGAGTCCGCAGGCGGCGCTGCTCGGCGTGCAGCGGTACCTCATCGGGCAGGAGCTGCGCCCGGATCCGGTCGTGGCGGAGCTGGTGCGGCGGCTGATGCCGTGGGAGCGGACCGGGATCGCGTCGCTGGCGGACGAGCTGGCGTTGTCGGAGAGCCAGCTGCGGCGGCGGTGCCTGACGGCGACCGGAGTCGGGCCGAAGGCGTTGCAGCGGACGCTGCGGTTCCAGGGGTATCTCGCACTGGCACAGGCCGGGTTCGGCAGCGGTCTCTCGGACCTCGCCGCCGAGACCGGGTACGCCGACCACGCGCATCTGACCCGCGAGTGCGTCCGGCTGACCGGCGTGACGCCGCGCGAACTGCTCGGCGACAAAGCCGATCGCTGCGACTGCGGTCACGACCACTCCGCGTCCTACCGGCCCTTCCTCGCCGGGTGGTACGACCGTTTCGTTCAAGCGCGGCGCGGCGGTCCGCTCCTAGCGTCGGCCCATGGACCTGATCGCTCCTGACCACGAGCTGTACGACGCACTGCGGCGCCCGGCCATGCCGCAGCACGAGCACATCCGCCCGCGGGTGATCGCCCGCTGCGCTTGCGTCGACGACGTCATCGAGGCGCTCGGCTACGCACGCTCGCACGGTCTGCCGGTGGCACCCCGCGGCGGCGGCCACTGCTTCGCCGGACGCTCGTCGACGACGGGCCTGATGATCGAGCTCTCGGCGCTGTCGGCGATCTCGGTGGATTCCGGGCTCGCGACCATCGGGGCGGGTGCCCGGCTCGCCGATGTCTATCGCGGGCTGCACGGGTACGGGCTGACGATTCCGGCGGGGTGCGGGCCGACGGTCGGGATCGTGGGGCTGACGTCGGGCGGCGGGCTCGGGCTGCTCGGGCGGCGGTACGGGCTGACCTGCGACCGGCTCGTCGCGGCGACCGTCGTCCTCGCGGACGGCGACGTCGTGACGTGCGACGCGGAGCGGGAGGCCGACCTGTTCTGGGCGCTGCGCGGCGCGGGCGGTGGTCAGTTCGGCGTCGTCACCTCGCTGGTGTTCGCCGCCGTACCGTCGCCGGCCGCGACGCGGTTCCGGCTGACCTGGCCCCGCGACCGGGCGCTCGACGTGATCGCTGCGTGGCAGAAATGGGCGCCCGACGCGCCGGACGAGATGAGTGCGAGCCTGCAGGTGACCGCTGCCGAGGTGCGGGTCTTCGGCGCCACCCTCGCCGCCTTCGACATCGGCCCGCTCGGCGACGCTCCCGAGATCGACGTCCGCGGCGACCTCAGCTGGCCCGCGCTCAAAGCCTCGCTCTCGGAGGGTGATCCGGACGGCCGGGTCGTGCACAGCAAGTCCGAGTTCTTCCGTGCCGCGCTGCCGCCGGAGGCGGTCGGCCGGCTTCTCGACGCCGGCTGCGAACTGAACTTCACGCCGATGGGCGGCGCCTACAACCGCGTCCCGGTCGACGCCACCGCCTTCGCCCACCGCGCCGAACGCTTCCTGCTCGAACATGTCGCGCCGGATCGGACCGCCGTACGCCGGTCCTGGTCGATCGCGCACCCCTACGGCTCGGGGCACGTCTATCCCAACTTCCCCGACCCCGATCTGACCGACTGGGCCGCCGCCTATCACGGCGCGAACCATGCCAGGCTCGAGAACGTGAAGGCCGCCTACGACCCTGGCGACGTGTTCCACTTCCCCCAATCGCTTGGAGGTGGCAGATGATCCGGCTGTACATGAGCATGTCGGTCGACGGCTTCGTGGTCGGGCCCGGCGACAGCACCGAGGAGCCGATGGGGCGCGGCGGATTCCGCCTGTTCAACTGGCTCGACGACCGCAACTCCGACGGGCCGAGCGGGCAGGTCTATCGCGAATGCCTGGCCACGGGGGCGCTGATCGCGGGCCGTCGCACGTACGAGCACGCCGGGCGCTGGAACGGCGACCACCACGACGGCGTACCGATGTTCATCCTCACCCACCACGCGGACGACGATCCCCCGGGAACTGCCGTCTACGTGACCGACGTCGGCGAGTGCGCCGCCCGGGCGAAGGCGGCCGCTGGCGACCGCGACGTCATGGTCCACGGCGCCGGCGCGGCCCAGGCCCTGCTCCGCGCCGGCCTCCTCGACGAAATCGAACTCCACGTCGTCAACGTCCTCCTCGGCCAGGGCCGCCGCCTGTTCGACAACCTCCCCGCCGAATACATCGAACTCGAACCACTCCGCCAACTCCCCGCCCGCGACGTCACCCACCTGCGCTACCGCGTCCTGAAGTAAGCGCCCGCAGTCTTAGCTGCAGGTGGGAAAAATGTTCGGGCCAGGGCCTTGAGCTGGTTGGAATTTGGCTTCACGATGTGGTGCGACTGATCCCACGCCCCTGGGAGGTTCGTTCGCATGTGGAAGGCTGCTCTTCTCGTTCTTGCCGGTTCGTTGGTCGCCGTGCTGCCTGCGCAGGCCGCCGCGCCTGGTCCTGTGTACGCGCCGGACAACTCTGTTGCCGATCCCGGCGTACTGCGGTCCGGTGGTGACTTCTACGCCTTCACGACCGGGCCCAAGGGGCGCGTGAGTCGGGGGGACACGGCGAGTGGGCCGTGGCAGAGCGTCGGTGCGGCGCTCGATCTGTCGACGCCGCCGGCTTGGATGGACACCAGCGCCGACGTCTGGGCGCCGGACGCGTGGCAGACGTCCGCGGGATACGTCCTGTACTACTCGGCCGTCGCGAAGAGCTTCGGTGGCCAGCGCTGCATCGGGGTCGCCACGTCGAGCAGTATCGGCGGGCCCTACACGCCGATCGGCGACACCCCGCTCGTCTGCCCGGGAGGGCGGCACGGCGGCGAAGACGCCGTACCCGGCCGGCCGATCGCGGCAGCCGGCGTGATCGACCCGTCCCCGTTCCAGGACACCGAAGGGCGGCGCTTCCTGCTGTACAAGACGCAGCAGGTCCCGTCCTCGTTGCGCATGGTCCGTCTCACCGACGCCGGCCTGCACTGGGCGGGCAGCGACAGCCGCGAACTCCTGCAGCGCGACGGCATCATCGAGAACCCGACGATGGTCCAGCGTGGCTCGCAGTACGTCCTGTTCGCGTCCCGCTACGGCTACGACAACTGCAGCTACGCGACCGTCTGGCTGCGCTCGACGGATCGCTGGAACTTCGCCGGCGCGACCGAGCACTCACTGATGACGTCCTCCGGCACCGGTCTGTGCGGCCCCGGCGGCGCAGACGTCACGCCGTCCCTCGACGGCGGCTGGCGCGTCTTCCTGCACGGCTGGGTCTGCGGCACCGGCACGTCGCCCTGCACCGACAGCCAGATCACCAACGGCGTCGCCCACCGCCGCGCCCTGTACGCCGCGATCCTCAACTGGGCCTCCGACGCGACACCCTCCGTCGGCATGTTCCTCTGACCCGAACGGGAATCCTGATGCGCCGCACAACTCTGATCCTGGCCACCCTGCTCGCCACGCTCGCCGGGACCTCGTCCGTCCCGCCGGCCTCGGCCGCCGCCGCCGTCCAACTGCGCTTCGTCACCGCGAACGTCGACTTCGGCGCACCGGAGACGACGCCCGCCAAGTGGCGGAACCTGATCGCCCCGAACGCGGACATCGTGTTCCTCCAGGAGGCGAAGAACCTCCGCCTCGCCGACTTCGTCGACACCTCCACGTGGATCATCCGGCACGGCACGGTCGCGAACGAGGCCGACTCCGAGGACCGGCTCGGCAGCGCCGTCCTGCTCCGGCGCTCGGTCGTCACCGACCTGACCGACTGGGATCTGGTCAAGGGCGTCGACGCCAGCCCGTGCCCGGACGGCGGGATCATGACGCGCTGGATCGCGAAGCTGAAGGTCAAGCTCACGAACGGCCGCTGGGTGCGGATCGCCTCCCTGCACATGCCGCCGCCGCGCTGCCAGACCGGCGTCGGGAGCCCGTACGACCGGATGTCCGACAGCGTGGTCGACTTCGTCCAGCGGACCGACATGTTCACGGTCCTCGGCGCCGACTGGAACAAGACCGTCGACGACGACCCGAACGGGATCGGCCGTCGCTCCGGGCTCGAGCCCAATGGACCCGACAGCGGTGACCGCATCGACGGCTTCCTGTACTCACCGCAGCTGACCAACTGCTGCATGACGCAGCTCGGCCAGGTGAGCGACGGTCACCAAGCGGTCCAGCTCAAACTCACGGTTTCCGCGCCGTGACCCCGCTCAGAGCCAGGGTGGGAGCGACACCGCGGGAGTGCCGTCCGGAGTGACGACATCGGCGTAAGGACGACCGGACAGGTACGCCGCGAGCTCGGGCAGCGGCCCGCGGACCTCGGGTACGTCGCCGCGCTGCGTGCGGATGTCCTCGCACAGCGCCTCGAGGAAGTCCGGCGGAAGATCGGCGAACGTCACCCCGGTGCCGAGGTCGACCGCGTGGATCAGCACCTCGCGGGACCGCATCCACGGGATCTTCGTCGCCGGGACTGGAACGCCTTGCGCGGTCCGGACCGCGGCCTGCCACTGCACGTCCGTCAGCGTCGCCATCGACGCGTTCAGTCCGGCGGACGACGTGTCGAACCATGACCGCAGTTCGTCGGCGGACCGCGACGTACCGGCCTCGATGTCGGCGTTGCGCACCGCGGCGGACGGGTACATCGGCCGCTCCTCGCCGGTGCGCGCCCACTCGACCAGGTTCCCGAGCGCTTCGGCGTTCAGCGACAGGTGCGCGGCCACGTGCCGCCGCGACCAGCCCGGTAACAGCGACGGGGCATCAAGGTCACCCAGTGCACTCCGGCACAGCGCCGTACCCTCGTCGATCCACTCCAGCACGCGCTTCATCAGGCGAACGTAGCCCACGTCGGCGCGGGTTCTTGCAGCGGTGGGGTCTTGTGGTGAGACTGGCCCGCATGAAGGGGGCCCGCGCATGGTGACGACGATCGGCGTAGTAGGACCGTCGGACCTGGTCACCTCCACCAGCAGGATCATCAAGGGACTGCGTGGCGTCGAGGTGGTCCCGCTGCGGTACCGCCGGGAGACCGACACGCCCAAGGTGATGGCCGACGCACCGGGCAGTGTCGACGCGTGGCTCTTCACCGGTGTCGTCCCGTACCAGATCGCCGCCGCGCAGGACCTCCTGGACCGCCCGGCCGCCCACGTCGAGTACACCGGCGCGACCCTGATGCGCGCCCTGGTGCAACTGCTCCGCGACGGGCAGGACGTGACCTCGCTCAGCATCGACGTCCTCGACGAGGCGGAGGTCCGGGAGACCTTCGACGAGGTCGGGCTCCCGATGCGCGGCGTCCAGGTGCTGCCGTACCGGCCCGGGCTGAGCCTCGACGAGATCGTGGCGTTCCACCAGGAGGCCGGCGCGACCGTCGCGATCACCTGTCTGCGGACGGCGTACGAGAAGCTCCGGACCGAGCAGACCACGCTCCGCCTGGCGCCCTCGGTGCACTCGGTCCGCGCCGCGGTCAACCGGCTGCTTCTCGTCCACGACGCTCTGCGCAGTGACGATGCGCAGATCGCGCTCGGCCTGGTGGAGATCTCCCCGGACGCCGAGGCCGCGCTCCGGCGCGAGGCCGGGTCGCTCGGCGGCAGCGTGATCCGGTACGACGACAAGCGCTGGCTCGTGGTGGCGACCCGCGGACCGCTCGAGCAGGCGACCGCGGCGTTTACCGAGCTCGGCATGCTGACCCGGCTGAAGGAGCAGTTCGGGCCGGTCCGGATCGGGTTCGGCATCGGCGGGTCCGGGACCGAGACCGAGGCCTTGGCCCGCCGCGCGCTGGGCCGGGCGAAGACGGCCGGCCGGACGGCGGCCGTGGTGTCGCTGCGCAACGACATCGATCTCGTGCTGGTCGGCGGCGCGGCGCCGCGGGCCCAGCAGCGCTCGAAGCTGCAACTGCTCGCGCAACGCGCCGGACTCTCGAAGGCCACGCTCGAGCGGCTGCAGGAGCTCGTCCACTCCACCCCGGACGAGGGGCTCACCACGCGCTCGGTGGCCGACTACCTCGGCATCCAGCCGCGGACCGCGCGCCGCGTTCTCAACCGGTTGGAGCGCGCCGGCCTGGCGGACGCCACCGGCACCCAGCTCGGCACCGGCAGCGGCCGGCCGCTCGTGGTTTATCGCGTTCATCTCTGATTATTTCCCAGGCGGTTGACGTACTGACGCACGTCCGGCTAATTTCAGCCATGACCGTAATTCGGTGCGTACTGTCCCGGGAGGCCTTGTGGACAAGCGATTCGCACGGGGAT
This sequence comes from Kribbella sp. NPDC003505, assembly GCF_040610875.1. NCBI lineage: Bacteria > Bacillati > Actinomycetota > Actinomycetes > Propionibacteriales > Kribbellaceae > Kribbella > Kribbella sp. NPDC003505. Next base: position 353,035 of record NZ_JBEXNA010000003.1, on the reverse strand, counting down.
TGATTGCTCTTCTGGTCAGCTGCGCAGGATGGATGAGCGTTTCCGCTCCAGCCGGCGCCATGATTCCGGTCGGGCCCGAAACCCCGACCGTCACCAGCCTCGGTCCGGCGTCCGCCGTGACCTCGACCAGCGTCGCCGAGCAGGTCGGCGACCGGATCTGGACCATCACGTCCGGCGTCTCACCCGTCCAGGTCGGCGCGTTCGACCCGGTCGGCAGGACCGTCGACCGCAAGTTCTCGCTGCCGACCGGCGCCGGGGCCTGGGCGATGACCCACCTCGGCACCGACCTGTACATCGGCCTCTACACCCCCGGCGACCTCTACAAGGTCGACACCACGACCGGCACCGCGACGAAGGTCGCGCAGTTCGGCTCGTTCATCTGGTCGCTGGCCGCCACGCCGGACGGCAAGGTCGTCGCCGGCACCTATCCCGACGGCGGCGTGCACGAGTACGACCCGGCGACCGGCTCCACCAGGACGTACGGCGCCGCCGTAGCCGGTGAGCAGTACGTCCGCAGCATCGCCGCCGACGCGACCACGATCTACGCCGGCGTCGGCACCAAGGCGCACCTGATCGCCATCGATCGCGCGACCGGCGCCAGGCGCGACGTCCTGCCGGCCGCCTACGCGGACCGGACGTTCGTCGCCACGCTGGCGCTCGACGGGACGAAGCTCGCCGCGAGCCTGTCCCCCACCGGCACGATGCTGGTCTACGACACCGCCGACCTGAGCAACCCCGTCGAGGTCCAGACCCCGGGCGGCGACCAGTACATCACCGCGATCACGATCGACGGGCCGGACATCTACCTCGGCACCCGCCCCTCGGGCACCCTCTACCGGTACCGCGACGGCGCGCTGACGCGCCTCGGTTCGCCGTACGACGGGGCGTACTTCAACCGGATCTTCGTCGACGGCGCGAGCAGCACCATACGCGCCGAGCTGACCAGCCAGGTCGTCGACTTCGACGAGGCGAGCGGGAGCTTCACCGGAACCGATCTCGGTCAGGCCGGTCTGCCGCCCGCGCCCGAGCAGGCGATGGCGATCGCCGCCACGCCGACCTCCGTCCTGGTCAGCGGCAAGGCCGGTGTCCAGGTGCACGACCTCGCCACCGGCGGCAGCAGCCGCACCTTCCTGCCCGGCGAAGCGAAGACCATGACCCCGGTCGGGAACAGCGTGTACCTGGGCGTCTACACACTGGCCCGGCTCTGGCAGATGAACCCCGACGGCTCCGGCCTGCACGAGCTCGGCCAGATCGGCAACGAGCAGACCCGCCCGACGGATGCCGCCTACGACGACCGCTCGCGGACCTGGCTGATCTCCACCGAACCCGACTACGGCAAGTACGACGGCACGCTCGTCGAGCAGCATCTGGAAAGCGGCGCACGCGAGGTGCACCGCGGCGTCGTACCGCACCAGTCGGTGCGCTCGGTCACGACCGCGGACGGAATCGCGTACCTCGGCGGCGCGACCCGCAACAGCCTCGGCACCGACCCGATCCTCCCCGAGGCCACCGTCGTGGCCTTCGACCCGCGCCACAACCGGATGCTGTGGGAGAGCGCCGCGCTGCCCGATGCCCAGACGTACAGCGACCTTGTGCTCTATCGCGGCCGCCTCTACGCGACCACCGACGACGGCCGCCTCGCCGTCATCGATCCAGCCACCGGCAAGCTCGTCGGCAGCGCCACGCTCGGCGCCGGCCAGAGCCGGCTGACGATCGCCCGCTCCGGCCTGTACGGCACCGACAACAAGCGCGTCTTCAAGGTCACGCCGAACCCGACGGGCGCTCCGACGGTGAGCACCGTGGTCGACGGGCTGGCCGCGCAGATCTACAGCTACCCGCTCGTCACCACCTCGTCGACGGGTGACGCCCTGTACACGATCAAGGGCCGTGACCTCGTCCGGATCGGCGGACTCCGATGATCATCTCCCGACGTACCGCGCTCGCCGGCGCGCTGGCCACCGGCGCGCTCACCGCTCTCCCTACCACCGCCCACGCGGAGGACAGTCCCATCGACGGATCCACGCTGCCCACCTCCGGTCCCGCGGTCGTCACGGCCGCCGTCGTCGCGATGGCGGTGCACGACGGGCACGCCTACGTCATCAGCCGCGGCATCGTGCCGCCGCGGCTGACCGAGATCGACCTGACCACCCGGCGCGTCACCAGGACGGTCGAGCTGCCGACCGGCGAGGGCGGCTGGGGCATCACCGTTGCCGCAGGCAAGGTGTACGCCGGTCTGTACCCGACCGCCGACGTCTACTGTTTCGACCCGGCCGACGGGTCCGTCGTCCACGTCGGCGCCCTGGCCGGTCCGGGCGGCTTCGTGTGGGACATGACGACGGCGCCGGACGGGCAGGTCTTCGCGGTCAGCTACCCGAACGGCGCGGTCTGGCAGATCGATCCCGCGACGAACGTGCCCACCCGGCTCGGCGCCCCGGTGGCCGGCGCGCAGTACGGCCGGTACGTCGGAGCCGCGGGCAACTACGTGTACGCCGGGATCTACACGCCGGCGCAGCTCGTCGGGTACGACCGCGGTACCGGCGTCTTCCGGGATCTCACACCCGAGGCGTTCCGCGGCCAGACCTTCGGCCCGGTCACCGGCGCCGGCGACCGGCTCTACGTGGGCACCGGCAAGGCCCTGCTGACCATGGCGCTCGACGGCACCGACGTACGGAGCGTGCCGCTGCCCGCGGGCGAGTCGAGCGTCGACGCGATCACCGTCGCCACGGACGGTACGGCGTACCTGACCACCCGGACCTCCGGGACCGTGTGGTCGTGCGGGCCGCACGACACCAGCCTCACCGCGGTCGCGACACCGGCGCCGGCGGACGAGCACCGGCGTCTCGTGATGCTCGATCCGGCCACGCTGCTCGGCTCGACCGGGTCCGGCGTGCTGTGGTGGCTCGACGTCGGAACGGGTGAGTTCGAGCTGCTCGACCTCGTCGACGCCGGATTCACGCCCGCACCCGACAAGCCGCAGTCGATCATCACCGGCGACCCGCACCTGTACGTCGGCGGGCACTGGGTGGTCACCGAGCACGCGATCGACACCGGCGCGACCCGCCGGATCCGGGTCGCCGGCGAGGCCAAGACGCTGACCTGGGTGCAGGGCGAGCTGTACTCCGCCCTGTACCCGAGCACCGAGGTGGTCCGGATCAACCCGCGCACCAAGGAGGTGCACAGCTTCGGGCCGATCGGGCACGAGCAGATCCGTCCCTGGCAGGCGGCGTACGACGCGAAGTCGAAACTGCTCGCGATCGCCTCGGCGCCGGGCACCGGCAAGCTCACCGGCGCCCTCACGCTGCTGGACATCCGGACGGGCGAGCTGGACGTGCACTACGGCGTCCTCCCTGACCAGAGCGTGATGACGGTCGCGGTCGTGGACGGCATCGCCTACCTCGGCGGGGACGTCGTCGGCGGCGGTGGCATCACCCCGACTCGCACCTCGGCGGCGATCGCGGCCTTCGACCTGTGCCGCCGGGAGCTGCTGTGGACCGTCGAGCCACTCGCCGGGGAGCGCTCCCTGCAGAGTGTCGCCGTCCACGACGGCGTCCTGTACGGCGTGCTGAAGCGGACCAGCGGCGCGTGGTTCAGCTACGACCTGCGAACGCGCGCTGTCGTGCGCGGCGCGAACAAGCTCTCCGGCTACGGTCAGATCCACACCGACCGGACCGGCGTCTACTGTGAGACGAACTTCGGCGGGAACCTGTACCAGCTGGGTCCGGGGCTCAGTACGGCGAAGCTGCTCGTGAACAAGCTCGGCGACGGGTGGTACACCGTGCCGCAGCTGACCCCGGTACGCGGCGCCCGGCACAGCGTCTGGGGTCTGTCCGACCGCGATCTCGTCCAACTGCCGTTGCCATAAGCAAAGGATTTGAGTGATGGAGAACAGCCAGCTCGCCCGCGACGGCGGGACGCCGGTGCGCACCGAGCCGCTGCCGTCGGTGATGAACGCCAGCGGCCGGCGCTTCGGCGACGACGAGGTCAAGGCGGTCGAACGGGTGCTGCGCAGCGGCATGCTCTCGGCCACCTGGGGCACCGAGGTGCCCGCGCTCGAGCTCGAGTTCGCGTCCCTGCTCGGCGCCGGGCACGCGGTCGCGTGCAGCTCGGGGACGGCGGCCCTGCACCTCGCGGTGGCCGCGGTGAACCCGGAGCCCGGCGACGAGATCATCACCACGCCGATCAGCGACATGGGCACGGTGTTCCCGATCATGATGCAGAACGCCGTCCCGGTGTTCGCGGACGTCGACCCGATCACCGGGAACCTGACGCCGCAGACCGTGGAGGCCGCGATCACGCCGCGGACCAAGGCCGTGATCGTCGTCCACCTGTTCGGCAAGCCGGCCGCGGTCCGGGAGCTGCGCGAGCTCTGCGACCGGCACGGGATCCTGCTGATCGAGGACTGCGCGCAGGCGTACCTCGCCCCGGTCGGCGACAGCTACGTCGGGCGGATCGGGCACATCGGATGCTTCAGCCTGCAGCAGACCAAGCACATCAGCGCCGGTGACGGCGGGCTGGCGGTGACCGACGACGCGCAGCGGGCCCGCCGGATGCGGCTGTTCGCCGACAAGGGCTGGCCGCGCGACACCGACGAGCGGACCTACCTGTTCCTCGCCCTCAACTACCGGATGACGGAGCTGGTCGCCTCGGTCACCCGTGCCCAGCTGAACCGGCTGCGCGGCGTCGTCCAGGACCGTCGTACGGCGGCGCTCCGGGCGACGGCCGGGATCGCGGACCTCGCCGGCGTCACGCCTCCGACCGACGGGCAGGACCACGTGTACTGGCAGTATCCGCTGATCATCTCCGCGGCGGCGGGTGACCTGCGCGAATGGGCCGCGGCGCTGACCGCCGAGGGTGTGCCCGCGAACGGCGGCTACCTGACCAGCCCGCTGTACGCCGCGCCGGCCGTCCGCGAGCGGATCACGTACGGTCGGTCCGGGTTCCCGCTGCAGGACGTCTCGTACCCGGCCGGCCTGTGCCCGAACGCCGAGGAGCTGATCGAGCGCCGGCTGCTCGTCCTCGGCTGGAACGAGAACTACACCGAGTCCGACGTCGACGACATCGTGGCGGCGATCCGCAAGGTCCACCACGCCCTGGCCCGAAAGGAATCATGACTCCACCAATGCCACGCCTCCGGCGCGGCGGGTCATGGGGCTGTGACTCCCGGCCTTCCCTCGTCGCTCCGGTCGCTTCGCTCCCTCCGCTCCTCAGTCCAGGCCGGGAGGCCCCATGACCGACACCCCCCTGCTGCTCGACTGCGACGTCCTGGTCGGGCACGACGTGACGACGGGCCGCTGGGGGCGGCCCGAGAACGTCGCGAAGGTGTTCACCGACAGCGGGATCTCCGGTGGCGTGGTGGCCGCGCTGCGCGCGGTGCACTTCGATGTACCGTCCGGGAACGACGAGGCCCGGCAGGTTGCTGACGGCAACGGGTGGACGACGTGTCCGGTGCTCGACCTGCGGGACCCGCTCGGCGCGGAGAAGGAGCTCGAGCGGCAGCTGGCGAGCGAGGCGCCGCCGCGGGCGATCCGGCTGGCGCCGACCGCCCAGAGCGTCGAACCGACGTACCCGGCCTTCGGTCACGTCGTGCAGCTGCTGGTGAACGCCGGGCTGACCATCTTCGTCGAGGGCGACGTCCGCAAGGTCGGGCCGGCGCTGCGCGGGCTCGGCGCCCGCGTCGTGTTCCTCGACACGCACTTCTACTACCTCGGCGACTTCGTGCTGCTGGCCCGCGCCGAGCCCGGGTTCCACACCTCGACCCGGATGCTGACCGGGCCGGACTCGCTGGAGATCGTGGCCGCGGAGGTCGGCGCCGAGCGGCTCGTGCTCGGCTGCCGGACGCCGTTCCACGAGACCCGCTCGGTGATCCGCCGGCTGCTGTCGTCCAAACTCGGCGCCGACGAGATCGCCCAGGCCGGAAGCCGCAGCCTCACGACCCTGCTGGAGCCCGCATGCTGATCGACGTCCACGCGCACTGGGGACCGTGGTTCTTCTCGATGGACGTGGCGAGTATCGACACCAACATCGACGGACTCGACCGGTTCGGCATCGACCTCCAGCTGGTCTCCGCGATCGAGGCGATCGTGTACGACGCCCCGCTCGGCAACCGCTCGCTCGCCGCGCAACTGCCGGCCGACCCGCGGCTGCGCGGGATGGTCGTCGTCGACCCGCGCCGCCTGGACGAGGCCCGGACCGATCTCGACGAGCTGCTCGCCGGCGACGGGCGGACCCGGTGGGTCGGCGCGAAGATCCACAGCGAGTACAGCCGGACGCCGATCAGCTCCCCCGCGATGCAGGCGGCGATCGAGCTGACCACGGAGTACGGGCTGCCGACGCTGGTGCACACCTGGGGCGACACCGTCGTCGATCTCGCCGACGTCGCCGTCCGGGTGCCGGGGGCGCGGCTGCTCGCCGGCCACATGGGCGCGAACGGCTGGCCCCGGGTGCCCGAGGCCGCGGACCGCTCGGACCGGATCTGGTTCGAGCCCTGCTGGTCGGCGCCCGAGGCGAACCGGATCCGCTGGATCCTGGACCGGATCGGCCCCGGCCGGATGATGTTCGGCACCGACGCGACCCTGATCGACCCGTCCGTCGCGCTCGGCGCGTTGGAAGCCGCTGACCTCACTCCCGAAGAACACGAGGCCATCACGCACCGCAACGCAACCGAGCTGTTCGCCCTCTGACAGCTGCATCTGGACAGTACGTATACGCCTACTACCCGGACCGGCACGCCGGGCTTCAGCCGGCCAGGCCCGCCAGTGGGCGTATACGTACTGTCCAGATGCGCCTCAGGGGGCTACGAAGACGACGATGTCGGTTTCGGGGCCGCGGGGCTCGGGGGCCCGCCAGCCGACGTGGCGGTAGAAGGCCAGGGCGTCGTGGTTCTGGCTCCAGGCCAGCAGCCAGGCGCGGTCCCGCTCGCGGGTGACCGACTCGAGCAGACGGCGGGCCAGGCCCGTGCCGCGGGCGTGCTGGAGCACTCCTAGCTCGTCCACCTCGAAGGCGCCGATCAGCAGCTCGTCCACCTGCTCGGCGCCGAGCCGGTCCAGGACACTGCCGTACGACCGGTCGGTGCGGAACGGCGCCGGCGTCGTCCAGCCGGTGACGAACCCGGCGATCCGCCCGTCCGCGGACCGCTCGACCCACGCCCGGAACCCGTCCCGCTCCGCGTCGGACTCGAGCCGCTTGCCGAATGCGGCCCCGGTCTCCCCCGGATCGCGGTGCCCGAACGGTGGCGCGGTGAACACCTCGACGTACGCCGTGGTGAGCTCGTCCGCGGTCTCCAGGATGTCCCGCCCATACGTCTGCACCGCTCCAACCTACTGATGGAGCGGTGCGTCCTGCGGGGACCGCGTCAGCTGGTCGTCGCGGCCGCCGACTCGAGATCCGCGGGCGCGCTCCGCGCGACCGCCGGCGGTGTGCCGGTGGTCATCGAGCCCGGCGCCGCCGCGATCGTCTCCAGCTCGTCGCGGAACTGCGGGAGCATCCAGCGCAGCGGCTGGTCGAGAACGCGGGCGATGGCGGCCTCGTCGACCTTCAGCAGCGCGCCGATCCGGGCGAGCGCGTCCGGCTCGTCGGTGGCGGCGTACAGCAGGTGGACGACCTCGTGCCGGTGCGCGAACACGGCGAGGGCCGCGGCTGCCAGGCCGGCGTCGATTTCGGGCGGACTGGTGATTTCCCCGTTGACTGTCACGACACCAACAACCCGTCGGGGCCCTGATCGGTTACGTCCGGGCTTGACAGTTGACTAATACTCAACAGCCGTCAGCTGGGCAGCCAGGAGACTTTGCCGAGCAGATACGTGGCGCCGATGAGCGCGGCGGTGTCGATCAGGGTGTGCGCGACCACGAGCGGCATCACGCGGCCCCAGCGCCGGTACAGGTAGGTGAAGATCACGCCCATGATCACGTTCCCCGCGAACCCGCCGAGCCCCTGGTAGAGGTGGTACGAGCCGCGCACCAGTGCGCTGGTCGCGGTCGCCCGGCGCACCGACCAGCCGAGCTGGTCCAGGCGGTGGTTCAGATAGCCGAGCACGATGACTTCCTCGAGGACGGCGTTCTGCGCGGAGACCGCGACCAGGATCGGGATCCGCCACCAGTAGTCCGGCAGCTGCGACGGGTCGACGGTCAGGTTCGCGCCGGTCGCGTGTGCACCGATGTAGAACAACAGCCCCGCTCCACCGACGGCGGCCGCGATCGTCGTCCCCCGGCCGAGGTCGCGCAGCCGGTCACGTAGGTCGAACCCGATCGTCCGGAACGACTCCCGGCCCCGCGCCAGGAAATGCCCGACCAGCGCCACCGGCACCAGGGCGGTCACCACCGCGAACACCTGCCACGCGAGATCCAGCCACGGCCGCCCGGGAGCCCGCGAGCCGACGATGACCGCCGTCTGCCCGCTGATCGGCTTCTCCGACGTCAGCACACCGGCGAACGAGATGATCGCCGCCACCCCGGAGGCGCCGAGGGACAGCGCCAGCACGAGCCAGATCTCCTTCGTCAGCACCGACCGGGTGATGGCGGCCGGCTCGACAGGTGCTGCGGGTCCCGGAGTCGCGGCGGACGCCCCGGACGCCGCCGAAGCTGCGGCTGGTGGACTGGCGAGCTCCGCCGGAGGGTCCTGGTCGTCGGCGGCACTCGTCATGGGTCAACTATCGCGCGCGGGTCCAGCCAGCAGGCTGAGCAGGTGGTCGAAGAGGTCGCCGGGGTCGGTGGACAGCTCGTACTGGGTCTGGATCTGGAGGCCGTCGGACAGGGCGATCAGCAGCGTTGCGATCGCGTCCGGATCGGCGGACGGGTTGAACGTGCCGGCCGACTGGCGGGCCCGGACCGCGTCGGCGAGGGCCTCGCGAATCCCGGCGTACCGCTCGACGAAGTACTCGTGCGAGCTGTGGTCGGGGTCGCCGGCCTCGGCGGAGAACGTCGAGTACAGCTGCACGAGCCCCGGCACCGACCGGTTGTGCCGGACGATCGCGGTCAGGTTGTCGATCGGATCGGCGGTCCCGAACCGGCTCAGGTCCGCCTCGTCCCGGGCCCGGAGCACCGCCTCGAAGAGCTGCTCCTTCGAGCCGAAGTAGTGCAGCATCCCGGCCTCGCTGAGCCCGGCCTCGGCGGCCAGTTCGCGCGTCGACGTCTTCCGGTAGCCGTGCCGCGCGATCACCTCCAGCGCCGCCCGCAGGATCTCGGCGCGCTTGGCCACACCCTTCGCATACGGACCCCGGGAAGTCGCCATGGCCAAAACCTAGCATCACTTGGTTTTCGCACGTAGCATCGGCGCCATGAACGTCGACGACCTGCTCGGCCGCCTCTCCCTGGAGGAGAAGGTCCGGATCCTGACCGGCCAGGACTTCTGGTCCACGCACGCGCTGCCCGCGATCGGGCTGCGCTCGATGGTGCTGTCCGACGGCCCGAGCGGCGTCCGCGGTGCGGTCTGGGACGAGCGCGACCCCTCGCTGAACCTCCCGTCCGCCACCGCGCTCTCGTCCTCCTGGGACCTCGGCATCGCGCATCGGTACGGCGTGGTGTCGGCGCTCGAGGCCCGGCGGAAGCACGTCGACGTCGTGCTCGGCCCGACGATCAACCTGCACCGTTCCCCGCTCGGCGGCCGGCATTTCGAGGCCTTCAGCGAGGACCCGGTGCTGACCGCGGACCTCGCCGCGGCGTATGTCGCCGGCGTGCAGGAGCTCGGCGTCGGCGCCACCCCGAAGCACTACGTGGCCAACGACTTCGAGACCGACCGCTTCACCGCCAACGTCGTGGTCGACGAGCGCACGCTGCGCGAGGTGTACCTGCTGGCCTTCGAGAAGGCGGTCACACAGTCGAAGGCGTGGCTGGTGATGAGCGCCTACAACTCGATCAACGGCGCCACCGCGTCGGAGAACGAACTGCTCGAGACCCCGCTCAACACCGACTGGGGATTCGACGGTGTCGTCGTCAGCGACTGGACGGCGGTCCGGAGCGTGGAGAGCGCCAAGCACTCGCAGGACCTCGCGATGCCGGGGCCGGTCGGCGCCTGGGGCGACGCACTCGTCGACGCCGTCCGGTCCGGCGAGGTCGAACAGGTCGCGATCGACCGCAAGGTCCGCCGGATCCTCGCGCTCGCGGCCCGCGTCGGCGCCCTCGAAGGCTTCGAGAAGCCGGCCGATCCGCCGCAGATCGACGGCGTGGCCTTCGCCCGTACGGCGGCCGCGGAAGGCACCGTCCTGCTCCGCAACGAAGGCGCGCTGCCCTGGAGCGACGTCCGCAAGCTCGCGGTCATCGGCCACAACGCCCGGGACGCCCGGACTCAGGGCGGCGGTAGCGCGACCGTGATCCCGGAGCAGGTCGTCTCCCCGCTCGACGGCCTCCGCGCTGCTCTCCCCGACGCCGAGATCACCTATTCGATCGGCGCGATCGTCCAGGAAGGCGTCGCCGAGCTGCCGCCGGCGACCATGACCAACCCGGAATCGGGTCAGCAGGGCGCCCGTGTGCGGTTCCTCGGCGGAGACGGTGCCGAGTTGTTCGCGGAGGACCGGTTCTCCAGCGCACTCGTCTACCTCGGCGGCGACGCACCGGTCGTCGAAACCACGACGTTCGAGTTCCGCACCACCTGGACCCCGGCGGAGTCCGGCGCCGTCCGGCTCGGCTTCGCGTCGGTCGGCCACGGCCGGATCTTTGCTGATGGCAAGCTTCTCCGCGAGGACACCGCGGTGCCGGTCGGCAACGACCTCGGCGCCGCGATCCTGTCGCCGCCGTCGATCTCGACACCGCTCGACGTGACTGCCGGGACGCCGGTCGACGTGCGCGTCGAGCTCGACCTGCACACGGCCGAGGGCGGTCTGGGCAACGCGCTCAGCATCACGGTCGGCGTCGAGCCGGCCGACGACGACCCGCAGGCCCTGATCGACGAGGCGGTCGCGGCGGCGCGCGCGGCGGACGTCGCACTCGTTGTCGTCGGCACCAACTCGAAGGTCGAGTCCGAGGGGTACGACCGGACCTCGCTCGCCCTCCCCGGTCACCAGGACGACCTCGTCCGCGCGGTGGCGGCGGCGAACCCGCGCACGGTCGTGGTCGTGAACGCGGGCTCGCCCGTCCTGCTCCCCTGGCGCGACGACGTCGCCGCGGTGCTGGCGACGTACTTCGGTGGTCAGCAGTACGGCGACGCGCTCGCCGACGTTCTGCTCGGCCGCGTCGAGCCGGGAGGTCGCCTTCCGACCACCTGGCCGCGGACGCAGGAGGACGTCCCGGTCATCGACGTGACTCCGAAGGACGGTGTCGTCCGGTACGACGAGGGCGTCCACATCGGGTACCGCGCGTGGCTGAAGGCCGGGGCCGAGCCGGCGTACGAGTTCGGGCACGGGCTCGGCTACACCACCTGGGAGCTCTCCGAGCTGCGGGCGAACGACCCGTCGTCCGTGGCGCTGACCGTGCGCAACACCGGCGACCGCGCCGGCAAGCACGTGGTCCAGGTGTACGTCGAGCGTCCGGAAAGCGCCGTCGACCGGCCGGTGCGCTGGCTGGCCGGGTTCGCCGTCGTCCGCCTCGAGGCGGGTCAGGCCCGCGAGATCACGGTGCTCCTCCACGAGCACACCTTCGAGCACTGGGCTGTCACCGACCAGGGGTCGGGCTGGACGACCGAGCCCGGTGCCTTCACGATCCGAGCCGGCTCGTCGGTTTCGGACCTCCCGCTCTCCACGGAGCTCGAGATCCGTTAGCTGCCCGGCTGCACGAGCTTCATCGGGGCTCGGGGCGGTTCGACGCCGGTCGCCGGACGACCCGGCGGCCGGTGTCGGACTGCCAGTACAGGACCGATCGGCCCGAGCGGCGGCGTTCCAGCAGCCCGGCATCGGTCAGGACACGCAGGTGATCGGACACGGTGGCGAGCGACAGCCCGGTGGTCGCCACCAGCACGGTGGTGCTCACCGGTTCGGCCGCCTCGACGAGAAGGCGGGCGCGGTTGCGGCCGAGGAGCTGGACCAGCGGTTCGTCGGGAGTCGTCGTGGCCGCGAAGATCCCCGTCACCGGATACGTCAGCGCGAACCGGTCCGGCAGCCGCCAGCTCACGTTGACCTTCTGGGTGTGCGCGGCGATGAACATCAGGTCCCGCCCGCGTACGTCGGTCACCGGGTAATCCCAGCGGTTGACCTGAATCCGCCCGTCGCCCAGCCACCGCACGTCGGGGCCGAGTCCGCGCAGCACACCGGACCACCCCTGCTCGCTGAGACGCGACGTCCGCGACACGACGTCGGCCTGCAGCACCCGCAACCGCCGCGGCCAGTCGGGCTCGACCGTCTCCTTCCACACCCAGCGCAGCAACTCCGCGGCCGCCGCGGCAAGCCCGGACGCCTCGCTCAGCAGGTCCGGCACCGGCGTCCGTACGACGCTGAGATCGGCGCGGATGCGGTCGTCGTCGAGCGATGTCAGGTACTCGAGCTCTTCCTCGAGCGTGAGATCGGGCTCGAGCGGCGGAACGGTCAGGAAATCCGCGACCCAGCTCCGCCCGAACGCGCTGTCCACGAGCGCCGCCCACACCGGATCGGCGGCCACCGCAGCCTGGAACGCGGCGCTGTGCGTCTGTTTCCACGGCCGGAACCACGGCTCGACCGGCGCCCGCAGCAGCTTCAGCGCGGACACCGTCTCGGTGAGCTGCGACGTGCCGAACCGCGCGTTCACCAGCGTGTCGGCATCGACCAGGAACTCGGACAACGTTTCGCCTCCACCCGAAACTGTAGGTGACGCGGGGCCGCCGGTCGATGCTGCCGGGCATGGGCACCTACCGGGCGATCTTCGCCAACCCCGAGTTCCGGAACCTGTGGATCAGCAGCGCGCTGGGCAACGCGTCCTCGACCATGACCAGCCTGACGCTGGCGATCCTGGTCGACGCCGCGAGCGGCTCCGCGCTGCTCGCGGCGGCAGTCATGTTCGGGCCGTCGCTCGCCCAGGTCCTCGGTGTCTCCACGCTGATGTCCGCCGCGGACACCGCACGGCCCCGCCAGGTGCTGACGCTGCTCGCGGTGCTCTCGACCGTCGCGGTCGCCGTCCAGGCCGCGGCCGATCTGTCCGCCGGCCTCCGGCTCGTCCTGTCGCTCGCGGTCGCCTACGGGCTCTCGATCGGCGCCGGCGTTCGCTGGGGTCTGCTCGGCGAGGTGGTGTCGCCGGACGAGTTCGTGCTCGGCCGGTCGGCGATGAACCTGTCGGTCGGTGCGATGCAGATCGCGGGCTTCGGCGTCGCGGGCGTTCTCCTGCAGGCGGTCGGCCCGTCGACGGTGCTCTGGATCGCGACCGGATGCGCGGCGCTCGCCGTACCGGTCATCCGCTTCGGTCTGCACGACCGCGCGCCGCGCCGGGTCGCGCGCACCGGCCTCGCCGAGACGTGGCGCGGCAACCGTACGCTGCTCGCCCAGCGCCGTACTCGTCCGCTGCTGCTCGCACTCACGCTCCCGAACGGCCTCATCGTCGGCTGCGAAGCCCTGTTCGTCCCGTACGCCGGTTCGCGCGCGGGTTGGCTGCTGGCTGCCGGAGCCGCCGGCATGATGACCGGTGACCTCGTCGTCGGCCGCTGTCTCAGCTCGCGGCGGCGTCGCAGCGTGGCGCACTGGCTGCGCTTCCTGCTCGCCGTACCGTTCATCGGCTTCGCGTTCGATCTCCCGCTCGCGGTGCTCTGCGTCCTGGTCGCGGTCGGCAGCAGCGGGTACTCCGCATCGCTTGCACAGCAGGAGATCCTCGTCGACCTCACGCCGCCCGAGCTGCGTGGTCAGGTCCTCGGGCTGGAGTCCGCGCTCCGGATGACGACGTTCGGCGTGACGGCGATCCTGGCCGGCGCGCTCGCCGATCTCACGGCAGCTGCGCCGGTGATGACAGCCTTCGCGGTCGCGTCCCTGCTGGTCTCCGTCGTCCTGAGTAGACCGCTGGCCCGGATAGGCTCGCCGCATGGAAGTGGTCGGGCTGCGGAAGGTCTCGAAACGGTACGGGCGTCGGGAGATCCTCGCTGACGTCGACCTGGGCCTCGACGCCGGTGAACTGCTGGCCCTGGTCGGTGCGAACGGCTCGGGCAAGTCGACGGTACTGCGGCTGATGGTCGGCCTGTCGCAGCCGTCCGCCGGGACGGTGCAGCGCAACGCCCGCGTCGTCGGCTACGTGCCCGACGTGTTCGCTTCCCACGATCGCCTGTCGGCGTCGGCGTACCTGCGGCACATGGGCCGGATCCGCGGACTCAGCACGAGAGCGGCGCGCGACCGGTCGCTCGAACTGCTCGACCGGCTCGCGCTCGCGGGCGGTGCGGACACCCCGATGCGGAAGCTGTCGAAAGGCAACGCGCAGAAGGTCGCACTGGCGCAGGCGCTGCTCGATCCGCCGCAGCTGCTCGTCCTCGACGAGCCTTGGGCCGGACTCGACGCCACCGCCCACTCCACGCTGCGCGAGCTCCTCACCGAGGCCGCCGAGCAGGGCGCCGCGGTCGCGTTCACCGAGCACTCCGCCGACGTCGTCCGTTCGACCGCGACCCGGGTCTGCGAGCTCGATCGCGGCCGGTTGACCACCGTGCACCGGCCGGCCGATCTCACCGAACTCCACCTGATCCCCGGCGCCGGCCTCGACTGGGATCACCACCCGGACGTGCTCGACGTACGGCGTACCGATGCCGGCGTCGTCCTGCTGCTGCCGACCGGCCGTCACGACGCGGCCCTGCTCACCGCGCTGAACCACGGCTGGTCGGTCGTCACCGTACGGCAGGTGAAACCCGAGTGAGCGCGCTCTACCGCTACCTGCTGACCAGCGTGCTGCTCTCCCAGCGGTACCTGCCGCCGACGCTGATCTTCCTCGCCGCGATGGCCGTCGGTACGACGTCCGACAACGGGCCGCTGCAGTCGTCGTACGCGTTCTGCGTGCTCGCCATGCTCGTCTGCACCACGTGGCTCGCCGTCAGCGTTGTGAACCACGAGGATCCGACGCAGCGCAAGATCACCGTCGTGACGGTCGGAAGCTCGCTGCGCGTCCTGACCACCACGGTCGCCGTCGTCGTCACCTGGTGCGTCCCGCTGCTGGTGATCGGTCTCGTCTACCCGATCGTCACCGGCAAGCACACCGTCACCGCCGCGGACCTCGCCGTCGGCGCCGCGGCGCAGCTCGGTGCGGCGATGACCGGGATCGCGATCGGCCTGCTCTGCTCGCGTCTCGTCGTCGCGCGGATCGGCGTCGCGATGCTGACCGCGGCAGCCGCGATCCTCGCCGTCCTGCTGGTCCGCTGGATCTCGCCGATCCGCCCGATCATGACCGTGCTGTCCGACGAGAAGCCCGCCGGCGCCAACGCCGTACCGCTGACGCTGCTCGCCGTCGTCTCGGCAATCCTGCTGGCGGCCGCCGTGCTCGCGACGAAGGTGCTCGCCGACCGGAAGGAATGATCAGGACGCCGCGACCGACGACAGCCCGTACGGAACCGCCGAGCCGCGGATGATCAGCGTTGTCGCGAGCTCGACATGGTGCGACGCGACCGGCTCCCCCGCCGCCAGCTGCAGCGCGGTGCGGACCGCGACCGCGCCGATCTCGCGCAGCGGCTGTTTCACGGTGGTCAACTGCGGCGAGGCGTGCCGCGCGACCTGGGTGTCGTCGAACCCGACCACGCTCAGGTCGTCCGGGATCCGCAGTCCCCGCGCCCGCGCCGCCTCCATCACCCCGACCGCGATCTCGTCGCAGCCGGCGAAGATCGCCGTCGGCGGGTTCGGCAGCTCGAGCATCGTCGACGCGCCGGCCAGGCCGTCGTCGTACAGGAAGTTGCTCAACCAGATGTACTCCTTCGGCACCTCGGCGCCGGCGGCGTCCATCGCGCTGCGGAACCCGCTGATCCGCGCCTGGTTGCAGGCCGATGTCGGCGGGCCGCCGATGTACGCGATCCGCCGGTGCCCGAGATCGAGCAGGTACTGCGCCGCGGACATCCCGCCGGCGAAGTTCGTCGAGCCGACGCTCGTGATGTCGGGCTGGGGTACGTCGGCCGGGTCGATGATCACCAACGGCAGCCGCGCCCGGGACAGCGCGGCCAGGTCGGCGTCGGACAGCTCGCTGGTGATCCCGACCGCGGCCCGGCGGCCGGACGCGATCAGGTCCCGCACCCAGGGCGCCGCGCGGCCCGCGGAATGCCGGCTCGGATGCGGCGGCCGGGAGCTGAGCACGACCTCGACCCCGGCCGCTGCGGCCGCGTCGAGGACGCCCTGGATCACCTCGACCGAGTAGCTGTTCAGCACGCCCTGGTAGAAGAGCTCGACGGTGTCGTGCTCGACCGGCTCGGGGCGGCGCCCGACGTACCCGTGCTTCTCGAGGACCTCCTGGACCCGTGCGCGGGTCGCCGACGACACGTCGCTGCGCCCGTTCAGCACCTTGGAGACCGTGGCGACCGAGACCCCGGCCGACCCGGCCACGGTGGCCAGGGTGACGCGCCCCTTCAACCGCGACATCTCATCACCCTCCTCCAGGGTCCTCGCTGATCGTCACCGGGGTGGTCAGCACCCGGTCGTGCCCGACTACCCTCACATCCCCGGTGATCCGCAGCATCGCACGACACGGCAGGTCGAGCGACGACGTGCCCACCATCACTTCGACGTCACCCGGCTCGACGATCCGCCGCAGGCCGGGATCCGTGTACGCCGTGCGGTCGGCGTGCACGCCGAACGTGACATCGGCCGCCTGTCCGGGCGCGAGCGACACCCGGGCGAACCCGGTGAGCAGCTTCAACGGCCGGGCGACCCGGGCGACGACGTCGCGCAGGTACAGCTGCACGACCTCGTCGCCGGCCCGGTCGCCCGTGTTCGTCACCCGTACCGTGGCGGTGAACTCGCCGTCGCTGCCGATCTCCGGCACGCTCAACCGGAGATCGGCGACCGTGAAGTCCGTGTACGACGCGCCGTACCCGAACGGATAGAGCGGCCTCGTCTCGAGCCCGCTGATGCCGGCGCTCTCGACGCTCCCGAGCGCCGGCTGCAGGTACGTGCCGGGCTGCCCGCCGACGTGCCGCGGGATCTGCACCGGCAGCTTCCCGCTCGGCACGATCCGCCCGCTCAGCACACCCGCGATCGCCGCGCCGCCTTCCTGCCCCGGGATGAACGCCTGCACCAGCGCCGCCGCGCGATCGGCGTACTCGCCGAGCGCATACGGCCGCCCGGACACCACCACGAGCACGACCGGCTTGCCGGTCTCCAGCAACGCGTCGAGCAGCTCACCTTGGACCCCGGGCAGCCGAAGGTCCTCGGCGTCGCATCCCTCCCCGGAGGTCCCGTGCCCGAACAGACCCGACAGATCGCCGACGAACGCCACCGTCAGCTCACTGTCCTCGGCCAGCGCGACAGCTTCCGCGAACCCGGAACGATCCGCGCCGGTCACGTCACAGCCCTTGGCGTACGACACAGTCGGCAGCTCGTTGCGCAGGGCATCCAACGGCGTGGTGATGGTGATCCCGAGGCCCCGCTCGGGGTATCGCGGCAGCACGTGGTTCGGGAACGCGTAGCAGCCCATCAGCGTGCGCGCGTCGTCGGCGCACGGTCCCACGACCGCGACCTTGGTAGGGGCGGCGATCGGAAGCACCGAACCCGCTTCGAGCAGAACGACCGATTTCTCGGCCAGCTCGGCGGCGACGGCCCGGTTCGCGTCCGAGTCCAGGTCGACGCCCTCGGCCCGGACCGAGCGCTCCGGGGTCCAGTCCTCGTCCAGGAGGCCGAGTTGCACCTTCTGCAGCAGCACGCGGCGCGCCGCGCGGTCGACCAGGTCCTCGGAGACCTCGCCGACCTTCACCTTCTCCAGCAGGCCGGCGTACCCGATCGTGTCCGGGAGTTCGACATCTGTGCCGGCCGTCAGCGCCAGCGCGCCGGCGGCGTCGTTGTCCGCGGCCACCCGGTGCATCGACGCGAGGAACGGCACCGCCCAGTAGTCCGAGACGACCGTCCCCTCGAAACCCCAGTCGTTGCGCAGGACGTCGGTGAACAGCCACGGGTCCGCGCTCGCGGGCAGGCCGTCGAGGTCGGAGTACGAGCTCATCACCGACCCGGCGCCGGCCGTCGCGATCGCGGTCTCGAACGTCGGCAGGATGATGTCCAGCAGCTCCCGGCGTCCCATCGACACCGGCCCGTGGTTCCGCCCGGCCCGCGAGGCGGAGTAGCCGGCGAAGTGCTTCAGCGTCGCGACGACACCGCCGCTCTGCAGGCCCCGCACGTACGCCGAACCCAGCATCGCCACCAGGTAAGGATCCTCGCCCATCGTCTCCTCGACGCGCCCCCACCGGTAGTCGCGCACGACGTCCAGCACCGGCGACAGTCCCTGGTGCACGCCGACCGCGGCCATGTCCCGCCCGATCGCCGCCGCCATCCGCTCGACCAGCGCCGGGTCGAACGTGGCGCCCCAGGCGATCGACGCCGGGTAGACCGTCGCGCCGTACGTCGTGAACCCGGTGAGGCACTCCTCGTGGACGATCGCGGGCACGCCGAGCCGTGAGCCCTTCAGCACCACCTCGTGCTGCCGGATCACCTCGGCGACGCCCTGCTCGACCGTCTGCGGGTAACTGCCCCAGACGCGGGTCAGATGGCCGAGGCCCTCGCGACTGGCGTCTTCCAGCGACAGCGAGCCGCCGACCGAGAACACGTCCTCCATCGGCGCGACGTTGATCGTCTCGTCCTCGGGCAGCTCGGTGTCGGCCATGTCGTTGCCGGCCCAGCGACTGCCGAGCTGCGCGATCTTCTCCTCCAGAGTCATCGCCGCCAGCAGCAGGTCCGCCCGCTCCGCGGCCGGCCGCGCCGGGTCGCGCCAGGGCCGCTCAGTGTCGATGGACAAGAAAATCTCCCTTGATGAACGTTCGTTTCGGTGAGCAATTATCGAAAACTTTTCGATACTCTCCGTTCGATCCGGCGAGTGCACTCCGGTCGCTGAATCGCCTGCGTAACAGGGGATTGCGTGACCTTACTGTGACCCCAAACTGGGGTTAGTTCAAGTCTTGACAGCACTATCTCCGAAATCTATGTTTCGAAAACAAGTCATATCGGCAGGTGCTTCCGCAACCTGTGGGGGCAGCACGGACGACGGAGATCACTGTGGATCCCAACACGACATCCCGGCGGACCTTCCTGGGTCTCGTCGGTGGCGGCGCACTCGCTGCCGGCCTCGCCGCGTGCGGCAGTTCCGGCCCGACGAGCACGCCGGGGTCGACCACCGGAGCCAGCGGCAACGCCGGCAGCGGGGCGACATACTGGTTCCTCACCGGCCAGCCGCAGCAGGGCATCCGGGAGGCGCAGGTCAAGCGGTTCAACGACGCGAACTCGAACACCAAGATCAAGACCACCGAATTCCAGAACGACGCGTTCAAGGCCAAGATCAAGACCGCCATCGGCGCCGGACAGGGTCCGACGCTGATCTGGGGCTGGGGCGGCGGCGGCCTCAAGGCCTACGTCGACGCCGGCCAGGTCGAGGACCTGACCGACTGGTTCAACAACGAGCAGGCCGACCTGAAGAACTCGATCTTCCCGTCCGCCTTCACCGCGGCGACCGTCAACGGCAAGCTCTACGCGATTCCGGGCGAGACGGTGACGCCGATCGTGCTGTTCTACGACAAGCGCTCGTTCGAGAAGATCGGCGCCGAGCCCCCGAAGACGTGGCAGGACATCATGAACCTGGTGCCCAAGTTCAACGAGAAGGGCATCGCACCGTTCTCGCTCGGCGGCCAGTCGCGCTGGACCAACATGATGTGGCTGGAATTCCTGTTCGACCGGATCGGCGGCTCCGAGGTCTTCCAGAACATCTACGACGGCAAGAAGGACGGCTGGTCCGACCCGTCGGCGCTGAAGGCACTCGAGGAGATGCAGAACCTGATCAAGGCGAACGGCTTCATCAAGGGCTTCTCCTCGATCACCGCCGACTCCAACGCCGACCAGGCACTGCTCTACACCGGCAAG
Organism: Kribbella sp. NPDC003505; assembly: GCF_040610875.1. NCBI lineage: Bacteria > Bacillati > Actinomycetota > Actinomycetes > Propionibacteriales > Kribbellaceae > Kribbella > Kribbella sp. NPDC003505. The sequence goes on along the minus strand of NZ_JBEXNA010000003.1, from coordinate 333,141 downwards.
GCCGCGATGATGCTGCACGGCGCCTGGACGTACGGCAACATGAAGGCGTCCGGTGGTGATTTCGTGACCGGTGGGCACATGGGCTACATGAACTTCCCGACGTACGAGGGCGGCAAGGGCGACCCGAGCGACACCGTCGGCAACCCGGGCCAGTACATGTCGATCTCCTCCAAGGCGAGCCAGGCCGACAAGGACACCGCGAAGAAGTTCATCGCGAACAACACTCTGGACGACGCCACGGTGGATGCCTGGGTCAAGTCCGGCAGCATCCCGGTCGTGAAGAGCGCGAAGGACAAGCTGTCCTCGATCACGGACAAGAACGACTCCGAGTGGCTGAACTTCGTCTACGACACCGCGGCGAACGCGAAGAACTTCGCGCAGTCCTGGGACCAGGCGCTCAGCCCGACCCAGGCCGAGACGCTGCTCGACAACATCGCGAAGCTGTTCCAGCTGTCGATCTCGCCGCAGCAGTTCGCCACCAACATGAACGCGGTGATCGGCCAGTGACGGCGACCGCTCCGCCCGTAGCGCCGGAAGCAGTGCGTACCAGGCCCACGTCCGGCGTCGGGCGGAGCGGTCGGGTCACCTGGATGGTGCTGCCGGCGCTGGTGCTGTTCATCGTGTTCGGCGTCGTCCCGCTGGTCGGCGTCCTGGTGCTGAGCTTCACCACGTGGGACGGTCTCGGCGCGATCACGCCCGCCGGGATATCCAACTGGAAGTCCGTGCTCAACGACCCCCAGTTGCCGCACACCATCCTGGTGACCTTCGAGATCATGATCTTCTCGTGGCTCGTGCAGACGCCGATGAGCCTGCTCCTCGGCGTGTTCCTCGCCGGCCGGCAGCGGTACCGCGCGTTCCTCGCGGTGCTGTACTTCATCCCGCTGCTGCTCAGCTCGGCCGCGATCGCGATCACCTACAAGGCCCTGCTCGACCCGAACTTCGGGCTGGGCCCCGGTCTGCACCTGGACTTCCTCACCCAGGACTGGCTCGGCAACAGCACCCTCGCGGTCGGCGTGGTGATCTTCATCGTGTCCTGGCAGTTCATCCCGTTCCACTCGCTGATCTACCAGGGCGGCGTCCGGCAGATCCCGACCACGATGTACGAGGCGGCGGCGATCGACGGCGCCGGCCGGATCCGGCAGTTCTTCAGCATCACCGTGCCGCAACTGAAGTACACGATCATCACCTCGTCGACGCTGATGGTGGTCGGATCGCTGACCTTCTTCGACCTGATCTTCGTCCTTACCGCGGGCGGACCCGGCGACGCCACCCGGGTGCTCGCCCTCGACATGTACAAGCGGGGCTTCATGTCCAACCAGATGGGCCCGGCCAGCGTGATCGCGGCGATGATCGTGCTGCTCGGCCTGGCGCTCGCGCTGATCCTGCGCCGGCTCGGCGGCAGTACGACAGCCAGCCAGCAGGAAGGTGCGTGACATGGCAGTGGCAACAAGCAGCACGAGTACGGCCGCACGCCCCGTGAGTCAGCGCCCGAGCCGCGCCCACAAGCTGCTCCGGCTGAACTGGTTCGGCGGCCTGGCCGGCTGGATCTGGCTCGGGATCGTGCTCGTCCCGCTGTACTGGATCGTCGTCACCAGCTTCAAGGACCAGAGCGCGTACTTCACCCAGAATCCGTTCGCGCTGCCGTCCGCGCCGACGACGAACAACTACAAGCTGGTCATCGAGTCCGACTTCCCGCGGTACTTCCTGAACAGCGTGATCGTCACCATCGGCACGATCCTGCCCGCGGTCGCGATCTCGTTCATGGCGTCGTACGCGATCATCCGCGGGGCCGGCAGCCGTTTCCTGGCCGGCGTCAACGGCATGTTCCTGATGGGGCTGGCGATCCCGCTGCAGGCAACCATCATCCCGGTCTACCTGCTGATCATCCGGATGCGTCTGTACGACAGCCTGCTCGCGCTGATCCTGCCGTCGGTTGCGTTCGCGATCCCGCTGTCGGTGCTGGTGCTGTCGAACTTCATCCGCGACGTGCCGAAGGAGCTCTTCGAGTCGATGCGGGTCGACGGCGCAACCGAGTGGGGCATGATGACCAAACTCGCGCTGCCGCTCACCCGGCCGGCGCTCGTCACGGTCAGCATCTACAACGGACTCGGCGTCTGGAACGGGTTCCTGCTGCCGCTGATCCTGACCCAGAGCCCCGACAAGCGGACACTGCCGCTGGCGCTGTGGACGTTCCAGGGCCAGTACAGCGTGAACGTCCCGGCGGTCCTCGCGTCCGTCGTGCTCACCACCCTCCCGGTCGTCATCCTGTACGCCGTCAGCCGCCGTCAACTCCTCGGCGGCCTCACCGCAGGCTTCAGCCGCTAGCTAGATCCTTCTGCTCCGGGGACGAGTCGCCCACGACACGAGCGCCAGTACGGCGAACGCTGTCGGGGCGACCATCCCGCCGTACTGGCGCGTCGCGGCGTTCGACGCCGCGGCGCCGGTCATGTTGATCAGCACGCCGGCGTACGCCCACTCCTTCAGCCGTGGCAGGCGCGGCGCGGCGATCACCACCGCGGCCGCGAGCTTGGCACCGCCGAGGATCGTGGCCAGGTAACTCGGATACCCGAGGTCGATCAGCATCGGGTAGAACGGCGCCATCCGGAACAGGTCCATCGTGCCGCCGACGGCACACTCCCCCACGACGACCCCGGTCACCGTCCAGTACGTCGCGGTCCTCATCGCGATCACCTTCTATCGAAACGGACCCGTACTCTTCACTAACGGTACGATAGCGTTTCGATGGAGGAGGATCAATGGTCTCGCGGGGAGATGGCGCGCGGCAGCGGATGCTGACCGCCGCGCTCGACGTGCTCGACGACGCCGGGCTGGCCGGATTCACCATGGAGGCCGTCGCGCGGCGGGCCGGCGCGAGCAAGGCCACGTTGTACCGGCGATGGCCGACCACCGGTGCGCTGCTCGTGGACGCGATGGACGCGACCTACCGGCCGTTCCCCACTCCCGACACCGGATCGGTGACGAAGGACGTCACCGAGATCCTGACAGCGTTCGTGACGCTGCTCGAGCGGACGCCGTTCCCGCGGCTGCTGGCGGCGTTCATCGATGCCGCCGAACGCGACCCCGCCCTCTCCGAGCTGCACACCGACCTGACCAACCGTCGGCGCGAACCACTGCTCACAGTCCTGCAACGCGGCCGCGACCGCGGCGAACTCGCACCCGACACCGACCCCGAACTGACCACCGACCTACTCACCAGCCCGTTCTTCTACCGCCACTTCGTCGCCCACCGCCCCATCCCCCGCCGAATGATCCCCGACGTCATCACCCGCGTGCTGAATCCGTGCCGTGTTCGTGGACTCACGGACTGCTAATCTCGGCAGTCGGCCTGGGCAGTGGGGTGATGAGTACTTTGGCGGACGAGAAGCCCGAGACGAACAGCTGGTTCGACAGGCACCAGAGGAGTGCGTGGATCGCTGCGGCGGCGTCGATCGCCACCGCTCTGATCGCCACGTTGGTGCCGATTTTCGCCGACTCCGGTGACGACAAGGACACGGCGGGCGGCCCGGCCTCCGTACCCACGTCCTCGGCTTTTGCGTCGTCGACGGCGTCGACACCGACCAGTACGCCGACGACGACGCCCGGCCAGAACGAGTCGCCGAGCTCCAGCGGCTCGCCCGCCGGGAGCGAGCGGTGGAAGGGGACGCTGCTGGTCGACGCCGAGCCCAAGGATCTGGACGCGTTGCCGGACCCCGATGGCGCCGACGACCAGGGCGACGTGTTCATGGTGCTCAACTACGAGTTCGGCGGTCAGAACAGCACGCGGATCGCGCAGTGGGCAGGAGCTTCCGGCGCCCTGCCCGGGTACCAGGAATGCTCGGATGCGATCGACGCGCTCGGGAGCCGCGACAACGTGAAGCTCTCGAAGAAGACCGTGCTCTGTGTGCGGACCAGCGCCGGGAACGTCGTCAGGCTCAAGGTCTCGAAACTCGGCGAAACCAGCATCGACACCCACACCACCTTCGACGCCGTCATCTGGAACGGGAGCTGAGCCGGGCAGTCTGTCCGATGATCTGGCGGGTTCCGTCGACGAGGATGGCGAGCCCGGTGCGGTTGGGGCGGGCGTGCAGCCAGGCGGGGCCGTCGGGGCCGAGGGCGAAGGCGGTGGTGGCGTCGATGTCGGCGTGGGTGAGCGAGCGGTGGACGACGGTGACCGACGCGAGCGCAGTCGGTGTCTCGCCGTTGCGGGCGTCGGTGATGTGCGGGCCGCGGCGGTGCAGGCCGGACGTGGCGACAGCGCCGGTGCGGATCGGCACGATCGCCGCGATCTTCTCGGGGTCGAACGGGTCCTCGATGCCGATCCGCCAGGCTTTGGACGTCGGCCCCACACGACAGGTCAGGTCACCGCCGGCCGAAAGGCAGTAGTCGGTGCCCGCCAACCGATTGAACGCAGCCGCGGCACGCTCGACGGCCCAGCCCTTCACGACGCCGCTCGGGTCGAGGACGCCGCCACGTCGTACGTCGAACGCGCCGCCGGACTCCAGCCGCGCCCGCTCGCCGAGCCGGAGGACCTCGGCGACCTCGGGCGGGCAGTCGACGACGGTCAGCTCGCCGCGGTTGAGGCGGGAGATGTGCGAGTCGGCGCGATACGTGCTGAAGATCCGGTCGGCGGTGTGCAGGACGTCGAGGGCGTCGGCCCAGGCCTGGGCGGCCAGTTCGTCGTCGGTGTGCCGGCCGCGCAGCGCGAGGCTGATCGGCATGCCCATCACGTGCGCGACGTACCGCTTCACTTCGCCTGGTCCAGGGCGCTCTGCAGGGACCGGATGTAGCCGTCGCTGGTGACGGTCGCGCCGCTGACCATGTCGATCTGCGCGTTCTGGGCCTTGACGGTCTCGTCGATCAGGATCGGCAGTGCGTAGTCGTTGATCTCGACGTCGCGGTGGTTCCCGTTCGGGTACTGCAGGACGTCGACCGCGGTGATCTTGCCGCCCTGCACGGTGAGTTGCACCTGCACCGGACCCCATTGCGTCTGCGCGACGTCCCCGGTCACCGTCGACGATCCCGACGAAGCCGACGGCGTGCTTGTCGGCGAGGTGGTCGGCGAGCTCGGGGTGCTGCTACTGTCGGCGCCCTCGCCGCCGGCGATCGGCGTGACCGCGGCCTCCGGGCCGGACGTCGAGGTGTGGTAGCCGAACATCAGGACGACCGCCGAGACGGTGCCGAGGAGCCAGAGGACGCTTCGTTTCACGGCGGTCACCACTTGAAGGTCTCGAGATGGAGCCGCTCGGCCGGCAGGCCGGCGGCGGTGAGGCTGGAGCTGACCAACGCGGTCCACGCCTCGGGTCCGCACAGGTAGACGTCGCGCTCGGCGATGTCCGGAATCCACTCCAGAAGCGCCTGTACGTCGTCGTGCTCCCGGACGCCGGCGCCGAACCACGAGTCCGGCCGCCGCCGCGATCCCGGCAGCGTCAGCAACGACAGGCCCCGGTCCCGCCACAACGCCTGGAATTCGTCGTGGAAGAGTTGCTGGTCCGTGTACCGCTGCACCAGCACCGCGTCGCCCGGCGCGTAGTCGAGTCCCTCGGCGAGCGCCCGCAGCGGCGTCACGCCGACGCCCGCGCCGATCAGCGCGACCTTGCGCCGGGTCCGGGCCCGCGGGCTCATCCGCCCGTACGGTCCTTCGATCAGCACCCGCGTACCCGGCAGCAGCGAACCGACGGCGGCGCTGCCGTCCCCCGCGTCCTGCACGGTGATGCGCAGACGTCGACCGTCAGGCGCGGCGGACAACGAGTACGGGTTCGCCCGCGTCCAGCCGGGCCGCCCGAGGAACCGCCAGGAAAAGAACTGCCCGGCCTCGGCCCGCAACTGGTCCAGCCGGCGCCCGGCGACGTACACGGACACGATCCCCGCGCCCTCCGGTACGACGGCGGTCACGTGGAGCCGATGCCGCACGTTGCGGTAGATCGGTATGCCGACCCGGAACACGAGCACGGCCACGGCTGCGACTGCCCAGGCCGTCCACCAGAACACGGTCCGCCCGGTCGACGACAAGAACTCCTGGCCGGTCCACAACTGGTGTGGAAGCGCGATCCCGACTCCGAGGTACGCGTAGAGGTGCAGGAGATGCCACGACTCGTACCGGATCCGGCGACGGGCCGCCCTGATGCTGGTCAGGACGCTCAGGCACAAACAGACCGTGCCGCCGACCGCGAGCAGCATGCCCGGGTAGTCGACCGTCAGGTCCCACAGCGTCGAAGGAGTCCGGTGCAGTTCCCCCGCCGCATACCCCCAGGTGATCGTGACGACATGGGCCAGCATCAGGTTGAAGGACGTGAATCCGGTGATGCGGTGGATCCGCGCGAGGCGGTCCTGCCCGAAGGCCGATTCCAGCGCGGGTACGCGGGCCATCAGCACGACCTGCGCGAGCAGCAGCACCGAGGCGCCCAGTCCGGTGATCCGGCCGATCGAGGTCAGGCCGGTCGCCCACCCGCCGAGCTCCTGCACGCCGCCGCCGGCGACCCACCAGTACATGACGAGCAGCAGGCTCAGCCACAGGGCTGCCAGCGCGCCGAGCCGTACGGCGCTGTCGTTACGAGACCGCATGGACGTCAGTCTCCCGGCGCCTGCTGAGCGGGTCCTTCGGGTTGTCTGTGAGTCGGCTGTGAAGCGCTCGTTTGCCGCTGTTGCTTGCCGGACGCCCCGGAAATAGATACCGTTGAGTGTTTGTGCCGGAAAACAAAAAAGAAGCCCTCTTCGGGCTTCTGAGTTCAGAATATCAGAGCTTTTCGGGTGGCGCAAGAAACGATCGGGGGCTGGGGTGCTGGAGCAGGAGATCGCTGCTGAGCAAGGCGAAGTGACCGTCATGTACGAGCGGCTCGACGTGCTGCGAGAAAAGGCCCGCGGCGAACTCGGCCGCGTCCAGGTCGAGGAAACCACCGGGACGGATCAGGCGTGGTCGGAGCGCGAATCGTTCACGGAGCTGTTCTCCGGGCGATTCTCGCAATTGTCGTCGGTAGAACGCGGATTGTGTTTCGGGCGGATCGACGAGACCGCCGGCGAACGGTTCCACGTCGGGCGGATCGGCCTGTTCGACGACGACTACAACCCGCTGCTGATCGACTGGCGGACGCCGGTCGCGCAGGTGTTCTACCGGGCCACCGCCGCCGAGCCGCTCGGCGTCAAACGCCGGCGGCACATCCGCCTGCACGGCCGGACCGTGGCCGGGATCGACGACGACCTCCTGGACGCCGAAGCACTGGGAGACGGCGAACGCAGCACGCTGATCGGCGAGGCGGCGCTGCTGTCGTCGCTCGGCGCGAGCCGCACCGGGCGGATGAACGAGATCGTCGCAACGATCCAGTCCGAGCAGGACGAGATCATCCGCTCCGGACTGCCCGGGGTGCTGGTGGTGCAGGGCGGTCCGGGGACCGGCAAGACCGTGGTCGCGCTGCACCGGGCGGCGTACCTGCTCTACACGCATCGCGAGCAACTCGGGCGGAGCGGCGTCCTCGTCGTCGGGCCGAACAGTACGTTCCTGCGCTACATCGACCAGGTGCTGCCCTCGCTCGGCGAGAACGACGTCGTGCTCGCGACGATCAGCGAGATGTTCCCGGGCGTCGTCGCGACCGCGCCGGAGCCGGCCGACGCGGCGCGGATCAAGGGCAACCCGGCGATGGCGGACGTGATCGCCCAGGCGATCGCCGGCTTCCGGGTGGTGCCTGCCGAGCCGATCCGGCTGAAGGTCGACCAGGACGAGCTGGTACTCCGCCCCGCCGCGATCCGCACGGCGCAGCAGGGAGCGCTCGCGGCGCAACCGCGGCACAACCGGGCCCGGCCGCTCTTCGTCCGGCGCATCCTCAAGACCCTGACCAAGCAGGTCGTCGACCGCATCGGCCGGCAGTACGTCGGGGAGGCGGACATCGAGGACATCCAGCAAGAACTCTTCGAGGACGAGCGTGTGCAGCAGGTCCTCGACCGCTTGTGGCCCGAGCTCACTCCCCCGCTCCTCGTGGCCGTCCTGTTCTCGTCCGACGACCGACTGGCCGCCGCGGCGCCGCATCTCACCGCGGCGGAGCGTTCCGCCGTATTGCGACCACTCGCCGCGGACTGGTCTCCGTCGGATGTCGCTCTGCTCGACGAGGCGGCCGAGCTGCTCGGTGAGACCGCGGACGTGGTGGTCGGACGCAAACGACGGGCGGCCGAGGAGTCCGCGGCGGCGGAGGCGAGCCGGGAGTACGCGCACGGCATCGTCGACATCGAGCTGACCGCCGAGCGGATCACGATCGAGCCCTGGGAGATCGAGCAGTTCAAGGACCTGGTCGCCCAGCGCACGCGCGTCTTCGACAATCCCTCGGGGCGTACCGACAGCGTCGTGTACGACCGCAGCTGGGTGTTCGGGCACGTGATCGTCGACGAGGCCCAGGAGCTGTCCGCGATGGACTGGCGGATGCTGATGCGCCGCTGCCCGCGGCGGTCGATGACGATCGTCGGCGACATCGCGCAGACCGGATCCGCGGCCGGCGTCCGGTCCTGGGCGGAGCTGCTCGACCACTACGCCCCGCGCCGCTGGCGCACGGCCGAGCTCACCGTCAACTACCGCACCCCGTCCGAGATCATGACCGTCGCCGCCGACGTCCTCGCCGCGATCGACCCGGCCCTGACTCCGCCGACGTCGGTCCGCGAGACCGGCACCGAGCCCATCCTCGACCCGGTCCCGGCCACGTGCCTCACCGACTCGGTCCGCACCGCGATCAAGTTCGAACGGAGCGAGATCGGCGACGGCCGACTGGCGGTGATCGTCCCGGCGGGCCGGTACGACGAGTTCGCCGCCGCCCTGCCGGAGGTTGCCCACGGCCACGATCCGTCAGTCCTCGACGGCACGGTCGCGCTGCTCGACGTACCGCAGTCCAAGGGTCTCGAGTTCGACGCGGTCCTGATCGCCGACCCGGCCGGCATCGTCGCCGAATCGGACCGCGGGCCGTCCGATCTCTACGTCGCGATCACCCGCGCGACCAAGCGGCTGGTCGTCCTCGGCGATCTCCCGGAGGTGCTCACTCGGGGACCACGTACTCCGCGGCAGTGACGTGTTCGCCCCACTCGGTCTCGGGCCGGTCGCTGTCGACGCCTTCCCAGATCGCGGTGTGGACCATGAAGTTGTCCGGGCACCCACCGTGCCAGTGCCACTCCCCCGGCGGCGTGTAGATCACGTCGCCGGGGCGGATCACGGTGACCGGACCGCCGCGGGACTGGATCAGGCCGAGGCCGTCGGTGACGTGCAGGGTCTGGCCGTTGGCGTGCCGGTGCCAGGCGGTCCGGGCGCCGGGAGCGAACCGGACGGTGTTCACCCGGACGCGCGACGGGGCCTCGCCGCGGATGATCACGTCGAACCAGACGTCACCGGTGAACCACTCCGCGGGACCCTTGGCAGTCGGCGGCTTGGGAAGGATCTGCACAGCTATTCCTTGTCGTGAGCAACGGTTTCCTGGGTGGCCGCCCAGCTGGCCAGCAGCTGCAGCGCGTCCGCGGTCGGCGAGCCGGCCGGCGCGGTGTAGACGACCATGGCTAGCCCGGGGTCGGACGGGAACTCCATCGCCTCGAAGTCGATCTCGAGGTCGCCGACCACCGGGTGGTGCAGCTTCTTGCGCCCGGAGCGGTGGAAGCGGACGTTATGGTCCGCCCAGCGGGTCCGGAACGTCTCGCTGCGGGTCGACAGCTCACCGATCAGATCGCTGAGCGCCTTGTCGTGCGGGTTCTTCCCGGCCTGCAACCGCAGGACCGCCGCGATGTCGTCGGCGGCCCGCTCCCAGTCCACGAAGAACTCTTGCGAGGCCGGGTCCAGGAACGTGAAGCGGGCGGTGTTCGGCGGCCGGTGCGGATCGGCGAACATCGACGTGTACAGGGCCCGCGACATCCGGTTCGCCGCCAGGATGTCGAGGCGGCCGTTGCGAATCCACGCCGGGGAGTCGGTGATCGCGTCGAGCACCTGCTGCAGGGCCGGGCGGACACCCCTGCTTGGAGCGCGCCGGCGGACAGGAGTCGCGTCCGACTCGTGGGCGAGCGTGAACAGGTGATCGCGCTCGGCCTCGTCCAGCTGAAGTGCCCGGGCGAGCGCCTCCAGCACGCTCTCGGAGGCGCCGGCCAGGTTCCCGCGCTCCATCCGGACGTAGTAGTCCACCGAGACACCGGCGAGCAGGGCGACCTCCTCGCGCCGCAGCCCTTTCACGCGACGGTTGCCGCCGTACGCCGGCAGGCCTGCCTGCGCGGGGCTGAGGCGGGCGCGGCGGGAGCTGAGGAACTCCTTGATCTCCGCTCGGTGGTCCATGCCGTCCAGCCTACGGACCTCGCTGGACCCGAGGGAGGCACTGGCGTTACCTGGAACGACAGGCACTGCCACGTCGCCGCAGGCCGTCCTTCACTGGAGCCATGCGAGCTACCTATCTGTACGGCGCCGGAGATGTGCGTGTCATCGACGTACCGGATCCGGTGATCCAGCAACCAACAGACGCGCTGGTGCGCGTCGTCAGGTCCTGCATCTGCGGCAGCGACCTGCATCCGTTCCACAACCTGCCCGCGACACCGGACGGCAAGACGATGGGCCACGAGTTCGTGGGCGTGGTCGAGGACGTCGGGCGGGACGTGACCACGCTGCGGAAGGGCGACTTCGTGATCGCACCGTTCGCGTGGTCGGACGGGACCTGCGACTTCTGCCGGGAGGGACTGCAGACCTCCTGCCGCCACGGCGGCTTCTGGAACGCGAACGGCGTCGACGGCGGACAGGCCGAAGCGGTCCGGGTACCGCTGGCGGACGGCACGCTGGTCAAGGTGCCCGGCGGTGCGGACCCCGCGCTGCTGCCGTCGCTGCTGACGCTGTCCGATGTCTATGGCACCGGGTACCACGCGGCGCTCAAGGGCGGCGTCTCGGCGCGGACCACGGTCACCGTGATCGGCGACGGCGCGGTCGGGCTGCTCGCCGTCCTCGCGGCGAAGCAGTTCGGAGCCGAGCGGATCGTGCTGATGGGCCGGCACAAGGACCGCACGGATCTCGGGGTCGAGTTCGGCGCGACCGAGGTGGTGGCCGAGCGCGGCGCGGAAGGGATCGCGAAGGTCCGCGAACTGACCGGCGGCGACGGCACGCACGTGGTCCTCGAGGCGGTCGGCCATCTGCCGGCGTACGAGCAGGCGCTGGGCGTGGTCCGCGCGGGCGGGGTGATCAGCCGCGTCGGCGTACCGCAGTACGACGAGGCGCCGATCGGCTTCGGCACGCTCTTCCTGCCGAACCTCACGCTCACCGGCGGCCCCGCACCGGCCCGCGCGTACATCGAACGGTTGCTCCCCGGCGTCCTCGACGGCTCCGTTGCGCCCGGCAAGGTGTTCGACCGGACCGTCGGCTTCGACGACATCCCGGCCGGCTACCGCGCCATGGACGAGCGCTCCGCGTTGAAGGTCCTCATCGAGCCCTGACGGTCGGCGAACAGTGAAGAATTGATCACCGAGGGTGAGATTGTCATTCAAGTGAGTAAATTCCGTGACACCTGAGCTGCCGGGAACCCCTTCCCTCACGTACTCTGCCCAACCATGCACAGAGGCGAGCGGCGGGCCAAGCGGCCCAACGTCGTGTGGTCCGTGTTCGTGTTCCTCGCGGTCAGTGCGCTCGCCGGCGCGCTGACCGCCGGACTGGCCCTTCCGTTCGCCGGTCTGGCCGGCGTGACCACGTCCGCGGCGCACGACAGCGTGCAGTACCTGCCCCAGGACCTGCAGACGGCGCCGCTGGCGCAGAAGTCGATCATCCAGGACAACGACGGCAAGGTCATCGCGACGCTGTACCAGCAGAACCGGACGCCGGTGACGCTGAAGCAGATCAGCCCGGTGATGCTGCAGGCGATCGTCGCGATCGAGGACGACCGCTTCTACGAGCACGGCGCACTCGACTTCAAGGGCACCCTGCGCGCGCTGCTGCGCAACCAGTCCTCCGGCGGGGTCCAGCAGGGCGGCTCGAGCATCACCCAGCAGTACGTGAAGCTGAGCCTGATCAACAAGGCCCGGACGCCGGAAGAGGTCAAGCAGGCCACCGCCGAGACCTACGAGCGGAAGGTCGCCGAACTGCGTTACGCGATCGCGGTCGAGAAGGAGGTCAGCAAGAGCGAGATCCTGAACCGCTACCTGAACCTCGCCTTCTTCGGCGACCGGTCGTACGGCGTCGAGGCCGCGGCCATGCACTACTACGGCGTACACGCCGCCAAGCTGACGCTGCCGCAGGCCGCGATGCTCGCCGGCCTGGTGAAGAACCCCACCGGCTACGACCCGATCGACAACCCGAAGCGCGCCAAGGCCCGCCGCGACGTCGTCCTGCGCCGGATGCAGGAGCTGAACGTCATCACCGCCAAGCAGGCCGCGGACGCGATCAAGACGCCGGTGATCGACCCGGCCAAGGTCCGCGTGATCCCGAGCGGCTGCGCGAACTCGACGTACCCGTTCTTCTGCGAGTACGTGGTGTCCAAGCTGAAGGCGAACAACGCGTTCGGCAAGACCCCGGAGGAGCGGGAGAACTACATCGAGACCGCGGGCCTGGTGATCAAGACCTCGCTCGACCGGAAGATGCAGGCGGCCGCCCAGTCGGCGATCGCGCAGCATTCGAAGGCCGGCGACCAGGCGGTCGCCGCGATCACGATGGTCGAGCCGGGCACCGGCCTGGTGAAGGCGATGGCGCAGAGCCGGCAGTACGGCGCGAAGAAGGGCCAGACGGCGTACAACTACAACGTCGAGAAGACCTACGCGGGCGGCTTCGGCGGCTTCCAGAACGGTTCGACGATGAAGGCGTTCACGATCGCCGCCGCGATCGCGAAGGGCGTACCGACGACGTACCGGATCCGTTCACCGCAGACGATCGATCTCAGCGGACAGAACTTCAGCACCTGCAACGGCCCGGTGGCCGACGACTCGTACAACCCGAAGAACTCCACGAAGACCGTCCTCGACCCCTCGATGGTCGACGCGGCCCGCGCCTCCACCAACACCTACTTCCTGCAGCTCTCGCAGCAGATCGGCATCTGCCCGATCGCCACGATCGCCTCCAAGCTCGGCATGTACAACGCGCAGACGCTCAAGCCGCTCGATCAGGTGGTGTCGTTCACGCTCGGCTCGGCAGGTCTGATCACGCCGCTGATGCTGTCCAACGCGTACGCGACGTTCGCCGCCCGCGGGATGTACTGCACCCCGCAGATCATCACGGCGATCGCCTCGCTGAAGACCGGTAAGGCGATCCCGACGCCCGGCCCGAACTGCCACCGGGTGCTGTCGCCGGGCGTCGCGGACGGTGTCAACTACGTCCTGCAGCAGGTGATGGTCAAGGGCGGCACCGGCGCGAAGCTGAAGTTCGGCAAGAGCGACCTGGCCGGCAAGACCGGCACGATCGACGAGAACATGGCGGTCTGGTTCGCCGGGTACTCGTCGAAGCTCGCGGCCGCGTCCGTGGTCGCCGACGCCGACCCGCCGGCGAAGAACCTGATCGGCCAGGTCTTCAACGGCAAGAAGCTCAACGACGCCTCGGGTTCCGGCACCGCCGGACCGATCTGGCAAGCCGCGATGCAGGCAGCGCTGCAGGGCCTGCCGACGAGCAAGTTCGTGAAGCCGGACGACAAGATCATCCGCGGCAACGTGAAGGACCTGCCGTACCTGAAGGGCATGACGCCGGCCGACGCCGCCGCGAAGTTGATCTCGATGGGCTTCAAGCCCCAGATGGACCGCGGCCCCCGCGTCGACTCGGACGCCCCGAACGGGACCGTCGCCTGGACCAACCCACGTCAGGAGGACGGCGCACCCGACGGCGCGACGGTCCTGCTGTACATCTCCAACGGCAGCAAGGCGAAGCCCACACCACCGCCGGTCATTCCGACGATCCCGCCTCCCACCCCACCGACCATCAAGCCGCCACCCGGCTTCCCGACCTGTCCGCCATGGGACCCGCGCTACCCGAAGTGCAATCGCCGCTGACTAGGCTGGGGTCCAACACCTAGTACTTGTGAAAGGACCCCCCGTGAGTGTGGATGAGCTGACTGCCCAGGTCGAGCGTGCGCGCCAGGACTACGAAGCGCTGGTGGCGAAGGGGCTCAAGCTGGATCTGACGCGGGGGAAGCCGTCGCCGAAGCAGCTCGACGCGGCCAACGGGGTGCTCGGGCTGAGCGGTGACCCGGTAGGAGCGGACGGCACGGACCTGCGCAACTACGGCGGGCTGAACGGCCTGCCGGAGGTGCGGGCGATCTTCGCCGCGGACCTGCAGGTGCCGGTCGAGCAGCTGCTCGCGGCCGGGAACTCGAGCCTCGAGCTGATGCACGACGCGGTCGTGTTCGCGCTGCTCGGCAAGGTGCCGGGCGCCGAGCAGCGGTGGGCCGACGTGGAGGGTCTGACGTTCCTGTGCCCGGTCCCGGGGTACGACCGGCACTTCGGGATCTGCGAGCGGTACGGCATCACGATGGTCCCGGTGCCGATGACGCCCGAGGGCCCGGACATGGAGGTGGTCGAGCGCCTGGTCGCCGAGAACCCCGCGATCAAGGGCATCTGGTGCGTGCCGAAGTACAGCAACCCGGACGGCACCGTGTACTCCGACGAGACGGTCCGGCGGCTGGCCGCGATGGAGACCGCGGCGCCGGACTTCCGGATCTTCTGGGACAACGCGTACGCCGTGCACCACCTGACCGACTCCCCCGCGCAGCTCGCCGACATCCTCGCGCTGAGCGCCGAGAACGGGCACCCGGACCGGCCGTTCGTGTTCGGCTCGAGCTCGAAGATCACCTTCGCCGGCGCCGGCGTCGCGTTCTTCGGGTCCTCGCCGGCGAACATCGAGTGGTGGCTGAGCCACACGGTCAAGCGGAGCATCGGCCCGGACAAGATCAACCAGCTGCGACACGTGCAGTTCCTCCGCGACGCCGACGGCCTGCACGAGCACATGCGGACGCTGGCGGAGCTCATCCGGCCGAAGTTCGACGCGGTCGACAAGATCCTCACCGCCGAGCTCGGCGGCACCGGCCTGGCCTCCTGGACCGCTCCGGCCGGCGGTTACTTCGTCAGCCTGCAGGTCCCCGAGGGCTGCGCGCGCGAGGTGGTCGCGAAGGCGAAGGCCGCCGGGATCGCGATCACGCCCGCCGGCGCCACGCACCCGTACGGCGACGACCCGACCGACCAGACCATCCGGATCGCCCCGACGTACCCGGAGCTGCCCGAGGTCGAGACGGCGATCGCGGGCCTGGCCACCTGCGTCCGTCTGGTGGCGAGCGAGAAGCTGCTCGCCGACCAGGACCGTCAGGCCTGAGGCAGGTCGAAGATCAGGCAGTTCGACGTCGCGTGGGCGAGGAGCTTGCCGCGTTCGTCGTACAGGTGCGCCTCGGCGACCGCCGTACGACGACCGCGGCTGATGATCCCGCCCTCGCAGCGGAGCAGGCCCGAATCGATCGTGACCGGCCTGACGAAGCGGGTCATCAGGTCGAGCGACGTGTAGCCGACACCGGGCGGCAGCGTCGAGTGGACGGTGCACCCGGCGGCGGTGTCGAGCAGGGTGGCGATCACGCCGCCGTGCACCGTGCCGAGCGGGTTGTAGTGGAACTCGGCCACCGGCATCAGCACCGTGACCTTGCCTTCCTCGACCTCGAGGCCGGACCCGCCGACCAGGTGCAGGATCGGCGGTGCCGGGAGGTCCCCGTCGCGCATCGCCCGCAACATCTCCAGCCCCGACGACCGGCCGACCCGGGCCGCGGTCTCGGCCGGGTCCGACCACGAGAACGTCCGGCTCCGGGTCGCCTGCTGGGTCGCTTCCTGGGTCTCCGTCATGGACCGAGCCTCACACCGGCGACCTGGGTCTGTCAACGAGACCTAGACCTCACTACCATGCGGGTATGACTGGTACGACGTACAACGCGCTGGACTGGTCGGTCGCGAACTGCCCGATCGGCCGCGCCATGGAGATCATCGGCGAACGCTGGACCGTGGTGGTGCTGCGCGAGGTGTTCAACGGCATCCGCCGGTTCGACGACCTCCGGGTCCGCACCGACATCCCGCGGCAGGTGCTGTCCAACCGGCTCGCCACACTCGTCGAGCACGGGATTCTGCGGCGGACGCCGTACCGCGAACCGGGCGCGCGGCAGCGGTACGAGTACCGCCTCACCGAGCAGGGGCTCGACCTGTATCCGGTGCTGATCGCGATTCGCGACTGGGGCGACAAGTACCTGGCCGGCCCCGAGGGCTCGCCGCTGACGATCGAACACCGCGACTGCGGCGCACCGGTCCACACCGAGATCCGCTGCGCGTCGGGCCATCGCGTGGTGTCACCACGCGACGCCGTACCGCGACCGGGTCCGGGTGCGCGCCGACGGGCAAGCAGTTAATTTACAGGGATTTTCGGCCCTGCTGTCTCCCCGTGACCCGTCACTCGCTAGTCTTCTGCGGGTACTGGGGGAGGAAGAGTGAGGCAGTTCAACGCACCGCCCGGTTGGCCCGACCCGCCGACCGCACGCTGGAGACCACCGAAACGCTGGCAGCCGCCCGAGTCGTGGCCGCCCGCACCGGCAGGATGGGCCTTCTGGGTCGACGAGTCCGGCAAGCGGGTTCGCGGTCCGATCGGCAGGTACGGCGCACCGAGCAGGACCAAGGTCGGCGTGATCGCGGCCGTACCGCTCGCGCTCATCACGCTGGTGCTGCTCAACCCGTTCGGCAACGGCGACGAGTCCGCGAGCACGGCGCCTGTGCGGACGTCGGAGCCCACGTCGGCGCCGACGAGCACGCCGGTCACAGAGCCGTCGACCACCGGGCCGACCGCGACCACCGATCCGTCGACTCTGCGCTCGACCGAGCCGAGCTCGGTACCGACGCCGACGACGACACCCTCGGCGGAGCCGTCGGAAAGCCCGACGCCGAGTGTGACGCCGAAGCCCGCCGAGCCGTCACCGACGAGCTCGCGGACGGAGCCGACGCCGACCACGGTCCCGGCCACCAGCGCGGCGGTCGTGTACCAGAGTTGCGAGGAGGCTCGCGCGGCAGGCGCGGCACCGCTGCATCGCGGGGATCCCGGCTACTCGGCGGCGCTCGACCGCAACGGCGACGGCGTGGCCTGCGACCGCGGCAACTCCTGACGCAGACCCTCGTTCCACAGCTCCTGCGTCTGGCTGATCCAGAAGGCGGCGAACAGCACGATCAGCGTGCCCTCGATCCACAGCACGGCATGCTCCCAGCCGAAGACCTTCTTCCAGCCGACCATCAGCAGCGGTACGACGACCATCGCCGCCGCGATCACGAAGTACCGGTTGGCCGGTGAGTGCCGGACCGCGTGCGTGCGCTGCTTGCGCCGGAACTGCTCGGCGTTCAGCAGGACGACCGCGACGATGCAGCCGAACATCACGATCGCGGCCGCGTAGTGCGCGTCGCCGATGAACCCGGACCGGTCGACCAGGAACCAGGCCAGCCCGCCGCCGAAGATCAGCGCCGCGACCACGAGACCGAGCACGTACATCGGCGTCCAGCCGGCGGGTTGCCGGATCCGGTCCCGGACGATGAAGACGGCGGCCAGCAGCAGGCACGGTACGCCGATCACGAAGACCGCGAGCATGTTGTTCGTGACGTTCGCGGCCGCGTCGCCGAGCACGACCGGCACCGAGTGGCACCGGCCCTGCCCCGGCGTCGGCACCAGCGCGACCCCCGGAGCCAGGATGCCGGCCACGTTGAGCAGGATGTCCTCCGGCTCGGTGTTGCCCTTGAGCACCACCATGCAGACGCCGATGGTGATCAGCGAGCCGACGAAGATCGCCCGCACCGGCGTGTAGTAGTACGCGCTGATCGAGGTCTGCAGGCAGTGCGGATCAGTCTTGGACCACTCGATCACCAGCGACACGGCGAGCAGGGCGATCATGGCCACCATCGCCATCCGCAGGTACCGATAGGTCTTGATGGCGTAACCACCCGGCACGGTCATCCACGGCCCCCTCGCGACGAGCTCCCTGGTGCCGTCAGTATGCGCCCGTTCACGGAACGACGCCGAGCGCACGGAGCGCCGCCTGTCAGCCGAGCCGGATGGACTTCTTGTTCATGAACTCCTCGATACCGGCCGGGCCGAGTTCGCGGCCGAGGCCGGAGCGTTTGATGCCGCCGAACGGCAGGTCCGCCTGCGAGCCGCCGGCCCGGTTGAGGTACACCATGCCGGCGTCGATCCGGTCGGCGACGCGGCGGTTGCGGTCGGGGTCGGTGCCCCACACCGAGGCGCCGAGGCCGAACGGGGTGTCGTTGGCGAGGCGTACGGCGTCGTCCTCGTCCTCGGCTCTGAAGACGATGACCACCGGGCCGAAGATCTCCTCGTAGTACGCGTCCATCTCCGGCGTGACGTCGGTCAGCACGGTGGCCTCGAGGTAGGCGCCGGGCGAGATCCGGTGACCGCCCGCGCGCAGCGTGGCGCCCTGCTCGACCGCCTTCGCGACCTGCGCGGCGACCTCGTCCGCGGCGGCGATCGAGGCGAGCGGTGGGAGCTTGGTCGCCGGATCGGCCGGGTCGCCGGGCACGTAGTACTCGGTGACACGCTTGGTCAGCCGGTCGACGTACTCCTCGTAGATGTCGGCGAGCACGATCATCCGCTTCGGCGCGTTGCAGGACTGCCCACAGTTCCGCATCCGCGCTGTCGCGGTGGCGTTCACGGTCTCGTCCAGGTCGTCGGTGTCGAGGACGATCAGCGGGTCGGAGCCGCCGAGCTCGAGGACCGTCTTCTTCAGGTTCTTCCCGGCCTCGGCGGCGACCGAGATGCCGGCCTGTTCGCTGCCGGTCAGCGAGACCCCGGCGATCCGCGGGTCGGCGAGGATCGCGGGGATCTGCCGGCTCGAGGCGAACGTGTTCACGTACACGTCGGCCGGGACGCCGGCTGCGTGCAGCACCTCCTCGATCGCGCGCGCCGACCGCGGGCAGATCGAGGCGTGTTTGAGCAGGATCGTGTTCCCGAGCACCAGGTTCGGCGCGACGAACCGGGCGACCTGGTAGCACGGGAAGTTCCACGGCATGATCCCGAGCAGCGCGCCGATCGGCCCCTTGGTGATGACCGCCTGCCCGCCCTTGATGGCGATCGGCTCGTCGGCCAGCAACGCGGGTCCGTGCTCGGCGTAGTACCGGAAGATGTCGACGACGATCCCGACCTCGCCGAGCCCTTCGCTGACCCGCTTGCCCATCTCCAGCGTCATCGTCGCGGCGAGCTCGTCGGCCCGCTCCGCGAACAACTCCGCCGCCCGCGCGACAACCGCCGCCCGCTCCTCCACGCCGCGCCGCCGCCAGTCCGGATACGCCGCATGCACCCGCCAGATCGCCGCCCGCACCTCCTCCTCCGTCGAGTTCGCCACTTCCTCCACCAGCACCCCGCGCGCCGGATCGACAACCGAGTACATGGGCAACCTCCATCCAGAAGCCGAAGACGCCACCATACTGTATGCAATCCTGCTTTGAGCACCCATCAACCGTTTCGGACGCGGCGAACTGGTCGGTGGGTGCTCAAAGTCGCGGTGCAGCGCGCCGGGTCGTGTTGTGTCAGTTGTGTCTTGCGGGCATGCTCGTGGCTGCCCGTTGTCCCGCCTCATTGATCGGATGCCCGCCCGTGTCTGAGCAACGGAAGTTTCGTCGTGTTGTGCAGTTGGTCGCCGTGCTGGCTGTTGTCTCGGTGCCCTCGATGGCGCTTGCCTCACCGGCGGCGCCGCCGGATCCGGTGAACGCCTGGCAGTATCCGCACTGGCCGCAGAAGCAGCCCTGGCAGGAGTCGGGGCCGGACTCGCGCGTCGCGAAGACGCTGTCGACCGGTCTGCCGGGGCCGATCGACCCGCAGAACTGGGAGAACCCGGACCACATGACGTGGGACGACTACGTCAAGCCGCCGGGGACCAACTGGGCCGACCCGGCGATCAAGGGATCCCAGCGCACCTTCAAGGGCGCGCTCGTGCTGCTCGACTACCCGAACCAGGACTTCGTGGTCACCCAGCCCAAGGGCTCGACTGTGTTCGGCAACCCGAGCGCGGCCGCGAACGGCGTGCCGCGGGACCAGGTTGCGAGCTTCTACCACGACTTCCTCAACAAACCCGAGCCGCTGAACCACGGCCACACGCTGCACGAGTACTGGATGGAGGACTCCGGCGGCCGGTACGGCGTGGACCTCACCGCGTTCGGCCCGTACCGGATGCCCGGCAAGTCGCACGAGTACGGCATGGAGTTCCAGGGCGGCGCGAGCTGCCCGGCCGGCGACAACTGCGACCGCGACATCCGCACCGACGGCCGCGCCGCCTGGGTCGCCGACCAGGGCCCCGACGTACCGGCCGGCTACGACTTCGTGTTCTTCCTCAGCGCCGGCCAGGACGAGTCGTCCACCTGGCAGGAGTTCGGGATGATGAAGTTCCCGACCAAGGAGGACGTCACCGACGACTTCGGCCCGCCGGACCCGGCGCTGCCGAACTGGTCCGACACCCGGTACGTCGACTGGACGTCGTGGGCCGCGGGCGCGTCGATCTGGCCGAACGCCGGCGGCGGCTCGTCGACCCAGGCGGAGAGCTCCGGGATGGCCGTGTTCGCGCACGAGTTCAGCCACATCCTCGGCATCGGCGACAACTACAACAATCCGTACGGCGTGCCGCCCCGGCGCGCGTACACGGGAATCTGGGAGATGCTCAGCCGGGGCAGCTTCAACGGCCCCGGCGGACCGCACAGCCGCTGGATGATCCCGGCCACCGGCGGTGCGTCGATGGGCGCGCAACACATGCTGCGCAACAAGATCAAGCTGCAGATGGTCGACGAGCAGAACGTGCTGCGGCTGTCCCGCGAGGCGCTCGCGTCGTCGGGTGTGGTGATCGCGAACGTCAAGGCCCGCAGCGTGAACCCGGGCGCGAAGGACCTGTCCGGGATCAACATCGAGCTCGGCGGCGCCGGCGATCTGGACGCGCCGTGCAGCACCGCCACCGACCCGATGTGCGACGGCCGCGGCTACCAGAACTACACGGTCGAGGTGGTGGACCGGATGGGCACGGACTCGTTCACGCCCGATGCCGGCGTCCTGCTCGCGAAGACCAAGAACCAGGACCGTGCTCCGTTCGAGTGGGTCATCGACGCCAACCCGCAGAACATCAACATGACCGACTATGTGCTGCCCGACGGTACGAAGGTCCCGATCACGATCGGCGACTACCGGCAGCTGTCCGACGCGCTGTTCCACGCCGGCACGAACTCCGGCAGCGAGTACGAGTACACCGACACCGCGAACCGTCTGCACTTCTACGTCACCAACGTGCACCGCGACCGCCAGGGCATCCTGTCCTACACCGTCGCGATCCGCTCCCTCGACGGCGCGGGCGCCCAGCAGCGCGGCGTACGGCTGCTGCCGACCGTCGCGAAGCCGGACCGCAGCGGCGTCCAGACCTGCAGCTTCAGCCTCACCAACACCGGCAAGGCCGGTACGACGTCCGGCCCCGAGGACATCACGCAGTACGTGAAGGGCGACGTCTACCGCCTGTCCGCCAAGTCCGACGGCTGGCCGATCTCGCTGCCGAACGCACTCGCCACCGCGAACGCGGGCCAGCAGGTGACGGTCCCCGTCCACACCAAGGCCGGTGCCGCCCCGCTCGCCAAGATCACCTTGACCGCCACCTCCGAAAGCGATCCGACGAAGTCAGCGACCGCCACCTGCATCGCCGTCAAGCACTGACCGCAGCGCGCCGGGCGTCCACGCCAGACCGACGCCCGGCGCCGCGTGCAGGTAGTCGATCACACGCGGGAGCGCCCAGCCGTGGGCCTCGATCAGGCCGGTCGCGATCCAGCGCAGGTACGGCGCGGTGGGCGCGACCGGTTCGAGGTCCGCGGCGGCGTCGTGGGTGACGGTGAACATCGGTACGCCGGCGCGCTCCCCCAGGCGGACCACGGTCTCGTACCGGCCGGGGCCCATGGTGTGGATCGCGTCGACGTCGGGCAGCAGCGCCGCCACGTCGCACGCGAACTCGCCGCCGGGGTCGCGACGCATCTCCTGCGCGGCGACGTCACCGACCTGGCCGGGCGTCAGCAGGTACGCGCGCGCGGCGACCTGACCGGGCGCGGTCGGATCGTAGAAGGCGGAGCCGCCGCCCCAGACCTTGGAGGCGCCGGCGAAGACCAGACCGCCTGGGACCAGCACGCCCTCGGAGCGGGCGGGATCGGAGCGATCACGGCAACCGGGGTACACCCGGGCGCCACCGTGTGGCCGTCCGCCGGACAGATAGCAGCGGAATCGTGCGAGGGCGAGGTTGGAGCCGTAGGCGACGTACCAGACGCGATCCACCGCACCTCCGTGAGCCGGCCACCAGCATCCCGCTCACAATAGTTTGAAACTGACTTCAACTGAACAGCACGGTTCACCTTCCGTCAGTTAAACGTTCAGACTAAGGTGCCGGGAGGCTCCATCCGCCCCGACAAGGAGACCCGCATGCCAGACATCAATCGCCGGAGATTCCTGCAGCTGGCCGGTGCGTCGGCCGCGTTCGCCGCGATGGCGGACAGTATCGAGCAGGCCGCCGCGATCCCCGCGCACCGCCGCTTCGGCAGTATCCAGGACGTCGAGCACATTGTCGTGCTGATGCAGGAGAACCGGTCCTTCGACCACTACTTCGGCACCATGAACGGCGTCCGCGGTTTCGGTGACCCGCGGCCGGTCACGCTGCCGAGCGGGAAGCCGACGTTCTACCAGAAGAACGCGCTCGGCCAGGAGATCCTGCCGTTCCGGCCGGAGGCGGACAACCTCGGTCTGCAGTTCATCCAGGACCTCGCGCACAGCTGGCCGGACGCGCACCAGGCGTTCAACAACGGCAAGTACGACCAGTGGATCCCGGCGAAGAGCCCGACCACGATGGCGTACCTGACGCGCGAGGACATCCCGTTCCACTACGCGCTCGCGGACACGTTCACGGTGTGCGACGCCTACCACACCTCGTTCATGGGCTCCACCGACCCGAACCGGTACTACCTGTGGACCGGCTACACGGGCAACGACGGCACCGGCGGCGGCCCGGTCCTCGGCAACGACGAGGCCGGCTACGGCTGGACGACGTACCCCGAGCGGCTCGAGCAGGCCGGTGTGTCGTGGAAGATCTACCAGGACATCGGCGACGGCCTGGACGCAAATGGCAGCTGGGGCTGGATCAACGACGCGTACCGCGGCAACTACGGCGACAACTCGCTGCTGTACTTCAACAACTACCGCAATGCGCAGCCCGGGAACCCCTTGTACGACAAGGCTCGCACCGGCACGAACGCGAAGGCCGGCGAGAGCCTGTTCGCGCAGCTCGCCGCGGACGTGCAGAACAACCGGCTGCCGAAGATCTCGTGGATCGCGGCGCCGGAAGCGTTCACCGAGCACCCGAACTGGCCGGCCAACTACGGCGCCTGGTACATCTCCCAGGTCCTCGACGCGCTCACCGCGAACCCCGAGGTGTGGAGCAGGACCGCGCTGTTCATCACCTACGACGAGAACGACGGCTTCTTCGACCACGTCGTACCGCCGTACCCGCCGATGGACGCCGACCAAGGCCTGTCGACCGTCGACCCGAACCCGGACCTCTACACCGGCAGCAAGGCCGCGCACGGCCAGTACGGTCTCGGTCAGCGCGTCCCGATGCTGGTGGTGTCGCCGTGGAGCACCGGCGGCTACACCTGCTCGGAGGTGTTCGACCACACGTCGATCATCCGGTTCATGGAGACGCGGTTCGGCGTCCACGAGCCGAACATCTCGCCGTGGCGCCGAGCGATCTGCGGCGACCTGACCTCGGCGTTCGACTTCGGTACGTCGGCCACGCGCCCGGCTCAGCTACCCGACACCAGTGCCTACGCGCCGCCGGACAACAAGCGGCACCCGGACTACGTGCCGACGCCGCCCGCGGTCGGTCAACTGCCGGCCCAGGAGCGCGGCGCCCGCCGTACCCGTCCGCTGCCGTACGCACCGGTCGTCGACGGGTCCGTTGCCGACGGCAAGTACCGGCTGACGTTCGGGTCCGGGGCACGGGCCGGCGCGCAGTTCCTGATCACGTCCGCGAACCGCACCGACGGCCCGTGGACGTACACCACCGAGGCCGGCAAGACGGTCGCCGACAGCTGGAACCCGATCTACTCCAGCGGCGTCACCGACCTCACGGTGCACGGCCCGAACGGTTTCCTCCGCACCTTCAAGGGCAAGCCCGCCACCGGCCTGGAGATCACCGCCCGCGAGAACCCGGCCACCGGCAACGTCGACCTCACGTTCACGTCCGACGCCGCCCGCACCGTCACGCTCACCAACTCCTACGGCGGCACACCCAAGCAGATCGCCGTCCGCAAGGGCAAGACCACCTACACCGTCACAGCCACCAACCGCTGGTACGACGTCTCCGTGACCATCACCGCCGACACCACGTACCTGCGCCGCTTCGCCGGCCACGTGGAGACCGGCGCCCCGGGCGTCAGCGACCCCGCGATCAAGACGGTCTGAGAACAGGAAATGGGGACCTTGGACAAGCAATACCTTGTCCAAGGTCCCCAGGACTTGTCGCCGGTTCAGATGATCGGGGCCTCGGGCTTCGTGGTGTCGGCGGGGGTGTTGTCGTCGACCTGGTCGAGCTCGTCGACCGCGATGCGGCTGGTCCAGCGCTGGTCGGGGTCGGGCTGCGGGATGGAGTCCAGGAGCAGCTTCGTGTACGCGTGCGACGGCTCGTGCATCACCTCGGAGACCGGGCCGCGTTCGACGATCTGGCCCTTGGTGATGACCATGACCTCGCCGCCGAGGTAGTAGACCGTGGACAGGTCGTGGGTGATGAACAGCGTCGTCATCCCGTGCTCGCGCTGGAAGTCGAGCAGGATGTCCAGGAAGTGCCGGCGCACCTGCGCGTCCAGCATCGACACCGGCTCGTCGGCGATGATGAACGACGGCCGCAGCATGTGCACGCGGGCCAGCATGATGCGCTGCCGCTGACCGCCGGACAACTGGTGCGGGTACCGGCCGAGCACGTTCTCCGGCTCCAGCCGGACGGCGCGCAGCGACTCCTCGATCAGCTCGAGCCCCTTCGCGCGGGTGTCCGCGAGCTTGAACTTCTTCACCGCCTTCCAGAGCACGCGATCCACCCGGTAGAACGGGTTGAAGATCGCGTACGGGTCCTGGAAGACCGGCTGCACGTCGCGCCGGTACTCGTCGTACTCGGCGCGGCTCAGCTTGAAGATGTCCTTTCCGCCGTACAGCACGGATCCGGCCGTGGGCTTCTGCAGGCCGAGCACGTTGCGGGCGATCGTGCTCTTCCCGCTGCCGCTCTGGCCGACCAGGCTGACGATCTGCGGCGGCGACGCGGCCAGCGTGAAGCTCACGTCGTCGACCGCGGTCACGTACCCTTCCGCCACCCCGCGGGCGTGGAACCGTTGCTGAACGCCGCGGAGTTCGAGTTCCGACTTCATGAGGCCCTCCGTCCGACCTGCGGGATCGATTCGATCAGCTGCCGGGTGTACGGGTCCCGCGGATCCTTGAACACCTGCCGTACGCCGCCCACCTCGACCAGCCGGCCCTCGTACATCACCGCGACCCGGTCGGCGAGCTGTGCGTGCACGCCCATGTCGTGCGAGATCACCATCAGCGTGACGCCGAAGTCGGTGCGCAGATCGGCGAGCGACTGCAGGATCACCCGCTGGATCGTCACGTCCAGCGCGGTGGTCGGCTCGTCGGCGATCACCAGGTCGGGCTCGAGCGCGACCGCGATCGCCATCAGAATCCGCTGCTTCATCCCACCGGACAGCTCGTGCGGGTACATCCGGGCCACCCGCGGCTCCAGACCCACCTGCGCCAGGAGCCGCGGAATCAGCTCGCCCAAGGAGTCCCTGCGCTGCGGCGCGTGTTCGAGGATGACGTCCTTGAACTGGTCCTCGACGCGCATCACCGGGTTCAGCGAGCTCATCGAGCCCTGCGGGAGATACGACAGCGCCGACCACCGCAGCACCCGCAGCTCCTCGCCCTGCACCTTCAGCAGGTCGACCGGCGATCGGCCGGCCGGATGGAACATCGCCGAACCGCCCGTCACCTTGCCGGGCGCCTTCAGGAGCCGCAACAGCGCGACCGCGAGGGTGCTCTTCCCGCTGCCCGACTCCCCCGCGATCCCGAGGATCTCGCCGCGGCGGACGTCGAGATCGATCCCGCGGACCGCCTGCACGTCGCCGCGGTTCGTGGAGTAGGCGACCTCGAGTCCCTTGACCTCCAGGACGTTCCCCGACACGTCACTCACCGGCCACTCCCCTCAGCCGCGGGTTGTAGACCTCTTCCAACCCGATGTTCACCATGTTCAGCGCCGCGAACAGCAGCGTCAGCAGCGCGATCGGTACGACGAACATCGGCCACGCTCCGAGCGTCAGCGCACCGGTGCCGATCGCGTTGAAGATGATCTGGCCCAGGTCGATCACGCCGCCCGGCCCGAGACCGATGATCTCCAGGCCGACCAGGCCGAAGATCGCGCCCAGCGCCGACGACGCGAACCCGACGCCGATGAACGGCAGCAGGTTCGGCAGCAGCTCGGTGACGATGATCTCCAGGTCGCGCGCCTTGCTGACCCGCGCCAGGTCGACGTACGGCCGGGTGCGCAGGCTGAGCACCTGGGACCGGATCGTCTTGGCCGCGAACGGCCAGGAGAAGATCGAGATCATCACGCCGACCTGGAACAGGCTGACGTTCTTCGCGTACGCCGACAGCGCGATCAGCAGCGGGAACGTCGGGATGACGAGCAGGATCCCGGTGAACGTCGAGAGCACGTTGTCGATCCAGCCGCCCTTGTACCCGGCGACGAACGCGACGATCACACCCGCGACCGTCGAGATGACACCGGCGATCGCGCCGATCTGCAGCGAGACCGAGAGCGCCTTCACCACCATCGCGAACACGTCGCGGCCGAACTGGTCGGTGCCGAGCAGGTGATCGGGCCCGGGGACCAGCCACTTGTCGTACGCCGCCAGCTCGATCGGGTTCTGGCCGCCACCGACGGCCTTGCTGATCAGCGGGCTGAACAGCGCGATCAGCACCAGCGCCCCCAGGATCACCAGTCCGGTCGCGAGGCGCCTGCTGTTCCGGATCGTCCGCAGTACCGCGGTCAGGATTCTCATCGGCATCACTTCCAGTACTTGACCCGCGGGTCGAGCAGCGGGAGCAGGAGGTCGAGGAGCAGGACGGCGGTCAGCACCGAGAAGATCGCGATGTTGGTGACCCCGAGGATCGTGTTGAAGTCGAGCTGCTGGATCGCCGTGACGAGCGTGGTCCCGAGACCTGGGTAGTTGAACAGCTGCTCGACCAGCACGTTGCCGTTGAAGATGAAGCCGAGCGAGATGCCGAACGCGGTGATCTGCGGCAGGTAGCAGTTGCGCAGCGCGTACCGGGTCAGGATCCGCCAGCCCTTCAGGCCCTTCGCCTCGGCGTACACCAGGTAGTCCTCGCCGAGCACGGGGATCATCAGCATCCTGGTGGACAGGATCCAGCTGAAGGTCCCGATGATCACGATCGACAGGCCGGGCAGCAGTCCGTACTTGAGCACGCTGCCGATGAACTCCGGCGTGATCCCGGGATTGAGGTTGGAGTCGTACGCCGATCTCGCAGGCAACACGCCCATCGAGTACGCGAAGATGTACACCAGGATCAGCGCGACGAAGAAGTACGGCACGTGCGACAGCGCGATCGACAGGTTGGTGGCGATCGCGGAGCCGAGCTTGCCGCGCCGCCAGCCGGCGATCGCGCCGATCACGACGCCGAGGATCCAGGCCAGCACCGCCGAGATCCCGAGCAGGCCGATCGTCCAGGGCAACGCCCGCAGGATCACGGTCTGCGCCGGCGTCGGGTAGTTGATCAGACTCGGCCCGAGGTCGCCGTGCAGGACCAGCTTCTGCATGTAGGTCAGGTACTGCGTGAGCAGGTTCCCGTCCAGGCCGAACTCGTGCCGGTAGCGGGCGATGATCTCCGCACTCGCCGTCTGGTTGTAGATGTAGTTCTGCTGCAGCGTCTGGATCAGGGTGTTGATCGGGTCACCCGGCATCAGCCGGAAGAAGAAGAACGCGATGGTGAGGGCGCCCCACAGCTCGACCACGTACAACCCGAGCCTGCGCAGGGCATACGCCGCCAGCGGATGCCGCGACAGCCAGGCCCGCACCCCCGAGCGGGGTGCGGAGTCCTGGCTCTTGTCGACAGCTACCACCGGCGGGGCTTCCGCCGTCACGCCGGGCCCTTCTGCCCGGTGGGCTCGATCTTGCCGAGGACGAAGATGAAGTGCTGCCACCAGTTCAGCGGCACCTCGTAGAGGTCGTCGTCGGTCGGCCAGCCCTTCCAGAAGGTGGTGTTGAAGTACGACGGGTAGCCGGTCTGGATCACCGACAGCATCGGGAGTTCCTGGAAGTAGATCTCCAGCGCCTCCTTCAGCAGCGGCTTGGCCTCTTCGCTCTCCGGGTCGAGCCCGGCCAGCTTCTTGGAGACCTCGTCGAACTTCGCGTTCCGGAACCGCAGCTTGTTCTTACCGGCCGCGTTCTTGCCGATCGGCTGGTACTTGTCGCTGGTCCAGTCGGTGTACAACTGCTCGGGGTCGATCGCGATCCCGGCCCAGCTGGCGTCGATGTCGTACTCGCCGCGCTGGAACTTCTCGTCGTGCACGTTGCCGGCCAGGCTGCGCAGCGTGGCCGGCACGCCGACCTTCGCGAGCTCGGTCTTCAGCACGTTCGCGATCGCGTACTCACCACCGTCGACCGGCGACGGCGTGATGATCTCGAGGTTGATCTCCTTGCCCTTGTACGTCCGCTTGCCGGCGGCGTTCTTCGGGGCGATCTCGTCGAGCAACTGGGTGGCCTTCTCGGGCGAGAACTCGAACTTGTACTTGTTCGCGATCTCGTCGTCCTTCCACTTGTCGTTGGTCGGGTAGTCCGCCCACGGGTACTGCGCCGGCGGCACCGGAACGGGCCAGATGGACTTGCCGATCTTCTCCCGGTCCAGGCAGTAGTTGATCGCCCAGCGCATCTTCGGCTCCGAGATCACGCCCCGGGCCGGGTCGCAGTTCAGCCACATCACCCGCGGGTTCGGGTCGTGGAACTGGGTGGTCTGCAGGGCCGGGTAGCCGGTGTTGCGCAGCTGCTTGGCGTGCTGCTCGTCGATCGAGCCGACGTCGAACTCCGCGCGCTCGAACGCCAGTGACGCCTGGTCGAGCTGCTTCGACGTGCTCTGGAAGACGACGTACTGCGGCTTGACGTCGAGCTTGTCCTTGTTCCAGTAGTTCGGGTCCTTCTCCCAGACGAACATCTTCTGGTTGCGGATCGCCTGCTTGAGCTTGTACGGCCCGCTGTGCACCGGCGGGTTGTCCTTGTACTTGGTCGGGTCCTGGGTCTTCCAGATGTGCTCGGGCATGATGCCGAGCGGCGGACCGGCGATCGCGGAGATGAAGTTGTAGTGGAACCGGGGCGTCGGCTTGAGCAGCTTGACGACCGCGGTCTGCGGGTCCGGAACGTCGATGGCCTTGACGAACTCCTTCAGCTCACCGCCGCCGCCGAACAGGTCCGGCCGGTCCTTCAGCAGCATGATCGTGAACTTGAAGTCGGCGGCGCCGAGCGGCTTGCCGTCGTTCCAGTGCGCCTTCGGGTCGAACTTGAACGTGACCTCGGTGAAGTCGTCGTTGTACTTGTACTCGGTGGCCAGCCACGGCTTCATCTCGCCGGTGGCGAAGCTGAGGTAGAACAGCGGCTCGGTGCTGAGTTCGACGCCGGCGCCGCCGGGCGAGCCGTTCGGGATCATCCCGTTGAAGCTGTC
Source organism: Kribbella sp. NPDC003505 (assembly GCF_040610875.1). Classification (NCBI taxonomy): domain Bacteria; kingdom Bacillati; phylum Actinomycetota; class Actinomycetes; order Propionibacteriales; family Kribbellaceae; genus Kribbella; species Kribbella sp. NPDC003505. The sequence continues at coordinate 303,395 of NZ_JBEXNA010000003.1, read as the reverse complement.
GAAAACCGTGTACTCGACCTGGCCCACGATGACCGCCTGGTCCCGCGGCACCGGGATGTTGGCCTTGCCGATCTGGATCGACTTGGTGGCGACGGGCTTGTTGTTGTTCGCCGGCTTGTCGGAGTACGAGGAGCCACCGCCGGAGCAGGCCGCCAGGAAGGCGGTCATCGCGGCCGCGGCACCTCCTCCGACCAGGCTTCGCCGACTCAGTTGATAGCGGACGACGTCGTTGACGTCTTCGAACTGGGGCCGCGGTGCTTCGTTCATGACGAAAGTCACCTCCGTTTCCGTTGCGCGGACGAGCTGATCACCGACCGAGAGGTGCCACGGACTATAAGTAGGCCTGACAACGTTGGCAAGAGTTCATTCCCACGTTGAAACCGTGAGGTTATATCCGCAGATCAGTCGATATACCAACCCATGACAACGTTGGCTCGCTCTGAGTGACGCCGTACGCGGAAACGCTTCCAGCGACGGTCACGCGGAGTGTATTTTCAGGCCCCGCGTCCGGATCCGGTCAGTCGTAGACGGCGTCGACCAGAAGTTCCACGGATCGGTCCGGTTCGTTGAGAACCGCGCGGATCACATGTCGCCGGTCCCAGCGCCCGGCGGCCCAGGCAAGGGCCTTCGCCAGCCCGTCGAAGGTAGCCGCGTGCGGGGCGCCGTTGGCGTCCACCCACCACGACACCTCGATACCGTCGACGGTGAGCTCCTCGTGCTCCCACCAAGTCGCCGGCACCTCGGGCACCAACTCGCCGACCAGCGCCGGGACGTCGGCCTCCGTCCCGGCGGCGTCAAGATTGCCTTCGGCAACTTCCTGGGCGAGCGGTACGTCGAACAGGTCGCTGAGCCCGTCCGCCGCCGCGCCGGATCCGATCACGAACCCGCCGAGGTCCTCCCGCTGGACCCACATCGGACCGTCGACCACCACGGCGTGCTCCGCGTCGGTCACCCGGGTCGTCCCGTCGGCGTCGAGCACCCGGACCCGGGCCGGGGCGTCGCCGGGGAACAGCGCGAGCGTGCCGAGCCGGTTCCACAGCCGCAGGATCGACGCCTCGTCCACCTCGCGCTCGGGGTCCGCCAGCCGGTCGAGCACCAGCGCGAGGCCGTCGGCGTCGAGGTCGGTGACGTCACGGACCAGGCCGGCCGCCGTCCGGACCTCGGGATCGAGCCCGGCGGTCCAGGCGGGCGCTGGGTCGAGGAAGGTCGCGAGCACCGGTTCGGCTTCGGGGTCTGCCCGTCCGGCCAGCGGTTCGCCGTCGTCGAGCAGGACGTGCTCACGGATCCACCAGGCCGCGTACGAGGGTACGCCGAGCGGCCGGTCGTCCGGGCCGACGACCCGAACCTGCGTGACGAGCGCGCGGCGCAGCGCGGGGTCGGATCCCAGCAGCTGAAGGACTTTCGGCCAGCTCTCCTCGGTGATCCAGTCCAGGTCGCGGATCGCCTCGAGTTCGCCGACGGTCGCACCGAAGCGGGATCCGTCCGGGGCGACGTCGTACGCCCAGTCCTCGATGCCGTCGAGATCCTGGAGGGCCTCGGGCAACCGGTCGAGCGTGACGTCGGACGCGGCCACCACACCGAGCGACGCGAGGACACCGACGGCCTGCAGCGCGGGCAGTCCGTAGCGGTCGAGGACGTCGCGCGCGATCGGTGCGACCTCCTCGGCGTCGAGGACCGCGTGCGCGTCGGAACCCTCGACCACCAAGGCGTTCGCGGGCACGAGGTCGCCGTCGGCGGCGCGCAGGACGAGATCGGACAGCCACCAGAGTCCGTCGGCCTGCGCCGGGTCGGCGGCGATCAGGCGGAGGACGGCGTCGGCGATCGCGTCCGGATCGTCGGCGTCGGCGGAGTGCTCGACCGCGGCCCGGACCGCGCCGTCCTCGAGGAGCGAGCGTGGTGTCGCGGGGATCGCGCCGAGACGTTCGAGGACCGGGTCGACGGCGTCCGGGTGCACGACGCGGACGCCGTACGCACCGAAGGCGGCGAGCGTGCCGACCGGGATCTCGGGGCCGGGCAGCAGCAGTCCGCGGGCGCCGCGGACGAGCCGGCCGTCGGCGAGCGGAACCGGGACGGTGCCGAGCGATTCGCGGATCAGCGGGTCGGTAGTCATCGTGGCGAGGCTGGCGTAGAGTGCGCGCCACCAGTCCGGCGGCTCGTCTCCCCCGAGTTGGTCCACCACCTCTGCGAGCTCGAGACGCCTTACCTGCAGGGCATCCAGCGCGATCCGGTCCTCACGGCGCGCGTGGATCAGCCCCGGGACGAGCGGCGCGAGGACGGCGTTGAACGCCTCGTCGGCGCCCTCCACCAGCACCGCCTCCGACGGTCGCAGCACGGCGCCGGCGACGCCCTGGAGCATCGGGGTCCGGGGCAGCGTTACCAGGATCTCGTCGCGGAGCATTCGATCGAGCGCACCCGCCGCGAGACCGGTGGGCACGAGCCGCAGGACGTCGTCGCCCTCCGCGGCTCGCTCCTGCAGCAGTTGTGCGTACGCTGTCGCCGCCTCCTGGACGAGCCGATCCGTCAGCGGGCCCTTCGCCACGTGCCGCCGGGTGGAGTCGAGCGGGAAGGTTGCCAACAGCAACGCTGGTAGTGCCAACGGCTCGTCGGTCGGGGTGGGTGCGTGGACGATTCCGGGCAGTTCGGTGAGCGGTTCGCGTGGGAGGGCCCAGACGACGGACCAGTTCGGTCGGCTCCGTTCTTCGGTGGGCCGGTCGGCGAGAAGAGCCGGGTCGAGAGTGCCGGCGGTGCGGTGGACATGCCAGCGGGCATTGACGTTCTCGAGGATCCGGCGGCCGTCGTCGGTCTCGATCTCGATGCGTTCCAGCCCGGGGAGAGCGAGGAGGAGGGCATCGTCGGCGTCGGCGAGCAGGCGGCGGACCATGGCCGCCGCGGCCTCGTCGCGGAGCGGGAGGATGACGGCGGTGTCGTACCCGGCAGGCGCTTCGCCGTCGGTCGCGAACGGCAACCGCAGAACCGGAACCTGTCCGTCGCGACGGCGGAGTTCGGTGTCGAGGGACGCGTTGCCGAGGTCGGTGATCGCCGCCGCGGTGTCCGCCTTCGAGAACCGCACACCGCCGGTCCGGGACAGCACCACCGGCTCATCCGTCACCGCCAGCACGGCAGAGAACCCGACCCCGAACCGCCCCACGGGCTCCCCCGCGTCGTCCGGCCCGTTTGTCAGCACCGCGCGCTTTGCCGACGCGCGCAGGGTTGCGAGCGACTCGACGCCTGCTGCGTCGAGCGGAGCGCCGGTGTTGGCCACGACGAGGGTGTTGTCGCGGAACTCGTACAGGACGCGGCCGGGAACGCCGGCGCGAGCGGCCGCGTCGGCGGCGTTCTGGGCCAGCTCGACGACCAGCCGGTCGACGTACCCGCCGAGGGCGAGCTCCTCCTCGGCGTTGGCGTCCTCGCGGAACCGTACGGGTGCCGCAGCCCACCCGGCCAGCACCCGTTCGCGGATTCCCGTCGTACCGAAGGCGTCGTCAGTCACCGACGCAGTATGCCGTACCGCCGGGCACCGGGTTCCTTCGTCCGGTGGAGAGGTCGGGGCCATCATCTATCGTGGTGCGGTGATCACCTCCGGCAGTCGATACGTGGCACTCGGCAGCTCGTTCGCGGCCGGCCCGGGGATCAGGCCGATCGAGCACCCGCAGGCCGGCCGCTCGGGCAACAACTACGCGCACCTGGTGGCGCGTGAGCTCGGCCTCGACCTGGTCGACGTCTCGTACTCCGGCGCCACGACCGCGCACCTGCTCGACACCCGGCAGGACGACGCGGCTCCGCAGCTGGAGGCGCTCACGCCGGAGACGGCGCTCGTCACGATCACGGCCGGCGGCAACGATCTCGAGTACGTCGGCAGGTTCCTGCGCGGGAGTTTCCTGAACACGATCGCGAAACCCGCGACGATCCTCGGCCGCCGGGTCGCGAACCGGATCCGCGCGCGGGTCAGCTACCTCACCGACGACGCGGCGTACCAGGCCGTCACGGATGCGCTGACCGCCGTGGTCGAGCAGGCCAGGCAGCGATCCCCCGAGGCGCGGATCCTGCTCGTCGACTACCTCAGCTTGGTCGGACCGGCGACCCGGCCGCGTCTCGACGTACCGCTGAACGAGGAGCAGCTGCCGAGCATCGCGCTGATGGCCGACGGCCTGGGGGGGGGCGGGGGGGAGGGGGCCCGCGGCCCCCGCGGGCGGCGCGGCCCCGCCGGGGCGGGGGGCCCCCGCCCCCCCCTCGGGGCGCCCCCCCCCGGGGGCCCCCC